>NZ_FNFB01000044.1 GCF_900100395.1 Nonomuraea maritima | reverse complement strand
TTCGGGGCCTCTTGGCAGACGGTGCACCGCCGCTTCGCCGAGTGGAGCGCCGCCCGGGTGTGGGCGAAACTGTATCGGATCATGCTGGACGAGCTTGGATCACGTGGCGACCTGGACTGGTCGCGGTGCGCGATCGACTCCGTCAGCGTCCGGGCGGCCAAAGGGGGGATCTGACAGGTCCGAATCCTGTCGACCGCGGCAAGAAAGGCTCGAAGATCCATATCGTCACCGAACGGACCGGCTTGCCCATCTCTGTCGCGATCAGCGCGGCCAACACCCACGACAGCAAGGCCCTGGAACCGCTCATACGCGGCATCCCGCCGATCCGCTCCCGTCGCGGGCCACGCCGCCGCCGGCCCGGCAAGCTCCACGGCGACAAAGGCTACGACTATCCCCACCTGCGGGCCTTCCTCCGCAGCCGCGAATCGCCCGCCGTGGGATCGAGTCCAGCCAGCGGCTGGGCCGTCACCGCTGGGTGGTCGAGCGGACGTTCTCATGGCTGGCCGGCACCCGCCGATTACACCGCCGCTACGAACGCCGAGCCGACCACTTCGGTTCCTTCGTCGCGATCGCCGCAGCCCTCATCTGCTACCGCCGACTCACCAAATGAGACGAGGTCTTAGGGGCCATTTAGGTTGCTTCCCAGGTGCCGCATGCCGTCGTGTCGCTGACCGTAGACGCACTTGGCGTAGGCCCGTAGGAGGACGTCGATGCTGTGGCCGGCCTATTCGGCGATCTGGGGTGTGGGGACGCCGGGATTGAGCCATCTGGAGACGTAGGCGTGGCGGAGGAGTAGGGGGCGTCCATGAGTGGGGACTTGGCCTGGGCGGACGTGAAGGTTCTGGTCTGGCTTCATGGGAAGTCTGAGGTAGCCGCGATCTCCTGTGAGAGGTAAGCCCTGGGCTTCCGCTTCACTATTTAATCGATTATCGTCGATTGACGATGGATGGGAACACGGGGCCTTTGCCACGCGCGGAGGCCGAAGAGTACGCGAGCTGGTTCAAGGCCCTGGCCGACGCCACCCGGATCCAGATCGTGTCGCTGCTGGCGCGGCGGCGTGAGCCGATGAGCGTGGGCGAGATCGTGGCTGCGTCCGGGGTGGGGCAGTCCACCGTCTCGCATCACCTGAAGATCCTGGCCGAGGTGCGGTTCGTGCTGGTGGAGCGGCAGGGGACGTCCAGCCTGTACCGGATCAACGAGAACTGCGTGAGCTGTTTCCCCACCGCCGCTGACGTGGTGATGGGCAGGCCGGTGCCGGTTGCGCCGGTCTCTGACTGAGGAGATGTCATGGCGCACGACGAAATCATCGACCGCTACTCCGCTCTGGCCCGCAGCGCGCTCAGTGGGGAGCGCATCGTCGACTGCGAGCCTGGCTCCTTCGCTGAGGGCGGTTTCGGGCCGGCCGGCTACGACGACACCGCCGGGCTCCCAGACGGGGCGCTTCGCGCCAGTCTTGGGTGTGGCAACCCGGTCGCCGTTGCGGAGATACGTGCCGGTGAGACGGTGCTCGACCTCGGCTCCGGTGGCGGCATCGACGTGCTGCTGTCGGCCCGGCGCGTCGGCCCGCACGGCACTGTGTTCGGTCTGGACGCCAGTCCTGCCATGGTGGAGCTGGCCCGGCGCAACGCCGAACAGGCCGGCGTCACCAACGTGCGGTTCCTGCAGGGCACGATCGAGGAGATCCCCCTGCCCGGCCACGCGGTGGACGTGGTCATCTCCAACTGTGTGATCAACCTGTCCAGGGACAAGGCGGCGGTGCTGGCCGAGGCGTTCCGGGTGCTGCGGCCGGGCGGCCGGTTCGGCGTCAGCGACGTCGTCGCCACGCAGGTGCTCGACGAGCAGGCGCGGCAGCGGGCCGAGCAGCGCGTCGGTTGTGCCGCCGGGTCACTCACCGTGCAGGAGTATCGGGACCTGCTCGTCGCGGCGGGCTTCGTCGGCGTCACGATCACGTTGACCGTCGATCACGGCGACGGGGTGCACTCGGCGATCGTCCAGGCCGAGAAGCCTGCCATCAGGGCCGGCCTGGAGATCCGGCCGATGCGTGAGAGCGATGCCGCGGAGGTGCTGGCGATCTACCAGGCCGGGTTGGACACCGGTCAGGCCAGCTTCGAGACCGTCGCGCCCGACTGGGGAAAGTTCACCGCGAGCAGGTTGCCGCATCTACGGCATGTGGCCGTAAATCCTGATTCGGGGGAGGTGCTTGGCTGGGTGGCGGCCTCGGCGGTCTCGGCTCGAAGCGTCTATGCCGGGGTGGTCGAGCACAGCGTTTACGTGCATCCCGGCTGCCAGGCTCATGGCATCGGCCGCGCCCTGCTGAGGGCGTTCATCGCCGCGTGCGAGGACGCAGGCGTGTGGACGATCCAGTCAGGCGTCTTTCCCGAGAACGTCGCCAGCCTGGCCCTGCATCAGGCGGTCGGTTTCCGCGTCGTCGGGACCCGCGAGCGCGTCGGCTGTCACCACGGAGTCTGGCGGGACGTGGTGATGGTGGAGCGGCGCAGTCCGGTGGTCGGCACCTGACTCACGCGGGAACATCGCGCGGTCTGTAGTGGTTACACCCGCTGTGGCCGGTGTGCCCAGTGTCCCCGGGCCTCACCTATTGCCTTCGCGGACTACCGTTCGGCTGGAGCCGCGTTGAGCCTTTCGCCGAGAGGCGACACGCACACCGGTACGCAGACATCAGAAGGCCCCGTCGTCCGGCGGGGCCTTCGCCGTAGCCGGTTCCCTTCTCTCTGGCCCGCCTGTTCACCTGGATTCGATACATGTCAATATAGATGCCAGTCGATTTCAATGACGGTCCATATGGAGGGTGTGTGGAAGTCCTGCAGATCTTGGAGTGCAGCCCGCCGCTGACTCGCGAGCCGCTCGACGTCGAGCAGGCCGCGGCGGTAGCTCGGGTCTTCAAGGCGCTGGGTGATCCCGTGCGGCTGCGCATCCTGTCCATCGTGGCCAGCCGGGCCGGCGGCGAGGTGTGCGTGTGCGACATCACCGACGCCTTCGACCTGTCCCAGCCGACCATCAGCCACCACCTGAAGGTGCTCAAGGAGGTGGGGCTGCTGACCTCCGAGCGGCGCGCCTCCTGGGTGTACTACCGGCTGGTGCCCGAGACGCTGGGCGAGCTGTCGGCCCTGCTGACCCTGCCGGCTGCCGCGGCGGCGGTGCCGCGGTGAGGTCGGCACAACCCGCACAGGCCACTGCGCCGCCGGCCGGCGTGATCGGCGCTCTGTCGGTGCTGGATCGTTTCCTGCCGGTGTGGATCATCGCCGCCATGGGCGCAGGGCTGCTCCTGGGGCGGTTGGTGCCCGACCTGGACGCCGCGCTGGACGCGGTCAAGGTCGGTGAGATCTCGCTGCCGATCGCGCTCGGCCTGCTGCTGATGATGTACCCGGTCCTGGCCAAGGTCCGCTACGACCGGCTCGGCAGCGTCACCGGCGACCGCCGCCTGCTGATCTCCTCGCTGCTGCTCAACTGGGTGCTCGGCCCGGCGCTGATGTTCGCCCTGGCCTGGATCTTCCTGCCCGGCCTGCCGGAGTACCGCACCGGCCTGATCATCGTCGGGCTCGCCCGCTGCATCGCCATGGTGCTCATCTGGAACGACCTGGCCTGCGGGAGCCGGGAAGCCGCCGCCGTCCTGGTCGCGCTCAACTCCATCTTCCAGGTGGTCGCCTTCGGCGCGCTGGGCTGGTTCTACCTTCAGGTGCTGCCCGGCTGGCTCGGCCTGTCCCAGGCCACACTCGACGTTTCGGCCTGGGACATCGCCTTCTACGTGCTCGTCTTCCTCGGCATCCCGCTCGCCGCCGGCTACGCGTCCCGCAAGCTCGGCGAGCGCGCCCGCGGCCGTGACTGGTACGAGCAGCGCTTCCTGCCGCGTATCAGCCCGGTCGCCCTGTACGGGCTGCTGTTCACCATCGTGATCCTGTTCGCCCTGCAAGGCCACACCATCACCTCCCAGCCTGCGGACGTGGCCCGCATCGCCCTGCCGTTGCTGGCCTACTTCGCCCTCATGTGGGGCGGCGGCTTCCTGGTCGGCAAGGCGATCGGCCTGGCATACGACAAGACGACCACGCTCGCCTTCACCGCCGCCGGCAACAACTTCGAGCTGGCCATCGCGGTCGCGGTCGGCGTCTTCGGCGTCACCTCCGGCCAAGCCCTGGCCGGCGTGGTCGGCCCGCTCATCGAAGTTCCCGTCCTGGTCGCCCTGGTCTACGTGAGCCTGTGGGGCCGCCGCCTGTTCACCGCCGAGGAGCCCGCCCGTGCCTGACAAGCCGTCCGTCCTGTTCGTCTGCGTCCACAACGCCAGCCGCTCGCAGATGGCCGCCGGCTGGCTGACCCACCTGGCCGGCGACCGGATCGAGGTCCGCTCGGCCGGGTCGGAACCGGCCGAGCGGGTCAACCCGGCCGCGGTGGAAGCCATGCGAGAGGTCGGTATCGACATCACCGCCGCCCACCCCAAGGTCCTCACAGCCGACGCGGTTGAGGCCTCCGACGTGGTCATCACCATGGGCTGCGGCGACGCCTGCCCGATCTTCCCTGGCAAACGCTACGAAGACTGGAAGCTCGATGATCCGGCCGGGCAGGGCACCGAGGCCGTCCGAGCCATTCGTGACGACATCCGCGCCAGGGTCGAGAAGCTCATCGCGCAGTTGTAGGCACGACCGGTGCGACTTCATGCGTAAGGCCGCCGTGCCACCCGCCACGTTTCTTGTGTGCTTATTCAGCACCGTGCATTGCTGAGGTGGTCAGCCACGCGGTAGCCACCAGCAGTCGAGCCGCTGCCAGCAGGGTGTCCGCCTGCACACGCTCGGGCGTTTCGGCGGGCGTTTGATACCCGGGCATGCCCATGCCGATGCCGATCGCGGCCAGGCCGGCGGCGGCGTAGCGGCGGTTGTCGGACGCCATCGCACCGGCCCGCAAGGGCACGCCGGTCAGCCGGGCAGCCTGGTCGAGGGTGGCCAGCAGCGCGAGGGCGGGCCCACCGGCCTCGACGGAGGCGGCTTCGTGCAGGTGTGCGGCCCCGTCGAGGTTGATCACCAGTGTGTCGGACGGCAGAGCGGGGGCGTGGTGAGCCGATCCCCATGCTCCGGCTTCCTCGGCGTCCAGGAAAGCCACTTCCAGCCCGCTCCGGATGGTCGGGTCGGCTGACAGGACGCGGGCGGCTTCCAGGACGGCGGCCACGCCGGATGCGTTGTCCGCGGCCGCGGGCAGGCGCGTGTCAGGGTCGTCGCCGACGCCGTCGTAGTGCGCGGTCAGCAGCACCCGTGCCCGGCCCGTATCCCCTTCAGCGGGGAAGCGGGCGTGGACGTTCTGGCCGCGCGTGGTGATCTGCCGCAACGGCATCGAGCCGGTCACCTGGACCGGACCTCTGGTCAGGGCGTCGGCCAGCCGGGCCTGCACCTCCGTACGGACGGCGATGACGGGCACCTGCCGGGAGGGTGGCCCGGCGATCATCTTGGGCATCCAGCCCTCGGCGTCCGTGCCGCGCGTGGTCAGCATTCCGGCGGCGCCGTCGGCCTCGGCGCGTTCGCATGCCCGCGCCCAGTCTCCGGCCTCGGCCAGGACCCACCGGCCGCGCAGATCGGCGTCGGAGGCTGCGGCCAGCGGCGCGCAGCGCGGGTGCGGCAGGTCGGCGGAGGCGAGGTGTTCGGCGAAGTCTCGGCGGTGCTTGAGGCGGTGCGCCTGCCCACCGGTGTTCCATTCGAGAACGGGCGTGCCGTACAGCTCACGAACGTTCGCCACATCGAAGCCGGACAGTTCCGTTCCGGCGCCCAGCTCGCCGAGCCGGTCGGCGAGCCAGGTGGCGGCGGCCCGGCCGCCGGGCGTGCCCACGCGCCGCCCGGCGTAACGGTCGCCGGCCAGTTCGTGCACCGTGGCCTGCATTCTCTGCGCCGACACCGCTTTCAACAGCGCCGCCAGGCCGGCCGGGGGCCGGTCCACACCCGAGAGAGTGGAGGTCATCCGCAGCATCCGGTGGACGTGGCGTCCGTGATCTGGGCGGCGGGGGCTGGATCCTGGCCGCAGCAGCCGGACTGGCCGGCCCCCTGGGCCACCGCCGGGCTCCCGCAGCATCCCGTGGCCGCCTGATCCGCCTCGCTGCCGGCGGTGGCGGCGGGCGCCCCGCAACAGCCGCCTGCGGCAGGCGGAGTGAACGCCTCCGCCAGGTCGCCGGTGAAGCCGCCGCTGGTCTGGTTCGTCATCGCGGATCTCCTTTGCTTGGGAGCAGTGGCCGCCCAAGAGTTAGATAGATGTCTAATCAGTCACCACAATTCCCCATTGATTAGATGAGTGTCAAGATAGATGGGCGTCGAATTAATCTCGGCGGCCGGCAGGGCGATGCGGGTCCGAGCGTCTACAACTGGGCGGCGATCTCGGTGGCGAGCCGGCGGGCGGTGCGGCCGGCGCCGATGAGGGTGGCCGAGGCAGGGCCGGTCCAGTCGCCGTAACCGAGCAGGTGCAGGCGAGGTTCGGCCAGGGCGCGGGTGCCGTCAGTGGGGATGCGGCCGTCTGAGTCGCGGAGACGCAGCGGAGCCAGATGGCCGAGCGCGGGCCGGAAGCCGGTGCACCACAGGATCACGTCGCAGGGAGCCGTGCTGCCGTCGGCCCACGCAACGCCATCAGGGGTGATGCGCGAGAACATCGGCTCGGCTTTGAGCACGCCACGGTCGCGGGCCTCGCGTACGGGAGCGACGGCGACGATGTCGCCCAGACCGCCGACGCCCGGGGCATCCTGCCCGGCCAGGGCGGCCCGGTGGCGGCGGGTGGCGAGGTCGAACAGGGCACGGCCGTCCACTTCGTCGGGCAGCAGCCGGGGCGGGCGCAGCGTCACCCAGGTGGTCTGGGCTACCTGTGACAGTTCGGCGAGGATCTGCGCTGCGGAGTTGCCGCCGCCGACGATCATCACCCGGCGGTCGTGGAAGGGCTCGGGTCCGTGGTAGCCGGCGGTGTGCAGCTGCTCGCCGCGGAAGTCGCGCATGCCGGGACAGTGCGGCACGTACGGACGCCACCAGGTGCCGGTGGCGCTCACGACGAAGCGGGCATGCCAGGTGCCCGCGTCGCTGTCCACGGCGAGGCGGTCACCGTGACGCCGCACGGCCTGCACCTTGGCCGGGCGGATGAGGGGCAGGCGGTAGCGCTGCTCGTAGTCGGTGAGGTAGGCGACGACATGGTCGGCGTCCGGATAGCCGCCATCGGCCGGGATCGGCATCATGCGGCCGGGCAGGGAGCTGTACTGCGCGGGAGAGAACAGACGCAACGACGGCCAGGCGTGCTGCCACGCTCCGCCGGGGGCCTCTTGCGCGTCCAGGATGACGAAGTCGACGCCTGCGCGGCGCAGGTAGTAGCCGGCCGCCAGCCCGGCCTGTCCCCCGCCGATGACGACGACATCGGCGGGGCGAGCGGGTGAGGTCATGCCGTGACGAGTTCCGCCGACGCTGAGCCTCCGGCAGCGGGGACGGCTTCGGCCAGCGGCGTGAACAGGGCGCCGAGCTTGGCCACGGTCTCGGGAATGATGCGGTAGTAGACCCAGGTGCCCCGGCGTTCGCCGTCGATCAGTCCGGCGGTGCGCAGCACCTTGAGGTGGTGGGAGATGGTGGGTGCGGTCAGGTCGAAGGCGTCGGTCAGATCGCACACGCATGCCTCGCCGCCGGCGTGAGAGCCGATCATCGACAGCAGGCGCAGACGGACCGGGTCGGCAACCGCCTTGAGCAGCGCGGCCAGCTCGGTGGCGTCGTTCTCGCTGAGGGGCTCCCTGGCGATCGGAGCGCAGCACACGGTGGGAGCGGCGGTCACGACGACACCTCCTGATTCGACGGTTGTCTAAATGATAGGCGATGGTAGGCGACCAGCGCGCAAGCCGCCGCAGCGCAGGCCGCGGTGACGGCTCCCATCACCCAGCCGTATCCGACGCTGTGGGCCAGGGCCATCGCACCCAGCGGGGCCAGCGCCTTGTCAGCCACGGAGAACATGGCGATACGACCCGACAGGCTGGCGTAGGCCACCGTGCCGTATCGCTCAGCCAGCAGGTGCGGCAGCGTGATGGTGCCCACCCCGAAACCGATTCCGAACAGCAGCACGCAGCAGACCGCGCCGGCGGTGGTGGCGCCGACGAAGGGCAGCAGGAGCGTTCCCACGCCTTGGAGAGCGAAGATCGTGGCCGCGACCGGAGCCGCGGACCAGCGACGGCGCAGCCCCGTCGTGACCAGGCGGCCGGTGACCG
This sequence comes from Nonomuraea maritima, assembly GCF_900100395.1. Taxonomy (GTDB): domain Bacteria; phylum Actinomycetota; class Actinomycetes; order Streptosporangiales; family Streptosporangiaceae; genus Nonomuraea; species Nonomuraea maritima. The sequence continues at coordinate 29,088 of NZ_FNFB01000044.1, read as the reverse complement.
ACAGGACGCCGAGGAGCCCGGCGATGGTGGCGGCGAAGACGGGTTGGTGTCCGAGGTGGATGAGGTAGGTGATGAGCAGTACGGAAATGGTGGCGGCTGCCCCGCCGTGCGCTGTGAAGGCCGCGGCCAGCAGCCAGAACGGCCGGGCCCGTACCGCCGCCTTGACCAGATCGGCGCGGGCGCCGGCTGTGGTGCGGGCCTTGACACCGGCGTGGTGTGCGGGGCGGCGCACCATCAGGGCGTGCAGCGGGATCGCGAGCGAGCCGTGGACGATGGCCAGGATGAGCAGGGCCTGGCGCCAGCCGTACGCCTGGATCAGCAGGCCGGTGAGAGGCAGGAAGATGGAGGAGGCGAACCCGGCCACGATCGTGAGGGCGAGCAGCGCGCCGGCCCGTCCGCGTTCGTCGAACCAGGTGACGATGACGGCGAAGGCGGGCTCGTACAGCACCATGGCCGAGGCGATGCCGATGGCCAGAAAGACGCCGTAGAGCTGCGGCAGAGTGGTGACCTGGGACCAGGCCAGCACGGCGAGCGTGCCGAGCACCGAGCCGGTGGCCATCAAAGCTCGCCCGCCGTGGGCGTCCAGCCAGCGGCCGGCCAGAGGCGCGCACAGTGCGGTGGTCAGCACGGCGAGGGTGAGCGCGGCGGCCACCTGGGTACCGCTCGCGCTCAGGTCGTGCTGCATGGGGATGAGGAACACGGAGAAGGCGTAGTAGAGCACGCCGTAGCCGATGGTCTGGGTGACGGCCAGCGCGGCGACGATGCGCCAGCCGCGGGTGATGCGATAACGACCGCCGCCCCCGGTTCCAGGAGCGGCGGTTTCGATGGTGGAGCTCACGAACTCCCACCTGAGCAGCCGACAGCGGGCAGGCGTCCGCCGAGCCGGTCGGTCGGTAGCGGCTGGTGGTCGCAGATCACCTGCAGGGCTTCCTTCTGCGCCGCGGTGGGATGTCCATCGGACATGATCGGAGCCTTTCGTGTTCGCTGGTGGTCAGCCGCAGCAGCCTCCGCTGGTGGATACGTCGGCCAGGGGAAGCGGGGTGGACAGCAGACCGCCGCTGATGCCGGTGGCCAGGCCGACGCGCTGCTCCTGCGCCTCGGCCAGGTTGGAGGAGCACACGCCGGTCTCGGGCAGTTCGAGCTGGACGTCGCGGGCTGCCTCCCAGTCACCGGCCAGGGCGGCGACGACGGAGCGGGCCTGTTCGTAGCCGGTGGCCATGAGGAAGGTGGGGGCACGGCCGTAGCTCTTGACGCCGATGGCGTAGTAGCCGGGCTCGGGGTGCGCCAGCTCGTCCACGCCGTGCGCCGGGACGGTGCCGCAGGAGTGCTGGTTGGGGTCGATGAGCGGCGCCAGCGCGCGGGTGGAGCCGAGGATCGGGTCCAGGTCGAGCCGCAGTTCCGAGGCGATGGCGTGGTCAGGGCGGTAACCCGTGGCGCTGACGATCCGATCCACGATGACCGCCTGTTCGCGTCCGGACGGGTCGAGGCTGATCACCTCGACGCCATCGCCGGTGGCGCCGACGCGATGCGTGAAGAAGCCGGTCAGGAGTTGGATGCGGCCGGAGGTCACCAGGGCGTGCAGACGGGTGCCGAGCGCACCGCGAGCCGGGAGCGCATCGGCGTCGCCGCCCCCGTACGTGCGGCCGGCGTCGGCGGCTCGGATGGCCCAGGTGATCGGAGTGCCGTCGAGTTCGGCCAGGGCGAGCAGGGTGGTGGCGGACGAGTGGCCGGAGCCGACGACCAGGACATGCTTGCCCTCGTAACGGTGGCGGTCGGCGCCGAGGACGTCGGGCAGGGCGTGGTCGATCAGGTCGGCCGCCGTCTGCTCGCCGTGGGCGGGCAGGCCGCTGGCGCCCAGGGCGTTCGGGCTGAGGTAGGTGCCGGAGGCGTCGATGACGGCTCGGGCCTGCAGTTCGGTGCCGTCGTTCAGGCGAAGGAGGAAGGGGGCGTGCTCGCGGCCGCCCGTGCGGACGCGGTCGTAGCCGAGACGGCTGATCGCCGTCACCTTCGCGTCGGTACGGACCCGGTCGCCGAACAGCTTGGCCAGTGGGGCCAGGTAGTCGTCGATCAATTCGGCGCCGGTGGGCAGCCAGTCGGGGTCCGGCCAGGTCCAGCCATCGGCCTCGAGCATGCGGCGGGCGGCCGCGTCGATGTTGTACTTCCACGGGCTGAACACCCGCACGTGACCCCATCGAGCCACCGACGCCGCGACACGATCGCCGGATTCCAGGATCACGAAGTCGATACCGCGCTCGGCAAGGTGCGCGCCGGCCGCCAGCCCGACCGGGCCTGCGCCGATCACGACGACGGGCAGGGACACCTTGCGATCGGGGTCGGCAGGCTCGACGGTGGTCGACGTGGTGCCGCAGCAACTGTCACTCATGACTGCTCCAGGTGGTGTGATCTAGCGGAACGACAAGGCGTAGGTACGGGCGCGATCGATGGCCGCGTCAGCGCGGCAGCTGCGGTCGCACACCTCCGACCTGGCTTCGTCGAAGGTGAAGCCCGAGACGTCGGGGGAGCGGCGAAGGCGAGCGAGCAGGGTGCGCATTGCACACCTCCTGGATAGATGGCTATCGAAGCAGTGTCGAGTCTGCAACGCAGATTCGATGATTGTCAAATTAGAGCTTTGTCTAAACAGTCGGAGCGGGGGGTGCGTCCTCCGCCGACGGTCGGCGTCTCCCCGGCGCACACGAGGGAGTTCGGGCTGGTGACGACACAAGATAAGCAGGGGGAGGCCGCGCACCGCCTGGGCATCGCCGTGTCGGGGATGAAGTCGCGCGTGCGGCGAGCATGCGGGGCGGCTGCGTGAGCTGCTCACCGGCTGCTGCGCGGTGGCCATGGACGCTCGCGGCGCTGTGCGTCACGTACGGGCGGAGGGCTCATGTTCCTGCGGTGGCGACTGAGAGCCGGTCAGTCGCACCCGCGACCGGGCGCCTCCTCCTCCGGCGGGCAGCAGGCGTTGAGACTGGCGTGCAGGTCCAGGAGCGCCTTGCGAATCCGTGTCCCGTCGGCTCGGTAGTAGACCGTCTTCCATTCCCGCCGGGAGGTCAGCACCCCGCCCTCACGCAGGGTCGCCAGATGGGTGGACGTGGCCGACTGGGCCAACGACATGCGCTCGGCCACCTCGTTGACGGTCAGTTCGACGCCGCCGGCGAACAGCTCCATGATCTGCTGGCGAGTCTCGCCGGCCAGCGCCTTGAGGAAGCCGCGAGCTTCAGTGCTCAGCTCGATCGCATTCGTCGCCATGGTCATAGCATCACCCCGACCACATCATATTGTGATTTCTGGATATGAGGATATGATGCGGCGGCATGAACACCATCGTCATCGGCGCCGGTCAGTCCGGCCTGGCAGCTGCCCATGCCCTTCTCCAGCATGGCCTCACGCCCGTGATCCTGGAAGCAGGCGAAGAGCCGACCGGTTCCTGGGCGAACTACTACGACAGCCTGACGCTGTTCTCGCCCGCCGCCTACAGCGCCTTGCCCGGTCACGAGTTCCCCGGTGACCCCGATCACTACGCCACCCGGGACGAGGTCGTCGCCTACCTACGGGACTACGCCGACAGTCTCGGCGTGGAAATTCGCACCGGCGCACGCGTCAGCGCCGTCGAGTCCGACAGCGCCGGCGGCTTCCTGGTGCATCCCGCGAGCGGCGACACCTTGCAGGCCAGAGGCGTCGTAGCCGCCAGTGGCTCCTTCGGTAACCCGTACACACCGGCGCTCCCCGGCCAGGAGGGATACGCCGGCCAGGCCCTGCACATGGCTGACTACCGCAACCCCAAGCCTTACGTCGGACAGCGCATCGTGGTGGTGGGTGGCGGCAACTCCGCCGTCCAGATCGCCTACGAACTCGCCGAGGTGGCCGACGTCACCATCGCCTCCCGCCAGCCGCTGCAGTTCTTTCCGCAGATGGTCGGTGGCAAGGATGCGCACTACTGGCACACCACCACCGGTTTCGACTCCCTGCCTCCGCACTGGCTGGCCCGCATCGCGACCGGCACTCTCGTCATGGACACCGGCGACTACGCCGCCGCACTGACGGAGGGCCGGATGAACCGGCGACCCATGTTCTCCGCCTTCGAAGGCCGCGACGTCGTGTGGGCGGACGGCACCCGCGAACCCGTCGACGTCGTGATCTACGCGACCGGATACCTGCCGAATCTGAACTTTCTGACCTCGCTCGGCGCCTTGGACGCCAACGGGCTGCCGCTGCACGCCGACGGCATCTCCACCACTCACCCAGGGCTTGCCTACGTGGGACTGGAGTTCCAGCGCTCGTTCGCCTCGAACACGCTGCGGGGGGTGCACCGCGACGCCGAACACATCGCCGCCCCGCTGGCCGCCTACGCCGGCGGAGCCCTCGCCGCCTATGGCCTGTGACCCTGACTCAGTGACCTCGGACGCTGCCCGCGTCGCTCTACCGGCCGTCCGACCAGCAGAGGCCTTCCTCTGATGTCTGCCACCCCGCCCATCACCGAACTCGCCACGCGCTACCTGCAGCCGCTGGCCGGCCTTCCGCACATCCGTCCTCACCTGCGTCTCCATGCCCGTGTCGCCGCGATCACTCGTCAGGACACCGACCGCTTGCGCACCCCGAACCGGGACCAGGCGACCGAAGCCGCGCCCAAAGCACCAGACACCCGCCTGACCTGGGCCATCCGTTCCGACGACCACACCCGCGCGTTCGGCGGGGGAGACGACGACGCTCTACCGGCTCGCGGTGCTCTCGGAACCGGCCTGCAGTTGCTGATCGACAAGGGTGTGGTGGAGCTCGCCCCAGGCTTCAAGATCCGAGCTGTACGAACGCAGCCGGACGGCGCCGGCGTCGAACTGGTCGCCCTGGACAAGGACGGCTCCGAGCGAACGATCGCCGCGGACCGCGTCGTCGCCGCGACCGGTTACCGGCCGGATCACACCATCACCGGGGAACTACGGCTGGACCTCGATCCGATCCTGGAGTGAAGGCACACCGGAGGGCTGCCATGAGGTGAGCCTGCGTCCGTGCGGACGATCAGCGGCTGAAGAACGCGAAGGTGCGGGCCTGCTCCTCCGGGGTGCCGATCGGGATGATCGCCAGGTCGGTGGCGCCGGCCGACGCGAACCTCTCGACGCCCTTCTCGACCTCGCTCTCGTCACCGGCGATGAGCAGCTCGTGCACGCCCGACAGGCCCTGCCGGTCGAGCACGGCGCGGTAGGCGGCGAAGTCGCCGGTGAAGCCCATCTGCGCCTCGAGCTCGCCGCGCACCCGGTCGGGGTCGGAGGTGATGCAGACCATGGTGGAGGCGACCACGCGCGGCGCGGGCCGTCCGGCCGCCTCGGCGGCGGCGGTGATGCGGGGCGCGATGAAGTCGCCGATGAGCGGGGCGCCCACCCAGGTGAGGATCGTGCCGTCCGCCAGCTCGCCGGCGACGCGCAGCATCACGGGGCCGAGCGCGGCGATGAGCACGGGCGGGGGCTCGGCGCCGGGCGCGGGGATCTGGCCGGTGACCGACAGCGTCTCGCCTTGGAAGTCGACGGGCTCGCCGCGCAGCAGCGGGCGCAGGGCGGTGAGGTATTCGCGGACGTGGACGGCCGGGCGGTCGTACGGCACCCCGTACATGGCCTCCACGAAATGCTTGTGGCTCGGGCCCAGGCCGAGGGTGAAGGTGCCACCGCTGATGGCGTTCGCGGCGAGGGCCTGCTCGGCCATCGCGTACGGGTGCCTGGCGTAGGTGATGGCCACGCCGGTGCCCACCTCCATGCCGGGGTTCAGCCGGCCGGCCAGGCCCGCCACGCTGATCGCGTCGAGCGAGGCGTATTGGTTGAAGAAGGCGCTCTCGAACCCGGCCTTGCGGGCGATGCCCACCTGCTCCAGCAGGGTTTCCAGGTCTGCGCCGCCGGTGGCCAGGGCGATGCCCAGTTTCATGTCGGCATCCTAAAGTGAAGAGGAGATTCCGGTTCCGTTCTTGGACGGTACACTAACCTGAATCCAGGATTCACGTTGAGGGGATGAACAGATGATGCGGGCCGATGCGCGGCGCAATCGCGAGCGCATCCTGATGACGGCGCTGGAGCTGTTCACCGAGCGCGGGCCCGGTGTCTCGATGGAGGAGATCGCCCAGACCGCCGGCCTGGGCGTCGGCACCCTCTACCGCCACTTCCCCGATCGCAGGGCCATGGTGGAGGAGCTGGCGGAGATCACGCTGGAGGGGCTGCGGACGCACATCCGCGGCCGTCTGGAGGAGCGGCCGGAGACGTACTGGGCGCTGCTGCTCGACGTGATGAACTACTGCGCCTGGCAACCGCTGTCGCTGATCGTGTCGCTCGCCGGGTCGGCGGCGGTGCCGCCGTCCTGCGCGAAGCTCTGGGACGAGGTCGGCGAGCTGCTGGCGGAGATCGCCGGGCGGGCGCAGCAGGAGGGCTCGATGCGCCGCGACCTCACCCCCGAGCAGGCCGTGGACGTGCTGTACGCCACCGTCTGCCGTCCCGCCTCGCGCTTCGACGGCCCGCTGACCACGGTCGTCCTCGACGGCCTGCGCGCCACGGCTCGCCAGGAGCCATAGCCGCCCACCGGCCGGAAGCCTTGAAGGATGCCGCCGGCGGAGCGGCGCCCGGCTCCGCACGAGCCGGGCCGCTCGCGGGGTCAACGCCGCGTCCGGCGCCGCCGCTGGCGATGGCACGTCTATGCCGTGCGCCGGGTCATGTCCATGTGCCAGTTGGTGAGCCAGGTCTGCCCGTCGTCGAGGGAGAACGCCTGCTCCCAGTGGGCGCGGTCGGCGGTGATGCCGGACCAGATGAAGCGCACCTTGACCTTGCGGCCGTCATGTTCGTCGTCGCCGTGGAAAACGCCGGTGCCGTCCTCGCCGAAGCTGCCGGTGACGGGCGGGAAGAGGGTGCCGGTGCGCTTGCTGCCCCAGTACAGCGACCACTGTTCGGTCGCCGGGTCGAACAGTCGCAGGGTCAACCCTGCGAAGCCCTTGGTCGGGAACTCGATCTCGTCGAAGCTGGCGGCGCCGTCGAAGTGGCTAGAGGCGCGGGTGACACCGGGGAACTCCTCCCAACGGTCGTCACCTTCCGTCGGGTCGAGGAAGTCCTTGCGCCAGCGGTTGGCGACGTCGTAGGTGCCGGTGAAGAACGCGAAGCCGTTGTTCGTCATGCCGCAGACGCTAGAACCGGTCCCCTGACATCCTGTGTCAGTGGACCGGCCGTAAATTTGCGGCCATGCGCGCCGATCGACTCCTCTCGCTTCTTCTCCTGCTGCAGAACCGCGGTCGGATGACCGCCGATGAGTTGGCGGCGGCGCTCGAGGTGTCGGTGCGTACGGTGTACCGGGATGTGCAGGCGCTGATCGCGGCGGGCGTGCCCGTCTACGGAGAGGCGGGGCACGCGGGCGGGTACGCGCTGCTCGACGGCTACCGCACACGGCTGACCGGGCTGACCACGGCCGAAGCGCAGACCCTGTTCCTGGCCGGTCTCCCCGGGCCGGCGGCCGAGCTGGGGCTGGGCTCGGCCCTGGCGGCGGCCGAGCTCAAGCTCGAGGCCGCCCTGCCGATCGCGCTGCAGGGCCAGGTGCGGCGGATCCGTGAGTGCTTCCACCTCGACGCCCCTGGCTGGTATCGGCAGGCGGACGAGGTGCCGCATCTTCCCGCGGTGGCGGCAGCGGTGTGGGAGCGGCGGGCCGTCCGCGTGCGCTACCGCCGGTGGCATGCCCCGGAGGTGGTCGAGCGGCGTCTGGAGCCGTACGGGATCGTGCTCAAGGCCGGCCGCTGGTACACCGTGGCCCGTTCCGGCGATGACCTGCGTACCTACCGGATCGGGCAGATCCTTGACCTGGAGGTGCTGGAAGAGGTGTTCGACCCACCGGTCCGTTTCGACCTGGCTCGTCACTGGCAGGCCCATACGGCGCGGCTGCAGGAGCGACTGTGGCAGGGCGAAGCGGAGATACGAATCTCACCGGTCGGCATCACTCGCCTCCAGGACGTCGCTGCGCAGGCGGTGCTCGATGGCGTGAACCAGGGAGAACCGGAACCCGGCGGCTGGCGCCGGGCCGTCATCCCCATCGAGAGCCTCACCCACGCGGAGGCAGAGCTGCTGCGGCTCGGCCCGGAGGTGGAGGTGCTCGCACCGCCGGAGCTTCGGGAGCGCATCGCCGCATCGGCACGGACCATGGCGACGCTCTACGACTGAAGGTGATCTCGCAACGCCGCCCTCCCTGCGCCCGGATGAACCCGCACCGCGCTGGACGTCCTCTCAGCCGTGGTTCAGGCGTTGCCGGGGGGAGCGCAGGTGGAGGCCGGGTCGTCGACGTCGGGAGCCTTGTCGGCGACCGACACGCTGAGCTGGGCCGTGGAGGCGACCAGGCTGCCCACGGGGGCCTTCGCCTCGTCCGCGTCCACCACGACACCGCGCTCGCCGAGGTAGGCGTAGGTGTCCGGCTGGAAGATCAGGTCATTCCTGACACCGTCGAGGACCCGGCCGACACCGATGCCGCTACGGTCGGCGGCGTCGGTCGCGTCCTCGGTCACGGTGGTGCCGGGGATCGACTTCGCCGCCTCGAAGAGCGCGGCGCGCTGGGCGGCGGGGATGGCGGTCTCCCTCAGCATGTCGCCCACCATGGTCCAGGCGATGTCGTCGACCGACGAGTTCTTGCCGGACGCGAGCTTCGCCTTCTCCCCGGCCCTGCCGTACAGGTAGTCGTGCATGCCCGCGGCGTCGGCCGGCAACTTCTTCAGCGACGCGTAGGTGAACCAGTTGTCCTCGGGGCCGAGGTCGCAGGCGGGCAGCAGGTTCCAGCTCGTCTCCCCGGTGTCCCTCGTGGCCTGCTCGGGAAGCGGCCGGCCGGGGTAGGGGCGCGGCGCCAGGTGCTCGATCTTCAGAGCGCCCGCGTGGCGGCCGTCGGCCGACTGCCAGATGGTGCGCCGCGTGCGGTACAGGTAGCGGGCCTCCGGGCTGGACCACTGGTACATGGTCTGCGACTCGACCTTCACGAACTGGTCGTCCCGCGGGTCCGCCTCGCCGGAGCCCTTGGCCGCGGACGCCGCCCGGCCGAGCACCTCGGTCGCGGACACCGGGGCGATCACGGGGAGCGCCACGACCGCGGGACCGTGGTCCACGGCCGGGGGAGCGCCGTCGAGCCTGCCCACGACGACCACCGCGGTCGCCGCGACGGCCAGCGCCCCGACGGCGACCATGAAACGCGTGCGGCGGGTGCGCGTCGGCCGCACGCCGCCGTGCCGTACCGTGCCGGCCTGGAGCAGCCGGGCCCTGGCGGCCGATCTGGCATGGCCGTCGTACGGCGCGGCTTCGGGACGGGCGTCCCTCACCACGTTGTCGATGTCGTCCATCTGTTCTCCCTGGAAGTTCACTTGTCCGCCAGGCGGCGGCGGAGCTTGTCCTTGGTGCGGGACAGCCGGGACCTGACCGTCCCGACGGGCACGCCGAGCGCCTCGGCGGCCTGCTCGTAGCTGAGCTCGGCCCACGCGACGAGCAGCAGCAGGTCACGCTCGGCGGGCCGGAGCCCGGCGAGCGCGGCGGCCAGGCGTGGCCGCAATTGGTAGGCGGTGACCCGCTCCATGCTGCGTTCCTCGAACCCGGCGTCCTCCTCGCGGTCGTAGCGGGCCAGTGCCTTGAGCCGCCGGACCTCGGAGCGGTGGTGACCGGAGATCAGGTTCGAGGCGATGCCGTACAGCCACGGACGGGCGTCGGCCCGGCTCTGGTCGTAGCGCGTCCGTTTGCGGAAAGCGACGAGGAACGTCTCGGCCGTCACGTCGTCGGCCAGGGTGCTGCCCTCGGGGCCGAGCCGGCGCGCCGCGTAGCGGTGGATCTCGTCGGCGTGCCGGTCGAACAGTCCGGCGAAGCACTCGGGCGTGGCCAGCGACTCGCGGATGAGCGCGGCGTCACCCATAGGAGGGGACGTCTGGACAGCTGTCACCACTCGCGGCCCTCGTGGCGTACGTGCATGGGATGGGTCCTCTCACGGGTGCCCTCGCACCCTCTGCCACTACTCCGCCGGAGCCCGTCGTCTGGTTCCAGGTTTTTTCACGTCGTCTTGGCCCTCGCTCATCCGCTGATGGGGGACGCTCTCCGCCGGGGTGAAGACGACCTCGGCTGCCCCATTGCGAGCTCGTGACCTCTACGCGAGGGCTTGGCGCCGGGGAACGGCCGAGCCGTGATCTCTTGCGCCGACGGGCGGAGCACGGGCCTGGAAATGCGCACAACAGCCTACGCGGACGCTTTCCCAGGTCCCGCTCCTGTGTCATGCGTATCAAGCATGTCTGAGATGCGAAACCATCGCTTGTTCGCATGAGAAGGGTGAAGGCATCCTGGAGGATGCCCCCCACAGCAGCCAAGGGGGGAACCCGGCGCTACCAACACGACCCATCACAGGAGAAAAACCCCATGACCACCTGGCTCATCACCGGAGCGTCCCGCGGCATCGGCCGTGAGATCACCGAACAAGCCCTGGCACGCGGCGACCGCGTCGCCGCCACACTGCGCCGCCCCGAGCAGCTCGACGACCTCGCCGAGAAGTTCGGCGACCGGCTGTGGCGCGCACGCCTGGACGTGACGGACAGCGCCCAGATCGAAGACGTGATGGCGCGGGCGTTCGCCGAGAACGAGCGCATCGACGTCGTCGTCTCGAACGCCGGCCTCGGCGTGTTCGGCGCCGGCGAGGACCTGACCGACGAGCAGGTCGAGAGAATGATCGCCACGAATCTCACCGGCTCGATCCAGCTCGTCCGCCGTGCCGTCCCGCACCTTCGCGCACAAGGCGGGGGCGTTTTCGTCCAGATGTCGAGCATGGGCGGCCACATCACCTTCCCCGGCTTCGCGATCTACCACGCCACCAAGTGGGGAGTGGAGGGCTACTTCGAGGCGCTGGCGGCCGAGATCGAGCCGTTCGGGATCAAGACGATGCTCGTGGAGCCCGGCATGGTACGTACGAGCTTCTACGACACGGCGGCGCGAGTCCCGCTCAGCGAGCCGTACCGCGGCGGCCCGGCCGACGCGGCCCTGCCCCCGGTCGAGGACATGGTTGCCAGCCAGTCCGGCGTCGCCCACGCCACGATCGAAGCCGCCCTGTCCGACAACCCGCCGCTGCGCCTGTTGCTGAACTCCGACGCGTACGAGGCCGTCACGTCCACGGTGCGTGGTCGCCTCGCGTCCCTGGAAAGCCGGCGGGAGGCCGCCTACGCCGCGGACGCCGAGTACCCGGCCCCGCGCAGCGCCTGATACGCAGCACGCCGGCAAGGAACCGACAAGGCCGTACTTTGCCGCCCCCATGTCTCACGCATATCGTCGGGCCATGCCGGAACTGACGCTGACGGGCCTGAGGGTCACACTCGAAGTCGCTCAGCGCGGTTCTTTCACCGCGGCGGCCGAGGCGCTCGGCTACACGCAGTCCGCGGTCTCCCGCCAGATCATCGCCACGGAGGCCGCCGTGGGCGCCCCGCTGTTCGAGCGGCAGGCTCGCGGCGTCCGGCCGACTCAGTCCGGTGAGGTCCTGCTGCGGCACGCGCGCCACATGCTCGCGCACGTCGAGGCGGCGGAGCTGGAGATCGCCGGGCTCCGCGACCGCATCGCGGGCCGCCTGGCCGTCGGCGCCTACCCGACCGCGGCGGCCGCGCTGGTGCCCCGAGCCATCGCGCGCCTCCACAAGGCGCACCCGGGCGTCACCGTCGGTTTGTGGGAGGCGGGCAGCCCCGCACAGCTACGCCGCCTCCGCGCCGGGAGGATCGAGATGGCCGTGGTGGCGATCGGGGAAGGTCTGCCCGACTACGACTTCACCGGGCTGCACGTCGAAGTCGTACAAACTGGCCGCGGTATCGGCGTTGCCGTCAGCACCGATCACCCGCTGGCGTCACGAGACCAGGTGCACGTCGCCGATCTCGCGCGAGAGGCGTGGATCGTGGGAGCAGGCGGAGAAGGCGAACCGCAGTTCGGTGCCTGGCCGACCCTGGAGAGTCCGCGGGTGGCCTACGAGACCCGCGGCTGGCAGACACGCCTGGGGCTCGTCGCCGCCGGACTGGGCGTCTCAGTCCTGCCCGGACTGGCGGCGGAAACCGTCCCGCACGGTGTGAAGTGGCTGCGCGTGGAGGACCCAGCCCTCGTACTCAGGAGAGAGACCGTGATGGTCACGGCCGCGGACGCGTCAGCTGCCGCTCGGGCCATGCTCCAAGCCATGCGGGACGAGATCGGAAGCGCCGCGGAGCGGGAATGAGACCGCGTGCGCTCGCGCACGAGCCGGACAGCTGTGTGATTCGGGTGGCGGGAGCCCGAGCGGAAAACGCCCTTCGAGACGCAGGCGAGAGTCGAACTCGCACGGATCGGCTTTGCAGGCCGACCTCCGCACCGGCGAACTGCGCCAAGCCTCGACAGAGGCAGTGCGCGAGGACGGAGTCGAACCGCCACAGCCGAAGCGTCCGGTTTACAGCCGGGTGGGCTCACCACGTGCCCAGCTCGCGCATGACGTAGCCCCAGCAGGACTCGAACCTGCGACGGACCCGGCTTCGTAGGCCGGCGCTCTGATCCATTGAGCTATGGGGCCGTACCCCGTACCGGATTCGAACCGGCGATCTCCCGGGTGAAAGCCGGGTGTCCTGACCACTGGACGAACGGGGCCTGGTACGTCCGGCGGGATTCGAACCCGCACCACCCGGTTCCTGAAACCGGTGCCTCTCCCGTTGGGCTACGGACGCGTGGAGAGCCGCAGCGGGGACTCGAACCCCGTCCTGCCGGTTGGAAGCCGGCTGCCTCACCTGTTCGACCTCTGCGGCGACGTGGACCGACGGGATCTCGAAACCCGAACTCCTGCTTGCAAGGCAGGTGTGATGCCTTTTCACCATCAGCCCATGGTGTTCCGCTGTGAAATTGTCAATCAGCAAAAGGAAAGGCCGCCTGGTGGTCACCTGGCGGCCTCCGGAAATGCTCCTTCTCGAGGTTTATCCGGAAGCCCTCCGCAGCAGGGCGCAGCCCAGCGCGGCAGGTCGGCGATAGCGGCACCGTTCCTGCCCGAGTGCGGCGGCTGCGAGAAGCATGGCTGGCCTTTCCTTGTTGCTGATCGCGGAGGGGCGGTTGAGGGCCGCCCCGGTTGTGATTGACATTAACGGCCGGCTCGGCGGCCGTGCCACTTATTTTTTCGGACGTACGAGCGCGCGGAATAGTTTCATCCGGGCGCCAGCCGGCTGAGCCGTTCCCATGCCTGGTATTGCTCGATGCGGGCCTGTTCCATTTGCAGCACCATGTCGTACGAGACGCCGCCGACGATGAGCCGCGCCGGCGGCTCCTCCAGGCCGACCAGCTCCATGACGGCGGGCACCGCGGTGCTCGGATCGGGGCCGGCGTCGTCGCCCCACATCTCGGCGAGCTTGGCACGCAGCTCCGCGTACCCGGGATCGGGCTCGGTCATGGTGGTGCCCACCGTGAACAGTCCGGTGTCGTAGCCGCCCATCTGCAGGATGGTGACCTTGATGCCGAACGGCTCCACCTCCATGGCCAGCGCCTCGCTCACCGCGTTGAGCGCCGCCTTGCCGGCCGCGTACATGCCGGTCGCGGCGAAGCCGCTGCTCGCGCCCATCGACGTGACCTGGAGGATGTGGCCGGAGCCCTGGGCGCGCAGGTGTGGCACGACGGCCTGGGTGACCCAGACGGCGCCGAAGAAGTTGACGTCCAGATGGGCTCTGAGCTGCTCCTCCGTGGCCTCCTCCACCATGCCGAGCAGCAGCCCGCCCGCGTTGTTGAGCACGATGTCGAGCCGGCCGAAGGCGGCCACGGCCCGCTCCACGCCATCGAACACGGAGGCGCGGTCGGACACGTCGAGCGGCAGGCGTACGAGGGCGTCGGGATATTGCCGGGCCAGCTCCGCCAGCGGCTCCACGTTCCGTGCGGCGGCGACGACGCGGTCCCCGGCGGCGAGCGCGGCCTCGGTGAAGGCCCGTCCGAGGCCGCGCGACGCACCGGTGATGAACCACACTCGGGTCACAACACTCTCCTTGATCAGTAGATGCAAGACGATACGGCTCGTCTCGCTGTGCCCCTACTGTGAGGCCTGACGCGCGCCGCTGTCAAGACGGATCGTCTCGTCTCGTTTGGCTGCTATGCTGCCTCGCATGCCCAAGCACCCCGACCCGTCCCGCCGCAGTGAGCGCTCCCGCCAGGCGATCCTCGACGCCGCCCGCGAGCTGGTCTCCGAGGTGGGATACGGCAAGGTCTCGATCGAGGCCATCGCCGCCCGGGCCGGGGTGGGCAAGCAGACGATCTACCGCTGGTGGCGTTCCAAGGGAGCAGTGATCTTCGACGCGTTCCTCGCGTTGAGCGAGGCGGAGGAGGGCGGCATGGCGCTGCCCGACACCGGCGACATCGAGGCCGACCTCAAGCTCGTGATGCGCGCGACGGTGGCGGAGTTCGCCGACCCGGCGTTCGAGGGGCCGATCAGGGCGCTCAACACGGAGATCATCAACGACCCCGACCTCGCGGCCCAGTACCGCGAACGGCTGGCCACACCGGTGGACGAGGCCAAGAAGGCCCGGCTGCGCAGCGCGCAGCGGGCCGGCCAGCTCGCCGCCGACCTCGACCTCGGCCTGGCACTCGAGCTTCTGTACGCCCCCCTCTTCCAACGCTGGCTCCACCGTTCGGGCCCCCTGACCCCCGAGTACGCCGACGCCCTCGTGGACCTCTTCCTCAAGGCCGCACGCCCGGCCTGAGCGTCCTCGGCGGGGAGCGGCGTGTGAGCTGACGGTGGGCTCCGTGGTGCTGAGCGAGCATTTGCGTGCGTTCCTGGACCATGAGGCCGAGCGCTGGAACCAGTACCAGTGGTATGACCAGAGGGCCACTGTCTGACCCACCTTCCTCGTCTACCACCTCAGTCAGGATGGGGATGCATGTCCATGAGTGGCAGGCGCAGAAAAAGGGCTTTACCTACGACCGCTGACCGGCGGGCCGGAAGAGCCGTCGGCGTTTCGCTGAGCCTGGTGCTGCTGACGGGTTGCATTCCGACCCTGGGCGACCCCCTGCCGCGGCCCGTCGCGATGGGCCGGGCGGCCGACGGACGGTTCCGCTTCGTGGTCCCGCTGTGCGGCGGGGAGACCGTCTCGGCGATCGAGGTGGTGGAGCATCAGACCGAACGGCTGGTGTGGCGGGCGTCGCGGCCCACACGCCCGGAAATACGGCACGGGGTGATCGTGGTCGGGGACGAGGACGGGTTCGCGGAGCAGGAGACGCCGTTGCGCGAGCCGCTGCCGTCGAACATCAGCGTCAGCGTGAGGCTGTCCAGTGGCATCGAGGTCGGGCGCGGATTCCTGCTGGCCGACGTGCCGGAGCGCTTCGCCTCCAGCGGCGAGGTGGATCATTTCGGGGACGCGGTCACCGACGATGAGTTCCGCGAGCAGGCGACCGGAGAGTACTGCTGAGACTTCCGGCCCCCGTCTCCCTGGCCCGGGCGGTGACCTGGCCGATCGTGCCAGGGAGACGCGAGCGAAGGGCCGGGCGCGGGACGCCGGCCAAATTGTCGGTCGGTTCTGGGAGGGTGGCGGCTTCGGTGCTGGAGACAACGGTCGAGCGCCTGTCGTGATCGATCACTGGAAGTGAGGCGTCTGGTGCGAGGGTCCGGCCGTACTCGTTCTGATGACGACACGGGTGCTGATGCGACCGCCCATGCCGTGGCGAACGCGGATGCCAGGAACCGCCAAGGACCACGAGGCCGGATCGCATCCATGTTCTCGCCTCTGGCCGCACGGGACTTTCGGCGCTACTACCTGGGGCAGACCGCTTCTTCGTTCGGCGATTCCCTGACGCCTCTCGCCATCGCCTTCGCCGTACTGCATCTCACCGGATCTCCGATCGACCTGGGAATCGTGGTGCTGAGCACCCGGTTACCGATCGTCCTGTTGACCTTGCTGGGCGGCGCGGCGGGCGACCGTTTCTCCCGCCGTACGATCATGCTGGTCACCGACCTGGTTCGATTCGGGGCTCACGGCACGACTGCGGTCCTGCTCCTGACCGGCACCGCACAGTTGTGGATGCTGGTGGTCCTGCAACTGCTCGCCGGTGTCGGATCGGCTTTCTTCAACCCGGCGGCCGTGGGGCTCGTCACGTCGCTGGTCGGCAGGGAAAGCCTGCAGGCAGCCAACTCTCTGATCTCGATCTCTCGGAGCACGGCGTCGATCCTGGCGCTCGGTGCCGCCGGAGCCCTGGTAGCCCTGGTGGGGCCGGGGTGGGCGATCCTGGTGGACGCGCTGACCTTCCTGGTGAGTGCCGCCTTCCTCCACCGGCTCCCGCGAGCGGTCGCTGCCGAGAGGCCGGGCTCCACCGGCGGGCTGCTGGCGAGCATCGGTGACGGGCTCTCGCAGGTGGGCCGGCGCACATGGCTGTGGGTGTGGATCGTCCACATCGCCGTCGGCAACGCGCTCGTGATCTCCCCCATCCTGGTACTCGGCCCGTATGTCGCCGACCAGCACCTTGGCGGAGCACCGGCGTGGTCGGCGATCGGCATCGCCTACGCCGCCGGCGGGCTGGCCGCAGGCGTCATCAGCGCTCACTGGCGGCCTGCCCGCCCCATGGTGGCCGCGCTGTTGGTGTTCCTGCTGATCGCACCGCTGCCTGCCCTGCTGGCCCTGCCCGCCTCCGTCTGGCAATTGACCATCGCAGGCATCGCCGCCGGCGCAGAGCTGGTGCTCTACAACGTCATCCAGACCACGGCCGTTCAGCGACACCTGCCCGAGGAATTCGTCGCCCGGGCGACCTCCGTCAGCATGCTGGGTGCCCTTGTGGCCGCACCCCTCGGCATGGGGCTGGCCGGACCCGCCGCCGCCTTCTTCGGCACCCGTCCCGTCCTGATCGCCGGCGCTGCGACAGCAGTTCTCATCACCGCCGTTACCCTGCTGGTACCCGCGGTATGGCGGATCCGCGACACCCCCACGTCACCGACGGCCGAGAAGCGATGAGCGGGCCGGACCACGGCCCTGCGGCGTACCCGCATGATCAGCGTTCACGATGACGAGGTCATCGCCATCACCGTCCAGGACACACTCACCGTCCTCAGCACCCAGCCAGAAACCCGCACGCCCCCGTAACCTGACGATCATCACGACTGGCGCTGCGCTTCATGGCGGACGGGAGGACGGCCGAAACAACATCGGGAT
The DNA here is from genome assembly GCF_900100395.1 of Nonomuraea maritima. Lineage (GTDB taxonomy): Bacteria > Actinomycetota > Actinomycetes > Streptosporangiales > Streptosporangiaceae > Nonomuraea > Nonomuraea maritima. Next base: position 11,969 of record NZ_FNFB01000044.1, on the reverse strand, counting down.
GTGTGCTCACGGCTGTCTGCTCGAGGCGGGGTGTCAGGTCACCGGCCGTCTCAGCCGCCGGCGATCGGCGCTGACCGTTCTCCACCCAGCCGTCCATCTTTCGGGGGTGCCGCTCCACCCGGCGCCGTCCGTACCGTCCGGGGGCATGGACAAGCGCTCTGAACGGCCGGGCCGGCTCTGGCTCGACCTGCTGCATCGGTTCCTGGACGCCAACGGGGGAAAGATGAACGGCAAGCTGCTTCTCGCGATCGTGGTGGTGGCCCTTGTGGTGATCGTCGGCTTCGTGGCGTTCCGGCTTGTCTTGGTGGACATGATCCTGACCTTGAGGGACTCTCGGTAGGTCATGCGGGAGGTATGGGGACGCGTCGTACGGCTGCTGGCGGCCGACGACCCGGAGACCGGCCGCCTGGTCAGGCTGCTGATGAGCCTGGTGCTCGCCTGGTCGCTGGCGGTCGCCTCGCCCGATCGCGCGCCCGCGCTGGTGTGGTCGGCGCTCGGCGGATCGATGGCGTGCTGGCTGGCCTTCGTCCTGCTGGACGGCCGCTTCCCGCGCGTGGCCGTGGCCCTGCTCGGAGCGGGTTCGGCGATCGCCGCGTCGGTGTCGGGTTCGGCCGAGGCGGCGACCACGGTGTTCGTGTTCGCGCTGCTGCTGCAGTTCGCGGTGCACGTGGTCCCGAGCTTGGGGGCGATCGTCGCGGTCACCGCACTCGACGTCGGACTCATGGCCGGCAGCATGCTCGGGTGGGACCAGCCGCGCTCGGCGATCGTGATCCACGGGGCGGTCGTGCTGTGCACCGTGCTCTTCGCGTTGCACCGGCGCCAGTACCGCCGCGCGCAGCAGGACCGGGCCAGGGCGATGGCGCTCGATGAGCGGGCGCGCATCGCCAGGGAGCTCCACGACGTGCTCGCGCACTCACTCGGCGCCCTCGGAGTACAGCTGGAGGTCGCCGAGGCCATGCTCACCGAGCGCGGCGACGTCGAGGGCGCCGTGGCGCGCATCCGCAGGTCGCGGGCTCTGGCCAGGGAAGGGCTGGTGGAGGCGCGCTCGGCGGTGGCGGCCTTACGCGAGGACGTGCCGCCGCTGCCGGACGCGCTCAGTCTGCTGGTCGCCGAGCACCGCAGGGACCATGACGTTCCCGCCGAGCTGCGCGCGACCGGCACGCGGCGGCCGATCACCCCCGCGGCGGAGGTCTGCCTGCTGCGTACGGCACGTGAAGCGCTGACCAACGCCGCCAGGCATGCGCCGGGCGAGCCGGTCTCGGTCGGGCTCGGCTACGGCGACGGCGCCGTGCGGCTGGTGGTGCGCAACCCGTGTCCGGCCGTACCTTCGGGGCCGGACTCTCGCGTGACGCCGCCGTCCGGGCACGGCCTGCAGGGCATGCGGGAGCGGCTGGCGCTCGCGGGCGGGACCCTGCTCGCCGGACAGGTGGGCGACCTGTGGGAGGTACGGGCGGAGGTGCCGGAATGAGGGTGTTGGTGGTGGACGACCAGCAACTCATGCGCGAGGGACTGGTGGCGCTGCTGGACCTGGTCGACGACGTGGAGGTGGTGGGCGACGCCGGGAACGGCGAGGAGGCCCTGGGCCTGGTGGCCGAGCTGGGTCCCGACGTCGTGCTCATGGACCTGCGCATGCCCGTGCTGGACGGCGTCGAGGCCACCCGGCGAATCACTCGCGAACACCCTTCGGTGGCCGTCGTGGTGCTGACGACCTACGACGACGACCGGTCGGTGGACTCCGCCCTGCTGGCCGGGGCCTGCGGCTATCTCACCAAGGACGCCGGCAGGACCGAGATCGCCGCCGCCCTCCGCTCCGCCGCGGCGGGGCAGTCGACATTCTCGGCCGCGGTGTCCCGCCGGCTGGTCGACGCGCTGTCCCGTGCGGCGCCGCCGCCGGTCTCGGTCTGTCCCGACGGGCTGACGGTACGGGAGGTCGAGGTACTGCGGCTCGTCGCCGGAGGCCTGAGCAACGCGGAGATCGGCTCGGCTCTGTTCATCGCGGCGACGACCGTCAAGACGCACATGAACAACGCCTTCGCCAAGATCGGCGTCAGGAACCGTACGGAAGCCGCCGCGTACGCACGCGACAACCTGCTCCGGTAAGGACGGCGTCGTCGGGCGACGAAGTCCGCACGGGCGCCGGGGTGTCGATGGCAGGAGGTCCGCCTGAGCGTCCGCGTCAGCCAGACCTGGGTGCGATCCGACGGACGCTGGCGGCTGGCCGGCATCCAGTTCAGCCCGCTGGCCTCCGCGTGAGCGCCCCGGCCGCCCAGCCCTCGATCGGGCTTCGCGAGCTGAAGAAGCAGCGCACCCGCGCCGCGATCGCCGACGCGGCGCTGGTGCTGTTCCTGGCCCGCGGCTTCGACGAGGTCACGATCGCCGAGGTCGCGCGCGCGGCAGAGGTGTCCGAGGCGACCGTGTTCAACTACTTCCGTACCAAGGAAGACCTCGTCTTCAACCGGCTCGACCAGTTCTGGATTCGCCTGATCGACGCGATCGAGCACCGCCAGGACGGTCAGGGGATCGTGGCCGCCACCGAGGCGTTCCTGCTGGACCAGGAGCCGACGTCGCTGTCGTCCGAACGAGAGGAGCGGCTGGCGGCGATCAACCGCATGATCGCCGAGAGCCCTGCCCTGCTCGCCCGCGAGCGGGCCTCCTACGACCACGCCGCGATCGCGCTCGCCGAGGTGATCGCGCGTACCACCACGCTTGGCGAGGACGCGGCGACGGCGGCTCACCTGATCCTCGGCGTCCACAAGACGCTCGTCGCCTACACCCGGGAACAGGTTCTCGCCGGTACGAGCGGGCAGGCGCTCGCCCACCGCGTCGCCGCCCGTACCAGAAGCGGATACGCCCTGCTCAGGCGGGGTCTGGACGCATGAACGCCCCCGATCGGAGAGGAACGCTGGAATGAGGACGAGCATCAGCGTCACGAACTTCTCCTGGCGTGACGGCACCATGGCCGACAGGCTGAGCGAGATCGCCGAGGCCGCGGACACAGGCGGCCTGGACGCGCTCTGGGTCGCCGACCACGTGCTCCAGACCGACCCGTACGGCGCCCGCCCCGAAGAGACCGAGATGCTGGAGGCCTGCACCACCCTCGGCTACCTCGCCGCGCGCACCTCGCGCATCCGTCTGGGCACGCTGGTCAGCGCGGTCACGTTCCGTCCCCCGGCGCTGCTGGTCAAGGCCGTCACCACCCTGGACGTGATCTCCGGCGGGCGCGCACTGTTCGGCATCGGCGCCGGATACCAGGCCGAGGAAGCGGCCGCGATGGGCCTGCCGCTGCCTCCGCTGCCCGAGCGGTTCGACCGGCTGGAGGAAACGCTGCAGATCGCGCTACGGCTGTGGGCCGGCGACGCGGAGCCGTACCGGGGTACGTACTACGCCTTGGACGCCCCGGTCGGCGGCCCGCTTCCGTTGTCCCGCCCGCACCCGCCGATCCTCATCGGCGGCACCGGCGAGAAGCGGACGCTGCCGCTGGTCGCGCGCTACGCCGACGCCTGCAACGTCTTCGACCTCCCCGACGGCGGTGCGACGGCACACCACAAGCTGGCCGTGCTGCGCGACCTGTGCGAGCGGATCGGACGTCCGTACGAGGAGATCGAGAAGATCATGGCGACCCGCATCCAGCCGGGTGAGGGCGCCGCCGCGTTCGCCGACCGCTGCGCCGCGTTCACCGAGCTCGGCATCGACCACGTCGTCGTCCTCACCACCGGCCCCTGGCCCCTCGACGCCGTCGAGACCGTCACCCAGGCCGCCCGGCACCTCGCCTGACCGGTCATCGCTCGGCGGCCCGTGCGCGTCCCCGTCTTTCGTGGGCCGTACGGGCGACTGGCCCTTGGTGTACTTCTCGCCGCGCAAGCAGCACTCTCGGCCGAGCGCGGCAACCACCAGAAAGTTCTCAGGCGGCCCGGGACGCAGCCGGAGCGTTCCTCATCCGCCCCGGGTCACCGTCGCACGGGGGAGCGACTCCCGCAGAGCTTCCTCCGAGCCGACAACGGCGTTGAGCCCGCCATCGACAAGCTGCGCCACGGCATCACCGGAGACGAAAGGCTGCGATGTCTCCCCGGAGACCTTGATCAGCATCCTGGTCGGCGTGCAGAACAGGCTCACCTTGTTGCCGTAGGAGGTGCTCACCGCCGGTTCCGTCGGTCCTGAGAATCCAGTCGGCCGCTCTGGGTGTCCCTCGGACGTGGTCAGGTCGACGTGCATGCTCACATCGGTGTGGACGCTCCACTCGGAGCCGGACAGCCCGCACAGGCCGGAGGAGTGAATCCACGCGAGCATGTCGTAGGAACCGACTCTGACCTGTGCCAGCGCACGCTCGGCCTCGTCAGGCAGCTTCGGATCGTCGATCAGGCCCCTGACCTTGACCAGCGGCCACTGGGCCGCGTCTCTCAACAGCGGGTCAGCGGGTGGCGCTGAGCAGGAACCGAGGGCCAGTAACACCACAACGGCGGCCCCGGCACGCGCCAGACGATCGACCACTGCACTTCTCCGTCCAAAGCCCTGAAGTTGATCTTCACTTTACGCACTTCGGCCGAGGGCGCCGCGGCTAAGGGGGCCCTGCCGAGTCGAGCGCCATGAGTCAATCGGGCCGGTGTGAAACGGATGCGTCGAGATAGGCGATCGCCGCTGCCACGTTGTCCGCCGGCGGATCAAGCGAATCGAGCACCAGGCGCGGCTCATGCCAGGCGGCGAAGTTCACCCGCCGCGCCTCGACTGATTCCCACGTCGGCTCCACGAAATCAGGAATGTCGCGCCGGCGACCCTCAAGCCGACGCCGATGGATCGCCGGATCGGAACAGATCACCTCGATATAGCGCAGCTCGACCTGCCATCGACGAGCCAGGGCGGACCACTGCCCCCGAGCCTCAACGGCGTCGTTCACCGCGTCCACCACCACGCTCTGACCCAGCGACAGCAGCCCAGCGGCAACCGCCTCCACCACCACGTATGCCGCAAGCCCGGTCGGCTGACTGCGATCGATGCCCGCCTGCCACAGCGCTGCCTCCACCGGATCGACCGACAGGACCGGAACCGAAAGCAACCGACCCAGCTCACCTGCCAAGGCACTCTTCCCGGCACCCGGCAGCCCGCTCAGCGCGATCAACATGACCACGAGCCTGCCATGCTGCACCGACAAGATTCCCGTACGTCCCGAGAAGGCGCCAATCTCGGGGCTTCAGGGTGATCGCGAGACCATGCGCACCGTCGGCTCAGGTTGCCTATCCCTGCGACATGTATAAGGCATTTTCGTCCCCGAACGCTGCAGACGCCGGCAGTGGCTCTCCTGTGCCGGGCCGCCGATGCTTGAAAAGCTCACCGGAGCCCCGGCGTGAAGTCCTCATGACCCAGAATGAGGATTTCACGATGAAACAGGCGAAAACGGGGGCGCTGGATGATCCGGGTTCTGCTCGCCGAGGACATGCACATGGTCCGTGGCGCCCTCGTCGCGCTGCTCCAGCTCGAACCGGACATCGAGGTGGTCGCGGAGGCCGGCGCCGGCGACGAGATCGTGCCGCTGGCGCTGGAGCACGTCCCGGACGTGGCCGTGATCGACGTCGAACTGCCCGGAATCGACGGGCTCACCGCCGCGGCCGAGCTGCGCAGAAGGCTGCCCCGGTGCCGGGTTCTGATCGTGACGAGCTTCGGCCGTCCGGCGAGCGTCCGCAGGGCGTTCGCGGCGCAGGTGTCCGGGTTCGTGGTCAAGGACGCCCCGCCCGACCAGCTCGCCGACGCGATCAGGAGGGTCGCCGCGGGTGAGCGGGTGGTCGACCCGCAGCTCGCCGTGGCCGCGCTGGAGGCGGCGCAGAGCCCGCTCAAGCCGCGCGAGCTGGAGGTGCTCCGCAGGTTCGCCGACGGTGAGGACGTGGAGCAGATCGCCGGGGCCCTTTTCCTGTCGCCGGGCACCGTACGCAACTACCTCACCGCGATCGTGGCCACGCTGAACGCCCGCAACCGACTGCACGCCGTACGGATCGCCCAGGAATCCGGTTGGCTCTGAGCCCGCCCCGCCTGCTCGTCGCGTACATCTGTCTGGTCTGTCTGTTACGTGTCACCTTCCACCTGGGCGAGACCACGACAGGCCCGCTGATGCTGGCGTGCATCGTCGCGGTCGCGGCGCTCCAGCTGCCGATCTCGCTCTCGGGTGGGCGGCGCGCCGTCCTGGTGATCCCGCAGGTCGTGCTCAACTACCTGCCCCTGCTGGCCGGGGCAGGGTCCGGGGACTGGCGGGCCGGGGGCTCGGGGTTCGTCGTCGCATCTGTCCTGCTCGCGGTGGGCGGCTCGTGGGCGTGGGCGCTCGTCGCGCTGATCGTGGCCGTCGAGGCCGGCGCGGCGATCGCGCTGGACCTGCCGCCGGTGCTGGTCTACTACGCGATCGTCGCCCCGATCAACGGCGGTCTGATGCTGTACGGCCTCAGCCGCCTCGTCGACCTGGTGGACCGGGTCGGGCAGGAGCGGTCGGAGCTGGCCGCCAGGGCGGGTGAGGTCGAGCGGCTGCGGCTGTGGGGGCACGTCCACGGCCTGGTCGTGAGCAGCGTGTCGGTCGTCGAGCGGCTGGCGCGGCGCGAACGCGACCCGGAGGCGATCCGCCGGGCCGTCGCCATCGCCCGGGAGGCCCTGGAGCGGGTCCGGTCCCTGCCGGTCGCCGGAGCGGCGATCCCGGTCCCGTCCGGCGACGACGACCCGCGGGTCCTCCGGCTGGCCACCCCGATCCTCGTCGGCACGCACGCCCTGTTCATCGGGCAGTCGATCTTCAACTTCGTCGCGGACGACAGTCTCGGCCTCCGCTCGGGACACGCCGCCTACCTGGTCCTGCTGCCCGTGACCCTGGCCCTGCAGTTCTGGCACCTGGCCGCCCTGCGCGCCGGCGCCCGCCCCAGAGGGCTGGCCTGGACGCTGGCGGCCCAGGCGCTCGCCATCTACGCGCCGCTCCTGCAAGGGGACGCGTACGGGCTGGTGGTGTCGGGGTTCTTCGCCGGAGTCGTCCTGCTCTGCGTGCGGGGTCCGGTGGCGTGGCCGCTGTGCGCGGCGATCTGTGCCGTCGCCGCCATGGAAAGCTGGCCGGGCGGCCCGGCCGTGGCCGTCTACCAGCTCTGCAGCACCCTCGCCACCGCCCTGGCCGTCCACGGGATGACCCGGCTGGCCGCCCTCGTCATCGAGCTGAGGAGGACGCGGGCCGAGCTCGTCGAGGTGACGGCCCTGCGCGAACGCATCAAGGTCGGCAGGGACGTCCACGACCTGCTCGGCCGCGGCCTCACCGCGATCGTCCTGCACGCCGAGCTCGCGCTGCGCCTGCTGCGCGCCGACCCCGGCAGGGCGGCGGAACAGCTCGAACGGGTGACGGACGCGGCGCGGACCGCGCTCTCCGACGCCGCCCGGCTGGACGCGCCGGACCGTCGCCTGTCGCTGGCCGCCGAGCTCGACTCCGCCAGGGCCGTGCTGGAAGCCACGGGTGCGACCGTACGGATCGAGGCCACGCCCGTCGCCGGGCCGTCCGGGTCCGTCCTCGCGGTGGTGCTGCGCGAGTCGGTCACCAACGTGCTCCGGCACAGCACGCCGTACGAGTGCTTGATGGAGATCGCCGTCGAGGACGGGCAGATACGGCTGCGCGTGACCAACGACGGCGCCGCCGACGAGCCCGGCGAGCCCGGCACCGGGCTGTGCAACCTGCGCGCCCGCCTGGCCGCCGTCGGCGGCGAGCTCACCACCACCCGGACCGGCGACCGCTTCGAACTGCTCGCCCGCGCCCCGGTCGATCATGAGGATCTCACGCCCACGAGGTGACCTCGGCGACTGTCGTAGGAAGCGCCCGGCACCGCACAGTTGATCAGGCCATGCCGACACGACCGATCCACCGGGAACCATGAACCGTCGACAGTTCCTCACGGCCGCCGCCCTGACCGGCCTCGCCTCGGCCTGCGGCTCCACCCCTGCGACCGACCCGGCCGCCTTCCGCACCCAGCTGCGCGTACCACCCCTGCTCGAACCCTCGCGCGGCGAGGACGGGACGCTGGCCTTCGCGCTGACGATGCAGCGCGGCCGGAGTGCGCTGCTGCCGGGCGAACCAGTCGAGACCTGGGGCTTCAACGGCCCGTACCTCGGCCCGACGATCCGCGCGTCCCGCGGCGACAAGGTCCGCATGACGGTCACCAACCGGCTGGCCGAGACCAGCACCGTGCACTGGCACGGGATGCGGCTGCCCGCCGGCATGGACGGCGGCCCGCACCAGCCGATCGAGCCGGGCGCGACCTGGAGCCCGCACTGGACCGTCGACCAGCCCGCCACCACGTCCTGGTACCACCCGCACCCGCACGGAGCGACCGCCCGGCACGTCTACCGAGGGCTCGCCGGGATGTTCATCGTCGACGACGGCCCGGCGGAGCTCCCCTCGCGGTACGGGGTCGACGACATCCCGCTGATCCTGCAGGACAAGGTCCTCGACCCCGCGCCCGATCCGCTCAAGGGCACCTTCGGCATCTTGGGCGACCACATGCTGGTCAACGGGACGTACCGGGGCTTGTTGAACGTGCGGACGGAGCGGGTGCGGTTCCGGGTGCTCAACGGGTCGAACGCGCGGAGGTACCACCTGACGTTCGCCGACGGCCGCTCGTTCCACGTGGTGGGCGGCGACGCCGGGCCGCTCGCCGCCCCGGTCGAGGTGGACCGGGTGTCGCTCACGCCGGGCGAACGGGTGGAGGTGGTGGTGTCCTTCACCGGCGGTGAGCAGGTTCTGCTGCGCACGGTCTCGGGGTCGGACGACATCGACGAGGGGGACTTCGACCTGGTGAAAATCGTCGCGGCGCCGCGGCTGGCCGCCTCGCCGCCGCTGCCCGGCCGCCTCGCGGGCGCGCCGGCGCCGGTCGTGGTGCCGCCCCAAGCGACGGTACGGCGGTTCCGGCTGAACGGGCACGACGCGATCAATGGCCAGGAAATGGACATGTCGCGCATCGACGAGGTCGTGCCGGCCGGGGCCGTCGAGATCTGGGAGGTCGAGAACACCGTCTACGCCCACAACTTCCACATCCACGAGGTGGCGTTCCAGGTGCTCGACGTGGACGGGGCGAAGCCGGAGAAGTGGGCGGCCGGGCACAAGGACACGGTGTACGTGCCGCCGAAGAGCACGGTGCGGCTGGCCGTACAGTTCGGGAAGTTCACGGACCCGGGGACGCCGTACATGTACCACTGCCACCTCCTGCGGCACGAGGACTCGGGGATGATGGGGCAGTTCGTCATCGTGGAGCCCGGCACGGAGAACCAGGTCCCGCGCACGATCCCGCTCCATCACCACACGTGACGCCAGGGCCTCGTCCGTTTCCCGAATAACGTTCGGGGCGTGTCGCTGGAAAAGTCGGACGGCAGAGAAAGAAGGGGCTCACCGCCGATCCCGCACAGTCGAGTTCGCGGCGTCTCTCATTGTGGCAGCATCACTGCTCGTAGCGGGCACTTCGGCTGGACGGACAAGCGGATGAAACCACAGAGATTTATGGCTGTCCTGTTGACGTGCTCCGCGGTCGCAGGCCTTTCGTGGACAGCCTGGCCTGGCCCGTGGGGATGCTCGGAAAACTTTGACCGTACGAAATTCACTCTGATCGGGGCGGCGAGGATAACCAATCCTGCCTATCATGTCCAGAATGAAAATATGTATTCTTCCTGTCATTCGGTCCATGGCCCAATTGACAAGAGCAGAACGATCCAGGTGGCGGTGCAGCCCATTGGGTACGACGAGCGGAAGGCCTGGTTGTATCAGAACGTCTCGTTCGAGTTGCGGCTTGACGGTACGATCGTGCATCCCAAACTAGAAGAGACCTATCTGTCCACCGTCATCTCGACTCCGGACGCCTTTCGGGATGTCTCCGTGAAGGCAGTGAAGGAGCTGCTTGAAAAGGACTCCCGCGCTGACTACAGACTGCTGATCGGCTTCAAGGGGGGTATTGCGTGGGATCGCTATGTGGATCTCGTCGAGAGCAGCTCGTACGATGGCAGAACGAGTTCGTCCAACGTGGTCTTCTTCAGCCCCTTCGGGGCGGCATCAAACGCGCGGAAGGGCTTTCCCGGCAAGGTGGTGCCGATCGGCTGGGATTGGAGTAAAGAGATCAGAGAGCTGATGGGTCGAACGGGCGGTTCCGAGGGTGATCAGCTGGGTGAGTTCCGGCACTGGGTGTCCATGTTCGATCCAGACGACGATCGCGTATTACGCAGCTTCGGGCTGAATCTTGCGGATTTGAAGAAGAGGGCGGGTCAAGGGCTTGTCTATGGCTACGTCGCCCTGGGGCGCGGTACGGAACACTTGAAACTGTTGGAGAGTCCTCAAGTGTCTTGGGTGCGCGTCATCGGCCGTGGTTGAGCGAAGCGAAGTGCTCGTGCCATGAGAAATGGTGGGGAGCCCAAGAAGTTCCGGTCCGACAGCAGTGACGCCGCGCCGTCTGGATCGGGCTGAGGGGTTCCCCGGTTGGTCGCGTACGGCTCTCGGGTGAGGTTGTCGGTCCGCACTGTCATGATCGCCGGGACATCGGCTCGTGGAAGGCACGTGGATGAGCGGTGCGACGGCGGCGACCTATGAGTGGCTCTACCGGGAGTTCACCGACGACGTGGGTGACACCTGGCTCTGCGTCTGCTTCGTACGGGACGTGCCTCCCGATGAGGCTCTGCGGCGGATGAACGTGGTCCCGGGCAGCCCTTTGGAAGGAGAGGGGTTCGGTGTCGCGGCGTACCGCGCCACCGGCGGAACAGTCCTGGTCGAGTACGGATGGGGTGCCGTCGTCCACGACAGTGCCGGGCTCGTTTCCGAAGGCTCGGCAGCCGCCGCTGTCCGCGTGACGATCAAGGGAGCCGACTTCGGCCTGCACGAGAACGGCGGCTTGATCACGACCTTCAGCCTGTACAGCTATTGCTGTCGCGAGGGCACCGAGCCCGATCGCCTCGACGCCGACGTCTCGGACCTTGGGCTGCACGTCGGCGGAGACGAGCCGGGATTCGTTGACAATCCCACCTCCGCCGCACTGGCCCTCGCCGATCGCGCCACCGGCGTCCACTTCTCGCCTGCGGCCTACAAGCGCACTGCGCTGATCGGCTCGACAGGGCATCTCCATCCCTACGTGTAGGGCAGCGCAGGTCCCAGGAGCAGGGCCAGGCTGGAGCTCATGCGCGACATGTACGGCTTCATGGGCCGCGAGTTCCCCAAGCTCCTCGACCGATGGGATCGAGAGCGCAGGTAACCGCCCGGTGCGCACCTGAGTCACCCTTCAGGTGCGTGGCAGGGCCGATCCGCCATCAGATCCTCCCGAGGGGACCGTCGGCTTTGGACGACGGGTGAATCCGGAGCGGGAGGGCCGCCAAGGCCCGAGCGTGCCCTGACCTGTCAGGTTCGTGCATGACACATTTCCTTCCGGGTTTTGTCGGTGCCGGCCGATAGCGTGGCCGTCTCGTTGCCGAACGTGGGGAGTGGGTGTGCGCCGGTCGTTCACGTTCCTGTTGCGCCCCACCAGCAAGCAGGCCGCCGCGCTCACGCAGTGCCTGGAGGACCACCGGCAGTTGTACAACGCCGCGCTGGAGCACCGCCGCACCGCCTACCGCAAAGCCGGTGTCACGATCCGCTATGGCGACCAGTCGGCCGAGCTGAAGCACATCCGTGCCGACGACGCCGGCGGGCAGGGCCGGTGGTCGTTCTCGTCCCAGCAGGCCACGCTGCGCCGCCTGGACAAGGCGTTCCGCGCGTTCTTCGACCGCGTCAGGACGGGTCGGACGCCTGGCTTCCCGCGTTTCAAGGGCCGGGGCTGGTTCGACACGGTGGAGTGGCCGAAGGACGGCGACGGCTGCCGGTGGGACTCCCAGCGCGAGCACCCCACGGCGTCCTACGTCCGGTTGCAGGGCATCGGGCACGTCCGGGTGCATCAGCACCGGCCGGTCAAGGGCCGGGTGAAGACGATCAGCGTGAAGCGGGAAGGCAGCCGCTGGTACGTGGT
>NZ_FNFB01000011.1 GCF_900100395.1 Nonomuraea maritima | reverse complement strand
CCGAAGATGTCCTTGCCGAGGTAGCCCTTGTCGTAGGCCTCCTTGACGGCCGCGTGCAGCCGGCGGATGACGTGCAGCACCTCGCCGCGCACGTAGATGAAGGCGTGGTTGGCGCGGATGGCGTACGAGGTGATGATGATGCCCTCGACCAGCGAGTGCGGGTTGGCCATCATCAGCGGGATGTCCTTGCAGGTGCCCGGCTCCGACTCGTCGGCGTTGACGACGAGGTAGTGCGGCTTGCCGTCGCCCTGCGGGATGAAGCCCCACTTCATGCCGGTCGGGAAGCCGGCGCCGCCACGGCCGCGCAGGCCCGAGTCCTTGACGGCCTGGATGACGGTGTCGGGGTCCATGCCGAGCGCCTTGCTGGCCGCGCCGTACTCGCCGTACCCGTCGAGGGTGTACGAGCCGGGCTGGTCCCAGTTGGCGGTCAGGATCGGGGTGAGAGTGGTGCTCATGCCTCGGGCGCCTTCCACCCGTCAGCCTTGGTGACCTGCGGAATGTCGGCACCTACGTAGGCGTTCGCCGGCACGGCGTTCAGGGTGAAGACCGTGACGGCAGGTCCCACCCTCATGACACGTTCCCTGGTTCTGGTGATCGTCACTGTAGGTTCCTTCGACTTGCGCGGTTCGGTGTGCCCCTGCTGTCGGGGCTGTCACTACGACGAGACAGCACCACCTTTCGTGACGAGAGTGGCCTCGTCCGCTGCCACAGAAGGCATTGGAGGCTGCTCCCGGCCTTTCCGATGCGGCTGTGGCCTCGCTCACAGTCGTCGGAGAACCGTCACACCAGCTCATTCCTGGCCGTCGGGACGAGGACAGCAATCAACACTCCAGTCCTCAGCGGCTGGGGTGATCGCAGGAGATTCGGACATTCCCAGGGCGGGCATGCCGCCATCGCGGCCGGCGAACTGTCCAGCACCTGGGGCCGTGGCCTCGACTTCCGCGGCACGGTCGGACTCGCACCGGTGACGGACGTCGGGCAGGCCTACAACTACGGTTCGCCCGGTCCGGTGGACCGCGGCTTCTACCTGCTGGCGCTGCAGGCACTTCTCCGCCGACCTCGGCGACAAGCTGACCGACTACCAGTTCGCCCCGCAGACTCCTGAGGCCGCACTGAAGATCCAGCCCATGCTGGACGCGCAGAGCGTTCCTCGCGGCCGGACTCCGGGCCCGATGCTGCTGCTCCAGGGTATGGACGATCCGTCCATCAAGATCGCGGTGACGAAGCAGGCGGTCCGCAACGCCCGCGCGGCCGGCACCGCCGCCGAATTCCGGGCCTACCCGGGCAAGGACCACTACTCCGTACTGACCCCGCGCAGTGACGGCGGCGCGGCCACCGACGTCGTCAACTGGCTCAACTGCCACAGGAACTCGTAAGAGGGGACGGCGGCGGCGGGCGTGCGCAATGCCCTGTCCGCCGCGTCCGGCAAGGCCACGGCCCACCATCAACGAGCCGGCAGATAAAGATTAGTTTGTCCCGAACAGACGGTGTAGGTGGTGTTCAGCGGCACTATGTGTGCCAGCATGAAAAAGATGATCTTCGTGGTGGGCCTATCGGACCGCGAAGGAGAGCCGCTGTGTCACACGAGTGGGGGCAGCCCCCCTTCTCCCCGCGCCACGAGCGCGGCACCGTGATGCTCGACGATCACGTCACCTTGGTGAATGTCGCGTTCAGAATGCTGGGCTCCATGCACGATGCCGAGGACATCGTGCAGGACGCCTACGCGCGGTGGTATGCCCTGTCCGACGAAGCGCGGCAGGCCATCCGATCACCGACGGCCTGGCTCGTACGGGTGACCTGCAGGATCTGCCTGGACCAGCTGACCTCGGCCCGGGCCCGCCGCGAGCGGTACGTGGGGGACTGGCTGCCCGAACCGCTTCCGGACGACGCCCGGTGGGCCAGCACCGCGAGCACCAGAACCGGCGACCCTGCCGAGCGGGTGACCATCGACGACTCCGTGAGCATGGGCATGCTCGTCATGCTGGAATCCGTTACGCCCGCCGAGCGTGTCGTCTTCGTCCTGCACGACGTCTTCAACCTGCCGCACACCGAGATCGCCGATATCGTCAGGCGTACGCCGGAGGCCTGCCGCCAGCTCGGCGCCTCGGCCCGGCGACACCTGCAGTCCGACCGGCGCCGCGCCGTCGACGTCCGCCAGCATCGCGACATCGTCACCGCCTTCAGGAACGCCTGCGAGCACGGGGACTTCGACACTCTGATCAGCCTGCTCGACCCCAACGTCAGCGTGCGCATCGACGGCGGAGGCAAGGCACGGGCCGCCCGGCGTCCGATCCTCGGCTCTGCCAAGACGGCGCGTTACTTCCTCGGCCTCCTTCGGAGGAAGTTCGTCCAGGAGATCACTGAGGAGAACGTCAACGGGTTGCCCGGACTGGTCAGCCACGTCAAGGGCGAGATCAATGGCGTCATGGCCATGGCCGTCCGGGACGGCCTCATCACCGACATCTGGCTGATAGCGAATCCCGACAAACTTCACGCCTGGCAAGACTCCGCCCGCTGAGTGTGACCCCTGAAGGCCTCCCTCCTTCTAGTGCTGTGATCGCATAGGTACGCCGGATAGCTGGGTCAGGCCTTGATCGCCGACCGACGGCATGTGGAACGTCCTCGACGAGGCGTTGTCGTACCCCCGGTGTAGCGTCCGGGCCAGAGTCGGGTTCATGCTCTGCGGCTGACGGAGGAACGCGGATGACGAGTACGACAGGCGAGCCCGTGGTGGTGGTGTCCCGGCGCATCGGGGCCCCGGCGGAGGAGATCTTCCGGATCCTCGCCGACCCCGGACGGCACCCGGACCTCGACGGCTCGGGGATGCTGCGCGGTGGCGTCTCCGACGCCGTGGTCTCGGGCGTCGGGGACGTCTTCGTGATGCGGATGCATTACGAGCGATACGGCGACTATGAGATGAACAACCACGTCGTCGAGTACGAGCCGGACCGTCGCCTCGGCTGGGAGCCGAGGCCCGGTCGCGGGCACCCGGACGCCACCACGCCCGGGGCCGCGTGGGGCCACCGGTGGATCTTCGATCTGCTCCCGGACGGAGCCGGGGCGACGGTCGTGACCGAGACCTTCGACGGTTCGCGCATGCCGGAGGACAAACGCGCGGAAGTGGACAGCGGGCGCGCCTGGTGGAAGACGCAGATGGCGAGCACCCTGGAACGCCTCGCCGAACTGTGCGCCGCCCGGTGAACGCCGAACTCGACACCCTCAAGGGAGCTGCTGCCGCGGCGCACGATCTGTTGCAGCTTCCGCCCCTCCTGGTCGGTCAGTCTGCGCACACGGACGGGCTCGGCCACCACGCCTCCAACGGTCGGATCGGACGTCACCGCGCATCCAACCGCCACGACCACCAACTTGGCGAACCTCTGCGGTCACAGCACTAGCCGGGCATCTCGGGGTCCAGAGCGTCACATTCGCGGGGCCTGTCTCGTCTTGGTAGCAACAGGGACTCAAGTCGAGGATGGGTGACGATGAAGGCCGACTCACTGGCGCGGGCACTCGACGAGCGGCTCGGTGGGGCGGGCTTCGTGAAGAAGGCCATGCGGAAGGTCTTCCCTGATCACTGGACCTTCCTGCTGGGGGAGATCGCGCTCTACGCGTTCGCGATCATCCTGATCACCGGCGTCTTCCTCACGATGTTCTTCAAGCCCTCGATGGAGGAGGTCGTCTACGACGGCGCTTACCTCCCGCTCCACGGGGTGACGATGAGCCAGGCGTACGCGTCCACGCTGGAGATCAGCTTCGAGGTGCGTGGCGGACTGCTCATGCGGCAGATGCACCACTGGGCCACACTGCTCTTCCTCGCCTCCATCGTGGTCCACCTGCTCCGCCACTTCTTCACCGGCGCCTTCCGCAAGCCGCGCGAGCTGAACTGGCTGATCGGCGTGGCGCTGTTCGCGCTGGTGATGGTGAACGGGCTGTTCGGCTACTCGCTGCCGGACGACCTGCTCTCGGGAGCGGGGATGCGCATCCTGCACGGGGTGATCATCTCTGTACCGCTCGTGGGGACCTACGTCGCGGCCTTCCTGTTCGGCGGTGAGTTCCCCGGACACGACATCGTCTCCCGGCTTTACAGCCTTCACGTGCTGCTGATCCCCGGGCTGCTGCTCCTCCTCATCCCGCTCCACGCGGTGGTGATCACGTGGCGGCAGACGCACACGCAGTTCCGCGCCAAGGGACTGAACGACCGCGTCGTGCGCGGGGCGCCGTTCTTTCCCGCGTTCATCGCCAAGACGGTGACGTTCTCCCTGTGGGTGCTGGGCGTGGTGGCATTGCTGTCCGCGTTCTTCCAGATCAACCCTGTCTGGCTGTACGGGCCCTACGTGCCGAGCGCGGTGAGCGCGGGCTCCCAGCCCGACTGGTACATGGGTTTCCTCGAGGGCGCACTGCGGATCATGCCGCCGTGGGAGTTCACGATCTTCGGTCAGACGGTGGCGATGAGCGTGCTGCTCCCCGCGCTCGGGGCGCCCGGGTTGCTGTTCACCGCCATCGCCCTCTACCCGTTCGCGGAGCGGTGGATCACCCGTGACCGTGCCGTCCACCACCTGCTCGACCGTCCCCGCGACGTTCCGACCCGGACGGGGATCGGCGTGGCAGGGATCGTGTACTACGGGGTGCTGTGGCTGGCGGGCGGCAACGACCTGATCGCCACCCACTTCCACATCTCGCTGAACGCCACGACCTGGATCTTCCGCGTCGCCGTCGTCGTCGGGCCGGTGCTGGGGTTCGTCGTCGCCCGCCGCATCTGCATGGGGCTGACGGCCCGCGACGGTCACACCGCCGCCCACGGTGTCGAGACCGGTGTGATCGTACGTGCACCCGAGGGTGGTTTCGTCGAGATCGAGCGGCCGGCGACGGACGAGGAGAGGGCCGTGCTGGTACCGCCGGCATCCCATGAGCCGCCTGCCCTGTCGCCGAGCGGCGGCGTCCCGCCCTCCGTCGCGCGCCGTGCCCGCGACAAGCTGCAGAATTCGTGGCGCCGCTGACCGGCGTGAGCGTCGATACTGCATTTCCGGGGTAATGTGGACGGCATTTCCGCCCGCCTTCCGCGGCACATTCCTTATTCACATTCGACGCCCGGTGAATGCCTTTTCCCGAGGCCTCCAGCCGCTGGGTCTCTATTGGCTTTTGCGATGGCGGTGGGTGATTCTGCGGGCAAACTTCTCTGACGATTCGGCCGTTCCGAATGTGAGGTCCCATGGCTATGAGATATGCCCCACTGACCGGCTGAAGAAAAGAGTCATCGAGTTCATATGCTGGTGGAATGACTAACGAACAGAACCGACGCGCCCTTATCGTCGGAATGGGAATCAGCGGAATGGCCACGGCGATCCGGCTGCGTCAAGTCGGCTGGGAGCCGGTCATCGTCGAAAGGGCCACGCAGCGCCGGACGGGCGGCTATTTCGTGCTGCTGTGGGGATCGGGACGCGCCAGCGCCGAGCGGCTCGGCATGGGTCCGGGAGTAACGGACCGCTCCGCCCCCGACACCGTCCACTACGAGGTCGACCGCCGCGGCAATCGGATCGGCGTGAGCATTCTGGGCAATCTCCCGAACGGTCCGCGCATGATGCGGCGGAACGATGTCGAGAACGCCGCGTTCCAGGCGCTTCCCGACGACGTCGAGATCCGGTTCTCCACCGTCCCGACCGCGATCGAGCAGGACGCCGACGGCGTCGACGTCACCCTGCACGACACCGCGAGCGGCGACTCCATGACCGAACGGTTCGGCCTGGTCATCGGCGCGGACGGCCTGCGCTCGACCGTGCGCCGGCTGGTGTTCGGCCCGCACGAGCGGTACATGCACCCGCTGGGCGGGATCACCTGCGCGTTCCAGCTCTCGAAGCCCCTGCCCGGCCTCGCGCAGGAGGACACCGCCGTGCTGCTGGAACCGGACGACGACCGCGCCATGTGGGTGTTCGGGTTCCAGGAGGAGCTTCCCACGGTGATGCTCACGTATCGGACCAAGGACATCGACGCCGAGTTCCATCTGCCTCCAGCCGAGCGGCTGCGCCAGGTCTTCGGCGACCGGCCGACCGGCAAGCTGCTCGGCGCCGTGCTCGACGAGGCCGACAAGGCCGAGGACATCCTCTTCGACTCGGCCGAACAGGTGCACATGGATTCCTGGCACCAAGGGCGGGTGGTCCTCGTCGGCGACTCCGCGTGGTGCGTCACTCTCTACGCCGGGATGGGCGTCTCGGCAGGCTTGGCCGGAGCGGATCTGCTCGGCTCGATGCTGCTGCGGCATCCGGACGACCTCACAAGGGCCTTGACCGAGTGGCAGCGCACGCTGCGCCCGTCCGTCACCGAGTGGCAGGGCTCGGCGGAAGGGTTGCGCCAGTGGTTCAACCCCTCCGGCCGCCGCGAGATGCTGATGCGCTTCATCTGGACCAGGGGAGAAGGCTGGCCGGTCGTCGGCCGCTGGGTCAGGAAACTACTTCCGACGCACCAGGGTCCTGAGGAACGCGGACGTTGCAGCCGTCTGAACCTGCACCGGCTGTGCTGGGTGATGCATCCGTTCGTGCGTGCGGTGCAGGACGCCGACGCGCACACGATCGGCCTCCTCACGGAGCGGGAGGAGACCCGGCATCTGCTCGGGCGACCAGGCGTTCGCCGTGCGTGCGCTGGTCGTCGGCATGTTCGCGTTGATGAGCGGTGCCGAGGTGAAGGCGATCGATCCAGGGCGGGCTGAGTGCAGTGACGCGAATCACCGTCCTCGACGCGCTATGGCTATCACACGCGCGGGCCCGAATCCGTCTAGTGAGTGAATCAGAGGTAGGGGGCCCACGTGTTCTCGTTGTCGGCCAAGCGCCGGTCTTTTCAGTTCTCTCACTGGTCGTTCCTGTTCGGCGAGATCGCCGTCTGGTCGTTCGTCGTCCTGCTCGTGACAGGGGCGGTGCTCATGGTGTTCTACGACCCCGGCACGGCCCGGGCGACCTACGACGGCTCCTACGGCCCGCTGCGGGGGCTCCTCGTCAGCAGGGCTTTCGACTCCACCATGCACCTGAGCCTGGAGGTGCGCGGCGGCCTGCTCATCCGCCAGGTGCATCACTGGGCAGCGCTCGTCTTCGTGGCGGCCGTCGTGGTGCAGCTGCTGCGGATGTTCCTCACCGGCGCGTTCCGCCGCCCCCGGACCAGGCAGTGGCTGATCTGGGTGACGCTCCTGGCACTCGCCATGGCAGCGGGCGAGACCGGCAACGCCCTGCCTGACGACTCGCTGTCGGGCGGGAGCCTGTGGCTGATCAAGTCGGTCGTGCAGTCGGTCCCCGTGGTCGGGACGTGGATGCTGTCGCTGCTGTTCGGGCCGGACTTCCCCGGCGACCGGGTCATCCCGCTCTTCTACGGGGCGCACCTGCTGGTCGCGGTCGTCATGGCCGCGCTGCTGACCGCGCGTGAGGTGCTGGTGCGGCGTAACGGCCACTCCCGGTTCGTCGCCTCGCTGCCGGTGCGCCGGAGCGCGCGCCCGATGATGGCGCTCGCGACGGCCGGCATGCTGATCATCCTCGGGTTCGGCTTCCAGATCGCCCCCATCTGGCTGTACGGCCCCGCCAGGCCGACACAGAGCTCGGCGGGCTCGGTCCCCGACTGGTACATGGGCTTCCTCGACGGCGCCCTACGGGTCATGCCCGGCTGGGAGCTCACCGTCAGCGGTTACACGCTCAGCCTCGCGGTCCTCGTCCCCACGCTGGTGCTCCCCGGGGTGTTCTTCACCGCCCTGGCCGCCTACCCGATCGTCGAACGTGTGCTGCTCGCGCGGCGTGGCCGTCGTGACGCGCTCGGCCGGCCGAAAAGCGCCCGCCGCCTGGCCCGGGAGACGGGCGCGAGCGGTCTGCTCGACCGGCCGCGCGACACCCCGGTGAAGACGGCCCTGGCGGTCGCCGGCGTCACGTTCTACGGCCTGCTGTGGGCGGCCGCGTCCAACGACCAGATCGCCCACCAGGTCGGCCTGCCGGTCGAGGACGTGACGATCTTCTTCAGGTTCGCCGTGCTCGTCGGCCCCGTCGTCGCCTTCGTCGTCGCCCGGTGGATGTGCCTGGCGCTGCAGCAGAACGAGCGGGAGGAGGCCGAGCACGGGGTGGAGAGCGGCATCATCGTACGCTCGCCGGACGGCGGGTTCCACGAACGGCTGACGCCGGTGCAGCGCGACGAGCCCGCGATCACCTCAGGAGGGCGGGCGTGACCCGGCCACAGGTGGTGATCGTCGGAGGCGGCGTCGCCGGGACCCAGGCGGCGCGTGTCCTCGCGCGGCGGGTGCGCGGCGGCGCGGAGATCGCGCTGGTCAACCCGGCCGGTGTGACGGTGCATCCGGAACTGCTTCCTCAGGTGGTGACGGGGGTGCTGGGCCCGGACGAGGTGGGTGTGCCGCTGCTGCTGCCGGGTGTGCGCGTGGTGGCGGGCACGGTGACCCACATCGACGCGGAGGCGCAGCGAGTGCTGTACGACGGCGGTGTCCTGAGCTACGACCGGCTGATCGTCGCGGCGGGAAGCGTGAGCGAGGTCGCCCCGGTCTCGACGATCTCGGCGCACAGCGTCGGCTTCCACACCGTCGGCCAGGCCCTCCGCATGCGTGAGCACATCACCCGGCAACTCGCCCTGGCCGCCCGGGCCACCGACTCCTTCGACCGCGCGGCGCGCTGCACGTTCGTCGTGCTCGGCGCGGGCTACGCGGGCACGGCGGCGGTCACCGCCGGGCAGTCGCTGGCGCGGTCGATCGCCCACCGTGACCCGCGGCTGGACGAGCGGGAGATCCGCTGGATCCTGGCGGAACCGGCCGAGCGGCTGCTGCCCGACATGCGGCACAGGTTGTCCAGGACCACGGCCCGGATGCTGCGGGCGCGCGGCGTGGAGGTGCGCACGCAGACCTCGCTCTCTCAGGTGACTTCCGGAGGGCTGCGGCTGACCGACGGCGAGTTCGTCGCCACCCGCACGATCGTGTGGAGTTTCGGGGTGCGGCCCGATCCGCTCGTGACCAACCTCGGGCTCGCGGCCGAGCAGGGCCGGATCAGGGTGGACGATCACCTCGCCGTCCCCGGCCGTCCCGAGATCCACGCCTGCGGCGACATCGCGGCCGTCCCTGACCCGGCCAGGCCGGGCCGGCTCGCCCCGATGAGCGGGCAGCACGCCCTGCATCAGGGCAGGCTGGCGGGCGGCAACGTCGCGGCCTCCCTCGGGTACGGCTCATGCCGGCCGTACGAGCACCGGGCGCACGACTCCGTCGCGGGTTTGATCCGGACCTGAAAGCAGCCTCTCCGCGCGGCCTGAGCGGCCTGGCAGCGACAGCCTTATGAAAGGCCGCACTGTTGGCCGAGATGCGGATCCTGGCCGGCGCCGCCCTGCGCTACCACGCTGGGATCGAGCCGGCCGACCTGAGCTGGACCCTGGTCGAGGCCACCGACCGCATCCCGCCCGAGCCGCACGGGAATCCCGGGCGCCGGAACACGGACGCGCTGGGGATGCGTGCCGTGGACGTACGCTTCGGCACCTGCTGATGTCAGCGGCCGGCGGCACGGCGGTGCTCTCGGACGGGACCACCCTCGACGCCGGCACCCTGGTGTGGGCCACGGGTGAACCGCCGGACGCGCATACGGCGGCCGACGGGTGTCGGTGAACAGGGTCGGGCAGGAAGTCACCACCGAGTACCTGACGGTGGCGGGCGTCACCGACGTCGCGGCCGGTTACGGCGCCGCGGTACCGGACCCGCACGGGCCGGGGATGTTCATCGAGCCCGGCACGCGGTACGGCAGGGCCGGCTGCTGGGCCGCAACCTCATCGCGTACGTGAGAGGAAGGAAGCCCAAGCCGTACAGCTACCGTCGAGGCGATCAGGTACGGCGGTGACACCGGCACGTCGGCCCGCTCGCGTTCGCCTCGCCGGACGCACCGCCTGGCTCGCGCAGGACCGCGGCCCTTGCTCAGCGGGCGGTGGCGTCCCGGCCTGGACAGGTCGGGTTCTGTGGCATCGGCCGATCATTCGTGTCGCAACGGCGATGGACAGCGTGCCCACCCTCAGATCCGATGCCTGTGGCCGGCACCGGTCCAGTCGTGCAGTTTGTCGGGGTTCACCACCATCCATATGTGGGTGAACACATTCCCGTGCGCCTCGGTCGCGACCACGCTCGTGACGGCGCCGTTGAGGCGGACGATGTAGCCGGGCCGGCCGTTGACGTCCTCTCCCACGAACTCCATGCCCGGTTGCCTGCGTAGCAGGCCGAGGAACAGGCGGGCCGCCTTCTCCGCGCCGAAGATCGGACGTCGCGTCGCGTGGGCCTTGCCTCCACCGTCGGTATGCACGACCACGTCGGGATCCAGCAGGTTGACCAGGGCGTCGAAGTCACCGCTCTCGCAGGCTCGTTTGAACTCCACGATGAGATCACGGTGCTGCTCCGCCCCGTCCACCGGGCGCGCCTGCCTCTTCTCCAACCTCCGCCGCGCGCTCACGGCAAGCTGGCGGCAGGCCGCCGGACTCCGGCCGACCACCTCGGCGATCTCGGTGAACGGCAGGCGGAAGACGTCGTGCAGCACGAACACCACACGTTCCGCAGGGGTGAGGGATTCGAGCATGACCAGCATCCCCATGCTGACGGACTCGTCCAGCATCACCTGTTCGGCGGGATCCACCAGCGTGTCCACGGTGCTGCTCCACACCCCGAGATCCCGCAGTGGCTCAGGAATCCACTCGCCCACATAGCGTTCCCGCCGCACCCTCGCGGACGTCAGGTGATCCAGGCAGATCCGCCCTGTCACCCGGGTCAACCAGGCGACGGGCGATCTGATGGCACGCTGCTCGCCCTCGGACATCGCGTACCAGCGCGAGTACGCCTCCTGGACGACGTCCTCGGCGTCGTAGGTGGAGCCGAGCATCCGGTACGCGAGCCCCAGCAGGATCCCCCGGTTGGCGGAAACCGCTCCCTCATGGCTCCGCACCCCCTGCCGCACATCGTTCTTCATGCCTTTATGACGATGTGGTCAGCCGGAACGTGAGGACGAGGCCCTGGACGAGATCGTCCAGGGACCGCGTCATCGTGTCCGTGTCGCGTCCGCCGGCGGATCCTCGCGTTCGTGCCACGCACGAAGTTTGTCGGGGTTCATGACGATCCAGACATCCTGAACAAGGCCATCGCGGACGTGCAGCACGACGACCGCCGCCGTGGTACCGGCCACGCGGACGACGAGCCCCGGCCCACTGTTGATCGACGCTTCCGTGACCGTCACGTCGGCCTGCCCGCCGAACAGGCCGACAAGGAAGCGCGCGGCCGGCTCAACGCCGGTGATCGGCTGAAGTGGGGCACGTACGCGGCCGCCGCCGTCCGTGATCACGGTGACGTCGGGAGCGAGCAGCGCGGTCAACCTGTCGACCTTGTCCGTCCTCGCGCAGGCCTTCCTGAACACCTGCACGATGCGGTCGTCCTGGTACGCGGGCGTCCGTGCCGCCGCCGGTGCGCCACGGGGCGTACAGCGCCCAGGATGCGGGCGAGCGGTCGCGAGCTGCGGTCTCACCGGCGCCTCGTCCAGCCGCTCACAGCACAGGCGGCTCACGACGCTGATGAGCCACGCCGTGGGCGAGTCGACCTCGTCCTGCAGGTCCTCCGGCATCGCGTACCAGCGGACATAGGCCTCCCGCACCACGCACTCGGCATCCTGCGCCGAACTGAGCAAAAGCTCGGCGACCTCACTCATCAGGCGCCGCTCACTCACGATGGTGCTGATCCCTACGTCGGACCAGCGCGCGGGGCGTTGGAGGTCAGACATGACGCGCGGCAGGTCCGTGGACGGGCTCGGCCCGGTGGCGTTCCATGGCCGGTGTCCGGCGAACGGACCGGTTGCCGAGTCGGGTGCTGCGGTGCACGTCGCCGGCCGTCCGGACCGCTTCGGCGTGGCGGTCGGCTGACGTCAGGTGCGCGCCGCCGCCCAGATGGAGGACTGCCCAATGTCGTATCAGGATCACACCGTAACGACGACGCAGGAGGCCTCTCGTGTGAGGTGGACGTACCGAGAGCGTGGTGGGGACGGGCGCCGGACCGGGCTGTCTCGCGCGAGGCAGTGGAGGCACAGTTGCCGTGAAGGCGCCCCGACGGCTCGTCTCCGTCTCAAGCGGAGGCGCGGTCGGGGTGGCTTCCCTGGTCGAGGAGGGTGTTGATCATCGCCTGGAGTTGGTCGCGTCCCATGGAGCCGAGGGCGCCGGTCAGGGCTTGGGCGAGCTTGTCGAACGGGTCGTCCAACGGCAGGTTCGGCACCTGCTCGGCCAACTCCCGCACGCTCCACGGTCCGTCCTTCCGGATGTGGTCGCCGATGGACCAACCGTGGTTGAGCGCGACCGTGCCGCCTCGTACCGACAGTACCTGGCCCGTGAGCGGGCAGGCCGCGCTGGACAGGTAGGCGGCGACGGGGGCGCAGGCGGCGGGATGCAGGGGGTCGAACCGGCCCGCTGGTGGTTCGTCGCTCATGCCAGGAACGGCGAGGGTGAGGCGGGTACGGGCCATCGAGGGGGAGATGCAGTTGACGCGCACGCCGTACCGGCCGAGTTCGAGGGCGGCGACGGTGGTGAGCGCGGCGACGCCGGCGTTGCCCGCCGCGTAGGAAGCCTGCGCGGGCAGCGGGTTGAACAGCCCCGAACCGGACGAGGTGTTGACCACCGCGCGGTCGGCGCGGACCCCTGCCTCGTACCGGTCGCGCCAGTGGCGGGCCGCCCAGTGCGTCACCGCGGCGGTGCCCTTGAGCTTGACGGCCACGACGTCGTCGAAGTCCTTCTCCGACAGGTCGGCCAGGCCCGCGTTTCGCTCGATGGTCGCATTGTTGACCACGACGTGCAGGTCGCCGTAGCACTCCAGGGCCGTCTCGACCATACGGCGGGCGCCGTCCCAGTCGGCGACGCTGTCGGTGTCGGCCACGGCCTGCCCGCCGTGGGCAGTGATCTCCTCGACGACTTTCGCGGCCACGCCGGCGTCGCCGCCGGTGCCGTCGATGGCGACGCCGGGGTCGTTGACGACGACCTTGGCGCCTTCGGCGGCGAAGAACAGCGCCTCCTCCCGCCCGATGCCGCGTCCCGCGCCGGTGATGAGGACGACGCGCCCGTCCAGATCTCCCATGAGTCATCTCCCATACTGACTACAGTCTCTGTATTAATTCATACTATGCAGCGAAATGCACTAGGCTTTGCCCTGTGACGGAGAAGCAGGGGTTGCGGGAGCGCAAGAAGCAGCGCACCCGGCAGGCGCTGATCGAGGCGGCGGTGCGCCTGTTCGAGGACAAGGGCTACGACGACGTGACCGTGGCCGAGATCGCCGACGCCGCGGAGGTGTCCCCGCGCACCTTCTTCCTCCACTTCCCGGCCAAGGAGGACGTGCTGCTCGCCGATGCCGACGTCCGCGTCGACCTGGCGCTGCAGGCGATCTCGGAGCGCCGTGACAGGGAAGGGCTGCCCGAGGTGCTGGTGCGGGCGACGGAGCAGATGATCGTCAACGCCTGGGACGGTGAACTCGCGGCGCTTCGGGCCCGGCTGGCGGCCTCGGTGCCGACGTTGCAGGCCCGGCTGCTGCAGCGCTACCTCACCGCGCAGGCCGAGTTGGCGCAGGCACTGCACCGGGCGTTCCCCGACCGGCTCGACGCGATCACCGCCTCCGCCCTGACCGGCGCGGTGGTGGGCGCGGTCAGCGCGTCCGCCCTGGCCGCGCTGCGGCGCGGCGACGGGCCCGACGAGGTGCGCGACGCCATGCGGCAGGCCGTGGCCTTGGTGGCGCGAGCCGTCGCCTGATCGTTTCCGGCCGTGCCATGGTCGCCCGCTCGTGTGGGCGTGTTGCGTTCGGGCCGTACGGGTTGGAAAATTGACGTGTCAATTTTCTGACGGGAGCGAGGTGGCGTCGTGCGGCAGTTGCCGACGAGCGAGGAGCTGCGTGTCTGGCGCGAGTTCATCGAGACTGCGGAAGCGCTGCGCTCGGAGCTCGCCGCACGTCTGCAGAGCGAGTCGTCCCTGTCGCCGGGCGACTACGCGGTCATGCTCGCGTTGAGCGAGGCGGACGAACATCGGCTGCGATCGTCCGACCTCGCGGTGGCGATCGGGTGGGAGCGCAGTCGCCTGTCCCACCATCTGGGGCGCATGGAACGGCGCGGGCTCGTCCGGCGCGATGATTGCGCCACCGACAACCGGGGAGCGGTGATCGTGCTCGCCGACGACGGGGCCGCGGCCTTCCACCGGGCCACTGTCCCGCACCTGCGCGCCATCCGGGAACTCTTCGTGGACGCCTTGACCCCTGACCAGCTGGCCGCCGCAGGCGACCTGGCCGCGGCACTCCGAGGACGCCTGAACGACGTCACATGAGTTTGGCGGCCACGGCGTCGAGGATCCAGTCGAGGCCCGTCGTGAAGGACGTCTCGGCGTCCACGTCCGTTCCGTCGTGGACGGCCTTGGCCAGCGCGGGGAAGCGGCCCGTGGCCAGCATCCGCGACACGTACGGTCCGTGGGCGCGCTGCCAGTCGTGCTCGGACAGGCCCGTGGCGCGTTCGGCCCGTAGGTGCGCCACCTCGCTCCTGATCGCGCCGATGGTGTAGGCGCCGACGGTCTCCACGGCGCGCATGACGGTGTCGATGTCGGCGAGGCCGTCGAGGGCGGCCAGCGTGGCCTCGGTCACGGCCAGGGCGTTCGGGCCGAGAGTCGGACGGCCGCCGAGCAGGTCGGCGAGCCATTCGTGGCGGAGGGCGGCCTGCCTGGTGCGGTGGGCGCGGACGCGCAGCGCCTCCCGCCAGTCGCCGGGCCGCTCTGCGGGGAGGATCTCGGCGTGGACCTCGTCCACCATGAGGTCGAACAGCTCCTCCTTGGTGGAGATGTAGCCGTACAGCCGCATCGGTCCGACGTCGAGCCGGGCGGCGACCTTGCGCAGCGACACCGCGTCGAGCCCGCCCTCGTCGGCGAGCGCGAGTGCGGCGGCGACGATGCGCTCGCGGTCGAGCGGCGCGGGGCGGGTCGGCGGTTCCGGACGGTCCCATACGGTCATGGATACATCGTAATGTTGCGATACACCGTATTGCAGAAATACAGTGTATCGACATGAGACAACGTATAGCGGTGGTGGGAGGCGGCCCCGCCGGGCTCACCTTCGCCCGGGTCATGCATCGCCACGGTCACCCCGTCACCGTCCTCGAACGCGATCCCGCCCCCGACGCCCGTCCTCCCGGCGGCGCGCTCGACCTGCACGAGGGGATGGGGCAGCGCGCGCTGGAGAAGGCGGGGCTGCTGGCGGAGTTCGAGGCGCTGTCGCGTCCGGAGGGGCAGGCCATGCGCATCCTCGACACCGACGGCACCGTGCTGCGCGACTGGAAGCCGGACCCGGGGGAGCGGTCCAACCCTGAGATCGACCGCGGGCAGCTGCGCGACCTGCTGCTCGGTCCGCTCGACGTCCAGTGGGGCAGGGGCGTGACCGAGGTGGTGCCGGGGTCCCCCGCGCTGGTCCGCTTCTCCGACGGACGGCAGGAGACGTTCGACCTGGTGGTCGGCGCGGACGGCGCCTGGTCGCGGGTCCGCCGGGCGCTGTCACCGGTTACCCCGCACTACACCGGCGTCACCGCCGTCGAGACGTCCGTGGACGACGTCGACTCCCGCAGACCCGACCTCGCCCGCCTGATCGGCGACGGTTCCATGGCCGTGTACGGCGTGAACCGCGGCCTGGTCGCCCAGCGCAACAGCGGCGGCCACGTCAAGGTGTACGTCCAGGTCCGCGTGCCGCCGGAGTGGCACACGGAGGTGGACCCGGCCGACGTGGGGGCCGTGCGGTCACAGGTGCTGGGGCTGTTCGACGGCTGGAGCGCTCCCGTCCTCGACCTGCTCCGCCTCGGCGACGCGTTCACCTACCGCCCGCTGTACGTGCTGCCCGTGTCCCACACCTGGGACCACGTCCCCGGGGTGACGCTGCTGGGGGACGCGGCGCACCTGATGCCGCCGCTGGGAGTGGGCGCGAACCTCGCGATGCTGGAAGGCGCCGAACTCGCCGAGTCCGTCGCCGCCGCGGACGACCTGGACGAGGCCGTCCGCGCCTTCGAGGAACGGATGTGGGCACGGGCCCGCGGCTGGGCGGAGATGACCGCGGCCGGACTGGAACGCCTCGTGAGCCCCGACCCGGCCCAGGCGCTGGCGTTGTTCGACGAGGTTCAGTGAGGGGCCGACGGCGCCGGCCCCTCACGAAGGTCAGCGGGCCGTGACGCGGTCGACGTTGTAGCCCTCGACGCGTACCGCCGGGCGGCCGGTCGGCAGCGAGTCGGCGGGCCAGGACAGCTCGACGGTGCGCGACTCGCCGGGCAGCAGCCAGACGTAGTTGTCGCTGTACAGCGTCGGCAGCACCCGCTCGCCGCTCTTGTCGTCCACCAGCGTCAGCCGCACCATGGCCGCGACCGCGTCGCCGCGGTTGCGGAGCTCGGCGGTGAGCGCGCGCCGCGTCCCCGCCTTGGTCACCTTGCCCACGGACGCGGTGACCTTGACCCGCCGGGCGTCGTTGAGCGCCCGCAGGTCGGCGGGCTCGCGGTAGCGCCAGTAGTCGTTCCTGGACAGCGTCCTGCCCGTGCCGTCCTCCAGGGTGAGGCGGAGCAGGTGGAGGTCGGGCATGTCGTCGGTCCAGCCGGCGGTGAACGCCTCGGCCGTGGCCGAGGAGGCGACGTCGAGCTGCTTGCGCTGCGGCGCGCCAAGACCGCGTCCGCGCAGGTCGTACGCCTGGGCCGTCACCGTCACGCCCTTCAGCTCCCGCGCGGTGTGGTTGACGGCGAGGACCTTCCAGTCGTCGAGTCCGGCCTGCACGTGGACGGGTTCGCACGCCGTGCGGGTCCCGTAGTACATGCCGTTGACGTCGAAGTCGTAGTCGTAGGTCTGCCAGACGGTGCTGTGCCAGGCGGGGTGGGACATCCACAGCATCAGGCCGGTGGCGTCCTGCCACAGGTGGGCGTTCCACGCCTCGAACATGGCGCGCCCGTTCTCGTAGTTGACGAACTGCGCCTTGCGCGCGAAGTCGTCGAGTCCGTCGGACGGGCCGAGCCGGGTTTCGATCGCGGCCTGGTAGTTCTGCGGGGCCTGGTTACCGCGGGTGCTCCAGTCGTGGTAGTACCACACGCCGCCGATCGGCCACTCGGGCTCGGAGCCGGCGAGGTTGCGCACGCTCTCGGCCGTCGACACCACGGGCATGCCGATCTCGGTGTGGAAGCCGAAGTTCTGGCTGCCGTAGGTGGACGGCGAGTAGTAGCGCTGCGGCTCGACCCAGCCGTAGGGGCCGCCGCCGGTGACGGTGCCGCCGGCGGAGTTGTTCTGGTACAGGATGCCAGGGGCCTCGCTCTCGACGGCGGTGCGCATGCCCTCGTCGATGGCGGCGGGCGGGTTGCCCTCGTTGGCGCCGCACCACACGACCACACTGGGGTGGATGCGGTAGCGACGGACGGTGTCGCGGGCCAGGTCGTTGTAGGCCTGGTGGTCCGGCGGGTCCATCGCCCAGGCGTTGGGGAAGTCGTTCCAGACGAGCAGGCCGTGCTCGTCGCAGCCGGCGTAGAACTCCTCGCGGGTGCTGCTGCCCACCCAGTTGCGGATCATGGTGAAGTTCATGTCGCGGTGCATGCGCACCGCGGCGTCCATGCGGGTGTCTGGCATGCGGCGCAGCAGCTCGTCCCAGCCCCAGTTGCCGCCCCTGGCGAAGACGCGGACGCCGTTCACACTGATCTTCAGCGGTTCCGGCGCGAGGTCGACGGTCTTGACGTCGGTCCAGGTGGAGCCGTCGTCGGAGACCTGAATGGTGTACGTCTTCGGGTGCGCGACCTCCCACAGGATGATGATCCGGTCGAAGGTGACGGACGACTCGAGGTCGACCTGGATCGACTGGTTGTCGGCGTAGTCGGACACCCAGCGGGTGTTCGGGTTGCCGTCCGTCGCGTTGGCGGCCGGGTTGCCCGACTCCTCGGTGGAGGCGGTGGCGCGCTTGCCCCGGGCGAGGTCGCTCTGCGGCGCGGCGCTGTTGATGACGGACAGCGTCCACAGCGAATTGCCCCAGCCCGTCGCCCGCTGCCCGCAGGCGATCCGGACGTGCCGGGCGGTGCGGGCGGGGAAGTCGACGGTCTGCAGGCTGGCGTCGCCGCGGTTGAAGGGCAGCGGCACGGCGGAGTTGTCCACCGCCGCCACGTCGCGCCACGTGGAGTCGTCGTCGGACACCTGCACCACGTAGGTCGCGGCGTACGCCTGCTCCCAGGTGAGGTCGATCCGCCGGAAGGAGACCTTGGCGCCGAGGTCGACCCGGATCCACTCGTTGTCGGCGTACTTCGAGGCCCAGCGGGTGCCGGCGTCGCCGTCGGTGACGTTGCCCGGCGCATGGGCGTCCTCGTCGCTGGAGGAGGCGGTGGCGTCCTTGTGCAGGGCCAGGTCGACGCCGGGCGCGGCGTCGTCGTACACCGACAGGGCCCACAGGCTGCTGCCCCAGCCGGTGGCGCGGGTCAGGCACATGATCCGTACGTACTGGGCCTGCTGCTCGCCCAGGTCGACCGACTGCACGTAGGAGTCGCTGCCGCCGCCGAAGGGCAGCGGCACGTGCTGCTCGTAGCCGAACTGGCGGATGCCGAAGCGGGTGACGCGCCGATCGCTCTCGTGGCCGTCGACGGAGGCGACCAGGGTGAGGTCGTGCAGGTGGGGCTCGCCGTAGCCGTTCGGCCACCACAGCTTCGGGTCGCGCAGGCGCAGCCGGTCGTGGGTCGCGGGGGAGAAGGTGACGTCGACGGTCTCGCCGGCGGGCACGGTGACGGTCTGCGAGACGCGTACGTCGCCGAACGCGGCGGAGATGGCGACGGACAGCTCGCTCTCCCCGGCGTTTCGCACGGGGACGACGACGGTGAGCTCGGCGGACCGGGTGTCGGGCAGGCCGGGCAGCTTGGTGTCGACGCGCGGGTCGCCGAGCACGGCGTGCCCGGTCGAGCGCAGCCGTACGTGGTTCCAGATGCCGGAGACGCGGTCGCGTACGGCGGGCATCCAGTCCCAGCCGGAGGAGGCCAGGTACGTCGGGGAGTTGCGGTTCATCATGTTCGCGCCGGCGTCGACGAAGGCGAGCCCCTCGGGCCCCTTGTCGCCGGGGCTGCCGGGGAAGGGCATCGGCGTGATCTGCACGGCGAGGGCCTGCTCGCCGTGGGCGGTGAGCAGGCCGGTGATGTCGTGGGCGGAGCGGCCGAAGGGGTAGGTCAGGTCGCCCACCCGCTGCCCGTTGAGCCAGATGTCGGCCTTGTGGTTGATGCCGTCGAACTCCAGCCAGACGTGCCGTCCTGGTCCGGTGGGCAGGCCGCGCGGCAGGTCGAAGCCGCGCCGGTACCACCACGAGTGACGCGACAGCGCCTCGGGGATGTGCAGGTTGTTGAACCCGGCCACCGGGTCGGGCAGGTGTCCCTGCTCCACCAGCGTGCCGAGCACCGTCCCAGGGACGGTGGCGGGCAGCCAGGCGGAGGTGTCGACCGCGGGCCTGGACAGGGCGGCGCCGTCGCCGCCGGCCCAGTCGTCCATGGTGAGGGTCCAGCCGGACTCGAGCGGCACGGTGCCGTCGGCGGCGACCTCCAGCTTGGGGGCCTTGTGGTGGTGGGTGCCCCAGTCGGTCCAGCCGGTGGCGGACGGGCGGTGGCCGCGCGCGGTGCCGTACACCTCGAAGCCGTTGAGGCCGAGGGGGTTGGCGTTGGAGCGCTTGGTGACGGTCATGCGCACCCAGCGGGCGCGCGCGGGCTGGGCCAGGGCGATGTCCACGACGCCGCCGGTGCCGGAGTCGGTGCGGTGGACGGCGGTCCAGGTGCGGTTGTCGCTGGAGGTCTCGATGACGTACGCGACGGCGCAGCTGGACAGGATCTCCTGCCCGGTGGTGTTGTCGCGCGGGCTGCCGTTCGGGGAGGGCACGAAGACGGGGTCGTCGGCGGTGGCCTCGAAGGTGAGGCGCAGGGCGGTGACGTCGCACTCGGCCTGCAGGTCCACGCAGATCCACTGGGGGTCGCCGGCGGCGGCGCGCCAGCCGCTGCCGCGGACCCCGACGGACTTGAGGCGGTCGACCGCGAACTCGCCGGGGGTGGGCGCGTAGTCGGTGGAGGAGACCGTGATCGGGCGGTAGGCGGCCAGTTCCTCCGGCGCGGCGCCGCCGCGCGGGGTGCGGGCGTCCGCGCGGGAGGGGGACGGGAAGGTTAATCCCGCTCCGAACCCGGCGAGGAGGGTCGCGCCTGTGAGGACGACCGATCGGCGTGAGAGGGAAGGGGGCTGCGCAGACATGTAGGGCAAGGTCCAATCACAGGCGACGGATGACAACGTTGTCAATGGTGGGGTCTGTGTTCGATCTTTGGCAAGTGCCGCGCTCATCTCCGGCCCTTACGGGCCAATGAAACCGGATATTTCACCATAAAACTCCGAGGTTTTGACACCCCGAATAGGTAACCGCTATCTATTGGCTAACCGTTAGGGGGCTCATGCAGGACGCAGTGCTGGCGATGCTCGCCAAGCAGCCGGCGCACGGCTACCACTTGCACGCTCTGCTGCGCCGCGCTCTCGGCCCGCTGGGCGAGTCGATGAACCGCGGCCAGATCTACGTCACCCTGTCCCGCGCCGAGCGGGCGGGGCTCGTCGTCTGCGAGCGGACGGAGGGCCTGCCCGAGCGGCCGGAACGCAAGGTCTACGCGCTCACGGCGGCCGGGCACCAGCGGGTCGCGGCCTGGCTCGCCGAGGTCGGCCGGCCGAAACCCGACCTCGCGGAGTTCCATCTCAAGCTCTTCGCGGCCGCCGCGGCCAGGCTGGCCGACCCGGTGGAGCTGGTGGCGGCGCAACGCCGTGAGCTGCTGCGCCGCCTGCGCGAGGCGCATCAGGCCGCGCTGGCCGAGCCGGCGGGGTCGGGCGCGGGCCTGCTGCTGGAGGGTGTCGTGCTGCGGTTGCAGGCGGATCTGCGCTGGCTGGAGTCCTGCGAGCGGGCCTGGTCCACGGTCGACGACGAAGCTGAGGACGGATGAACGAGCCGAACGCCGTACTGCGGGCCCGCGGCCTGACGCGGACGCACGGTCAGGGACAGAGCCGGGTGCTCGCGGTGGACGAGGTCTCCCTTGACGTGCCGCAAGGCCAGACGCTGGCGGTGACGGGCCCCAGCGGCTGCGGGAAGTCCACCCTGCTGCACCTGCTGGGTGGCCTGGAGCGGCCCACCGGCGGGGAGGTGTGGGTGGCCGGGCGGCGCGTCGACACGCTGAGCGAGCGCGCACTGGCCCGCCTGCGGCGCCGGTCGGTGGGGTTCGTCTTCCAGTCGTTCCACCTGGTGGAGGAGCTGTCGGCGGCGGAGAACGTGGAACTGCCCGCGCTGCTGGCCGGCCGCTCGCGCCGCCAGGCCAGGCGGCGCGCGGGCCTGCTGCTGGACCGGGTCGGGCTCGCCGAGCGCGCCCGGCACCTGCCGTCGCAGCTGTCGGGCGGGCAGCGGCAGCGGGTCGCCATCGCCCGCGCGCTGGTCAACGACCCGCTGGTCGTCCTGGCCGACGAGCCGACCGGCAACCTCGACAGCGCGGCCACCCTGGAGGTGCTGCGGATCTTCGAGGAGTTGCGCGCGGGGGGACAGACCTTGGTCATCGTCACGCACGACGACCGGGTCGCGGCCACCGCCGACCGGCTGATCTCGATGCGTGACGGGATGTTCGTGGACGACACCTGGCTGGCCGGCGCGCACCCGCGCGGGCTCGGCGGGCTGATCGGGCTGGAGGGCTGACCGTCGTGGGCTCCCTCACCCTCGTCCTGCGGCTGGTGCTCGCCGACGTGCGCCGGCACCGGGCCCAGGCCGCGCTGCTGCTGCTCGCGGTCACCGTCGCCACCGCCACCCTGGCGTCTGGCTGGTCCCTGAGCGACGTGAACGACGCGCTGTACGAACGGACGCGCGCGGCCACCGCCGGGCCCGACCTGGTGGTGCTGTCCGGCGACACCGGCCGCGCCGTCACCTCGGTGCTGCGCACGCTGGCCGACGATCGCGAGGTCGTCGCCCACCATGGCCCGTACCGCGTCGTCTACGCCGATCTCACCACGCGCGGTTCCCTCAGCTCCGCCGTGGTCGTGCACGGGTTCGCCGAGAAGCCGGCCGCGGTCAACCGGCCGCTGGTGACGTCGGGCCGCTGGGTACGCCCCGGCGGGACGGTACTCGAACGCGGCTTCGCCACCGCGCTGGGCGTCGAGGTCGGCGACGACGTGACCATCGCCGGGCGGACGTACCCCGTCGTCGGGATCGCCGTCACCGCGGCCACCTCCATCTATCCCTGGGCGGCGCAGATCGGTCCGGGCGGCGGTCCCAGCGACTACAGCGGTCTCGCCTGGATGACCGTGGCGGACGCCAGGACGCTGGCGTCGTCCCACGACCTGCCGGTGACGCTGGCGATGGACCTGAAGCTGCGCGACCCCGCCGCCACGGAGGCCTTCCGTCACTCCCAACACGTCACCGGCGTGCGGGTCAACTTCCACTCCTGGCAGTTCAGGGCCCAGCAGGACGACGTCATCCTCAAGAGGAGCCGGCCGATCCTGGTCGTCGGCAGCTGGTTGCTCGGCCTCCTCGCCGTCACCGGCGTCGCCGCGCTGGCCGCCGGACGCGCCGCCGAGCAGATCCGCCGGGCCGGGCTGCTGAAGGCCGTGGGCGCCACCCCGGGGTTGATCGCTGCCGTGCTGCTGACCGAGTACCTGGCGCTGGCGCTGGCCGGTGACGCGCTGGGGTTGCTGATCGCCCGGCTGGCCCTGCCCGCCGTGGCCAGTCCCACGGCCAGCCGGTTGGGCGACCCCGACGGGCCGACCGGCGCCGCCGTCGTCGCGGCGACCGTGCTGGCCTTGGCGGTGGCGGCGCTGTCCACGCTGCGTCCCACGCTGCGGGCCGTCCGTACGGCGACCGTCACAGCGCTGGCCGCCCCCGTGCAGCAGCCCCGCCACCGGCCCTGGCTCACCGCGCTGTCGGCGCTGCTGCCCACGCCGCTGCTGCTGGGCCTGCGGCTGACCGCCCGCCGGCCGGGCCGCGCCGTGCTGCAGGCGTGCTGCACGGCCACCGCGGTGGTCGCGATGGTGGCCGTGCTGACGCAGCACGCCCAGCCCGAGCGGGGCTACGGCCTGGGCGGCTCCTCCGTCCTGCCCAACCTGCGGGGCGAGCACGACCGGCAGCTGTTGCTGGCCGTCACCGTCCTGCTGCTCGCGCTCGCCGTGGTGAACACGGTCACGCTCACCTGGACCACGGCGATGGAGGCCCAGGCGAACCTGGCCATCGCGCGGACGCTCGGCGCCACCCCGGGGCAGGTCACGGCGGGACTGTCGGTCGCGCAGCTGCTGGCGGGCCTGCCGGGCGCGATCGCCGGCGTGCCGCTCGGCCAGGGACTGCTCTCGATCTTCGCGGCACCGAACGCGGTGGACCCGCCGTCCTCGTGGCTGGCCGGCGCCGTGCTGGTGGCCGTCCTCGCGACGGCGGCGCTCACCGCGCTGCCCGCCCGCCTGCTCTCGCGTACGTCGGTGGCAAGGGTACTCAGCGCCGAGACGGCGTGAGCTTCGGCAGGCGTCGTACGCGCGGATCCGGGTTTCCGGCAAACGACCAGTGCCGCACAGGACGGACGTTTGTACGGTTCGCCACATGAAGTCCCTTTTATTAGCGCCGCGCAGGACCGCCTTCGGTGTGGGGTTGCTCGCGGCCGTCTCGCTGCTGGCAGCACAGGGCCAGGCCGCGACAGCCGTGGCCGACAGCAGGCCCGGCATCGTGGTGCGGAACGGCGTCACGCAACCGGTGTTCGGCTACGCCGACGCGATCCGCGAGCACGTGTGGGTGGACGCCCCCTTCGACAGCGACCACGACGGGGAGAACGACCGCATCTCGGTCGACATCATGCGTCCACGGGCCACCGAGCACGGCCTGAAGGCGCCGGTCATCATGGACGCCAGCCCGTACTACTCGACCCTCGGCCGCGGCAACGAGTCGGAGCTGAAGCAGGACACCGACGGCGACGGCCTGCTCGACAAGTGGCCGCTGTTCTACGACAACTACTTCGTGCCCCGCGGCTACGCCGTCGTCCTGCTGGACATGGTGGGCACCAACAACTCCACCGGCTGCCCGACCACCAACGGCACGCCGGACAACCTGTCGGCCAAGGTCGCCATCGACTGGCTGAACGGCCGGGGCACCGCCCGCGACGCCGACGGCACCGTGGTCTCCGCCCCGAACTGGCACAACGGCAAGACCGGGATGATCGGCAAGTCGTACGACGGCAACCTGGCCCTCGCGACGGCGGTCACCGGGGTCGAGGGGCTCAGCACGATCGTCGACATCGCGGGCCCGTCGAACTACTACGACTACACCCGTAAGAACGGCGTCGTCACCCGCTCCAACCACTACGTGGCCAGCCTCGCCAACACCGTGACCGATCCTGACCGGCGCGAGCACTGCGCCCCGGTGCGGGAGGAGATCAGCGCCGCGGACGGCGACGCCACCGGCGACTACTCCGACTTCTGGGCCGAGCGCGACTACGTCAAGGACGCCGCGAACGTCCGGGCCAGCGTCTTCATGGTGCACGGCCTGAACGACGACAACGTACGGCCCGATCACTTCAGCCAGTTCTGGACCGAGCTCGCCAGGCACGACGTGCCGCGCAAGCTGCTGCTGTCGCAGGAAGGGCACGTCGACCCGTTCGACTTCCGCCGTACGGCGTGGGTGGACACGCTGCACCGGTGGTTCGACAACTGGCTGCAGGACGTGCCCAACGGCATCATGAAGGAGCCCCGGGTCGACATCGAGCGGGCGCCGGACGTGTTCACGTCCTACCGCGACTGGCCGGTCCCCGGCGCGAAGGAGACCAGCCTGCGCTTCCAGCCGGCCGCGGACGGCGGCCCCGCCGGCCTGGCGGTCAAGCCGCCCAACGGACGCCCGGTCGAGCTGACCTTCCAGGACGACCCCGCCCAGACCGAGAGCCAGATGCTCGGCAACCTCTCCGAGGCCGGCCAGAACCGGCTGGTGTTCCAGTCCGAGCCGCTCACCGCGCCGCTGCACGTCTCCGGCACCCCGGTCGTACGGCTGCACGCGTCGGCCGACCAGACCGACACCAACCTCGGCGCCGTCCTGGTCGACCTCGGCCCGCAGACCCGCGTCAGCTGGGAGACCTCCGGTGAGGGCATCAGGACGCTGTCCACCGAGGACTGCTGGGGCGAGAGCAGCCCGAGCGACGACGCCTGCTACAAGCAGACCGCGAAGAACATCGTGACCAGCGACCGGGAGCGGATCAGCAAGGGCGTCATGGACGCGCTCAACCGCGACTCCCTCACCACGCCGGAGCCGCTCGTCCCTGGCACGAAGTACGACTTCGACCTGCCGCTGCTGCCGGTGGACCACGTGTTCGAGCCCGGCCACCGGATCGGCCTGGTCGTGGTCGGCAGCTACCGCAGCTACTCCAGCGTCGCGGACCAGACCCGCGCGAACATCAGCGTGTCCACCAAGGTCAGCGACTTCCGGCTGCCCCTGGTCGGCGGCCGCCAGGCGGCGAGCCGGGCAGGCCTGTGACACCCTGGGAGTAACCCTCGTTTTTTGAGGGTTACTCCCAGATCGGGGTGTTGACGATGCGGACGATCGCGCTGGAGGAGCACTACGCCACCCCGGCGTTCCTGGACGGCCCCGGGCGCGCCTTGACCGAGCGGGCCGTCGCCACCGGCCGCCACCCGGACGTGGGCGCGCTCGTCGGCGAGCTCTGCGATCTGGGCGAGGGCCGGATCGCCGCGATGGACGCCGCCGGCATCGACGTCCAGGTGCTCTCCCTCACCTCGCCCGGCCTGGAACAGCTCGGCGCCGACGAGGCGGTCACACCGGCCAGGGAGACGAACGACGTGCTGGCCAGGGCGGTCAGGAGCCACCCCGGCAGGTTCGCCGGGTTCGCCGCCCTGCCCACCGCCGCCCCCGATCTCGCGGCCGACGAGCTGCGGCGGACGGTCGAGGAGCACGGCTTCGCCGGCGCGCTGATCAATGGGCACACGCGGGGGCGCTACCTGGACGACGAGTTCTTCTGGCCGATCCTGGCGTGCGCCGAGCGCCTCGGCCGCCCGCTCTACCTGCACCCCACACCGCCGCCGTCCTCGATCGTCGACGGCATGTACCGGGGGAACTTCCCGGAGGGCGTGACGGTCGCGCTGTCGACCGCGGCCTGGGGCTGGCACCTCGAGACCGCCACCCACCTGCTGCGCATCGTGCTCAGCGGCGCGCTCGACCGCTTCCCCGGCCTGCGGCTGGTGGTCGGTCACCTGGGGGAGGCGCTGCCGTTCATGCTGCCGCGCCTCGACCGCATCCTGCCCGTCCAGCTGACCGGGCTGGAGCGGAGCGTCGGCGACTACCTGCGCGACCGCGTCCATTACACGATCAGCGGGTTCACCTGGACCCCCGCCTTCCTCGACCTGCTGCTCCAGGTCGGCAGCGAGCAGATCATGTTCTCGGCCGATCACCCGTACAGCTCGATGGCCGAGGCGCGCGCGTTCCTCGACCGGCTTCCCGTCAGCGCCTCCGACCGCGAGCGGATCGCGCACGGCAACGCCGAGAGGCTGCTCGGGATATGAGCATGCGTGAGATCAGCTGCCCCGCACCTTGTCGAGGAACGTGCGCAGGTTGTCCTCGGTGCGGGTGACCTTCTCGGCGACGCCGAGCGACTCCTCGACGGCCGCGCCGCCCGCGGCGTCCTTCCTGCCGCGGACGTAGAGGGAGCAGGCGAGGTCGGCGCACAGGTACTGGCCGACGGTGTTGCCCTGGCGTCCGGCCTCGCCGGTGCGGCGGGCCGTCATCAGCGCCACGCCGCCGCCGGTGTGCGTGGTGAGGCACAGCGAGCACATGCTGCGCGCGGTGAAGGAGCGCGACGCTCCTGAGGTCACCCGCAGTGCGATCCCGACGAGCCGGCCGTCGCGTTCGGCGACCAGGTAGGCGCGTTCCGGCGCCCCCGGGTCGCGCCAGCCGAGGAAGTCGAGGTCGTCCCAGGGAAGGTCGGCGAAGTCGCGGGGCAGGCCGAGCCGGGTGGCCTCGCCCTTGGAGCAGTTGACGAAACAGGTACGGATGTCGCGTTCGGTGATAGGTCTCATGGCAGGTGCACGCTAGCCCCGCTTAAGGCTAATATGCAAATGCTTAAAATCTTTAAGTTATTGGAGGGTGACGTATGGCCCGTGCAGGGCTGACCGCGGAACGGCTGACCAAGGTGGCGGCCGACCTGGCCGACGAGATCGGCTTCCAGAACGTGACCGTCTCCGCGCTCGCGCGCGGCTTCGACGTCAAACCGGCCGCCCTGTACTCCCACGTCAAGGACGTCCAGGAGATCCGGGTGCGGGTGGCGTCGCTCGCCCTCGGCGAGCTCGCCGACCGGGCCGCCGACGCCCTGGCCGGCCGCGCCGGCAAGGACGCGCTCGTGGCCTTCGCCAACGCCTACCGCGGCTACGCCAAGCAGCACCCCGGCAGGTACGCGGCGATGCAGATCGAGCTCGACGCCGACACGGTGGACGTCAGCGCCGCCGTACGGCACTCGGACATGACCCGGGCGATCCTGCGCGGGTACGAGCTCGCCGAACCCGACCAGACGGACGCGATCCGGATGCTGCACGGCACCTTCCACGGCTTCGTGAGCCTGGAGATGGCCGGCGGCTTCAGCCGTACCCCGCGCGACGTGGACGCCTCCTGGACCCGCACCCTCGACGCCCTCGACTCCGTCCTCAGGAACTGGCCCCCTGCGTGAGTCAGTCGTTCACGACCACCATCTTGCCCCCGGCCTCGTTGGCCTCCATCAGGCGGTGCGCCTCCCGTACGTCCTCGAAGGCGAAGACGCGGGACGGCTCGGCTCTCAGCCGGCCCGCCGCCACCTGCGCGGCGATCTCCTGCAGCGGAACGTCGGACAGTGGGAAACCCGGGGTTCCGAAGACGAAACTCCCGAAGAAGGTCAGGTAGACGCCGCTGGCCATCTGCAGCAGCGGGTTGAAGTCGGCGATCGGGTCCAGCCCGCCCAGCCAGCCGGCCAGGCAGGCGCGGCCGCCACGTCGCAGCATGTCCAGGGAGTCGAGGATGGTGCTGTTGCCCACCAGGTCCAGCACCGCGTCGATCTGCTTGGCCTCGGCGATCTGCCGGGACAGGTCCGGCCGCTCCCGTTCGCCGCGCACCGCGCCGAGCTCCTCCAGCATGGGGAACCTCGCCGGGTCGCGACTGGTGGCGATGACGCGGGCGCCCGCGTTGACCGCCAGGTTGATCGCGGCCCGCCCGAAGGAGGAGGTCGCACCCCGGATGACCAGCGTCTGCCC
This sequence comes from Nonomuraea maritima, assembly GCF_900100395.1. Lineage (GTDB taxonomy): Bacteria > Actinomycetota > Actinomycetes > Streptosporangiales > Streptosporangiaceae > Nonomuraea > Nonomuraea maritima. The sequence continues at coordinate 188,197 of NZ_FNFB01000011.1, read as the reverse complement.
GTCCTCGATCCCGAGGTTGCGGAACAGGCAGGTCCAGGCCGTGGCGTAGGTCTCGGGGATGGCCGCGAGCCGGGCCCACGGCAGATCGGACTCGATCATCGCGACGTTCGACGCGGGTGCCCGCGTGTAGTCGGCGTAGCTGCCGTTGATGGTCCGTCCCAGGCCGCCCATCAGGGCCGCCACCTTGGCGCCGAGCGGGAACTCCCCACCGGGGCAGGACGCGACCAGCCCGACGCACTCGATGCCGCTCACCCTCGCCGCCTCGGCCCACTCACCTCGCCGCATGTGCATCTCGGCGTGGTTGATGCCGAACGCCTTGATGTCGATGACGACATGACCTTCGAGCGGCTCGGGTTCGGGCAGTTCGGTGTAGACGAGACAGTCGGGACCGCCGAACTTGTCGATGACGATGGCACGCATCACAGCCCTCCAGACCGGCGCCACGAGCGTCGGCCCCTTCGGAGGGGACCGCTGTCTCCCGGACCTCGTCGCACCGCGCAGGTTCTGACCGGCACTTCCAGTCTAATGAGCCCGCCTTCCGAGCCTCGCCGGCCGCGTGAGGCGGACAGACTGTTGACAGGGCCTCGGGGGCGTTGTGGACTCCCGGTCATGATCGTTCGTTCGTGAGGGGTTCACATGGCTGTGCGAAACGCCGGGCAGTACAGCACGTCGAACGGGGCCGGGACGGGGGCCGCGCACGCCGAACTGGTCGGCCGGTTGCTGGACGCGGCCGCCGTCGGGGAACGCGACCAGGTGCTCGACATCGGCTGCGGCGCGGGTGGATCGTCGCGCATCGCCGCCCGGCGCGCGCCGCAGGGGTGGGTACTCGGGATCGACCCGTCGGGGCCGAAGCTGCGCAAGGCCCGCTCGGCCGCGGCGGACGCCGGGATCGGCAACCTCACGTTCGAGCAGGTGGACGTCCAGACACACCCCTTTCCCGAGGGCCGGTTCGACGCGGCGATCAGCCACTGCGGCGTGATGTTCTTCGCCGACCCGGTGGCCGCGTTCGCCAACGTCGGACGGGCCCTGCGGCCGGGCGGGCGGCTCGCGTTCGTGTGCCCCCAGCCCGCCCAGGAGTGCGAGTGGTACGTGGTGCCCATCGCCGCGCTGCTGGGCATCGAGGCGCGTCCGCAGCAGGTGGTGTCCGCCTGCCCGGGGCAGGCCCCCGCGCTGTTCTCGCTGTCCGATCCGGTGCGCATCCGTCAGGTGCTCGGCGGCGCGGGGTTCACCGACGTGACGATCGAGGCCCTGCACGTGCCCCGCGACGCCGGGCGGACGGCGGCCGAGGCGGCTGAGGCGTTCCTGTCCGCCGGCCCGGCCCGCGACCTCGTCGAACGCCACCCCACCCTGACCCGCCATGTGGCCCGCGCCAGGCTCACAACCGCGCTCCAGCCGTACGCGGGCGACGGCGCGGTGCTGTTGCCGGACGCACAGTGGCTGGTGAGCGCCCGCTGGAACGGCGACATGATCCCGCGCTGAGCGGGGGCCCGTACGCCGCACGGTCCGCGCTGCCACCCACGGGCCCTATCCTAGGCCTATTAGGTTTTGCTTAGTGATCCTAGGAGAAGGTGGGTGCGCGTATGGCGCGGGCCGGGTTGACGGCGGAGCGGGTGACGCTCGCGGGCGCCGAACTGGCGGACGAGGTCGGGCTCGAGCACGTGACGATGTCGGCGGTGGCGCGCCGGCTCGGGGTGAAGGACGCGAGCCTTTACGTGCACGTCCGCGGCCTGGAGGACCTGCGCGGGCGGATCGCGCTGCTGGCGGCGGACGAGAAGACCATCCGGATCGCCGAGGCCACCACCGGGCGGGCGGGCAAGGACGCGCTGGTGGCGTTCGCGAACGCCTGGCGGGCGTACGCCCACGCCCACCCTGGCCGCTACACCGCGACGCAGATCCCGACGCAGGTCGATCCCGAGCTCGCGGCCCGCGCGCCAGGGCCGCGACGCGCGATCGAGCTGACGTACAGCATGCTGCGCGCCTACGCGCTGGACGAGCCCGACCTGACCGACGCGGTCCGGCTGGTACGCAGCACGCTCCATGGCTTCGTCAGCCTGGAGGCCGCCGGCGGTTTCGCGCACGCGCGCCCGGCCGAGGCCTCCTGGACCCGCTGCCTCGACGCCCTGCACACCTCCCTGGAGCACTGGCCCGCACCCCGCGAAGGAGACCCCTCATGACCGCCCCGACCACCGGCCGCCTGCGCGTGGACGGCGCCACCCTGCACTACGAGGTGCGCGGCAGCGGCCCGCTCCTGCTGCTGATCCCCGGCGGCGCGGGCGACGCCGCCTCCTACGACGGCATCGCCGACGACCTGGCCGCCGATCACACGGTCGTCTCCTACGACCCGCGCGGCATGTCCCGCAGCCCGCTGGACGACCCCGAGGCCGCTCAGCAGGTCGCGCAGCATGCCGACGACGCGGTCCGGCTGCTGGAGCTGCTGTCCCCGGACGCGCCCGCACGCGTGGCGGGCTGCAGCTCAGGTGCGATCGTCGCGCTGCACCTGCTCACCGCCCACCCCGAGCGGATCGAACGCGTGCTGGCGCACGAGCCGCCGGTGGTGGAGGTACTGCCGGACGCCGCCGAGCACCGCGCGCTGCTCGCCCGCGTCCAGGACACGTTCCGCCGGGACGGGCTGATGCCCGCGGTGGCCGAGTTCGCGGCGGGCCTCAGACGGCCGGGCGCCGAGGAGCCCGTCACCGCGCAGGCGGTCACCGAGCTGCCGCCCCAGGCGGCGGCTCGGGCCGAGCGGACGATGGCGAACATGCCCTACTTCCTCGGGCGCATCGTGCCGAGCTTCATGGCCTACGCCCCGGACGTGGATCGCCTGGCGGCCCTGTCGGACCGGCTGGTGCTCGCGGGTGGCGCGGACTCGCGCGGTGAACTGCCCTACCGTCCCGCTGCCTTCCTGGCCGAGCGGCTCGGCACGGAGCTCGTCCACTTCCCCGGCGGGCACACGGGCCTCAGCACGCACCCCGCCGAATTCGCCGCACTGCTCCGCAAGGCGCTGGGCTCCTGATTCCGCCGGACCACACCATGTTGAGGTGTTCAGTCGGGGACGGCTGACAGCAGGCGGTTCGCCAGAGCGCGGCAGCGGTCGGCGAGGCCGGGTGGGTCGAGTGCCTCGAAGGCGTGGCCGAGGAGCAGGACGTGCATGAGCACGAAGTCGAGGCTGTCGGCGCCGGTGAGCACCTCGCACCTCTCGGCGCCGCGTGGCCGGACGACCACGGCCGAGGCGGGCACCTGCGCGCGTACGGTTTCGGCCGGGGCGTGCACGAGGAAGCGGGCCTGGTGCCGGTAGGGGCGGCTGGCCACGCTCTCCTGCACGTACGCCGCCGCGTCCGGCATCGGCCGCGGGCGGAACCGCCAGGTACGTGCCGCGACTGCGGTCATGCGGTCGACGCGGAAGGTGCGCCAGTCGTCGCGGTCGACGTCATAGGCGAGCAGGTACCAGCGCCGGTCGGAGGCGACCAGCCGGTACGGCTCGACCCGCCGTCGCCGCGCCGCACCCGCTGACGGGTAGTCGAACCCGGCCTCGACCTCGTCGCGGCAGGCTCGGGCCAGCGTGATGAACGCTTCGGCGTCGACCGGCGTACGGCCGCCGCCGAAGGACTCCACCGAGCCGGTCAGGGCCCGTACCTCGTGGCGCAAGCGGGCGGGCAGCACCTGGTCGAGTTTCGTCAGGGCGCGCAGCGCCGCGTCGCCCGCGCTGCCGGCCGCGCCGTCCAGCAGCGCGACGGCGGTCGCGATGGCCTCCTCATCGTCGAGGAGCAGCGGCGGCAGGTCCTGCCCCGGGCCGAGCCGGTAGCCGCCCCCGGCTCCGTACGTGGCGTGCACGGGGTAGCCGAGCGCGCGCAGCCGCTCGACGTCGCGCCGTACCGTGCGGGGCGTGACCCCGAGCCGGTCGGCGAGATCGGGGCCGCTCCAGACCCGGCGCTGCTGCAGCAGCCCGAGCAGGGTGAGCACCCGCTCCGTCGTGCCCCGCTCGTCGGCGCTCATGCCGTCCACCCTAGCCAGATGGCGGACCGATCCTGTCCGCTTGTGGGGTCAGAGTGGCCGCATGAACGATCACACCGCGAGCAGCCGCCACCTTCAGATCACCTTCGACGCGCACGACCCGCGGGCGCTGTCGTGCTTCTGGCGCGACGCGCTCGGCTACGTCCACCCCGCTCCGCCAGGGGCCGACCTGCCCGAAGGCGCGGACCCGCTGGCCGCGTGGGACGAGTTCCTGGCGCGGGCCGGTGTGCCGGAGGAGCAGCGCAACGCGAGCTCCGCGGTCGAGGACCCGCACGGGCACGGCCCGCGGCTGTTCTTCCAGCGGGTGCCGGAGGACAAGGTCGCCAAGAACCGCGTCCACCTCGACATTCGTGCCGCTCCCGGCCTGCGGGGCGAGGAGCGGATGGCGGCGCTGGAAGCCGAGTGCGCGCGCCTCGTCGCGCTGGGAGCGACCCGGGTACGCCGGCACGAGCCCGCGCCTCCGCTGAGCGCCGGCTTCATCGTGATGACCGACCCGGAAGGCAACGAGTTCTGCCTCGACTAGCGCCCACCGATCATGCGGACCGCCTGCCGGATGACCTCGGCCTGGGCGGGCGCGAGCTCGTCGAGGAACGGCTCGACGGCCTGGGGGTCCCAGCCGGGGCCTCCGGGGTCGACGCCCACCGGCAGGTGCTGCACGCCGAAGTCGGCGACGAGCCTGGCGAGCGGCGTCACCCTCGGGTCGCCGGGGTCGGCGTCGGCGAGCTCGTCGAGGCGGCGGTAGAACTCGTGTGCCGGCTCGGGATCGGCGTTCATCTCGGCGGCCCAGGTCGTCGCGGGGTCGGTGGCGACAGTGTCCATCAGCATGAGCATGTCGCGGTCCCACGCCGCCGACTCGGAGGCGGGGACGTCCACCAGCCGCAGGAACTGCAGCAGCGCGGGGGAGGCGGTGTCGTCGGGGCCGAGCGTGCCGTCCTCGGCGCGCCGCAGGACCTCGGCGAGCCGGGCGCGGCGCAGCCGGATCTCGTGCTCCTGCCGGGCGAGGTCGGCGTCGATCTCGGCGAGGATCTCCGGCAGTTCCCTCGAACGGTCGTCGGCGATGACGTCGCGGGCCTCGTCGAGGCTCAGGCCGAGCGCGACCAGCCGGCGGACGCGGGCGAGCGCGATGGCGTCGCGCATGCCGTACTCGCGGTAGCCGTTGGTCAGGCGCCGCGGCTCGGGCAGGACACCCTGGTGGTGGTAGTAGCGCACCGTACGGGTGGACACTCCGAGCAGCGCGGCGAGCTCTCCGATCCGCATGCCCCCAGTAAAGACCGTGCCGCCGCGTCAAGGTCAAGGGGTTGACGTGATCGTCGGTGGCACGTGTAATTAGGGTCGCGTCGCGTGTCGCCGCCCGCGAGTACGGGGGTGGCATGGAGGCGCCTTTCTTCAAGGGGATGACGCCGTGGCCACCTACACCGGTCGTGCCTGAGCACGTAGCTCCCGCGCGTCGTCCCATGCTCTGAAGCGCTCTTCGCCGTACCGGCATGCTCGCGCGGGCTCTCCCATGTCATCGACACCTTCCTGTCTGGAGCCGTATTCAGCATGCCTGTTGACTTCAACCGCCAGATCATCGAGGAGTTCCGCGCCAACAAGGGCCGCGTCGGCGGCGTCTTCGCCGGCGGCCGGCTGCTCCTGTTGACGACCACCGGCGCCCGTACCGGCGCGCCGCACACGACGCCGCTCGGCTACCTGCCCGACGGCGACCGCCTCCTGGTCATCGCCTCGGCCGGGGGCGCTCCGAAGCATCCGCAGTGGTACCGCAACGTGCTGGCCAACCCCCAGGTCACGGTGGAGACCGGGGTTCTGACCTACCGGGCCGACGTGGTCGTGCTGGAGGGGGACGAACGCGAGCGGATGTTCGCCCGCGCCGTCGAGTTCGACCCCGGATGGGGCGACTACCAGGCCCGCTCGGGACGGCTGCTGCCGGTGGTGGCGCTGCTGCCGATCGACGAGGGGCCGCCCGCGGGCGGCTCGCTGGGCGCCGCGCTGGTCGCCCTGCACGACGCGTTCCGGCTGGCGCTGGAGCTGATCCGCGCCGAGGTGGCCAGGTCGGGGCCGCGCCTGGGGGCGCAGCTGCGGGTCAACTGCCTGACCCTGTGCCAGGGGCTGCACGTGCACCACGAGCGCGAGGACGGCTTCATGTTCCCCGCGCTGGAGGGGCGCTATCCCGAGCTGGCCCCGGTGATGCGGCAGCTGCGCGCCGAGCACGAGACCGTCGCCCGGCTGCTCGGCGAGCTGCAGGCGCTGCTCGCGGACGACCGGGTCGAGCAGCGGACGCTGTCGGAGGAGGTGGAGCGGCTCACCCGCGAGCTGGAGGCCCACCTCGAGTACGAGGAGAAAAACCTCGTCCCGTTGCTCGGCTGAGCGCGCACGCCAGGATTGGTCCTACGCTTGTTCCCCGGCCGGGGAGCGACGGCCCGCCAGGGGCGCTCGCCGCCGTCCCGAGCCCCCTGGAGGAAAGCGTGCACACCATCGAGCGCCTGTCCGCGGCCGAGTTCGGCTCCCGCCTGGAGGAGCTGGCCGACCTGCTGGTGGACGCAGTGGAAGGCGGCGCGTCCGTCGGGTTCGTGACGCCGTTCGGCCGCGAGGACGCCGCCGCCTGGTGGAAGGGGCGCGCGGCGGCCGTGGCGGACAGCGCGCACCTGGTGTGGGGGTGCCACGCCGGCGGCGCCCTGCTCGGCACCGTCAGTTTGTTGCTCGCCGACAAACCCAACTCGCGGCATCGGGCCGAGCTCGTCAAGCTGCTGGTCCACCGTTCGGCCCGCGGCCGGGGCCTCGGACGGGCCCTGCTGGCCGAGGCCGAGCGGGCCGCCCGCGAGGCCGGGATCGAGCTGCTCATGCTCGACACCGAGACGGGCAGCACCGCCGAGCACGTCTACCTGACGGGCGGCTGGATCCGCTACGGCATCGTGCCCGCGTACGCCGGCGCGCCGGACGGCACGCTGCTGGACTGCAGCTTCTTCTACAAACGCCTCGCGCGGTGACCCCGCCGGGTATCGATCGCTCGCAGAGGATGGACGGGATTGTTGTGGGATACCTCCATGCCGTCCGTTGTCCGTTCTGGTGTGGGATCGAACCATGAGCAAAGAAGACAAGCGACGCAGTTTCCCCACGGGTGACCTGGCACGAGTCGCGGTGTTCGCCGCGGTCATCGCCGTCCTCGGCCTTCCCGGTGCTCTGAACGTCTTCGGCAACGCCGTCCCCATCACGTTGCAGACGCTGGGCATCATGCTGGCGGGCGCGGTCCTCGGCACGTGGCGGGCCGCGCTGGCCGTCGTCGTGCTGCTCGTCCTGGTGGCTGCCGGGCTGCCGCTGCTGTCCGGCGGGCGAGGCGGGCTCGCAGTGTTCGCCGCCCCGTCGACAGGCTTCCTCCTCGGCTGGATCCCCGGCGCGGCCGTGACCGGCTGGCTCGTCGAGCGCGCGGGCCGCAATCCGAGTCTCGGCCGGCTCGTGCTGGCGTGCCTGGCGGGCGGCGCCGGCGTGGTCTACCTGTTCGGCATCCCGGTGCAGGCGCTCGTCACCGGTGTCCCGCTCGGCACGGCGGCCTGGCTGACCCTCGCCTTCGTGCCGGGCGACCTGATCAAGGCGGTGGTGGCCGCCATCGTCGTCCGTGGCACCCAGCGCGCCTACCCCGACGCCGTTCCGGCCGTGCACCTGGAGCGGGTGCGGTCGGCGAAGGAGCGTTGACCGCTCGATGCCCGTCGTTCCCCACGTCCTGCGGCACGCCGTCGAGCAGCCCTCCAAGCTCGCGGTGTGCGGCCCAGGCGGCGAGCTGACCTACGCCGAGCTCGCCCGCAAGATCAACGGTGCCGCCCGGCACCTGCGCGACCAGGGGGTCGGCCCCAGCTCACTGGTGGCCGTCGGTCCGGCCGACCCGGTCGAGTTCATCGCCACCGCGCTGGCGGCCGACCTGGCCGGGGCGACCCCGGTCGTCGGTGACCCGTCCTGGAGCCACGAACGCTGGTCGCAGGTCAGCGGCCCGGCCGGTCCGCTGACGTTCCTCGGCGAGTCGCTGCCGTACGCGGCCGGTCCCGAAGTGCGGCGGAAGACGGGGCCCGACGACCTGGCGTGGGCCTGCTTCAGCTCTGGCAGCACCGGCCGGCCGCGCGCGATCGTCCGCCGCCGTGCCTCGTGGACGGCGTCGTTCCCGCACCTCAGCGACCTGGCCGGGATCGGGGCCGACGACGTGGTGCTGGTACCTGGCCCGCTCGCGTCGTCCCTGTACTCCTTCGCCGCGATGCACACCCTCGCCGCCGGGGCGACCGCTCTCGTGCCGGGCCGCCCGCCCACGCGGGCGGCGCTGGCCTCGTACGTGTCCAGGGCGACCGTCGTGCACGTGGTGCCAGGACAGCTGGCCGACATGCTCGGCCATCCCGGCTCCCGGCTGCGCGCGGCCGTGGTCGGCGGGGCCGCGCTCGACCCGGGCGTCCGGGCCGCGGCGGCCCGCGCCGGGGTGCACACGCTCGCCTACTACGGGGCGACCGAGCTGTCGTTCGTCGCCGTGGACGTCGACGGCGACGGGCTGCGTCCCTTCCCCGGGGTGGAGATCGAGGTACGCCCCGAGCCGGGCTCCGCGCTCGGAGCCGTGTGGGTACGGTCGCCGTGGCTGGCCGAGGGCTACCTCGGCGGCGCGGCAGGACCGCTGCGGCGCGACCCCGACGGCTGGGCGACCGTGGGCGACGTCGCGGAGCCGTATCGGCTGGGGGAGGTGCTGCGGGTCCGCGGGCGCGGCGACGGAGCGATCCAGACGGGCGGCGCCACCGTCGTTCCCGAGGACGTCGAGGCGGTGCTGCGGCAGGTGCCCGGCGTCGGCGACGTCGTGGTGGTCGGCTCGCCACACCCCTCGCTGGGGGCCGTGGTCACGGCGGTCGTCGAAGGCGTGCCGTCCCGTGCGCTGCTGGAGGCGACCGCCAGGAACGGCCTGGACGCGGCGCAGCGGCCCCGCCTCTGGTACGCCGTGCCGAGCCTGCCGCGCACCCCGACCGGCAAGCCTGCCCGCGCCCTGCTCGCGGCCCGGCTGGCGAGCGGCGATCCCGGTATCCGGCGGCTGAACTGACATGCCCGCCCCCATCGAACCTCCGAGGACTGACATGCGAGACACCCCCGTCGTGGTCGCGGCGCGGCGCACCCCCATCGGCACGGCGGGCCACGCGTTCAAGGAGCTGACGGTCGACCAGCTGGCCGCGCCCGTGATCGCGGCCGTGGCCGGTGATGTGGCCGGTGACGTGGACGGCCGCGTCGAGGACGTGGTGCTCGGCAACTGCATGGGCCCTGGTGGCAACGTGGCCCGGGTGTCGGCGCTGGCCGCCGGGCTGGGGCACGAGGTGCCCGGTCTCACCGTCGACCGCCAGTGCGGCAGCGGCCTGGCCGCGATCCTGGTGGCCGCGCAGGCGGTGCGCGCGGGGGAGGCCGACCTGGTGCTCGCCGGAGGCGCCGAGAGCGCCTCGACCGCGCCGCTGCGCACGCCCCGCGGCGCCGACGTCCCGTACGCGCGGGCGCCGTTCGCTCCCGCCGGCCACCCCGACCCGGACATGGGGCCCGCCGCCGAAGCGCTCGCGGCCGCGTACGGCGTGGAGCGGGAACGCCAGGACGCCTACGCGCGCCGCAGCCATGAGCGGGCCCTGGCCGCCCGCGCGGCGGGCCGGTTCGCGAAGGAGGTCGTGCCGGTCGGCGGGCGGGTGGACGACCAGCGTCCGCGCCCGCTGCGGGAGGCGTCCCTGGCCCGGCTGCCTGCGGCGTTCGTGGCAGGAGGTACAGTGACGGCCGGAAATTCCTCCCCGGTCAGTGACGGCGCGGCGGTGGTGGCCGTCGTGCCGGAGCGCCTGCGCCGGGGCCTGTCTGGCCTGCGGCTGGTGGCCGGGTCCGTCGTCGGTTGCGACCCCGAGCTGCCCGGGTGGGGGCCGGTGCCCGCGATCCGCCGGGTGCTGGCGCGTACGGGCGTGGGCTTGGAGCAGGTGGCGGCGGTGGAGATCGTGGAGGCGTTCGCGGCGCAGGTGCTGGCCGTCACCGACGCGCTGGGGCTCGACCCGCTGGGGGCCGACTCCGATCGGGTCTGTCCCGGCGGCGGGGCGCTGGCGCTCGGCCATCCGTGGGGCGCGTCCGGCGCGGTCGTGGTGACCCGGCTGTTCAGCGGCCTCGTCCGTGAAGAAACTCCACCGGGCACGCTCGGCCTGGCCGCGGCCGCGGTTGGCGGCGGGCTCGGCGTGGCCGCGCTGTTCGAGGTGGTCTGAGTGACGGACGCGATCGAGTTCGCCGACGTGCACGTCCGGTTCGGCGAGCGTGAGGTGCTGCGCGGCATCACCGCGTCGCTGCCGGAGCGCCGCATCGGCGTGGTGGGGGCGAACGGCTCGGGCAAGAGCACGCTGGCCCGCCTGATCAACGGACTGGCGCTGCCGACGTCCGGCAGCGTGAACGTGCTCGGCCTCGACACCCGCCGTGACGCGGCGAAGATCCGGCGCGGCGTGGGCTTCGTGTTCACCGACCCCGACGCCCAGATCGTCATGCCGACGGTGGCCGAGGACGTCGCGTTCTCGCTGCGCCGCAAGGGCCTGCCGCGCGAGGAGGTCGACCGGCGCGTCGGCGAGACGCTGGCCCGCTACGGCCTGGCCGGGCACGCCGACCACCCGGCGCACCACCTGTCGGGCGGCCAGAAGCAGCTGCTCGCGCTCTGCTCGGTCATGGTGCTGGAGCCGCGGATCATCGTCATGGACGAGCCGACGACGCTGCTCGACCTGCGCCACTCCCGCCAGGTCGGCGCGCTGCTGCGCGACCTGCCGCAGCAGGTGCTGGTGGTCACGCACGACCTGCCGCTGCTGGAGGACTTCGACCGGGTGCTCGTCATCGACGACGGCCGCGTCGTGGCCGACGGCACCCCGCGCGAGGCCATCGGCCACTACAGGAAGCTCATGGCTTGACATCCTCCCCCTCCTGAAGGAGAGGGATTCCCACGGTCACCCGTAGGCCTTCCTGCTTCACAGCCAGTTGCCCGCCGGAGAGGACTCTCGTTGAGGTCTTACACCAGCTCCACAGGCGTTTCAGCTCTCCGCCAGCCCGGCGGCGAGCACGTTCTTCGCGGCGTTGACATCCCGGTCGTGGACCGTGCCGCAGGTGCACTCCCATTCCCGCACGCCGAGCGGCATCTTCTCCTGCAGGGAGCCGCATGCCGAGCACAGCTTGGACGAGGGGAACCAGCGGTCGACCACGACCAGTTCCCGCCCGTACCACCGCGCCTTGTACTCCAGCATCGACCGCAACTCGCGCCAGCTCGCGTCGGAGATGGCGCGGGCCAGGCTGTGGTTCTTGACCATGGTGCGGACGGTCAGGTCTTCCACGGCGATCACTTGGTTCTCGTGAACAAGCCGTGTCGTCACCCTGTGCAGATGGTCCCTTCTACGATCGGTGATCCGCGCGTGGACGCGGGCCACCTTCAGACGGGCCTTGGCCCGGTTGCTCGACCCCTTCTCCTTACGGGCGAGTGCCCGCTGCGCCTTGGCGAGCCTTCGCCGGTCACGACGCTCGTGACGAGGGTTGAGGATCTTCTCTCCAGTGGAGAGTGTGGCCAGCGCCGTGATCCCGGCATCGATCCCCACGTTCGCCGCGACGGGCGGCAGCGGACTGATCTTCTCTTCGACCAGCAGGGACACGAACCAGCGACCCGCCGCGTCCTTCGACACGGTGACCGTGGACGGCTCCGCACCCTCAGGAAGAGGACGCGACCACACGATCGCCAGCGGAGCATCCATCTTCGCCAGCGTCAACCGGCCCTCCCGCCAGCGGAACGCCGACCGCGTGTACTCCGCCGACAGGCGCGACTTCTTCCTGCTCTTGAACGCCGGATACTTGGCGCGCTTGGCGAAGAAGTTCGCGAACCCCGCCTGAAGATGCCGCAGCGCCTGCTGAAGCGGGACCGACGACACCTCGGACAGGAAGTCGTACTCTCCGCTGCGCTTCCACTCCGTCAGACGCGCGGAGGACTCCACGTAGGAGACGCGTCGCCCTTCGAGGGTGTAGGCGCGGGTGCGCTCTTCCAGAGCCTTGTTGTAGACGAGGCGGACGCATCCGAACGTCCGGGCAAGCTCTTCGGCCTGCTCGGGGGTCGGGTGGAAACGGTACTTGTAGGCCCGCTTCACCAGCTGCGCCATGCCGCACATCCTAGGACGCGATCAGCTCAAGAATCGTGTGTTTGTTCGAAACGGTGGTTCGCCTGGCGGCGAATCACCTGCCCCTGTCCTGCTCCGCAGGGGTCCGATTCCTCTCCCGCCTGAAGGCGGGGGTTTCCTCGGAGGCATCTGATGAACCTGACCGGCGCGTACGTACCGGGAACGTCGCTGCTGCACCGCCTGCCCGCAGGGGCCAAGCTGGCCGGGCTCGCGCTCGTGTGCACGGCGCTGGTGCTGATCGGCTCGCCGTTCGTGCTGGCCGGGGTGGGTGTCGTCGTGGCGGGCCTGTACGCGCTGACGGGTGTGGGCGCGGCGGCGGCGTGGGCGCAGCTGCGGCCGGTGCGCTGGTTCGCGCTGGCGCTGTTCGTGGTGCAGGTGCCGTTCGCCGGGCCGCAGACGGCGGCGGCGACGGTGCTGCGGGTGGTGCTGGCGGTGGCGCTGGCCGGGCTGGTCACGCTCACCACCCGCATGTCGGAGATGCTGGCGACGCTGGAGCGGTGCCTGCGGCCGGCGCGGTTCGTCGGGCTGGACCCGTTCCGGGTGTCGCTGCTGCTGTCGCTGACGGTGCGCAGCGTGCCGGTGATCGCGGAGCTGGCCGTCCGGGTGCGGGAGGCGCAGCGGGCCAGGGGGGTCGAGCGCAGCGTGCGGGCGTTCGCGGTGCCGTTGGTGGTCGGCGCGCTGCGGCACGCCGACGCGCTGGGGGAGGCCCTCAGCGCCCGCGGCCTCGATGATTAAGTGTTGACTTATATAAGCCATCACTGAAAGAGTGGGCTCGTGCACGCGTTCGACGTCCTCGGCGACCCTGTCCGGCGCCGCATCCTCGAACTGCTGGCGGGCGGCGAGCAGAGCTCAGGCGAGCTCACCGCGACCATCAGGGCCGAGTTCGGCATCTCCCAACCGGCGGTCTCCCAGCACCTTCGGGTGCTGCGCGACCACGGCTTCGCCAGCGTGCGGGCCGACGGCGCCCGGCGGCTGTACGCCGTCGAGCCGGAGCCGCTGCAGGAGGTCGACCTCTGGCTGGAGCGCTTCCGCGGCTTCTGGAGCCAGCGCCTGGACGCCCTGGCGACAGAGCTGGCCCGCGGCCGGCGCGAACGCCGCACGACCCACGACCCAGAAGGAGAAAACTGATGGACATCCTCGACGAACTCACGCGCGCCCACCGCGAACTGGTCGACGGCAAGCGCAAGACGGTGACGCTGCGGCGCCGCTACGACGCCGAGGTCGAGGACGTGTGGGACGCCTGCACCGACCCCGACCGGCTGCGCCGCTGGTTCGCCCCCGTGTCCGGCGAGCTCCGGCTGGGCGGCACGTACCAGATCGACGGCAACGCGGGCGGCGAGATCCTGCACTGCGAACCGCCGCGCCGGTTCACGATCTCGTGGCTGTTCGGCGAGAACCCCGGCTTCTCGGAGGTCGAGGTCAGCCTCACGCCCGAGGGCGACGCCACCCTGTTCGAGCTGCGTCACACGGCCGAGGTGCCGGAGGAGTTCTGGTCGCAGTTCGGCCCCGGCGCGACCGGCGTGGGCTGGGACCTCGTCCTGCTCGGCCTGGCCCTGCACCTGACGGGCGCCGAGAAGCCGGAGGAGTCGACCTTCCACCTGACCGACGATGGCCGCGCCTACATCCTCGGCAGCAGCCAGGCGTGGGGCGAGGCGCACCGCGCCGCCGGCGGCACCCCGGCCGAGGTCGAGGCCACCGTCGCCGCCGTCTCCTCCTTCTACGCACCGCAGCCGTGAGGCGGAATGGGCGTCAGGCGGTCTTGGGGGTGGCGCGCATACTGACGTACACGCAGGCGGTGCCGTTGGACAAGGTGGTGAACACGACGGGGATGTGGTCCTCGCCGTAGGGGCCGCCGGAGGCGGCGCACACCGTACGATCGCCGCTCTGCGACACCGGCACCAGGTCCGACTCGACGGCCGGGGAGAGGTCCTTCATGTCGTCGACGAACTCATAGCGGATGCGTGTACCGCCGTCGTCGGCCTGGAGGATCGTGATAGTCACAACGGGGTCACCGGGGAGGACCCCGTCAGGCCGTCCGCGCAGGTTTACCGCTGGTCGTTCGTGCGGCAGGGAAGCCTGACCAGGAAGACGGCGGCCGGAGCAGACGGTGTTCCGCCGGTAATCTTCCACTCGATGACGCTAGCCGGTACGGAGCGCGTTCAGCGCGTCCCGCAACGCGGCCGCGTCCTGGTCCAGCAGTCGCCGCTCTCTGCTGATCGTGTTCACCTCGAGTCGGAATCCGTCGTCGGGGTGACGCGGGAACACGTGCAGGTGCACATGGAAGACCTGCTGGAACGCCGCCTCGCCGTCGGCGAGGAAGACGTTGACACCCTCACAGCGCAGGCCAGAACGGCGCAGCGCGCGCGCCAACCGGTGGCTTGTCCGCCACATGTGCGTGCCGGTCTCCTCGTCGAGGTCCTCCAGCCCTCCTGCGTGCACGCGAGGGATGACGAGCGCGTCGCCGGGAGCCACGGGATTGACGTCCATGAGCACGACGACGGTGTCGTCCTCGTAGGGAATGCTTGCTTCGGCTCGTCCCGCCACGATGTCGCAGAAGACGCAGGAAGGGCCGTCCGGGATGCTCATCTCTCCATCGTCTCTGGCGGGACGCGAGCAGGGACAGGCGGACCCGAGCGGTGTACGCGGTCGGGGGTTCGGACTCGTTATCGCTGGACCTGGCCCGAGCCGATGGTGCCAGTGCTGTGCCGGCGATGCCGGCCCGCGTGGGACAACCGCTGACGGCCTTCCTCCAGATGCGCTGCGCACTCGGCCGCCGCCTGGCTCAGGACCACCGCCGCCGAGAACCCCGACCTCCCCGGCTGACCTCCGGCGCGACTTTGTCGGTCGTCCACGACATACTCACCGCTGTCGATCAAGAGGGTGGAGGTGTCGGGATGGGCGTGGAGCGCACGCTGACGTTCGTCGGTGGGGGTTCGGCCAAGTTCTGGGAAGTGCGTCAGGACGGCGCTGAGCTGCACATCCGGTTCGGACGGCTGGGCGCGGCCGGTCAGACGCAGGTGAAGTCGTTCGGCTCGGCCGCCGACGCCACGGCGGCCGCGGACAAGCTGGTGGCCGACAAGTTACGCAAGGGCTACACGGAGGACGAAACGGCCTCCTCGCCGCAGGCGGCTTCCCCCACCGGCAGCATTGCGGACGAGGACCGGTTGACGTTGCCGTCCGCTTGGTTGCGCGAGCTGCACCCCCGGCGGGGCGGAGCGAAGGTCTCCGTGAAGCGGCCGGACGCGAGCGCGCCAGAAAAATTGGCCGCTGAGCTGGACAAACGCCGGATGGTTCTCGCCGAAACGGTGGCGAAGAGCCCGGATCCGGAGCTCGCGTCCGAGGGCGCGGCGTACCTGGCATCAGACCCCGCAGGCACACCGCTGGGTGCGGCGGTGGTCGCCAAGGCCATGGCCGAGTCCCTGTCATGGCACGAGCGCGAGATGCTGTCCCTGTTCGCCGAGACCTGGCTGGCCGAACGCGGCCCGGCGTTCGCGGCGGTGGCCGTGACCGAGCTGGCCTCGCTCGATTACGTCCACGACGGGAACTCCTGGTTGATCCGGCGGATGGCCGACGACGAGACCCCCGAGCGGTGGCACGCCGGGGCCCCCACTCAGCAGATCGACGACCGGGTCCGCGCCGCGCTGGCCGCCGCGTCCGACGACGAGTACGCCGAGGCCGTCGCGGCGCTGGCGGTGAGCCGCAAGGGCGGGATCCACCACCGCGTGGCGGCCTCCTTCCTGGCACCCACCGAGACCGGCTGGGTCACGGCCGACTGCGCCGAGGTGAGCCAGAAGCTGCCGACTCTCGGCTACCGCCTGATCGCCGCCATCAGCGCGCCGGAACACGCCGAGCTGATCAAGGACCATGTGCCGGGTTATTCCATGGGCGGCTCTCTCTCCCTGCCCGCCACGGTCGTCGACGGCATGGGCGAGGCGGCCGTGCCGCTGCTGGCCGCCTGGGTGGACCAGGCCTACAACGCGGACTACCGGAAGCGGCTGCTGGACGTGCTCGCCGACCTGCCGTACGACACGGCGATGCGGGCGCTCCTCGACCGCATCGAGCAGAAATACACCCAGCCGGCCTTCCTGCGCGCGGCCTCCCGCTTCCCCCGCCGCGCGATGCGGATGCTGGCCGAGTCCGGCGGCAAGGCTGTCCACCTGCTGCTGCGCGCCCATGTGGCGGCCCATCCCGAGCTCGTGGACGAGGTGCTCGCGAGCCTCGGTGACGGCGCCGCCGCCGAGCGCGTCCGCGCGATCGTGACCACACAGGCCGTCGCCGCCGCTCCGCCGGACGCCCTGCCCGAGGTGCTGGTCAGCCCGCCCTGGACCCGTCCGCGTAAGGCGCGCAAGGCGGTCGTGGTCAACGGCCTGGCGTGCACCGACGAACCGGCCCTCGTGTGGGCGCCGGGCGAGCAGGACAACTGGCGTTCTCCCCGGCCGGGTGAAGATTCGTGGGATCGGCCCTGGCGCAGAAGCTGGGAGGAAATCGCCCGCGAGATCACCGAGAGCCCGGACGACCACTTCTCCGACGAGATCGCCCTGTTCGTCGCCGGGCCCGAGGAACTGTCCGCACCGCTGATCCCGAAGTGGCGCCCCGGCGACCTGTGGGGGGCGGGCGAATGGATGCCGAAGGTGGTGGCCAGGTTCGAGCTGGCGGCGCTGCCCATGGTGCTCGACAGCGCCCGGCGCGCTCCCAGCTCGGTCGCCATGTCGCTGCTGCCGTTCGCGGCGCCGGAGGTCGCCGTGCTGATGGCCGACTGGCTGGCCCGGCTGAAGTCCGTCCGCGCCACCGCGCTGGCCTGGCTGAACCGCCACCCGGGAACCGCCGCCAGGGCACTGATCCCGGCGGCTCTCGGCAAGCCCGGCGCGGCCAGGCTCCGGGCCGAGCAGGCGCTGGCGGCGCTGGTCACGGGCGGCCACCGCGACACCGTGGCCGAGGCCGCCGCAAGGTACGGAGCCGACGCCGAGGCCGCGATCGCCGACCTGCTCGTGGCCGACCCGCTCGACGCGCTGCCCGCCAAGATGCCCGTGCTTCCCGAGTGGACGGAGGTCGCGATCATGGCCCCGATCCCGCTGCGCGGCGGCGCGGGCGAGCTGCCTCCCGAGGCGGTCCGCCACGTGCTGACGATGCTGGCGATCTCCAAGCTCGGCGAGCCGTACGCCGGTCTCGCCGTGGTCAAGGAGGCCTGCGACGGCCGCGGCCTCGCCGACTTCGCCTGGGCGCTGTTCCAGTGCTGGCAGGCGGCCGGCTACCCGTCCAAGGAGCGCTGGGTGATGGACGCGCAGGCGCTGCTCGGCGACGACGAGACCGTACGGCGGCTGACCCCGCTGATCAGGGCCTGGCCGGGCGAGGGCGGGCACACGCGCGCGGTCGCCGGTCTCGACCTGCTGGCCTCCATCGGCTCCGAGGTCGCGCTGATGCACCTGCACGGCATCGCCGAGAAGGTCAAGTTCAACGGGCTGAAGAACCAGGCCAAGCTGAAGATGGACGAGGTCGCCGCCGAGCTCGGCCTGACACCGCAGGAGCTGGCCGACCGGCTGGTGCCCGACTTCGGCCTGTCCGCCGACGGCAACCTGACCCTCGACTACGGCCGCAGGCAGTTCGTGGTGGGCTTCGACGAGCAGCTCAAGCCGTACGTGGCCGACGCCTCGGGCAAGCGGCTGAAGAACCTGCCCAAGCCGGGCGTCAACGACGATCAGGAGCTCGCGCCCGCCGCCTACCGGCGCTTCGCCGGGCTGAAGAAGGACGTGCGCTCCGTCGCGGGTGACACCATCCACCGCCTGGAGCAGGCCATGGTGGACCGGCGTCGCTGGAGCGCCGGCGACTTCGAGCGGCTGCTCGTCGGCCACCCGCTGCTCTGGCACATCGTACGGCGGCTCGTCTGGGGGCTGTACGACCCGGCGGGCGAGCTCACGGGCACCCTGCGGGTGGCCGAGGACCGCAGCTTCGCCGACGTCGAGGACGACACGCTGATGCTGCCCGACGACGCCCTCGTAGGCGTGGTGCACCCGCTGGAGCTGGGCGAGGAGCTGGCCGCCTGGTCCGAGGTGTTCGCCGACTACGAGATCCTGCAGCCGTTCCCGCAGCTGGGCAGGGAGACGTACGAGCTCGATCCGGCGCTGGTGGCCGAGATCGAGGCCGCCAAGATCCCCACCCGCGCGGTGATCGGCCTGGAGCGGCGCGGCTGGCGGCGCGGCGCGCCGCAGGACGCCGGCTGGCAGTGCTGGATCGAGCGGGACGTACCCGGCGGCCGGACCATCACGATCCACCTCGATCCGGGCATCGTGGTCGGCTACCTCGACTTCGAGGACGAGCAGACCCTGGTGGAGCTCGGGCTCGACGGCCTCGACCCGATCACGACCTCCGAGATCCTTCGAGAACTGAGGGACATCACCCGATGAACGACCACGCCCAGCGGCCCCCGGCCGAGATCCGCTTCGCCGGCGAGCTGGCCAGGCTGCGGGAGCACGACACCGACGACCGGCCGCCCGGCTGGGCGCTCAGCCTGCGGGCCGCCCGCCGTTTCGTCCTCGGGGACGAGACGCTGGGCATCAGCCGTAAGTTCGTGGGCGACCCCTCGCTGATCGACCGGTCCCTGGTGACGCTCGCGACCAACCGCGGGCTGATGCTCGTGGGCGAGCCAGGCACGGCGAAGTCGCTGCTGTCCGAGCTGCTCGCCGCGGCCGTGAGCGGCACCTCGACGCTCACCGTCCAGGGCGGCGCGGCCACCACGGAAGACCAGATCAAGTACTCGTGGAACTACGCGCTGCTGGTCGCCGAGGGCCCCTCCACCCGGTCACTGGTGGCCGCGCCGCTGCTGCGCGGCATGGCCGAGGGCAAGGTGGTGCGCTTCGAGGAGATCACCCGGTGCCCGCTGGAGGTGCAGGACTGCCTGCTGTCACCGCTGTCCGACCGGGTGCTTTCCGTACCTGAGCTGAGCGGGCCCGAGTCGATGGTGTTCGCCCAGGAGGGGTTCACCGTCATCGCCACCGCCAACACGCGCGACCGCGGCGTCAACGAGATGAGCGCCGCGTTGAAGCGCCGCTTCAACTTCGAGACCGTCTTCCCGATCGCCGACTTCGAGACGGAGCTGGCGTTGGTGGAGGCGGAGGCGCTGGCGCTGCTCAAACGCTCGGGCGTCACCGCGCCGCCGCGCCGCGACGTGCTGGAGGTCCTGGTCACCACCTTCCGCGAGCTGCGCCAGGGGCAGACGGCGCGCGGCGACGCCACCGACCGGCTGTCGGGGGTGATGAGCACCGCGGAGGCCGTCTCGGTCGCCCATGCCGTCGGGCTGCGCGGCTGGTTCCTGCGCGGAGAGCCGGGCACCGCCGCCGACCTGGTCTCCTGCCTGGCAGGTACGGCCGCCAAGGACAACCACGAAGACCTGGCCAAGCTCCGCAGGTACCTGGAGCGCAGGCGGCACGGCGACCAGTGGAAGGCCCTGTACGAGGCCCGCCACCTGCTGCCGGGCTGACCGATGGCGGTCATCTTCCTCGGCGTGCGGCACCACAGTCCCGCCTGCGCCCGGCTGGTCGCCGACACCATCCATGCCGTACGCCCCGCGTACGTGCTGGTCGAAGGCCCGGCCGACATGAACCACCGGATGGACGAGCTGCTGCTCGGCCACGAGCTGCCGATCGCCGTCCACACCGGCTACCGCGACCACGAGCGGCGCCACAGTTCGTGGACGCCGCTGTGCGACTACTCGCCGGAGTGGGCGGCGCTGACCGCGGGCCGCGAGGCCGGCGCCGAGCTGCGCTTCATCGACCTGCCCGCCTGGCATCCCGCGCTGGCGGGCCTGCACAACCGGTACGCCGACGCCGAGGCCCGCTACAACGAGGCGACCGGACGGCTCTGCCGCGCCTTCGCCGTGGACAACGTCGACGCGTTGTGGGACCACCTGTTCGAGATCGAACCGGCCGACGGGCTGGCCGAACGGCTGGCCACGTACTTCGACCTCGTACGCGGCGACACCGAGACCGGTCCTGACGACACGGCCCGCGAGGCGTACATGGCGCAGTGGGTGCGGGCGGCCGCCGGCGAGGCGGGGGAGCGGCCGGTGGTCGTGGTCACCGGCGGCTTCCACCGTCCCGCGCTGGTCCGGCTGGCCGAGCAGGGCGAGCGGACCTGGCCGGAGGTGCCGCGGCCGCCCGAGGGGGCGACGGTCGGCAGCTACCTGGTGCCGTACTCGTTCCGCCGGCTGGACGCCTTCGACGGTTACCAGTCGGGCATGCCGTCGCCCGGCTACTACCAGGACCTGTGGGAGTACGGCCCCGACGGAGCCGCCCGCAGGCTCACCGAGGCGGTGACCTCCAGGCTGCGCGCCCGGCGCCAGCCGGTGTCCACCGCCGACCTCATCGCCGCGCGCGCCACCGCCGACGGGATCGCGCTGATGCGCGGCCACCCGTGTCCGGCCCGGGTCGACGTGCTCGACGGTCTGGCCACCGCGCTGGTCGGCGAGGCGATCGAGACCCCGCTGCCCTGGGCGTCCCGCGGCCCGCTCCAGGCGGGCCACCATCCGGTCGTCGTGGAGATGATCGCGGCGCTCAGCGGTGACCGCAAAGGCCGGCTGCACCCCTCGACCCCGCTGCCGCCGCTGGTCCACGCGGTGCTCGCCGAGCTGGGCGGCCCCGGCGACGAACGGCTTCACCTCGATGAGCAGGCCGGCCGCGAACGCAGCCGTTTCCTGCACAGGCTGCGCGTCCTGGGCATCCCGGGCGTGGTCCGCACCTCGGGACCACGCCCGGCGGGCGGCACCGAGCTGGTCGAACGGTGGACACTGACCGAGACCGACGACCGTCTGCCCGCCCTGATCGAGGCGGGCGGGTACGGCGTCGACCCGCAGGAGGCGGCGGCCTCCGTACTCGCCGGGCGGATCAGGGACGCCGACCTCGACCAGCTGGCCGGCGCGCTGTTCGACGCCGCGCTGTGCGGCATCGGCGAGCTGGCGGGGCAGGTGCTCGACGACCTCGCGCGGGCGGTCGTCGCGGCGGCCGACCTGGGCTCGCTGGGCCGCACCCTCACCGTCACCCTGGCGATGTGGCGTCACGACGACCTGTTCGCCACCAGAAACAGCGCCACCCTGGGCGCCGTGGTGCGGGCCGCCACCCTGCGGGCGTTGTGGCTGGCCGAAGGTGTGCTCGGCGGGCCCGTACCCGCCGATCCGCAGCGCATCGGCGCCATGGCGGCCGTACGCGACGCGCTCAGGCACGCCGGCCCGCCGCTCGGCCTGGACGTGGACGCGGCGCTGGCCCTCGCCGACCGCGTCGCCGCCTGCCAGGACGCGCCGCCCGACCTGCGCGGAGCGTCGCTCGGGCTGGGCTGGTCACTGCGTGGCGCCGCAGCCGTGGACCCCGTACGGGCGGTACGCGGCGCGTTCGTCCCCGCGTCGGCCGGCGACTGGCTGGCCGGGCTGTTCGCGCTCGCCCGGGAGGAGGTCCTGCAGGCCGGCGGCATGCTGGAGCTGCTCGACGAGCTGGTCGCGGCGATGGGCGACCACGACTTCCTGGTGGCCCTGCCGGCGCTGCGCCAGGCGTTCGGTTACTTCCCGCCCCGCGAGCGGCACCTCATCGCCACCCGACTGGTCGAACTGCGCTCCGGCGCGTCCGCGTGGGACCTGATGCGGCTGGAGGCGGCGCCGGAACTGGTGGCCGCAGGTATGGCACTGGACGAACGCGTCGACGCGGCGCTGCGCCGGGAGGGACTGATCACGCCATGACCGACCCCACTCTCGTACGGTGGCGCCTGCTGCTCGGCGAGGCAGGCGGCGCCTGCCTCGGCGGCGGGCAGCTCGACGAGCAGGCCGCCGGCCGCGACGCCGCCATGGACTGGCTGTACGGCCGCGACGACGACCTGCGCAAACGCGGCGTACGGCGGCAGGCAGGGAGCGGCCCGTCGACCCTGACCACCTTCGGCTGGCTCGACGACATCACCCGCCTGTTCCCCAAGGAGACCATCGAACGCCTGCAGCGCGACGCCGTCGAACGCTACGAGATCCACGACCTCGTCACCGACCCCGACGTGCTCGCCCGCATCGAGCCCAACCCCGCGCTGCTCAAGGCGGTCCTGCACACCAAGCACCTGATGAACCCGCAGGTGCTGCGGCTGGCCCGGCGCATCGTGGAGCAGGTCGTACGGCAGCTCATGGACAGGCTCGCCACCGAGGTGCGCAGCGCCTTCTCCGGCACCAGAGCGCGGCGGCCCGGCCGGATGCGCCAGGCCCGCAACTTCGACATGGTCAGGACGCTGCGCGCCAACCTCGGCCGCTACCAGCCCGACACCGGCAAGGTCGTGATCGAGAACCCGCTGTTCTTCTCCCGCACCCGCCGCCACCTCGAACAGTGGCAGGTGATCCTGCTCGTCGACCAGTCCGGCTCGATGACCGACTCGGTGATCCACTCGGCGGTCACCGCGGCCTGCCTGTGGGGCCTGCCCGGCGTACGCACTCACCTGGTCGCCTTCGACACCGAGGTGGTGGACCTGTCCTCCGACGTGGACGATCCCGTGGAACTGCTCATGAAGGTCCAGCTGGGCGGCGGCACCGACATCGCCCGCGCGGCGGCGTACGGCGCCGGGCTGGTGGACCAGCCGCGGCGGGCCATCGTCGTGCTGATCTCCGACTTCTACGAGGGCGGCGACCCCCACCGGCTGGTACGCGTCGTCCGTGACCTGGTCGAGCAGGGCAGCAAGGTCCTCGGCCTGGCCGCCCTCGACGAGCAGGCCAACCCCGCCTACGACCGGGAACTCGCGCAACGCCTGGCCGACGCCGGGGCGTACGTGGGCGCGATGACGCCCGGCGAGCTGGCGTCCTTCGTCGCGGAGCACGTGGGCCGATGAGGACGGATCTGCTCGCGCTCACCACCGACTCGCTCGCCGCGCTCACCAACCGCGGCCTGGTCAAGCGGGCGGGCAAGGAAGCCGCGCCCGACCTGCGCACCGACGCCGACGGGACGGTGCACGGCGACTTCGCGGGCGGTCCGACCGCGAGCCTGCCACCCGGCGGGCTCGACGCGGCCCGCTGCACGTGCGGCGCCGCCGGGGTCTGCCGGCATGTGGTCGGGGTGGTTCTCGCGTACCAGCACCAGCACGCCGGACCCGCCGACGGGACGGGCGGTGGGCCGCCTGTCGAGACCGGGGAAGATCCGCAAGGCCGCGGTCCGGAAGCCGCCGCCTGGTCGCCGGGGCAGGTGAGCGACGACGAGCTGACCGCCAGGATCGGCGCCCGTCTGATGGCCGCCGCCCGCCGTACCGAAAGGACCGGATACACCGCCCGCGTCCGCCGCGCCACCGCCACCGATCCCGCGCCGCAGGTCGAGCTCGCCACCGCGACGGTACGTTTCCTGGTCCCCGGCGACCTCGGCTTCGTCCACACCGACGCCGTCGCGGGCAGCCGCGACGACGTCATCGCCCTCGCCGTGTGGGCGTTCCGGGTGGCCGACGAGCTGCATCCCGGGACGCAGGAGGTACGGGTCGACGTCGGCGGCGAAGCGGGAACCGGCACCGGGTCCGGGCTGGAGCGGGCCCTGGGGCTGGCCGGCACAATCCTGCGCGAAGGTGCGGCGCACCTCGGTCAGGGACTCGAAGCCACCATCGCCGACGTGCAGCGCCACCTGGACGCCGCCGGATCGCGCTGGCCGCTGCTGGCCGTCGGCGACCTCGCCGAGCAGCTGGCCGCCTACCGCGACCGCAGCGCCCATTACCGTCCCGAGCTGCTCGCCGGCCACCTCGCCGAGCTCCACGCCCGGCACCGGGCCGTGACCCGCCCCGACGCCACCCTGCGCAGCAGCGTGCTCGGCACCGCCGAGGCCGCCGAGACCCCGTTGCGCCGGGCCCGGCTGGAGAGCCTGGGCTGCCGGATCCGCAGCCTCGGCGACCGGCGGATCGCCGACGTCTACCTGGCCCACAGCGACAGCGCGATGGTCCTGGTGCTCCGCCGCGAATGGGACGGCGACGACGACGGCCCCCTGCTGGCACGGCGCCGCGTCGCCGGCTCCACGCTGGCCGCCCTGGCCACCGGCAACCTCGTCACGGAATCCGCCGTCCGCAGCGCCAGCCGTACCGTGCGGCTGGCCACCGGGCGGATCTCCAGGACGACGGTCAGCCCGTCGCGGGGCGACTGGGGTGAGCTCTCGCCGTCCCTGGTGGTGACCGACCTCGCCGCGCTCGGCCGCGAGCTCGACGCACTCACGCTGCGGCCCATCCGCCCGCGCGTCGAGGCGGAGCTGGTACGCGTCGTCGCCGTCTCCCAGGTGGTGGCCATGACCTACGTTCCCGGCGACCAGCGCCTCGACGCGCTCATCGCCGACCAGGCCGGCAACACCGCCACCGTCACCGCCACCCACACCGGTGCCGCCCCCGGCCGCCTCGACTCGCTGGCCGCCGTACTCGCCGGGGAGGAGGGCGAGCTGCGTTTCGTCAGCGGAGTGGTCGGCCGTACCGGGGGAGGTGTCGTCATCGACCCCGTCGGCCTGGCCGCCGGCGGCCGTGTCGTCGTACCCGACCTGCAGCCCGCAGGAGGCGGCGGCCCGCTCGCGGTCGCCGAGGACGACCCGCACGACCCGCTGACCGCCGCACTGATCGACACGCGCGGGCTGCTCGCGGAAGCGGCCCACCACGGCCTGTCCCACCTGCCGCCTACCTACGGCGCCCGCCTCGACACCGCAGCGCGCCGCCTGACCGGGCTCGGGCTCCACCGCATCGCCCAGTCTGTGACGGCGTTCGCGGCGGCGCGGTCCCAGGACTCGGACGAGACGGCCGAGCAAACCTGGATCGACGCCTACCTGCGCCTGGAGGTGGCCCTGGACCTGACCTGACCGAATCCGGCCCCTCCGCCGGCGCCCCGGCACCACGCAGAACCAACCACGTGCAACTGCTGGTGAACTTCCCGCCGAAGGTCGCCCTGTCCAGACTGGTCAACTCGCTCAAGGGCGTGTACTACCGGCGGATGCGCCAGGAGTTCCCCGAACTGGCCCGCCACCACTACCTGAACAAGCCGTGGCCGGGCTTCTACTCGACAGGTCCTCGGCCGGCCGCTCCGGTACCTCCAGCGCCGGGATGCGCCCGACGCGGGCGGTCTGCGTCCAGCGTGCCACCGCCTGAGCGCACTCCGCCGGCCCTTTCAGCCGATCAGGAGGCCAAGCCGCCTGGGCGAATATCGCCCCTGGACTCGTGCTCGGTGTCGAGCCAACCGGTGAGGCGGCTGAGGAAGGTGGTGGCCGTGGGCAGATGCGTGTCCTTGGCGAAGAGGACGGCCGCGTGGAAGGCGTGCGGCATCCCCTCGTAGACATCGAGGTCGACCGGCACTCCTGCGGCGGAGGCGGCGTCGACGAAGCGGTGCGTGTCCTGCAGGAGGATCTCGTCTCCGCCGATCGCGAGCAGGAGGGGCGGCAGGCCGGGCAGGTCTCCGTAGATCGGCGACTGGGGCGCCTGATCCGGGCGTGCTCCGGCGAGGTACTGGGCGGCGATCGGCTCCATGACGGACGGGTCGATCGAGTCCCGTGCACCGCCCGCCTGGGCAGCCGTCTTCGACGCCAGGTCGGTGAGGGGGGAGACGGGGACGGCTCCGCCAGGCATGGGATCCCCGGCCTCGCGAAGCATCAGCAGCGTCGACAGGACCAGCGTTGCGCCGGCTGACTCTCCGATGAGCAGGATTCGCCCGGCGGGCACTCCCTGACGGAGCAGGCTCCGGTAGACGGCCAGCACGTCTTCCACCGCTGCCGGGTACGGATGCGCGGGCGCGAGCCGGTAGTCCACGGCGAAGGCCGGTCGGCGGGTGGCCTCGGACAGGCGGTAGGCCATGATGCGCTCCATCGGCGGGTTGCTGAAGGAGAAACCGCCGCCGTGGACGTAAACGGTCACGCCTTGTTCGGCGGAGGCGCCGCCGGCGGTGACCCAGGTTCCGGGGACGCCGCCGGTGTCCGGCAGGACCGGGCGCAGGTCGGCGTCGCCGTCGAGGACGGGCGGGTCGGAGAAGACCTGACCCATCCGTGCGCGTACGGCGTCCGACTCCTCCGGGGAGGCGGGAAAGCGGGTAGTGGTCAACAACAGATGAGTCCTTTCGGTCTGAGACATGGCTGGGCATACGGCAGAGGCCGTGCGCGAAGTCCTCCGCGCGTCTCTTGCGGTCCGGTGAAACGGGGAGAAGGTGAGCCCTCGTCGGGCACGAGTCGTCTTTAGAGGTCCCGTCGCATCACGGGCAGTACAACGGGTGGATCAGAGTGGTCCCAGGAGGTCACGCGGATCGACGTCGAGGTCCAGAGCCGACAGGACGCCCAGGAGCTCGCGCTCCTCGTACCGGAAGTGGGACGTCATGATCGCGGACAGGCCGTCCAGGTGCATGGCCAGTTCGCTCGGCGTGGCGGACGAGGTGATCGCGCGGTCCAACCGCTCCAGCAGCATCGCGATCGTCACATGGTCCTGCTGGAGCTTGGCGATCGTGGGCCGCAGCGATGGATGGCGCGCGGACAGTTCGGGAAAGAGCCCGACGCCCTCGCGCCCGTGATGCCCGTCGAGGGCGGCACAGAATCCCTTGCAGTACAGCAGGAGGTCTGCCCGTACCGAGGCGGTGTCACCGGCTTCCAGGGATTCGCGCGCGAGGCGCAGTGCTCGATGCAGGCGTTGATGCGCCGCCTGCAGTTCGAAATTCCAGGCTCTAAGCCTGTTTCTCTCGTTCTCACCCACGGGTGGGGAACGGGGAAAGGGTCATCATGACCACCTTCCGGATCCGACGCCTCCATGCCTGACGCAGCCCGCCACCGACACGCGACGCTGGCTCGGACTCTAGACCGATGACCTTCAGAAGGGCAACTCAGGCCGGCCGGCGTAGGAGCCGGGTGAGGATGTCGAGCAGGTCGATGCCGGCGCTGGACCTCGGCACCCGCGGCCGGTGGACTGTCGAGAGCTCGTGGCCGGTTGGCCGGGAGCGCACCATCCACCTGTCGGCACGTTCGAGGAGTACGGCGCCGGTCGGACCCTCTGCTGGGCTCAGCTGGTGGCGCCCCAGGTGAGGGAGAGGCCGGTGGCGGCGCGGTCGGTGCGGATCTCCATCATGCTGCCGAGGATGGTGGCGTGGTCGGAGACCACGGGCGTGCCGTCGAGCGCGTACGTGATCCGGGTGCTGACCAGCACCGGGCTGCCCTCAGGCTCCTGGAGGTGGTGGGCGGCGGCGTCGTCGAGCAGGCCGGGCCGGACCACCTCCGAGGCCCGCGCGACCGTCACCCCCGCGTCGGCGAGCGTGGCGTAGAGGGAGACGGTGGTGAAGTCGCGGTCGCGGATCTGGTCGGCCACCGGCCGGCGGACCCACGACACCTGGTGCACGGCGGGCCGTCCCGAGAACTCGCGGACCCGTTCCAGCCGCAGGGCGCTGTCGCCGGGACGCAGCCGCAGCTCCGCCGCGACGGCCGCGGGGGCCCGGCGCACCGCCCGCCCGGCCACCGCCGTGCGCACGTCGTGGCCCTGTCGCCGCAGGTCGTCGACCAGGCTGCGGAGCGAGTCGAGCTGGTAGGCCAGGTGGGGCGGGGAGACGAACGTACCCTTGCCGGGCCGCTGCACGATCAGCTTCTCGTCGCTGAGCTCCCGCAACGCCTGGCGCAACGTCATGAGCGTCACGCCGTAGGAGGCGCTCAGCTCGCGTTGCGGCGGCAGGGCCTCGCCGGGGGCGTAGTGTCCGGACCGGATCTTCGCGGCGAGGTCGGCGGCGATGGCGCGGTATCGCGCCTCGTGCCCGGCGTCGGCGGTCATCGTGGTGCGTCACACTCCTGGTCGAGGGCTCGCCGCAGGGTCGCGAGGAAGGCCCGCACGTCGTCCGGCCCGGCTCCGTCGAGCACCCGCCGCATGACCGCGGCGCCGACCACCACGCCGTCGGCGTGCCGGCGTGCCTCGCGTGCCTGGTCCGGGGTGGAAATGCCAAATCCTAGCAAGACCGGCCGGTCGGTGACGCGCCTGATCCGTCGGGTGAGCTGCGCCGCCGAGGCGGCGAGCGCGGTCTGCTCACCGGTGGTGCCCATGAGCGAGACGGCGTAGACGAATCCGCGGCTGCGGTCGGCGATCTCCGCCAGTCGCGGCTCGGGCGTCGCAGGGGACGCCAGCAGGGCCAGGTCGACCCCGGTGGCGGCGGCCATGTCCGCCAGTTCGTCCGCCTCGTGGACCGGCAGGTCGGGCACGATGAGGCCGTCGACGCCGGCCCGGCGCAGCGCCGCGCAGAACGCCTCGGGGCCGTCGTGCAGCACCAGGTTGTAGTAGGTGCTGGCGACGAGCGGCACGCCGAGGTCGGGCAGGCCGGACAGGTCGGCGAGGATGCGGCGGGTGCTCGCTCCCCGCGCGAGCGCGGTGTCACTGGCCTGCTGGATGGTGACGCCG
This sequence comes from Nonomuraea maritima, assembly GCF_900100395.1. Taxonomy (GTDB): domain Bacteria; phylum Actinomycetota; class Actinomycetes; order Streptosporangiales; family Streptosporangiaceae; genus Nonomuraea; species Nonomuraea maritima. The sequence continues at coordinate 159,671 of NZ_FNFB01000011.1, read as the reverse complement.
TCCAGGGTGGGGTCGGAGAAGGGCAGGCCGATCTCGATCGCGTCCGCGCCGGCGTCGGCGAACGCCCGCAGGTAGTCGGTCCAGTTCGGCGTGACGCATCCGGTGACGTACGGCATGAACAGGCCGCGTCCGGCGTCCCGGCGTTCGCGCAGGTGGTGTTCGACCGCTCCCACGGCCAGGGTCGGGTTCGTCACAGCAGCTCCTTCAGGGTGGAGACGTCCTTGTCGCCGCGGCCGGACAGCGTCATCAGCACCGTCGATCCCGCGGGCAGCTCGCCGTCGCGGGCCGCGCGGATCACCCAGGCGAGCGCGTGCGCCGATTCGAGCGCGGGGACGATTCCTTCCGTACGCGCCAGCTGAACCACCGCGCGGGCCGCCTCGTCGTCGGTCACCGTGACGTACCGGGCCCGGCCGAGGTCGCGCAGGTGGGCGTGCTCCGGACCGACGCCCGGGTAGTCGAGGCCGGCGGCGATGGAGTGCGCCTCGACGATCTGCCCGTCGTCGTCCTGCAGGAACAGTGAGCGGCAGCCGTGCAGGACACCCGGCCGGCCGCGCGCCGCCCCTGCGCCGCCCTCCGCCTCGACCCCGACCAGGCGGGCCGGGGTGTCGGCGAACCCGGCGAAGGTGCCGGCCGCGTTCGAGCCGCCGCCGACGCACGCGACCACGTGGTCGGGGACGCCGCTGTACTGCTCGCGCGCCTCGTCCCCGATGACCCGCTGGAACTCCCTGACCATCCACGGGTACGGGTCGGGCCCGATGACCGAGCCGACGCAGTAGTGGGAGTCGGCGGTCGCGCTCACCCAGTGCCGCATGGCCTCGCTGGTGGCGTCCTTGAGGGTGCGGCTGCCCGTGGTCACGGGGACCACCTCCGCGCCGAGCAGCCGCATCCGGACGACGTTCAGCGCCTGGCGTTCGATGTCGCGTTCGCCCATGAACACCGTCGCCTCGAGTCCGAGGAGTGCGGCGGCGGTGGCGGTGGCCACGCCGTGCTGGCCCGCTCCCGTCTCGGCGATCAGCCTGCGCCGTCCCATGCGGGTGGCCAGCAGGGCCTGGCCCAGCACGTTGTTGATCTTGTGGGAGCCGGTGTGGGCGAGGTCCTCGCGCTTGAGGTACAGCCGTACGCCCAGCTCTTCTGACAGCCGGAGGGCCGGGGTGAGCGGCGTGGGCCGTCCGGCGTGCAGGGCGAGCAGCCGCGCCAGCTCGGCACGGAACCCCGGATCGGCCCAGGCCTCCCGGAACGTCTCCTCGACCTGCCTGCACGCCTCCACCAGCGACTCGGGCGCGTACCGCCCGCCGTACTCCCCGAACCGGCCTCGCGCCTGCGGCTCGCCCATCATCACGTCCTGCATGTCCGCCCTCCGATCTATAACTCTTGCATGAGTTCTATAACAGTGAGTCTGACATGGAAGCCGCGGACGCGCCACCCCGGCCCTCCGCCCCCGAACGCGGGGGCTGACGAGCATCGGAACGAAAAATCCCGCTAAGAAGGCTCCGTTGAGCGGCTTATCGTGACTTTTCGTTCGGATGTGGCTCGGGAGTGCGTTTTCACTGGTCAAGCAATGCCCGCAGGAAGAGCACACGAGAGACGGCTGATCGTTTCACTTCCTTGGAAGTGGAACGGCGCGATCGGGACGATCACCGAGCCGGTGGAATCGGACATTCCGCCAGCGTGCGCGTTCCTCAAACTGGGCTACGCGAGGGTCTCCGCTACCAAGCAATCGCTGGAACGACAGCTCGACGCCCTGACCGCCCAAGGCATCCCGAGCGAGCGGATCTTCGTCGATAAGAAGACCGGTACCTCGGTCGAGCGGGACGGCTTGCAGCGGCTTCTCGCCTATGCCCGACCGGGCGACACTATCGTCATGCACACGCTTGATCGCCTTGGCCGCAATCTGCGCGTGGTCCTCAACTTGGTGCACGAGCTGGCCGACCGCGGCATCGGCGTAAGGACCTAGGCCGTATCGCCGTCAAGACCGGTATCGGCCTGGCCATGCTCGCCGATCAGAGCGCGGCGATACTGCCCGAGTACACCCGCTACATCGAGCGTTCTGCGAGATCCGGGTGCTGGAGCGGGTCTGCCGCCGTTCGGACTGAAGGCGCGCAGCCAAGGCGGCGGTATTTGCCGGGGGCCATGCGGTACTCGCGCTTGAAGGCGTTGGCGAAGGCGAACTCCGAGCCGTAGCCGACCGCGGCGGCGATCTCGCTCAGCGCGGCGTCGGAGTCGCGCAGCATGCGCGCGGCCGTGCCCAGCCGCCACCAGGTCAGATAGGTCAGCGGCGGCTGCCCGACGAACTGGGTGAACCGGCGGGAGAACGCCGCGCGGGACAGCCCTGCGCGGCGGCCGAGCGACTCGACCGTCCACGGGTGGGTAGGGTCGCGGTGGATGCCGTCGAGTGCGGCGCTGATGGCCGGGTCGGCCAGCGCGGCGGCCCAGCTGTCTACCTTGCAGTGCTCCATCGAGACGTCGAACCAGGCACGCAGGATGTACAGCAGCAGCATGTCCAGCAGCGCCGACACCACCATGTCGGCACCTGGCCGCGGGCTGCCGATCTCTTTACCGAGCAGCTCGACGGTGGCGCGCAGCTCGGTGTTGTGCCCCAGCCTGGCGGGCAGGTGGATCATCTCGGGCAGCCCTCTGAGCAGCGGATGCGCCCCGTTGGAGTCGAGCTGGTAGCCGCCGCAGATCGTCACGGTGACGGGCCCGGTGCCCTCCATAGAGGCCGAGGCGAATAGGTCGGCGTGGGCATAGGGGTCACAGCCGGGCTCCGCGATGGGGCTGGTGGGCGAGTCGGCCAGCGCGTAGCTGTGCCCGTGGGGGAAGAACAGCACGTCGCCCGTCCCGACCGGGATCGGCTCGCCTTCCGGCGGGATCGCCCAGCACGAGCCCTGCAGCACCACCTGGAAGCCCGCAGAACCAGGCGCTGACGGGAACCGCTGCCCCCACGGCGCCGGCCACTCGACACGCGCCGAGCGCGGCACGCCCATGCGCATGGAGGCGATCACGTCGCTCAGCATGTCCATGACGTAAGTCTAATGCGGGAGACGATCGCGTATAAATTGCAGATAGAAGCGCATTGGATGCCTCACTCAGGGCTCCTATGGTTGACGGCATGACAAAAGTCCTGGTCAGCGGGGCGACCGGCACGATCGGCCGCCCTCTGGTGAACCAACTTGAAGACGCAGGGGCCGACGTACGCACGGTGACGAGGGAGCTGACCGACCCGGTCGCGCTGGAGGCGGCTCTCGACGGTGTCGACGCGGTGTTCCTGCTGTGGCCGTTCGCCTCGGCTGAGGGCGCCCGCGAGGTGCTGGAGCTTATTGGGGCGCGGCGGGTGGTCTACCTGTCCTCGGCCGCCGCCCGCCCGCACGAGGTCGAGATCGAGCGCCTGATCGCTGGGACCGCCCGCGAGTGGACAGTGCTGCGCCCGCACGCGTTCGCGGCCAACACCTTGCGGTGGGCCGAGCAGGTCCGCGCGGGCGTCGTGCGGCAGCCGTACGGCGACGCGGCCTTTTCCCCCATCCACGAGCGGGACGTCGCAGCCGTCGCGGTGCGCGCGCTGCTCGACGAAGTGCACCACTGCGCGGTCTACACGTTGACCGGACCCCGGCCGCTGACCCAGCGGGAGCAGGCGCGGGCGATCGGCGCCGCGATCGGCCGGCCGGTGCGCTGGGAGGATGAGCCTCCGGAGGAGGCCAGGACACGGCTGCTCGGGCTGGGGTGGCCCGCGTCGGCCGTGGACGGGATGCTGCGCGGTCTCGGCGAGCCCGGCCCGGCCACCGGGACCGTGGAGGAGGTCACCGGAGCGCCCGCGAGCACGTTCGAGACGTGGGCGAGCGAGCACGCCGCGGACTTCCTCGGCACCATGCGGGCCGCCCGCATCCACGAGTACGGCGACGCCTCGGTGATCTCGCTGGAGGAGGTGCCGGTGCCGAAGTCTGGGCCGGGTGAGGTGCTCATCAGGGTGGCCGCGACGTCGTTCAACCCGTCGGAGGTCGGCCTACGGATGGGCCTGCTGCAGGACGTGCTCGGCGTCACGCTGCCGCACACGCTCGGCTGGGACGTCGCGGGCACCGTGGTCACCGGGGCGGGTGACCTCGCCCCCGGCGACAAAGTGATCGGGCTCATCGACGGGGCGGCGGCCGAGTACGCGGTCGCGAAGGCGAGCGTGCTGGCCAGGGCACCGGAGCGGATCCCCCTGGCGGACGCGGCTGCCGTGCCGGTGGCCGGGCTCACCGCGTGGCAGGCGGTCTTTGAGCATGCCCGCATCGGCCGCGGCAGCCGGGTGCTGATCAACGGGGCCGGCGGCGGCGTCGGGCTGTTTGCCGTGCAGCTGGCCAAGCATGCGGGCGCGCACGTGGTGGCGACCGCCAGCCCGCGCAGCGCCGCTGTCGTGTGGGCGCTGGGCGCCGACGAGGTCGTCGACTACACCACCGCTCCGCTGCCGGGCGGCAACGACGTGCTGATCAACCTGGTGGCCGACGTGCCTGCCTCGGTGACGCGGCTGGCCAAGGAGTTCGTTTCGATCACCCAGCCGATCGAGCATCCGCGCGCCGTCCAGTTCGTGGCTCGCAACGACCCAGGCCAGCTGACCGAGCTCGTGGCGCTGATCGACAAGGGCGTGGTGGACGTCAAGGCGGACGCTCGCCCGCTGGAGTCCCTGGCAGACCTGCACCGCGCCGCCGAGCGCGGCGCTATCCGCGGAAAGGTCATACTGAAGGTGGAGAAATGATCAAAAATACCATCATTGTCGGCGGCACGCGGCCGGGACGCAGCGGCGAGGCCGTCGCCCGCTAGGTTCACGACCACGCGGTCAGGCGCGGTGACGCGCACTACGATCTGGTCGACCTGAAGGACTACAACCTGCCCCACCTCGACGAACCGCTCGCCGCGGCCACCGGGGTCTACGAGCACCCGCATACCAAGACGTGGTCCGACACCATCGCCGGCTTCGACGGCTTCGTCTTCGTGACGCCCGAGTACAACCACTCGACCACCGGCGCACTCAAAACCGCCATCGATTTCCTGTTCTTCGAGTGGCACGACAAGGCCGCAGGCGTGGTCGGCTACGGCGTCAGCGGCGGCGTGCGGGCGGCCGAGCACCTGCCGCAGGTGCTCGGCCAGGTCAAGGTGGCCGACGTCCAGGCGGCCGTGGAGCTGCTGATGCACGCCGACTTCGAGGACTACACCACCTTCAAGCCCGCCGCGCACCAGGAGGACATGCTGAGCAAGCTGCTCAACCAGGTCGTCTCCTGGAGCAAGGCGCTGCGACCGCTCAGAATGTGAAGTGCCGCAGCACCTCGGGGTTGGCCATGGCATCGAGGTTGGCGGCCTGCGACGTGTCCACTGTGGTGTCGCTGCCGACCGGCAAGTCGCTCACCGTCGTCGCGGCCGCCGACACCTTCCATCAGAGCCCTGGCAACTCCAACACCGTCCGCAGCTATGCGGTCGGCGATGGAAAGACCGCTGAGCGGCCCGGTAAGGCCCGACCGCTGGCGACGGTGGCCGAAGACGAGATCGGCGAGGCCGACCGATGGCGGCCTCGCCGGTTCTGCTCAACCGCCTGCCGTGTCGGCGCTCATCGAGCGTCCCAGTCGTCAGCACGGCTGCGGCGCGGTCTGGAGGCGTGGGTGCGCGACGCCCGCGCGGCCGGGCTCGACCAGGAGGACCTGCGGGGGCTGTTCGCCGTGGTCCTGGCCGACGCCGCGAAAGAGGACGTGGCATGAGTCCCGCGCTGGAGGCAACCGGGCTGGGAGTCCGCTATGGCCGTACGTGGGCGTTACGCGACTGCTCGCTGGCCGTGCCCGCAGGTCGTGTGGCGGCGCTCGTCGGCCCCAACGGCGCAGGCAAGACCACGCTCATGCACGCGGCCGTCGGCCTGCTGCGGTCCGCGACTGCCCGCGATGGCGCTGGTCGTGGCCGGTGTGGCGGTGACGATGTTCACGCTGTTCCAGCTCAGCGACTACTACGCCGAGCCGGCGCGTACCGAGCTCTCGGGCACCGTGCTGCTGGACGATCACGACGCCCGGCTGGTGAGCACCGCCTGGGTGGAGCCGTCCGGCAAGGAGGTGGCCGAGCCGTCGGACAGTGGGTGCCCGCGTCGGGTGGACGTGGGGCAGAGCAGCAGGAACGCTGATGCGTGGCAGGAGTGCCTGTTCAGCAACGGGTACCGGTACGCGGTCTACTACCATCCGCCGTCCAGGTTCTGGCGCTTCCAATGGACCGAAGCGGGCATCTTGACGCTCGCCTCGGCAGCCCTCGGCGGCCTGGCCGTCCGTCGCACCCTCCGCCGCCCCGGCTGACCGGCCATGAAGACTCGGCGGCGGTGCGCCACTCAGGGCCGGAGTCGTTTCTATCGCCGGCGGGAGTCGGCCATGCCCATGGCCTTTTCGAAGGCGGGCAGCGGCTTGATCAGGGGGTTGAGGATCTGGGCGGCCTCCTGTGTGGTGATGACGTCGGCCGGGGCGATCTTGATGATCTCGGCCTTGTCGGGGTCGACCTTCCAGACGTCCTCGCCGATGAGCCGGCCGCGGTCGTCGTACGGCCAGATCATCTCCTCGCGCGCCTTGTAGAGGTACATGACGCACTCGCCGGTCTCGGCCCAGGTGCGGTAGAGGCCGCGGATCGCGTCCTGCCCCTCCAGGGTCGTGCTGATGCCCAGGGCGTGGAAGTGGTAGACGGGATGTTCCACCATCATGTCGGGTGCGAAGATCTCCTCGTAGCGTCCGGCGATCTCCAGGTAGCGGTGGCGGTGGTAGGCCTGCAGGAGGAACCGGTGCCGCGGGCTCTCGGTCGTTTCGAGCAGGCGCTCGATCGCCTGGTTCGTCCTGGTGATGTCGAGCTTCATGGTCGCTTGTCCCTCCCGGCCTTGGCTCACGAGGCCCTACCGACTGCAGGGGGCTTCCAGGTGCCGTCGATGGCGCTCTGCTGGGGCCAGTACATGCGGAGTATGAGGTTGAAATCGCCGGCCGGGGCGGGGAGCCAGTTCGACCGGCTGCCCGCGGGCGGCTCGTGCTGGACGAACAGATCCACCGACCCGTCCGGGTTCGCGATCGGCTCGGCGGTGTGCCCGATCTCGTAGCGTTCGATGGGGTTCTCGACCAGGAATCCTTGGGGGTCGTACATCGTGATCGACCAGGCGTACGGGCGGTTGAGACCACGAGCTGCCCGTGGCATGCTCGGGCCGCATGATCGATGAATTCGCGAAAGGCCACCTGCACGGGAGACTGCGGCGGGACCGCGAGCTGCTGCTCTGGAAACTCGACGGCCTGTCCGAGTACGACGCCCGCCGGCCCTTGACCGTGACCGGGACCAACCTCCTCGGTCTGGTGAAACACCTGGCCAATGTCGAGGCCAGGTACTTCGGCGAGGTCTTCGGCCGCCCGTCCCCTGAACCGCTGCCCCGGTGGCAGGACTCCGACGGCAGCGAACTGTGGGCGAACGAGAACGAGACCCTCGATCAGATCATCGGCTTCTACCGGCGCACGTGGGAACACTCGGACGCGACGATCAACGCGCTCACCCTCGACGCCCCCGGCCACGTGCCGTGGTGGTCGGCGCCTCATGCCGACACGAACCTGTTCGCCGTCATGATCCACGTCCTCGGCGAGTCCATCCGGCATGCCGGACACGCCGACATCCTGCGCGAGAGCGTGGACGGCCGGACCGGGTTGCGCCCCGAACACAAGACGCAGATCGACGCGGAAGCCCGTGCGGCGTACTGCGCGAAGATCGAGCGGGCCGCCAGGTCAGCCGCACCCATCACTTCAGCCTGACATCACCGGCGCCTGCTCGCGCGGCCCGTCCTCGTCGGAGGTGCGCCGCTTCTCTGCGTGGCTCAGTCAAGCGGGACGGGCTCCCGGATTCCACCTGCCTCCCAGAGCCAGGTCACCTTGCCCTCTGAGGGTCTCACGTGGGCGCTGGGTGCCCACCGGAATGCTGCTGGATTGATCTCGTCTTCGGAAGCGGCCACCCAGCCCTTACCTTGGAAGTGAGCCCAACGCAACGGAACACTGCACTCCTGCAGCGAAGTGATGACGGTCTCGTTGGGCTGGACAGTGAGGGGCCAGCGCCCTCCTCCAGGGCAGTTTTGCTCTGGCGGGTCAGCGGTTGCGTCATCGTATTTCACCTGGGCGAAGACGGTTTGCGGTCGCGTTCCGGTGTTGATCAGTTTCAGCCCGAAAGCGATGGACCCGTTCTCGACCTTCGCGCAGGACCGCCACTGCACGGTACCGGGGCCGTTCAGAAGTTCTCGGCAGTAGCTGTTCCCGCCGATGCCTCCCTTTTCCGCGTCCGTGGACGACACCCCGCCTGCCGGCTTGGGCCGCGCTGACGGTAGGGCGCTTACCGCGGCATCCGATTTGTCCTCGAACCAGGGGGCAACGGCGCCGTATTCAACCAGCAGCCCCCCTACCGCTATGACCAGTCCTGTGCCCACGGTGAAGGCTATGCCTTTGGACCGTTGGTTGCCGTCCGGAGGGCCGGGGCTTTCAGTGGTGTGCGACATGCACGCAGCGCTCCTTTCCCTGTGCGACCCGCGACAGTGGTTGACCGTATCCGGACAGTAATGCTCACGGCTGTGAATCGCCGGGGGATGCCCGGTAGTGGTCTGCCTTTCTCAACAGGCCTCGTACAGAATCCGCCTCTTTTCGGGAGGCTCGCGGTTATCTACCGTCACAGTGACCGCAGCTACATCACGCCGAAAGGACGTCCGATGGCGCACCCCCCGACCGACTCCGACGGCTTATCCGCCGACACCGGCCTCGCCCGCGACGACTACGCGCTCGAACGAGTCCCCCCATCCGCTCGCTACAGCTGGGTCACCATCGCCGTCCAGCGCTTCGGACTGCTGTCGGCGCTGTCGCAGTTCCTGCTCGGCGCCACGCTCGGCATGGGCATGACGTTCTGGCAGGCCGTGCTGGCCGTCACCCTGGGCGCCGCCATTCTCGAGGTGGTGGCCATCGCGCTGGGCATCGCCGGCATGCGGGAAGGGCTGTCCACCAGTCTGCTGGCCCGCTGGGCGGGCTTCGGCCGGTACGGCTCCGGCCTGGTCGGCCTGGTCATCGCCACCGCGCTGCTGGGGTGGTTCGGCGTGCAGACCGCCGTGCTCGCCCAGGGCGTGTCGTCGCTGCTGGGCGGCTCGCCCGCGTGGATCTGGGCGATCGTGGGCGGCCTGGCGATCACGGCGATCGTGGTGCACGGCTTCGCCGGCATGGCCTGGACCGCCTGGGTCACCGTCCCTGCCTTCCTGGCGCTGGCGGGCTGGGCCATCGCGGTGGAGCTGGCGCAGCGACCGCTCGGCGAGCTGATCGTCTCTCAGCCCACCGGCCCGGCGATGAGCCTGGCCCAGGGCGCCACGCTCGTGGCGGGCGGCTTCATCGTGGGCGCCGTGATCTCGCCGGACATGTGCCGCTTCAACCGCGACGTGGCCGGCGTCGTCAAACAGACCATCGTCGGCATCTCCCTCGGCGAGTACGTGCTCGCCCTGGTCGGCGTCCTGCTCGCGCACGCCCTGCGCACCGGGGACGTCGTCACCATCGTCACCACCACCTCCGGCACCGTCGGCGTGCTCGTCCTGATCACCGCCACCGCCAAGGTCAACGACTGGAACCTGTACGCCGCCAGCCTCGGCGTCACCAACACCCTGCACACCGCGTTCGGCATGAAGGCCGGCCGCGCCGTGGTCACCGTCGTGCTGGGCGTGGTCGGCACCGCGCTGGCGGCCCTCGGCATGGCCGACCACCTGGTGGACTTCCTCGTCCTGCTGGGTGTGGCGATCCCGCCCATCGCCGGGATCATGGTCGCCGAGTACTTCGTGGTACGGACCTGGCGCGGCGACCTCGACGCCTCCCGCGAGCGCGGCGAGCTGCCCGCGCACGCGCCAGGGTGGGTCCCGGCCGCGCTGCTCGTCTGGGTCGCCGCCGCGCTGATCGGCCACTACGTGACCTGGGGCATCCCGGCGCTCAACGCCCTGCTGGCCGCCTTCGTCCTGTACGCCGCCGCCGGCAGGCTCGGCCTGACCGCGACCCCGGCGGCCCGCGCGACCACGCGATGACCACACGAACAGGAGCCCGCACGTGCGCATAGGGATCGACGTGGGCGGCACCCACACCGACGCCATCCTGCTCGACCACGACATGACCATCAAGGCCGAGGTCAAAACCGCCACGACAGCCGACGTCACCCAGGGCATCGTCAACGCCCTGACCACGCTGCTGGAGCACAGCGCACTGGACCGCGGACAGGTCGCGGCCGTCATGATCGGCACCACCCACTTCACCAACGCGCTCGTCACCCGCTCGCGGCTGGCCCGCACCGGCGTGGTGCGGCTCGCCCTGCCCGCCACCGCCGCCCTGCCACCGACCACCGCCTGGCCGGCCGAACTCGCGCAGGCCATCCGGCCCCGCGTGCACCTGTGCCACGGCGGTCACGAGTTCGACGGCCGGCCCATCTCCCCGCTCGATCCCGACGAGCTCAAGCGCGTGGCCGAGGACCTCGCCGCGCACGACATCACCACTGTGGCGATCAGCTCCGTCTTCTCGCCGGTCACCGCGGAAGCCGAGCTGACCGCCGCCGACATCCTGCGCGCCGAGCTGCCGCACCTGCGCGTCAGCCTCTCCCACCAGATCGGCCGCATCCGCATGCTGGAGCGGGAGAACGCCACCATCGTCAACGCGTGCCTGCGCGATCTGGCCGACGAGATCGTCGACGGCTTCACGGCCGCGCTGCTCGCGGTCGGCGTGCGCGCCCCGCTGTTCCTGTCGCAGAACGACGGGACGCTCATGGACGCCGAGTACACCCGCCGCTACCCCGTCAGGACGTTCGCCTCCGGCCCGACCAACTCGATGCGCGGCGCCGCGTTCCTGGCCGGCCTGGCCGACGCCGCGGTGGTCGACATCGGCGGCACCACCGCCGACGTCGGCGTGCTCACCGGCGGCTACCCCCGCCAGGCCGGCACCGACGTGGACATCGCCGGAGTGCGCACCAACTTCCGCATGCCGGACGTGATCTCCATCGGCCTGGGCGGCGGCAGCCTGGTCAGCGAGCGGCCCACCGTCCAGGTGGGGCCTGACTCGGTCGGCTACCGGCTGACCGAGGAGGCGCTGGTCTTCGGCGGACGGACGCTGACCGCTACCGACCTGGCCGTCGCCGCCGGCCTGGCCGACATAGGCGACCGCTCGCTGGTGCGCCACCTCGACCGCGACCTGGTCCGGCGCGGAACCGCGTGGATGGCCGAGCGCGTGGCCGCGCTGGTCGACCAGATGCGGCTGTCGGCCGAGCCGCTGCCCGTGGTCGTCGTCGGCGGCGGCAGCATCCTCATGCCCGCCGAGCTGCCCGGCGTGCCCATGGTGCGCATCCCCGAGCACCACGGCGTCGCCAACGCCGTCGGCGCGGCCACCGGGCAGATCGGCGGCGAGGTCGACCGCCTGTTCCTCACCAGTGCCCAGCTCACCCGCGACGACGTCCTGGACCAGGCCCGCGCCGAGGCGGTCGAGCTGGCCGTCTCGGCCGGGGCCGTGCGCTCCAGCGTGGAGATCGCGCACGTGGACGAGATCCACGTGAACTACCTGCCCGGCAACGCCGTACGCGTCATCGTCCGCGCCGTCGGCGACCTCGACCTCGCCCGAACCCCCGAGGAGGCCCCGACGTGGGTGACGAACTGACCTTGCAGGGCCTGCACGACCTGGCCGAAGGCGCCGCCGTCCTGGGCACCGGGGGAGGCGGCGACCCTTACATCGGGCGCCTGCTGGTGGAGCGGGAGCTCGCCGAGGGCCGTCGCGTGCGCATCATCGGCGCCGACGAGCTGCCGGACGACGCGCTCGTGCTGCCGTCCTCGATGATGGGCGCCCCGACCGTGTTCGTGGAGAAACTCCCGTCCGGGGGCGGCAACGTGGCCGCTTTCCGCGCGCTGGAGGAACATCTCGGGCGCAGGGCGTACGCGGTGATGCCGACCGAGTGCGGCGGCCTGAACAGCATGATCCCGCTCATGCTCGGCGCCCAGCTGGACCTGCCCGTCGTGGACGCCGACGGCATGGGCCGGGCCTTCCCCGAGCTGCAGATGCAGACCTTCGGCGTGCTCGGCGTCTCCGGCTCGCCGATGGCCATCGCCTCCGACCACGGCGACACCTGCATCATCGACGCCGGCGACAACAAACGCATGGAGCAGATGGCCAGGGCGTTGACCATCCAGATGGGCGGCGCGTCCTACATCAGTGACTACCCCATGGACACCGCCGAGGTCCGCCGCACGTCCGTGCACGGCACGCTGTCGCTGTGCCGGGACATCGGCCGTACGTTGCGCGAGGCCCGCGCCGCCCACACCGACCCGTTCGACGCGCTGACCGCCATGCTGGCCGACACCATCTACAGCCTGGGCGTCGTGCTCTTCCGCGGCAAGGTCGTCGACGTCGAGCGCCGTACCGTGGACGGTTTCGCCCGCGGCAAGGCCCTCCTGCAGGCCGTCGAGGATCCGGACGACGTCCTGGAGATCACTTTCCAGAACGAGCACCTGGTGGCGCGGCGCAACGGCCGGGTCATCGCGATCGTGCCCGATCTCATCTGCACCCTCGCCACCGACACCGGCGCGCCGGTGCCAACCGAGTCGCTCGCCTACGGCCAGCGCCTGACCGTCTACGCGATCTCCACCCCGCCGATCATGCGTACGCCGGACGCGCTGGCCTGCTTCGGACCGGCCGGCTTCGGCCTGACCGACCCCTACACCCCCCTGGAGGACCTCCTTCCTGTTTCCTGAAATTTCCGGCTGGTCCCCGGCGCACCGCTCGGGGACCAGCCGCGTGTCACGCGAGTGCTCCGCAGATCCAGTCGGCGGCCGTGGCCAGCCAGTCGGGGCGGGCGTTGGTACGCCTGGTCACTGCCGTGACGATCACGCCGCGCGCGGCCTAGACGCGGAGAGCCTGCGTTTCTACGGCGCGCCGCACGTCGCGTTCCTGTTCGTCCACGGTGACGGCGCGGCACGGCTGGCCGCCGACGTCGGCGCCTACATGCAGACACTGCTCCTGGCGATGACCGCGTACGGCCTCGGCAGTTGCCCGCAGGGGCTGCTGAGCTTCTATGCCGACACCGTCCGCGCCGAACTCGGCGTCACCACAGGACGGCTGCTCGGCGGCATCTCCTTCGGTTACGCCGACGAGGCCGCGCCGGTGAACCGGATCGCGATCGACCGCGCAGTGCTCGACTCGACCACGGCCTTCCACGCGTGACCAGACAGACCGTGTGGATCACTGCAGCAGGTCGGGCGGCACCGGCCGGACAACAGTGGAGGCCGGCACCGTGCGGTGCCGGCCTCCACTGTTTCGGCCCTCTCGGGGTCAGAGTCGGGTCATCCGGAGAACCGGGACCGGTCCATCTTCGACGTGAACGCGCGGTTCATGCCGAGCATCGCGCCCAGCCCGAGCAGCACGGTGATGATGCCCACCACCACGTTGTTCCAGATCGTCGACGTGTTGGCGACGTCGCCTCTGATGACCCAGGGCGCGATGATCGTCCACACGCCGAGCAGCGGCGCGACCCAGGCGATGCCGTGCGTCCGCCCGTAGGCGGAGGCGAACCCGACCGCCAGCATCGCCAGCGCGATACCGACGATCAGATTGTTCACGGTCAGGGTCGTCAGCCCGTTGAATCCGACGACCCACGGAGAGATCGCGAGGTAGAGACCTGCCAGGAAGGTGAGTCCGGCGACCGCCTTACCTGTCGGTGCTTCTGAGGCGAGCTCGTACTTCGCGCGCAACTCCGCGATGTCGGGGTGCATCCTCATGGTCTCGCCAGCCATATTTTCACCACCTTTGCGTACGGACGCATGTGTGCGTGACGCTTCGCGGGAACGGCGGCCACGGAGGGTGGCGGGGCAAGGCCTTACCAGCCCTTCGGTCGCCCGTTTTATGCCTCTTTAGGTGATAATATCACCTTAGGAGGGATTTGGGGCTTATGGCGGCAACTTCGAGGTGCCTCACCGATCAGGACTACGAGAGCCTGCTCTCCTTCCAGGTCGGGCTCCGCCATTTCCTGCGCTGGAGTGAGGAACGGGCGGCCGAGGTCGGCCTCACGGCGACCCAGCACCAGCTGCTGCTGGCGATCCGCGGCCACGCCGACGTGCGCGGACCCACCATCGGAGAGCTCGCGGGTTACCTGTGCACGCGCCACCACAGCGTCGTCCAGCTGATCGACCGCGTCGAGCACCTGGGCCTGGTCTGCCGTGCCCGCGGCAAGGGCAGGGACCGCCGGGTCGTGCGGCTGCACCTCACGAGTGCGGGACAGGCCAAGCTGTCCCTGCTCGGCCCCACCCACCTGGAGGAACTTCAGCTGCTGAACCCGCCGGTCGGCGAGCGGTCGGCGCCCGTGGCCGCGCTGCGCGACCACTTCGACCGGTAGCGGTCGAACCCGCGGCCGGAGGGTAGAGGCCGCGTGTTCGTCATCACCGCAGCCTGCGAGGACCTGCCATGCGAGCCATCACCGTCCGCGACCGTGACGCCGGTCTGTCCGGGCTCAGCCTGACCGAGGAGCCCTACCCGCACGCCGCCGAGAACGACGTCGTCGTACGGGTGCACGCGGCCGGGTTCACGCCGGGGGAGCTCGACTGGCCGGGCACCTGGACCGACCGCGCCGGCCGCGACCGGACGCCGAGCGTCCCCGGGCACGACGTCTCGGGGGAGGTCGCCGAGCTCGGGTACGGCACCACCGGCCTGACCGTCGGCCAGCGCGTGTTCGGGCTGACCGACTGGGCCCGCAACGGCACGCTGGCCGAGTACGTCGCGGTGGAGGCCCGCAACCTCGCGCCGCTGCCCGCCGGCGTCGAGCACACCGTGGCCGCCGCGGTGCCGATCTCCGGGCTGACCGCGTGGCAGGGCCTGTTCGACCACGGCCACCTCGCCTCGGGCCGGACCGTGCTGATCCACGGCGCCGCGGGCGGAGTCGGTTCGCTGGCCGTGCAGCTCGCCTGCGAGGCCGGAGCGTACGTGATCGCCACCGGCCGGGCCGCCGACCGCGACACCGCGCGCGACCTCGGCGCGCACGCCTTCCTCGACCTGCAGGCCGACCGGCTTGAGGACGCGGGCGGGGTGGACGTGGTCTTCGACGTGATCGGCGGCGACATCCTCGACCGCTCGACCGCTCTGGTGCGTCCCGGCGGCACCGTCGTCACCATCGCCGTCCCGCCCACGGTCCGGCCCGCCGACGGCCGGGCGATCTTCTTCGTCGTCGAGCCCGACCGCGTCCAGCTCGCCGCCCTGGCGCGGCGGCTGAAGGACGGACGCCTGCGCCCGATCGTCGCGGCCGTGCGGACGCTCGACGAGGCACCCGCCGCCTTCGCCCCCGGGCGGCGCGCCCCCGGAAAGACGATCATCCAGGTCACCGAAGACGGTCAGCGGCCTTCACCTGGGCAGACCATCGCCAAGTCTTGACCACGTTCCCGGACTGCTCCGCGAGGGACGGGCAGCGTACTCGCGGCGTCCCCGTGCGGCTTCACGCGCCCGCTCGGGGTTCGAGCACGACAGGAGAATGCACATGGTCCGGGTACGGTTCGCCCGCGGCTTGCTCGCCGCCGGCATGCTGGTGTCGGTCGCCGCGTGCGCGGGGGAGCGGGCCGCGAGCGGGGCTCCCGCCGCCGTCGAGCGGCCGGTCGCCGCCGTCACCACGCAGCCGCCGTCCGACAAGCTGACGAAACTGCTGGAACAACCGCTGCCGAACGTCAAGGGCAAGACGTTCACCTCGGCGATCGTCGACTTCCCGCCGGGTGCCCGCGCGGCGCCGCACCGCCACGGCCAGGCCTTCGTGTACGCGTACGTGCTGGAAGGCAGTGTGCGCAGCCGGCTGGACGACGAGCCGGTGAAGACGTTCCGCAAGGGTGAGAACTGGGTGGAGCCGCCGGGTTCGCACCACGTGCTCGCCGACAACGCGAGCCGCACCGAGCCGGCGAAGCTGCTGGTCGTCTTCATCTCCGACTCCGGGGAGCAGATCAAGGTCGACGACTAGGGCGTTGGAGGAAGTCATGAAATTCGCAGTCATGGGGGGAACTGGGCTGATCGGTTCGCAGGTGGTGGAGAACCTGAACGCCGCAGGGCACCACGCGGTGCCGTGTTCGCCGCGCACCGGCGTGGACGTGCTCACCGGAAAGGGCCTGGGCCCGGCGCTGGCCGACGCCGAGGTGCTCGTCAACCTGACCAACTCGCCGACGTTCGACCACGACTCGCTCGCGTTCTTCCAGACCTCGATGCACAACCTGCTGACCGCCGCCCGGAGCTCGCCGGTCGGGCACGTCGTGCTGCTGTCGATCGTCGGTGTCGACCAGGTGCCGGACCTCGACTACTACCGCGCCAAGACCCTCCAGGAGAACCTGCTCAAAGCGGACGCCGTGCCGTACTCCATCGTCCGCGCCGGGCAGTTCATGGAGTTCGTCGACGCCATCCTGTCGTGGACGACCGACGACGGCACCGTCCGCCTGCCGCGCACGCGGCTCCAGCCGATCGCCGCGGCGGACGTCGCCGCCGCCGTGGCCGAGGTCGCGGCCGGGCCGCCGCTGAACGGCACACTCAACGTGGTCGGCCCGGACGTCTTCTCGCTGGACGAACTGGGGCGGACCACGCTCGCCGCCCGGGGCGAGGACCGCACGGTGGTCGTCGACGACAGCGCCGGCATGTTCGCCGCCGTCCACGGCGACGTCCTCACCGCCCCGAAGGGCGCCCGCATCGCGCCCACCCACTACGCCGACTGGCTGAAGCGGCACTCGGCGACCGGCACCCGCCGCTGACACCCGGAAACGAGGATCGTCCATGACCGCTGAACACACCCACCACCTGCACAATCCGAACGCGACCACGCCGCCGCCGAAGATCGAGCTCGTCTCCTCGGTGCCGTCGCCGCCGCCGCTGCCCGACGGCGCCGAGGCGATGACGATCCTGGTCACGCTGCCGCCAGGCAGCGAGGGCAACCCGCCGCACCGCCACACCGGCCCCGCGTACGGGTACGTCATCCGCGGCGAGATGCTGTTCGAGCTGGAGGGCGAGCCGGAGCGCGTCGTCAGGGCCGGCGAGACGTTCTGGGAGCCGGGCGGCGACGTCATCCACTACCAGGACGCCAACCACCTGCCCGACGCCGAGACGGAGTTCGTCGTCACGATGTTCGGCGTGGCCGGCCAGCCGATGCTCATCCCGGTGAGCGAGGAGGAGCTCGAAGCCCGCCGCGACCGCCGCGCCCCCCGCCCGTGACCCGCGACGACGGCGGACGGCGTGCCTCCGCACCAGTCACTGGTTGTCCTCGAGGAGTTGTCGTGTGCGGGCGAGGATTGCCTGGCGGACCTCTTCCGGGTGCAGTATCCGGAGTGGCCGGCCGAGCCTGAGCAGGTAGCGGGCCAGGCCGTCGGCGTCCGGTCCGCCGATGTCGATGATCGTCGCGTCATCGCCGTCCGGGTGGTGGACACCGACCGTTGGTGGCACCCGCCTGCGGGCCATTGGCCGGTACGGCCAGGCGGATCGTCCCCCGCACCGGGTAGGGCCTCATCGCGATGCCCCTGCCGACCATCTGTGCCGGATCCGGCGGGTCGGGCAGGGCGGCGGCCTGCCCGGTGGCTGTGGCATCGATGATGCGATCGGTACGGAAGGTGCGCCAGTCCTGCCGCGTCAGGTCGTAGGCGAGGAGATACCAGCGGCGGCCGGTGTGGATGAGCCGGTAGGGGTCCACCCGGCGGGTGGACGTCGTCCCGGCCCTGTCGCGGTAGGTCAGCTGGGTGCGTTCGCCTCGCCGGCACGCGGTGGCCAGGTCGAGCAGCAGCCCGGGGAGATCTGGCTGTCGCCGGGTCGTGCGGTGTGTGTGAACGCGGCGTCCAGCTCGCCGAGCCGGTCGGCGATGCGTTGGTGAGATCCGCGCGGGTGAGCGTCGTCCGGCTCAGCCCCGCACCCGTGAGCCGCGCCTTCCAAGGGCATGCCGCTGATCAAGTCAGGCGTTGAGCGGGTCGTAGCTGTGGGTCGTGCATCGCGAACAGCTGTGCCGGCGCCCGCGGGATTCTGTAGGCGGCGGTCTGACACGCACGCAGTTCGTGAGCGGGTATCAGTGCTTGTGTTCCAGCGTCGCCAGTCGTTCGGCGACTTTGTCGCCGATGGTGACGAGCATCGCCATCTCAGTCGCAGTGAGATGATCAATGAGCACGTCGCGGACGTCGGCCACGTGCTGAGGAGCCGCGACCTTGATCAGGTCGCTGCCCCGGGGAGTGATGGCGACTACCGCCCCCCGTTGGTCGGCGAGGCACCGCTCGCGGGACACCAGGCCGCGATTTTGCATCCGACCCAGGTGCTGCGACAGGCGGCTCTTCTCCCAGCGCAACAACTGGCCGAGCTCGAACGACCTCAGCCGCCCTTCGGGCGCCTCAGAGAGGTGGGCCAGGACCTGGTAGTCGGCGCCGGACATCCCGCACCGGTTGCGCAGCTGCCGCTCGATGAACTCCGACAGCCCGTCCTGCATCTTCATCAAGCTGCGCCAGGCCTGCTGTTCTCGCTCGTTCAACCACCGCGGCTCGGTCACGCACGTCAGTTTACCGTCTGGTTGACATGGTAACCAAGTGCCGCGTAGCTTCTGGTTCACACATTAACCAAATGGGGCGTCGATGACACAGCCGTCGACAACGACGGGTGGGGCATGGCGTCCTATCCAGCACCAGAAAGCGGGCACACCATGAGCAGCATCAGCATCATCGGCCTGGGGGGTATGGGCCGCGCCATTGGCGCCCGCGCGGTCGAGGGCGGCCACGCCGTCGAGCTCATCGGCCGCGACGCGGCCAAGGCCAAGGACCTGGCCGCCGCGCTCGGCGGCGGGGCTACGGTCGGGACATTCGGCGCCGTCCCGGTTGGCGACATCGTCGTCCTGGCCGTGCCATACGCCAGCGCCGTGCCGGTCGTCGCCCAGTACGGGGATGCACTGGCCGGCAAGTTCATCATCGACATCTCCAACACGTTCAACGCCGACGCCACCGGGCTCGTCATCCCTGAAGGCACGTCCGGTGCGCAGGAGATCGCCAAGGCAGTCCCGGCGAGCGCGCACGTCGTGAAGGCGTTCAACACGGTCTTCGGCCACGTGCTGGCCCAGGGGCGTCCGTTGGACGTGTTCTTCGCCGGGGATGACGCGCGGGCCAAGGCCGACGTGTCGGCGTTCATCGAGAGCCTCGGACTGCGCCCGCTCGATGTCGGCGGCCTGGAGATGGCCCGCTGGCTGGAAGGGGTCGGGCCGCTGCTGATGGGCCTGGCCCGCAACGGCGCGGCGACCTTCGACATCGCCCTCGGCGTCGACCTCCCCGGCTGAGCGCAGCCCTGCCAGTAGCCCGCAGCGCTCCCGCCGCGGATTCTCACGAAGGAGTCATTGTGCGTCTGATACGGCAGCTCTTGGCGGTTGTGGCGGTCTGGATCCTCGGCAGTCTGGGCACGGTGGCGGTGAAGGGCAACCCCTGGCTGGCGCTCGTCGCCGGCCTGCTGACGGCCGTCGTCGCGGTCCTGGTCTACGGCTGGGTGGTGCGGCGCACCGAGCACCGGGCACCCGTCGAGGTGTCGTTGAAGGGAGCAGGCGCGGGGATCAGCTGGGGCACGCTGCTCGGCATCGCGCTGTTCGGGGCAGTCATCGCGAACATCGCCTTCTCAGGCGACTACACGATCAACGGCCTGGGCACGCCGGCGAGCGCCGTCGGCCTGCTCGGCATCATGGCGGGTGCTGCCGTGACCGAGGAGCTGGTCTTCCGCGGTGTCCTGTTCCGGAACGTCGAGCACTGGACCGGAACCTGGATCGCGCTCGTGCTGACCGGCTCGCTGTTCGGCCTGATCCACCTGCTCAACGCGAACGCCACCCTGTGGGGCGCCATCGCTATCGCCATCGAGGCAGGCGGGATGCTGACCGCCGCGTACATCGCCACCCGCAAGCTGTGGGTGCCGATCGGTCTGCACTTCGGCTGGAACACTGCCGCGAGCGCCATCTTCAGCACCAAGGTGTCCGGCAGCAACACCCCGCAGGGCCTGCTGGACGCGACGATGTCGGGTCCCGCGCTGGTCACGGGCGGCGACTTCGGACCGGAGGGCAGTGTGTACGCCGTGGTGTTCGGCGTGGTGGCCACCGTCGTGTTCATGTGGCTGGCACACCGGCGTGGTCACGTGGTCCCCGTCCGTCGCTCGGCCCGGGCGGATGTGGCCGCTAGGCTCGCCAGGTGATCGAACGCCCGCCGGCGCGCACGTCGTGCAGGCGTTCACCACCGTTTTCTGTCACATGCTGGCGCAGGGCAACTCGCTGGACGGGCTCATCGCCGCCGACGACGCTGAGGCCAAGGCGACTGTGTCGGCATTCATCAAAAGCCTCGGGCTGCGGCCGATGGACACCGGCCCCCTGGAAATGGCGCGCCGGCCGGAAGGAACAGGCCTGGTGATGACAGGCCTGGGCCGCTACGGCGCGGGAAGCTTCAACTTCACCTTCGGCGTCAGCACTTCTGCCTGAGCGCGCCCGCACCACCACTTCTCGCGCCACATCATTCACAAGGAGCAGTAGCGTGCACGTTTTCGTCACTGGCGGGACCGGCCATTCCGGTTCGTACATCATCCCCGAGCTCATCGCCGCCGGGCACGAGGTCACCGGCCTGGCCCGGTCGGACACGGCCGCGGCGGCGCTGTCCGCGCTCGGCGCGAAGGTGCGCCGCGGCGACCTTCAGGATCTCGACGGGCTCAAGGAGGCGGCCGCGGATTCCGACGGCGCCATCCACGTCGCGCACCGGCAAGACCTGCTTTTCTCCGGCGGGATCCATGCCGTGGCCGCCGCCGAGCTCCCGATCATGCTCGCCTACGGCGAGGCACTGGCGGGAACCGGAAAGCCGCTGGTCGCGGCGGGGAGCATCGGCTCGCCCGGGCAGGGATTCCTGGGCCGGACGGCCACCGAGGAGGACCCGGCCCTTCCCGCCGGCGATGAGCACAAGGGCACCCTGCGGGCACGTAACGTCGTGGAAACCGCCGTAGTCGGGCTCGCCGAGCGGGGGGTGCGGTCTTCGGTCGTACGGATCGCCAACATCGCGCACAGCACGACCGATCGTGCCGGCTTCCTCGTGCAGCTGATCGCGCTCGCGAAGGAGAAGGGCTTCGTCGGCTACCCCGGAGACGGCGCGAACCTGTGGAACGCCGTGCACATCCGCGATGTCGCCTCCTTGTTCCGCTTGGCGCTGGAGAAGGGTCCGGCCGGCAAATATTGGCACGCGGTAGACGACGGGGGCATCCCGTTCCGCGAGATCGCCGAGTCCATCGGCAGCCGCCTGGGCCTGCCCGCCGTGAGCGTTCCCGTGGACGAACTGGTGCTGCCGGGATACTTCGGGTTCCTCGCGAACATCGTCACGCAGAGCTACCCGGCCTCCAACCTCATCACCCGCCGGACCCTCGGCTGGAAACCCGCTCAGCCCGGCCTGCTCGCCGATCTGGACAACGGCCATTACTTCTCCGCCGGCTGACAGCAGGGATCCGAATTGCAACGAGTCCGGCAAATGACAAGGATACGGCTCTTCTAGAGGGACGCTAAGAATATGACGACTGTGGGATTCATCGGAAGCGGATTCATCGGCAGTACCATCGCGCAGCTCGCCATCGCGGCCGGGCACCGAGTCGTGCTCAGCAACTCGCGCGGTCCCGAAACGCTCGCGGACACGGCCGCGGAACTGGGGCCGCGGGCGTCCGCGGCGACGAGCGGGGAGGCCGCGGCGGCCGGTGACATCGTCGTGGTCACGGTGCCGGTCATGGCGTTCCCCAACCTGCCCGCCGCGCCACTGGCCGGGAAGACGGTCATCGACACGTGCAACTACGGCCCCGAGCGTGACGGGCACATCCCCGAGCTCGACAGCGAGTCGATCACCTCGAGCGAGCTGCTGCTGCGGTACGTTCCGGACGCCATGGTCGTGAAAGCGTTCAACAACGTCTTTTTCAAGCACCTGCTGTCACTCGCCCGCCCAGCGGGGGCGGCCGACCGCTCGTACCTGCCGATCGCCGGGGACTCCGCGCCGGCGAAGGCGGCGGTGACCGAATTCATCGAATCCATCGGGTACGGCGTGGTGGACGCGGGACCGCTGGCCGACAGCTGGCGGCAGGCGACGGGCACGCCGGTGTGGGGGACCCCGTACGGGCCGTTCTCGAACGAGAAGGGCCGGCCGGTCGACGAGGACGCCATCCGCGCGGCACTGGCCACCGCAACGCGGTAACCGCAAGGTGGCGCGGGCCGCGGCATGGCCCGGCCGTGTCGTGGCCCCGTCCGGTAGGCGTCGGGCGCGGCCACGACGCAGTACTCGTTGCCGTCGGGATCCGCCAGGATGTGCCATGTCCAGCAGTACGCCGAGGTACCCGACACTCAGCGGGCGATGCTGCCGCCGCTGAGCCGCCTGCCCGTGCCACAAGGGCTGGGCGATGAGCCGATCGCGGACACGTGATCTACCAGCCCGTACCCTCTCGCAGCGACAGCTTTGGCGCAGCACCGCCCATACCCGCCAGGCCGCCGGAAACCTGGCCGCCAATGTGTTCGCCATATCGGCGCCCAATCGCAGGTGGTGAGGGTGTTGATGACGGCAGGGTCGACGTTCGGGTTGGCGTCGAAGTCGAAGGCACGCAAGGACTTCTCACGGGGAAACCCAGCGGCCTTGATGCGCCGTTCGGAACGGCGGCGGGCTCGGTCGTCGCACACGGCCATGAGCAGCTCGGCGAGGAAGTCACGGTAGGACATCTGCTCGCGGGCGGCGGCCTCAGCCAGGTCGGGGAACTGGGTGCGGACAGTGGGCAGCCGAAGCATGCGGCATGCCTGGAAGCCGCGCCGGCTCCCGGACCGCGAGATGGGGGCGGGTGTGATCTGCCGGGTCGTCGGCTCAGCAGTCACACGTCGCTCCCGTCGGGACCACCGTCAGGTCGTCTCCCTGGCGCCGCCGCAAGCCGTCCGGGGTGCGGACCGGGAAGCCCTCGCGCACCCAGTACTCGTAGCCGCCGATCATCTCCTTGACCTGGTAGCCGAGCTTGGCGAACTCCAGTGCCGCCTTGGTGGAGCCGTTGCAGCCTGGTCCCCAGCAGTAGGTGACCACCACGACTCCGGCGGGGATCTCCTGCGTGGCCCTTGCCGGGATCTGCCGGGTGGGCAGGTGGATCGCACCGGGCAGATGCCCCTGTTCCCAGGCGTCGAGGCCGCGGGTGTCCACCACCGCGAGCCCCGGTGCGCCGGCCTCCAGGTCGTTGTGGACGTCGCTGACATCGGTTTCGTACGCGAGCTTGGCGGCGAAGTGGGCGACGGCCTGCTCGGCCGACGCGGGCGAGGGGGAGAGCACGAATGACATGGAAGGATCCTCGCCCCGGCGCTGGTGACGCGACCAGTGGCGCGAGAGACGACAGGCGCTAACATTCCGCCACGCTGCGACCCACACGGGCGAGCCGTCTACTGCCCGGAATGCCCTGAATCCTGGTCGGCCACGAGCGCGTCACCCGTAGCGGTACGCCAGTACAGCACTGACCGGCCGGACCGCCGCCGGCGGACGAGGCGGGCGTCCAGCAGGACCTGCAGGTGCCGTCCCACCGAGCCGAGGCCCTGCCCGGTCAGGGCCACGAGCTGGGTGGTGGTCCTGGGGCTGTCGAGCAGGACGAGCACGTTCGCGCGGCCGGCCCCGAGCAGGCGAGCCAGCGCGGCCGGGGCCCGGCGTTCGGACAGGAGCTGCCCGGAGCAGGGGTAGATGAGCGCGTACCGGTCCGGCAGCCGCCAGGCCACCCACGCCCGGTCCGGGACGACGGGCACGAACAGCAGCTCGGCTCCGTCCAGCCGCCGCGGCGGATAGTTGTGGGCGTTGATCTGCAGCCTGCCGTCGCCCAGCCAGTGCATCCCGGGCCGTAGGTCGGTCAGCGCCGCGGCCCAGCCGCCCCGGCTGAGCCGCTCGGTCCTGGACACGATGTCGGCCTCGATGATCCGGCGGCGGCGCGGCCAGGTCGGCTGCACGGTCTCGCGCCACACCCACTCCACGAGCTCCGCGGCGCGTACGGGCAGGTCGGGGCGGTCGAGCGCGGCCGGTGGCGGCCCGCCCAGCGCGACGGCCAGGTCCGCCTGCGCGGCCGCGGGCGGGGTGTCGCGGATGACGGCGAGCTCGTCGTCGAACGTCGTCTCCGCGGCCGGGGGCGCGGGCGTGAGGAAGTCGGGGATCCAGTGGGTGGCCGACGCGGCCCGCACGAGCAGCCCGAGCACCGGGTCGTCGGCCAGCCGTCGCCGGTAGGCGGGCCGGTGCTCGTCGAGCCAGGCCCGCTCGCCGGGGTGGGCGGGCCGGCCGTCGGTCAGCAGGATCATTGCGGCGAGCGTCTCGGCGAGCGCGGAGACGGTGAACCGGCCGCGCGCCAGCGTGTCGGCGCTGACCTCCCAGTAGCCCATGTTCCGCCTCTCCGCGAAACTCTCGTGACGTTCCCGGGGTTCACCATAGAACCCCCGTATGCGTACATATGGTGATCTGTTTCGGGTGCCGGAGTTCTCGGTGCTGTTCGTCTCATCCGCCACGCAGACGGCGGCCTCCACCGTGAGCGGGCTGGCCCTCGGCACGCTCGTCTACGCCGAGACGGGCTCGCCGCTGCTGGCGGCGCTCAGCATGTTCGGTCCTTCGCTGGCGCAGGTGGTCGGGGCGACGGTGCTGCTGTCGGCCGCCGACCGGCTGCCGCCGCGCGCGGCCATGAGCGGCCTCGCGGCGGTGTTCGCGGCAGGTACGGCGGTGCTGGCGGTGCCCGGCCTGCCGGTGGGCGTGGCTCTCGCCCTGCTGTTCGGCCTGGGACTGGCGTCCTCGCTGGGTGGCGGCGTGCGCTACGGGCTGCTCACCGACATCTTGCCGCGCGAGGGGTACCTGCTCGGGCGTTCGGTGCTCAACATGTCGGTCGGGCTCCTGCAGATCGCCGGGTACGCGACCGGCGCGCTGCTGGTGAGCGTGCTGTCGCCACGCGGGACGCTGCTGGTCGCCGCCGTCCTCTACCTGCTCGGCGCGGTCGTCACGCGGTTCGGGCTGGCGCGCCGCCCGGCCCGGGCCGATGGCCGGCCGTCGGCCGCGGCGACCTGGCGCGGCAACCGGCTGCTGTGGTCGTCGGCGCCGCGCCGCTACGTCTACCTGGCGCTGTGGGTGCCCAACGGGCTGATCGTCGGGTGTGAGGCGCTGTTCGTCCCGTACGCGCCGGCGCACGCGGGCGCACTGTTCGCGCTGGCCGCGCTCGGCATGCTGGTCGGTGACCTGGTGGTCGGCCGGTTCGTGCCGGACCGGTGGCGCGAACGGCTCGCGGCCCCGCTGCGGCTGCTGCTGGCGGTGCCGTACCTGGTCTTCACGCTGGAGCCGGGGCTGCCGCTGGCCGCGGCGGCGATCGTGCTTGCCTCGGCCGGTTTCGCGGCCAGTCTGCTGCTGCAGGACCGCCTGGTCGCCCTCACCCCGCCTGAGCTGCGCGGGCACGCCCTCGGGCTGCACGCGTCGGGGATGATGACGATGCAGGGCGTCGGCGCGGCCGTGGCGGGGACCGTCGCCCAGCAGACCTCGCCCGCGACGGCGATGGCGGTGATGGCGGCGGCGTCGGCCGTGGTCACGATCGTCCTGGCTCCGGGGCTGCGGACGCCGGTCGGTGGCCTGCTCACAAGGTCTGATCCTGACATGTGATGACATGGCCGCATGGAGTTGCGAGAGCTGCGCGCGTTCGTCGCGGTGGCGGAGGAGGGCGGCATGTCGGCCGCGGCCCGCCGCCTGCACATCAGCCAGCCGGCCCTGTCGCAGACGGTCAACAC
Organism: Nonomuraea maritima; assembly: GCF_900100395.1. GTDB lineage: Bacteria > Actinomycetota > Actinomycetes > Streptosporangiales > Streptosporangiaceae > Nonomuraea > Nonomuraea maritima. The sequence continues at coordinate 133,901 of NZ_FNFB01000011.1, read as the reverse complement.
CCTCGAACGCCGCCTCGGCGTCAAGCTGCTGGTGCGCCGCAGCACCGGTGTGAGCACCACCGAGGCCGGGGTTGCGCTGCTCGGCGAGGCCCGCGCGATGCTGGCCCGGCACGACCAGTTGCTGCGCACGATGGCCGCCTACACCGGCGAGACCGGCGGGGTGCTGCGCCTGGGCGTCCCGCTGGAGCTGCCCGCCGACCTGCTCGGCCCGCCCCTGGAACGCCTGGCGGTGGCCTGTCCTGAGACCCGCGTCCAGGCTCTGCACCTGTCGACGGCCGCGCAGCAGGCCGCGCTGCAGGCCGGCGAGCTGGACGTCGGCCTGCTGCGCGGACGCCCGCCTGGCCCCGAGTTCGACGCGATGCTCGTCGTCCGCGAGCCGCTCGGCGTGCTGCTGGCCGCCGACCACGCGGCCGAGCTGCGCGGACCGGACGGCATCTGCCTGGAGGCGCTGCGCGGCCTGACGTGGGTGTCGTTCCCGCGCCCGAGCAGCCCCGCGTGGTTCGACGAGCTGACCGCCATCCTGCGCAGCCACGGCCTCGACCTGGGGCCGCCCGCGCCCGAGGGGCAGGCGTTGATCGCGGAGGTGAAGCTGGCGGCCGTCAACGCCGGGCAGTCGTTCGCGCTGGCGCCGCCGAACTGGTCGCAGCCGCTGCCGGAGAACGTCTCCTGGTCGCCGCTCGTCGGCCATCCGCTGGTGCGCCGTACGTGGGCGGTGTGGCCGGCCGCCTCCCGCCGCCGCGACGTGGCCGTGTTCGTCGGCGGGTTCCCCGATCCGGACGCCGTCTGAGCAGCCCGCTTATGGCGTCCATAAGCAGGCGTGATGGGTAGGGAGGAAGGACGGGACACCGGACATTGCTGACATCCCGTACGACATTCCCGGCTGTACGCACAGACCTGGAGATCCCATGAGCACCATCCACGCCGACGTTCTCGTGGTCGGCTTCGGCAAGGGCGGCAAAACTGTGGCCGCCAAACTCGGTAAACAGGGCAAAAAGGTTGTCCTTGCGGAGCAGTCCGACCAGATGTACGGCGGCACCTGCCCGAACGTCGGCTGTGTGCCCACCAAGGCACTCGTCCACCACTCCCGCAAGCGCCGCCCGGAGGACTCGCCGCAGGAGTGGTACGCCCGGTCCGTACGGGAGATTCACGAGCTGACGTCGAAGTTCCGCGCGGGCAACCGCGAGGCCATGGAGAACGCCGAGACGATCACCCTGCTGACCGGCCGGGCCAGGTTCACCGGCCCGCACACCGTCGAGGTGGCGCAGGCCGGCGGCGACGTGACCGTCACCGCCGAGACCATCGTCGTCAACACCGGCTCGGAGCCGATCGTGCCCGACGTCCCTGGCCTGCGCGACAGCAAGCGCCTGGTCACCAGCACCGATCTCATCCACAGCCCCGACCTGCCGGAACGGCTGGTGATCATCGGAGCCGGTTACCTCGGCCTGGAGTTCGCCTCCATCTACGGCCGGTTCGGCTCCCGGGTGACCGTGCTGGAGGCCGCCCCTGACATCCTGGGACGGCTCGACGAGGACGTGGCCGAGGCCACGCTCGACGTACTGCGGGGCGAGGGCGTCGAGTTCGTCACCCGCGCCGAGGTCACCGAGGTCCGCGACGGCCTCTCGCAGACCGACGTGGTCTACGAGCGCGACGGCCGGCGCGAGAGCGTCGGTGCGGACGCCGTCCTGGCCGCGACCGGCCGCGCGCCGGTCACCCGCGGCCTGAACCTGGAGGCGGCGGGCGTCCGCACCGACGGGCGGGGCGCGATCGTGGTCGACGAGCGGCTGCGGACGAGCCAGCCGCACATCTTCGCGCTCGGCGACGTCAACGGCGGCCCGCAGTTCACCTACATCTCGCTCGACGACAGCCGGGTCGTGCTCGACCACCTGAACGGCTCCGGCCGGCGCGCCACCACCGACCGGATGGCGATCCCGATGACGTTGTTCATCACGCCGCCGCTGGCCACGGTCGGGTTCAACGAGCGCGAGGCCCGCGCGGCCGGGCACCGCGTCAAGGTCGCCAAGCAGGCGGTGGCCGACATCGTGGCGATGCCGCGCGCGCACGTGGTCGAGGAGACGCGCGGGCTGGTCAAGTTCGTCATCGACGCCGACACCGACGAGATCCTCGGCGCCGCGCTGCTCAGCATCGACGCCCAGGAGATCGTCAACACGGTGGCGCTGGCGATGCGGCACCACGTCACGGCCGCCGAGCTGCGCGACGCGGTGTACACCCATCCGAGCTCGACGGAGGCGTTCAACGACGTGCTGGCCACGATCGCGCACACCGACGAGCCCGCGGGCTGAGCCACGCTCACCGCCGGGCGGCGAACGCGCCGCCCGGCGGTGCGCGGCGCCGCCGGGTCGTCAGCCGCCGTCGTCAGGTGAGCAGGGCCGCCGGGTCGCGTTCCGGCGGCCCTGCCGGCCACCATTCCTGGCCGCGTCTGGTGAACGGGTACCAGCGGCCGTCGCGGCCGTAGCGCAGTTGCCTCTCGCCGAACGTCCAGCGGTTGCGCCAGGCGACGAGCGCGGGCGGGACGTCGTCCTCCCACGCCGCTTCCAGGTGCGCGCGGGCCCTGGCGAGGTCGCGGGCGGGCGGGTTCCAGGGGGTTTCGAGCGCGTCGAGGCCGTCGGCGCCGCCGTGCCGCCAGGCCTCGACGGCGCACGCCTCCGGCAGGACGCCCGCCCCGTGCTCGGCGGCCAGGCGGACGTGGTCCTGGTGCTCGGTCAGCTCCGGCAGCCGGCCGCGCAGCGCCAGCTCGCGCGCCCGGGCGGCGGCCGAGGAGGCCAGGACGGCGAGCGCGGCCACGTCCACGCCGTCGGCCGGCTCCAGCGCCGGCGCGGTGAAGGGCGCGTCGAACGTGGGCGGATCCGGCAGCGGCGGCACCTCCGCCGCGAACGCCCGCCCGGCGGGCACCGCACGCGCCGCATCGGGCCCATCGGCGGGGGCCGCGCCGGTCCACGGGCCGTGCCGGCGCAGCTCCTCGACGAGCCGCCGCTCGCCGCGCCCGCGCATCAGCAGCAGCACGAACGGATCGGCGTCCAGCAGCCAGGACGCCTGGTAGCACAGGGCGGCGGCATGCACGCACGGGTGCCCCCAGTCGGGGCAGGAGCATTCGGGCATGAGGTCGCCGACGGCCGGCAGCAGCGGCACGGCGGCGTCCTCGGCGGCCGCGACGAGGTCGTGCGGCATGTCACGGTCGAGCAGCGCGGCGATGTGGCCGGCCTGGGCGGCGACCTGGTCGAGGAAGCGCCGCCAGGCGTCGTCGCCGAGCTGTTCGACGGTGACGACGGTGTCGTACTCGTGCTCGGCGACGGCGGCGATGCGGCCGGGGCTGACGGTGATCGGGCCGAGCCGGCCGGTCTTGGCGTACGCGCGTCCCTTGCGCAGCAGGGTCTGGTCGAGCGAGGTGTCCTCCATGGCGGTGATCCAGGCGCGTCCCCACCAGGTGGTGGCGAAGCGGGCGCCGGCGCGTTGCGGGGGGAAGGCGGCGAAGCCGCGGGCGTCGTTCGTGCGGGGGGTCATCGGAGCTCCACGAGAGCGGCGAGTTCGGCGTCGGTGAGTTCGGTGAGCGCCGCCTCGCCGGAGGCGAGGACGGCGTCGGCGAGCGAGCGTTTGGCGGCGAGCATCTGGGCGACGCGGTCCTCGATCGTGCCTTCGGCGATCAGGCGGTGCACCTGGACGGGACGCGTCTGGCCGATGCGGTGCGCGCGGTCGGTGGCCTGGTCCTCGACGGCGGGGTTCCACCAGCGGTCGTAGTGGATGACGTGGTCGGCGCGGGTGAGGTTGAGCCCGGTGCCGGCCGCCTTGAGCGACAGCAGGAACACCGGGACGCGGCCGTCCTGGAAGGTCTGCACCATCTCCTCGCGGCGGGCCACCGGGGTGCCGCCGTGCAGGAGCTGGGCGTTCACACCGCGGCCGGTCAGGTGGCGTTCGATCAGCCGGGCCATGGCGACGTACTGGGTGAAGACCAGGACGGCGCCGTCCTCGGCGACGATGGTGTCGACGAGCTCGTCGAGCAGTTCGAGCTTGCCGGAGCGGCCGGCCAGGCGGGGGCTGGTCTCGTGCAGGTACTGGGCGGGGTGGTTGCAGATCTGCTTCAGGCCGGTCAGCAGCTTGACGACGAGGCCGCGCCTGGCCATGCCGGCGCTGCCCTCGATCTGGGTCATGATCTCGCGGACGGCGGCCTCGTACAGGCCGGCCTGCTCGGTGGTGAGCGCGACGGGCCGGTCGGTCTCGGTCTTGGCAGGCAGTTCGGGCGCGATGCCGGGGTCGCTCTTGCGGCGGCGCAGCAGGAACGGCCCCACCAGGCGGGCCAGCCGCTCGGCGGTGCCGCTGTCGCCGCCTTCGATGGGTTTGGCCCAGCGGGACCGGAAGCGGGTCAGCGGGCCGAGCAGTCCTGGCGTGGTCCAGTCGAGGATGGCCCACAGTTCCGACAGGTTGTTCTCCACGGGGGTGCCGGTCAGGGCGACGCGGGCGGCGGCGGGGATCTCGCGCAGCGCCTTGGCCGTGCCGGAGGCCGGGTTCTTGACGTGCTGGGCCTCGTCGGCGACGAGCAGCCCCCAGGGGTGGCCGGCCAGCAGCGTGGCGTCCAGCCGCATCGTGGCGTACGTGGTGAGCACGAACCCGTCGTCGGCCAGGGCGCGGCCGGCGCCGTGGTAGCGGCGTACGGGCACGCCGGGCGCGAAGCGGCGGATCTCGCGTTCCCAGTTGCCGAGCAGCGAGGCCGGGCACACCACGAGCGTGGGCCCGCTGCCGCCGCGGTGCAGGTGCAGCGCGATGAGCGTGATCGTCTTGCCGAGGCCCATGTCGTCGGCCAGGCAGGCGCCGAGCCCGAGGGAGGTCATGCGGGCCAGCCAGCGCAGCCCGGCGAGCTGGTAGTCGCGCAGGGTGGCGGCCAGGCCGGCCGGAGCGGGGACGTCCTGCGGTTCTGACAGGCGGCGGCGCAGCTCCTCCAGCCAGGCGGCCGGCTCGACGGGCACCTGTTCGCCGTCGGCCTCGACGGTCCCGGTCAGGGCGGCGGCCAGCGCCTGGATGCCGGTGAGGGGTTTGAGCTCGCGGTGGCGGGCCTTGCGGGCCAGCGCCGGGTCGATGAGCACCCACTGGTCGCGCAGGCGTACCACGGGGCGGTGGGCCTCGGCGAGCCGGTCCATCTCGGCGGCGCTCAGCGGTTGTCCGCCCAGGGCCAGGCGCCAGTTGAAGCTGGTCAGGTGCTGCCCGCCGAGGAAGGAGGGCAGGTCGGACGGTGCGGGGTCGCGGTCGCCGACGACGGCGCGGGCGCTGAGCCCGCGTACCAGGGAGCGGGGCCAGTGCACCTCGACGCCGGCGGCGGCCAGCCGGTCGGCGGCGCCGGACAGCAGGTCCTCGACGTCGCCGTCGGAGAGCGTGAGCTCGTCGGGGACGGCCCGCTCCAGCAGCGCCTCCAGCCGGGGCCAGACGCGCGCGGCGCGGCGGACGGCCACGGTGGCCTCGATGCGGGCGCCGGGCCAGAAGCCGGTGGCGCGCTCGTGCCACAGGTCGGCGGCGTCGGCCACGAGCGAGGGGTCGGCGAGGCTGTGCAGCTGCGCGACGGCGCGGAACTCCACAGCGGCCGGGTCGTCGTCCAGGAGCGGGGCCTCGATGCGCAGCGACAGCCGCACGCCGGAGTCGAGCCCCGCCGAGGTCTCCTCGGCCCAGCGGCGCAGGTGCGGCACCTTGACGGGCGCGGCGGCCGCGTACGCGCGGGTCCCGGTGGCGCGGACGGCGCCGGGGGAGCGCGGCATGGCGTCGGCCACGGCGTCGAGGAAGGCGCGCACGAGCGGCTCGGCCTCGGGCAGCAGCGGCTCGCCCGCCTCGTTCACGGGTACGGCGCGGGCGGCGGCGGGCATGGCGGCGGCCAGCTCGCGCACGCGCCGCAGGTCGCCGGCGTCGAGCGGCCCGGCCCGCCAGCTGTCGTGGCCGTCGGGGGACACGCCCGGCAGGATGCGCCCCCGGGTGAGCAGTTGCAGCGCCACGACGGCGACCGCGCCCCAGAAGCGGGAGGCGGGGTGGGCGCGGGTGTCGGCGCGGGCGCGGGCGAGCGCGGCGACCGCCTCGGCGACAGGCAGGTGCCGGGCCGGCACCTGCCTGGTGGCCGCCGTGCCGTCGGTGGTGGGTTCGGCGACCGTGACAAGAGCTTCTCCTTCGGGGTCCAGAAAGATGATCCGCCCGGCGCGGGGCGGGTCGGCGGGCTCGAAGATGGCTGCGTGCCTTACCAGGTCCGTCACGACCGTACAGTGTACGGTACGACGGGGCTGTGGTTTACCCCAGCACGAGAAGGGAAGCAAACTTCATTCCCGGCGCATCCGATCTTCTCTACCCTTTAGCCCATGACTGACTGGCTGGTTGGACTGATGGAGAGCCTCGGCGCCCCCGGGGCCGGGCTCGCGATCGCCCTGGAGAACCTCTTCCCGCCCCTTCCGAGCGAGGTGATCCTCCCACTGGCCGGCTTCACCGTGAGCAGGGGCCGCATGGAGCTCTTCGACGTCCTGCTGTTCACGACCCTCGGCTCGGTCATCGGGGCACTGGCCCTGTACGGGGTCGGCGCCCTGCTCGGCCGCGAGCGCACGCTCGCCATCGCCGCCAAGCTCCCCCTGGTCAAGATCGCCGACATCGAGAAGACCGAGGTCTGGTTCCGCCGCCACGGCCACTGGACCGTCTTCTTCGGCCGGATGATCCCGATCTTCCGCAGCCTCATCTCCGTCCCGGCGGGCGTCGAGCGGATGCCCATTCTGCTGTTCACCCTGCTCACCACAGCCGGCAGCCTCATCTGGAACACCATCTTCGTGCTGGCCGGCTACTACCTCGGTGAGAGCTACGAACTGGTGGAACAGTACGTCGGCATCGGCACCAACGTGGTGATCGCCATCGTCGCCGTCGCGATCGTGGTCTTCGTCGTCGTCCGCCTGAGCGAGCGGCGCAAGGGCCGGCATGCCGGTCGCCGCTGACGGCCTGCGCCTGCTGGGCGCGGTCGCGCTCGGCGCCCTCACCGCCGTGCTCGAGCTCGCCTTCCTGCTGCTGTCGCTGCCGTTCCTCGGCAACCCCAACGTCGCGGCCGCCGCCCGCCGGCTGGCCCGCGCCGAGACCCGCCGGCTGCGGCTGGAGCCGCCGGCGGGCGGGGCGAACCGCGTCGCCGCCTACCTGGCCGCCCGCGTCCCGGTCGGGGTGCTCGGCGGGCTGGTGGTCCTGGCGCTGGTCTACGGCATCGCGACGGTGGCGGAGCTGGTCGCGGCGTGGAGCCGCGGCGAGCCGTTCGACGGGATGCTGCCCTCGGGGCCGCTGGTCACCTACTTCGTCGTCGGCGGGACGGTGGCGCTGTTCCTCGTCCTGTCGGGCGTCGCCGGCGTGCACGCCATGGAGCGCCGCCTCGCCCGGCGGCTGCTCGCCCCCGACCCCACCGAGGCGCTGGAGCGGCGCATCGCCGAGCTGGCCGAGAGCAGGGCGGGCATCGTCGCCGCGGTCGACTCCGAACGCCGCCGCATCGAGCGTGATCTGCACGACGGCCTGCAGCAGCGGCTGGTCGCCCTGTCGATGCTGCTCGGCCGGGCCCGCCGGGGCCGCGCCGAGCTGCTGGAGCAGGCGCACATGGAGGCGCAGCAGGCGCTGGCCGAGCTGCGGGAGGTGGCCTGGCGTGTCTACCCGAGCGGCCTCGACGCCCTGGGCCTGGGTGAGGCGCTGGCGGGCGTGGCCGAGCGGTCGGGCGTGCCGGTCACGCTCGACTGCCGCCTGCAGCGGCGGCCGCCGACGTCGGTGGAGACGGCGGCGTACTTCGTGGTGTGCGAGGCGGTGACGAACGCCGCCAAACACGCCGCCGCCACCCACATCGCCGTGCAGGTCCGCGAACAGGACGGCGCGCTGCTCGTCGGCGTCCGCGACGACGGGCACGGCGGTGCCGACCCCGCGGGCGGCGGCCTGTCCGGCCTGGCGCGGCGGGTGGCCGCGCTGGACGGCGACTTCGCGGTGAGCAGCCCGGCGGGCGGCCCGACCCAGGTCACGGCGGTGCTGCCGTGCGGGTGATCCTGGCCGAGGACTCCACGCTGCTGCGCGAGGGCCTGGTGCGGCTGCTGGCGGAGGAGGGCCACGAGGTGGCCGCGGCCGTCGGCGACGGCCAGGCGCTGGTGGCGGCGGTCGACGCGCACGACCCGGACACCGTCGTGGTCGACGTCCGCATGCCGCCCACCCACACCGACGAGGGCCTGCGCGCGGCGCTGGACATCCGCCGCCGCCGGCCGCACGTCAACGTGCTGGTGCTGTCGCAGTACGTCGAGAAGAAGTACGCCGCCGAGCTGATGAGCTCCGACGTCGCGGGCGTCGGCTACCTGCTGAAGGACCGCGTGGCGCAGGTGGGCGACTTCCTCGACGCGCTGGAGCGGGTCGGCGCCGGCGGCACGGCCTTCGACCCGGAGGTGGTGCGGCAGCTGCTGGCGCGCACCACGCAGGTCGACCCGCTGTCGCGGCTGACGCCGCGCGAGCGCGAGGTGCTGGAGCGGATGGCGCAGGGCCTGACCAACGCCTCGATCGCCCAGCAGCTGCACGTGTCGCAGAGCGCGGTGGAAAAGCACGTCAACTCCCTGTTCGACAAGCTCGGCCTGGCGCACGCCGGCGGCTACAGCCGGCGCGTCCTGGCCGTCCTGCGTTTCCTGGAGTCCTGACCCGCGGCCCGGGCCGGCACTCCGGCCGCGACGTCCAGCTCGGCAGATCTTCGTCGGCTGCGGGATGGGGCACCCTACCGGAGGAGCTGCAGGTAAGGCCGCCGACCCCGCTCAACGCCGGGGTGTCCATCGAGGCCGCCCGCCGCCGCCGAGACCACCCAGATTCACGCGCCGCCCGACGCCGCCGTGACCGAGCGGCGCACTGATCGCACAGTTGGCCCCTCCCGGTTCAGGCTGCTCTGATCCATGACCTGGCCGATCACCTCCGGCCGCCCGTCTGCGCCGGGCGCATCCCCAGGCGGCGCCGCACGACGGCATCCAATGAGTAGCGTCCGGCACCCACGATGAGCAAGAAGACGCTGCCACACAACATCGCCAGATCGGTCCGGGACTCGTGGGCGAAGTCCCACCATCCTCTCGCATCTGCGTACAGTGCGGCGTTCCCCCACAGGATCGGCAGCTTGGTGATGGACAGCGCGCCGATCATGTTGATGATCATCGGGATGGCGGCCGGGCGGGTGAGCAGGCCGGCCAGGAGCAGCAGGCCGCAGCCGATCTCGAACACGCCGTCCAGTGGCGCCAGCACGCCGGGAAACGGGATTCCGGCCCTGGCGAAGCGGCCCTCACCCAGATCTTCAGGGAACAGGAACTTCTGCACGCCCTCCGAGAGGAAGATCGTGCCCACATAGAACCGTATCCAGGCCGTCGCACCAGGAGCACGCGTGCTCATCAGGCGTGACCACAATCCGTCGAACCGCACCCGCACTCCACCTCGGAACGCTCGTACCCCGATATCGGTGCTCGACTCCAGGGGTTCGTCGAATCCGATCTCCGCTTGAGGGGAACAAGCCGGGCGGCAGGATCACGTCACCCCGCCTGCGGGGCCCGTCTGGCTGCAGTTCGCCATTCTGGGCGCGGTGTTGATCGCTTTGGAGTTCCTGGCCGACGCGACGGTCGGCATGCTTGCGGGGCGAATCGGTGGCTGGCTGCGCAATCGCCAGGCGGTGCGCCGCCGGCTCGACGCCGCGACCGGGACCGTTTTCATCGGCCTGGGTATCACTCTCGCGGCCCAGCGCTAGAATTCGAGACCCTCGCTCCGCCTCGTCGATCAGATCGAACGCGTACTGGAATCGCCGCCAAGAGATCACGTCTGGCCATTTGCCGCCGGAGGTCCCGGCCGTTCACCGCCGTAATGTGCATTCCAGGGCAGCACCGAAACCAGTACGAACGGTAGCGGCAAAGATTCGCCGGCCGCTGCCTCAATCGAGAGATTCTGCTCCGCCGCTACCGGAATCTCAATAAACGCGTGGTTCATCGTCGTCGGCCTCGCGCAATCCGTGTCACCTGACCCTGCGCCAAGACGAAACCTGCATATCTTTCGCTGTCGAACAGGCGAAGCGATGGCGCGTGTGGGTAGGGAGCGCACGACATTGCCCTGACCTGTGCGCTACGCCGCCCGCGGGACCGGACCTCCCGTACCTCCCAGAACTTCCCGAACGACGCCGCTCACCATCCGGCTCCCTCGCCGGCGCCGCCGCCGGCCAAGTACGTCGACCCGGTGCCGAGGCTGCCGGTCGCCGAGCCCGACGTGCCCGGGATGCCACCCGACCCGCCCGGCCGGGCATCGGCAAGGATGGAATCATGGGCAAACCCGTGTACGCGGCCGCCGCCGCGCAGGTCGACGCGCCGCCTGAGCAGGTGTTCGCGCTGGTCACCGACTGGCCCCGGCACCGCGAGTGGATGGTGTTGACCACCGCCCGGCGCACCGGCGAACGCACCCTGGAGGCGTTCACGGGGGTGGGGCCGTTCGGGTTCCTCGACACGATGACGATCACCCGCTGGGAGCCGCCGTCCCTGGTGCACGTCGAGCACACCGGCCGCCTCGTACGCGGCCGCGGCGTCATCCGGGTACGCCCGCACGAGGGCGGCAGCCGGATCGTGTGGGCCGAGGAGCTGCTGCTGCCTTTCGGCGTGCTCGGGCGGGTGGGGTGGGCGGCGGCGCGCCCGTTCGTGCCGGCCCTGCTGCGACTGTCGCTGCGCAGGCTGGCCGCCCTGGCGGCTCAGGAGGCCACGCCGGGCCGCTGAAGCGCGCGCTCGGCCACGGCCGCGGCGAACGCCGAGATCACCGGGTGCGGGCGGCCGGCCAGCTCCGGCTGGAACAGCGTGGCCAGGAAGAACGGATGGCCCGGCAGTTCGGCGGCCCGCACCGCACCGTCGTCGGCGGCGTGGCCGCTGAAGACCAGCCCATGCGCGGCCAGCGTCGCCGTGTAGCGCTCGTTGAGCCCGTAGGAGCAGAAGTACGACTCGACCGTGGTGGCGGCGCCCATGATCTGCGCGATCCGTGAGCCGGGCGCCAGCACGACCCGTCCCTCGTGCCCGGCCAGCGAGCAGGCCAGCGGCTCGAGCAGGACGTCGCGGGCGTGCGGGGTGTTCTCGGCGTGCGCCACCTCCAGCCCGCACACGTTCCTGGCGTACTCCAGCAGCATGTGCTGGAAGCCCCCGCAGGTGCCGAGGAACGGGATGCCGCGCTCGCGCGCCACCTGAGCCGCCCGCACCGCGCCCGCCTCGTCGCGGTAGGGGCTGCCCGGCACGATCCAGATCCCGTCGAAGCCCTCCAGGCCGGTCACGTCGGTGGTGGGGATCCAGTACGGGTCGAGCGCGACGCCGTCCCGCTCGCGCAACGCCTCCATGATCAGCGGGATTCTGGCGTGGGAACGGACGGCGGGGGAGCGGTCCCCCACGAGGGCGATTCTCATGGGCACCATCGTGGCCGACCACCCTCGATAAGCGCCAACGATGATTCGTGCACCTGGTATAAGCATTCCTGATGGACCCTCAGTTGCTCACCACGTTCGTGACCGTCGCCCGGCACGGCTCGTTCTCCGCCGCCGCCACCGAGCTCGGCTACACCCAGTCGGCCATCTCGCAGCAGATCGCCGCGCTGGAGGCCGACCTCGGGCTGGCGCTGCTCAGCCGCCGCCCCGTCGCACCCACCCCGGCCGGCGTCCGGCTGCTGGAGCACGCCGAGGCGCTGCTGCTGCGGCTGCGCGCGGCCCGCGCCGACGTGCTGCGCGCGGCCGCCCCACCGCGCAACCGGTTGCGGCTGGCCGCCACACCGCTCGCCGTCAACCCCGTCCTGGCCGCGCGGCTCGCCCGCGCCCGCGCCCGCGAACCCCGCCTGGAGCTGACGCTGAGCACCTGTCCGGCCGAACAGGTGCTCGCCGAGGTCGCCGCCGGACGGGCCGAGCTCGGCCTGGCCGACGGCATCACCGCGCCCAGCGACCCGCTGCGCCTGCCCGAGGCCGGCCTCATGACCACCACCGGGGTGAGTCAGGAGGACCTCGTCGTGGTGCTGCCGCCCGACCACCCGCTGGCCGCGCGGACGGCGCTGCGGCTGGGCGACCTCGCCGACGCCCGCTGGCTGGACACGCCGCTGTGCCCGCCGTCGCGGCTGCGCGACCTGGTGGGGGACGGGTTCCCTGCCGGGCTGCGCTACCAGGGCGACGACGTCCACACGCTCGGCACCCTCGTCGCCGCCGGCCACGGCCTGACCCTGCTGCCCGCCTCCGCGACCCCCCGCGGCGTGCACGGCGTCGCGCTCGCCGAGCCCCGGCTCGCGCACCGGGTGGAGCTCATCCACGGCACCCTGCCCGCCGGAGCGGCCGCCGACCTCGCCTCCGCCCTGGCGGGCTGAGCAGAAACGGAGAAGCGACCACCCCTGCTTCCCGGCTAGCGTGGCCGCCGGGAGGCACTCGCGCCCAACCCCTGACGAGCCCGCCGACGAGATGGAGACACCCCGAGCATGGTCACGTCCCCCGAGCCGCACGTCGCCGACACCCACGATCTGATCCGCGTCCACGGAGCCAGGGAGAACAACCTCAAGGACGTCAGCATCGAGATCCCCAAACGCCGCCTGACGGTGTTCACCGGCGTGTCCGGCTCCGGCAAGAGCTCCCTGGTGTTCAACACGATCGCCGCCGAGTCCCAGCGCATGATCAACGAGACGTACAGCGCGTTCGTGCAGGGCTTCATGCCGGCGATGCCGCGGCCCGACGTCGACGTCCTCGAAGGACTCACCACCGCGATCATCGTCGACCAGCAGCGCATGGGCGCCGACCCCCGCTCCACGGTCGGCACCGCCACCGACGTCAACGCCATGCTGCGCATCCTGTTCAGCCGGCTCGGCGAGCCGCACATCGGCTCACCCCAGGCGTTCTCCTTCAACATCCCCACCGTCCGCGCCAGCGGCGCCGTCACCGTCGAACGCGGCACCGCCAAGACCGTCAAGCAGACCTTCACCCAGCTCGGCGGCATGTGCACCCGCTGCGAAGGCCGCGGCACCGTCTCCGACATCGACCTGTCCCAGCTGTACGACGACTCCAAATCGATCGCCGAGGGCGCCTTCACCATCCCCGGCTGGAAGTCCGACAGCTTCTGGACGGTCCGCACCTACGCAGAATCAGGCTTCCTCGACCCCGACAAGCCCATCCGCGAGTTCACCGAACAGGAGATGCGCGACTTCCTGTACCGCGAACCCACCAAGATCAAGGTCGAGGGCGTCAACCTCACCTACGAAGGACTCATCCCGAAGATCCACAAATCGTTCCTGTCGAAGGACCGCGAGGCGATGCAGCCGCACATCCGCGCGTTCGTCGACCGGGCGGTGACGTTCACCTCCTGCCCCGAGTGCGACGGCACCCGCCTGAGCGCCGCCGCCCGCTCCTCCAAGATCAACGGCATCAGCATCGCCGACGCCTGCGCGATGCAGATCAGCGACCTGGCCGCATGGGTGCGTGACCTCGACGAGCCGTCGATGGCGCCGCTGCTCGGCTCGCTGCTGCGCACGCTGGAGTCGTTCGTGGAGATCGGCCTCGGCTACCTGGCGCTCGAACGTCCCGCGGGCTCACTGTCGGGCGGCGAGGCGCAGCGCGTCAAGATGATCCGCCACCTCGGCTCCTCCCTCACCGACACCACCTACGTCTTCGACGAGCCCACCGCCGGCCTGCACCCCCACGACATCCAGCGGATGAACCGGCTGCTGCAGCGGCTGCGCGACAAGGGCAACACGGTCCTGGTCGTCGAGCACAAGCCGGAGACCATCGCGATCGCCGACCACGTCGTCGACCTCGGCCCCGGCGCCGGCACCGCGGGCGGCGCCGTCTGCTTCGAGGGCACCGTCGAAGGGCTGCGCGCCGGCGGCACCGTCACCGGCCGTCACCTCGACGACCGCGCCCGGCTGAAGGACACCGTCCGCAAACCCACCGGCGCGCTGCAGATCCGCGGCGCCACCACCCACAACCTGCGCGACGTCGACGTCGACATCCCGCTCGGCGTGCTCGTCGTCGTCACCGGCGTCGCAGGCTCAGGAAAGAGCTCCCTCGTGCACGGCTCGATCCCGGCCGAGGCGGGCGTGGTGTCGATCGACCAGAGCCCCATCCGCGGCTCCCGGCGCAGCAACCCCGCCACCTACACCGGGCTGCTCGACTCGATCCGCAAGGCGTTCGCCAAGGCCAACGGCGTCAAACCCGCTCTGTTCAGCGCCAACTCGGAAGGCGCCTGCCCCGCCTGCAACGGCGCCGGCGTCCTGTTCAGCGACCTGGCGATGATGGCCGGCGTCGCCACCACGTGCGAGGAGTGCGACGGCAAACGCTTCCAGGCCCACGTCCTGGAACACCGCCTGGGCGGCCGCGACATCAGCGAGGTCCTCGCGATGCCGGTCAGCCAGGCCGAGGAGTTCTTCGGCTCCGGCCCCGCGCGCACCCCGGCCGCGCACGCCGTCCTGCGGCGCCTGGCCGACGTCGGGCTCGGCTACCTCAGCCTCGGCCAGCCGCTCACCACGCTGTCCGGCGGCGAACGCCAGCGGCTCAAGCTCGCCACCCGCATGGCCGACCAGGGCGGCGTGTACGTCCTCGACGAGCCGACCACCGGCCTGCACCTGGCCGACGTCGAGCAGCTGCTCGCCCTGCTCGACCGGCTGGTCGACGCCGGCAAGTCGGTCATCGTCGTCGAGCACCACCAGGCGGTCATGGCGCACGCCGACTGGATCGTCGACCTCGGCCCCGGCGCCGGCCACGACGGCGGCCGGATCGTCTTCGAGGGCACCCCGGCCGACCTCGTCGCCGCCCGCTCCACCCTCACCGGCCGGCACCTGGCCGACTACGTCGGCGCCTGATCAGGAGGGGGCGCGCCAGGTGATGCTGTAACGCCACAACAGGTGCCGGCGGTACACCGAGCCGGGCAGCAGCTCGGCGGCCAGCTCCCGCATCTGCCCGTACGTCACCGGCGGCGGCCACAGCACCGGCGACGGATGCTCCCAGTAGGTCCTCCCGGCGCGGAGCACGGCGTTGCCCGCGACCGCCGCCAGCTCACGCGGCAGGTCGCGCGGCATGCTGGAGCGGGCGCAGCCGATGACGACCAGCACGCCGCCGGGCCGCACCAGCTCGCGCATGCGGGCCAGCCCGGCGGCGGCGTCCATGTGGTGCAACGTGGCCACGCACGCGACGACGTCGAACGAGCCCGGCTCGAACGGATGCCTCAGCACGTCACCGACGACGTACTCGACGTCGCCGGGCTGCCGCCGGGCCTGCTCGATGCTGGGCTCGTGCGGGTCGAGGCCGGTGACGTGCGGCACCAGCCGCCGTAACTCGCGGGCCAGCATGCCCTCGCCGCAGCCGACGTCGAGCCCCGCTCGGCGCCGCGGGGCACCGCGCGCAGCACGCGGGAGTGGTAGTGGATGTTGTGGTTCCACCGCTCGCCCGTCCGCGCGCGGCCCCCCGCCTGCGGCTCAGGCATGCCACTCGCTGACGCCGCCCGGCACCGGCGCGGCCGGGTCGTAGGGCTCGCGGGTGAAGACGAACGTGTTGAGGTCGAGGTGGTCGGCCGCGACCCGCAGCGTCTCCCCGGCGTAGTAGCCGTCGAGCCCCAGCCACGTCCCGTCGTCCTGCGGCACGAACCGCGAGGCCCGCCCGGCGCCGCCGACGGGCTCCAGCGACAGCCCCCGCTCGGGCAAAAGCCGCAGCGTGTACGGCTTGGGCCCCCAGTGCCACAGCCCCGTCAAAGCCAGCAGCGCGGGGTCGGCGGCGACCGGCTGCCACTCCTCGGGCAGGCGAGGCTCGTGCTCGTCGAGGATGTCCAGCAGGTCGTTGAGCAGGGCGCCGCTCATGCCGGAGGTGGTGTTGGCCATGAACAGCACGCCGACACGCTCGCCGGGATCGCACCACACCGTGGCCAGGAACCCCGGCATGGATCCGGTGTGCCCGGCCAGGCGGCGCCCGCGGGCGCGGGACAGCTGCAGGCCCAGCCCGTAGCCGGAGGTCCAGGTGTCGCCGTCGTCGACGATGGCCGGCTCGCGCATCTCGGCCAGGACGGCCGCCGGCAGCACCCCGCCGGCCTCCCCGCCGAGGAACGCCGCCCACCGGGCGAGGTCGTGCGGGGTGGACCACATCTGCCCGGCCGGGGCCATCGCGTCGGCGTCGTGCTCCGGCTCGGTCAGCAGCACGTCGGCCCACGGGTGGACGGCGTACCCGGTGGCGTGCGGGGCGCGCGGCCGCGGGGTGGTGTCACGCATGCCGAGCGGGTCGAGCACCTCCTCCTGCAGTGCCTTGAGCCAGCTGGTGCCGCGCAGCCGCGCGACGAGCTCGCCGAGCACGCCGAAACCCAGGTTGGAGTAGTGGAAACGCCGTCCGGGCCGGTGCTTCAGTTCCTCGGCGCCGACTCGGTCGAGCAGCTCGGCAGCCGGGATGCCCGGGGTGCGCTCCCACCAGGCGGTGGGCGGCTCGGCGGTCAGGCCGGCGGTGTGGGAGAGCAGCTGGGCGACCGTCAGGTGGCCCAGCCGCGTGCCCGGCACGTGCCGCTCCAGCGGGTCGTTCAGGTCGAGCAGGCCCTCCTCGCGCAGCCGCATGACCATGACGGCGACCATGCTCTTGGTGATCGACCCGATGCGGTACTGGGTGGCGGCGGTAGGGGCCGCGCCGTCGACGCGGCCGCGGCCGCCGAACCACGCGAGCGACCCGTCACGGACGATCGCTGCCGTCAGCGACGGGATCCTGCATTCGGCCTGTTCGACGGCCAGCCTGCGCAGCAGGGCGCGGGCCGTCGCATGGTGCACCTGACTCATGGGGACAAAGGGTAGCCCCGGGCGGCCCCCTCCGTGAGACGGCGTCCGCGCCCGGCGGGAGAGGGAACCGGCTAGCGTGCCGGGTATGAGCGACCCCCGGCAGATCTGGCTTCCCCACGGCGTCATGTTGCTCTGCGACACCTGCGACAACGACGTCTTCGAGGTGCACACCTGGAAACTCCAGACCACAGGGATGACCTTTCTCGGCCTCGACTGGGCCAACCGCGACGCGACCTGCTACGTCTGCACGGCGTGCCGCCGCATCCACTGGTTCCACCTGTGACACCCGGCCCCGTCCCAACCGGCAGGCGGGCGTCCGCCTCGGTCGGCCCACCAGGACCGGTCGCCACGCGCTCGGCCCGGCCGAGGCGTTCGGGCCTCCAGCGCTCCGCCGGGACGGGGGCTGACGAGCATCGGAACACCAGGACCTCGACGACCAGCTCCGGTTGGACCCGCTTGTATGTCACGGGCTCGCCCTTGCCGTGCAGGCCGCTCGCCCACCCGGCAGGCGGGCGACTTCGATCAGGTACGGCTTCCGGCCAAGGCTGACCGGTGGCGGATGTTCCTGAGTCAGGTGGCGCAGCTAGATGCCGTGTACATGTCGACCGTGTACATGACGACGGAGTATCCGGCCACCGCGGTCCCTTACCAGCCGAAGGAGGGCCGGCCCAGGCCGAGCAGGATCTGCATCCTCATGCCTCCGTAGCGGTGTTCGCGTGGCGCAAGCGGGCGCCGAAGGCGATGACCAGCACACCCGACCAGCGTGAGTAGGCCGCCCACCCTCGGCTGCCGTCACGAAGGCTCCGCGCCAGCACGAAAGGCGCGGCCGCCAGTCCGGCGAACAGCATCAAACCGGCCAGCCCATGAACACGGCCCGCGGTGGTGACCACTTCGGGCCGGCCAGGCGGGTAGCCGAGGGCGGGATCAGTGGGCACGATCCCGGCCACGGCCAGCGCCAGGCCGCAGGCCGCGATGAGGACGGGCCCCGGATGGCTCCGCGTCCGGTACGAAGCGCACGGCGTAGCCCGGCGGCGAAGGCGAGCAGCAGGAGCCCGCCGATCACGAAGTTGACTGTCTGCAGCCAGCCGCGCTCGCCGGTGCCGACCTGGCTGGCGCCGTGGTGCCAGACGCTGTACCCGGGCCGGGTGGCACCGTCGATCAGGATCAGTGCCGGGACGAGTACGCCAGCGGCGATGCCGCAGGCGAGCAGGGTCGTGGTCGGGGCGCATCGGACAGTTGCTCCTCGCTCCGCGATGCCCGCATCGCGGGCCGACCAGGCTTCCCGGCTCGCCGACGTTCGCGCCCATCCGAGGGCGCGTTGGTAGAGACACGTGGAATGTGACACTTGGCCGTTCGCCCGGCCAGGTGTCCTACGGGGTCAGCCCTCGATGAAGCGGCGGATCATATATCGGCGGACCGGCGAAAGGGAGGCCAGCCGCAGCGGCAGCAGGCTCAGCCACAACACGAGCGGGTTCGCCGGGGCGTAGACGCCTTTGACACGGCGGCCGAGCTTCTGTTTGCGTTCGGCTTCGGGCCGGATGGCGGCCTCCCAAGCGTCCAGCGCGGTGGGGATGTCGCCTGGGTGGGCGGCCAGTTCGGTGCCGAGCCGGTCGGCGCCGCCGACGGCGAGCGCTGAGCCATACCCGGCGAACAGGGTGACGCACCAGGCCGCGTCTCCCAGCAGCACTACCCGGCCCTTGCTCCATTGCGGTGCCACGACCTGGCTGACGGTGTCGAAGTAGACGGAATCGGCCTGCTGGAGCCCGGCGAGGGCTTCGGGGATGACCCAGCCGAGGTCGCCGTAGACGCGTTCCAACTGGGTGGCGACGTCCTCGCCGGGGCGGGCGTGGCTGGTGCGGTAGCCGAAGAAGGCGACGTTGCGGCCGTCGCCGACGCCGATGACCGCCGCGGTGCGGCCGTTGGACGACAGAGTGCCGGTCGCCCCGGGTGCGATGGCGGCGGGCCGCCGCTCCAGCATGAAGACGGCGACCTTGTGCTCCAGGTCGAGCAGGAAGTCCTCTTCCGGGCCGAGCAACAGAGCGCGGGTGGCCGAGTGCAGGCCGTCTGCGCCGATGAGCAGGTCGGCCTCCTCGATACTGCCGTCGTCCAGGGTGACGCGGACGGCGCGGCTGTCCTGGTCGATGGCGGTGAGAGTGGCGCCGAAGCGGATCTCGGTGTGGTCGTGGACCTTGTCGTACAGGACGGCCTCGAGGTCGCCGCGCAGGATGGTGATCGAGCGGGGTCCGGTGGTGGCGGCGATGGTGGCGCGGTCGAGGGCGAAGCGGCGTTCGCCGTTCGGTTTGTGGTAGACGAGCTCGGTGGTGTCGAATGCCTTGGCGCGCAGGTCGGCCAGAATTCCGAGGCGTTCGGCGGCGTCGTAGCCGATGCCGCCGAAGGTGACGGCGTAGCCGCCGCCGCGCCGCTGCGGGGCGCGTTCGACGATGAGGGTGTCCCAGCCGATCTGGTGCAGGCGCAGGGCTGTGGCCAGGCCGGCGATCCCGGCTCCGATGATGATGGCGCGCATGAAGTCTTCGAGTTCCTCTCAGTAGGGGAGCTGGTCGAGCAGCCGCTGTTCGGCGGCGGCATCCAGCCAGGTGTCGGGTGAAGGTGTGTCCGCGCGCGGCACCGGGTCGCCTTCTGTCTGCAGCCAGGTCCAGGTGTCGGCGAGGGTCGCGCGCAGCGGGCGCGTGGTGAGGCCTTCGGCCAGAGCGGCGCTGACGTCGGCGTCGTGCATGCCGCTCGGGACGCTGCCGTCGGGCAGCCGCAGACCGAGCTCCACGCCGAGCGGCAGGCCGTGCCGCACGAGCAGGTTCGGGTCGGCCCACACCAGCTCGGCGTCGATGCCGGTGACCTCCAGCGCCGTGGTGAGCAACTCGCCTAGGGTGATCGCGCCAGGTGGGCCGGTCACGGTGAAGGCGCCACCGAGACTGCGTTCGGCGCACTGGAGCATCCAGGCCGCCAGGTCCCGGACGTCGAGGTACTGAAGGGGCGTCTCGGCCGGGGCGGGGGCCAAGATCCGACCGCCCTTCTCCAGGCGGCGCAGCCACCACGGGATGCGGCCGACGTCCTCATACGGGCCGAGGATCATCCCGGCCCTGGCCAGCAGCGCCCGCGCGCCGAAGCATTCCAGGACGGCGAGCTCGCCGCCGCGCTTGGCGACGGCGTAATCGGCGTCGTCGGTGCTGCCGGGGTCGCCGTGGGCAAGGGGCGCGTGCTCGTCGGCGCCCGCGGGCCAGGGCCAGCGGTGTACGCCGCGGCTGGAAACGTACCCGTAGTGCCCGGTCCGGTCGGCCAGCAGGCGGGCGGACTCGCGCACCACTCGCGGCGCCCAGGCCCCGGTGTCGATGACCGCGTCCCACTCCTCATCACGCAGCGCCCGCCGTACGCACTCGGGGTTGGTGCGGTCGGCGATGAGCGCCCGCACCCCGGGCGCGGGCTGGCGGCTGATGCCGCGGTTGAGCGTGCTCACCTCATCGCCGCGCTCCAGCGCGGCCTCGACGATCGCGCGGCCCACATGGTGAGTGCCGCCGAGAACGAGAAGTTTCACGCGGTTGTCCTCCGCCCCGCCGACGGGCCCACCTGCGTGCCATCGACCGTGGGGGTGGGGTCGGCGGGGTCGTAGCGGTATCGGCTGGGAGAGCTCTGATCACCGGAGGGGGTACGGCCGCACACCCGTGCGCGGCTGCCGTCCGAGCGGTGCGGCGTCCAGCAGCGCGAGCGCGTCCGCACGCGTACGTGGTGACGCAGGGCAG
The DNA here is from genome assembly GCF_900100395.1 of Nonomuraea maritima. Classification (GTDB taxonomy): domain Bacteria; phylum Actinomycetota; class Actinomycetes; order Streptosporangiales; family Streptosporangiaceae; genus Nonomuraea; species Nonomuraea maritima. The sequence continues at coordinate 113,370 of NZ_FNFB01000011.1, read as the reverse complement.
GGCGTCCGCCGAACAAAGGGCTGAGGAAGGTCATCGGGTCGTCTCCTGGTCGGCACATGTTGCTCGCCGACCAGGCTTCCCGGCACACCATCGTGTCCTCCCCCGTGGAGAGGTCGATGCGAGGACTATACCCAATCTTCAAACATTACTGAAATGTCAGTATCTTCGATATTCTGTCTCCCGAGAAGGAGGCGCACGTGAACGACAGGCCTGAACAGTGGCGCGCGGCCGAACGGCTGGCCCTGACGCTGATCGAGGTCGGGCTGCAGCGCATGGCCGCGCGCACGCTGGCGGTTTTCCTGTTCACCGACCAGGACAGTGTCACCGCCGGTGAGATCGCCGATCGGTTGGAGGCCAGTGCAGGCTCGGTCTCCGGCGCGATCAAATCCCTGATGACGGTCGGCCTGATCGAACGCCTGCCCGCCCCCGGCAGCCGCCGCGAGCACTACCAGCTCCGCGAGGATGCCTGGGCCACCCTGTTCACCAGCCAGAACACCGTCATCCAGGCCATGCTTCAGGCCGCGGCCGCCGGAATCGCCGCCACCGATGAGGGCGATCCCGCCCGTCGGAGACTGGTCCAGATGCACACCTTCTACGACTTCCTGCTCGGCGAGCTGCCCGTTCTGCTGCACCGCTGGCATCAGCAGAACGGCTGACCCCGGCCTCGAGGCCCGGCAAGCGGCAGTCGTGCTCGGCCCACGGCGAGGATTTCACACCGAACTTCGTGGCGATGCGGGGGAGTCGAGGCCGGACCACATCATGCGGCTCAGCCCTCGCGCACCCCCCTTCTCCAGCCGCCGGCCGGCGGCGAGAGGCCGGTCTGCTCGGCCACCGCGCGCCGGCTCACCCCTTCGGCGCCGAACAACTCCAGCGCGGCGTTACGGATCCGGCTGTTGTCCCGTTGTTGTGGGTGGTGTGCCCGGCTGCGCTACGGTGTGGCGCGGAGTGCCGGGAAGCCTGGTCGGCGACGTCTTCAGCCGTGCGACGTGACGGAGGCTTCGCGATGGATAGCAGGTGCGGCGTGCCCGGGAGCGGTCCTACCTCTGGGTCGGCTTCATGAGGCGGCGCTCTCCGGCCGTGCAGGGCCGTGGCCGTCATCCGGCCGTGGTCATCGTCGTCGGGTTCGGCGCGACGGTGGTGGTCGGGACGCTGCTGCTCGGCACCCCACTGGCCACTACCGAAGGCGACAGCTCCCACTGGCTCACCGCACTGTTCACCGCCACCTCCGCCGTCTGCGTGACGGGCCTGGTCGTGGTGGACACCGCGACGCACTGGTCAACCTTCGGCGAGATGGTGATCGTCGCACTCATCAAGGTGGGCGGGCTGGGCATCATGACGCTGGCCACGCTGATCATGGTGATCGTCTCGGGCCGGATCGGCCTGCGAACCCGACTGTCAGCCCAATGGGAGACCAAGTCGGTGGCCGCCACCGACCTGCGCCACGTACTGCGCAGAGTGGTGGTCTTCAGCCTGATCTGCGAGGCGACCGTCGCCGCGGTGCTCACCGTACGGTTCGTCACCGGCTACGGCGAGCCGGTGGGCAGGGCCGTCTACCTCGGTCTCTTCCACGCGGTATCGGCGTTCAACAACGCCGGCTTCGCGCTGTGGCCGGACAGTCTGATGCGCTTCGTCACCGACCCGTGGATCTGCCTGACCATCGCGCTGGCCGTCATCGTCGGCGCTCTCGGCTACCCCGTCGTGTTCGAACTGGTGCGTACCTGGTGGAGACCGGGCCGTTGGTCCGTGCTGACCCGCGTCACGGTCGGCATGAACGGGTTACTCCTGGCCGGTGGCACACTCGCGTTCCTGGCGACCGAGTGGCGCAACCCGGCCACGATGGGGCCGCTGGACGACTCCGGCAGGATGCTGGCCGCCTTCTTCGCCGCCGTCATGCCACGATCGGGTGGCTTCAACACCCTCGACATCGGCCAGATGCATTCCTCCTCATGGCTGGTCACCGACGCGCTGATGTTCATCGGCGGCGGCAGCGCCGGGACCGCGGGCGGCATCAAGGTCACCACGTTCGGCTTCCTGCTGTTCATCATCTGGTCGGAACTGCGCGGCGAGCACCGGGTGAACATCGGCCACCGCCGGCTGCCGTCGGCCACCCAGCGTCAGGCGCTGTCCATCAGCCTGCTCGGTGTCATCCTGGTCACGCTCTCAACCTGGATCCTGCTCGTCATCACCCCACACGATCTCGACCAGGTGCTCTTCGAGGTGGTCTCGGCCTTCGCCACCAACGGCCTGTCCACAGGCATCACCGCCGACATCCCCCTGGCCGGGCACGTGCTGCTGAGCGTGCTGATGTTCATCGGCCGCATCGGCCCGCTCACGCTGGGCACAGCCCTGGCCCTGAAGCAGCGCACCCGCCGCTACGAACTGCCGGAAGAGAAAGTGATCCTTGGCTGACGCGAGCGTCAGAACCCGGAGCGCCGAGAGCGCAGCCATCACCATCTGGTGAACAACCCGCGTCGCTGTTACTGTCGTCACCGGAGCGCCGGGAAGTCTGGTCGGCAATGTCATAGCGGACCTACCGCCGGAGGCGCCCCATGGCGAACAGCCCTGCCGTTCTCATCACCGGCCTGACCAAACACTTCGGCAAGGTCCACGCCCTGGACGGGCTCGACCTCACCGTACGGACCGGCGAGGTTCACGGTTTCCTCGGCCCGAACGGCGCCGGCAAGACCACCACCTTGCGCATCCTGCTCGGCCTGCTGCGCGCCGACGCAGGCCACACCGAACTGCTCGGCGGCCACCCGTGGCGTGACGCCGTCGAACTGCACCGCCGCCTGGCGTACGTGCCAGGCGACGTCGTGCTGTGGCCCACCCTGTCCGGTGGGGAGGCCATCGACCTGCTCGGCCGGCTGCGCGGCGGCCTCGACCGGCAGCGCAAGGCGGCGCTGCTCGACCGCTTCGGCCTCGACCCCGCCAAGAAGGGCCGCGCCTACTCCAAGGGCAACCGCCAGAAGGTCGCCCTGATCGCCGCCCTGGCCTCCGAGGTCGACCTGTTGCTGCTCGACGAGCCGACCTCCGGCCTCGACCCGCTGATGGAGGCGACCTTCCGCGAGGTCATCGCCGAGGAGCGCACCCGCGGCCGGACGGTCCTGCTGTCCAGCCACAGCCTCGCGGAGGTCGAGGCGCTCTGCGACCAGGTCACGATCATCCGCGACGGCCGCACGGTGGAGACCGGTACGCTCGCCGGGCTGCGCCACCTCACCCGCACCACGATCAGCGCCGACCTCGACCACGTCCCCCACCTGCTGAACGAGCTGGCGGGCGTGCACGCTCTGACCGTCAGCGGCTCCCACGTCAGCTTCCAGATCGACGGCGAACACCTCCAGACGGCGCTGCGCCTGCTCACCGACGCCGGCGTGCGCCAACTGACCTGCCGGCCGGCCACCCTGGAAGAGCTCTTCCTGCGCCACTACCAGGCCGTGGCATGAACGGCACGCTCACCCTGGTGCGGCTGGCGCTGCGCCGTGACCGTGTCCTGCTGCCCGTCTGGATCGTCGTGATCGCCGGCCTCGTCACCGTCAGCGCCTCGGCCATCGCCGAGCTGTATCCGCACGCCGGCCAGCGCATCGCGCTGGGCGTCACCATCGGCGCGACCCCCGCGCTGCAGGCGCTCACCGGACCGGTCTTCGACGCCGCCTCGGTCGGCGGGCTGACCGCATGGCGGGCCACCACCATGGCCTCGGCCCTGGCCGCCCTGATGAGCATTCTCGTCGTGACCCGGCACACCCGCGCCGAGGAGGAGACCGGCCGCGCCGAACTCCTCGGCTCCTGCGTGGTGGGCCGCCAGGCGGTCCCGGCCGCGGCGGTGGCCGTCGCCGTCACCGCGAACGCCGTCATCACCCTGCTCATCACGGTGGGCCTGGCCGGCCAGGGGCTGCCCGCGGCGGGCGCGCTCGCCTTCGGCGCGGCCGTGGGCGGCACGGGCTGGGTGTTCACCGGGGTCGCCCTCGCCGCCGCCCAGCTGACCACGCACGCGCGCACCGCCAGTGCCCTTGCCTGCGCGACGCTCGGGCTCGCGTTCCTGCTGCGGGCGCTCGGCGACGCCGCCAAGGCAGAAGCGCTCGCGTGGTCGTCCCCGCTGGGCTGGGCGCAGCGGGTGCGGGCCTTCGCCGGGGAACGCTGGTGGGTGATCGCCCTGTTCGCCGTCACCGCCCTGGCGCTGGTGGCCGCGGCCGCGCTGCTCGCCAGGCGGCGCGACCTCGGCGCCGGCCTCCTGCCGCCGCGCCCTGGGCGGCCGGACGCCAGAGCGTCCCTCGCCGGCCCCGTGGCATTGGCGTGGCGGTTGCAGCGCGGCGGACTGCTCGGCTGGGCGGTCGGCTTCGCGATCGCCGGCACGCTGTTCGGCGCCCTGGCGCACAGCCTGGGTGACCTCGTCGCGGACAACCCGCACATGGCCGCGCTCCTGGCGCGGATGGGCGGCACCGACGCGCTGACCGACGCGTTCCTGACCGCCGAGCTGAGCGTGCTGGCCCTGGTCGCCGGCGGCTACGCGGTCCAGGCGACGCTGCGGTTGCGCGGCGAGGAGTCGGCGCTGCGCGCCGAATCGGTCCTGGCCACGGCCGTGACCCGCCGCCGATGGAGCCTCAGCCACCTGGCCCTGGCCCTGGGCGGCAGCGCCTTGATCATGTCGGTGGGAGGGCTGTCGGCCGGGCTCGCGCACGGCCTGCGGATCGGCCGACCGGCCGGTCAGGCCGCCCGCATGCTGGGCGCGGCGCTCCTGCAGGTGCCCGCCACCTGGACCCTGGCCGGGATCGCGATGCTGCTGTTCGGGCTGCTGCCCCGGCTGACCGCGCTGGCGTGGGCGGCGCTGGTGGCCTTCGCCCTGCTCGCTCAGCTCGGCGAGCTGCTCCAGCTGGACGACGCCGTCATGAACCTGTCGCCGTTCTCCCACGTCCCGCAGACGCTGGGCAGGCCCGTGGACGCCGGTCCGCTGCTGGGACTCCTGCTGGTCACCGCCGCGCTCCTGGCGGCCGGGATCGTCGCGTTCCAGCGGCGTGACCTGCAGCAGGAGTAGTCGCGCCGCCGACCCCACCCGTTCGCGCACCTTCGTACCGTCCTGGGCGAGAATGAGGGGTGAACGACTTGCAGGACGTGCTCGCCGCCGTCGGCCCCCGCCTGCGGGAGCTGCGCCGCCGGCGCGGCATCACCCTGGCCCACCTCGCCGAACGCACCGGCATCTCCGAGAGCACCCTGTCCCGGCTGGAGAGCGGCGGCCGCAAACCCACCCTCGAACTGCTGCTCCCGCTCGCCCACGCCCACGGCGTCCCCCTGGACGAGCTCGTGGGCGCGCCGCAGACCGGCGACCCGCGCGTCCACCTGAAGCCCGTCACGCGCGGCGGCATGACGTACGTGCCGCTCACCCGCCGCCCCGGAGGGCTGCACGCCCACAAGCTCGTCATCGCCCCCAGCGCCGGCGAGCCGGAACCGCGGACGCACGAGGGCTATGAGTGGGTCTACGTCCTCAATGGGCGCCTGCGCCTGCACCTCGGCGGCAACGTCCTGGTCATGACCCCCGGCGAGGTCGCCGAGTTCGACACCCACCTGCCGCACTGGCTCGGGCCTGCCGACGACCAGCCCGTGGAACTCCTCGTCATCTTCGGCAAGCAGGGCGAACGCGCCCACCTGCGCGCCCGCCCCAGCTGACACACGCTGCCGGTCCCGGCACCGCCTGGCCCGCCACGGCTACGCGGACGCCCACCTGCTGCCCGACGTACGGAAATGCCGCATCACCCGACGGCGGTCCCCTCGAGCTCGACCATCAGGGTGGGGATCGCCAGCCGGGCCACTCCCAGCATCGTGGTGGGCGGCGCCACCCCGGCGGCGCCCAACCGCGACGCCAGCACGCTGTAGTGCTGGAAGAGCAGATCGACGTCGGTGGTGTAGACGTTGAGCCGGACGAGGCCCGCGAGAGACATGCCGGCCTGGCCGAGCACGGCCTCCAGGTTGTCCAGGCTCAGCGCCAGCTGCGCCGCCATGTCACCGTCATGCTGGGGCTTGCCGTCGCCGCTCATCGCGCTCTGCCCGGCGCAGTAGAGCGTCCTGGTGTGCCCGGAGACGATCTCGCCCTGGTTGTAGCCCATCTCCACCGACCACACCCACGGGTTGACTGCCGTTCGCTGCATTGCCACATCAGCTCCGTTCGATGCAGGGACGTACACCGGCCTCGGTGGCCGTGGTGACAAGCCTTCCGGTAAATCACGACATCCTTTGTCGCGTATTTCGCTAACGTTTTCGTATGCGTGCCGACCGGCTGGTCTCGCTGGTGTTGCTGCTGCGGCGGCACGGCCGGCTGTCGGCGGCCGCGCTGGCCCGCGAGCTGGAGGTGTCCACCCGCACCGTGCTGCGCGACATCGAGGCGCTGTCCGCGGCCGGCGTCCCGGTCTACGCCGAACGCGGCCGGCACGGCGGGTTCGCGTTGTTGCCAGGTTTCCGTACCGAGCTCACCGGGCTGAACCACGACGAGGCCCTCGCCTTGTTGATCGCCGGATCGCGGCGCGGCGCGCAGGCGTTCGGCCTCGGCTCGGCGCTCGCTTCGGCGATGCTCAAGGTGGTCGACGCGCTGCCCGAGAGCTACAGGAACACCGCGGCCGGCGCGGCGGAGCGACTGCTCATCGACCCGGAGACCGACCTGCTCTCGCGTCGGACGGTCGCCGAGGAGGTGCCTGACGCCGTCGTGGCAGAGGTCCGGCGTGCGGTGCTCGCCGGACACAAGCTGCGCATCCGCTACGCGGCGGTGGACCAGACCCCGAAGTGGCGCACGGTGGACCCGATCGGCCTGGTCACCGTACGCGAGCGGGGCTACCTGCTGGCCACGAGGTCCGGCGCGGAGCGCACCTACCGGCTGTCGCGGGTTCTGGCCGCCGAGGAACTGTCCGAACCGGCACAGCGACCTGACCGGGTCGATCTGGACCGGGCCTGGCAGGAACGCAGCACGCGGTTCCGGACCGGCGGCGACCAGGTCACCGTGCTGGTCCGCGTCGACCCGGGGCGGCGGGAGGAGCTGGTGGGCACCGCGGTGGCCGTCCACAGCGAGGAAACCGACGCGGACGGCCGGCTGCGGTTACAGGTGTCCTTCCAGGACGCGCGGCACGCAGAATGGGCGCTGTGGCAGCTCAGCACGGGCGCGGAAGCCCTGGCCCCGCAGTGGTTGCGCACCTCCCTGCGCGACCGCGCCGCCGCGATCGCCACCCGCTACGCGGGCTGATCCCAAGGGCGGTGCCGGACCGTTCCTGGCCGTCCCCGATGTCGCGGTGTCCGGCGCCGGATCACATATCCGCGAAAACCCCCGCAACACAGCCTTTCTCGGTCATGCTTGATCATCTCATCGAGGAGGAGCCAGATGGCTGATCGCCAAGCCATGGAACGCGCATGGGACGCCCACACCGCGGCCGAGTTCGTCACCCGCGACGTGGAGGCCACCATGCGGACGATGACCGCCGACCCGACCGTCCTGCACGTGCCCACCGGCATGGGCGGCACCGGGTACGACGGCGTGCGCGACTTCTACCGGCGCTGGTTCGTCGGACGCAACGCCGCCGACATGTCCATCGCGTCGCTGAGCCGCACCGTGGGCGAGGCGAGCATCGTCGACGAGATGCTGATCACCTTTACCCACGACATCGAGATCCCGTGGATCCTGCCCGCCGTACCCCCCACCGGCCGGCAGGTCCGCATCCCCGTGATCGGCATCGTCACCTTCGAAGGCACCGCCGTCGCCGGCGAACGCATCTACTGGGACCAGGCCGCCGTCCTGGCCCAGGTCGGCCTGCTCGACGACCCGACCGTGCGGCGCCTGCCGATCGTCACCACCCAGCACGGCCTGCTGGACGGGACCACACCCTTCAACCAGCTGGCACGCTGATCTTTCCTCGCGCGCACCCGCGCGAGGAAAACCCATTTGCCGCGCCTGCCTGCGCAAAAGTAGGGTTCTGCGCTCGTGACTACTGTGGTGGAGCGAGTCCTGCCTACCCGGCTCGGCTCCGGATTCCGTTGGCTGCTGGCCTCCAGCTGGCTGACGAACCTCGGCGACGGCATCGCGGCCGCCGCGGGCCCCCTGCTGATCGCGACGCTGACCCGCGACCCGCTGATGATCTCGCTGTCGGCCCTGGTCAGCTGGGCTCCGCCGCTGCTGTTCAGCCTGTACGCGGGCGTTCTGTCCGACCGGCACAACCGGCGCACGATCGTCCTGGCCGCCAACGCCGTACGCGCCGTGGTGCTGGTGGCGCTCATCGTCCTCATGGCGACCGGCTCCCTGACCGTGGTGACGGCACTGGTGGGGCTCACCCTGCGCTCCATCACCGAGGTGTTCGCCGACAACACCACCGCCACCCTGACCCCCATGATGGTCGCCCGCGACGACCTCGCCCTGGCCAACGCCCGCCTGACCACCGGGCTCGTCACCCTCAACCAGCTCGCCGGGCCGCCGATCGGCGCGGCGCTGTTCGGCCTCGGCCTGGCCTGGCCGTTCGCCGCCCAGTTGCTCCTGGTCATGGGGGGCATCGTCCTGGTCTCCCGGATCACGCTGCCGGCGCACGGCCGCCAGTCCGGCGACCCGGGAACCGGCACCCTGCGCGAGCTCGCCGAAGGCTTCACCTGGACCTTCCGCCACCCCGCCGTCCGCACGCTCGTCCTCACCATCCTGATCTTCAACTTCACGTTCGGCGCGGCCTGGTCGGTCCTCGTCCTCTACACCCAGGACCAGCTCGGCCTCGGCGCCATGGGCTTCGGCCTGATGACCACCATCGGCGGCATCGGCGGCCTCGTCGGCACCGGCCTGTACGGCGCCATCACCCGCAAGGTCAGCCTCGGCACCCTGATGCGCATCGGGCTCGTCATCGAGACCTTCACCCACCTGGGCCTGGCCCTGACGCACTCGCCCTGGGTCGCCGGCGGCATCTTCCTCGTCTTCGGCGCGCACGCCTTCATCTGGGGCACCACCTCGGTCACCGTCCGCCAGCGCGCCGTCCCGGCCCACCTGCAGGGCCGCGTGGGCAGCGTCAACGCCATCTGCGTGTACGCCGGCCTGGTCGTCGGGTCGGTGATCGGCGGCCTGCTGGCCACCCAGCTCGGCGTGGCGGCGCCCTTCTGGTTCGCCTTCGCCGGTTCGGCCGTGTTCGTGGTCCTGCTGTGGCGGCAGCTCAAGCTCATCGCCCACGACGACTGACCCGCGATCCGGCTTTACCAGCACTTTCCCGGCCGCTTTGTACGCTTTCTGAGGCACCCTCCGGCGGCCGGGCACCGTAGCGCCCCTCGCCGCTCGCCCACACCCAGCAGCGCGAGCACGAAGGGCAGCGGACATGACCCAGGCTGAAGCCGCAGCGCTCACCGGCAAGGTGGCCCTCGTCACCGGAGGATCCCGCGGCATCGGCGCCGCCATCGCCCACCGCCTGGCCGGCGACGGCGCCTCCGTCGCCCTCACCTACGCCGGCGGCAAGGCCCCCGCCGACGCCCTGGTCGAGACGATCGCCCAGGACGGCGGCAGGGCCATCGCCATCCAGGCCGACAGCGGCGACCCCGCCGCCGTCCAGGCCGCCGTCGACCGGACGGCCGGCGAGTTCGGCGGTCTGGACATCCTCGTCAACAACGCCGGGCTTCTCTTCGCCGGCCCGGCCCAGGACTTCTCCCTCGACGACTTCGACCGCATCGTCGCCGTCAACGTCAAAGGCGTGTTCGTCGCCATCCAGGCCGCCCTGGCCCACCTCGGGGAAGGCGGCCGCATCATCACCATCGGCAGCATCAACGCCGACCGCGTCCCGGTGCCCGACCTGTCGGTGTACTCCATGACGAAAGCCGCCGTCGCGGGCCTGACCAGGGGCCTCGCCCGCGAGCTCGCCCCCCGCCACATCACGGTCAACAACGTCCAGGTGGGCCCCACCGACACCGACATGAACCCCGCCACGAGCGACTTCGCCGACGTCATGCGCCAGGCCATGGCCGTCGACACCTACGCCCAGCCCAGCGACATCGCCGCCGTCGTCGCCTTCCTGGCCCGCCCAGAAGCCTGGTACGTCACCGGAGCCCACTGGGACGTCGACGGCGGCTTCACCGTCTGACCACCAGCTGCCGTCACGGGGGGCCGCAACAGACGCTCATGGCCGAAAGTCCGGTAAGGTAGCGATCTTCGGCGGACGCGAGTTCCCGGAGTCCTTGAAGGCCGAACGGATGACCGACCCCGACCAGGCATGCACACGCCGCCGCCTCGACGCTGCTCTCGACGCCCTGGCCACTGCCTTCCGCGGCATGACCGCCCTCCCCGGCGAGCACAACTGCTCGTGCCATTGGGGAAGCGCCGAAGAGCTCGCCCTGCTCAAGACACCGGACGTGGAACTGGACCCTGACCTCCTGCGGCGCACCTGGTGGGCCACAGACTGGAACGACAACGCATCGGTGCTGCGCCGTATCTTGCCCCAGCTCGCCTCCGCCCTCGTCAACGGCGAGGTGATGCCCATGTGCGGCATGGGCGACGTCGGCCACTCACTCACCCGCGCCGACTGGCAACACTGGCCCGCGGAGCAGACCGACGCGGTCCAGAGATTCCTGAACGCGTGGTGGGTCTCCAGCCTCACCAGCCCCGACGCGGCCGTCCCCGCCTACGAGGTGCTCGAGGCATGTTCCGAGTCCTGCGCCACCCTCGCCCCCTGGCTCGCCATCTGGCAGACGCAGACCGACCCCCTCGCAGACCAACGCCTGGCCGAAGCCGTGGCCTACTGGGAGCGCGACCTGCTGCACGACGACCTCCCCTGGGACACCTGGCACGGCGGACAGGCCGCCCTGACCATGCGCACCACGCTGACCGCCTGGCTGGTCGAGCACGCCCCCGAGCGCCTGCGCTCCCACGGAGCCTCTGAGCGTCTCCTGCACCTGGTACGGCTGCTCAGCCTCACCTGGGAGGCCCGCTGGGAGGACCCCTTCTGGCTCGACCACAACAGATCCGCCTCGTGATGCAGGCCTCCGGGGAGGATCGGCCCGGATTTTGGCGCTAGAGAGACGATCTTGACGACGATTTAGTGACGACGGCTGTTTGCCCTGGTTGAGCGCCCTAGCGTGCCTGCTCATGCCTGTGGATTTCCTCTCAGATGGGGAAGTAGCCCGCTATCGCCGATTCCGGCCCGAGGTGTCGGCGGCCGAACTCGAGCAGTTCTTGCGGCTGGATGCCAAGGCGCTGGAAGCACTCGCGGGCAAGCGCCGTCCAGTGCTGCATCTGCTGCAGTTCATTGCCGACGAAGGCTACCGACGGATGATCGGCACCCAGCTGAACGTGCAGGAGGCCCGCCACCGCCTGGCGCGGAAGATCGCCTTCGGCAACCGGGGCCAGTTGCGCCAGCGCTACCGACTCGTGGCTGCGGACGCGTCCATGAGCACATCCGGTACCAGCGACAACACGGTGAGCACAACCGTGGTACGGACGAATACCGTGCACGGACGGCGTACCGTTGCGAGCCAGCACCAGCCCCACCACGGAGAAGACAACGGTCAGCACGGCAAACCCGAACACCGAGATCGGCATGCCGCCGATAACCAGGCTGATCCCGGTGAACTGACCCACCGCGGCGATCAAGCCACCGATGACCAGCGGTCGCGCAGGAGAGGTAGCGGTGGTGGTGACGTCTTCGTGGACGTTTTGCTCCATTTGATGCCTTTCGGAGGAGAACTATTCGGAGGAGAACACGCGGTTCGCAGATGCCTGGAGCGTTCAGCGTCCTCTGCGCATGTAGGCGCGGAGCGACAGCGGGATGAAGATCGCCAGCAGTGCGGCCGACCAGAGCAGGACGGTGGTCACCGGATGCGCGAGTGGCCAGGCCACGTTTCCGGACGGGGCGCCAGGGTTGCCGAACAGCTCCCGTGAGGCGGCGGTGAGCGCGCTCACCGGGTTCCAGTCGGCCAGGAAGCGCAGCCAGCCCGGCATGCCGTCGGTCGGGACGAACGCGTTCGACAGCATCGTGAACGGCAGGCCCAGCGGCACCATCGCGTCGGCGACCTGCTCGTTCTTCACCGCCAGGCCCACATAGACGCCCACCCAGCTCAGCGCGTACCGCAGCACGATCATCAGCAGGAACGCCTGGGCCGTGGGGATCAGGGCGCGGTGCGGCTGCCAGCCCACCAGCAGGCCCGCGCCCACCATGATGGCCAGCATCAGCAGGCCGGTCAGCAGGTCGGCGCCGGTCTGCCCGAACGGCACCGCCAAGCGCGCCATCGGCATGGAGCGAAACCGGTCCATCACACCGCGGGAGGCGTCGGCGGCCACCCGCGTCATGACCCCCAACCACGCGGAGAAGGTCACCATCGCGAACAGGCCGGGCATGAGGTACTCGCGGTAGTCGCCGCCGTCCGGCACCTGGATGGCGCTGCCGAAGACGTAGCCGAACAGCACCACCATGACGGCCGGGAAGATCAGCGCGGCGACAATCTGTCCAGGTTCTTGCCGTAGCCGTCCCAGCTCGCGGCCGACCAGGGTCAGCCCGTCGGCGAACGTCCAGCGCAGGCGGCCCAGTGGTGAGGTGAGAGCGGTCATCGGACGGACTCCTTGCGGTCGGTGAGGCGCAGGAACACCTCGTCGAGGGTGGGGCGGCGCAGGCTCACGTCGGCGGCGGCGACCCCGGCGCGGTCGAGCTCGCGGACGATGCCGGCGAGCCGGAGGCCGGTGGCGGGCAGGGCGACGCTGAGCCGGTCGGCGTCGGTCGTCGTGGGTTCGGTGCCGGCCAGGGTGTTGAGTACGGCTGCCGCCGTCGCAAGTGCGGCGGGGTCTTCGAGGACGACGTCGAGGCGGTCCCCGATCGTGGCCTTCAGCTCGTCCGGAGCGCCGGTGGCGATCACTTTCCCGTGGTCGATGACGGCGATGTCGTCGGCCAGCTGGTCGGCCTCGTCCAGGTACTGCGTGGTGAGCAGCACGGTGGTGCCGTCGGCCACCAGTTCGCGGATACTGTCCCATATCTCGCCGCGGCTGCGCGGGTCCAGGCCGGTGGTCGGCTCGTCCAGGAAGAGCACCTCGGGGCGCAGGATGAGGCAGGTGATCAGGTCGAGGCGGCGCCGCATGCCGCCGGAGTAGCCGCCAACCGGCCGGTCGGCGGCGTCCATCAGGCCGAAGCGCTCCAGCAGCTCATCGGCCCGCCGGTGCGCCTGACTTCGCGGCAGGTGGTAGAGCCGGCCGAACATGCGCAGGTTGCCGCGGCCGGTGAGCTTCTCGTCCACGGCGGCGTACTGGCCTGCGAGGCCGATGCTGGCGCGCACCTGGCCGGCGTCGCGGACGACGTCGTACCCGGCGATGCGCGCGTGCCCGGCGTCGGGATCGGACAGGGTCGCCAGGATGCGTACCGCGGTCGTCTTGCCGGCGCCATTGGGCCCCAGCACGCCACAGACCGTTCCTCTCGGAACGCTCAGGTCCAGCCCCCGCAGCGCTTGGGTGTCGCCGAAGGACTTGTGCAGCCCCTCGGCGACCACGATCGGATCCGCCATGATCCCTCCACTGGGTACGTCGTACGCGGTCATGGCGGCCAGGCTAAGAGACCGGGTACGATGTACGCAACCTAGGAGGTGGACGATGGCAGACGCCGAGTACGTGAACATCTGGATGCGACCCGAGCGCCCGGCCTACGGGCCGAAGCCCACCTACAGCCGCGAGCAGATCACCGAGGCGGCGATCCGGATCGCTGACGCCGAGGGGCTGGAGGCGGCCACCATGCGGCGCATCGCCGCTGAGATCGGCGCGGGCGCGATGTCGCTCTACCGCTACGTCCCGAGCCGTGACAACCTGATCGAGCTCATGGCCGACCGGCTGCAGGGCGAGATCGACGTCGAGGGCATGCCCTCGGGCGACTGGCGCGCGGATCTGACGCGCTACGCCGGCGGGCTGCGGGCGATGTGGCTGCGGCACCCGTGGATCGCCACCGTGCAGCGGTCACTCCCCAGCTTCGGCCCCAATCAGCTGCTCGTGATCGAACGGGTGATGGGTGCCCTCGACGCCCACGTCTCCATTGACGAGAACCTCGCCCTCATGGCCATGCTGAATGGCTACGTCGAGGGCGCCGTCCGCGAGGAAATCGGCTGGGCCGAGGAGGTCCGCCGCAGCGGGCTCAGCGAGTCGGAGTGGATGGTGCGGAACGGCCCGCACGTCGAGCAGCTGCTGGAGAGCGGGGAGTACCCGATCTTCAGCAAGATCGTGATGGAGGCACACCGGCTCCACCTGAGTCGCGACGACCAGTTCCGGCACGGACTCCAGCGCATCCTCGACTGTATCGCCGCGGCCCTCCCGTCAACGGCCGAGTCTCCGATGTCGGCGCACCGAGAGGGGCGGGAAGAACAGGACGGGCCAGGGCAGGCTCGCAGTCGACCATCTGAGAGGGCATCAAGAGCGAAATAGACGCACAAGCAACGGGCGCAGCGGCGGCCCGTACCTGGTCACGGTGGAGTCCAGGGCTTGCCGATGCCGGGGTAATGGGCTGGACGCTTCGCGCATTTGAGCGGTGCGCAGGCGGCTGTCCACCTCCCGGCCAGGGTGGTCACCCCTTCTGGCCACATCGAGCCGGACACGCCGAGCAGTAGCGCCAAAATCCGGTCCGATCCTCCCCGAAGGCCCTGCACGTACGGAGCTGACCGACGGGACAAACTCTCCGGAGTCAACGGTGGCCGCCACAGGGCAAGAAGCCGGGAACCCGCTCTCGCGCCGCCCGCCTGCAACCCGGACGCGACGGTGGGCACTCGGCAGGCGGCGGGAGCCGGCATCGCATCTGGCCGCTGTGGGGTCAGGTGCGGGCGATGCTGGTGAGCTTGTCCGGGTTGCGGACCAGCCGGATCGTGCTGATCCTGCCGTCGACCAGATTCAGGCAGGCCACCGAGTCCACCCCTTCCGGGGTGGTGACCACCACGCCGGGACCGCCGTCGACCTCGACCGCCCGCCATCACGACCAGCAACGCCCACGACCAGCAACGCCATCGACACCGACCCGGCCGGCTCCACCTCGCCCGCGCCGTCCGGCTGCGTGCGAACCAAGAGGTCCCGGACGAGCCGGGACCTCTTGTTCGCCGTACCACCTGATCAGTCGTTGTCATCCCGATCGTTGTCGTCGCGGTCGTTGTTGTCGTCGCGGTCGTTGTCGCCCGGGACCTGCGTGTTGGCCGGGGCGGGATTGTCGCGAGCACCGTCGTCGTCGCCGCACGCCCCCGTCAGCCCGATCATCGCCACCATGGCGGCCGTCGCCAGCGTCCGCCTGCGGCCGGTCGTCCCCAGCATGGCTCTCCCTCCGAAACGGTCAGCCGCGAACCTCCGCGGCGCCCTCCGCCTTTCCTGGTTCGCACCGCCCTAACCCGCACGCCGCACCGCGGGCCGCCACCTGCACGAACACCGGCCGACCCGATCACCTCTCCGTGCCGCGGCCCGCCTGGTCTACCCTTGCCACGAAAAGACCGGCGGAGAAGGGGTTGGCGTGAAGCCCGGCGCGGACGATGCACACGGTGTCTCCCTCGACGCCGTCCTCGAACGCATCACCTACGCCAACGAGGAGACCGGCTACACCATCGCCCGCGTCGCCACCGAACGCTCCGGCTCCGAGCTGCTGACCGTGGTCGGGCCGCTGCTCGGCGCCCAGGTCGGCGAGTCGCTGCGGCTGCGCGGCCGCTGGACCTCCCATCCCCGCTACGGCCGCCAGTTCGAGGTGTGGTCCTACACCACCGTGCTGCCGGCGACCGTGCAGGGCATCCGCCGCTACCTCGGCTCAGGGCTGATCAAGGGCATCGGCCCCAAGATGGCCGAGCGCATCGTCGACCACTTCGGCACCGACACCCTCGACGTCATCGAGCAGCACCCTGAACGCCTCGTCGAGGTGCCCGGACTCGGCCCCAAACGGACGAAGATGATCGCCGCCGCCTGGGAGGAACAGAAGGTCATCAAAGAGGTGATGATCTTCCTGCAGGGCGTCGGCGTCTCCACCTCCATCGCGGTGCGCATCTTCAAGCAGTACGGCGAGAACTCCGTCGCCGTCGTCCGCGACCAGCCCTACAAACTCGCCGACGACGTGTGGGGGATCGGCTTCAAGACCGCCGACACCATCGCCCAGGCCGTCGGCATCCCGCACGACAGCCCCGACCGCGTCAAGGCCGGCCTGCGCTACACCCTGTCGCAGGCCGCCGACGACGGCCACTGCTACCTGCCCGCGCCCAACCTCGTCGCCGACGCCGTCAAGATCCTCGACGTGCCCGCCGACCTCGTCACGACCTGCCTGGAGGAACTCGTCGCCGACGAGGGCGTCGTGCGCGAGCCCGTCCCGGCCGGCGACAACGTCGTGCCCGCCGTCTACCTGCCGCCCTTCCACCGCGCCGAGACGTCCCTGGCCTTCGGCCTGCTGTCACTGCTGCGTACGGGCCACGACCGGCTCAAGGCGTTCGCCGACGTCGACTGGGAGCGCGCCGAGAGCTGGCTGCACGACCAGACCGGCGCCGACCTCGCCGCCGAGCAGCGCCAGGCCGTCCGCCTGGCGCTGACGGAGAAGGTCGCCGTGCTGACCGGCGGCCCCGGTTGCGGCAAGAGCTTCACCGTGCGGTCCATCGTGCTGCTGGCCCGCGCCAAACGCGCCAAGGTCATCCTGGCCGCGCCCACCGGCCGCGCCGCCAAACGGCTGGCCGAGCTGACCGGGCACGAGGCCACCACCGTCCACCGCCTGCTGCAGCTGCGTCCCGGCGGCGAGGCCACCTTCGACCGCGACAACCCGCTCGACGCCGACCTCGTCGTCGTCGACGAGGCCTCCATGCTCGACCTGCTGCTGGCCAACAAACTCGTCAAAGCCATCGCGCCCGGCACCCATCTGCTGTTCGTCGGCGACGTCGACCAGCTGCCCTCCGTCGGCGCCGGCGAGGTGCTCAAAGATCTGCTGGCCGCCGACGGCGTCCCCCGTGTCCGCCTCACCCAGGTCTTCCGCCAGGCGGCCGAGTCGGGCGTCGTCGTCAACGCCCACCGCGTCAACACCGGCCGCCACCCCGCCCTGGAGGGCATGAAGGACTTCTTCCTGTTCCCCTGCGAGGAGCCCGAGGAGATCGCCGCCCTCACCGTGGACGTCGTGGCCCGCCGCATCCCGCGCCGCTTCCGGCTCGACGCCCGCCGCGACGTCCAGGTACTGGCCCCGATGCACCGCGGCGCCGCCGGCGCCGGCGCGCTCAACGCCGCCCTGCAGGAGGCGCTCACCCCCGCCCGCGAGGGCATGCCGGAACGCCGCTACGGCGGCCGCGTCTTCCGCGTCGGCGACAAGGTCACCCAGCTGCGCAACAACTACGACAAGGGCGCGGCCGGGGTGTTCAACGGCACGGTCGGCATCGTCACCGACATCCGTCCCGACGAGCACAAGCTCACCGTGCTGACCGACGAGGACGAGCACGTCGACTACGCCTTCGACGAGCTCGACGAGCTCGCGCACGCCTACGCCGTCTCCATCCACCGCTCCCAGGGCAGCGAGTACCCGGCGGTCGTCATCCCGCTGGCCACCAGCGCCTGGATGATGCTGCAACGCAACCTGCTCTACACCGCCATCACGCGCGCCAAGAAACTCGTCGTGATCGTCGGCTCGCGGCGGGCGCTCGCCCAGGCCGTACGCACCCGGGGGGCGGGCCGCCGGCACACCGGCCTGACGCACCGCCTCGACCTGCGCTGACCCGCATCCCACTCCCGCCGAAGTGACACAAATGTGACACAACTCGGTCAAATGCTTCGGCGTCTTACCAGGAGGAATATTAAGGTCTTTGTCGTGCCTTTAGGTACCGTGGAAAGGACAGCCTTGAACTTTGCACCCGCTCGCAAGAGATACGCCTCCGCGTTGGCCTTGCTCGCCGCGGCGACGCTGACGGTCTCCTGCTCGAGCGGCTCTGGCCAGCAGCAGCCCGGCAGCCCGGACGGCACCACCGTCGCCACCCCCGAGGCGCCCACCATCAAGGTCACCCCCGCCGAAGGCGCCACCAAAGTCAGCCCGGACAAGAAGGTCGTCGTCACCGCGGCCGGCGGCCCCCTCGAAGAGGTCACCGTCGAAGCCGGCGGACAGCACCTCAAGGGCTCCTACAACGCCGACCGCACCCGCTGGACCTCCAAGAGCGGGCTCAAGCCGTCCACCGACTACACCGTCGCGGCCAAGGCCGGCCCGACCAACGTCACCGCCTCCTTCACCACCGCCGCACCCGAGCGCGCCCTGCAGGTCGCCGACGTCACCCCCAACCGCAAGGGCGAGACCGTCGGCGTCGGCGCGCCCATCATCGTCACCTTCAACCAGCCCGTCACCAGCAAGGCCGCCGTCGAACGGGCACTCAAGGTCGACGCGGAAAAGCCCGTCAAGGGCGCCTGGCGCTGGATCAACGACAAGGTCGTCATCTACCGCACCGAGACCTACTGGCCCGCCCACCAGAAGGTCACCTTCAACGCCGACATCACCGGCGTCAAAGCCGGCAAGGGCCTGTGGGGCGTCAAGGACTACACCGCCACCCTCGACGTCGGCGCCAAGCAGATCAGCAAGGTCGACGTCAACAAGCACATGATGTACGTCTACAAGGACGGCAAGCGCGTACAGACCATGCGCATCAGCGCCGGCATGGGCACCACACGCGAATACACCACCACCTCCGGCGTCCACCTCACCATGGAACGCGGCAACCCCGTCCGCATGATCTCGCCCGGCCGCAAGAAGGGCGACCCCGGCTACTACGACGAGCTGATCAACCACGCCGTCCGCATCTCCAACTCCGGCGAATACGTCCACGCCAAGGACAACATCTCCTCCCAAGGCGTCCGCAACGTCAGCCACGGCTGCATCAACTCCCGCCCCGACCAGGCCAAATGGTTCTACGACCACGTCCAGCGCGGCGACGTCGTCGAAATCACCGGCACCAACCGCGCACTCGAATGGAACAACGGCTGGGGCTACTGGCAGATGTCCTTCTCCCAGTGGAAGAAGGGCAGCGCCCTCACCTCCGACAACGCGTGACCACCCGGCGACCCCGCCGACATCACCCCCCGCCATCACCACCGCCATGCTCGACAGCGCCGTCGCCTGACTCGCCCCCACGGCCGTAGCGGCCCGTGGGGGAGCACCCCCTTAACCGGCAGGTCACCACCCGGGCCGACAGCGGCGGCATGCGCATCGCCGACAGCGACGGCCGCCTCGTCGCCCACCACGAAAGCTGCCGCCGCACCCGCATCCCCCCTCCACCGTGGGGGAGTGGCCCGGCCTGCTCCCGCAACACCGCCTCACCCGAATCGCGGAACGAAACCTGCCGCAATCTTCCCTAACGTGAACCTCACCGACGGGAAGACACCGAAAGGCAGGACCCCATGACCACCACCACCCTCACCGGCGAACGCGCCGACCTCCTCGCCGCCCTCACCCAGAGCCGCCACTTCCTGCGCCACACCACCCGCGACCTCACCGACGAACAAGCCGCCCGACGCACCACCGTCAGCGAACTCTGCCTCGGCGGCCTCATCAAGCACGTCACCGCGACCGAACGCAGCTGGACCGACTTCATCCTCAACGGACCGGCCCAGGACTTCGACACCATGACCGAAGCCGACTTCGCCAAGTGGACCGACGCCTTCCGCATGCTGCCCGGCGAAACCCTCGCCGGCCTCCTCGACACCTACGCCGAAGTCGCCCGCCACACCGACGAGCTCCTCGCCACCCTGCCCGACCTCGACATCGCCCACCCGCTGCCGCAGGCCCCCTGGAACGAACCCGGAACCACCTGGACGGCCCGCCGCGTCCTGACGCACATCATCGCCGAGACCGCCCAGCACGCCGGCCACGCCGACATCATCCGCGAATCCCTCGACGGCGCCAAAAGCATGGGCTGACCACCCGCCCCGCGCGACACCGTCGCCAGGCGACCGCGACCACAACCGACGAGCGACACCCGATCAGCGGTGAGCCCGGCCCGCCGCTGATCACCCCGGGCACCCGACGATCACGACGCTTCACCACCACCGACACCCAACGCCGCGACGCCCAGCAGGCCCGCCAACCAGCGGGGCCTACGCTGCACAGACGCGTACACACACCTGACCTCCAGGCACATCGGCGGACCAGCCCGAGCACCTGCCCCTACCCGGCACCCCCGGAACGGACGAGGGCGATCGCGGATGTATGGGCGTCATGTTGCCGCGCCGCTTGACCCTGACGCAGGGTCAAGCTTTCAGCATGGTGGCATGACCACGGAAACCGCCAAGGCGATTGAGGTCGCCGAGCCGTACGACGAGCACAACGATGACGGAGAGCGGGCGGAGAGAGGCGACAGGACGATCCGGCGCTTCACGATCCACCACGACGGCGTCACGATCCCGGTGTCTCGCGGCGGTCAGGGACGACCGCTGGTCCTGTGCCCTGGCCTGAGCTCGACCCAGGCCCACCTACGTGAGCTGACCGAGCTGCTGAGACGCGATCACGACGTGGTGACCTTCGACCTGCGGGGGCATGGCCTCGCCTCGGCCGCCGACCGGTACTCCTTCGAGGACTTCCTCAACGATCTCGCCGCAGTGATGGCGGAGCTGGGCAACCTCGGCCTCCCCACAGCGCCCATGCTGGTGGGCTACTCGCTGGGCGCCGACCTGGCCGTGCACTATGCCTGCGAGCATCCCGACACCGTCGCCGGGCTCGTTCTCATCGACGGGGCGAACCCGGTGCCCGAACCGTTCATCACCGAGGCAGTCCTGCCGGCGTTCCGCGCCATGTGCGAGGACCTGGCGACTCAGCAGGAGGCCGAGCGGGGCACCGCGCGTCAGGTGCTGCTCAGCGCCCAGGAGATTCTCGACCTGAACCTCGAGATCGACGTGATCCGGTCCGAGATCCTCGACCGGTACAGGAACATCGACCGTCCCGTCAGTATGATCATGTCGACCTCGATGGCCGGCGACAGCAGCGAGGGGCCTGCGCCGCGGTTCAACCAGAACTGGCGTGCCGGCGTCGAGCGGCTTGTCCGCGAGCATCCGCACATTGCCGCCAGCTGGCTCGACGCCGATCATCAGCTGGTCTTCACCCATGCCCCGCAAATCGCCCAGATCCTCCTGGACGCACCAGGCCCAGCCGGTCGGGCGATCTCTTGAGTAATTCCTGGAGACTGGTCTGATGCTGACCATTGGCGAGCTGGCGTCGTACGCGGGGGTGACAGTGCGCGCAGTGCGGCACTACCACGCCAAGGGGCTGCTGCCGGAGCCCGACCGGGATCATTCCGGCTACCGCAGATACGACGCCGGTGCCGTGATCGAGCAGATCAAAATCCGAACCCTGGCCGAGGCCGGGGTTCCGCTGGCGCGGGTGCGGGAGCTGCTGCGGGCAGGGGAGGAGGAGTTCGCCGCGGCGGTCGCGGACATCGACAGGCGGCTGCAGGCGGAGATCCGGGAGAGACAGCGGCACCGCGAGCGAATCGCCCGGCTCGCCTCCGGGGACAGCCTGGTCCTGCCCCAGGAAGTGGTCGAGTATCTCGACCGGCTGCGGGCGCTCGGGGTCGACGAGCGGATCGTCCAGGCCGAGCGTGACGGCTGGATACCGCTGGCCGCGCACTCACCCGAGCGAGTCCCGGAGTGGATGTCACGCAAGCGGGAGCAGCTCGACGATCCCCGGCTGGTCGACTTCTACCTCACCTTGGGCCAGGCTCTTGACCGAGCCGACGACGACCCGCGGCTGGTCGAGCTGGCCGACAAGCTGGCCGCCTACATCACGCGTATGGCCGACGAGCGGGGCGAGGACTATGTCGACGACACCGATATCGAGCTGCCGCTCGTCAAGCTGATGGACACGCTGGCGTTCGACACTGTGCCGCCGGCGCGTCGGCTGATCGAACTGCTGAAGCAGCGAGGCTGGACGGGCTGGACCAAGCTCGAGCGCGTGGCCCCCACACCGGGTGCGACTCCCTAGCAGCGCCATACGCGCAGGAAAACGCCGCAGTGCGGCGATCCGAACAAGCAGCAGGTTCGTCTCGGTCGCCCTTCGCGGTTCGACGGCGGCGACGGCTTGTCCAGCGGTGACGACGCTCGCGGGAGTCATGTGCAACCCTGCGCAAGGATCGGTCAGCCGAACCGCAGGACGAACCGCCCGCGAACGCCGCGCCGTTCGAGCGAACGGTGCGCGTCGGCGGCTCGGGAGGCGGGCAGTTGGCCGGCCACGCGGACGGTGAGCCGTCCCGCACCGGCGAGTTCGGCGAGCCGGTCGAGCTCGGCCGCGGCCTCGGCGTAGTCGCGGACGAAGATCGGGGCGACGCGGACCCGGTCGGTCCCGTCTCCCTGGTAGCCGCGGACGGTGACGACGGTGCCGCCGTCCTTGACGGCAGGGAGCACGGCGGCCTCCAGCACGGCGGCGTCGACGAGCCCGTCGACGCCGCCCGGGTGGTGGCGGCGGACCACTGCGGCGAAGTCGTCCCCCCGCGGCACGACCTCGTCGGCTCCGCACTCGCGGACGAAAGCCTCGTCCTGCAGGGCGGCGTCGGCGACGACGACCAGCCCGGCCTGCTTGGCGAGCTGGACGACATACCCGCCGACGGTGCCGGCAGCGCCGGTGACGGCGACCCTCGCGCCGGCCGGGAGCGCCAGCGTGTCGAGTGCGAGCCGGGCGGTGAGCCCGTTCATCGGGATGGTGACGGCCTGGACGTCCGAGAGCCCGGCCGGGATCTTCGCGACAGAGCGTGCCGACACGACGAGGTCTGCCCGGTAGCCGCCGTGCGCACCTGAGGGCACCACGATGGCCATGACGGCGTCCCCGATCGCGAACGGGCGGTCGACGGCGGGACCGATCTCGGTGATCACGCCGGCCACCTCCATGCCCGGCACCCGCACCGCGTCCGTCTCACCCTGTCGCGGACGAGAACGGATCATCGCGTCGGTCGGGTTCACCGTGGCGCAGCTCACCCGGATCCTGACCTGACCGGGGCCGATCGGTTCAGCTGGTAGGTCGAACTCGCCGAGAGCGTCCGGTCCGCCTGGCTGTGTCACTCCGATTGCTTGAACCATGGTCGTTCGTACTCCTTATGCGTTGCCGCCTGGGTGGCGATGGGCAGGGCCGACCGCGCCGCCGACGAGGCGCGGCGTGTGATCGACCGGGTTCGGCTACGGCGATGTGGGGGCGTGAAGACCCTCGAGCAGCAGGCTGCACACCTCGTCGAGTTCGGCGCCGATGCCGGGGTTCTGCCATTCGGCCGCGTGGGCGAGGTGGTTGAACTTGGCGGTGGCGTTGAAGACCACGCGGGCGGTGGCCTCGGCGTCGTCGATGCGGAGGCTGCCGTCGGCGGCGCCGTCGGCGATGATGGCCGTCAGTTGGCCCAAGAGGTCGGCGACGTGGTCGGTGGCGACGCTGCTGTGCGCGGCCGCGAGCATTCCGTAGGCGGCGAACAGCTCCGGGTCCTCACGAATCTTGGCCTGCTTCACGGCCAGGACGGCGTGCAGCCAGCTGCGCAGTCGCTGCACCGGCGGGACCGCGCTGTCGGCGGCGATGACGGCGAGGGCGTCGCGGTTGCGGTCGAGCCAGCGCCGGGTCACGGACTCGCGCAGCGCCTGCTTGGAGGGGAAGTGCTTGTAGACGGCGGCGTGGCTGACCCCGAGTGCCCGGGCGACGTCGACGACCGTTGCCTTGTCCGGTCCGTGGCGGCGCAGGATCTCCTCGGTGGCCGCCAGGATGGCGCTCGCATCCAGCGGGGTTCGGGCAGGCATCAGTGCCTGCCGCCCGTTCGCTCGCTGTCCAGCAGCGCGAGCAGGGCGGGGGCGTAGCGTTCTCCCGCGACCGCCCCTGGAGGGACGGCCTGCTCGATCGTGTCCAGGTCGTCCTCGGTCAGCCGCAGGCCGGCGGCGTCCACCGCCTCGGTGATGCTGTGCGGTCGGCTGGCCCCGACCAGCGCGACGATGTCCCGGTGCGCGCGACCCTGCGCGAGCACCCACGCGACCGCGAGCTGCGCGACCGTGGCGCCGCGGGCGGTGGCGATCTCCCGCAGCCGCTCGACCAACGCGAGGTTGGTCTCGATGTTGCCGGCTTCGAAGCGGGGCAGGTGCCCGCGATGCCGTGCGTCGCCGGCCGACGGTCGCCACGTCCCGGTCAGCATTCCTTGGGCGAGCACCCCGTAGGCGGTGACGCCGATGCCCAGCTCGCGGCAGGTGGGCAGGATCTCGTCCTCGACACCGCGGCTGAACAGTGAGTACTCGATCTGGACGTCGGTGATCGGGTGCACGGCGTGGGCGCGGCGGATCGTCTCGGCGCCGACCTCGGACAGCCCGATGCCGCGCACGTAGCCCTTCTGCACCATCTCGGCGACGGCACCGACGGTCTCCTCGATCGGGACGGCGGGGTCGAGCCTGGCCGGGCGATAGATGTCCACGTAGTCGGTGCCCAGCCGCTGCAGCGAGTAGCCCAGGAAGTTCGGGATCGCCTCAGGCCGGCCGTTGATGCCGCGCACGCTGCCGTCCACACCGAACAACGCGCCGAACTTGACGCTCACCACGGCGCGGTCGCGATCGCCGGGTCGCAGCGCCTGCCCGATGAGCGTCTCGTTGTGCCCCATCCCGTAGTGGTCGGCCGTGTCGATGAACGTGATCCCGGCGTCGAGCGCGTTGCGAAGCGTCGTGATGCTCTGCTCGTCGGAGCTGCGTCCGTACGCGCCGGACATGCCGGCACAACCGAGCCCGACCGCCCCCACACAGACGTCGGCGCCGAGTGTTCTCTGCTCCATACAAGGAACGCTAAGCGAGCGGGTAACAGATGTCAAAACTTGTAACTTGAACCGTCGCCGTTACGGGTCCAGAGGGGCCTGCACTCGGGCCCGTGTCACCAACCGCAAAAGTAACGCTGGGTGACTGCCGCTGTGCGGCTTGACCACAGCATCCTTCATGAGCCCAGGCCGCAAAGTAGCAGTTTGTTATGTCTCCGGCACATTGCGTCGCCATCACAAATGTGGCATACCGGTTGGTAGCCGAGCGGTTACAGAAGAAGCCAGTTACGCAAACGGTGGGAGATACCCGTGCTCACGTTCGCTCACACGACGCCGCCTCGCCGGTCCCCCCTGCCGTCGATTGGCTGAAATGGGCTGCGGCTCTTCCCAGGGGCGCTGAACCTGATGACGTCCGGTCTGGCGAGGCGTTTCCGGGTCCACCCTGTCGTTCGGCGATCAGCTCTGTGGCGTGAGGGGGCCAAGGTCGCGGACGACCTCGGCCAGGGCGCGGATGGGCTCGTTGTCCGTTTCGCTGCGCCATACCAGCGCGTACGGCAGCGGTCCCATGTCGGTGACGGGCAGGTAGGTGATGTCGGGCCGTGCCCAGTAGCGGGTCATGTGGGAGGGGAAGAGCACGACGATCTCGGCCATGCTGGCGAGGGTGATGGCTTCTTCGGTGTTCTGCACCACGGGGCCGCGCTCGATCGTGCGGCCGCGGCGGGTCTCGCGGGGAATGTAGGCGTCGTACCAGTAGCCGGGCCGGGTGTCGGACTGCGGGTGCTGGAAGTCGGCGGCGATCTCCAGCGAGACCGACGTGCGCTGGGTGAGCTCGTGGCCGGTGGAGACGGCCAGCACCCGGGGTTCGGCGAGCAGGACCGGTCCGACGGTGAGGTCGGGCTCGTCGATGGGCAGCCAGGCGACCAGGACGTCGATGTCACCGCGGCGCAGCGTGGCTAAGGCGTCGCTGAACTGGGCCTTCTGGACGCGCAGCTTCCACTGCGGATGCCGCAGGCGGAAGACGTCCCAGTAGGCACGCAGGTCGTAGGCGTTGGCGGGCAGCATGCCGACGCGCAGGATGCCGGTGATGCCCTGGCCGGCGAGCTGGGCGCGCTCCATGCTGTGCTTCAGCCCGGCATAGAGAGGCCGCAGGTCGTCGCGGAGCTGCCGCCCGACCGGTGTCAGCCGTACCGTGCGGTTGGTGCGCTCGAACAGTGGCGCGCCGATCTGCCGTTCCTGCTTCTGGATCGCCTGGGTGACGCGGGCGGGTGACAGGCACAGCCGGGCGGCGGTACGGCCGAAGTGCAGCTCCTCTGTGAGCGTCAGGAAGATCTCGATGTCGCGCAGTTCCACGCCTGACCTGCTCCGTTTACTCCCGCTGAAGGTGATCTTTCAGCATTCATCATTGTTCTGGGTGCTCACCGTACTTGATCCTCGAATCGAACGATTCGTTGGTTCGATGGAGCAGGGTGATGGACGTCCTCATTTCCGGCGCCGGCCTCGCCGGGACCGCACTGGCGTACTGGCTGCGCCACCACGGTTTCACCCCCACCGTGGTCGAGCGGGCCCCGCGGGTGCGTGCGGGCGGGGGCGTGGCGGGTTTGCGCGGCGAGGCTCTGGACGTGCTGGACCGCATGGCCCTGCTGGAGCGGATTCAGCAGTTGAACACGCGGCCGGGCGGTGCGGCGCGTGCGGACCGTGACGGGAGCCCGCACCACCTGCAGATCCTCAGAGGTGAGCTGATCGGCCTGCTGTACGAGGCCACCCGCCAGGAGGTGGAGCACATCCTCGGCGACTCGATCGCCACGGTGGAGCAGGACGCCGACGGCGTGCGGGTCACCTTCGAACGTGGCCGGCCGCGCCGCTTCGCCCTGGTGGCCGGCGCCGACGGGCTGCACTCGGGTATCCGCTCGCTGGTCTTCGGGCCACGCGAGTGGTTCGTCCCGCATCTGGGCATCTACACGGCGACCTTCAGCCTGCCCCTCGACCTCGGCCTGCCCGCCGGCCGGCTCCCCAGCATGCCGGGCAAGGCGGCCGACATCCTCAGCATGCGCAACAACGCCGAGGCGCACGCGGTGCTGCACTTCACCTCCGGACCGCTGGCCTACGACCGTGACGACGTCGCGCAGCACAAGCGCATCGTGGCCGGACAGTTCGCCGGCGAAGGCGGGCCCATCCCGCGCCTGCTGGAGGAGATGAGCAGGGCGGAGGACTTCTTCTTCGACGCCAACGCCCAGGTGGAGATGTGCCACTGGTCCTCGGGCCGGGTGGTGCTGCTCGGGGACGCCGGCTACTGCGCGGCGCAGACCTCGGGACTGGGCGCTTCCCAGGCGCTGATCGGCGCCTACATCCTGGCCGGCGAACTGGCCGTCGCCGGCGGCGAGCACGCGGCGGCGTTCGCCGCCTACGAGCGGGAGATGCGCGGCTTCGTCGCCGAACACCAGCAGATAGGACGCGAAGACGCCGACCGGTTCTTCATGGGCATGCCCACCCAGGAGGCGCCGGACATGATCGCAGCCGGCACACGGGAGATGCCCCGCACGCACCTCGTCAGGCTGAAGGACTACGCACCCAGCTTCGCCGCACGGTGGCCGCCGTGACCGGCGGCAACCGAAGCCCCGGTCCCCACCGGCGTGCACGCGCTCACCCACGGCGCGGACAGCCATCGTGCTTACCGCCGGCCAGACGCTGCCATGTCAGCGGCGACGCCAGGACGGCAACCGGGCGGTCTCCCTTCGGATCCAGACCCCGCTAGCCATCAGCACACCCTTCCATCATGTGTCCGTTCATGTGAAAATTCACCTTTATAAGGAATACGTCACCATGTCCCTCACCCTTACCGAGCAGGACCGGCTCACCCTGCAGACCGCCGCGTGGGGCGCCGTGTCGCTGATGTCCGCGGCTGGTGCCGCCGGCTCGGCGCACCGGGCCGCCACCGAAGGATCTGTCGCCCTGACATCGGCGACCGGCCACATCGGTCATGTGCTCGCCAAGGCGCCCAAGGGCGTGAAGTACGGCAAGACCGTGGCCGACCTCGCCGACCAGGTGCTGCCGGCCCTGACAGCGGCCATGACCCTGCTCAAGCAGCAGGATCCGGCCGAGGCCGGCGATTTCCGCCGCACCGTCCTGATCGCCGTCGAGGCAACCACCAGGGGCGAAGCCGGCCCCGCCATGACGGAGATGGCTCGCAAGATCACCGAAGCCCTCGACGCCGCCTCAGCCACCTCCGGCAGCAGGAGCGTGCCGACGGACACTGCCGCCCAGGATCGCCCGGAACTGCAGAAGGTCATCCAGGAGATCGTCGAGTCCGGTTTCACCGGAGTGTCGCTGCGAGTGCACGACAAGCGGGGTGAGTGGGCCAGCAGCGCCGGAGTGGCCGAGCTGGGCCAGAACACCGAGCCTCCGGTTGACGGGCATGTGCGGATCGGCAGCAACACCAAGACCTTCACCGCCACCGTGGTGCTGCAACTCGTCGCCGAGGGCCGGATCGCCCTGGACTCCTCCGTGGACGACTACCTGCCCGAGTTCGGGCTGGACCGGCGCATCACCGTGCGGATGCTGCTGCAGCACACCAGCGGAATCTTCAACTTCACCGGCGACTTCGACCCCGACGGCACGTTCGCGCCGGGAATCCCCGCCACCCCCGCGGGCAAGGACTGGGTGGACAACCGCTTCCACACCTACCGGCCCGAAGAGCTGGTCCGGCTGGCGCTGTCCAAGCCGGCCCGGTTCGAGCCCGGCACCGACTGGAGCTACGCCAACACCAACTACGTGCTGGCCCGCCTGCTGATCGAGAAGGTCACCGGCCGCCCGGTCGCCGAGGAGATGCACCGGCTGATCCTGGGGCCGCTCGGTCTGACCGGCACCGTCCAGCCGGCCGACGAGACGGACATCCCCGAGCCGCACGCGCACGCCTACTACCGCTACGACGAGGACGGTCAGACCCAGACAGTCGATGTCACTCGGCACAACCCGTCCTGGATCTCCAGCGGCGGAGACATGATCTCCACCACCCGTGACCTGCACACGTTCATCTCCGCCCTGCTGGGCGGCAAGCTGCTACCGGCCGAGCTGCTGGCCGAGATGTGCACCCCGGAGGCCAAGGCCGGCTACGGCCTGGGCGTGTTCGTGCAGGAGGCGCCCGGCGGCGGCACCGTCATCACCCACAACGGCGGCATGGCCGGTCACGCCGCGCTCCTGTACAGCACCCCTGACGGCAGCAAGACCCTGACCGCCGCGCTCAACTACGTCGACGACCCCGCCATGTCCCTGGGAGCGGCCTTCCAGCAGGCGACCCAGCGCCTCGTCGCGGAAGTCTTCGGCAACGAGCAGACCGGACCGGCTCAGTAGCCAGACCTGAGCACCAAACACGCCAGGGACATGCCGGCAGGCGAGCCGACGAGCACACGGCCGCCTACCGGCACCCGGCCTGCCCACCCCCGCAGTGCCCGGCGAACGGTTCGCCCTGAGCACGATATTGAAGACGAGGAACCATGAGAACCCAACCGCCACCCACGATCAAGCCCTGCGGCGCGTAGCCATCACAGCGCTGGCCGCCGCACTGCCGGCCGGGACGGCCACCCCCGGGCCAGCAGCGCGGCCAGCAGCGCGGACAGCAGCGCGACCGAGCCGAAGGCCGCTGCCAGGGAGGAGCGCCCGGAGCTGCTGAAGGCCATGCAGGCGTTCGTCGATGCCGGTTTCACCAGGGGGTGCAGCTGCACGTGCACGATGAGCGCGGCGAGTCCAAGTCGGGGAAGTAGCGCAGCCGCTGGTAACCAACGGGGGAGAGGCCGCACACCCGCGCCTCACACCAACGACAACTGCGCCACCCGAGGCCGCACCCGCGCCGGCTCCGGCGCCCCGCACGCCATCCCGTACACCCGGCACAACTGCTCGATCTGCTCCACGATCCGCCGCTCATAATCCCGCGACGGCAACCCCACCCCGTCGTACAACTCCTCATAACGCGGCACCAACTGCGGATGCGCCCGCGCCAGCCACTCCACGTACCACGCCCGCGTCGCCCGCGGCAGCCGCAACACCACCGGCTCCACCGCCCGCGCCCCCACCGCCGCGATCCGCCGCACCGTCGCCGCCAACTGATCAGCCGCATCACTCAGCAACGGCAACACCGGCGCCATCAGCACCCGGCACTCCACCCCGGCCTCCACCAGCGCCGACACCAACTCCAACCGCGCCTGCGCCGACGGCGCCCCCGGCTCGACCACCCGCCGGATCCGCTCGTCCACGAACGCGATCGACACCGCAACCCGCGCCCCCGCCCGAACCAGCAACGCCGCATCCCGCGCCACCAACGCACTGCGCGTGTACACCGTGAACGGCACCCCCGCGCCCGCCAACGCCCCCATCACCCCAGGCATCAACCGGTACGTCGACTCCGCCGCCTGATAACAGTCACCACCGACCCCGACCGCCAGCTCGCCGCCCTCCCAACGAGCCAGCTCCACCCGCAACCGCTCCACCACGTTCGGCCGCACCACGACCCGCGTGTCGAAGTCACGCCCCGCATCAAGCCCCAACCGCAGATGCCCCGCCCGAGCACCACACCCACGACACGCATGAACACACCCGCGATACGGCGAAACCCCCCACCGCTGCGCGATCCCCACCTCCACCGGCACCCGCTCGATCACCGTACGAGCCTGCATCTCGTAGAAACCGCCACGCAGCACCGCACGCCGCTCGATCAGCGGCCGCTCGTCGACCCCCTCGACCAGCTCCAGCGCGTCCCAACCCACACCCCACAGTGGAACACGCATTCGACTTCCATTTCAAGCGGAACCCCCACACCCGGCACGCCCGCACCCCCTCTAAAGTCAGGCCATCCGTACCACTACCGGAAGAACCCCGATGCCCTGGCTCCTGCTCGCCCTCGCCATCGCCAGCGAAGTGCTCGCCACCTCAGCACTCAAACTCAGCAACGGCTTCACCCACCTCGGCTGGAGCGCCGTCGTCGCCGCCGGCTACATCACCTCCTTCATCCTCCTGGCCCGCGTACTCAAACTCCACCTCGACGTCGGCACCGCCTACGCCATCTGGGCAGGAGCAGGCACCGCCGCCATCGCCCTCATCGGAGCCCTCTTCCTCGGCGAAACCCTCACCCCACTCAAGATCGGCGGCATCCTCCTCATCATCATCGGCGTCGTCATCCTCAACCTCGCCGGCGCCCACTGACCCGCGCCCAAAACCGTTGCCGCCCCACCAAACCCCTCCCTACACTGCCCCCGTGCTCAAACCCGACTACCCCATCACCACACCCCGCCTGGCCCTGCGCCCCTTCACCCACGCCGACCTCGACGCCCTCCACGCCTACTACTCCGACCCCGACGTCGTCCGCTACCTCTACTGGGAAGCATGCGACCGCGACGCCACCCGAACCATCCTCGACAACAAGATCAACCGCACCGCCATCCACGACGAAGGCGACGCCATCGACCTCGCCATCACCCTGCGCGACACCGGCGAACTGATCGGCAACTGCCTGCTCATCTGGACCAGCAAACAACACCGCCAAGGCGAGATCGGCTACGTCCTCAACCCCGCCCACCACGGACACGGCTACGCCACCGAAGCCGCCCGCCCCCTCCTCGAACTCGGCTTCAACGGCCTCGGCCTGCACCGCATCGCCGGCCGCCTCGACGCCCGCAACACCGCCTCCGCCCGCGTCCTGGAAAAACTCCACATGCGCCGCGAAGCCACCCTCATCGACAACGAGTACGTCAAAGGCGAATGGACCAGCGAAACCATCTACGCCATCCTCGCCACCGAATGGACCCCATGACCATCCACCACCTCGCCCTGCGAACCGACTGGGAAGCCGCCCAGCACGCGGGGGAGTACCGCATCTCCACCCTCGGCCGCACCCTCGACGAAGAAGGCTTCATCCACTGCAGCGCCGACCACACCCAGCTACGCGCCGTCCACAACGCCTTCTACGCCCACCTCACCGAACCACTGCTCGTCCTCGACATCGACCCCACCCACCTCGACATCCGCATCGAGAACGGCTACCCCCACCTGTACGGACCCCTGCCCACCAGCGCGGTCACCGCCGTACACCCCTACACACCCTGAACAGGGCCGCCATGGACACCCGCCACGCCGCCCAACGCTTCGCCGACACCTGGCAACACGGCTGGACCCACCACGACACCCACGCCATCATCGCCCTCTACCACGACGACGCCACCCACACCAGCATGCCCTTCCGCCCACCACACCAGGGCAAACAGGCCATCGCCGACTACATCCGCTGGTCATTCACCGACGAAACCGACCCCCACGTCACCTTCGCCAACCCCATCGTCGACGGCGACCACGCAGCCATCGAATTCCGCGTCCACGCCCACGACAACGGCAAACCCATCACCATCGCCGGCTGCGTCTTCGCCCGCTTCGACCCCGACGGCTTGGCCACCCACACCCGCGACTACTGGCACACCACCGACGGCCACCACTGACCCCTCAGCGCGCGACCACCACGCCCAGCGCCTCCACCGGACGCGTACGCGCCATCTCCTGCGTACGCACCTGAGACTCATCCACCACCGGCTGCTCCACCACCTCGGCGCAACCACCCGCACAGTAACCGTTCGACACGATCAACCGACCCCGAACAGCCGTGTACGATCCCTTACCGGACGCGGGCAAAACCCCCCGACACACCGGGCACAGCACCGACTCGTTCCCCACGGAAGCTCCTCTCGCGGTGCAATAGCAGAAGCACCCACCCTAAAACGTCACACCCCAACAGGCCCACCAAATCAACCGAAGGTCAACCCGACCGTCAACCCGCGGGGGAGAGGGCCGGCAGTTGTCCGCGCGCCTCCCCGGGGCCGCCCACGGCCAGCCCAACCTCGCGACTCTGACGAAGAGCGGCCTAATCGGCGCCGCGACGGATTCGACACATAACGTTCGGAGATCCTCCGCAATCTCCGTACAAAGAGTGCGAATTTCACCTACCGCGTACGTCGCCCGCACCTTTAGCTTTCTCGCCAAAGGCGCAAACAGAGACGAGACCATGAGGTACACCAACGCCCCAACGTTGGCCGGCGCAGCCCTCGACATCTTCGACCCCGACCCAGTAGGCGTGGCCGTGACCAGCGGCTCCACCCACCGGCTCATCTACATGAACCAGGCCTACAAGAAGATCGTCGGCGAGCGTCAGCTCGGCGTGCCCGCCCGCGAGGCGTTCGGCGACCTCCACCAGACAAACCTCTTCGCGCAACTCGACCAGGTCCTGGAAACAGGTAAAGCCACAAGCCTGGAAAAAATCCCCGTCGACCTCGGAGAACCAGACCCCTCGCAAGCAACACGTTACGTCTCGGTCGGCATCTCGAAAGTCACACTCGAGAACGGCGAGCCCGGCCTGCTGATCATGACCGCGGACGTCACCGAACAGACACACATCACCAGGGCAATGGAGCACCTCCGCCAAGAGCGACGCACCACCCTGCAGCGCTACCAGAACCTGGCCCGACTGGAAGCACAAGCGATCTGGACAGCCGACCCGCAAGGAAAGCCCAAGGAGCCGTGCCACGACTGGGAGAGGTACACCGGCCTGGCCTGGGAGGAGTACCGCGGCGACGGCTGGCTGAACACCGTACACCCCGACGACCGCGACCAAACCAAGACAACATGGCTCGAAGCGGTGAACAGCCAAACCAACCGCTGGGACCACACCTTCCGCCTCAAAACACACGAAGGCACCTACCGGCATGTCCGCAGTCGCGCCGTACCCATCATCGAGGACGGCCAGACACTCGAATGGGTCGGCACCATCACCGACATCGAGCAAGACTGGCAGGAGGAACGACGCAGGAAGCTACTCCACCAGGCCGCCACAGCGACCAAGGACCTCGCAGGCCCCCAAGAGGTACTGCACGCGCTCGCCGAAGTGATCGTCTCCACCTTGGCAGACGGATGCGGCATCTACGTACTACCGGAGACACACAACCCGTCCAAACCCCCACCCTCGGCCGCCGAACTCCTCATCTCCATCGCACGGACCCGAGTCGCCCCACCACCCACAGGCCGAGCCACGTTCACCTCCGACCCCCACTTCGTCCGAACCGTCACAACCCGCCGACCGATCCACTGGAACTTCCGCAAGGGCGAATCCCCGTCAGGCGTCGCGGACGACGTCAGGCACTGGTGGACCGCCGCCCAGGTCAACAGCCTGACCCTGCTGCCAGTAGTCGTGGACGGCACGGTGGCAGCAGTAGTGGCCGCCGTCGTCTGCCAAGACCGTGAACCACTCCGCGCGGCCGACGTCGACCTACTGCACCGCATGCTCGACCACACGCACACCCATCTCAGCAACGCCATGCGGTTCCAACGCACCCAGCGCATCGCCCTGGCGCTGCAGCACTGCCTCCTCCCGGACCCGCCACACGTACCAGGACTCGAGATCACCACCCGTTACCAGCCATGCGCCACCGCGGTGGAGATCGGTGGCGACTGGTACGACTCCTTCGTCTCGCCGTGCGGCTCCACCCTCCTGACCATCGGCGACGTCGCCGGGCACGACCTCACCGCAGCGGTTGCCATGAGCCAGCTGCGCAACATGCTCAGAGGGCTGGCCATGGACCGTGACGAATCCCCAGGGGAGATCCTCCGCCGACTGAACGTCGCCGCCGAATCGCTCCACCCGGAGTGGACGGCGACCTGCATCCTCGCCCGTCTGCATCACCCAGACGACGCTGACTGGACGCTCAGCTACTCAGTGGCCGGACACCCGCCACCCCTGCTCGTGACCGACGAGGGGGAGGCCCACTACCTCCCCGATGCCGTCAACCCCCTCCTGGGCGTGGGTTCCGACCTGCCACGCACCAGCGCCGTCACGACGCTGCCACCGCACAGCACGCTGCTCCTCTACACCGACGGCCTGATCGAAGTGCCGGGCGAACACCTCGACAACGGACTGGAACGGCTGCGCCGCAGGGGCGCGTCCCTGGCCCACGCAGCCCTCGACGACTTCTGCGACAACCTGCTCACCGGGCTGACCACGACATGCCAGGACGACATCGCCATGATCGCCGTCCGACTGCCCGGAAAGTAACAGGTAGGTACCAGCCGATCACCGACAGCAGGTGCGACCGCACGGCAGCTTCACCGGCGCGAGGCCGCCCGGGCGGCAGGGGAGCAGGCTCCGAGAACCTTGGCGGACCGCACCGTGTAAGACACCGACCCCTCACGCACGACGGCCGAGCGAGCCAAGGCCGCGCGCACCGGCATTGAGCGGCTCGTCACCGAACTCCGGCTCGCCGGCGACCGGGAAGCGGTGCCTCGAACGTACGCACCGCGCAGCCGTCGCCGCCGATGTGCTTGCCCAGGCCGAGAAGGTGACCCGTGGCGCCGAGCCGTGCCGTGCAAGGACGCTGACGACGGGGGATTCCCGAGTCAGGTGATCCTCCTCGTGGGGAGAGGCTGACGATGCTTACTTGACATAATGTTCATTATCGAGCAACGATCGACGGCTCGCATAAACCGTACGAACGCGGGAAGACGGCCCGCATGCTCGCCCTGCCAGCCCTGCAGATCAGCCCGAGCGTCGTCGCTGTCACCGCCGTCCTCACCGCGGCCGCCATCTGGCTGATCGTTCTCGCCGTGCGTCTCGCACACCGGCCACGTAACAGCCCCGGCGTCAGCGTCGATCTTGTTGATCAAGCCCGGGAGCTGAAGTCCCACGGCCAGATCCAGGAAGCCGTCTTCCTCGTACGCGGTGAAACCGGCATGAGCCACCGCGCCGCCAGTCGCTTCGTCAACCGCTTATGAGCCGAAGTCCCTCTCTCACCCGCCTTCGGACGGTCAAACACTCTTTTCCCGAAACCAAACAGAAGATGGATTCTGTCTGGTTTACGCAATCTGCCGGAAAAGTCGCACAAGGGCTGGTTCCTTCGATGCGACGGCTGCTCGATCCGTGGGGGCGTCGTCGACGTCAAGCGTCCTCCGCATAGTTGTCGGTGGCCGACCACGTGACAGGTCATCCCACGGAACGCCTCGTGCACACGCAAGGATCCGCTGATCACGCCGCCGATGCGAACCGACCGTCCACTCCCCTCGTCCACGCCTGTCGCCGCCCGGCGGGATCGGCCATCGCCGCGCGTCATGTAGGAGATCAGCGTGGAGGTCGTCAGGTGACCGCTCCCCCGGCCTGTTCACCGTCGCCGGGGTGCTCCTCACCCTTCGCGGCGGTGTGGATCGCCTCCCGTCGCGCGTCCGCCGCCAGGACCACCTGAACGAGCCACGGAAGGACGAAGCATGGTGTCTCACGACCGCATCCTGATCAAGAACGCGTACCTGATGACGCAGGACGAACGGCTCGGTGATCTCGTCGGCGACGTCCTCGTGACGGGTGGCACGATCCAGGCTGTCGGTCGCGAGCTTCAGGACGACGACGCCCGCGTGATCGACGGCTCCGGCGGTGCCGTACTCCCCGGCTTCATCGACACGCACCGGCACAACTGGCAGGGAGCGCTGCGGAACCTCGGCCCGGCCTGGACCTACGAGGAGTACCGCCGCCGCGTCCAGATAGGTCTCGGCCAGTACTTCGAGCCGGAGGACGTGTACATCGGCAACCTGGCGGCCGACATGATGTCCATCGACTCCGGGGTGACCACGGTGCGGGACGAGTCGCACATCAGCAACAGCCCCGAGCACACCGACGCTGCGATCGCCGCGCACTGGGAATCGGGCGTCCGCGCTGTTTTCGACCACGGTTGGCCGTCCACGGAGGCTGAGGAGTGGCAGTTCGGCAGCGTACGGACCCATCCTGACGACATCAGGCGCGTCCGCGGCGAGGTGCTCGCCGACGACGGCGCCCGCGTCACGCTCAACGCGATGCTCCGTGGCCCGGAGTTGTCCACCTTGGAGGTGGCGGATCATGACATCCGGCTCGCGAGGGACCTGGGGCTGCGCATCAGCATGCACGTGGGGCTCGGAGAACGGGGAGCGCGGCAGCAGGCGATCCGGCGGCTCGCCGAGGCCGGGCTTCTCGGCTGTGACATGACCTTCATCCACTGTTGCACGTCGTCCGACGAGGAGCTCGGGATGCTGGCCGGTCATGGTGCCACGGCGTCAGTGGCGTCCGCCCTGGAGGTTTTCATGCCGGGCCTCGGCCAGCCGGCGACCAACCGTCTGCTCGCGGCGGGCGTGCGCCCGAGCCTGAGTGTCGACACCGAGACGATCGTCAGCGGTGACATGTTCGGCGTCATGCGGGCGGCACTCGCCTACCAGCAGCTCATCGTGGCGGGAGCGGGCGGTGCGATGGATCGGGCCGACGGCCTGTCTACCTTCGATGCCGCCGACCTGATTGCTTTCGCCACCGTCGAGGGTGCGCGGGCCTGTGGGATCGACGACCGTGCGGGCAGCCTCACGCCGGGCAAGGAAGCGGATCTGATCATGATCCGGTTGGATGACGTCAATCTGCTGCCCGCCACCGATGCCGCGGCCTCGATCGTCGCGGGCGGTCATGCGGGCAACGTGGACCTGGTCGTCGTGGCCGGCCGGGTCCTCAAGGAGGGCGGTGTGCTCAGGGGTGGTGCGACGGTCTTGCAGGAGGCGGCGTCGTCCCGGGACCGCTTGTTTCGCGCCGCCGGCTTCCCGCTCCCCTCCTCCGGTGCCGGCCTGCGGTATCGGGGCTGACGTGTCGGGTGCCGCCTGCGGCGGCCGTCTCGGCGGGGCGGTAGCGGGGTGGGAGGTGGGCTTCTGCGGTGGGCCGGGGCGGCTGGTGGGAGCTGCCCCGGTTGGGTGTGCGCGTGTCGGTGTCAGTTGCCGACGGGGTAGCGGCTGGTGATGGCGACGCGGTTGAAGGCGTTCATGACGGTGGTGATCCAGGCGACGGCTGAGATCTGGTCGGCGGTGAGTGCGGTCGCGGCGGCCTGGTAGTTGTCGTCGCTGACGTGGCCGTCCGGGACGAGGGTGATGGCTTCGGCGAGGCGGAGGGCGGCGCGGTCGGTGTCGGAGAAGTAGCTGGTTTCTGCCCAGGCGGGCAGGACGGCGATCCGGTCGGGGTTCTCGCCTTTCTTGAGGGCGTCGCGGGTGTGCATGCGTAGGCAGAAGGCGCAGCCGTTGATCTGGGAGGTGCGGATTCTCAGTAGTTCGACCAGGAGCGGGTCGAGGCCTGCCGCGGTGGCGGCTTTCTCCGCTTCCATCGACACGGCGATGAGGGCCTGGTAGGTGGCGGGGTGCTGCTGGCTGATGTTGACGCGGTTGGTCATGGGTGTGGGGTTCTTTCGTGTCGGGTGTCAGGAGGTGGGGTCGTTGACCTTGAGGGCGTCGCCGGTGTTGGAGACGAAGACGACCAGGAGTTTCGCGGGTTCGGTGGGGCTGGTGTTCTCGGTGAGTACGTGGTGGGCGCCTGGTTGCTCGACCCAGTTGTCGCCCTGGTGGTAGGTGGTCACGGGCTGGTCGTCGACCTGGCTGCGTACGGTGCCGTCGAGGACGTAGGCGTAGACGAAGGCCTGGCCGTGCCGGTGTGGTGTGGCGCGGACGTTGGGTGGCAGTTCGACGATTGCCGAGGTGAAGGTCTTGCCGTCCACGTCGGGGAGGGGCTGCTTGATGAGGGGTTTCAGGCTCTCGGAGGTGGCGGCCGTGGCCGTGGGTGCTGGTTCCTGAGCTTGGGCGGATCGTTCGGTTGAGCAGCCTGTGGTCGCGGTCAGGGTGGTGGCGGTCAGGAGGGCGGCGGCGATCCGGGTTGCGATCATGCGGGGTCCTGGGTGACGCGGATGATCGTCTTGCCGGGGACGCGTCGGCCGGGGGTGAACGCGGCGGGTGCTTCGGCGAGGGGTCGTACGGCGCCGACGAAGGGAGTGAGCAGTCCTTGTCTCGCGCGGGTGGCGAGTTCGGTGAGCTGGGCGCGGTCGGGTTCGACGACGAAGAAGATCGCGCGGCCGTTCGTGGGGTGGGTTCTGGGCGGGGCGGCGATGCTGACGAGGGTGCCGCCTGGGCGGACGAGGGCGGCTGAGCGGTCGAGGATGTCGCCGCCGATGACGTCGAGTACGACGTCGGCCTCTCCTGCGTCTTCGAGTCGGTCGTTGTGCAGGTCGATGAAGGTGTCGGCGCCGAGGGTGAGTGCTTTGTCCCTGTCGGCGGCGCGGCCGGTGGCGATGACGCGGGCGCCGGTTTCGCGGGCGAGTTGGACGGCGATGGAGCCGACGCCGCCTGCGGCGCCGTGGATGAGGGCGGTCTGGCCGGTGGTGAGGTGGCCGTGGTGGAACAGGGCCTGCCAGGCGGTGAGGCCGGAGATGGGTAGTGCGGCGGCGGTGACGTGGTCGATGTCGGCGGGGAGGGGGGCGAGGTTGCGGGCCTCCACTGCGGTGTATTCGGCGAGTGTGCCGTTGCGGGCCCAGTCGGTGAGGCCGAAGACGCGTTGTCCGATGGCCAGGCCGGTGGTGCCGTACCCCAGTTCTGCGACGACTCCGGACAGTTCGTGTCCGGGGATGGTGGGCGTGCGGTCGCGGCCGGCGCGGTCGGTCCAGGTGGCGGGCCAGTCGAGTTCGCCAGGGGTGAAGCCGGCGGCGTGTACGCGGACGATGACGTCGTTCTCGGCGGCTTGGGGGTGGGGCATGTCCGTCAGGGACATCCCGGTGGGACCGGCGGTGCGGTCTTGCACAGTGATGGCTTGCATGCGGGTCCTTACTGAGGAGGGGCGACGCGTGGTGTGGTCGGTTCCCCCTGTTTGTCGTCGCCCTTGTTGCGTTCTCTTCAGGGAGACGAGGTGGACCCTCGTGGTGTGACAGCTCAGATGTGTCCGAGTTTGTCGGGGTTGAGGACTCTGCGGTACGTGGTGATGAGGCCGTTGGCGATCTGGACGGTGTCGACGGCGAGGACGCGGCCGTCCTTGTGGAGGGTGAGGGCGGGTTCGCCGCCGATCTCGGTGAGGTCGATGCGGTCGGGTTGCCATTGGTGTGCGACGCGGAGCATGACCTCGGCGATGCGTGCGCCGCCGTGGATGGGTTTGCGGGCGGCGAAGGCCTTGCCGCCGCCGTCGGTGAGGTAGACGGCGTCGGGGTGCAGGAGTTTGACGAGGGCGGCGAGGTCGCCGGTTTCGTAGGCGGCGCGGAAGACGGTGAGGACGCGTTCGCGTTCGGCTTTGGAGGCTTGCGGGGTGGTTTGTTTGGCTTGGGTGACGCGTCGTCGTGCGCGGGAGGCGAGTTGGCGGGCGCTGGGCTGGGAGACGTCGAGGACGTCGGCGATGTGGCTGAACGGGGTGCCGAAGACGTCGTGCAGGACGAAGGCGACGCGTTCCGGTGGGGTGAGTTCTTCCATGACGAGGAGCATGGCGGTGCTGACGGATTCGTCGACGAGTACGGGTTGTGCTGCGTCGGGGCCGGTCAGGAGGGGTTCGGGCAGCCAGGGGCCGACGTAGGTCTCGTGGCGGTGGCGGGCGCTCTTGAGGATGTCGTAGCAGCGTCGTGCGGCGACGGTGACGAGCCAGGAGCGCAGGTCGGCGATGTCGTGCAGGTCGGTGGCGGCCGCGCGTAGCCAGACGTCCTGGGTGACGTCCTCGGCGTCGGCGACGCTGCCGAGGAGTCGGTAGGCGACGCCGAAGACGGCGGGGCGGTGCGTCTGCCATGTGGTGCCGAGCGGGTCGTGGTGCTCGGGTTGGTGCCCGTCACCCATGCTGATCGTGGCCTCCTTGTGGTGGTGCTTTCAGCGTAGTCACCAGGTTGGAGGGGCGGCCCCGCTCCCCCGGTGCGGGGCCGTGGGTGGTCAGTTGTCGTGGTTGTCGCGGTGGCGTGGTGCGGTGAGTCGGCGCAGTGCGAGGACGGTGTTGGGGATGCTGCTGATCAGCGCGAGGAGGCCGGCGAGGTCGCCGGCGGTGGAGATGAACTCCTGCATCGAGTGGAAGCCCTTCGGTTGGCCTGCCTCGGCCGGTGGGGCTCCTGGGGGGTGCCTTCCGGTGTCGAGGCCCCCCATGCACTTCGAGGGTAACCCGGTCCGGGGCTTTGCGCGAAGGTCTCGCTTCGGGACGAGTTTGACGTGAATTGTCACCAACGGTGGTGGTTTCGTGTCAATATCGGGGACCATGGATGGGCCGTACGGGACGATCGTGAGTTCTGGGACAGGTGAGTTCGCCACGCACGAGCCGCCGACCACACCGCCCGGCGCACCGTCCCCCACGCGCCGTTCCCCCTGACTGGAAAGAAGTTCCGCGTTGCGTATCTTGCTGCTCTGCTCGTCGTTCAACGGCCTGACCCAGCGGTGCTGGATGGAGCTGCGGCGGGCCGGTCACGACGTGAGCGTCGAGCTGGCCGTCTCCGAGGCGGCCATGGTGGAGGCCGCCGCGCTGGCCAAGCCCGATCTGATCCTCTGCCCGTTCCTGAAGGAGCGGGTGCCGGAGGCGCTCTGGCGCGCCCACCGTACGGTGATCATCCACCCCGGGCCGCCCGGTGACCGCGGGCCGTCGTCGCTGGACTGGGCGATCGCCGAAGGCGAGCGCGAATGGGGCGTGACGGCGCTGCAGGCGGTGGAGGAGATGGACGCGGGCCCCATCTGGGGTTACCGGCTCTTCGGCGTGCCGGCCGAGGCGCCGCGCAAGTCGGCGCTGTACAACGGGCCGGTCGCCGACGCCGCGGTGGAGCTGGCCGTGGAGGTGGCGGCCAAGGCGGGCCAGGCGGCGTTCGCGCCGGTGCCGCTCGACTACCGCTCCCCCGAGGTGCGCGGGCGGCTGCGGCGGGCGATGCGGCACGCCGACCGGGAGTTCTCCTGGGCCGAGCCGACCGAGCAGATCCTGCGGCGGGTGCGTGCGGCCGACGGCTCCCCCGGCGGACGTTCGGTGCTGTGCGGGATGCCGGTGCGGGTGTTCGACGTCCACCGGGGTCCCGAGCTCGCGGGCGGCGCGCCGGGTGTGGTGGCGGCGCGGCGCGAGGGGGCGGTGCTGGTGCACACCGGCGACGGCACGGTGTGGGTGGGTCATCTGCGGGTGGAGGGTCCTGGCGAGGTGAAACTGCCTGCGGCGATGGCGCTGGGCGAGGTGGTGGCGGGCGTTCCGGAGCGCAGCGGCTACAGCGAGATCACCTACGACCGCAGCCAGGGTGTCGGGGTGGTGAGTTTCGACTTCTACAACGGGGCGATGTCGACCGAGCAGTGCCGCCGGCTGGCCTCGGCGCTGCGGTACGCGGCCACGCAGGACACCCGGGTGCTGGTGGTGCGGGGCGGGGAGGTGTTCTCCAACGGCATCCATCTGAACGTGATCGAGGCCTCGCGCCGTCCGGAGCTGGAGGCGTGGATGAACATCAACGCGATCAACGCGGTGTGCCGGGAGATTCTCGACTGTACGGGCCAGCTGGTGGTCACCTCGATGGCGGGCAACGCGGGCGCGGGCGGCGTGATGATGGGGCTGGGCGCCGACCGGGTGGTGGTGCGCGAGTCGGTGGTGCTCAACCCGCATTACCGCACGATGGGGCTGTTCGGCAGCGAGTACTGGACGTACGTGCTGCCGCGCCGGGTGGGCGCCGAGCAGGCGCTGCGGCTGACCGGTGAGGCGTTGCCGATCAGTGCGGCGCAGGCGGTGGAGCTGGGGCTGGCCGACAAGGCGCTGGTGGGTCCGCGGATGGAGTTCGAGCGGCGGGTGCTGGAGTACGCCGAGCGGCTGGCGGCCGATCCGGGCTATGACCGGCTGCTGGCGGCGCGGCGGCAGGCGCGTGAGGCCGACGAGCGGCGCCGGCCGTTGGACGCCTACCGGGCCGAGGAGCTGGCGGAGATGAGCCGCGACATGTTCGACGACCGCAACGGGTTCCGGGAGGCGCGGCGGGCGTTCGTGCACAAGGTCGCGGCGCAGGCGACGCCGGAGCATCTGGCGCCGCATCGGGAGCTTTCCGGCGCGTCGGCCGCTACAGGAGTGGCTACATCTCATATGTGAGATATGGTTCGCTGTTGTGGCAGATGATTACCTTGTGCGGATCGGTCGGCTGATCCGGGACGCGCGCCAGCATCGCGGGTGGACACAGCTGCAGCTGGCGGATGCCCTGGCGACGAGCCAGAGCGCGGTGAACCGGATCGAGCGCGGAAATCAGAACATCAGTCTTGAGATGATCGCCCGGATCGGCGAGGCGCTCGACAGTGAGATCGTCTCGCTCGGGTACGCCGGGCCGATGCATCTTCGGGTGGTGGGCGGTCGCCGCCTGTCGGGCAGCATCGACGTCAAGACGTCGAAGAACGCGTGCGTGGCGCTGTTGTGCGCGTCGCTGCTCAACTCCGGCCGCACGATCTTGCGGAAGGTGGCGCGGATCGAGGAGGTCTACCGCATCCTGGAGGTGCTGGCCTCGATCGGGGTGCGCGCGCGGTGGATCAACGAGGGCAGCGACCTGGAGATCGTGCCTCCGGCCCGGCTGGAGCTGGAGGCGATGGACACCGAGGCGGCGCGCCGCACGCGTAGCGTGATCATGTTCCTGGGTCCGCTGATGCACCGCACCGACCAGTTCCAGATCCCGTACGCGGGCGGCTGCGACCTGGGCACGCGTACGGTGCAGCCGCACATGTCGGCGCTGCGGCACTTCGGGCTGGACATCACGGCCACCGGCGGCTTCTACCACGCGCGGGTCGACCGGCAGGCGGCGCCGTCGCGGCCGATCGTGCTGACCGAGCGCGGCGACACGGTGACGGAGAACGCGCTGCTGGCGGCGGCGCGTCACGACGGGGTGACGGTGATCCGTAACGCCTCGTCCAACTACATGGTGCAGGACCTGTGCTTCTTCCTGGAGCAGCTCGGCGTCCGGGTGGAGGGCATCGGGACGACGACGCTGACGGTGCACGGCGTCGCCGACATCGAGTGCGACGTCGACTACTCCCCTTCGGAGGACCCGGTCGAGGCGATGAGCCTGCTGGCGGCCGCGGTGGTGACGTCGTCGGAGCTGACGATCTGCCGGGTGCCGGTGGAGTTCCTGGAGATCGAGCTCGCGGTGCTGGAGGAGATGGGGCTCGACCACGACCGCGGCCGGGAGTACGCGGCGGCCAACGGCCGTACCCGGCTGGTCGACCTGACGGTGCGGCCGTCGAAGCTGGTCTCCCCCATCGACAAGATCCATCCGATGCCGTTCCCCGGCCTGAACATCGACAACGTGCCGTTCTTCGCCGCCATCGCGGCCTCGGCGCAGGGGTCGACGCTGATCCACGACTGGGTGTACGACAACCGGGCCATCTACCTGACGGAGCTGACCCGGCTGGGGGCGTCGGTGAAGCTGCTCGACCCGCACCGGGTGCTGGTGGAGGGCCCGACCAGGTGGCGCAGCGCGGAGATGATGTGCCCGCCGGCGCTGCGCCCGGCGGTGGTGGTGCTGCTGGCCATGATGGCGGCCGAGGGCACCTCGGTGCTGCGGAACGTGTATGTGATCAACCGCGGTTACGAGGACCTGGCCGAACGGCTCAACGCCCTCGGGGCGCGCATCGAGACGTTCCGCGACATCTGATTTTCTGTCGGTGCGGGCCGCTACCGTCGTCCTTGGATCTTTCGGTTGCCTTTCGGGTGCGAGGGTTGAAGGGGGTTGGCGGTGCGGCCTGCGGAGCTCGACCGGGTGACGGTGGAGGAGGCGGCCGGGCGCTACGTCGAGCTGGTGCGGGCCAAGACGCTGACGGGGGCGCTGTCCCCGGCGACGGCCGAGGTCTACGCGCGTGACGTGGCCACGCTGGTCGAGCTGGCCGGCGCGGAGGTGGTGCTCGACGACCTGTCGGGCGCCGACGTCGATGCGATCCTGCTGGCGTTCGCGCGCAGGCCCGACGGCCGGCGTGCGGCGGCCGGCCCGGCTGATCCG
This sequence comes from Nonomuraea maritima, assembly GCF_900100395.1. Lineage (GTDB taxonomy): Bacteria > Actinomycetota > Actinomycetes > Streptosporangiales > Streptosporangiaceae > Nonomuraea > Nonomuraea maritima. The sequence continues at coordinate 68,938 of NZ_FNFB01000011.1, read as the reverse complement.
GCTCAGCCGGGTGGTGCGGGGCAGTCGCCGTCGTCGCAGGCGCGTTTTCGCCGTTCGATTTCCGCGCTGTTCAAGCACGCGACGCTGGCCGGGTGGGTGCAGCTCAATCCGATGACGCGCGCGACGGTGACGGCGCGCGAGCGGGGCGGGCTGCGTGCCGAGCGGCGGGCGCTGACGCGTGAGCAGGCGCAGGGGCTGATCGGGGCGGCGCGGGAGCTGCCCGAGCAGCCGCAGGAGCGGGGCAAGCGCCGCGACCAGCGCATGGAGTTGCGTGACGCGGTGATCGTGCTGTTGCTGGCGACGGTGGGGCCGCGGGTGTCGGAGCTGGTACGCGCCAACGTCGAAGACTTCTTCACCAACGACGGGGTCCGCTACTGGCGGATCTTCGGCAAGGGCGGCCGCACGCGTGACGTGCCGCTGCCGGGCGACGTCGCCGAGGTGCTGCAGGAATATCTGGTGCGCGGGCGGCCGCAGGTGGCCGACAAGGCGCTGCTGCTGTCGTGGCGGGGGCGGCGGCTGGCGCGCGGCGACGTGCAGGCGGTCATCGACCGGGTGCAGGCGCGGGTGCCGGCCGATCAGCGGCGTACGGTGACCCCGCACGGGTTGCGGCACACGACGGCCACGCATCTGCTGGCCGACGCCGTCGACATGGACGCGGTGCGGCGGGTGCTGGGGCACAGCGACCTGTCGACGCTGGGCCGTTACCGTGACGAGTTGCCGGGCGAGCTGGAGGTGGCGATGCGCGCCCATCCGCTGCTGCGCGACCGTCCCGCCCGCTGACCCGGACGTTCCACAGGCTGCCTGGGGCGGCCCTGGGGCGGCCCCGGACGTTCCACAGGCTGACCCCGGGGAGGCACCGGCGGCCCCGGCGGCCTCGGTGGCCTCGGGCCTCAGCGGCCGCCGGCCGAGCGTCGGTGGCCGCCGGGCGAGTGGGTGAGGCGCGCCCCGGGGCGGGTGCGCGCCGTGGTCAGGGGGTGCCCGCGACGTTCTGGATGGCTTGGGCGAGGCGGCCGACGTCGATGCCGTCGAGGTGGTCGAGGAAGTGCCGGCGCACGCTGGCGAGGTTGCTCGGCCACGCCTGTTCCAGGCGGGCGAGGCCGGCGTCGGTGAGGACGGCGTTCAGCCCGCGGGCGTCGTCGTCGCATCTGACCCGTTCGACCAGGCCCTGCCGTTCCAGGACGGTGACGATGCGGCTCATCCCGCTTAGCGACAGCTCGCAGGCGAGTGCGAGCTCGCCCATTCTCATCCGCCGCTGCGGTGCCTCGCGCAGCCGTTCCAGGGCGGTCCACTCGATGAGCGGCAGTTGCTGTTCGCGCACCATGTCGGCGTCGATCGCGCGGGGCAGCGCGTAGATCAGCCGCGGCAGTGCGCGGACCAGCGCCTCCTCCTCGGGGGTGAGCGGCTTCACCGGTGGCTGCGATGTGGTCATGCTCCCAGTCTAGTTGCTTCGCGAACGAAGTACTCATACTCTTTCTTCGCGAAGCAACTATTTCCGGACAGGAATGGACATATCGTCATGACCAAGATCGGAATCATCATCGGCAGCACCCGCCCCGGCCGCAACGGCGAAGCCGTCGCCCACTGGGTGCACCAGGTCGCCGCCCAGCGCACCGACGCCCACTTCGAACTCGTCGACCTGCTCGACTACAAGCTCCCCCACCTCGACGAGGCGATGCCGCCGTCCCTCGGCCAGTACAGCCGGCCGCACACCCGCGCATGGGCCGACACGATCGCCTCCTTCGACGGGTTCGTCATGGTCACCCCCGAGTACAACCACTCGACGTCCGGCGCGCTGAAGAACGCCATCGACTTCCTCTACGCCGAGTGGAACAACAAGGCCGTCGGGTTCGTCAGCTACGGCTCGGTCGGCGGCACCCGCGCCGTCGAACACCTGCGCCTGATCGCCGGCGAACTCCAGATGGCCGACGTGCGCGCCCAGGTGGCGCTGTCACTGTTCACCGACTTCAAGGACTTCAGCGTCTTCACCCCCGGCGAGTTCCAGCGCGAATCGCTCACCGCGATGCTCGACCAGGTCGTGGCCTGGAGCCGGGCGCTCGCCCCGATGCGCACCCGCTGACCTCACCGACCAGGAGAGCACTCATGGGAACGCTTGACGGCAAGGTGGCGCTGATCACCGGCACCGCCGGCGGACAGGGCCGGGTCGCGTCGCTGATCTTCGCGCGGGAAGGCGCGAAAGTCGTCGGATGCGACATCAACGTCGACGCCAACAACGCGACGGTCGAACTCGTCCGCAGCGCCGGCGGCGACATGACCGGCATCGCACCCGTCGACCTCACCGACCCCGACCAGGCGCGGCAACTCGTCGAGGACGCCGCGGCCGCCTACGGCGGGCTCGACGTCGTCTACAACAACGCGGCCCTGCCCCGCTTCGGCCCGATGCCCGACCTGTCGGTCGAGGACTGGCGGGCGACCATCACCGGCGAACTCGACATCACGTTCTTCGTGACGAAGTTCGCCTGGCCGCACCTGGTCCGGCGCGGCGGCGGCGTCATCATCAACGTCGCCTCCATGGCCGGCACGATCGCCGGCGAGATGCCGCCGATGATCGCGCACAGCGCGGCCAACGCCGGCGTCATCGGCATGACCCGGCAACTGGCGCTCGAAGGCGCGCGCCACGGCATCCGCGCGGTGTCGATCAGCCCCGGGCCGATCCTCACCCCGGCCAGCGACCGCGACCTCGCCGGCAACCAGGCGGCCAGGGACGCGATCACCCGCAAGACGCTCCTGAAGCGCTTCGGCCGGCCGGAGGAGATCGTCGAACTGGCGGCCTTCCTCGCCTCTGACCGGGCGGCGTACATCACGGGCGCCAACTACGCGGCCGACGGCGGCGCCACCGCCTGGTAGCCCCTTCCCGGGGGGGGAACGGCGGCCGGGGGAAGGGGGACCCCTGGCCGCCCACCGCCCCGCAGGCCAGGGGCGGCCGCTTCCGAACCAGGAGCCCGCGCTAGCATCACTTAATCGTACGAAAGAGTCCGATTAAGGGGTTTGTGGTGGTGGCGCAGGTCAGGAAGACGAGATCCGAGGAGAAAATCCTCACCGCGGCGGCCGACCTGTTCTACGCGAACGGGCTTCGCGGCGTGCACATCGACCAGGTCATCGCGGCGTCGGGCGTCGCGAAATCGACGCTGTACGTGCACTTCCGCACCAAGGACGAGCTCGTCGCGGCGTACCTACGCACAACCGACGACTCATGGACGGCGCAACTGCAGGACGCCGCCGCACGCGCCGGGGCCGATCCCCGCGAGCAACTCGTCGGGGTGTTCGACGCACTGACGGCCGCCTTCGACCGGCACGGCTTCTTCGGATGTCCGTTCGTCAGCGCGGCGGTCGAGGCGGACCTCGACTCGCAGGCCCGGGCCATCACCGTGCAGCACACGCAGCGCCGTCAGGCATGGCTGACCGAGCTGAGCGAGAAGGCCGGCGCCGCCGCCCCGCAGACACTCGCCCGCCATATCGGGCTCCTGATCGACGGCGCCCTGGCCTCAGGACGCCTGCTCCAGGACCGTACCGTCGTGGATGAAGCGAAATCCGCCGCCCGCCTGCTCGTCACCAGTCACACCTGACCGCCGCGCCGCCTGCGACGCAACCCAACCCGACAAGGAGGCGCAGTCATGCGCGCAGCACTTCTCCGAGAGTTCGGCACTCCGCTGATCCTCACCGAGATCGACAAGCCCGACGCCGGCCCGGGCCAGGTGCTCGTCACCATCAAGGCCAGCGGCGTCAACCCGCTGGACACCAAGATCCGGGCAGGCAAGGCCGCCCACGCCCGGCGCACCCTGCCGGCCGTCCTCGGCCTGGATCTGGCCGGCGTGGTCGAACAGGTCGGCGCGGGCGTCAGCGGCTTCACACCCGGCGACGAGGTTTACGGCATGACCGGTGGCGTCGGCGACGTGCAGGGCTCGCTCGCCGAGTACGCCGCCGTCGACGCCCGGTTGCTCGCCCGTAAGCCGGCCTCGCTGAGCATGCGTGAGGCCGCGGCCCTGCCCCTGGTCGTCATCACGGCCTGGGAGGGGCTGATCGACCGGGCTCAGGTCCGCCCGGGGCAGAAGGTCCTCATCCACGGCGGGGCCGGCGGCATCGGCCACGTGGCCGTGCAGATCGCCCGGGCCCGCGGCGCCGAAGTGTTCGCCACCGCCTCGCCCTCGCGGCTGGAGGTCGTCGAGCGCCTGCACGCCACCCCTATCGACCACACCACCACCCCGGTGCAGGAGTACGTCGCCCAGCACACCGGCGGCGAGGGCTTCGACGTCATCTTCGACACCGTCGGCGGTGCCGTGCTCGACGCGTCCTTCGCGGCGGTGCGCACCTACACGGGTCACGTGGTCAGCGCCCTGGGCTGGGGGACCCACAGCATCGCGCCGCTGTCCTTTCGCGGGGCCACCTACTCCGGTGTCTTCACCCTGCTGCCGCTGTTGACCGGCCGGGGGCGGGAGCATCACGGGCAGATCATGCGTGAGGCGTCCGCGCTCGCCGACGCGGGCGCACTCAAGCCGCTGCTCGACCCCAGACACTTCACGCTCGCCGACGTCGCCGACGCCCACGCCGCCGTGGAGAGCGGCACCGCACAAGGCAAGATCGTGATCGACGTCGCCTGACCTTACTCAGCGGACGATGTCGCTCGCCAGTTCCCAGAGGCGTTCGGCGTTCACCGGGTCGAGCGCGTAGCGGGCCACGCCGTCGACACCGAGCCGCGCCGGGCGGGCATCGAGCACCGGCGCCTCGTTGACGTCCGAGAAATAGCGCCCGCCGACCCCTTCGACCAGGGGAGACGCGGCGAGGAACACGCTGGTCGCGGCACCCTGCCCGACCGTCTTGCGGTGGGGCTCAGGCGTCCTCAGGCCGCCGGTGTGCCGCTGCAGGTTCGTGGCGATCGCACCGGGGTGCAGGGCGTTGGCCATGATGCCGTCGCCGGCCCAGCGGCGCTGCGCCTCGACAGCCAGAAGGACCGTCGCGGTCTTGGACTGGCCGTAGGCGGCGAGCGCGTCGTACGGACGGAAACGGAAGTCGATGTCGTCGAAGACCACAGGGGAGAACAGGTGGCCGCCGGAGGACACCGATACCAGGCGCGCACCGTCCGCCGCGGCGAGAGCGCGGCGCAGCCCCAGGCTCAGGGCGAAGTGCCCCAGGTAGTTGGTGGCGAACTGCTGCTCATGGCCGCCGATGCCGCGCTGGAGGTGCGGCGGCATCATGATTCCGGCGTTGTTGATCAGTATGTGCAGCGGGCCCTGCCAGGCGGAGGTGAACGCGCGTACCGACTCCAGGTCGGACACGTCCAGGCGGGCGACGTGGACCGCGTCGTTCCCGGTGAGCGCGCGCAGTTCTGCCGCGGCCCGCTCGCCGGCGTCGGGACGACGCACGGCGAGCGTGACCTCGGCGCCGCCGGCCGCCAGAGCGCGCGCCGTCTCGAGGCCGATGCCGGAGTTGGCTCCTGTGACGACCGCCCGCCTGCCGGACAGGTCGACACCCTCGATCACCTCGGAGGCGGTGCTGGTGCGGTCGAACGGAGTGGTGAAGAGCTGTGACATGCGACGAATCCCTGTCTGGTTGCCAACTGTGCCGTCATCCTGCGCCGAACGCCGCCAGGCGAACCAGGCAGGGCTGAGACAGGGACCGGCAGGGCCTGCCAGAGCTCCTGCGCAGGCCTCCTACCCTGGACGGCATGACCGCCACCGCAGACGCCAACACCCTGGGCCGATATCTGCGCGCCCGCAGGGCCCTGGTCCAGCCCGGCCAAGCAGGGGTGGCCGACCAGGGCAACCGGCGCGTCCCCGGGCTGCGCCGCGAGGAGGTCGCCTTCCTCGCGGGCATCAGCTCCGACTACTACAACCGCTTGGAGCAGGGCCGCGACCACAACCCCTCCGAGCAGGTCCTGCTCGCCATCGCCCGCGCGCTGCAGCTGGACGAGGAGGCCACGGCCTACCTGCTGCGGATCGCCGCACCGGCCGGCACCCGGCGCAGGCGCTCCCGCCAACCGGAGAAGGCGGGCGAGGGCATCCGCGCCCTCATCGGCACCTGGCCGCTCACCCCGGCGTATCTCCACGGCAGGTACATGGACGTCCTCGCCGCCAACAGCCTCGCCGTCGCCCTTTCCCCGTTCAACGCCCCCGGCCGCAACGGCATTCTCGCCGCTTTCCTGGAACCGGAGATGCGGGAACTCCATCAGGACTGGGAGGACATGACCGCCCGGATCGTCCCTTACCTGCGCTCCGTCGCCGGCGCGGACATCGACGACCCGCGCCTGCTCGAGATCGTCGGCGAGCTCTCCCTGCGCAGCGAGCGGTTCCGCCGGCTCTGGGCCCGGCAGGACGTCAAGCACCAGACCAGCGGCACCAGTCTGCTGCTGCACCCCCAGGTCGGCCACCTGGAGCTGCGCTACGAAAAGCTGCTGGTCCCGGGCACGGGCGGGCAGACGCTGATCACGTACCACGCCGAGCCGGGCAGCGCTTCCGAGGAACGCCTGCGCCTGCTCGCCGGCATGTACGCCCCCGAGCAGGGCTCCGGTACACCGGCCGCCGAACCGCTCCGGCCCTCTCGCAGACCCTGAAGCCGGCCGGCCTCGGCAGTGCGCGCCCGCTTCGGGGTTCTGTGCGATCATCGGGCGATGCTGACCGAAGAGATGGTAGCTGACGCACATATGCCGGTTTTTCCGGTGGTTTCGCCGGACGGACGGTGGGTGGCGTACGGCGTGGTGCCCGGCAGCACCGTCTGGGTGACCGCCGTGGACGGGCACGCGCCAGCCAGGAAGCTGGGCGAAGGGTCCGGCCCCCGGTGGTCACCCGACTCGCAGTACGTCTACTTCCGCACCGAAGCGCAGCTGCACCGGGAGCGGCCCGAAGGCGGCGACCGCGAATCGTGGAAGACCTCGGTCGGCGGCCAACCGGTGGACAGCTACCTGCCGCTCGCCGACTCCCACACCGTGGTCGTCCTCTCACCGGACCCCGGCGACAGTGATCCGTGGGTGTGGAGCGAGGCCGCCGACCACAGCCGCCTGCGACTGCTCGACCTGCGCGGCGGCACCATCGAAACCCCGCAGGTCTTCCAGGGGCGGCATGTGGTCGAGGTGGCCGAGCGGCCCGGCGGCGGGATGCTCGCCGTACTCACGCAGGAGTCGCCCGATCCCGACCCCGGCGAGCTCACACCACACCTGCACCTGCTCGACCCGGCTACCCACGACGTACGCGACCTGGGCGCGGCCGCCGTGTCGGCCGGCTCGCTCACCTGGTGGGAGGCCGCCGACGGCTGGCACGTGGCGTACATCGCGACGACGCCGCCCGGCATCGCCGGCGGGAACGCCGTGATGGACGTCGCGCCGGACGTCGCGCCGGCAGAAGGGGTGCACCGCAATCTCACCGAAGGGGCGTCGGTCTGCCCGCTCACCTTGGCGTCCGGTGGATTGGTCCTCGTCGCCGACGGGCTGGACTCGGCGATCCATCGCCTCGACCCGGCCACGCGCACGCTCGTCGAGGTCCTGCCGCTGCGGGGGGCTGCGTGGTGGCTGACGGCCGCCGCGGACGGCGCGACGGTCGCGGTGGCCAGAAGCGAGGCGCACGAGGTGCGCTCGGTGTTCGCGGGCCCCGTCCATGGGCCCCTGCTACGGCGCACCGACACCGCACCCGAGCTGCGCGCCATCGGGTGGGGCGCCCAGGAACGCCTGTCCTATCGCGCGGAAGACGGGCTGGAGCTGGACGGCCTGCTCGTCCTGCCGCCCGGCAAGTCCCGCGATGACGGCCCGTTCTCCCTGGTCACGTTCACGCACGGCGGACCTTACGGACGCTGGGCCGACCAGTTGCTCCTGCACTACTACGAGCCCGCGCAGTGGCTGGCCGCCGCGGGTCACGCCGTCTTCCTGCCCAACCCGCGGGGTGGCGAGGGTCACGGGCACGCCTTCGCCACCAACGGCACCGTCGGCGGCCAGGAGTGGCATGACGTGCTCACCGGCATCGACCTGCTGATCGAGCAGGGAGTGGCCGACCCCGACAGGCTGGGCATCGGCGGCTACAGTCACGGCGGATACCTGGCCGCCTGGGCCGTCGGCCAGACCGACCGCTTCAAGGCGGCGCTGGTGGGCGCGGGGGTCACCGACTGGGGCATGCTCGCCGCGACCGGCGAACTCGGCGCGTTCGAGGAGGCGCTCGGCGGCAGCACCGGCTGGGAGGGCACGGGACCGCACCCGCACGACGAGCGAAGCCCCATCTCCTACGCATCCAGGATCCGCACCCCGGTCCTCATCGTGCACGGCGCACAGGACACCAACGTCCCGCTCAGCCAGGCGGAGTTCCTCCACCGGGCCCTGCGCAGATACGACGTCGAACACGAGTTCGTCGTCTACCCGCGCGAAGGCCACAACATCGTCGAGCGAGCCCACCGCATCGACCTGCTCCGCCGTACCAGAACGTGGTTCAACCGCCTGAACGGGTCATGATCGGTCAGTCGGCGGGCCGGCCCGTCAGTGTGCCGGGCGTACCGCCGAGACCAGGCCGCCGGGGCCCTCGTCCCGCTGGGGCGGGGTGGACAGCGGGCGACCGTAGACTTCGGCGCGTTCACGCAGGGTGAAGGTCTCCGCCTCCCAGCCCAGGCCGGCCAGCCAGGCGACCGGGTCCTCCGGCATCTCCCACACCCACATCGACGCGGCCGAACCCGCGGCCGCGTCGTCGCGGAAACGTTCGACCACACCGCGCGAGCCCAGCGTCAGGCCCATCCTGCTGCCCGGGACGGACAGGGCTCCGACCCGGTCGAGCAGCGACCGCACCGCGTCCTCGGGCAGATAGATCAGCAGGCCCTCGGCGATCCACACCGTCGGCCGCGCCGCATCGTGCCCGGCCGCGGCCAGCGCGCCCGGCCAGTCGTCGCGCAGGTCGACCGGGACGACGATCCGCTCGCAACGCGGAACGGCTCGCTCCTGGCGCAGCACTGACGCCTTGAACTCCAGCGGTTCAGCCGTGTCGACCTCGAACAACCGCGTCCCCGCCGGCCAGTCCATCCGGAAAGCCCTGCTGTCCATCCCGGCCCCGAGCAGCACCACCTGCCGGACCCCGGACGCGACCGCCCGCTCCAGCAGGTCGTCCAGGAACTTCGTCCGGATGACGATCGAGAACGCCACCCCGAGCCAGCGGCGCCGCGACGCCTCGTCCGCGCGCGCAGGCGGCGCCGCCCCGGGGTCTCGCCCGCCGGCCGTGGCGAACGCCTGCGCCAGCGGGTCGCGGAACAGCGGCCGCTCGCCTGCCGTCTCCATCGCCCGCACCCGGGCCACCCCCACCGCTGTGGCCCACACCCCGGAAGGCCCGGCCTGTCCCACCGCATCAGTCATGCGGGCAGCCTAGCCAGCCCGCCACGACGCCCCGGCGCGCGAGACCACGCCACAGCCCGCCGAGCGGACGCGCCGAGGACGGGTGCGGGGTTGCCCTCGCCCGCACCGGCGAAAACGCGTTGATCCGATGCAACCCGCATCACCATGATGAGCCTCATGGACCTCGTCTCCTCCCTGCCCGCCTTCGCCCTCGCCGTGGTGCTGATCTCCGCATCACCGGGCCCGGCGATGGCGCTGATCCTGCGCCGCGCGGCCCTGCACGGCTTCCGCGGCGCGGTGCCCACGGTGCTGGGCCTGGAGGCGGGCCTGTACGTGTGGGCGTTGCTCGCCGCCGCCGGGCTCGCCGCCCTGGTGGCCGCCTCGGAGGTCGCCTACCTGGTGCTGCGCGTGGTAGGCGAGGGCTTCCTGCTGTACCTCGGAATCAAGGCCTGGCGCTCGGCCTGGCGCAGCCGCACCACGGGCGAAGCCGCCCAAGAGGTGGCGACGGAGTCCGGCTCGACGCTGTCGTGGTGGCGGGCGTTCGGCGAGGGAGCGGTGGTGATGCTCGCGAACCCGAAGGCCGCCGCCTTCATGATCGCGTTCTATCCGCAGTTCGTGCCGGCCGACCGGCCGCTGTTCGCCACCACCGCGCTGCTCGCGGTGCTCCAGGTGGCCATCGAGACCGTCCTGTACCTCGCGCTGGCGGCCGCGGTCGGCCGGGCCGGCGCGTGGTTCCGCCGCCCGGCGATCCGGCGGCGGCTCGACGCGGTCAGCGGCACGGTCCTCGTCACCCTGGGCCTGCGCCTGGCAGCCGAGAGCCGCTGACGACGCGCGGCGTGACGGCGGCCCGGCGCGATTCGATCGCGCCGGGCCGCCGTCGTGTCAGCGCGGAATGTCAGCGCGGAATGTCAGCGCGCCAGCTCCAGCCGGCGCAGCACCTGCATCGCCTCGTGCTCGATGCGCGACACCTCCCGCAGGACCGCTCCCGCCTCGGACAGGTACGCCGGATCCCCGCTCTCACCCGCCTTGGCGATCAGCCTCGCCACGTCCGTCCACAACCCGGCCGCCTCCCCGTACAGGCGATGCCCGGTACGCAGGTCGCCGTCGTCGATCAGTTCCGCGCACTCGCCGAGGAAATCCCGGTACAGGGCGCGGAACAGCCCGCCGCCGGTGCCGCCGTGCTCCATGAGCAGCGCCGCCTGCCGCAGGTCACGCTCCGGGTCACCGGCGCGCTCCCACCACGCGGGCACCCGGGCGGCGGCCTTGGCGATCCCGCGATACCCCGCATTCGCGATGGGCGCGGCCAGGAACGCCTCCGCGCAGGCGTGGATAGCCGGAACGAGCTGGTCGCGCCAGGGACGCGGCCGGTCCGGCACGGCGATCGTGAACGACCGGTTCCTTGCCGTCATCGGGCCGCGCTGCGACCTCGCCGCCGCCAGGCTCGCCAGGCTCGTGCGCACCGCCCCTCCCTGCGGGCCGGTGTCCACCAGGTACGCCTCCTGCTCGTCGTAGCCGTACAGGGCCACGACGTGCCCGCCGAAATGCACCGCCGAGCGGAAGTACTCCAGGTGGTAGCAGTCGAGCTGCAACCCCACCGGACGTCCCGCGTCGATGTGGGCGCGCACGCTCTCCCACGCCTTGCGCGGCGACGTGGTCTCCTGCACCTGCAGGTCAAGGCCGAGCCTGGCGGTGAGGTTCCTGGTCAGTTCGAACGGCTTGACCCGGCCGCCCAGGAACGGGAAGTCGAGGTTCTTGCCGTCCCAGTAGATGAACGACAGGCCCGCGCCCAGCCCGAACAGCAGCGGCTCGGACAGGTCGAGACCCTCATGCCGCAGCAGCACGCCCAGCGCCGTGGTCTCGCAGTGCTGCGTCCCGCGATCGTGGACACCGCCGACGACGATCATGGGGCGCCGGTCAGGGAGTGCGGGCCGGCGTCGTGAGGTGCACGAGCCGCTCGAGGGACACCTCGAGCACGTCAGCCAGCGCCACGATCGTGAAGAACGCGGGCGTCGCGATCCGGCCCGTCTCGATCTTCCTGAGCGTCTCGGCCGACATACCCGCCGCCGCGGCGACCTCGACGATGCTCCGCTCACCGCGCGCCTCGCGCAGCACCGAACCGAGCCGCTCGCCGCGCAGGCGCTCTTCAGGAGTCAACGGAGGACGAACCATGCCCGCCACCCTACACCTGCGCGAATAGAAATACCGCCGGGCAGAACGGCAAGCGCCGCGCCGACAGGTACCGACACGGGGATTTCTCCCCGTCCAGCGACGAGCCGCGGCGGAGCATCCTGGAGCCGTACCCCCGACCACGGGGGCACCCACCATGAGCGACGGATTCCCACGCCGCGAGGCCCGCGGCGCCGCACGCGCACGACGGCGAGCACGACCCGCCGCCCGCCGCACGCGCGTGCCGCCAGGAAGGCGAGAAGGTGGCGTGACTGGAACCGCCACCCCCGCCCCCTGAGAGGGAACCGTCAACGGCGGCCGGCACCGGTGCTCACCCATCGCCCAAGACCGGTCCCGGCCGCCTCTCCCCCCGCGACGACCTGGCCAGCGACGACCCGACCTCAGGAGACAGCCCCGCCGGCCCGCCTCTCCTCCACCGCATCCCCGGAATCCCCGGAATCCCCGGAATCGGGTCCAGCCCCCGCACGGCCCTGCTCACCCACCCAGACCGCGATCTGCGCCCGCGAGGTGAACCCCAGCTTCGTCAGAATGTGCTCGATGTGCCCCTCCGCGGTCCGCTGCGCGATCACCAGCGACGCCGCGATCTCCTTGTTCGTCATCCCCTGCGCCACCAGCCGCGCGATCTGCGCCTCACGCCGCGTCAACGGCCCCGCACCCGAATCCGCCGCCCCGCCGCGCGGCGCCGCCCGGCCCTCCCGCAACGCGTACGCCACCGCCTCACCGCGCTCCATCCCCGCACCGCGCCGCAACGCCGCCTCGTACGCCGCGCAACCCAGCGCCTCACGCGCCCGCCGCACACACGCGTCGTGGTACTCGGCCAGATGCCCGTACCCGCTCAACGGCGCACCGACCATCCCCCACACACCCGTCACCACGCCGAGCAGCCGCGCCGCCCGCTGGTACTGCCGGCGCGAACCCGCGATCCACGCCAGCACCTCGATCGTGATCGCCTCACCCAGCACATCGCCCAGCGACCGGTTGACGTCGAGACTGCGCCGCTCCAGCTCCGTGGCCCGCTCCAGATCGCCCTGCCGCCACAGCTCGATGCCCAGCACCATCATCGTGTACGACCGATGCCAGCGATCCTGGCCCGCCTCGCACAGCGCCAACCCCTCCTCGGCCGCCGCCACCGCCTGCTCGGCCTCACCCTGGTTGGAATGCGCCAGCGCCAGCCGCAGCAACCCCAACGCCAGCGGCACCGGATCACCCATCGACCGGAACCGGGGCAACGCCTGCCGATAACGCGCGATCGCCTCCCCCGAACGGCCGTCCCACATCGCGACCATGCCGCTGTACATCCGCATGTACGCCAGCAGCGGCTCGTCCTCCAGCCGCTCCGCCAGCCGATGCCCCTCCTCCAGCAGCGCGTACGCCGCCTGCACGTCACCCTGCAGCAACGCCAGCCACGTCGCCGCCCACAACGCCCGGCCACGGTCGGCCGGCTGCCCCGCCTGGCTCTCCAGCGCGCGACCCAGCCAGTAACGGCCCTCGGCCAGGTAATAACTGGTGATCCAGTGATACAGCAGGTCCGTCGCCAGCAGCACACCGTCGCGGCCCTGGCCCGCAGTCGTGAACGACCACTCCAGCGCCGCACGCAAATTCGTGTGCTCGCCCTGCAACCGCCGGAACCACACCAGCTGCTCCGGCCCGAACATGTTCGCGCGCGCCCGCGCAGCCAGCCGCCGGTAGTAGCCGCCGTGCCGCGCCCGCAACGCCTCCCGGCCGCGATCCGACTCCACGCGCTCCCAGCCGAACGCGCGCACCGTGTCCAGCATCCGATAACGGACCACGCCCTCGCACAGGTCCTCGCGCATCAGCACGGACTTGTCCACCAGGCCGATCACCAGGTCGATGACCTCCTCGCGGGCGATCCCGTCGCCGCAGCACACCGCCTCGGCGGCCTCCAGATCCAGACAACCGGCGAACACCGACGCCCGCTGCCACAACAACCGCTCCTTGTCCGAACACAGCGCGTAACTCCAGTCGATCAACGCCTGCAACGTACGATGCCGGGGCAGCACAGCCTTCGACCCGCCGTTCAACAAACGAAAACGATCATCGAGGCGGTCGAGCAGCTGCCGCGGCGACAAAGCCCGCAACCGCACCGCCGCCAGCTCGATCGCCAGCGGCAACCCGTCGAGGCGGCGCACGATCCCGCACACCACCTCCCCGTTGCCGTCCGTCACCGCGAACGACGGAATCACCGCCCGCGCCCGCTCGGTGAACAGCCGCACCGCCTCGGCCTGCGTCAGCTCCTTCACCGACCGGATCCCGTCCTGCTGACACGGCAACGACAACGGCGGCACCGCCACCGTCTGCTCACCGGGAATGGCGAGCGGCTGCCGGCTCGTCGCCAGCACCCGCACCTCGGGCGCCGAACGCAGCACCGTCTCCACCAGCACCGCGCAACTGTCCAGCACGTGCTCGCAGTTGTCCAGAATGATCAGCGCCTGCTTGCCGCGCAACCGCTCCGCCAGCGCCGCCGGACGCGAGGCCGTGCAGTCGTCACGGATCTCCAGCGCCTCGGCCACCGCGGGCACCAGCGACGAAGGACACGTCAGCGCCGCCAGCTCCACCAGCCACACCCCGTCGCGGAAGGCGCGCCGCACCTCCTGCCCCACCCGCAGCGCCAGCCGGGTCTTGCCCACCCCGCCCGTGCCGGTCAACGTCACCATCCTGGAGGCGGACAGCAACTGCCGGACCTCGGCCACCTCGTGCCGACGCCCGACAAAACTCGTCACCTCAGCCGGGAGTTTGCCGTCGTTGCGGCCCCGCGAGGTCTGCTTCGAAGCTGCCATCATCCTCGGGCCGACGCGGCCGGCGGCTCACCCAACGGACGCCGGTTCCCCGTCGTGACCCCCACAGTACGTGCAGGTCAGGACCGTGAGGGTCGCACGTCAAACAGCCGCGCCCGATTTGACCCAGTCATGAGACGGCAGCGGACGAAGCATTACCCGAGCGTGATCACCTCCCGGCCAGGACCGGTCGCGCACGGCAGCTCCAGCTCGAACCACACGACCTTGCCCCACCGCGTACGCGCGCTGCCCCACGCCTGCGACAACTCCTCCACCAACGCCAGACCCCGCCAGCCCTCGTCGTCGTCGGACGCCGCGTGCAGCACCGGCAACTGCTGCGAACCGTCACCCACCTCGCAGCGCAACACCCCGTCGACCACCCACAGCGTCAGCAGCACCAGCCCGGCCGCGTGCCGCACCGCGTTCGTCACCAGCTCACTGGCCAGCAACTCGGCCACGTCACACGCATGACCCATGTTCCACAGCAGCAACTGACCGCGCACCAGATGGCGCGCCCACGTCACCGACACCGGCCACGACGGCAGCGTCCAGGTCGCCCTGACCATACTGCTGCCGACCAGACCATTACCGGCCAGGATCGCGGTCACCTCATCGGCCACGCGGGCACCGTCGGGAGCTCTCCACCCGCGCAGCCGCTCCACCTCCCCACCGTCACCGGCCGGGCAGACAGCATCACGTGACATGCGGGTCCTCCTCGCTGCCGCTCGGCACATACCGCTTCACGGTGACAGAGTGCCCCACCCCCACCCCCCGTAAGAGGCCATAAATCCCCGTACAGGTACCTATTTCAACCAGGTGGACGGCCCACTTGACCCTCACCCCACGTCACACGACAAGCTGACCCCATGAGCCTCTCCGTCGGACAAGTCGCCCGGCTCGCCGGCACCACCGTCCGCACCCTGCACCACTACGACGAGATCGGCCTGCTCACCCCCAGCCGCCGCACCCCCGCCGGCTACCGCCGCTACACCGACCACGACCTCATCCGCCTGCAGCACATCCTGCTCTACCGCGAACTCGGCTTCCCCCTCGACGAGATCGCCGCCATCCTCGACCAAGGCGCCGCCGACGAACTCACCCACCTACGCCGCCAGCACGAACTCCTCACCCGCCAAGCCCAACACCTCCACCACGTCATCGCCGCCGTCGAACGCGCCATCCAAGCCCGCACCGACGGCATCACCCTCACCCCCGCCGAACGCTTCGAACTCTTCGGCGACTTCCACCCCGAAGACCACGAACCCGAAGTCGAACGCCGCTGGGGACACACCTCCGCCTACGCAGAAAGCCGCCGCCGCGTCGCCACCTACACCGTGGCCGACTGGAAACAGATCGCCACCGAAGCCGCCACCCTCAACGACGACCTCGCCGCCGCCTGCCGAGCAGCACTCCCCCCGGACGGCGACCACGCCATGAACCTCGCCGAACGCCACCGCGGCCACATCACCCGCTGGTTCTACACCTGCGACCACGACATGCACCGCCGCCTGGCCCGCACGTACGTCGACGACCCCCGCTTCACCGCCGCCCTCGACGCCGTCACCCCCGGCCTGGCCACCTACCTCAGCCACGCCATCCACGCCAACGCCGACCGCCACAGCGCCTGACCCGCCCCTGACCCGCGCCAGAGCCGCCTCACGAGCCCGCCGCCAGCTCCTCCCAATGCGCGGCCAACGCCGACAGCAACCCCACCAGCTCCGCCCGCCGCTCCGGCGGATACGGCTCCAGCAGCAGATCATCCAGCGCACGCACCCGGCGCTCGGCAGCCGCCAGCACCTCCGCGCCCCGCTCCGTCAGATACAGCAGCTTGCGACGCGCATCAGCAGCCGACGCCACCCGCGCGACCAAACCCTGATCCTCCAGGCGCCGCGCGACATCGGTCATCGTCGAACTGTCCAGCGCCACCGCCGAAGCCAGCGAACGCTGATCACTGCCCGGACGAGCCTGCACCGCCGTCAGCAACGCGAACTGCGGACCCGTCAGCGTCGCATCGACCCTGCGCCCCCAGATCGCGAGATACGCCTGATACAGACGCCGCACCTGATAACCCGGCGCGGCCAGCAACTCCGGCGGAACCGGCGGCCCAGCATCCATGCCGGCCACCTCAACCGGAGGGCACGGCACGTACGGCGGCAACGAACAGCACAGGCGTCTCCAACAGGCGCGCGGGACCATCAACGATGAGGAGGGAACGGCCTATCGAGCCCCGCGGGAATTAATCCGAACACGTATTAATTCACACCGCAAGAGGTCGAAACCGTACCGAAACCTCCACAACACTCCGGAGCAGCCCCGCAACCACCCCACCTGTGGCCTATCTCACTCCCGCCACCCACCACCGGTGAACCCCGCCACCAAGCCAACTTGACAGCATCTCCGGCTGACGCCCAAGATGCCTCCCATCGATGAGGGAACGCCGTCGAGACCACGCTGAACGTCCACACACGCCAACACCCACGCGTGACACCACCCCCCCCCGGACGCCCAGCCCCCCGCGCACCGCGCGACCACCCGTCCCGCGGCGACGACCCACCCGACAAACCAGCAAACGCGATCGGGCACGCCACGACACCACCCGATCGACCACACGGAGCACCCTCATGAGCGCACCCGCCCCGCCTGGAGAACCCCCCGTCATGACCGACACCAAACTCACCATCGACGGCGCCGGTGTCACCTACGGCCACACCGTGGCCCTGGCGGAAACCCACCTCGACGTCAAAGACGGCGAATTCATCACCCTCGTCGGCCCCTCCGGCTGCGGCAAGACCACCCTCATGAACGTCATCGCCGGACTCCAAGCCCCCACCACCGGCCGCGTCATCATGGACGGCACCGACATCACCGGCAAACCCGGCCACGCCGGATACATGTTCCAAAAAGACCACCTGATCCCCTGGCGCACCGTCACCGGCAACATCGTCCTCGGCGCCGCCCTCACCGGCCGCGCCACCAAAGCCGACCGCGCAGCCGCCCGCGAACTCGCCACCCGCTACGGCCTCGGCGACTTCGTCGACCACTACCCCCACGCCCTCTCCGGCGGCATGCGCCAACGCGTCGCCCTCATGCGCACCCTCGCCTTCCACAAAGACGTCCTGCTCCTCGACGAACCCTTCGGCGCCCTCGACGCCCAAACCCGCCTCGACATGCAACAGTGGCTCCTCGACGTCTGGGCCGACTCAGGACGCACCATCCTGTTCATCACCCACGACGTCGACGAAGCCGTCTTCCTCGCCGACCGCGTCGTCGTCATGTCCCCCCGACCCGGACGCATCCAAGCCGTCCACCACGTACCCCTGCCACGACCACGCACCGTCGACACCCTCATGACCCCCGACTTCATGAACCTCAAGAGCCAGGTGCTGTCCGGCCTCTACCACAAGGACGACCAGTGAGAACCCTCCGCCTGGCCACACCCCTGCTCGCCGTCCTGCTCGTCCTCGCCATCTGGCAGCTCGCCGTCACCCTCCTGCACATCCCCCCGTACGTGCTGCCCAGCCCCGGCAAGACCTGGCAAGCCCTGCTCGACGACTGGCCCAACATCAGCACCCTCGCCGGCCACACCCTCTACGAGACCATCGTCGGCTTCCTCACCGGCACCGCCGTCGGCTTCCTCCTCGCCGTCACCATGGCCCACCTCAAGGCCACCCACCGCATCCTCTACCCCATCCTCATCGCCACCCAGGCCGTCCCCATCGTCGCCATCGCCGCACCCCTCGTCATCCTCCTCGGCTACGGCCTGGCCCCCAAACTCGTCATCGTCAGCCTCATCGTCTTCTTCCCCGTCGTCGTCAACGTCCTCGACGGCCTCGCCGGCATCGACACCGGCATGGTCAACCTCGCCCGCTCCATGGGCGCCGGCCCCGCCAAGATCTTCCTGCTCATCCGCCTGCCCGCCACCCTCACCCCCCTGTTCTCCGCACTCAAACTCGGCGCCGCCTACGCCGTCACCGGCGCCGTCATCGGAGAATGGACCGCCTCCATCACCCCCGGCCTCGGCAAGGACCTCCTCCTCAAGAACTCCCGACTCGACACCGCCGGCGTCTACGCCGACGTCCTCGTCCTCACCGCCATCGGACTCGGCGGCTTCCTCCTCATGACCCTCCTCGAACGCCTCGCCACCCCCTGGCGCACCCGCGGAACCGCCCGCCGACGACTCCGCCCCAGCACAACCTCCGACCCGAAAGACCCACGATGAGAACTCCCGCCCGATGGGCCGTCGCCACCCTGCTCCTCCCGCTCACCCTCACCGCCGCCTGCGGCACCGGCGACACCACCCAGACCGCCGACGGCCTCACCGAGGTCAAGGTCGCACCCAGCTGGATCGCCCCCGACATCACCTGGATCCCCTACACCGTCGGCATCACCAACGGCTTCTACAAGGACGCAGGACTGTCCGTCACCCTCGTCCCCCCACCCGACAACGCCTCCTCCGTCAAGATCGTCGCCACCCGGCAGGCCGACATCGCCGAGACCACCACCACCGACCAGATGTTCGCCGCCAAGGAGCAGCTCCCCGTCATCTCCATCGCGAACCTGTCACAGACCAACAACTGGGGCTTCTTCGCCCCCACCGGCAAGAAAATCACCGCCGCCCAGCTCAAGGGCCTGCGCGTCGGCGTCTTCGACGACGCATGGACCAAGGCCATGCTCGGCGTCGTCCTGAAGAAAGCCGGCCTGACCGACAACGACATCCAGCCCATCACCGCCACCGACGGCAACGTCCCGCTGCTCATCGCCGACAAGATCGACGTCGCCACCAACACCACGAACTTCGCCGCGCCCCAGTACGCCCAGCAGACCGGCAAACAGCCCGAGACGCTGCTCGCCACCGACGCCGGCGCACCCGACATCCCCATCTGGAACTACACCGCCAACAAGCAGTGGCTCCAGGAGAAGCCCGACCTCGCCCGCACCTGGCTGACCGCGACCGCCAAGGCCACCGAATGGGCGATCGAACACCCCGAAGAGGCCGTCAAGGCGTACCAGAGCTTCCACAAGCTCAAGCCCGCCGACTACGCCAACGACCTCGCGCAGTGGCAGGCCACCATCCCGCTCCTGAAAGGCTCCAAGGACGAGCTCTTCACCGCCACCGACGCCCAGTGGACCGAACTCGGCCAGGCGCTCAAGGACGCCGGCCAGCTCGACGAGGTCCTGCCGCCCGCCACGTACTACACCAACGAGTACATCACCAAGTAGCACAAGCAGGTCACGCACTGTGGGTCAGTGCGTGACCTGTTTGTCGCTGCTGAGTTTTCGGGGTCGGTACGGGCGCAGCGCACCAACCCGGCACCTTTACAAAGTAGATTTCTACAGGCCGAGCACGGCGGACGTCATCGCCCTGACCCGTGCGGGCACCATCAGCAGATCCGTCGAGTCCGCCAGCTGATCCGCGCACCCCACCAGCGGCAGCTCCCGCACCACCGGATCGTCCACCGCCGCCATCAGCGCCTCGGCGAACCGGTCGCCGCCGATCACCTGGAACGGCCGGTCGTGGAACCCCCGCACGCCCTCGTCGACCCACCCGGCCAGCCCCACCCGGTTCTGCACCGCCGCCAGCCGCCCGTAGGCCGTCACCAGGCCCGCCTCACGCTCCGGCCACGACCGTGCGACCACCGCCCGACGCAGGGCCTCCTCCAGCTCCGCCGCCCCCGGCAGCCGGGTCAGCGCGCTGCCCAGCCACTTGCCGTACGGCGGATAGCGCCGGCGCAGCAGCAGCGCCAGGCGCATCACCTCCCGCGCCAGCCGCGCCGCCAGCACGGCCGACCCGAGCTCGTCGCCCACCTCCGCGCAACGCCCAGCGAACGGCTCCTCCTGCGCCAGCCGCCGCCACTGGCAGGCCAGCACGTACCGCCACACGTCACGCGGATACCACTGCAACGCCGCCCGGACCTCGCCCAGGCTCTCACCCGGCAGGCCGTCGTGGAACACCTCGCCCTGGGTCACCTCGGCCAGCCGCTGCCACGGCGCCGCCAGCCAGTCGAGCAGGGACACCCCCGCCCGCGGGTCGAACCCGAGTTCGCCCACCAGCCACGAGCCCAGGTCCGTCACCGTCACGCCGGGCCGTACCCGCTCGTGGTAGGCGAAGACGGTCGGCAGGCCGCGGAAACGGTCCGGCAACCCGTCCGTCACCGCCGCCTCGACCTCCGCGACCCGTTCGGCCGCGACGAACACCAGCACCCGCGGGCCCCAGTCGTGGTCGGTGGAGCGCGGAGTGTCGAACGCCAGCACCTCCGACCCGGGCCCGATCAGCGCGGCGCTGTGCTGCACGCCCGACACCAGCGGCGCCACCACCTCACCGTAGAAGGCACGCGACAGCTCAATACCAGGCACAAAGTCGGACATCACGCCGACAACTCTGCACGAGCGGCCGCCGAACCTCACCAGGTTTTCCCGCGCCCCGAACCAGCCGCCGCCCCGGAGAGGGGTCGGGCCCTGATCGGACACCGGCCTGCGACCAGATGCCGGCACCCGATCAGGCACCCGATCAGGCGAGACCGGCCGCCATCACCGGCAGGCGGCGGTAGCCGATGCGTTCGTACACCGTCAGGGCCGCGGCGTTGGCGTCGTCCACCATCAGGGACGCCCGCCCGTACGCCGCCACCAGCTCGGCCGACACCCACCGGCAGACCCGCTCTGCCAGGCCCAGGCCGCGGTGTGTGGCCCGGGTCGCCACTCCGGCCAGCAGGCCGACCGTCGGCGCCGGCCACGCGTCCGCCGCGACCGCCACCAGCACCTCACCGTCGCGCAGCCCGGCCCACCGGCGCACGCCGGGCTCCCCCGGCCTCGCGTACGAGTCGGGCGCGTCCGCCGCCAACAACGCGGCGACCTCCGCCTCCGCGCCCTCCAGCCAGCCGACGCCGTCGTCGGGCGCCGCAGCCAGCGCACCGGCGGGCAGGCTCATCCAGGAGAACGTCCCGCTCGACAGGACGTCGCCGTCCAGCTTCGCGGTCACCTCCTGCATCAGCCCCCGCTCACCGAACGGCCGGAACCGCGGCCCCAGCTCCTGCCGCGCGTGCCGCACCAGGTCGACGGCGCAGGACGCGTCGCCCCACACCGCCATCCGGTCGTGGCGGGACACCTGCCGGGCGGCCGCCACGACCGCGTCGCCGAGCGCCCAGGCGCGCGCGCCGCCGGTCAGGCCCTGCGCCGTCCACATCACCAGGTCGTCGTCACCGCACGCCGCCCGCAGCTCGGCCTCGCCGCGCAGCTCACGAATCACAAGATCGCCCCGGGCCGGTACGCGGCCGCCTCGGGGTGCGCGGCCACGACGTCCTCGACCTGGCGCACGACCTCCTGCACCTGGTCGGCCGCCGCCCCGGTGAACGACACCCGGTCGGCCAGCAGCGCATCCAGGCGTTCGCGGTCGAGCGGGAAGCGCTGGTCAGCCGCCAGCAGGTCGAGCAGCTCGTTGGCCGCGCCGCGCGAGCGCATCGCCAGCGCCGCCGCGACCGCGTGCTCCTTGATCAGCTCGTGCGCCTGCTCGCGCCCGACGCCGGCCCGCACGGCCGCCATCAGCATCTTCGTGGTGCCAAGGAACGGCAGGTAGCGGTCGAGCTCGGTGGCGATCACCGCGGGGAAGGCGCCGAACTCGTCCAGCACCGTCAGCATCGTCTCCACCAGGCCGTCGAAGGCGAAGAACGCGTCCGGCAGCGCCACGCGGCGCACCACCGAGCACGACACGTCGCCCTCGTTCCACTGGTCGCCGGCCAGCTCGCCCACCATCGAGGCGTAACCGCGCAGCACCACGGCCAGGCCGTTGACGCGCTCGCAGGAACGGGTGTTCATCTTGTGCGGCATCGCAGAGGAGCCGACCTGGCCCTCCTTGAATCCCTCGGTGACCAGTTCGTGCCCGGCCATCAGCCGGATCGTCTTGGCCAGCGACGACGGCGCCGCGGCCAGCTGCACGAGCGCCGAGACCACCTCGAAGTCGAGCGAACGGGGGTAGACCTGACCGACGCTGGTGAGCCGGTGCTCGAACCCCAGGTGCGCGGCCACCCGTCCTTCCAGCTCGGCGAGCTTGCCGCGGTCGCCGCCCAGCAGGTCGAGCATGTCCTGGGCGGTGCCCACCGGGCCCTTGATGCCGCGCAGCGGGTAGCGGGCGATGAGCTCCTCCAGCCGCCGGTAGGCCACCAGCAGCTCGTCGGCCGCCGTGGCGAACCGCTTGCCGAGCGTCGTGGCCTGCGCCGCGACGTTGTGGGAACGTCCGGCCATCACCGTGGCCTCGTGCTCGGCGGCCAGGCGGGCCAGGCGGGCCAGCAGCGCCACCACCCGGTCGCGCACGAGCAGCAGGCTGTCGCGCAGCTGCAGCTGCTCGACGTTCTCCGTCAGGTCGCGCGAGGTCATGCCCTTGTGCACCTGCTCGTGCCCGGCCAGGGCGTTGAACTCCTCGATGCGGGCCTTGACGTCGTGCCGGGTGACCCGCTCACGGGCGGCGATGGAGTCGAGGTCGACCTGCTCGACCACCTTGTCGTAGTCGGCGATCGCGCCCTCGGGGACCTCGATCCCGAGCTCGGCCTGCGCCCTCAGCACCGCCAGCCACAGCCTCCGCTCGGCGACGATCTTGTACTCGGGCGACCACAGACGGGCCAGGTCCGGCGAGGCGTAGCGGCCGGCCAGGACATTCGGGATACGCGGCTTGGAAGTCACGTCCCACAAGTGTAGGGACCCGGCGAGGCCTGTCCGGACACACACCCCGCTTTACCCCAACATGACTTAACCCGATATATCGCGCCCTATTGGGGTAGCTGGAGGTTTCTCCCGTACATCCATGGAGGAATGCGATATGGGCTGGAGCTACCGCAAGTCGCTCAAATTCGGCCCCTTCCGGCTGAACCTGTCCCGCGGCGGCGTGGGACACAGCTGGGGCAACCGGCTGTTCCGCGTCACCCGCACGGCCGACGGCCGACGCACCATCTCAGTCAACCTGCCCGGCGGCTTCCACTGGCGCAAGACCCGCCGCTGACACCGCCGCTGACACCGCCGCACGGACATACGGCCGCCGTTCACCGGCGGCCGTATTCCTACCTTTTGCCCCCCACCGACCCGTCCGTGAGCGCCCCTGGGCAGGGGCGACCTCATGGACACGGTACGGCTGGGACGCACCGACCTCCAGGTCAGCCGCATCTGCCACGGCACCTGGCAGTTCGGCGGCGACTGGGGCGCGATCGACGAACCCGCGGCCATCGCCGCCATCCGGCACGCCCGTGAACACGGCGTCACCTTCTTCGACACCGCCCAGGGCTACGGCTTCGGCACCGCAGAACGCCTCCTCGGCCGCGCCCTCGACGGAGACCTGCGCGGCGTCGTCATCGCCACCAAGGGCGGCCTGCGCATGGACGGCGACGACCTCGTCCGCGACTCCAGCCCCGCCTGGCTCCGGCAGGGCGTCGAATCCAGCCTGCGAGCGCTCGGCACCGACCACATCGACCTCTACCAGGTGCACTGGCCCGACCCCCGCACCCCGCTCGCCGTCACCGCCCAGGCGCTGCAGGACCTCGTCGCCGAAGGACTCATCCGGCACATCGGCGTCTCCAACTTCGACACCGACCAGCTGCGCGCCTTCCCCGGCGTGGAGACGATCCAGCCGCCCTACCACCTGTTCCGCCGCGACGTCGAGGCCGACGTGCTGCCGTACGCGGCCGACCGCGACCTCGGCGTCCTCATCTACGGCCCGCTCGCGCACGGACTGCTCGGCGGCGCGCTCGACGAGCACACCACCTTCCCCGGCGACGACTGGCGCTCCCACAGCCCCGACTTCGCCGGCCCCGCCTACCGCCGCAACCTCGAGGCCGTCGCCGAACTGCGCCGCTACGCCGGATGCCTCGGCATCACCATCGGACAGCTCGCCGTGGCGTGGGTGCTGTCCCACCCGTCCGTCCACGTCGCCATCGTCGGCGCCCGCGACCCGCTCCACCTCGAGGAGAGCCTCGAGGCGGCCGAACTGACCCTCGGCCCCGACGACCTCGCCGAGATCGACCGCATCATGACCGGCACCACCCCCCTGACCGGCCCCTGCCCCGAAGGCATGTGACCCAGCCGCCCCACCCGACGCCACCGCGAAAACCCGATTGTCCGGCCGCCGCGAGCGCTGATAGACAGTCTCGCCATGGAATTCCTCTGCTACCACCGCGACCGGCCGCACTCCGCGGCGCTGCGCGAAGAACTGACCGAAGCGCACTGGTCCTACATGGACCGGTACGCGGCGCAGCTGATCGCCCGCGGCCCGACCCTCACCCCCGACGGCGACACCGCCACCGGCAGCCTGCACATCGCCGACCTGCCCGACCCCACCGCCGCGCGCGCGTTCGCCTTCGACGAGCCGAACTACCAGGCAGGGGTGTACCGCGACGTGCTGCTGCGGCGATGGCGCAACGTGCTGGGGCGCACCATGTGGGACTTCCCCGGCGGCCGCGAGGGCGGCAACCGCTACCTCGTGCTCGGTCTCGGCTCCGGCCCGGCCGCCGACGCCACCCCGCCGCCCGGCCTTGACGACCTCATCGCCTACGGGCCGCTGCTGTCCGACGACGGCACCACCTGGCTCGGCACCGCCCTCCTCGTACGGGCGCCCCACCCCGGCGCGGCACGCGCCCTGCTGACCCACGACCGGTACGCCGACATCGAGGTCCACCACTGGGAATTCGGCGGCCGGCGATGAGACATCACGAGCTCAGAAAACCCGGCGCTGACCGGCCGCCGCCACCCCAAGTTGCCGCTTGACCACCGCATACGGTTTCATGGAACGTGATTAACGTCACTTCGTAGTGGTACGTCCCCCGCGTGCCGTCCAGACATATCCCCCGCACATCAGCAGATCTTCGTATGAACCGGCTGAGGGGGTCGCGGGATGAAGGTCAATCGCAACGACTCGATCATCGGACGCATCACCGCGTTCTGCGCGGTGGTGTCGATCCTGCTCTGCACCCTGCTGGCGATCATCCTGCTCAACGCCGTCCACCGCTACGCCTCCAGCGCACTCGCCTCAGAGACCCGCGCCGACGGCGGCCGCGTCGCCGCCACCGTCGAAACCCGCGGCCACGTGCCAGGACCGCTCGCCCAGCAGCCCCAACGCAACGTCCAGGTCGTCGACCACCAGGGGAACGTCGTCGAGTCCACCCCGGCCCTGCGCGGCAAGCCCCGGATGGCGACGTTCACCGCCGACCGCCAGAACACCACACAGGCAGTGGTGTGCGGCGGTGTCTTCGGCGAGGGCAACTGCAGCATCGTGGTCGCCCAGTCAGCCCACCGCCCGGAGGGATACTGGACCGTCTACTCCTCCTCCCCCGCCATCCCCATGTACGTCGACTCCGGGCTCGCCGCCCTGGTCGGCGGCAGCGCGATCGTCCTGATCACCTCCATCACCTACCTCGGCAACCGCATCGTCACCGCCGCCCTGCGCCCGGTCAACGCCATCCGCAGGGAACTGGACGAGATCAACGCCTCCAACATCGCGCGCCGCGTGCCCGTCCCCGCCCGCCGCGACGAGATCCGCGAGCTCGCCGACACCATCAATCACACCCTGACCCGCCTCGACGCCGCCATGACCCAACAGCGCCAGTTCGCCTCCGACGCCTCCCACGACCTGAGAAGCCCCATCACCGCCATCCACGCCGAACTGGAGGACGCCCTCCTCGCACCCCAGGACACCAGCGTCTCCAGCCTCTCCAGCACCATCATGAACAGCGTCAAACGACTGGAGGCGATCGTCTGCGACCTGCTCACCATCACCAAACTCGACGCCGGAGCACCCGCCGTGAACGCCCCCGTCGACCTCGCCGCGCTGGTGGAGGAGGAATGCCAGATGCGCCCCCAGGGCACCAAGAAATTCCTCTGCCACCTCGAACGCGGCATCCAGGTGTGCGCCGACCGCCAACGCCTCGGCCGCCTGCTCACCAACCTCCTCGACAACGCCGACCGCCACGCCGACAGCACCATCACCATCACCGTGCGTCACGAACCGGACTCCCACCGCCCCGCCGGCATCGCCGTCCTCGAGGTGCAGGACGACGGACCCGGCGTCGACCCGAGCAAACGCGAATTCGTCTTCCAGCGCTTCGCCCGCCTCGACGAGGCCCGCAACAAGGACGCCGGAGGCAGCGGACTCGGACTCCCGATCGCCCGGCAGATCGCCGAAGCCGCCTGCGGCTCCCTGCGCATCGAGGACTCCGCACGAGGCGCCCGCTTCGTCCTCCGCCTCCCGTGCCACGCGCAGGACGACATCACCGCCCGATCAGCGGCTCACTCCGCGCGCGGCTCCTCATAGGGAATGCGCGCCAGGTGCACAACCTCGCCCAGCGTCCCCCACTGGTCGCCGCCCAGCTTCGACAACGGACGCAGCCGCTCGGCGTCCGGCCGCCCCTCCACGAGGTACTCCTCGTGCACCGAGGCCAGGAACACCCGCCCGAACACCAACGTCGAGTTACCCATCCGCAACGTCGTGTGCGAACGACACTCCAGCACCACCGGCGCGGCCGCCACCCGCGGCGGCCGCACCACCCGGCTCGCCTCCCGCTCGATGCCCACCATGTCGAACTCGCTCATGCTGCGCGGCACGTCCGTCGCCGTGTCACGAATCTGGTACAGCAACGGCTCGGCGGAGAAGTTCACCACGAACTCACCGGTGTCCTCCACATTGCGCAGCGAGTCCTTGCGACCGATCGAGGTGAACTGCACGATCGGCGGATCAGTGCTCGCGATGCTGAAGAACGAGTGCGGAGCGAGGTTCTCCACCGAACCGTCCGGCGTCAACGTCGACACCCACGCGATCGGCCGCGGAACGACCACCGAGGTCAGAAAGCGATAGAAGGCAGCCCCACCCATGGCCTCGGGATCGAAGTCGACACGCATGCCGTTCAGTATTCATCCCCACCACACGGCCCCCCAGCAGCCACGCGGACGCCGGAGAGCTGCGGAACCGGACCCCAGCAGACACGCTGAGGGGCCGGGTCGCTGCTGGAATCCCCAGCAGACACGCGAAACCGCCCGGTGGGGTCGCTCTCGACCCCACCGGGCGGACCATCACGCCTGCGACGTCACGCCGGGCGGCCGGCCAGGTCCTCCCGGGCCGAGCCCTCGGCCGGAACGCCCGCAGGCTCCCGGCCCACCGGCGCAGCCGTACGCGGCCCCCGGTCCCGCTTCGGCGTCACCGCCACCACCAGCGTCGGCACCAGCACCAGCGTCAGCACCGTCGACGAGATCAGACCACCGATCACCACGATCGCCAGCGGCTGCGAGATGAACCCGCCAGAACCCGTCACACCCAACGCCATCGGCGTCAGCGCGCAGATCGTCGCCACCGCCGTCATCAGGATCGGCCGCAGCCGTCGCCGGCCACCCTCGATGACCGCCTCGACCACGCCCATCCCCTGCTCGCGGTACTGGTTGATCAGGTCGATCAGCACGATCGCGTTCGTCACCACGATGCCGATCAGCATCAGCATGCCGATCAACGCCGGCACACCCAGCGCCGTGTCCGTGACCACCAGCAACCCGATCGCACCCGTCGCCGCGAACGGGATCGACACCAACAGGATCAACGGCTGCACGAAACTGTGGAACGTCGCCACCATGATCAGGAACACGATCGCGATCGCCGCCAGCATCGCCAGCCCCAGATCCGAGAACGCCTGCTCCTGATCGGCCGACGCACCACCGATCCTGTACGTCGCCCCCGCGTCCAGCGACAACCCGTCCAGCTTCGTCCGCAGCTCCTGGGTCACCGCGCCCAGGTCGGAGGCGTCCGCCTTGGCCGACACCGTCGCAGAACGCTCACCGTCGATCCGCGTCACCTGCGTCGGCCCGTCCACCTGACGCACCTTCGCCACCGACGACAGCGACACCAGACCACCGGCCGTCGGCAGCTTCAGATCCTCGATCGCGTCGATGTCCTCCGGCGCGCTCGCACTGCGCAGCACCAGATCACTCGTCCTGCCGTCCAGCGTGATCTGCCCCAGCGGCGCGCCACGGAAGGCCTGCGCCACCGCCTGGCCCACCTGCGCCTCCGACAGCCCACGCTCAGCCGCCTTCTCGCGGTCGACCGCGACCTCCACCCGAGGCGCGCTCGCCTCCAGGTTCGACGACACATCGCGCAGCCCGGCGACCTCGCCCATCGCGGACTTCACCGACTCGGTCGCCGACCGCAGCGCCTCGACGTCCGGCGCCTGCACGATCACCTCGATCGAGTCGCTCGCGAAACCGGCGCCGCCGGCCCCGCCCACCGTGACCTCGCCGACCCCCGACAGGCCCTCGATCTGCTCACGCAGCTCCTGCTCGGCCTTGACGGCGTCGGCGTCCTCCTTCAACGTCACCGAGTACGACGCACGGTCCGCGCCGCCGCCACCGCCGCGCAGCGCGTTCCCGCCGCCCACGTTCACCTGGTACGTCTCGACGCTGTCCAGACCGGACAGCACCTTCTCGACCTTCTTCGCGGCCGCGTCGGTCGTCCTCAGATCCGTGCCGACCGGCATCCGCTGCGACAGCGACAGCGTGTTCTGCCCTGACGCGTCCAGGAAGTTCGTCTGCAGGCTCCCCGTGAGGCCCATCGTGGCGACGAACACCGCCACCCCGATCAGCACCGTCACCAGCTTGAACCGCGTCGCGAACCGCAGCACCGGCAGGTACGCCCGCTGCAACGGCGACCGCAGCTCCCTGGCCTCGGCCTCCTCCCGCTGCGCCCGCGCCTGCTCCGGCGTCAGATCCGGCGCCTTCAGGAACCAGTACGCCAGCACCGGCACCACCGTCAGCGACACCACCAGCGAAGCCAGCAACGCCACCGTCACCGTCACCGCGAACGGGCTGAACAGCTCGCCCACCATGCCGCCCACCACGGCGATCGGCAGGAACACCGCCACCGTCGTCAGCGTCGAGGCGGTGACCGCGCCCGACACCTCCCGCACGGCCGCCAGGATCGCCTGCAGCTTCGCCTCTCCGTAGGCCAGATGCCGCTTGATGTTCTCCAGCACCACGATCGAGTCGTCCACGACCCGGCCGACCGCGATCGTCAACGCGCCCAGCGTCAGCATGTTGAGCGAGTAGTCGCCCGCCCACAGCACCAGCAGCGCGATCACCACCGACAGCGGGATCGACACCGCCGTCACCAGCGTCGAACGCACCGACAACAGGAACACCAGGATCACCAGAACGGCGAACACCAGCCCGAGCGCGCCCTCGGTGGTCAGGCTCTCGATCGACTGCTCCACGTACGGCGCCTGGTCGAACACCTTCGACACCGCCGTTTCCGAGGAGTCGCCCAGCGCCTTCGTCAGGTCGCCCAGCTTCTCGGTGATCGCGTGCGAGATCGCCACCGCGTTGCCGCCCGGCACCATCGTCACCGACACACCGAGACTGCTCTGCCCGTCCGTACGCGTGATCGCCGACGCGTCGGCGAACCCACGCGTGATCTTCGCGACGTCACCCAGCTTGACCGGCTTCGGCGGCTTCGGCGGCAGCCCGCCCGGCTGGACCGGCTGGCCCGGCTGGCCTGCCGTGGGCCGGCCCTGCTGAGGGACCGCCTGCGCCGGCGCGGCCGGCGTCAGGTAGAGGTTCTTGAGCTTGGTCAGCGTGTCGACCCGCGACCCCACCTGCACGGTGAGCGTCCGGTCGTTCGAGGTCAGCGAACCCGCCGGGATCGGCGTTCCGTTCGCCTTCAGCACCTCGGGGATCTGCGCCGCCGACACCCCGGCCCGCAGCATCTTCCCGGCGTCCGGCTCGATCGTGACGACCTCGTCACGGGTGCCCGTGATCGTCGCCTCGCGCACTCCCTCGACGCTCTGCAGCTCCGGCACCGCGATGCGGCGCAGCTTGTCGGCCATCGCCCGCTCGTCGCCGCCGTCGCCCACCGCCAGCACCATCACCGGCAGGTCGTCGGTGCTGCCCGCGGTCACCTGCGGGTCGACGCCGTCCGGCAGCCGCACCCGGCTGACCGCCTGCTGCATCTTGTTCAGCGACGCCTCGATGTCGGTGCCGTACTCGAAGGCCACCTGGATCTGCGCCATGCCCTCGCGGGAGGTCGACGTCATCTGCTCCATGCCGTCCAGACCCTTGAACGAGTCCTCGATCGGCTGGGTGACCTGCTCCTCGACGATCTCAGGCGAGGCTCCCGGATACGGCGCGATCACGAACGCGCCAGGGAACGACAACGATGGCAGCAACTGCTGGTTCAACTGCGGGATCGTGAACGCGCCGAACGCGCAGAGCACCACCGCCACCAGGATCACAAGGGTGCGGTTGACCAGGCTCAACCTGGCAAGTGCGGTCATAGGGGGCCCTCCAAAGAGTTCGCCCAAGACTAACACTTCGCCTCATACGAATATTTAGACGCCTCAAGTAATCCTGATAACCTTCTCAGGAAGCGAGAGGTGAGCGTGAACCACGAACGCGAAGAGCTGATCCTCCGGATCACCGAGACGCAGCGCGGCCTGGGGCGGCTGCTCGCGCGCCATCAGTCGCCCCTGTTCCGCTCCAACCTCACCATGAGACAGCTCAAGGCCCTCGTGATCCTGTCGGTGCACGGCTCGGCCTCCGGCCAGGACCTCGCCCACGACCTCGGAGCCGGCCTCGGCACCGTCACCGGCATCGTCGACCGCCTCGTCGCCCAGGGCCTGGCCAGCCGGCACGAGGACCCGCACGACCGCCGCGTCCGCCGCGTCGAACTCACCCCCGCCGGGACCGCCCTGATCGAAGAGATCAACAACACCGGCATCGAGCACTACCGACGCATTATGGACCACCTCGACACCGAGACGCTGCGCGCCCTCGACCACGTCACCCGCACCGTGCGGTCCGTGGCCGAGAAACTCGCCCGCGACGACGACTGAACCCTTCCCTTCGCTGCCGGTGTTGTGCGTGTGCTGCGGTGGAACCGCAGCTGCCCGCCGCCTTTACTTTGTAGATCAACACGTTCCGCAGCGACCCCGTCCGTCGGAGTCACGAATGTCGCCAGTATTCTGGTGAACGGCGTCATGACTGTCGCCCGCCCGGCCTGAACCGACGCAGCTTGCGGTTACTCGAACGCGCGGCGCGACTCCGCTGTCGCCAGACCGGAGTCTTCAACCGGCCACGGGAACCGACACGGGCCTTCGCGGGCCCCACGCCCCCGCTGCCGCTGCTCGCTGACGCCCCTGGGACGGCGCGGGCATCGGCGCAAAGGCGGTCGAGCTTCCACACCACCTGCGCACTAGTTCAAAAGGAAAGCCATTGCCTACTGTCAAGGCCTATGCGGCGACGTCCGCGACCGAACCTCTCGTGCCGGCCACGATCGAGCGCCGGGACGTCGGTCCGAAGGACGTCCTGATCGCCATTCGCTACGCCGGCATCTGCCACTCCGACATCCACACCGTCCGCGGTGAGTGGGGTCCGATCACCTACCCGCAGGTGGTCGGCCACGAGATCGTCGGTGAGGTCGTCGAGGTCGGTTCCGACGTCACCACGTACCAGGCCGGCGACCGCGTCGGCGTCGGCTGCATGGTCAACTCCTGCCGTGAGTGCGAGAACTGCCGCGCCGGCCTGGAGCAGTACTGCCTCAACGGCAACGTCGGCACCTACGCCGGCGTGGACCGCGACGGCACCATCACCCAGGGCGGCTACTCCACCCACATCGTCGTGGACCAGGACTTCGTCCTGCGCGTCCCCGAGGCCATCCCGTACGAGGCCGCGGCCCCGCTGCTCTGCGCGGGCATCACCACGTACTCGCCGCTGGCGCACTGGAACGCCGGCCCGGGCAAGCGCGTCGCGGTCGTCGGGATGGGCGGCCTCGGACACATGGCCGTCAAGATCGCCGCCGCCATGGGCGCCGAGGTCACGGTGCTGTCGCGCACGCTCGCCAAGCAGGACGACGGCCTCGCCTACGGCGCGAAGGAGTACTTCTCGACCGACGACGCCACCACGTTCGAGAAGCTCGCGAACCACTTCGACCTCATCATCAACACCGTGAGCGCGCCCCTCGACGTGGACGCGTACCTGCGGCTGCTGCGCCTGGACGGCACGATGGTCAACGTCGGCGCGCCGCCCGAGCCGCTGCCCGTCACGATGTTCACGCTGTTCGGCAACCGCCGCTCCTACGCGGGTTCCAGCATCGGCGGCATCGCCGAGACCCAGGAGATGCTCGACTTCTGCGCCGAGCGCGGCGTCGCGCCGGAGACCGAGCTCATCTCGGCCGACCAGATCAACGAGGCGTACGAGCGTGTGATGTCGAGCGACGTGCGCTACCGCTTCGTCATCGACAC
Organism: Nonomuraea maritima; assembly: GCF_900100395.1. Taxonomy (GTDB): domain Bacteria; phylum Actinomycetota; class Actinomycetes; order Streptosporangiales; family Streptosporangiaceae; genus Nonomuraea; species Nonomuraea maritima. The sequence goes on along the minus strand of NZ_FNFB01000011.1, from coordinate 36,407 downwards.
CGCGACCCTGTAAGCGGCTGACCAGCCACGGGGCGGAGGCGCCGGTGGGCGCCTCCGCCCCGTCCGCCGGGCACGTCGCCCGGCGGGGCCGGGCAGCCGCGCGCCCGTACGTCCGCGATCAGGGAGCCAGCCGGGACAGCACCGGCGGCAGGTCGCCCTCGTACGTCACCGTCAGCCGCCGCGTCGCCCGCGTCACCGCCACGTAGAGATCCTGGCCACCCTTCTCCGACTGGGCCAGGATGCCCGCCGGGTCCACCACCACGACCGCGTCGAACTCCAGGCCCTTGACCTGCGTCACCGTCAGCACCACCACGGGCGCGTCCAGGTCGCCGCGCGGGAACAGCCGGGCCACCTCCGCGTGCCGCCCGTCGGGCGTCACCACGCCGAGCCGCCCCTCCCCGATCTCCTCCAGCTCCCGCGCCACCAGTCCTGGCAGCTCCTGCACCGGCATCCGCACCGCGCGCGGTTCCGCCCCGCCTTCACGCACCGACACGGGCGGCTCCTCGTCCGGCGCGTACGCCCGCAGCACGTCGGCCGCCACCCGCATGATCTCCGCCGGCGTACGGTAGTTGACCAGCAGCCGCTCCTCGCGGCGGCGCCCGCCCACGTACGGGTCGAGCACCTCGCCCCACGAGCGCGCGCCCGCCGCCGACCCCGTCTGCGCCAGGTCGCCCACCACGGTCAGCGATCTGGCCGGCACCCGCCGCATCACCATCCGCCACGCCATCGGCGACAGCTCCTGCGCCTCGTCCACGATCACGTGTCCGTACGCCCATGTCCGGTCGGCCGCCGCCCTGTCGGCCGTGGTCAGGCCCGGCCCGTCGTCGGCGTGCCGCTCGGCCAGCACGTCGGCGCGTTCGAAGACGCCCTGCTCGGCCACTCCCGTGACCGTCAGGACCTCGCGCGCGTACAGCTCCGACTCCGCCTGCTCCTCGCCCGCGCGGCGGGCCGCCACCCGGCGCGCCGAGTCGTCCTCGCCGAGCAACTCGGCCGCCTCGTCCAGCAGCGGCACGTCACCCACCGTCCACGGCGCGCCGGCCGGGCGCACCAGCTCCTGCCAGGCCAGGCCCTCCGGCGCGAGCGCCCGCAGCGTCTCGGGGTCGGCCAGCAGCTCCGCGACCAGCCGCCGCGGCGTCAGTTCCGGCCACAGCTCGTCGACCGCGCGCCGCACCGCCGGCTCGCCCCACAGCCGCGTCGACGCCAGCTCCAGGTCCAGCTCGTCGAGGTCGCCCTCCAGGTCGAGCGGCTCGGTCAGCTCCGGGTCGTCCACGTCGAGCTCGTCGATGTGCAGCGACTCCTCCAGCGCCCGCGCCTCGGCCCTGGCCAGCTCCTTGAGCAGCTCGGTGACGTACAGTTTGCGCGCCATGTTGTGCGGGAGCCGCACCACGCGCGCCCGCTCGCGCAGGCGCAGGCACGTCTCTCGCGGCACGCGCAGCCGCAACCCGTCCAGCTCGACCGTCAGCTCGGCGCCGTCGGGCAGGCGCTGACGGTCGCGCACCGCCGCGGCCACCAGCTCGGCCATCCGCAGGTCGCCCTTGACGGCCTCCGTCGCCGGGGCCTCGGTCGCGGCCGCCCGCACGCCCGGGAACATCTCCCCCACCGTGGTCATCACCACCTGCGTCTCACCCAGCGCCGGCAGCACCTGGCTGATGTAGCGCAGGAACATCGGGTTCGGCCCCACCACCAGCACCCCGCGCCGCTCCAGGGTGTCGCGGTGGGTGTAGAGCAGGTACGCCGCCCGGTGCAGCGCCGCCACCGTCTTGCCGGTGCCCGGCCCGCCCTGCACCACCAGCGCGCCCTGGAGGGAGGCCCGGATCACGCGATCCTGTTCTGTCTGGATGGTGGCCACCACGTCACCCATTCGTCCCGTACGGCCGCGGCGCAGCGCGGCCAGCAGCGCCGCCTCCCCGACCAGCGTGCGCCGCTCGCCCTCGCTCATGCCCTCCAGGTCGAACACCTCGTCGTCGATGCCGACCACCTGACGGTCCTTCAGGTGCAGGTGGCGGCGCCGTACCAGCCCGCCGGGGTCGGTGGCCGTGGCCACGTAGAACGGCCGCGCCGCCGGCGCCCGCCAGTCGATCAGCACCGACTCGTGCCGGTCGTCGCGCAGCCCGATCCGGCCGACGTACATGCTCGCGCCGGTGGCGTCGTCGATGCGGCCGAAGCACAGCCCTCGCTCGACCGCGTTGAGCTGCGCCAGCCGCCGCGCCCGCTCCGACGCCGTCACCTCGCGCTCCACCCGCGCCTGGCGGCTCGTCGCCGTCGCGCCGCCCGCGTACACCTGGCGCAGGGACCGCTCGGTCCGTTCCCGCGCGGCGTCGAGCAAGCCGTAGAACCACGTCACAGCGCGCTGCTCACTGTCAAGAGCTTCCGCCAGACCATCTTGACGATTCGACATGCCGTGGTATACTCCTGTCGGGAGTGCTGTGAAAGCCCTGAAAATAGCGGGCGTCAGAGAGTACTCCCCTCATCCCGTCGCGTGCAAACCCTCCGCGACTGAGCGCTGGTTCGGCCCCCACGCCCTCTCGACGAGCCAGGCCGGAATTCGGCGTCACCCTCCCGCCCCACTGTCCTGTCCCCTGCTCCTGATCAGGAAGGGGAACGTGATCAGGAGCAGGGGTCTTTGGAGGCGTTGGGGGCCGAGATCAGGAGCAACGGTCCGTGATCAGAGCCTGGGCTCGACCGGGCCGCGGTGTGGCTGAGGGGGCGTGCGCGTGCCGTACCCGACATGTTTGTTGTCATCATGATCTGTCGGACGCGTGCAGGATGAAGGCCAGCACATCGGCGAGCAGTGCCTGCTCCTGGTCCCGCGTCGAGCCGGCGCCGTGCCCGCCGTGCTCCTCGACGCGCAGCAGCACCGGCCGGCCGGAGGCCGTGGCCGCCTGCAGGCGGGCGGCCAGCTTGGCCGGCTGCCACGGCGGCACCCGCGCGTCGCGCAGGCCGGTGGTCAGCAGCACCGCCGGGTACGGCACGCCGTCCCGAACCCGCAGGTAGGCGTCGATGATCCGCAGGGCACGCAGGCCCTCCTCAGTGGTGACGCTGCCGAACTCCGGCACGTTGACCGGCCCGCTCTCGGTGAACTCGTTACGCGTGGCGTTCACCGTCGGCGCCTGCATCGCCATGGCCGCCCACAGATCGGGGCGGCGCACCAACGCGCCGCCGGTGGGGATGCCGCCGGCGCTTACGCCCTCCCCGGCCAGCCTCCCCGGACGGGTGTAGCCGAGGGCGACGAGATGCTCGGCGCAGTCGATGAAGTCCGTGATGGTGGCCTCCTTGCGCTCGCCGCGCCCGGCCTCGTGCCACTCCCGGCCGTAGGCGCCGCCACCGCGCAGGTGCGCGACGGCGTAGACACCGCCACGCTCGTACCAGGCGAGCATCTCGGGACGGAACTCCGGCCAGTCGGTCATCCCGTGGGAGCCGTAGCCGCTGAGCACGGCCGGGTTGTCGCCGTCCAGCTCCAGGTCCTTGTGGTGGATGACGGTGAGCGGGATCGGCGTCCCGTCCCGCGCGGGCATGTGCAGAGTACGGACGTGCACGTCGCCGAAGTGCACCGGTGAGCGGGGCGCCAGCCCGGTGTCCCGGAGGGACTGGCCGTCGTAGCGGTAGAGCCGTGGCGCGTCGGTCCAGCCGGCCACCAGCAGCAGGGCCTCGGGCCTCGTCGGGTGGGCGGTCCACTCCACGATGGCGCCGTCGACCGGCATCGGGAGGTCGGCGGGCTCGCCGCCGGACAGGGGCACGTGCCGTACCCGGCTGACGCCACCGTCGAGATCGCGCACCAGCAGCCGGTCGCCCACCACCCGCACCGACTCCACCACCCGCTCACCTGCGGGTACGACCACTCGGGCTCGGGACAGATCGGGAGCGGCAAGCGGAACGGCCAGCACGCAGGAGCGCGGCGCGTCCCGGTACGAGACCAGGTAGAGGGTGTCGTGGCTGGTGGCGAAGGCGGTTACGCCGTCGGCCGCGCCCGCGACCTTCCGCCACGGGCAGGCGGCCGGGTCGGCCAGCCCGGCGCGCGGCGCCACGTATATCGTGCAGTCGCTCAGCTGCTCGCTGGTCCAGGGCCAGGGGCTGAGCGCGCTGTGGGAGACGATCGCCAGCATCCACTCGCCGTTTGGCGGCACCACCAGGAAAGGCCGATCCCGCGGGGTCAGCTCGACGTGGGGGTTGAGGCCGCGGGCCAGCACCACCGTGTCCTGCGCCGGGTCGGCGCCGAGCCGATGCAGGAAGGAGCGGCTGTCCAAGCGGTGCTGCTCCGCGTAGCGGTGATAGACGAACGACCGGCCGTCCTCCAGCCAGCTCAGGAAGGCGAAACGCGTCGTGGGAGGGATCGTGTCCAGGAGGGCACCGGAGTCGGCGTCGATCACGTGGATGGAGCTGTCCTCGGACCCGGAGTCGGAGACGGCGCAGGCGACGTGGCGGCCGTCGGGGGAGGGCACGTACCAGTCGATGACGTTTTGCCCGTCGCCGGGCACCACGTCGGGGTCGAACAAGACCCTGCTCTCTTCGTCGGACTCGGTCACCGTCAGCACCGGCACGCGGGCGTCCGGCTCGCGCACCAGGGCGAAGACCTTGTCGGCTGCCATCGCCAGGCCGTGGTACTGCGTGAGCGCGCTGCCCAGTTCGCGGATCCGGGTCAGCAGGCCGGCGCGGTGCGGCAGGGCGTCCAGGTGCTCGCGGGCGTGCCCGGCCTGGCCAGCCAGCCAGTGGTGGAACTCCTCGCCTTCGGTCTCCATCCACCGGTAGGGGTCTTCGAGTGTGATGCCGTGGAGCATCTCGCGCACGACGTCCACCCGGGCGATCGCGGGTTCGGTGCTGTCCCTCATAGGCGCATGATCATATGCCGGAGATTAAGCGACTTATCGGACATTGGAGCAACGCGCCCCTCCGCCGGGCTCGCCCGACGGAGGGGGCCAGGAAGGCGTGGCAAGCGGCCGGCTCGGGCCGCTCACCGGCGAGCTACTTTGCCCCTCGCCGTAGCTTCGGGAGCTCAGGGGGCCGGGATCAGGGGTGGGGGCTTGAGGAACCTTCTGTGACACGAACGTGCCCGGCTGCCGGGGGCGGTGGGTCAAGCGGAGAGTGTCTCCTGGAGGCGGCGTGCCTCGTGGATCAGCAGGCTTGAGCCCTTGCGAGCCGCCAGGTCCGCCAGTCCTGGTACATCGTCCTGCGCTCTTGTGAGTTCCGCCGCCTGCGTGGCGACTGCGAGCAGGTTGCCCAGCCCGGCTCTCGCCTTCTCGCCGGGGCCGGGCAGCAGCAGCGGTAGCGCCTGAGCCAGAGCCGTCCACACCTCGGCGTGTGCCCCGCGCGCCGTGAGCTCGCCGAGGACGCCGATGATCAGGTTCAGCTTGACCTGCTCACATCGGACCATGTGGCCGAGTGCCCGGCCGAGGTCGGCCGCGGGCAGTTCCCCGTGCGCGGCCAGCGCGAGGATCGCGTCGGCGGACAGGGCCCGCTGGGCAGACGCCGGATGGCTCATGCCCGCCACGATCGTGCTCGCCGTCGCCAGACCGACCGGACCGTCGTTGTGCGCCAGGGCGGCCACGGCCGCCACGTCCATGAACCCCGGGGCGCCCTCGAGGAGGTGCGCGGCCACGGCCTCCCGATGCGACGGCATGACCGACGGCCACCACACCGTGTTCCGGGAGAAGCCGCGACCGCCGGACACGGGCTCAAGCGTCCACAGCTCGGCGAGCGGCCCCGGCATGCCCTCGGGCGGTGCCAGCCGGGCATGCGCCTCCTTCAGCGACTGGTAGTAGGAGGGGCGGCCGAACGCCCCGACCTCCCAGGTCACGACCGGGTCAGGCAGCCCGCCGTCGCGCAGGCGGGCCGCCAGCCGCCGGCCCGCCTGCGACGGCAGTCTCTCCGCCCGCACGACCACTTCCGGATCGATCCGGCGCGGCAGCCGCAGCAACGCCTGCAGGAAGTCGTACTCGAGCGGCTCGGCGCCGTCCAGCCGCTCCATGCGCGTGACCAGGGTGGCCGCGTCGACGTGCCCGGTGGGCGAGGTCGGCGTGGCCAGCAGCACGGGGATCGTCTCCCCACGTTCGAGCAGGGAGACGACCTCGCGGAAACGCTTCTGGACGAAGCGCTGCGGAGCGGGCTCGGGGCCGGGCCGGCGACCGTTGCCGTTCAGCTCCTTGGTCAGAGCGCGGCTGTCCGCGGGCGACACGATGGCCAGCGCGCACCGCGACAGCAGAGAACCGATTTCTTCGTCGAAGCCGGAAATCCCGTACGCGTAGATGCTCACGTCGAAGGGGTGTCTCCAGTTCGTCCGCCACCACGACTGCAACCCCGCCACGACGGCATCGCGGTCTCGGTGTGACAGCTCGACCAGCGCTGCGAGCATGCGCTCGAACCGCGCCGGATCCTGCGGCCAGAGGGGTTCGTCCAGCTCCGCGGCCAGTTCCGGCACCGAGGCGATGGGCGGGGCCAGGGCGGGTAGCGGCGTCGCGGTCAGCGCGGGAACGACCACCGGCTCGGACGGCACCTCGTCCACCGCGCCATAGGCCGCGGCCAATCGCCGGCGCAGGTCGGCGGGCAGCCGGGCACCCGCCTCGCGGATCGCCTCCCTGCCGGGTTCGGACGTGTGCGGGGCGAGCTTGACCGCGACCCGTACCGCACGCTCGCGCAGGCCGGGAGTGTCGATGTCGAACACCGGCGCCAGCGCGGCCGCCGCGGCGCCGCCCCTGGCCGGGGGCGCGGCGGCGATCCACTTCACCGCGGCCGCCATGTTCTTCTTCTCCGGCCGGTACGCCAGCGTGTGGACCGCCTCGGCGAACAGGTCCGCCTCGAGCATTCCCGCGGACTCCGCCCGGTGCAGTTCCTCCACGGCGAGCTGAAGCAGGGGTGAGGGCGCCGACGGCAGCACCCGGACGAAGTCGGCCACCGGGATCTCGGCCGCCTCCGGCTGCAGCTCCCGCCACAGCATGACGAACGAACCGGCGTCGGCGGCGTCGACCCCGGTCAGGAACCGGCTCATGCAGCCGTCGAGCAGCGCCCGGCGCGGCACCCGGCCCGTACGGGACAGCGCGACCAGCTCGCCGGCGAGGGTGCCACCGTCTGCGTGGACTCCCACGCCCTGCGCCTGGAACAGGCGCGGCAGCATGTGATCGAGCAGCCCGTCGTCGGCGAGCGCGGCGCCACCGTGCTTCTGCTGCCGATCGGCCGTCCGCAGCACCCACCCGGACACGAACGCGTCGTTCTCCGGCGGCTCGACGCCCGTGTCGATGACCAGAGCCGCGGCCAGATCCCAGTTTCCCAGCGCCTGCCCGCGCCGCCACATCGGACCGGTGCCCGGCCGCAGCCGCCGCACCAGACGGACGGCGAGATCACGGCGCCACTCCAGCGGCCGGTCCGCGAGTACGGACATCAGGCGTGCGGCGTCGGCCTCGGCCTCCACCTGGCGAAGCTCCCGCCGGTCGAGCCAGGACGCCACCTGCGCCGCCCCGGCCATGCAGGACGCCCCGGCCACGCGGTAGAGGTGCGCCCGCTCCCTGACCCGCTGTTCGGCCTCCCACCCGCCGCGCCTGCGTTCGCTCAGGTGAGCGGGCAGGCACCAGGCGATCAGACGCCTGTCGTCGTCACCGAGGCCCTCGAGGAAGGCCACGAGGCTCGCCACGGAACTGGTCTCGATGCGGTCGAGCGCCTCTCGCGCGGTGTTCACGCGGGTGCTCCGATGCGGGCCAGGCGTAAGTTCATCTCGATCATGGGCCGCAGCCTAGGGATCGACACCGACAATCCCCCGGGGCACGCTCAGCGCCGGATCGCCACGTAGGCGGCAGCGGTCAGGGCGACGGCGAGGAGCAGGTGGGCCGCCGTCTCCGTCCACTGCAGGGTCCAGAACGGCATGTCGAACCGGGCGCGCAGGGCCCGGGCGGCGAGTTGGGCGACGCCGACCAGGAGCACCGACAACGGCATGGCGATCCGCGTGTGCCGGGTGACCGCGCCGAGCGCGACGCCGAGCGCCAGTGCGAACAGCGCCCTGCCGAACGGGACCACGCCATGGCTCTCGTAGTACGCCCAGGCCAGAGAATCACCCCCGGCGTCCGGCAGGCCCCACGCCAGCACCGCGGCGAGAACGGCCGCCGCGGCCACGGCGCCGCCCGCCGCCACCCCGAGGACGGCGACCAGCCAGCGGCCTCTCGACACGCCCTGCGTCCAGGCCAGCTTGTACGTGCCGGCCTCGAACTCCCTCGCGACGAGAGGAGCACCCCAGATCAGGCAGATCGCGCCCGCCAGGAAGCCCGACAGCTGGAAGGTGAGCCCGCTCAGCCCCGGCTCCAGCCGCTCCGCCACGACGGCGGCGCCGTACAGCAGGAGCAGCGCGGCGATGGCGGCGGCCTGGGCGCGCTGCCCGCGCCAGGCGACCCACAGCAGCCCCGTCATCGGGCCTCCTCAGGAAGATTGCGCAGGTGGTGCAGCACCAGGTCTTCGAGGCCGGTGGCGGGACGGTCGCCCAGCAGCTCGGCGAAACCGCCGCACAGCCGGACCCGGCCGCCGCCGAGCAGGATCAGGTGGTCACACACCCCGGCCAGATCGGCCAGGATGTGGGACGACAGCAGCACGGTCGCCTCCAGCTCACGCACCACGCCCATCACCTGGACGCGGGCCAGCGGGTCGAGCTCGGCCAGCGGCTCGTCCAGCACCACCAGGTCGGCGCGCTTGCCGACGGCCAGCGCGAGCGCGAGCAGCGTGCGCTGGCCGCCGGACAACCGGTCCACCCGCTCGCGCGGGCCGATGTCGTGCCCGTCCAGCAGCGACCGCGCGGCCGCGCGGTCCCAGCGGGCGTTGGTGGCGGCGCCGAAGCGCAACATGTCGTCGACGCTCCACCGGCGGTACAGCGGCTTGTCCTGGGCCACGAACGCGACCGCGGCCCGCTCCAGCGGCCGGCCGAACACCTCCACCCGGCCGCTGGTGGGCCTCAGCAGCCCAGACACCAGGTTCAGCAGCGTCGACTTGCCCGCGCCGTTCGGCCCGACCAGCGCGGCCCTGGCCCCGGCGGGCACCGCGACGCCGGCGTCGCGCAGCGCCCACTTCTCCCGCGCCCACCTCTCCCGGGCCCACCTCTCCCGGGCCCACCGCTGCCGGTACCGCTTGCCCAGCCCCACGGTCTCCAGCGCGTTCACCGCTCGTCCCGTCCGGTCAGCTCGCGCAGGCGGCGCAGCAGCGCGGCCCGCCGGGCGTGGGAGCGCACCACCAGCGCCGACGCCACCGCGACGATCAGCAACCCGGCCCCCAAGGGGAGTCCCACGCCCGCGCCGCGCTGCGCGGCCACGAAGACGACGGCCGCCGTGGTGGCGAGCGAGGCGACCAGGCCGATCCAGGCGGCCACCACCCGATCGGTGGCGAACAACGCGACCTTGCGCGTCAGCAGCCACCCGCCGTACGCGGCCCAGGCCAGGCAGATCACGGTGAACAGCCCGAACGCCACATGCGTACGACCGGGCAGCGGGCCCGGCTCCGACCACCACAACGTGCCCACGAACACGACGCCCGCCACGCCGGCCAGCAGCGCGGTCACCGCCCGGATCCGGGTCGCGCGCGACAGCGTCGGCGCCAGCCGTTCGATCATTTCCTGCGCCGACAGGCGCGGCTCATCCGTCATGGCCTGTATCCCTTCTCCTCCAGGTGCTCACGCAGCAGGCGACGGGCGCGGTTGAGCCGGGACTTGACCGTCCCGGCGGGAACCCGGCAGATGTCCGCGCACACGTCCACCGGCAGGTCCTCCAGGTAGAACAGGACGAGAACCTCCCGCTCGAGGACGGGCAGCTCCGACAGCACGCTCACCAGGGCGGCACGATCCACCATCGCCTCGACGGGGTCGTCGACGACCGCGTCGCCCGCCACGGGCGTCTCCTCGGCCTGGGCGTACTCGCCGCGCAGCCGGTCGGTGATCGACCTGCGGGCGATCGTGAACAACCACGGCGCGAACCGGCCCGGGTCGCGCAGCCGGGGCAGGCCGCGGACCACCGACAGCCAGATCTCCTGCGTCACGTCGTCGGCCCGGTCGGCGTCCAGCATGCGGCGCACATAGACCCACACCGGCGTCCGCCACCGCGACAGCAACTCCGCCAGCGCCGCGCGCTCACCCAGCTGAGCACGCACCACCAGTACCTCATCGGTCATCACATGCCTCCGAGGAGACCCCCGCCTTCAGGCGGGGGAGGAATCGGACCCCTGCGGAACAGGACAGGGGCAGCCGATTCGCCGTCAGGCGAACCGGCGTCAAAACGCCACGCGACACGACACGGTTCGGTAATCTGTTCGACGGTGGCGACAACCAAGCCACCGGACGAACGATCGCAAACACCCTCGCCGCCGGGCCGGCGGAGAGCTGAAACGCCTGTGGAGCTGGTGTAAGACCTCAACGAGAATCCTCTCGGGCGGGCAACCGGCAGTGAAGCAGGAAACCTCACGGGCGACCGTGGGAATCCCCCTCGTTCACGAGGGGGAGGAGGTCAACTCATCCTCCCGTCACCCTGCACAGTCGGGCGAGGAGCCGGAAAGGTTCACGCGAGTCTCCAGGGGTGTACGTTGACGGGCCATGTCGATGTCGTCGGACTATCTTGATCAGCTGTTCTCCCTGCGGGGCCGCCGGGCGCTCGTCACCGGGGGCAGTTCGGGCATCGGGTACGCCATGGCCGAGGCCATCGGGCGGGCCGGGGCCGAGGTCGTGATCGTCGCGCGCAGGCAGAACCCGCTGGACGAGGCGGTCGAACGGTTACGCGCTCACGGTGTCACCGCCCATGCCATCAGCGCCGACCTGGGCCGGCGCGACGACCTCCGGCGTGTCTGCGACACCGTCGACGACACTGTCGGCGACATCGACATCCTGGTCAACGACGCCGGCAACAACATCCGCAAGCCGATGGCCGACCTCACCGCCGACGACTACGAACGCACGCTGGCGGTCAACCTGACGGCGCCGTACCTGCTGGGGCAGCACCACGGGCCCCGGATGGCGGCGCGTGGATGGGGCCGCATCCTCAACGTCGGCTCGCAGCAGTCGATCAGCGCGTTCGGCGACAGCGGCGTCTACGGCACCGCCAAGGCCGCCCTGGCCGGGCTCACCCGCTCTCAGGCCGAGGCGTGGTCGGCGCACGGGGTGTGCGTCAACACGATCGTGCCCGGGTTCGTGCTCACCCCGCTCACCGCCCCCGCGCAGGCCGTCCCCGGCCGCGTCGAGGCGCTCGCCGCGCGGCACATGGCCGGGCGCAACGGCGTCCCGCAGGACTTCGCGGGCGCGGCGGTCTTCCTGGCGAGCGACGCGTCCGCGTTCGTGACCGGGCAGATGCTCTTCGTCGACGGGGGTTTCTCCGTCCACTGAGGCGAGCCCGCGTCTTTACATTGTAGATTTCTTCCTCATCGGCTTCTCAGGAAAGGGGCCTACCGTGGGAGCCCGTGCTCGTACGTGAGAAGACGAAGACGGCGGCGCGCCCCCGCCGGGTGTGGCGAGGGCGGATCGCCGCCGCGGTGGCGGTGGTGTTCGCGGCCGGTACGGCCGTGCGGGTGGGCGGGCTGGAGACCGGCGTGCTGCTGGTACCGCTGGTCGCCTTCACCCCCTACTTCGCCGTCGCGGCGCTGGTCGCGCTGGTGGTGATGGGCGCGCTGCGGCTGCGCGCCGCGACCGCGGTCATGGCGGTGGTGTGCCTGTGCCTGGCCTGGTGCGTGCTGCCGCGGACCGTCGCCGCCGAGCCGCCCACCCGGGGGCGGCCGCTGCGGGTGCTCACCGCGAACCTCAACGGCGGCCGCGGCGACGCCGCCGTCATCGCCGACCTCGTCCGCAGGCTCGACGTGGACGTCCTGTCGCTGCAGGAGCTGACCTGGTCGGCGCGCGACCGGCTCAGGGCCGCCGGGCTGGAGAGCCTGCTGCCGTACCAGATCACCAGGCCGGAGTCGCGCGGGCCAGAGGGCAGCGGCGTCTACAGCCGTCACCCCCTGCGCGAGCGGACGGGACTGTTCCTTCCGGTAGGGCACCACATGCCGGTGGCCGAGGTGGCGCTGCCCGGCGGGTCGTCCGTCGAGGTGGTCGTCGTGCACCCGGTGGCGCCCGTGCCCACGACTGTGCCGCAGTGGCACGACGGCGTCGCCTCGCTGCCGCCCGCGCCCGGCTCCGGGCCGCCGCGCGTCCTGGCCGGCGACTTCAACGCCACGCTCGACCACGCGGTCTTCCGGCGGCTGCTCGCCACCGGCTACACCGACGCGGCCGACTCCACGGGGCAGGCGCTGGTGCCGACGTGGCCGCACGGCCGCTCGCTGCCGCCGCTGGTGGCCATCGACCATGTCCTGACGGACGCGCGGGCGGGGGCGGTGGCGGTGCGGGTGTTCGACGTGCCGGGGTCCGACCATCGTGCGCTGTTCGCGGACCTGCGGGTGACGGGCTGACCCCTGCTCGACGCGGAAATAGGCCCACGCAGGCGATCTTTCGCGACATATGATCATCTCTTGTACTCCGTCATCCCCCAGGAGGCCCCCATGAGCGAGGAAAGCCCTCACCCGCGGATCGACACGTCCGTCCCGCACTCGGCGCGCGTCTACGACTACTGGCTGGGCGGGAAGGACAACTTCGCCGCGGACCGCGCGGTCGCGGAGGCCACGGCGAAGGCCTCGCCCGGAGTCGTCCAGGGCGCGCGCGACAATCGCGCCTTCCTCGGCCGCGCCGTACGCCACATCGCCGCCCAGGGGGTGACCCAGTTCCTCGACATCGGGACGGGCATCCCGACGCAGGGCAACACGCACGAGGTGGCCCAGGACGCCTACCCGGCCGCGCGGGTCGTCTACGCCGACAACGACCCGATCGTCATGCTGCACGCGCGGGCGCTGCTCAAGGGCACCCCCGAGGGACGGACTTCGTACATCGAGGCCGACCTGCGCGACCCCGACACCATCCTCAAGCACCCCGACCTGCTGGAGACCATCGACCTCAGCAAGCCGGTCGGGCTCGTCATCGTCGGCACGCTGATGTTCATCAAGGACCACGAGGACCCGTTCGGCCTCGTCGCCCGCTACAGCGCGGCGCTCGCGCCCGGCAGCTACCTGGCGATCTCGCACGTCACCGCGGACTTCGCGCCGAAGCTGGTGGGCGCGAGCGCCGACGCCTACAACAGCGAGGCGCTGGCGTTCACCCCGCGTTCCGGCGAGCAGATCATGCGCTTCTTCGACGGGTACGAGCTGGAGGAGCCTGGCCTCGTCCCGGTGTTCGACTGGCGTCCCGACGCCCCCGTCTCCCGTGACCCGCAGGACGCGGGCGCGTACGGCGTGGTGGGCCGCAAGCTCTGACCCCCGCGGGAGGCCCGTGCAGGCCCCGTGTCCCGCCCACGCCGGCATGACCCGCCCCTTTTGTGGGGATTCACGCTGTTGTGCGGTGCGGGGGCCACCCGAGGCGCAGCGATCGGCCGGTTGTACGGTGGTCCGATCCGCGGGCCGGACGCCCGCGTGCCACGGGGAACGAAGGAAGGTTCATGGACGAACAGCGGATCCTGCAGCGCATCCACGACCTCGTCGAGGAGGAGCACGGGCTGCGCGCCGAGCGCGAGTCGGCCGGGCAGGAGCAGCAGGCCAGGCTCACCCACCTGGAGGAGACCCTCGACCAGTGCTGGGACCTGCTGCGCCGCCGCCGCGCCCGGCAGGCCGCCGGCATGGACCCCGACGACGCGCAGGCGGCGCCGGTGGCCCAGGTCGAGAAGTACCTGCAGTGACGACGAAGGAGCGACCGTGCTGCGCACCTGGCTGACTGACCACTTCCGGCTGACCGTCCCGCTGGTCGCGGCGCCCATGGTGGGCGCGGGCGACGCGCGGCTGGCCGCCGCCGTCTGCGCGGCGGGCGGACTCGGCACGTTCGGCGTGGCGCCCACCTCGACGCCCGAGTGGATCGCCGAGCAGGCCGCCGCGGCGGGCGCGGGCGGACGCTCGTACGGGATCGGGCTCATGGCATGGGCTCTGACGGACGCCCAGCTCGACGCGGTGATCGAGGCGCGGCCCGCCCTGGTGTCGGTCAGCTTCGGCGACTACGCCGGCCCGGTGCGGCGGCTGCGGGCGGCCGGGATCACCGTGGCCGTCCAGGCGGGCACCACGGCGGAGGCGGTGGAGGCCGCAAGGACCGGCGCGGACATCGTCGTCGCGCGCGGCGGCGAGGGCGGCGGCCACGGCCGCGCCGAGGTGGCCACCCTGCCGCTGCTGCAGGGGGTGCTCGACGCGGTGGACGTCCCGGTGCTGGCCGCGGGTGGCATCGCGACCGCGCGCGGGCTCGCCGCCGTGCTGGCGGCCGGAGCGCAGGGCGCGTGGGTCGGGACGGCGTTCCTCGGCTGCGCCGAGTCCGCGCTCCCCGAGGGCGCCCGGCAGCGGGTGGTCACGGCCGGGGAAACCGGCACCGCGTACGGGCGCGTCTTCGACGTCGCGCAGCGGCTCGGCTGGCCCCCGGAGTTCGGCGGGCGCGCGCTGCGCAACGCGTACTTCGACCGCTGGCAGGGCCACGAGGATGAGCTGGCCGCGGACGACGCGGCGAGCGCCGAGCTGAGCGCCGCCCGCCAGTCGGGCGACTACGACACGGCCTACGTCTACGCCGGGCAGGCGGTCGGCCTCGTCGACGGCGAACGCACCGCCGCCGACGTGGTGTCCGCGTTCGCCAGGGCCGAGCAGCTGCTGCACCGCTTCGCCATCACCTGACCCTCCCCTCCACCCGCGCTCGCCTCGGGCGAAACCCCCGGTCATGGGTAGGAGTGGGGCACATGGTCAACGCCGGGGGGTGAGCGGTCGTGGGGAGTGACGGTGAGCGGGTCCTGGGCGGCCTGCTCCAGGTCATGCACATGAGCGGGATGGAGGACCTGCCGCGCGAGATCGCCTCGCACGCGCGGCACCTCGGCTTCTCCGAGATCGTGATCTACACGACCGACCTGCAGCAGCAGCTGCTCGTGCCGCTGCCGGCCCAGGAGGGCCCGGACGGCGAGCCGCCGGCGACGATGCGGATCGACGGCACGGTGGCGGGCCGCGCGTACCGCCGGATGGAGATCGTCCGCACGCGCGCGGGCGCGAACGGCACGCCCGCCGAGCCGGAAGCTCCCGAGGAGACCCCGGAGGAGAACGGCACGGAGGAGCACGGCGCGGACGACCCCGGTGATGCGGCGCCGGGCGACGGGTCGCAGCGGTTGTGGGCTCCTTTGCTGGACGGCACCGAGCGGCTCGGCGTGCTGGGCGTGACCGTGCCGTGCGACGACGACGTCACCGAGACGCGGGTGAAACATCTCGCGTCCCTGGTGGCGCTGCTGATCGTGAGCAAGCGGCCGCACAGCGACTCCTATGCCAGGATCGTCCGCTCCCGCCCGCTGACGCTGTCGGCCGAGGTGCTGTGGAACCTGCTGCCGCCCGGCACGTTCGCCACGGAGGACGTCGTGGTCAGCACCGCCCTGGAACCGGCGTACGAGATGGGCGGCGACGCCTACGACTACGCGCTGGACGGCAGGACGCTGAATGTCGCGATCTTCGACGCGATGGGCCACGACACCTCGGCCGGGCTGACCGCCACCATCGCCATCGGTTCCATCCGCAACAGCCGCCGGCGCGGCATGAACCTGCCGGAGGCCGCCGCGGCCGTCGACGCCGCGATCCAGCAGGAGTTCAGCACCCGGTTCGCGACCGGCGTGCTGGCCGAGCTGGACCTCGACAGCGGCGTGCTGACCTGGGTCAACCGAGGCCACCACCCGCCTTTGCTGCTCCGTGAGGGGCGTCTGGTGGCGACGCTGGAGAGCGTGCCCGATCCGCCGATGGGGCTGGGCCTGGATGCCCCGGTGGGGCAGTCGCGCTACCAGCTCCAGCCGGGCGACCGGCTGCTCTTCTACACCGACGGCGTCATCGAGGCGCAGAGCCCCGGCGGGGAGCGGTTCGGGCTGGAACGGTTCATCGACTTCGTCGTCCGGTGGGAGAGCAGCGGGATGTCGGCGCCGGAGACGCTGCGGCGCCTCATCCAGACCATCCTCGAACACCAGAGCGGCTGGTTGCAGGACGACGCGACCGTGCTCACCGTGGGCTGGCGCGCCCCCCTCGGGCACCGGCTCACCCTGTGAGCGCGTGTACCGCCCCCGCCCGCTGATCCGCGACGGCGCCGGACCCGCACCGACCTGAGGAGGCCCTCGCCGCCTGCACCTAGCTGTCTCGATGCAGGAAGACCGTCCAGGCGGCGGAGACCAGCAGAGCCGCCCAGCCCGCCAGCACGAGCAGCCCCGTGACCGGGTGGAGGTCGGCGGGCATCCCGGCAAGGCTCATGGCCGCCTCGTGCGGCAGGAACGTCACCAGGTACGGCGCGGCACCCCGAAGCGTCGGGGCGACGAGAACAGGCGTGATGAAGAGCACGACGAGCGGAGTGGTGATCGATCTGGCGATGACGGCGAAACCGTGACCGATGAGGCCGAGCAGCAGATAAGCCGTCAGGAGAGCCGTGAGACGGACCGCAATCTCACCGGCGGGCATCGCCGCAGCGTGCTGCACGACGTAGCCCGGCAGGACAACCGGTATCGACGCGATCAGGCTGAGCACCGTGCTGACGATCAGTTTGGCGGCGAACAGCCGGTTGCGGTCCGGGACGGCGGTGAGGCTGACGCGCAGCTGGCCGCCGCGGTACTCGCTGCCTGCCGCGAAGACCGCGATCGCGATGAACACGTGGACCGGCGCCAGCATGAGCATGCCGAGCCGGGCGATCGGCACGGCACCGTCGTGACCGGCGACACGGACGGCGTCCGTGCCTGCGATGAAGCCGAGCACGGTGTTGACGCCGAACGCGACGAGGGCAGCGATCCAGGTGGC
Organism: Nonomuraea maritima; assembly: GCF_900100395.1. GTDB lineage: Bacteria > Actinomycetota > Actinomycetes > Streptosporangiales > Streptosporangiaceae > Nonomuraea > Nonomuraea maritima. The sequence continues at coordinate 19,613 of NZ_FNFB01000011.1, read as the reverse complement.
GGGCAGAGTGGTGATCTTGACCCACTCGGCGGCCAGCGCGTCGCCGAACCGGACGGTCCTCACCGGTAGCGGGCTGGTGCTCATCGCGCGTCCCGCCTGCTGAGCGTGACCGCCGCGGCGACGGCGGTCACGGCGGCCCAGCCGACCAGGACGAGCAGGCCATGCACCCGGCCGGCCGTGAGGTCGTTGACGCCGGGATCGAGCATGAGGTTCCTGGCCGCGCTGAGCGGCAACAGCGCGTCCAGATCCGGGACGGTCCTCGCCAGAACCTGGCTCATCGTGACAGCGGCCGGCGCCAGGGTGACGATGACGCCGGTCAGGGTGCTGCGCGCGACGGTGGTGACGGCGCAGGTGGCAAGGCAGTACAAGACCGCGAAGGAAATGAACCGGCCGTGACCGGCGAAGGCTTCACCGCTGACGAGCAGGCCCGGATTCCAGTTTCTGACGGCGCCGTACATGAACGCGGTGTTGACGGCCGCGATGAGAACCGCGACGACCAGCACGCACAGTGCCGTGGCCAGGAGCTTCGAGGTCACCATGCGGACGGTGCGCGGCATGGCGAGCACGGTCAGGCCGAGTTGCCGCGAGCGGAACTCCTGCCCCGCGATCACGGCTGCGAGCACGGGCAGGAACAGGCCCATCTGCAGCGTCCCTCCGGCCAGCAGGCCGAGGATCGCCTCCGACGCCGGCTGCGGTTGCCCGACGAAGACTTCGATGTTCCCGTCAGGCGTGATCTTGGCCACGGCATCGGCGAAGAGCTCGGCGGGTTGCAGCTGGACCAGCACGTCAAGAGCGAGGATGACGCCGGTGACGATCCACACGCCGGGCAGGGTGATGATCTTGGTCAGTTCCGCTCGGACCGCTGCCGTCATCGCGTTCACCACCGCGCTCCGGCGAGGGCGAAGAACGCCGCCTCCAGCGAGGCATGGCCGGCCGTGACCTCGGCCAGCGAACCCTGGGTGACGACCCGGCCGTGGTTGATGATCACCACGTCATGGGCGGTGTCGGCCGTTTCTGTCATGAGATGGCTCGACAGCAGCACGGTGCGGCCGCCGGCCGCGTAGTCCCCGAGGAAGGTACGGACCCAGCGGATGCCGTCCGGGTCCAGCCCGTTCACGGGTTCGTCGAGGACGAGGATCTCGGGCTCGCCGAGCAGTGCCGCGGCGATGCCGAGCCGTTGCCTCATGCCGAGCGAGTACGTCTTCACCCGCTGTTTCGCCGCGTCCGCCAGGCCGACGAGTTCGAGCACCTCCCGCACCCGTTGGCGAGGGATCCGGTTGGATCGGGCCATCCACGACAGGTGATCGACGGCGCGGCGCTCTGGCACCGGGCCCGCGCCGTCCAGCAGTGCGCCGACCGAGCGCAGTGGGTCTGTCAGGTCTCGGTAGCGCTTCCCGTTGATCAGCGCTCGTCCGCTGGTGGCGGCGTCCAGGCCGAGCAGGATGCGCAGCGTGCTGGATTTGCCGGCGCCGTTCGGGCCGAGGAAGCCGGTGACCCGGCCGGGCCTGGCCGTGAACGTGACCTCGTCGACTGCCTTCTTGCCCCGATAGTGCTTGGTGAGTGCGGAAACTTCGATCACTGGACACCTTGGATCGCTGGAGGGTTTCGTCCAGCTTGCGGTGGCGAGGTGCCGGGCCGCGTCCCCCGAAAGGGGACTCCTCAGCGAGGCTCGTGCAACAGTCCTGCCTCGTAGGCGAGTACGGCCAGGTGGGTGCGGTCGTTCACGCCCAGTTTGGCGAACATGCGCTTGAGATAGGTGCGTACCGTCTCCAGGCTCAGGAACAGCTCGTCGGCGATCTCCTGGTTCGAGCGCCCGCGCGCGACCAGGCGGATCACCTGCACCTCTCTCGCGGAGAGGTGCGCGCCGGCGAACGCGTGCCGATGCCGCGGCCGCCTCGGCGTGAACTGGCGCATCAGCCTCGCGGTGACCTCCGGCGCGAGCATGGCGTGGCCCGCGTGCACGGTGCGAACCGCATGGAGCACCTCTGGCGGCGCCGCGTTCTTCAGCAGGAACCCCGAAGCGCCCAGGGTCAGGGCCTCATGCACATACTCGTCGAGGTCGAACGTGGTCAGCATGATCACCCGGGTGCTCGCCGCGGTGGCGAGGACCTGGCGGGCCGCGTCCAGCCCGCTACCGCCCGGCATCTGCACGTCGAGCAGGGCCACGTCGGGCGCGAGCGCGAGGATCAGCCGCGCTGCCTCCACGCCGTCGGCCGCCTCCCCTGCGACACGGAAACCCTCGGTGCGCTCGAACAACTTCCGGTACGCGGCACGGAACCGGCTGTCGTCATCCGCCAGGAACACACTGACCGGCGTCATCGCGGGCCTCCCAGCGGCAGCCGCGCCTCGACCTCGAAGCCTCGGTCCGGCAGGTCACGCCAGCCGGCGGTGCCGCCGGCCAGCCGCGCTCGCTCCCGCATGCCCCGTAACCCGAACCCGGACACGCCGTTCCCCTTGCCGGGGCCGTCGTCGCGGACGCGTACGACGAGCTCGTCGGCGTCCGCATGGACTTCCACGGTGCAGGCAGCGCCCGGCGCGTGCCGTACCACGTTGCTCAGCGCCTCCTGAACGGCACGGAACGCGACCGCCTCGACGACCTCGTCGACCTGCTCGGGCGCCGTGATGCGCGCGTCCACGAGCACCCCTGCGGCACGCGCGGCGGCGAGAAGTGACGGCAGCCGCGAGAGGCCGGGGCCCGGCGGCACGCCCGGGCCTGCCCGGAGCGAGCGGACGAGTGACTGGACGTCCTCCAACGCCGACCGCGCGTGGTTCTCGATGTCGGCGAGAGCGTCACGGAGCTCCTGCTCGCTCGCGTCCGCGAGACCCCGGGTCACCCCGGCCTCGGCGCTGATCACGCCGAGGGCGTGCCCCACCACGTCATGCACGTCGCGAGCGACGTCGAGCTGCACGCGAACGGCCTGCTCGACGGCCCGGGCGCGTTCGCTCTCCCGGGCGGCCTCGGCCTTCCTCCCGACGGCGACCCCCAGCAGCCACGACACGCTCAAGGCCGCGGCCGCGAGCACCACACGCTGCCCCCATCCTTCCGGGACACCTGTCACGCTCGCCAGGACGGCGACGGCACCGACCAGAACGAGGACGGACATGCGAACCCGCGATGCGCGCGTCAGCGCCACCGTGTACAGACACCAGGCCGTGGCGAGCATCGGATCCTGACAGATACCCAGCACGCTCGCCACCACCGTCACGACGCCCGCTGCCGTCGTCGCCGCCATCGGCAGACGCCGGCGCAGCAGCATCGCGGCCACCGCGACGGCGGCCAGCGCCGGCCCCGCGACCGAGCGCCAGGACCCGGCCACCGCGATGATCGGAGGAAGCCAGAACACCCCGATGACGGCGGACGCCGCCGCCGCGTCCATGAGCGACCGCCGCATGGCGCCGTGGCCGCTGGAACGGGGGTTCATCAACACGCCACCCGTGCTCCCGTCCGGAAACATGTACTTTTCCGGACACCCTAGCGACCGGCGCAGGACGTGGGCGCCGTTGCGCCGGAACGGCGCCGAATCGGGAAACCCGCCGTTCCCTGGGCGTGCGGCGTGCTGGAAAACTGTCAGCACTGCCCGCCCCCGGGGCCGCGCGCCGATCGGATCCTGAACGCGTCCGTGCACGTCACGGCGTCCGTACGGCCTCGCGTGACCGTTCACCGCGCATAGGGCCGCCGCTTTCCGGCAAGCGAGACAGTGGCACCCACCGTCGAGACGCACACCGGAGGTTCCCCGATGCCGTACCTGACCGAGCTCGCCGACGTGGCCCGCCGTACCGGCTGCCCGGTGACCGAGGTGGACGGGTGGCGGCGGCGCGGCCACGGGCCGCAGCCCGAGGTGCAGGGCGTCGTCTGCCACCACACCGCGGGCCCCGCGGGCGGCGGCGACTACCCGTCGCTCGCCGTGGTGCGCGACGGCCGCCCCGACCTGGAGGGCCCGCTGTCGCACTTCGGGCTCGGCAGGTCTGGCCGCATCTACGTCATCGCGGCCGGCCGCTGCTGGCACAACGCGCCGTCCACCTCGCCGCGGCACGCCAACTCCACCTCGCTCGGCATCGAGGCGGAGAACGACGGACGGCAGCCGTGGCCGCAGGCCCAGCGCGACGCCTACGTCCGGCTGTGCGCCGAACTGTGCCGCGAGTACGGGCTGCCGGCCTCCCGCGTACGGGCGCACCGCGAGGTCAACACCTCCAAGCCCGATCCGCACTCCATCGACATGACCGAGTTCCGGGCGCAGGTCGCCGCGCTGATCAGCGACGGCCCGCCGCCCGGCTCGTGGACAGAGGAGATCATGAGAGAACTTCCGCTGGTCAAGCCCGGTGACGACAACTTCGACGTCAAGACCGTCAGAGGCTGCCTGTTCGCCCGCGGCCACGTGCCGCCCACCGAATACGCGCAGGCCGACGAGGGGCTGGAGGGGTGGCTGAAGTCCACGGTGTGCGACCCCGGCCTGGTGGACCTGGTACGCCGGTTCCAGCAGGCCGAGGGCATCCCGGTCGACGGGCTCGTCGGGCCCACGACGTGGGCGCCGCTGCTGCGCGTCTAGGCGCTACCAGGCGACCGGCAGCGACGTCACTCCGTACACGACGGTGTGGGAGCGGAACTCGGCGGGCGGGCCGGCTTCGCGCAGCCGCGGGAAGCGTTCGAACAGCGCCGGGAAGGCGACGTGCATCTCCATCCTGGCCAGCGGCGCGCCGAGGCAGTGGTGCACGCCATGGCCGAAGGCCACGTGCCCGAGGTCGCCGCGGCTGATGTCGAGCCGGTCGGGATCGGGCACGAGCTCGGGGTCGCGGTTGGCCGCGGGCAGCACGCACACCACCAGCTCCCCCTCGGGGATGCGGGTGCCCGCCACCTCGACCTCGGTGGTGGTCAGCCGGACGGCGCCGGAGTGCACGATGCTGAGCCAGCGCATCAGCTCCTCGACGGCCGCGTCGATCAGTTCGGGCTTCTGCCTGAGCAGGCTGAGCTGGTCGGGGTGGCGCAGCAGGGCCAGTGTGCCGAGGCCGAGCATGTTGGCGGTGGTCTCGTGCCCGGCCAGCAGGAGCAGCGAGCCGATGCCGGCGAGCTCGTCGGCGCGCAGGTCGTGGCCGTGCTCGCGGACGAGCATGCCGAGCAGGTCGTCGCCCGGTTCGATCCGGGCGCGGGCGACCAGCTCGCTCATGTAGGCGCGCGACTCCATCTGGGCGGCCAGCCGTTCCCGTCCGGGCACCGACAGGTCGAGCATCCGCGCGGTGCGCCGCTGGAAGTCGTCGCGGTCGCCGTACGGGACGCCGAGCAGTTCGCAGATCACCAGCGACGGGACGGGCATGGCGAAGGCCCGCACGAGGTCGGCGGGCGGGCCGGCGGCCTCCATCGCGTCGAGGTGCTCGGCCACGATGGCCTGGATACGGGGTTCGAGGCGGCGGATGCGCCGCATGGTGAACTCGGGCGTCAGCATCCGGCGCAGCCGGGTGTGCTCGGGCGGGTCGAAGGCGAGCAGGCTGCCGGCCTGCAGTGTGGTGAGCTCCTCGTCGGTGAGCTCCGGCATGTCGGGTGACCGCAGCACGGCCCGGTGGGCGTTGCTGAAGCGGGCGTGGTCGCCGAGCACCTCGCGGACGTCGGGGAACCGGGTGACCATCCAGGCGTCGACGCCGAACATCGTGGGGACCTTGCGCACCCCCTCTCCCTCGCGGACCCGGGCCAGTGCCGGGTCGGGGTCGAAGGCGGAACGTCGCATGTACAGCGGCAGGGCGGGTGATTCGCTCATGTCATCCCCGATCGAGTTCGCGCAGGTCATCGCACGAATCGATGCTAGCTTGCGCCCTTGTGCACCCTTCGCCCGGACGCCCCGCGCGGGGCGTCCGGGCCGGGTCTCACGCCGTGGCGGCGTCCGTCAGCGGGACGGGCCGGGGGCGTTCGCAGGTGCTCTCGACGGTGACCGCGCGGCCGGAACCCGCCGAGGCGAGCAGCGACTCCATCACGTCGAGGACGTGGAAGGCCAGCTGCCCGCCCGCGCGGGGCTCACGTCCCGGCGGGGTGGCGGCGAAGTCGGCCAGGCCCACGCCGCGGCCGGCCCCCTGGTAGCCGGCCGACACCGGCAGCGGCGTCCAGCCAGGCCCGCCCAGGCGGGACAGCTGCACCTCGCCGTCGAAGTGGTTGGGGTCGGGCACGACCAGCGAGCCCTTCTCCCCATGGACCTCGATGTTGGCGGCCCTGGTCGCCACCGCGTCGAAGCTCATCACCAGGGTGGACAGCACCCCGGACGCGTGCACGAGGACGCCGCTGATGTGGGTGTCCACGGTGACGGGGACCTCCTCTCCCTCACGCGGCCCCGACCCGATCCTGCGCTTGGCCCGCGTCCGGCTGCCCGCCCCGATGACGCTCGTCACGGGGCCGAGCATGGTGATCAGGCTGCTGATGTAGTACGGGCCCATGTCGAGGAGGGGCCCGCCGCCTGGGGCGTAGTAGAAGTCGGGGTTGGGGTGCCAGCGTTCGTGGCCGGGCGTCACCATCGTCGCGGTCGCCGCGATCGGCGCGCCGATCAGCCCGTCGTCGATCGCCATGCGGGCGGTCTGCGTACCGGTGCCGAGGACGGTGTCGGGCGCGCAGCCCACGCGCACGCCGGCGGCGGCGGCCGCCTCCAGCACCCGCTGCGCGTCCGCCGAGGTGGCGGCCAGGGGCTTCTCGCCGTAGACGTGCTTGCCCGCGGCGACGGCGAGCAGCGCGATCTCGGCGTGGACGGCGGGCACGGTGAGGTTGAGCACCAGCTCGATCCGCGGGTCGGCCATCAGCTGCGCCACGTCCGTCACGGCGACGTCCGGGTGGTCCTTGACCGCCTGCCTGGCCCGTTCGAGGTCGAGGTCGGCGACGGCGACCAGGCGCAGCTGCGGGAGCCGCGCGATCGTCGCGAGGTACTGCCCGACGATGGCGCCGCAGCCGACGATGCCGATGTTCAGCGGCTGGCCCACAGAATGCCCCTTTCGATGACGGTCCGTACGCTGTCGTGCTGCAGCACGTCGACGCTGTGGCCGGGCGTGGCGACGAAGATCTTGCCCTGGCCCCAGCGCCGGGTCCAGATCGCCGGCGAGGTGACCTCGCGGTGCCAGGGGTCCCAGGGGCGTACCTTCTGCGTCGTGGTCGCGAGCACGTCGATGTACTCGTCGGTGAGCACCCAGTACTGCTCGGTGACGAGGTCGAAGTCGCCGATCCCCTCGGTGATGGGGTGGTCGGCCGCCTCGGGGAGCATGTTGACCGTGTACGGGACGAAGTTGTGCTGTTCGGTGCCGGCGCCCTCCTCGGCCGGGTGCTTGCCTGGGTGGCAGGCGAACTGGCCGCCGATGAGGTGGAGGTAGTCGGAGGAATTGCGGAAGGAGTCGGCGATGCCGCCGTGCCAGCCGGCCAGGCCGGTGCCCGCCTCGATCGCCGCCCGCAGGCCCTGCAGCTCGGCGCGCTCGATGGTGCCCATCGTGTAGCACTGCACGATGACGTCGACCCCGGCCATGAACGCCGGGTCCGCGTACGGGGCGGGGCTGTCCGCCAGGTGCACCTCGTATCCGTGCTTCTCCAGATGTGGCACGAAAAGGTCGGTGGCCTCCACCGGTGCGTGGCCTTCCCAGCCGCCTCGCACCACCAGGGCCGTACGCCTGTGTTCGCCTGCCATGCTCTCCCAATCACTTGAGGAACTCGCCGGCGCGCCGCTACCACAGAAAACGGCACGCCTGGACAATCATGCCGTCTCCCCCCACACCTCTCATAGAGGTCACCGCAGAGCAAAATTCGGCCGCGACAGAACCCGCGCGCACCGCCAGGTCAGCTCGGGCTTCCCGGCGGCGGCGCGCCACCGCCGGGAAGCCCGGTCACCACGGGCCGCTCAGTGCGCCACGGCCTCCATGGCCACCATGTTGCCCGCCTCGGCCGGCCGGGTCCTGCGTAGTCCCGCCTGAGCGAACAGCGCGTCGTACTCGACCGGCGCGCACCGCTCGAAGGTTTCGATGATCGTGAGCTGGCCGGCCACCGGCTCGCCCAGCGCCCTCAGCCCTTCGCGGCTCAGGTCGGCGTCCCGCGCGTCGCACACGCGTACGGGACGCCGCGCCGCGCGTGCTCGTTCGGCGAACATGCCGCACAACGCGGTCTTGCCCACCCCGCCCGGCCCGTGCACCCACAGCACGCCGAACGCCGGCCGACGACGCTCGCCCGCCGCAAGCTTCCCAGCCGCTCCCCAGGCCGGCCTTGATCCCCCCCGTTGAGTTCCGCCCCCATCACTCCCCCGCATCACCGCCCACGGCGTATGCCCCCCATTGCCCCCTTCGTACATTGACGCGGCTCGCCTGGTTCGCTCGACCACCGGTCGCGAGAGGGCGTCTTCCGGCTTGGCGGTGTGCGCGGAGGCGCTTGTCGGCGCCGCCGCGGACCGGTGACGTTCAGCCCGCCAGAGCGGGGAGGAGGCTGCTGATGATCAGGTGGGGGGCGTCGGCTGAGCTGACACGTCCGGTGTCCACCTCGTCGGCGGCCGCGTGCAGAAGGCCGTACACGGTGGTGGTCATCCAGGACAGCGGCAGGTCACTGCGGAAAACGCCCTGATCACGGCCACGCGCGAGGAGATCGGTGAGCCGGAGGAACACCTGATCGTGCTGGCCGGCGACCCACTCGGAGCCGAGCTCGGCGAGGGCCACCCTGCGGATCCTGCGGTGGCGGTCCAGCGTGCGCCAGGAGGTGTGGATGATCCCGGCCAGGACCTGGTCGGCCGGCCGATCGACGGCCAGTGCGTCCTCGAGGAGCTGCCTGGTTTCCTCCAACGCCTGCTGGACGAGGGCCTGGAGCAGTTCGGCACGGGAGGAGAAGTGCGCGTACAGGGTGACCCGGCCGACGCCCGCGGCCCGGGCCACGTCCGCCATGGTCGCGGCCGGGTCGGTGCTCAGCACATCGAACGCGGCGGTGAGGATGGCGGCGATGTTGCGCTCGGCGTCCCCCCTCCGTGGCGTTGTTCCCCTGTCCTGCCGGGTACGGCCGTCGCCTGCGGAAACCATGGTCGAGATCCTACGGGTGGCTGGTGGCCGGCCTCGAACGCGAGGCTCAGTGGACGTGGACGCCCGCGGGCATGTCCGCCTTGCCCGCCGGGACCAGGACGAGACAGGCCAGGGCAGCCAGGGCCGCGGCCACCGCCGCGGTGGCGTAGGCGGCGCCGAATCCGGCCGACGAGCCGTTCTCGATGCCGGTCGCGGCGACGGTGGACACGACGGCCACCCCGATCGACCCGCCGACCTCATGGAAGGTGTTGACGATCCCCGAGGCGAGCCCGGCTTCGTGGTGGGAGATGAAGCCGAGCGCGGTCGTGGTGGCCGAGACGAGGGCCAGCACGACGCCGCCCGATCCGATCGCCAGACCGGTGATGGTCCAGGCAGTGCCGTCCAGCAGGGCCGGCAGGGTGACGCCGACAGCGGCGAGCAGCAGTCCGGTGACCGCCGCGCCACGTGCGCCGTGGCGGCCGACCAGGTGCCCCGCCCCGTGTCCTGCCACCCCGCTCACCAGGGCGACCGGCAGGAACAGGACACCCGTGACCAGCGCCGGCAGTCCCTGCACCCGCTGCAGGTACAACGAGCCGAGAAAGACCATGGCCAGCAGCAGCGCGGTGCCGATCAGCATGAGGAACGCGCCGACGGCCACCGGCCGGCGCGTCAGGATCCGCACGTCCATCAGGGCCGCCGCGGACCTTCGCTCCACAAGGCCGAAGACCGCGTAGCCGACCAGCGCGCCGCCCAGCGCGAGCAGGGTGCCGGCCGATCCCCACCCGGCGTCTCCCGCGTTGACCAGGCCGTAGATGGCGGCCGCGGTCGAGGCGGTGACCAGGATCGCGCCCGGCAGGTCCACCCCCCGCGCGTGCGCGGGCGGGTCGGCGGCGATCGTACGCGGCAGCAGCACCAGGACGGCCAGGCCGACCGGGACGTTCACGAAGAACACCCACCGCCAACCGGGTCCCGCGGTCAGGAGGCCGCCCAGCAGTGCGCCCGCCGCGAACCCGGCTCCGCCGAGCGCGGCCCAGACGCCGAGTGCCTTGTTCCGCTCGGCGCCGTGGAAGAGCCGGGTGACGGTGGCGAGCGCCGACGGGGACAGCAGCGCCGCGCCCACTCCCTGGGCGACCCGGCCGCCGATCAGCATCGGGCCACTCGTGGCCAGCCCGGTGACCAGCGAGGCGACCACGAACACCGACAGGCCGGTCAGCAGGATGCGACGGGTGCCGTACACGTCGCCCAGTCGCCCGCCGAGGAGCATGAGCGCGCCGAAGCACAACGTGTACGAGGTGACCGCCCAGGTGAGTAAGGCGCGGTCGAGCTGCAGGGCCGAGCCGACGCTGGGCAGCGCCACGTTGATCACTGTGACGTCCAGGATCAGCATGAACTGCGCGACGCACAGCAGGACCAGCGCCGGCCAGCGGCGCGGGTCGGCAGCGGCTTCGTGCCGCGCGTCAAGAGAAGGGTGTATCACTGGGCCCCTTAAGTCGAACATTCATGTACGGCTTGATGAAGCATACATCTTTATCCCGAACATCAGTGTTCGATTTGAGCGGAGCATGCTTCTTGGAGGCGATCGGCCTGGTCATCGCGGTCGCGCCCACCTGGGCGTCGATGACCGACACCATGACCCACCGGTTGACCGGGACGGCCACCACCACCTGGCGCGACCTCGTACCGGTGGCAGGCCGGGATGCGCGAGTTCCTCTTGCGCCGAGCCTGCCGATAACCCTTTGCCGTGGTCACTTCGGTGATCAAGACTCGCCATATGACTCCTGGCGAAGTGCGCGAGAAGGTCGACGAGATAGCGGGCGTGCCCGCACTGGTCCGGTTCCATGGCGAGCCGGAACGTGCCGCCGAGCGCGGCACGGTGCTCTTCTACCACGGCTTCTCCGGCCACAAGGAGAGGATGACCGGCTACCTGACCGGCATCGCAGAAGGCGGATTCCTGACGATCGGGCTCGACGCCGTCGGGCACGGTGCGCGCCGACGACCCGACTTCGACGAAGTCTTCTCCGACGAGCGCTGAGAGGCCGGCTTCGAGGCCACGGAGTCGGCCTTCATCCGCGTCGTCCAGGGCACCGCCGCCGAGGTTCCGTCCGTCATCGACGCGCTCTGTGATCGCGGGTGGGCGCGGCCGGACCGCGTGGGTATCGGCGGGCGATCGCTAGGGGGCGAGATCTCCTACCTCGCCGTCCTGATCGACCCTCGGCTCCGCGCCGCCACGCCGATCGTCGGCAGCCCGGAATGGGCACTCCCCGGGCCGAGAGCCCGCACCGGCACCCGGAGCGCTTCTTCCCCGTCGCCATCCTGTCGCAGGCTGCCGAGAACGACGAGTACGTCCCCACTTCCGGCATTCGCGCCTTTCACGATCTCCTCATGCCGCACCACACCACCGACCCCGCACGCCTTGGCTACGTCGAATACCCCGGCGTGGGGCATTTCCTGTCGCCCGAGTTCAACGACCAGACGATCCGCCGCACAGTCGCCTGGTTCCGCCGCCGGCTCGTCTGACCCGGCACGAACCCGCCCGCGGCCCCCAGCACCCCTGGTATCACTGCACAGTGATCACCATCGCCTTCCTCCTCCTCGTCGGGCTGTCCCTGGGCTGGCCGATCCTGGCCGTCCTGGCGATCGGTCTGGTGGTGCACGCGCTCGTGAGGCGTGGTCGGCCGCGGCGCATCTGGTGGAGGATGAGCGCCGCTTCCGCCTGCGCGGCGGCGGCGGTCTACGGCGCCGGCTACTTCTACGGCGGTTTCTTCTACAAGGACCCCGAGGATCCGTGCCTGCAGGCAGGGTACGGCTATGCCCCGCTCGCCAGGCAGCCGTCGAGCATGTGGCCGTTGAGCAATCCCCTGTGCGACTCCGAGACCGGCACGGTCGATCTGGTGCCCGCGTTCGTCAACCCGGCCGTCATGGGGTAGTTAGCTGCTAGCGAAACCATCAGCGTTCCTCAGTCCTTAGCCGCGAGCATCTGTGTGTGAAGCTCTCCGAATGGGCCCGGCGGAACGGCGTCCACTACCAGACCGCCTGGAAGTGGGCACGGGACGGGACGATGCCGGTCCCGGTCGTCAAAACCGCGACCGGCCGGTACCTGGTGCTCGAGCAGGCTGCCGACCGGGACGGCAGGACTGTGGCGTACTGCCGCGTCTCCAGTGCCGACCAGAAGGCCGACCTCGAGCGGCAGGCCGGGCGGGTCGTCACAGGCGCTACAGGCATGGGGTTGACCATCGCGGATGTGGTCACCGAGGTCGGGTCCGGACTGAACGGCAGGCAGCCAAAACTGGCCAGGCTGCTGCGCGACTCGTCCGTTTCGGTGATCGTGGTTGAGCATCGCGACCGGCTGGCCCGGTTCGGGCTCGAGCACCTGTCTGCCGCACTCGAAGCGAACGGCCGCCGCATCGTCGTGATCGATGACGCCGAAGTGGACGATGACCTCGTGCGGGACATGACCGAAGTCCTCACCTCTTTCTGCGCCCGCCTGTACGGGCGGCGCTCTGCAGCACGTCGCGCCAAAGCTGCCCTTTGTGCCGCTCGGGAGGTCGTGTGACCTCCCGTCAGGGCTTCCGCATTGAACTGGCACCCACGCTCGAGCAGCGGACCCGTCTCGGCCGGCACGCGGGCCTGTCGCGGGTGGTGGAGAACTTCTGCCTCGAGAAGGTGAAGGCCGCGATCGAGCAGCGCGAGGCGGAGAAAACCTACGGCATCCCCGAGAAGGACCTGACTCCGATCCCCTGGTCGGCCCCCGCACTCGAGCGGATGTGGCGCCTGGAGCACCGCGACCGCTATCGGTGGTTCACCGAAGAAGGCTTGTCCTCCAGAGTGCCGAAGGAGGCGTGCCGGGTCCGGGCGGCCGGGTTCAAGAACTTCTTCGACTCCAGGTCCGGCAAGCGCAAGGGCCGCAAGGTCGGCTTCCCGGACTGGCGCAAGCGCAAGCACGGATCGAGGTTCCGCTACGACGCCGACCGCGCCCGGCCCGAGGCGGCCCGGTTGGTGCGCATGCCCGGTGTGGGCAAGGTGCGCACCCTCGAGGACATGTCGTGGCTGACCGACCGCATCGCGGACGGGCACGCCCGAGTGATCGGCTCCACCGTCCGGGAGCAGGCGGGCCGCTGGTGGGTGTCGTTCCAGATTGAGATCGACCGGGCCGACATCAACGAGCGCCGTACGGTCCCGGGTGATGCACCAGCGTGTGGGATCGACGTCGGGGTGAAGACGTTCGCCACCATCGTGGACGACGACGGCACCGTCACCGAACTGCATGCCCCCAAGCCGCTCAAGGCCGCGCTGCGGAAGCTGCGCAGGGCGGGCAGGTCGGTCTCGGCGAAGCAGCGCGGCTCGAGCAACCGAGCCAAGGCCGTGAAGCGGCTCGCCAAGGTTCATCTCGAGGTGGCCAACCGGCGTGCGGACTTCCTGCACAAGACGACGACGATGCTCGCGAGATCCAAGCGGGCCATCGCCGTCGAAACCCTGAACGTGACCGGCATGGTCGCCAACCGCAGACTCGCTCGAGCGATCTCCGACCTCGGGTTCGGCGAATTCTTCCGCCAACTCGAGTACAAGGCCCAGTGGTACGGGTCGAGCGTGTGGGCGGCTGACCGCTGGTTCCCGTCCTCGAGACTGTGTGGCGGCTGCGGGACCATCAACCGGGAGTTGACCCTTGCCGATCGGGTGTGGACGTGCGGGTGCGGACTCGTCCACGACCGGGACGTCAACGCCGCCCGCAACCTGCTCGAGGCGATGAACCTCGAGCAGAACGCGGCCTAGCTTCACGTCGCCGGGCAGTTCCCCGGAGACGATAAACGCCTGTGGAGGCGACGTAAGACCAGGCTCCGGCCTGGCAGATGCCAGCGAATCAGGCAAGAGGATCACTGAGATTCTCCGAACGGTTGATCGCCCTGTGCGTCGCCTGCGGACTCACCGCGGTGCTGGTGCGACGCGGAGCCACCGCACGTACGGACTGACTCGCTTGTAGATCGGCTCGGCTCACCCGGTTTACTCGGGATTGCAGGACATCCAGTCGGAGAGGAACGGCATGCGCGTGTTCGTACACGGGGTCCCGGAGACCGCCGTGGTGTGGAATCCCCTGCGGGAAGCCGTGAAGGGCCCTTCGGAGGCGCTCACGCTGCCGGGCTTCGGCACCGCCCTGCCCCCGGGCTTCACACCCACCAAGGACCGGTACGCCGCGTGGCTGACGGACGAGCTGAGGAAGTTCCCGGAACCCGTCGACCTGGTCGGCCACGACTGGGGAGCGTTGCTCACGCTGCGGGTGGCCACCGCCGGGGAGGTGCCACTGCGAAGCTGGGTCTGCGACGTGGGCGGCGTGTTCCACCCGGACTACGCCTGGCATCCGTGGGCGGCCGCGCTGATCAGTGATCAGGGCGAGGAGACGCTGCGGCTGCGGCGGGAGTCCAGCCCGGAGGAGGCCGGGAGGAGGCCGGGAGGCTGATGACCGGCAGCGGCGTCCCCGCCGAGGCCGCCGCTGAGATGGTCGCGGCGCTCGACGAGGTCATGAGCGCGTGCATCCTCGGCCTCTACCGTTCGGCGGTGCCGAACGCCCACGCCGGCTGGGGCGCCCTCGCCCAGGCTGCCACGCCGGCCCCCGGGCTGATCCTGGTGCCGGCCGACGACCGGGTGGACGACGAGGAAAGGTCCCGGCAGGTGGCCGACCGGCTCCGCGCGCGCGTGGCGGTCCTCGACGGGATGAACCACTGGTGGATGTACGACAGGACCGGGAAGGTCGCGTCCGTCCTGGAGGGCTTCTGGGCCACGGCCGGGTGAGCGCCGCGCCGCCCCTGGAGGGGACGGCGCGGCGGGCGGTCAGGGCGCGCAGGTGCGCTGCGGCCTGGCCGGGCTCGCGCAGCGGAACAGCGACGGGTTGACCGCCGACGGCGGACGCCACTCCTGCGCGGCCTGCTCGTAGGCGTACGCGTACGACAGCAGCGCCGCCTCGGTGTAGGCGGTCCCGAGGAACGTCATGCCGAACGGCCGCCCGTTGGCGGGGTCGTAGCCGATGGGCAGGGCGACCGACGGGTACTGCGCCCGCGCCCCGATCGCGGCCGAGCCGTTGCCGGCGAACACGATCGCGCTGACGTCCGCGGCGGTCAGCGCCCCGTCGATGCGCTCGCGTGCGGTGGCCATGCCGCGGTCGCGGTCCGACTCGTACGCCTCCTTCGTGGCGGGGTCGTCGAGGTCGATCTCGTTCGACTCCACCAGGAGGGTCTGCCCGAACTTGACGGTGCCCTCGGCGGCGTGCGCGAGGTTGTAGGCGACGATGTCGTCGAGGGTCCGCATCGGGGCGTTGCGGGGCAGCCGCGCGAGGTAGGCGTTCAGGTCGCGCTTGAACTCGTACGTGAGGATGCTCGGCGGCAGTCCGTCGGTGTCGACCGTGACGTCGACGAGCGTCGCGCCCTGCGCGCGCAGCACGTCGAGGGCCCGGTCGAACGCGGCGCCCTGGTTGCCTGCCGGGTCGCTCGCGACGCCGATGCGCACGCCCTTGAGCGCGTCCTCGCGCAGCCCGACCGTGAAGTCGGTGCCGGCCACGTCCCTGCTGGTCGCGGTCGCGGGGTCCTCGGGGTCGACGCCGGTCATCGCGGTCAGCAGCGCGGCGGCGTCGTACACCGAGCGGGCCATCGGGCCGGCGGTGTCCTGGGAGGCGGCGATCGGCACGATGCCGGTCCGGCTGACCAGCCCCACGGTCGGCTTCACGCCGACCAGGGAGTTGGCGACCGACGGGCTGAGGATCGAGCCCGAGGTCTCGGTGCCGACCGTGACCGCGGCCAGGCCTGCCGCCGCCGCCACGCCGGATCCCGAGCTGGAGCCGCTCGGGGTCTGGCTCACGTCGTACGGGTTCAGCACCTGCCCGCCCAGGCTGCTGTAGCCGGACGGCATGCCGGAGGTGGTGAAGTTCGCGAACTCGGTGAGGTTGGTCTTGCCGAGGATGACGGCGCCGGCCGCGCGCAGCCGTTCGACGAGGAAGGCGTCTCCCGCGGGGCGGGAGTCGGCCAGGGCGAGCGAGCCAGCGGTGGTCGGCAGGTGCCGTACGTCGATGTTGTCCTTCACCAGGACGGGGATGCCGTGCAGCGGGCCGCGCACGGTGCCTTTCTTGCGCTCCTTGTCGGCCTGCTTGGCCTCCTCCAGGGCGCGGTCGTTGAGCACGCGGACGGCGTTCAGTCCGGGGCCGCTGGTGTTGAGTGCGCGAATGCGGGCGATGTAGTCGGCGGTGAGCTGCTCGGAGGTGATCTTCCTGCTGCTCAGCGCGGCCTGCAGTTGCGGGATCGTGGCGGTTTCGAGGTTCACGTGGGGGCGGCTCCCGGTGATGGCGGCCTGCGTCGGGGACATCGCCGCCACTGTCACCGCGGCGGCGAGCGTGGCGAACGAGGCGAGGTGGACGGTGGCGCGGGTGGTGAGACGGCGTCGCACTGACAGGACACCGGGACGGTTCATGGGGTGCGTGTCCTTCCGGTGGGTGTCACCTCGGGCTCCGGAAGCACGAGGCACATGATGATCACCCGGGAAGCGTGCGACGGGGAAGTTGTCCCATTATTGCGGATCCATTACGTTCGTCCGCCCCCTCGCCCCCACCGCCGAACCACCGGCCTCGGCGCGCGCTGGGGGCAAGGCCGGGGACGAGGGCGGCCAGGCCGCCTCACATCCCCATCCCTCACCTCCCCGCCACCTGAGCACCGTGCTGGGGGGCGGAGGGCCGGGGGCCGGTCCGGGGGACCGTGGGTGGGCCGGGCCGCCCCGCACCCCATCCCCCATCTCCCCGGACGGCCGGGTGGTGGCTCAGTGGCGGGGTGTGCGCCAGGTGCGGGGGTGGCGGATGGTGAGGGTGCCGTGGGCCAGTTCGCCGGTTACGCGGAGGTGGGGGTGGCCCCCGTAGGCGCGGACCTTGCTGGTGACCCTTCCCCAGCCGGTGCGCACGCCGTCGGCGTCCGCGCTCGCGTCGCGCGGCAGGATGATGAGGGCGGAGCCGTACGCGAGGTGGAGCTCGATGTCGACCAGCGGCCGGGCGATGAACGCCTGCGACAGGTCGAGCCGTACCCCGCCGTAGCCGGAGTGCACCCGCAGCAGACGCGGCACCTGCCAGTCACCCGTCCGGACGATGGCGCCGCCCGTCGAGCCGAGCTCCACCGTGTCGTCCTCGGGCGGCCCGCCCGGCAGGTCGGCGAGGATCGGCTCCAGCTGCTCCCGCGCGGTGGCCGTCAGCGCGCCCTCCAGCCGCAGCTCCAGCTCGCCGGAGGTGAGCCGCCCCTGCGCGTACGCCTCCTGGATGAGCTGGACGGCCCGGTCGCGTTCGGCCTCTGGCACCCTCGTCGCGATCTCGTCCATCAGCGGGCGCTCCTGCCGTACAGCCGCGTCACCGGCGGCACGGACACGGGGACGAGGTTCCACCCGGACAGGTCGACGCCGTCCGGGGCGGTCACCTCGCCGTACGTCTTGACCAGGCCCTCGGCCTGGATGGCGGCGGTCATGGCGGTCTCCTCTGCGGGGGTCAGGAGCGGTGGATGGCGATGTCGCCGTAGGCGGTGTGGGCGCGGACCTCGGCGGTGAGCGCCCCAGGCGCGGCCCCGTCGGCGGCGTCGAGGGAGACGTCGACCGTGCCGTACTGCGAGCTGACGTCCAGCCACGCGGTGGTGCCGTCGTGGATGCCGAGCTCCAGCCCGCCGCCGGCGGTCTCCATGACGAACGTGCCGGAGACGATCTCGCCGACGCTGAGGCTGCCGTACGCGGTCTTGGCGACGACGCCCGCGAGGGCGTGGTCCACGCGGACGTCGCCGTGCGCGGAGCTGATCCGCAGCTCGCCGCTCACCCGGCCGAGGGTCACCTCGCCGTGCGCGGTCTTCACGGCGGCCGTGCCGTCGAGCTCGCCGACCGTGATGCTGCCGTGGGTGGTGGTGAGATCGGAGTGCCCGGTGGCGTGGCCGACCGAGATGTCGCCGTTGCTGCTCTTCACCCGCAGGCGTCCGGCCTCCTCGACCCGGATGTCGCCGTCGGAGGTGGTGAACCGGACGTCGCCGAGGCGGCCCCGGCAGCGCAGGCTCGCCGCCGAGCCGCCCTCGACGCGCGAGCCTGCCGGCAGGCTGACGATCACCTTGACCCTGCCGCCGCTGCCGAGCAGTGAGCGCACCCAGCTCGCCGGCGATCCGATCAGCTGGTCCAGCGAGAGGCCGCCGGGGCGCGCGGCCGCGCCTGCTGACCCCTTGACGAGGAGGCGGCCGTCGGCGCAGTCGACCCGGATCTGCCGCGCGAGCTGGACGTCGGCCTCGTCGTGCTCGTCGCGAGGGACGATCTCGACGACCGTGTCGGCCCGCTCGCCCGCGTCGACGCGGACGTCGGCGGCCGGCACGTCGATCAGCGCGACGATCGGGCCGGGGGTGTCGAAGGCGGGCATGGAGGTTCCCTTCGGGTGGGTTCGGCCGTTCATCTAGCGCACCCAGCCGGTGTAGCGGTTGCGGCTCTGCTGGGTGCCGCGCCGGTCGGACCGGCCGGGGGCGGGGTTGGACGTGGGGTTGGAGGCGGGGTCGAGCGCGGCGGTGACGGCGCGGACGAGCCAGGCGTTGACCGAGAGCCCGTCACGGGCGGCGGCCTCCTCGATGCGCGGCTTGAGGTGTTCGGGGACACGCAGCGAGATCCGTGCCGTTCCGCCGTCGTCACCGTCCGGCGGCGCGGGCGGAGACGACGGCGCTGGCGGCGCGGGTTCCGCCTCGGGCTCGTACGGCCGTCCTGCCGGGGGTGGCGTCACGACGAAGTCGGGGTCGCGGCCGCGCAGGCGGACCTCGACCGAGCCGGGGGCGAGGTCACGGGTGATCTCGTCGGCAGCCGCGGACAGTGCCTCGAGCAGGGCGAGCCGGGTGGCGGCGTCGAGGGCGGCGGCGAGCCGTTCGGCCAGCGCGCGCGCCTCCTCGCCGCCCGCGCCCGCGGCGACCGCGAGTTCGCGGCGGAGGTTGTCTACATAGGGTGCCAGCTCCATGACGTCACTATGACATCATTCATGACGCCACAGCAAGGCTTGAATGACGCCACACGGTGTCACGCGAGCGAGGAGGTGATGTCAAGGTTCCGTTCGGCGCAGTATTGATGCCGTCAAATGGACGAAACCGGGCCGAAGCGTGCGGTTGGCTGGCCATGTCGGCCGTCCCTCGTGGCGGCCCGAGAAGGAGAGTGAGCGACGTGCGGTCCCGGTGTTCCCGCGTCCTCGCGCGAGGTGGTGGCTGAGGTGCGCGGAAGGCTGCGGGTCTACCTCGGCGCGGCGCCCGGGGTGGGCAAGACGTACGCGATGTTGTGTGAGGGGCGGCGGGCTCGGGAGCGGGGCCGGGACGTGGTCGTGGGTTTCGTGGAGACGCACGGGCGGGAGCGGACGGCGGCGCTGCTGGAGGGCCTGGAGGTGGTGCCGCGCCGGATGGTGTCTCATCGTGGGGCGGTGTTCGGGGAGCTGGACGTGGCGGCGGTGATCGCGCGTCGTCCGAGGGTGGTGCTGGTCGACGAGCTGGCGCACACGAACGTGCCGGGGTCGGTGAACGTCAGGCGGTGGCAGGACGTCGACGACATCCTGGCGGCGGGGATCGATGTCGTCTCGACGGTCAACATCCAGCATCTGGAGTCGGTCAACGACGTGGTGC
>NZ_FNFB01000043.1 GCF_900100395.1 Nonomuraea maritima | reverse complement strand
GTGATCGGCGCCCACCGGGAACCTGTCGCGGGCGAAGTTGCGCATCCGCGGCGGCGCGGCCAAGGGGTCGCCCAGCAGGGCGGCCCACCCGTGGTTCCGCCACACCAGTTCCCAGTCCGCCGCGAACACGGCAACAGGTACGTCTCCGAGGCGGACGAGCATGCGTTGCATGCCGGGCGGGAGATGGTCGCAGATCGTGCCGTCCGCCGGCGGCACGATCCCGGCCGGCCGGTAGAGGTGGTCCCGCTCGGCGGTGGACAGCTGAAGGGCGCGCGCCAGGGACACCAGCACCGACGCCGAGGGTGTCGTGGCCCGCCCCTGTTCCAGGCGCACGACGTAGTCGACCGACACTCCGGCCAGGTCGGCCGGCTCCTCGCGCCGCAGCCCGACAGCCCGGCGCTTGCGGACGACCGGCAGCCCGGCTGCCGACGACCAGCGGTTCTGGCGGGCCACGCTGCCCGAGATCGAGACGGGCACGTACGGCGCGGTGGAGGAGTTGGCCCGCAACCGCGTGAACCTGAACAAGGTGATCACGCACTGGCCGGACATGCTGAAGGTCGCCGGATCCCTGGTCACCAACCAGGTTTGGGCCTACGACCTGCTGCGGATGCTCGGCCGGGAGAGCCGGCCGATCCCGCTGGGGCAGGCGTTCGCCGAGTACGGGCGGATCGCCAAGACCGAGCACCTGCTGCGCGTGGTCGACCCCCCGGTCGACGACACCTACCGGCGGCAGATGAACCGGTAGCTCACCGTGCAGGAGTCCCGCCACAAGCTCGCCCGGGACGTGTGCCACGGAAAGCACGGCACGCCGCGACGGCATGGAGGACCAACTCGGCGCGCTCGGCCTGGTCCTCAACGCCGTCGTGCTCTGGACCACGCGGTACATCGACGCCGCCGTCGCCCAGCTCCAGGCCGAGGGCCACGACATCCGCGAGGAGGACATCGCCCGGCTCTCCCCGCTCAAGCACAAGAACCTGAACCTGCTCGGCCGCTACAGCTTCACCGCCTCGACCCCGGCCGCTGGCGCGCTGCGCCCGCTGCGCAACCCGGACGCGCCTGAGCTCCCGCGCGAACAGGTGAGTCGCTTCAAAGGTCGTGGCTTACTCGCTGGGCTTGTCTGGCCTCCTGGGCCGCGGCGCTGGTGGTGCCGGCTGTGGGGGCGTTCCACCGGGCCAGTAGGCGCATGGCCGTCTCGGACGGGCTGCCGGGCTCGGTGTTGTAGATGAAGAGGATCTGGTCGGGGTCGTCTGCGGGGGTGAGGGCCTGGTAGGTGACGGTGAGGTCGCCGACGAGCGGGTGGTGGTAGTCCTTGGTGCCGGTTGTGCGCCGGTGGACCTTGTTGTCCGACCAGAAGCGGCGGAATTCCTCGCTGCGTATGGACAGGTCACCGACGAGGGCGCTCAGGGCCGGGTCGTCGGGGTGCCGGCCCGCGTCGAGGCGGAGCATGGCGGCGGTGTCGGCGGCGACGCGGGGCCAGTCCCGGTACAGCTCGCGCGCGTGGGGGTCGAGGAAGACGAAGCGGGCCTGGTTCCGCTCGGCCGCGGGGAGCGCGCGGAAGTCGGTGATCAGCCGTCCGGCGAGTGGGTTGTGGGCCAGCACGTCGAGGCGCAGTCCGAGGACGAAGCCGGGGTGGCCAGTCTGCTGGAGGGTGTCCAGCAGGTCCCAGGTGGCGGGGTGGACGCGCTGGGGGCGGGGGCGTCGGCGGGCGGGCCGGGGCCGTGGCCGGGCGAGGGTGTGCAGATGGCTGCGCTCTGCGTCGTCCAGCCGGAGGGCGGTGGCGAGCGCGTCGAGGACCTCGGTGGAGGCGCTGCGGCTGCGGCCCTGTTCGAGGCGGGTGTAGTAGTCCACGCTCACCCCGGCCAGGCGGGCCAGTTCTTCGCGCCGCAGCCCGGACACCCGACGCTGGCCCAGAAGCGGCTCGTCCAATCCGGCCTGCCGCGGGCTGAGCCGGGCGCGGGCCGAGCGTAGGAACTCCGCCAGCGGGCTGCTGGTGTTGTCACGGTCCATACCACCCAGTATCACGCCATTCCACAGGGCGGCGCGCCGCGAGGGGTGCCCAGTTTGTCCCCCGATCAGGCGGGCCCCTTTGCGGCCTCTTTTGCCTGCTCAGAGCTGGTTCAGTGGATGTCAGAGCCCGCCACCACAAGGGGTGGCCGGGCAAAGTAAACGGTATGGAGACATCTCATGGCAACGTGGTTCATCACCGGCGGATCGCGCGGGCTGGGACTGGAGATCACGCGGGCGGTGCTGAACGGCGGCGACAACGTCGTGGTCGCTGCCCGTGACCCGCGCAAGCTGCCGGACGAGCTGCGCCGGCACGACCGCGTCCTCGGTGTCGCCCTCGACGTCACCCGCAGCGAGGACATCACCGCCGCCGTCGAGACGGCCTTGGAGCGCTTCGGCATGATTGACGTCCTCGTCAACAATGCCGGTCGTGGCCTGCTCGGCGCGCTGGAGGAGATCACGGACGCCGAGGCGCGGTCCCTGTTCGATCTCAACGTCTTCGGGCTGATCAACGTCACCCGCGCGGTCCTGCCCGCTATGAGGGCGGCCGGAGCCGGAAAGATCGTGAACATCGGTTCCCGTTCCGGCTTCGAGGGCGAGCCCGGGGTGAGCATGTACAGCGCGTCGAAGTTCGCGGTGGCCGGTATCAGCGAGGCGCTCGCGGTGGAGCTGGAGCCGTTCGGAATCCAGAGCATGGTCGTGGAGCCCGGGGTCTTCCGCACCGACTTCCTCGACGCCAGCTCCCTGTCGACCGCGGTCGAGCGCATCCCCGCCTACGACGGCACGCCGGCCCACACCACCCTGGACTGGATCGACACCGCCAACCACACCCAACTCGGCGACCCCGTCAAGGGCGCCGCTCTGATCTACGAGGTGACCGGCCAGGACAGGCTGCCTGGGCACCTGGCACTGGGGCGCGACGCGATCGAACGCCAGCTGGTCAAGATCCGCAGCATTCAGGACGACCTCGCGGCCTGGCAGGACAAGTCCGCCGCCACGGCCTGCGACGACGCCGCCTGACCACCCCGACCGATCCCTGGAAACAGGAAGGATCTCTGATGACGAACCTGCTGATCGGCCTGCCGCTGGACGGCCGCGTGGCCGTGGTCACCGGCGCCTCCAGCGGCATGGGCGAGGCCACCGCACGCCGGCTCGCTGAACTCGGAGCCTCAGTCGCCGTCATCGCACGCCGCCAGGGAAAGCTCGCCGCCCTCGCCGCAGACATCACCGCAGCCGGCGGAAAGGCCATACCCCTGTCCGTCGACGTCACCGACAGGGCAGCCGTCCTCAGGGCCGCCGACCAGGTGGCGGACACGCTGGCACCAGCGGACCTGGTGTTCAACAACGCGGGCGTCCAGCTGATCTCCGCCATCGACGAACTCAAGGTCGACGACTCGCAGCGGCAGATCGATCTCAACGTCACGGGCGTGATAAACGTGATCGCCGCTTTTCTCCCGCACCTGACTGCCGCCGCCGAGAGAGGGGATGCCGCCGACCTGGTTTAATGCCTCCTCCATCGCGGCGACGCGCATCCTGGAGCAGTTCTCGATCTACTCAGGGACCAAGGCGCACATCAGCCACCTCACCCGTCTCACGTGTCGAACTGGGCCGGAAGAACGTGAGAGTGAGCGTCATCGAGCCCGGCATGGTCGACACCGAACTGCCCGACCACGTCACCGACCCCGACGCCAGCGCCCTGATGGCCGGCCTGCTCCACGACATCGAGTGCCTGCGCAGCACCGACATCGCAGAGACCGTTGCCTTCATCCCTTCCCTGCCCCGACATGTCAACATAAGCGAGCTGACCATCCTGCCCACGGCCCAGCCCGTATAGCGCGACAAACAGGCGGTGTGTGCTTGACCTGCCGCATCGCTCCAAACCCGAGTCACGCACGGTCATTCTCATAAATGCTCATCTGTGATGAGTTCTGCGAGAGCTCCGGCGGAGATCCCGTTTCCGCAGGTCGCCGTGCGCAAAAGCCCTCTCGAAACCCGCATGTTGTGCGAGGCACTTCTGAGAGGCTGCCGCCATGGATCTCACGCCCGATCAGGCCGCATTCACGGTAGAACGTCACGACTGCCCGAACTGTGGCGCCCCCGCCGGCAGCGCCTGCCGCACCCGGAGCGGGAAGACCGCCGCGAAGTACCACACCCCCCGCTTCGTCCTCGTTCCCGCGCTCCGTGAGGAACTGGAGATCCCCGTCCCCGCCAGCACCCGGGCCTCGCGTGGAAACAGGGCCCGGCGCTCGCCGTCGTCCCCGCGCCCCTCACCGAGCGGCCGGTCCGCATCGGGTACACCAGGACGTCGACCGCCCGGCAGGAGCTGGCGAGCCAGCTCGGAGCCCTCCACCGGGCGGAGTGCCACAAGGTCTTCAAGGAGCAGATCAGATCCCTGCGACGGCGAAGAGCATCAGTGGGAGGCGCAGCTCTGGACCTTCGACCGCCGCCGGGCCCGTGCTGCCGCCCCACCAGGAACCCACGGCCCGCAGCACCCAGAGATCCGTTCAGCGAGGCTGAACGATACGGAACGTCAGCATATGGAGTGGTGTGATGAGTCGAAGGCGCAGAACGTGGCGATGGTTGCCGGCCATAGCCGCAGGGTTGGTCGTGGTCGTGGTCGCCGGTGTCGCGGTGGCCTTTCCGTCGGTCGCCGCCACGATCTGTCCCGGCTGTTACGGCCTGAAACAGGTCAGGCCCGGCCTGTATCTGGAGCCCGGGCTGCCGCCGACACGGGAGCGGCAGGTGGCCGAGGTGATCGATGCGGCCAACCGCCGGGTGGCGGATTTCTATGGCGGACGCCGGAGCTCTCCCGACATCCTGACCTGCGTGACCGCCACGTGCTACCGGAAGATCGGCGGTGGCGGGGAGCGTGGGATCGCCGTGCTGAACCGCGCGGTCATGCTGTCACCGAACGGCATCGATCGGGTGATCGCCTCACACGAGATGGCACACGTCGAGCTGCACGCCCGCCTAGGATCCGATGCCGGACTCATCCCGCAATGGTTCGACGAAGGATTGGCCGTCGTGGTCTCCGATGACCCGCGCTACCTGAAGCCCGAGGGAATCGGTGACCGGTGCCGGGTGGCCGCGCAGGGAGCCCTGCCCCAGACGCTTGACGACTGGCTGCGCACCGCGAAAGCCGACCAGGACACCTATGCCAAGGCCGCCTGCCGGGCGAGCCAGTGGCTCCAGGCGAACGGTGGTTCCAAAGCCGTCCTCGAACTGATCGAGCACATGACCGCTGGTGGTGACCTGCCCGCCTCCCTGGCAGCCGCGACGCGTGAAACACCTTCGACAGCGGCACCGGCTGGGTGACATCGTTGCGGGTCGCCCTTCCAGGAGGACTCCGATGACAGGTCCGTCTTCGGCACGCCACGGCGGCAGCTCGACCTATCGCACTGGCGAGCACCCTCAACGCCGACCATATCCACGATAACGATCCTAAAATGCGATCCACGTCGTACCCCAGGGCGCGCCCGCCTGCCGATGGCGTTTCATGAGCGGTCACCTATGACACATCACCCGTGGCACCTTCGGCACCCTGCTGTACTTCTTGGCCGTGTACTTCCAAGGTGTGCACAGCTACGACGCGCTGGCCACAGGGCTGGCGTTCCTGGTGCCGATGGCGGCCATCGCAGTCGGCTCGCAGGCCGCAGGCAGGCGGGCCACCCGGTACGGGATCCGGCGGTGCTGGTCGCCGCGCTGGTGGTGGGCGGCGTCGGCGCTGTGATCGTCGGCATGACCATGGCCACCGGCGCTTCGTACGCGGCGCTGGTCCCCGGTCTGCCAGATAACGAAGGTTATCCAAGAACCGGTCACGCCCCGCTCTGAATTGCCAGTGGTGCGGTTGTCTCAGCCGGACGCCTGCAGTCCGCCTGAGCTGATGTCAAGCGGGCCCCGCAGGCGGCAGGCCACCACGGCCCAACGTGCTCCGACTCAGGCGGCGAATCCGCCGTCCACCAGGATGGAGTTGCCGGTGATATGGCGACCGCCGGGGCCGGCAAGGTAGGCCACCATGCCGGCGATGTCCTGCGCTTGTCCGTAGTGGCCGAGGGCGATGAAGCCGCGGAGAAAGTCAGCTGCGGGTCCGTTGGCCGGGTTCATGTCGGTATCGGTCGGGCCGGGATCCACGATCACCGCGGTGATGCCACGCGGCCCGAGATCGCGGGCCAGTCCCTTGGTGAGGCCTGTCAGCGCCGACTTGCTCATCGCGTACAGCGTCATTCCCGGTCCAGGCAGCCGTTCGGTCAAGCAGCTGCCGATGTTGATGATCCGGCCTCCGTCGGTCATGTGCCGAGCCGCTGTCTGCGCGGCGGCGAACACGGCCCGGATGTGGATGTTCAGAGTGCGGTCGACGTCCTCCATCGTCACCTGCTCCAAGGGGCCGGACGGGAACACACCCGCGTTGTTGACCAGGATGTCGAATCGGCCGAACTCGACAGCGGTCGCCTCGATCGCGCCCTGCACGCCCTCGGGATCGGCACTGTCGGCCTGGATCGCGAAGGCTCGTCCGCCGAGCGCCTGGATGTCCTTCTCCACACCATGTGCTTGGTCTGCCGCGCTGTGGTACGTGAAGCCGACCGCCGCCCCGTTCCTGGCCAGCGTCCGAGTGATCTCTGCCCCGATGCCCCGGCTGCCGCCCGTGACGAGCGCCACCTTGCCTGCTAGATCGTTCATGCCATCCCCCATTTCTGTGTCGATTGACACAGAAATATCGCACGACATTAGGGCACGTCAACATATTTGTGTTACGATCGACACAAAAATGAGGGAGGCTTATGGGGCACCGGGGCAGACCGCGCGGCTTCGACCGAGACGTCGCGCTCCGGAAGGCAATGGAAGTGTTCTGGACGCACGGCTATGACGGCGCATCGATGACTCGCCTCACCGCCGCCATGGGCATCGCCTCACCCAGCCTGTACAGCTGCTTCGGCAGTAAGGAAGGCCTGTTCCGGCAGGCGGTCGAATTGTACGGGTCGACGGTGGGCGCCCCGGCGCAGCGTGCCCTGGAAGAGGCGCCGACGGCCTATGAGGGCATCCGCGCGATGTTGCGGGCCAACATCGTCACGTTCACCGATCCGGATCAGCCGCCCGGATGCATGGTCGTCCTCGCGGCAGCGGCAGGCAGCGCGCGCAACGAAGAGGTCAGCGCCTTCGTGACCGAGCGCCGGCAGGCCGTGCGCGAGCTCTTCCTGCAACGGCTGAGCCGCGGCGTGGCGGCGGGCGACGTGCCGGCCACCGCGAACCTCGACGCCCTGGCGGCCCTGTTCACCACGGTGCTTCACGGGTTGGCGATTCAGGCTCGCGATGGTTCGAGCCGCGAGGAACTGCACGCGATCATCGAATCAGCTATGCTCAGCGCCCCCACGGCCGACCGGTAGACCTGCGGGAAGTGGACCGCGGCTCAAACAGGCAGCGCACGCTGCTCACCCCGGCCCAACTACCCAGACGTCGGTCTCCTCTGGCTCTATGACGCAGCTCACGCAGCGGCGCGCTCGTCGTACGGGCGTCGGTGGAGTCTTGCCCGCGTGATCGCGGGCTGGTCATGGCCCATACCCAGCCGGCCGACCCGTCGGCCGATCCCGCACGTCAGGCCGCGGAACGCTCGGCGACCGGCCGGCGACGCAGGCTCACGGTCGAGACGGCCGGTGGGGTGTAGGCGGCCTGGTTGGGGCCGGCGTCGGTGCCAGGCGGGGCGATCTCGTCGATCCGGTCGAGGATCTCGTCGTCCAGGGTGACGTCCGCGCCGGCGAGCAGGTCGTCCAGCTGCTCCATCGTGCGCGGTCCGATGATCGCCGAGGTGACGCCCGGGTGGGTCATCGGCAGTCCGGCCTTCTCGGCGAGCGGGATGAGTTGTTCGACCGCTTCGAGCTTGCGCTCGTCGCTGAAGTACTGCGGCGTATAGCCGGACCGGTGGGTGTCGGTCTGCGCGCCCTTACGGTGGCGGCCGGTGAGCAGGCCCTGGCCGAGCGGGCTCCAGACCAGGGTGCCCATCCCGTAGCGCTGAGCGATCGGCAGGACCTCGCGTTCGATGCTCCGGTTGACGATGGAGTACGGCGGCTGCTCGGTATGGAAACGATCGAGGCCGCGCCGCTCGGCGACCCACTGCGCCTCGACGATCTCCGAGGCAGGGAAGGTGGACGTCCCGATCGCGCGTACCTTGCCGCTGTGGATCAGGTCGGACAGGGCGGACAGCGTCTCCTCCACGTCGACCGTCGGGTCGGGGCGGTGGATCTGGTAGAGGTCGAGGTGGTCGGTCCGCAGGCGGCGCAGGGAGTTCTCGACCGCGGTCATGATCCAGCGCCGTGAGTTACCCCCGTGGTTCGGCCCAGTCGCCGGCCGTGCCGCGATGCTCGGGCACCACCTCGCCGCGCGGGTAGTAGGTGGTGTTGCCCGCCTTGGCGTAGCGGCGGATCAGCTCCAGCGCCTCGATCACCGGCTGGTAGGCATTGTTGTTGCTCTTGAACTCCAGCGTGTCCAGCAGCGCGATCAGGCCGCGCCGGTAGTGGTTGGTGTAGGAGGCGCGCAGCGTGGTCTGAACCGTGATGCGGCAGGCCGGGCCCTTGGTCTTGAACTCGTGCACCAGATCCTTGAGCGTCTGCTCGCCGCCGGTGACGGCCGGGAAGATGACCTGGCGGACCGGTTCGTCGGGGTGGCCGAGGGCGGCGTCGGCGACCTTGAACAGGATGTTCTCCTTGCCGGTCACCCGCTTGAACGCGTTGATCAGCTCCCTGGTCATCTTGCTGTCGGCTCGCGCCTTGATCCCGGTGCACCGTAGCGATCAGCAATTCCGCCAGTGTGTCGGTGATCTCCCGCTCCCGCTCCTGCATCAGCGCCGCCAGCAGCAGGACGGTCAGCTCACGCGGGTGCGTGCGCATGTGCGAGGGCGCCTCCACCGCCGCCCGAACTCGCCAGGCGGCCAGCACCTTGGGCGCCACGTCGGCGAACAAGCCGGGCGGCAGCTCGATCGCGCGCACCGCCGCCAGCTTGCGGATCTCAGTCATCATCGACTCCAGGCTCACGTTGCCCGGCGCGGACTTGATGAACGCCAGCACGTCGAAGTCCTCGTCGTCGTCCTCGGCAGCCCTCTCGCTCGTGGGGCCCTGGCCGACAGGGGCCATCTCGGCCACCGTGGGGGGGTCAGCGTCGAGGCCGACCAGTGCGCAGATGCGCTGCGTGATCTCGGGACTCAACCGGGAGCAGATCCGCACCGACCAGGTGACCTCCGTTGTGCAGGGCCGAGGCCACCATCCGGGAGATCCGCCCCGGCGTCGGCGGCTCGATCCGCTCCTCATGCAGATGCTTGAGCAGTTCCTCCCACACCCGCTCAGGCCGACGCTCGGCGTGCGCGATGTTCTCGGCCAGCCAACCAGCCAGCTTGGTGGCGTCCGCGGTCGTGCAGGTGCGAAAGCCCAGGTGCGGTGCGGATCTGGCTGCGGTGGTACTCGATCGTGGAGCCGGACCACTCGTAGAAGCCGAGCTCTGAGGCCGGCACCTGCACCTGCTTGGCCACATGCTGGACCACGTCATCCGGCAGCTCCGAGCGACCGCGCGGGAACCGATCGTGCGGCGTGTAGAACTTCAGCAAGATCACGAAGCCGAGTCGCGTGGCGTCCCGTTTCCCGGCGATGAGATCGCGCTCTTCGTCCAGGATCGTCCAGTGCTCGACCAGCTCGTCGATGTGCATCGGGGGGTGTTTCATGACCGCCCAGCATTGACCAGGCCAGTCACGACAAGATCAACACCGTTTGGGGCTCATAGCACGTTTCTTACTGGCACCCCCAGTAGCAATGAAGAAATTTTCAACGAAGTAGCGAACTGCGGCAATGGAGGAGTTTGACTCCGGAGGCGAGCTGGTGATCACTGCCGCTACGTTCGTTCCGGTTTTGTCCGGTACGGCACGGTGAGTGGTGCGTTGTCAGAGAAGATGTTCTCCGAGGAGCAGCCGGAGCAACTGCGCTCTGCACGCTGCCGTGGCTCGGGTTCGTGCCCGACGATGTGACCTCGGCGCCGCCGGCGGCCTTGGCCCGGTCGCGGAGCGGCTGGGCGTGGCGCCGGCCGCTTGGTATCCGCGGGTGGCGTCGGAACGCTCAGTGTGACGTGTCAGCGGACCGGTCCTGGACTACGTCGGCTCCCCAACTGGCCAGCAATCGCAACGACTCCTCAGACGGCGATCCGGGTTCGGCGTGGTAGGTGCTCATAAACTGGTCCTGGTCGCCAGGGAGGGCGAGGGTTTCGTAGCGCAGGGTCAGGTGACCCACGAGCGGGTGCGTCAGACGGATGGTGCCGTGAGTCTTCTTCTTGACATCGTGGGCGGCCCACAGCTTGCGGAAAGCCTCGCTCTTCATGGAGAGTTCGCCGATCAGTGACGCAAGCTGCGTGTCGTCCGGGTGCAGGCCCCCCCACAGTCGCAGTTGTCCCACCACGTCCTGGGCCTTGGTGTCCCAATCGGTGAAGAGCTTGCGGGATGCGGGGTCGAAGAAAGTAATCCTGGCCCAGTTCCGGTCCTGCGGGGCCCTGGCTGTCCAGTCCCCGAAGACGGCGGAGGCGGTCTGATTCCATGCCAGCACATCGGATCGGCGGCCCCACACGTAGGCCGGGACTCCTTCCATGGCTGTCAGGAGTTCCCGTACTTCGGGTCTGACTTGCTGGCGTGGGGGGACCAGGTGCTTCTCCGGGCGTCGTTTGGGCTGGGCCAGGCGCAGGAGGTGGGCGTGCTCGGCGTCGGACAGTCTGAGGACGCGGGAAATCGCGTCCACCACCTCGCGTGAGACGTTGCGGGCGTTCCCTTGTTCGAATCGCGTGTAGTACGCCGCGGAGACTCCGGCGAGCTGTGCCAGTTCCTCGCGTCGCAGGCCCGGGACACGGCGCCGTCGGCTGTAGTCGGTGAGTCCGACGTCGGCCAGCTTGAGGCGATCACGGCGGGTTCGCAGAAAATCGCTCAGTTCGGCGCGTGGGTCGAGGTCCTCGTGCGGCTGCTGCTGAGGTCCGGGTTTCGGGGCCGGCTTCGCAGCCCCCGAAGCCCCGGTATGGGCGGCGTGGTGGGTTGCCATGTTTCGAGTATCGCCCGGTTTATGCAGCTCAGCCTGTCCCTGTCAGTGATAGCTCCATGAGACGTGGACGAAATGGGTGTCTGGTTACTCCCGCGCGCTCGATGGACCCTCGAATCGTCCTGATCGCTGGCTTCGCCCCTCGTCAGGCACCCCCGCGCCCGGAAGGGCTCCCTATACCACCCCTGGAACAACACCATGATCGACACAGGCACGACAATCCCAGCACCGATCCCGGCGACCGCGCGGCAGAATCGCCTCCCGGTAAAGGCCCTGCTTGGCCTCTTCCTAGCCGGGTTCATCAGCATCCTCACCGAATGCCTGCCGGCCGGTCTGCTGGCGGAGATGAGCCACACTCTGGGCACCAGCGTCTCCCTGACCGGCCAGACCGTCACGCTGTACGCGCTCGCCACCGCCCTGGGTGCCATCCCGCTGGCTCGGGCGACGGCCACCTGGCGGCGCAAGCACGTCCTGCAGCTCGCCCTGGCCGTCGTCGTCGTCTCGAACGCGCTCACCGCGTTGTCCAGTGACTACACGCTGACCATGGTGTTCCGCTTCGTTGCGGGTCTGGGGACCGGACTCATCTGGCCGCTGCTCGGCGGCTACGCCGCCCGCCTCGCACCGGAGGGACGGCAGGGCCGCGCCATCGCCATCGCCCTGGCCGGCACCCCGATCGGGCTGGCCCTCGGAATCCCGTTGGGGACGCTGCTGAGCAGCCTCGGCGGCTGGCAGCTTGCCTTCTACGCCTCGGCCGCCGTGACAGCCCTCACCATGGCCTGGGTACTGGTGGCCGTCCCGAACCTGCCCGGAGAGCCGGCAGAGACCCGGTTCAGGCTTTCACAGGTTCTGGCCATCCCCGGGCTGTGGCCCATCCTGTTCGCACTGGCCACGTACATGATCGCGCACAACCTTCTCTACACCTACATCACCGACCTGCTCTCCCACCTGGGGATGTCAGGCCAGACGGGCTGGGTGCTGTTCACCTTCGGTGTCACGTCTGTACTCAGTGTGCTCGTCGTCGGCGCACACATCGACCGTCACCTGCGCACGCTCGTGGTGGCCAGCACCGTGGTGTTCGGAGCCAGCGTGCTCATCCTGGGCATGGTGTCGGGGGAACCGATCCTGGTCTACGTCGCAGTCGCCGCGTGGGGCTTCGCGTTCGGCAGCTCCCCGAGTCTGTTCGTGGGCGCGGCGATCAACGCCACCCAGGAGGCTGCCGACGTCGCCCAGTCGATCACCATCACGGTCTTCTCCGCCTCCATCGCCGCCGGCAGCCTCCTCGGCGGTCTGCTGATCGCCGGACTGGGCACCGCTTCGATCACCTGGGCCGCCCTGTTCCTGCTCATCGCCGCGGCCGCCACCGTCATCAGCGGCAAGAAGCACGCCTTTCCCACAAACAGCTGATGCCGCGATACACAGCACCTGCGGTGTACTCAAAGGTCAACTAACGGGTCAAAAATCCCGTTATACGAATGAAAGCGACACGAAGCATGATCACCACCGATCTGACGCCCGGCCACCGCACGCGTACCGGACACTGCCTGTGCGGCTCGGTCAGCTACCGGTTCGACGCGGAACCCGAGGCCGTGGTCGTGTGCCACTGCGGCCACTGCCAGCGCCACACCGGTTCCGCATTCTCGGTGAATGTCCTGGTCGCGCGCGACGCCCTGGACATCCAGGGCACGCCCAAGTCGTACCAGACCACCGGCGCCGAGAACGGCAATCTGCGCGACCGGCTCTTCTGCGGGGAATGCGGCACTCCGATTCTTACCGTCCTGCACGAACGGCCCGATCTCGTCATCGTCAAGGCAGGCACCCTCGATGATCCCAACGGCCTGGAACCGTCCGCCGAGGTGTGGCTGCGCCGCGCACAGGACTGGATCGAGCCGGCCAAGCACCGGGCGCGGTTCGACGGCGACGCGAAGTAGCAGCGCACCCAGGACATCGGTCCGTTCAACGCACCCGTACCACCACACCGGCGAGAGTGAGCACACCATGACCTTTCAGACGATCAACCCGGCCACCGGCGAACTCGTGAAGGACTTCCCGCTCCAGTCGGATGATGAGGTATTCGCGGGGCTGGACACCGCGGACCGGCTCTACCGCGAGGACTGGAAATTCAGGCCGGTCGCAGAGCGGGCCCGCATCGTCGCCCGAGCCGCCGAGATCTTGCGAGAAAAGCGGGACGAGTACGTGGAGTACCTGACCCTGGAAATGGGGAAGGTCACTCGCTTGGGCTACTTCGAGGTCGATCTCGTCGCCGACATCCTCGACTACTACGCCGAGCACGGAGAGAAGTTCCTCGCCGAGCAGTCACTCCCCGGCGAGCCCGACGCGAAGCTGATCAGCGAACCCATCGGCGTCATCCTGGCGATCGAGCCGTGGAACTTCCCCTACTACCAGCTGGCCCGCGTCGCCGCGTCCCAGCTGGTCGCGGGCAACGTGGTCCTGATGAAGCATGCCGAGAGCGTCCCGCAGTGTGCCCTGGCCTTCGCCCGGCTCTTCGAGGAGGCGGGGGCGCCAGAAGGGGCCTACACAAACCTCTTCTGCAGTATCGACCAGATCGCCAAGCTGGTCGACGACTTCAGGGTGCGCGGCGTCACCCTCACCGGTAGCGAGCGGGCCGGAACCTCCGTCGGCGAACGCGCCGGCCGCAACCTCAAGAAGGCTGTCCTGGAACTGGGCGGCAGCGACCCGGCCCTGATCCTGGAAGGCGCGCCCCTGGACCACGCGGTCGAGCAGGTCGTCATGGGCCGCACATACAACTCGGGCCAGGGCTGCGTCAACATCAAGCGTGTGATCGTGGTTGGCAAGGAACGAGGCGAGCAGATGCTGGCCGCGCTCGAGGACCGCTTCGCCGAGATCAAGGTGGGCGACCCCAAGGACGAGGACACCCAGGTCGGCCCTCTGTCGAGCGAACGCGCCCTGGAAGGACTGCTCCGGCAGATCCAGGAAGCCAAGGACGCGGGTGCACGCATCGTCCACGGCGGCAACCGCGTCGACCGCCCCGGCTTCTACCTCGAACCGACGATTATCACCGACATCACCGAGGACAACCCGCTCTACCACGAAGAAGCCTTCGGACCTGTGCTGTCCTTCTACGTCGTGGACAGTGAGGACGAAGCGATCCGGCTGGCCAACGCCACCAGGTTCGGGCTGGGCAGCTACGTCTTCGACGCCGATGTCGACCACGCCCAGCAGGTGGCCGCCCGCATCGAAGCGGGCATGGTGTACATCAATACCTGCTTCGCCGACTCGCCAAGCCTGCCCTTCGGGGGCGTCAAGAACTCCGGGTTCGGCCGCGAGCTGGCCGAACTGGGGATCGGCGAGTTCCTCAACCGCAAGATGGTGAAGATCGCACAGTAGAGCAAGAGCAAAGCGCGCCGGTTGGAAGTCTCGGGCCCTGCCCCCGAGGTGTGGACACCTTGAGTACCGGATGATGGAGATCCGGAGACAAGGAGGTCGACTTCACCGCGACCGGCCTGGCCGCATGAGTGCTGTGCCCCGTGCCACCAGCTCGTCGAGCATGGTGGTGACGTTCTTCTCCTGGAGGTCGCTCGGTGTGAACCGGGTGAACTCCTGGAAATCGTCGGCGAAGGTGAGCTCGACGGTGGAGTGCACGTCGACGACCTTGAGGTCGCTCAGGACCAGCCGTAGGTGTTCGACGGCGCGGATGCCGCCGTTGATGCCGTAGCCGACGAACCCCGCGGCCTTGTCGTTCCACTCGGCGTAGAGGAAGTCGATGGCGTTCTTGAGCGCGCCGGAGATCGAGCCGTTGTACTCCGGGGTCACGAAGACGTAGGCGTCGAACGAACCGACCTTCTCAGCCCACGTGCGGGTGTGGGGGCGGCTGTATTGGCCGCCGCGGGGCGGCATGGGCTCGTCGAGGTGGGGCAGCGCGTAGTCGGCAATGTCCACGACCTCGAAGGTCGCGTCATCGCGGCCGGCAGCGAGGACGTGAACCCAGCGGGCCACGGTGTCGGCCTTACGGCCCGGGCGAGTGCTGCCAACGATGATCGTCACCTTCAGTGCCGTGGTGTGGTCTACCTGGTTGATGGTGATCGGTTCGGTCGGTGATTGCATGGCGGATCACCTTTCGGGAAGCTGGTGTGGTTGTTTCGACCTGCGAGACGGGCGGTCGGGCCCGCCGCTGAAAACGGCTGCAGCGGCAGCGATTTGGCGTCGTCAGTGGAAGCGGTACGAGCCGACCTCGTGCAGCATGGTCATGACCGAGGGCTCGTCGCACCGTTCGTCAAGGGTCGCCCGGTAGCGCTGGAACGCCTCCAGCGGCCGTAGCACTCCAGGGCCGTCCTCCATCTCCACAAACGCCACAAAGGTGACCTTGTCTTCGAGCTGGAAGGTCGCGTAACGCAGGCCGTCCGGTTGGACCGACTCCAGTTCCTCATAGACGGTCTCGAGCAACTCCAGGTTGCGCGCTACCTCATCGGGCTTGACCTTGCAGCGGATCATCACCTGCATGACCGGCTCCTCTTCACCTCGAGCTTTCGGAAGTCACCGTCACGCTGGCTTACCAGCCCAGCTTTCGGCTCACTCATTTCGCATTACAGCTTGTATTTCAAAATACATGCTGTCAAGTCAATGCTAAGATGCTGGCCATGGCCATCCGCAAGTACGAACAACGCCTGCGCGCAGAGGCGGCGGAGGAAACCCGACGCCGCATCCTCGACGCGGTCTACGAACGACTGCGCGCGGCGCCATCGGAGCCGGTCAGCATCGACCGCATTGCCCAACTGGCTCGCGTGGCGCGCCCCACCGTCTATCTGGCCTTCGGCTCACGCGCGGGGCTGTTCGAGGCACTCGGGGCGGATCTCCTGCAGCGCGGCGGATTCGAACGCATGCTCCAAGCTGCGGCTCACCCGGATGCGCGTGAGGGCCTGCGCGGCGGAATCCGGGGCGTCGTCGACATGTACGCGGCCCATCGAGACGTGCTGCGCGTGCTGTCCTCGATGGCCTTACTCGACGCCGACGCGGTCGGTGGGGCGGTCCAACGGCTGGAGCAAGGCCGATCCAGCGGAATGGCCTACCTCGCGCAGCGCCTGGCCGATCAGGGGGTGCTGCGTCCGGACGTCACCGCCGAACGGGCCGCCAACCTGCTCTGGCTGCTGACGAGCTTCGACAGCTTCGACCTGCTGTACACCGGCCGAGCCCTATCCGTCGATGAGGTCGCAAAGACGCTGATCACGACCGCCGAGCGCAGCCTGTGCCGATAAGGAGCGTGGCCCTGACGGCCAGGCAACCTGGGCTTGTCACGCGAGCGCCTACGCAAGACTGAAGCCTTACCTTCCGCCCCTCCTGTGACGGCCCCAGGGTGTCGATCCTCGAGTTCCCGACCCCGGCCACCGAAGGCGGCGGCGAACGCGTCGCGGCCCCCCTCAACCGCCGCGGCCACCGTCTCCCCAGGAAGTAGTCCTCCCACAGGTCCACACTCCTGTGATCTGCCCACTGCCCCTTCCCGGCTTATCTTGTCTGCCCCCATCCAGGAGGTCGTCCGGGAGGAACCGGCCGATGTAGCGCACCGTGCACATCTGGAGCGCGAAGCCGAGCTGGTGGTGCGTGGAGCGTCGCCGGGCGATCAGATCGCGGTCGACGTCCTCCAGAAAGAACCGCTCCAGCTAGGGGCACATCAGAGTCTCCATCAATCCCGGCGCAGTTCAGTCAGCGCGCCTGCGCTTCCCGCTTCTCCTTCGCTGAGCCAGAACGGGTGGGCGTAGAGCCGCGTCAGACGCTCTCGTGAGTTACTTGCGGGAATTCTGCATTCTCGCAAGTTGGAGCAGGCTGAGGGGCGCGCAACAGATTTGATTTATTGATTTTGATTTTCTGGAAAATCGAAAATGCTAGAATGATCGCGTGACTGTGGAGAGCGGAGTTGTGACGCCTTGTAAGCACTGTGGAGCGTCGATTGAGCAGCGGGGTGGCCGGGGGCGACCCAAGGCGTACTGCCCGGAGAAGGACTGTCAGGCGGCGGCGAAGCGGGAACGGGAGCTGCGGCGGGCGACGCCTGGCCTGGAAGGGTCCCTGGCCAGGGCCGAGCAGTTGTACGACAGGATGGAGAGCGGGCTGGCCGCGGCTATCGAGCCGCTCGCCCGGGCGCTGTCCGAGGAGCTGAGTCCGGCGGGTGTCGAGGCCAAGCTGAGCGCGGTGCAGGCCGAGGCGCACACGCGCATCGCGATCGCCCGTACGGAGCGGGAGCAGGCGTTCGAGCAGGTAAGGCTGGCACGCGAGGCCGCCGAACACGCTCGCCGGCAGACGGCCGACATGCGTCAGCAGCTTGAGGAAGCCCAGAGCGAGCGTGACACCGCGCTGGCGGACGCCGAACGTGCCCGCGAGCAGGCGCTGGCAGCCTTGCGGGAGGCGGCGAGCACCGAACGGCAGGCGTTGCAGACGGTGGAGGAGGCGCAGCGGCGGGCCGAGCTGGCGGAGCGGCGCGCGGAGGAGGCCGCCCGTCAAGCCGAGTTGACGCGGCAGGCCATGGAGCAGTCGCTCGCCGAGATGGCCGAACGGGTCGAGCTGGCCGACAGGCAGGCGGAGGAAGCCCGTGCGCAGGCCGTACGGGCTGAGGAGGGCGCCGAAGAGGCGCGGCGGGAACGTGATCGCGCCCGCGAGGACATGGCGGCGGCCGTCCGTGCCCGTGAGCAGGCCGAACGCGAGGTCGTCGCCGCTGAGGCGCGGGCCGGGGCGGCGGCGCAGGAGCGGGACCGCGCCGGGGAGCGTGCCCTGAACGCCGAGCGCGCCGTGGTCGAGGCCGAACGGGGGCGGGCGGTGGCGCTCGGGGAGTCCACCCGGGCGGCGGCCGAGGTGGAGCGGCTCACGGAGAAGGTGGCGCAGGTCGAGGCGGAGGCCGCGACGGCGCTGTCACGGGAGCGCAAGCTGGTCGCACGGGAGAAGTCGCGCGCCGAAGCGGCGGTCAAGGAGTCCGATCGGCTGCAGGCGGAGCTGCGGCTGCAGCGCGTACGGCTGGAGGATTTGCGGGCTGAGCTGGACTCGGCGCGCGCCGAGGCGGCGCAGCTACGGGAGCGGGCGGTCGCGGCGGAACTGCGCCTGAAGGGCGGCTGAGCCGCCGCGTAGATGGGGCGTCCCCTGGCCGTCTTCGGGCTGTGCTCACTGGCGGGCGGGCCGGCCCAAGCGCCCTGGCAACTGATCGCCGCCCGCGCCGGTCAGGGCCTGGGCGCCGCAGCAGCCCGCACCGCTGTTGTGCCTCGGCCTGCTACGCAGCTGCTGGGTCGTGCGGCCGTGACCGCCGGACGCAGCCCTCGGACCACCGTCACAGCAGGATCGCGAGCGTCGCCCACGTCGCCACCGCGCCGGCGGCGGCGCCGGCGAGTGCCTGAGCCGGGGTGTGGTCGCGGAGTTGTGTGCGGGCCCAGCCGATCAGTGCCACCACCGCGGCGCCCACCGCGTACACGGGCAGCGCGGGCAGCACTGCGGCGAGCATCACCACGGCGCCGGCGGCCACCGCCGTGTGGAACGAGATCTTCCACACGAGGGTGACCGGCACCACCACGCCGAGCGTGGCCAGCATGATGGCCACGCACGCCACGCTCACCGGGGGAGCGCCGAGCCGGACGAGCAACAACAGGGCGAGCACCACCAGGACGAGGACGGACACGACCAGCTTCGGCCGCTGCCGCCGGTCGCCGATGTGCCGATCGCCGAACCACCCCTTGCGGACGCCGACGAAGATCGCCGCGGCGGGGATGCCGCCGCACAGGGCGGCCGAGAGGAGCCCCCAGCCGAACCCGGTCCACCCGGACGAGACCGCGCCCACCACGAGGGGCAAGGTGATCACGATCCACATGGGGGCGAACAGGTCTGTCACACGACGAGCCATTTGTCGTTGTCCGCCACCGTCTGCGCGGTGGTCCTCTGCAGCTTGCTCCACACCGCGAGCAGCCATGCCGCCTCCTCCCTCAAGTCCGTGGACGCCGCGTCCGGCAGGCCCGGCGTGTCGACGACGGGCGGCACATCCGCCGCCTTGCCCAGCTCGGCGAGCGCGAGTGCCCGGTAGAGCATCACGGCGGCCTCGCTCGTGCTGCCCCGGCCGCGACGGTCGGGTGCATCCAGTACGGTGAGCGCCTTGCCGATCGCGTCGAAGGTCTCCTGCACGCGCACGTACAGGCGGGCTTCCAGACCCTTGACGTCGAGGGAAGGCGCCGACGGCGGGAACGCCGCGGTGAGTCGCCGCCACATCGGGCCGAGCCGCCACCACAGCCACCAGCCGCGTACGATCGACCGGCCTTGCACCACGGTGGGCAGGATGAGCGCGAACACGACGAGCAGCACGCACGGGTAGATGAACCAGGTTCGGGCGGTCTCGAGGTCGTACGTCCACCAGCCCGTCAGCGCGCCGAGCGTGGAGACGGGGGAGCCGACTCCGATCAGGCCGGCCCCCGTGAACGCCCCCGACTGGGTGCGGCGTACCCAGCCGCGGGTCCTCCACATCGCTTCGGCGTGCGTCACGGCGAGCGCGGCCAGGACGAGCCCGAGGTAGCCGTCCCACATGCCGAAGTAGACCCGCGTCGACGCGACCGTGCCGTCCGGGACGTCCGGCCAGGGCGAGGCGGCCAGGAACGTTTCAAGCTCGCCCCAGCGGTAGCCGCCCGCCAGGTACGACACCAGGGTCGCGACCCCGGCGACGATGGCGCCGCCGGCGAGGACGCGCCCGCCACGCCCCAGGATCGACGCGATCAGCGCGGCGATGCCGTACGCGCCGACCAGGCCGGCCAGGCGTTTGACGACGGGGCTGAGCGGGACGCCGTACAGGCTGTCGAGCCATTCGGCCGCCGGGGTGAGCGACGTGGTGAGGCCCACGGCGAGTCCGGCGAGGGCGATGAGGACGGCGATGGCCGGCCCGGTGCGGCCGCGGGGTGTCCGGGTTCGTACGGCCCGCCAGATGGTGACGGCCCATACCACGACGACGGCGAACAGTTGCGTGGTCATCAGGGGTAGTCCAGGGCGGAGAAGACCCGGTCGATGCGGCTGGACTGCCTGGGCGGGGCCTGACCGGTGACGGTGAGCAGCGCGAACAGTTCGACGTCGCGTTCATGGGCGTCCGTGCCGGAACGGGCGGCGACGGCCACGGTCGGCGGGGCGCCGACCGTGGCGAGGAGTAACCGTAAGGAGGTGGTGTCGATGCCGGAGTTCCGTCCGGCCGTCGTATCAAGGAACATGTGGCCGATCTCGTGAGCGATGATGTGGTCCCGGTGCAGTCCGTCCGCGGCCGGGTCGATGAACACGTGGTCGACGCCTTCCCAGGGAATCCAGGCACCGCACACCGCGGCCACAGCCGCGCGGGGAAGGTCGTGAATGAGGATCCGGCGACCCCTGGCGTCCTGCACCAGCGACAGGTACAGGTCGAGGTCGAAGGGGTGCGGTGGCGGTACCGCGTTCAGCGCGGCCGCGACGGAGGGGGGTACACGCAACGGTGGTTCGCCTTTCCGGAATTCAGGCTCGAAAGGGTACCGAGCGCTTGCACCACTGGTCCGGTCAAGGGGTGTTGTGGGGCAGCCCTTCGGCCTTGCGGGCGGTTTCGATCATCTGCCGGATCATCTCCAGCGACAATTCCGACAGCCCCGTCGACCGTGCCGCGATGTGCAGCGCCGTCTCGTCGAGCTCCGGCGACGGCTGCCCGGCGGGGACATCCTCTCCAGCCAGCCAGTTGATCGGCACTCCGAGCTCGGCCGCGAGCGCCCTCGTGTGCTCCAGCGAGGGGTTCGGGCGCACGCCCTTGGCGAGTTGGCTGATGTAGGCGTGCGTGATCTTGACGCCGCCCTTGGCCCTGATCGCCGCGGCGATCGATCGGTTCGACCGGCCGTCGCGTTCGAGCGCCCTGGTCAGGCGTTCGGCGAACGTCGCCAAGCGCCGCACCTCCCATACGCTCCGGCACCGCACCTCTTCGCGCGGCAGCCCCTTTGTGGTCTTCGTAGTGGACGCCCACAGTACACAAATCTGGCCAAGTTGGTCTGAGTGGTTGACAGAGCAGCCCACATGCCGACAAGATCAAGCGCTTCGGTGGAAACTCCCACAACCCATACGGAACGCACCAGTTACCAGACCGGAGACCCCTCGTCGTGAGCCCCCACCTGGATCCAGCCGGCCGAGAGCTGCGCCTGCAGCTCTCGGCAGTCCTGCACCAGCAGGCGCTGGGACGGCTCCGGGTCATGACGCTCCGGGTTTCGGCCACCGACCTTGACCCTGTGGGTAGCGGCGGACGCCGGCCTGGGCGGTGCGTTCGGTGCCGTGCGGGCGGCGAAAGTCCGGCGGTACCGGGCCACCCCCGAGACGGCTTGCTCCCACCCTGTGCAGGGGTCCGACCTGGTATGAGCCGGGTGGGAGCAAGCATCCCCGCATCGGTCAGACCTTACAGACCAGCTTGCCCCCGCCCCGAACACGGGACTAGTGCGGTAGTCCGGTTTCCCTCGCCAAAGGCGGGTGGGGGCAAGCTTCTCCATCGCAGCGCGGTACGATCCGCAGCTTTTATGGCTCAATGTCGGGTTCGCGAGGTCCTGGCACAGCTAAATGATCTTTCTGTAATGGACGCTGAGACGCGAACTCGGCACTCCGAATGGGAGAGGCTCCAGGGGCCACGGGGGCGCTCCTGGAGCCTCTCAGCGCGTTTCCCCTGGTCAGGGGTTAGGGGCACAGTATGAGGCCGGTGGGCTCGGTGCGCCTTGGACAGTGATCCAGTAACGTCGCATGGCGCCGTGCTCGGTCTCCCGGACGTCCTCAAGGACGCCGCCCTGACGCTCGATCGTCCTCGCGGAGGCGACGTTGTCCGCGGCGCACGCGATCAGCACTCTGCCCAGGCCGAGCGAGCGCGCCTCGTCGAGGATCCGGCCCAGCGCCCAGGTGGCCAGCCCGCGCCGCCGCGCGGACGGGCGGATGCCGTACCCGATATGGCCGAAGTCGTTGGGCTCGTGCCGTAGCGCGATCGCGCCCAGCACCCGGTCACCCTCGACGATCCATCGATAGGTACAGCGCACCCGGCCGACGTCCAGCCGGGCGACCCAGGCCGCGAACCCCGCAGGCGAGTCCACCTCATCGGACGGCTCGATACCGAACCCGTCCTCGTGGACGCCGGGACCCCACTCATCGCGCGCCTCCAGCCATGCGGCGTGCAGGCGGACGGTGGGCGGGATCAGTTCGGGCATGGGCCGAGCATAAGGGGCCGGTCGCGCACTACAAGAACAGTTGCCTGCCTTCATGACAGCGGGTCGACCGACCTCGACCTGGAGCCGACCCGAAAGTCTCTGCCGCCGATCTCGCCTTCCGCCATGATCGAGTATGGCGATGAAAGAAGAGCTGCTCGCTTACTACGGACGGGACAAAGAGCACAGCCGCCTTCGAGAAGGGCGCGACCGGTTGGAGTTCTGGCGGACACAAGATGTCCTGCGCCGGATGCTTCCGCCGGCTCCGGCTAGGGTGGCACCGGCGTGCATGCCGAGTGGCTGGTCGCCGATGGCTATGACGTCGAGTTACTGGACCTCATCCCACTTCTCGTGGAGCGGGCGCGCGAGCTGACCGGGATATCCGTACGGTTGGGCGATGGACAGTTCGGCCTGGTCAAGGCGTAGTAGGACATTGCGGCGGCGAGCAGGCCCAGGCCCCATGATGTGTAGCCGAACATCTCCATCGACACCTTCCAGACCGGGGCTTGGTCCAGATTGCCCCTCCCAAGGAGCCATGCCGTCATCCCTGCCACGCCGAAGTAGCCGGCCATGCCCGCGCCCACCGACAACGCGGGTCCGAGCACGAGCCATCGCGGCACATCACGTCCTGCCAGCAGGACCACCCAGCGCGGCCAGATCCTGCCGAACCGATGGACCAATGCCAGTGGCAGAAGGGTGCCGGCCAGGGTCAGCAGGACGACGAAGTTGCCGAAAGATGAACCGAGCGCGAAGGGCAGCGGCGTGCGCGCTGTCACGGAGTCGAGTACCAGCACGCTCACACGAGCTGTGCAACCAGCGATCGCGACATAGGCGGCGACGTAGGCCCAGCGTGGTGTGGGATCGGTGCGCCGCTCCGGCGAACGGCCGTGGACTCGGGCGCAGTAGGAGCAGGCTTGCCGGACCCTGCGCTGCTCGGCGACGGCACACGCCACCGTCAGAACGCCCGCCGTCGCTCCAGCCGCACGAGTCAACAGGCTGCCCCAGTGGTCAACCTGGTCGAACAGCAGGGTGGCGAGGCTGATGGCGAGCATGTACGAATAGGCGATCAATCCCGCTCCGACCACCCACGCCAGTGCCACCAACACCCATCGCGCAGGTGCCGGCCAGTGGTGCCGAACCCCCGCGGCGATCGCTGAGCACACCGCCGCGGCTATGAAGGCGAGCGTAACCGCCGCCCACCGGCCAGGCGAGAACTTCTCCTCAGGGGGAGCCGACGCCGCCCCCGGTCCGGTCAGCCACCACACGTGAGCGACTCCATAGACCGAGGTCCACACCGCCGCAACGTACGGCCACCTGCGTGACGCCTCAGCTCTCATCCAGACCTCACCTCTGTCGGGGGACCTGATGAGAGCTTGCTCTGACCACCCTGTGGCCTCGCTGAGGGACGCTGAGGATCCTCTCAACTACGACGGGCGACCTTGAGCTCGCGACGATCTTGTTTTAGAGGGTGCGGGCCACGAGTAGAGCGACGTCGTCCTCGTTGTGCTCGCCTGTCAGCTCGTCGAGCACCACCTCGCAGAGGTCCACGACCGGGAGTGTCGTCAAGGTCAGAGCGGTGCGCAACCGCTCCATCCCCGCGTCGAGATCCCTCTCACGACTCTCGATCAGGCCGTCGGTGTAGAGGACGATCCGGCTGCCTTCGGCGAGGTGCAGGTCGAGCGACTGGTAGGAACCCAGCCGTGACCGATAGGGGTGCCGGCCACGAGACGAGGGAACATGACGTCACCGGCCGGGTCGACGATGGCGGGGGGCGGATGACCGGCGGTGGCCATGGTGCAGTGGTGGGTGACCGGGTCGTAGACCGCGTACAGGCAGGTGGCGGCTACGGTTTCGGGCCCCGTGCCGTGGACGACGGCGCCCTCCTCACTCATGCGCG
Organism: Nonomuraea maritima; assembly: GCF_900100395.1. Taxonomy (GTDB): domain Bacteria; phylum Actinomycetota; class Actinomycetes; order Streptosporangiales; family Streptosporangiaceae; genus Nonomuraea; species Nonomuraea maritima. The sequence goes on along the minus strand of NZ_FNFB01000043.1, from coordinate 13,681 downwards.
CGACCAGCCGATCGAGGTGGGTGAGCAGCTCGTCCGGCGGAATGCCCAGGTAGGCGAGGGTGCGTACGACGGTGCGCAGGCGTCCCATCGTCGCCGCGGCGTGTATGCCGTGGCCGGTCACGTCGCCGACCACCAGGGCGACGTGACCGGAGGGCAGGGGAATGGCGTCGTACCAGTCACCTCCGACGCCTGCGTGGATGTCGGAAGGCCGGTAGCCCGCGGCCACCTCGAGCGCATCGCCGCCGGACACGTTACGGGGCAGCAGGTGGCGTTGGAGGGCGAGGGCGGCGGTGTGCTCGCGGGTGTAGCGGCGGGCGTTGTCGATGCTCATCGCGGCACGGGCGACCAACTCTTCGGCGATCACCAGATCGTCCGCGGTGAACGGCGCCGGGTTGTCGGTACGGACGAACACGACGATACCCAGGACTGCGCCGCGGGCCAGGAGCGGAACGATGATCAGGCTGTGCATGCCGGTTTCGCTGACGATCTTTGTTCGGTCGGGGTCCTGGTCGAGCCACGTGCCGGGCGAGGTGTCCAGCACAGGCTCGTAATGGGATGCGCGCGTGGCCATGACCTTCATGAAGGGGGACGCGGGCGGGACGAAGACGGCGTCCCCGAGGGACCACAGTGTTTCGGGGAGCATGGAGTGGATCGACGCCACGCCCGCGCGGCGGAATACGGGGATGCTCACGTCCGAGACGGACAGCCGGTGCAGCGGTTCGTCGTCCGGCAGGATCGAGCCGGCGAGGTCGACCGCGACGTAGTCGGCCAACACCGGCACGGCCAGGTCAGCCAGTTCCTGCGCGGTCCCGGCGACGTCCAGCGTGGCGCCGAGGCGTGCGCCGGCTTCGAGCAGCAGCGCCAGGCGCTGGCGGGTGTGGGCGTGGGTCACGTCGAAGACCAGCGAGCACACGGCCGGAGGCCGGCCCGGTTCCCCCTCCAGGCGGAAGAAGGAGCCCGTGAAGGTGTGGCCCTCGTGCTGGGTGGCCGGGAACCAGGGCGACTCGCCGGCGATCACCGGGACGCCGTCGGACAGCACCTGCCGGAACGCGGCCACCAGACTCGCACTGTCGAACGTCGGCTTGAACTCCTCGAGTGGCCCTCCGACCCGGCCGTTCACGAGGGTCGTCTGCAGGCATCGCGCCGTCTCGTTGCGGCCGACACACCGGAGGTCACCGTCCCAGAGCGACACGGCCACGAGGGAGGGCCTGAAGAAGGGCTCCAGCAGCTGGTTCGCCGGCCGATCCGCGTGCGCGGAGGTTGCCGACACGAGCCAGGCGGTGCCGCCGTCCAGCAGGTACAGCCGCCAGACGTCAAGGCGCAGCAGGACCGGACGGCCATCGCGGCACCGGGCTTCGACGAGACCCGACCAGTGGTCCCGGTGGCCGTGATCTCCGACCCAGGCGCGCACCCGCGCCGTACGGTCGGCGGGCATCAGCAGGACGTCGCCGCTCCGGTGGACGATGTCGGCAACGCGGTATCCGAGGAGTTCTTCGGCGGCTCGTGTCCATCTGATCACGGTGCCCTGGGCATCAAGTAGTGCGATCGCCGGCGTCGTCACCGCTACCACACCCCGCTGTCGGCACCGCCGAAACGTGATCCGTGACCAGCGCGGACGGAACCATCAACCAGGACAAGCAAGTCGGATCTTATCCGGCGTGTGTCTGACACCCGCCGCGGTACTCCTTCCAGGGCCGGCGCAGAATCACGGACGTCGAACGTTGTCGGCGGCGTAGTTGCTTGCACGTCATCTTGACGACGTAGCCCGGAAACCCGTTAGTCATGCCCGGGTAGATCTTTGGCTTTCGGGGCAACACGAAGAGTTCGCGACGATCAGCGGATGAACATTGCCGCTTCTCGCGGTCACGGTCGATCAGTGAGCAGCTGGCGCTTTCGTCGTAACCGTCGGCGTGCTCACTTCACAAATCCGAACGTGATCGCGAGGGGCGCGGACAGGAACCCGAGCACCAGCACCACAGAGACCGCGGTGGAGGTAGCGCGCAGGGCGCGGTAGCGGGCGCGGTTGGCCCAGCCGAGCGTCTGGAAGGCGCTCCAGATGCCGTGGCGCAGGTGCAGGCCGACCATGACGACGGCGACGACGTAGATCAACGTCACGTACCAGCGCGAGGCGTTGAACCCGGCGACCATCCGGTCGGCGGGCTCGCTGTCGAAGCCCTTGGGGTTGACCACGCCGAAGGTCAGGTCGAGCAGGTGCCAGACGACGTACAGCACGATGGTCACGCCACCCCAGCGCATGATGTGCGTGGCATAGCCGCCGGCCTGCGGCTTCTTGGCGACGTACTTGACCGGGCGGGCGTGCGAGGCGCGGCGGGAGAGCGAGATGGCCGCCCACAGGTGCAGGACGACCGACACGAACAGCCCGGTCTCGGCGATCGTCAGCAAGGTGCGGTACGGGAGGATCGGCTCCGCCAGCGTCCTCAGAGCGTGCGCGTATTCGTTGAACGGACCATGGCCAAGGAAGATCTTGAGGTTGCCGAGCATGTGCGCGACGAGGAAGAGCACCATCACGGCACCTGTGACGGCCATGACGACTTTCTGGCCGTTCGAGGAGCGGAGAAACCCGTCGAGCCCCTTCCTCACTGGAGCCTTCTTCGGGTAATTAACGGACGCGGGCGAGATACCGCGCTCTGTCGTGGCAGTCACGCATCTGACGCTAGATATCCAGCATCGATACGTCCTAGACATCATAGGTCTCGTTTTCATAGCTGCAGGCTATGATCCGGGGTGGCGTGGCCTTTTCCTGTTTCGTAGTGCGAGGTACATCTCATCCTTGAGCGAGCCACGCTGCCCCGGTGCTGTTCTCCCGACCCCGCAGTGCGGCGAGAAGAGCTCTCCGCGATGATGGTCCGCCGTTTCCCGGGCCGAGACGGCGGGCTTTCTCGCCCCGCTCCGACGCCGTGATCAACACCTCGGTGACCGAGCCTCGTGAGCGGTCCGGACGGTCGGCGGACCCGGGCGAATCCCATGCGGATACCAGGTCACATCGCCAGGGGCGACGGGGTCCCGGTAGCAATCGCGGATAATCCAACGAACCCATTTCTGACCTGTGCTGATGGTGCGAGAGCGTGCGATGGCCCTGAGCGGTTTGTCGTCAGCGGATCGCCTGGCCGCGGATCTCGGCGTCGGCGACCTTGTCGTCCAGCAGCGCGTACAGCCGGGTGGTTTCGGTGGAGGCGTGGCCGAGGCGGCAGCGCACGGCCTCCGTGGAGACGCCAGTGTTGATGAGCTCGGTGGCGGGGGCGTGGCGCAACTGGTGGATGTCGATCTCGACCCCGGCCTGCGCGCAACCTTGGCGACGTCGGCGGCCGCGGCGGGGCGGGGCAGGTTCTTCGGCGCCTTGATGGTGTCGATGCGGTCAATCGGGTTGGCGTCCAGGAGGTCGTGGCGGGCGGCCCATTTGGTGAAGGAGGCGACGGCGGCGCGCTTGCGCTTGCGGCTGGCCGGCGACAGCTCGGCGAGCTCGGCCAGGAACGCGCGGATGGGTGCGGCGGACAGCGCGCCGATCTCCTCCGAAGCCAAGCCCTTGTACTGGTGGGCGCGGCGGTGAGGGACGGAGCACGATCACCGGCCGTCACGGCCTGCCTGAAACCGTCACCCAACGCACAGTACCTCCGTCGGGGCCGCTCAGCCGTGGGTGGTCCCTGTTTACTCTGCGGCGGCGGGAGTCGGCTGGAGGTGGGGCGTACGGACGGCTTTGCGGGCCGGGGCGAGGGCGGCGGCGAGGGCGGCTCCGAGCAGGAGGAGGGTCAGCGCGGAGAAGCTGTGGGTGTAGCTGGAGTCGTACGGCAGGCCGGAGGGCTGGAGGTGGCTGGTGACCAGGAGGCTGGTGATCGCGGTTCCGATGGCGCCGCCGATGGAGCGGAGGTTGGCGTTCATGCCGGTCGCGGCGCCGGTCTGCTCGGCAGGTACGCCGCCGACGATGAGGTTGGCCATGGATGCGAAGGAGAGACCGACGCCGAGGCCGAAAACGCCCGCCGCGACGGCGATCTGCCACTGCTGGGTGTGCCACAGGGCGAGGATGGCGCAGGCGACCGCGGCGGAGACGGCCCCCGAGATCAGCAGGCGTTTGGCGCCGACCTTGGGTTCCAGGCGCCCGCTGACCACACCGGCGACGAACATCGCGATCAGCATGGGCAGCATGAGCAGTCCGGACGTGGTGACGCTGGCGCCGAATCCGTAGCCGGCGGAGCGGGGTGTCTGTACGAAGCCGGGCAGGAACGACCAGACCGAAGACAGGCCTGCGCCGAACAGCAGAGCGGCGGCGTTCGTGGTCCACACGGACCGCACGCGCATGATGCGCAGGTCGATCAGCGGGCTGCGGGAGTGGGACTCCGCGAACAGCCACAGGGCGAAGAGCACGACGGCCGCGGCGAACAGCGCGATCACAGCAGCGGAACTCCAGCCCCACCGGCTGCCGCGGCTGACCGACAGGAGCAGCGCGACCAGCCATCCGGACAGCAGCACCGCGCCGGACCAGCTGACCCGCCCCTTCGCCCGTCGGGGCGACTCGGGGACATAGCGCAGGGCTAGCAGGGCGGTGACGGCGACGATGACGACGGGAAACCAGAACAGCCAGCGGTAGTCGAGCCCGGCCACAATGGGACCGGCAGCGACTATGCCGACGCCGCCGCCGGCGGCGATCACGGCGGACAGGTTGCTGATGCTGCCGCTGACCCTGCCGGGTTCGAACTGGTCGCGGATGATGCCGAAGGACAGTGGGAACACCGCGCCTCCGGCGCCCTGAATGATGCGGGCGATGATCAAGACGCCGACGTTCGGAGCGAGGGCGGCGAGCAGACAGCCGGCGAGGACGGTCAGCAGGACTGCGACGAGGGTGCGCTTCTTGCCGGCCAGGTCGCCGACCCGGCCGATGATCGGGGTGCACACCGAGGCGGACAGCAGGTAGGCCGTCATTACCCAGGTGGCGGTGGATTGGGAGGTGTGCAGTGCGTGTTGGATAGTCGGCAGAGCCGGCGCGATCAGTGACTGCAGCATGGAGAACACGCCCGCCCCGCTCGCGAGGACTGCGAAGATGAGGCGGGTGGACTTGCTGGGCATGGGGTTGTCTCTCCGGGGAAACGGGGGCGTCTTGACGACGGCGCGGGACAGGTCGCGGGTCTCGTGCATGCGGGTGGCACGCCGGTACAGCGATTGCGGCGAGCGGTCACGGCCAGGAGGTGGGCCGGGCGCGTCGCAGCGGTTCGGGCCGCCCGGGGCGGCGGTTCGCCGGGGCGTCGCCGGTGACAGTGCGACCGACGGCTCGGATCGGCCCGGCCCGGCTCGGTTCACGTTGCTCGTCCCCGTGCTGCTCAGGACGTGCCGGCGTCGAGCAGGGGGTGCGGCAGGCCGGGCCGGCCTGCCGAGCGCACTGCGGGTGGTCCCGGCCCGGTAGGTCTGCGCCTCTCCGGTCGGCTACGGCTGCCGGAGCCGGGTGATGGACTTGTGCTCGATGTAGCCGGTGAGTCCGACCTTGCCGTACTCGCGGCCGAGGCCGCTGGCCTTGTAGCCGCCGAAGGGGCCGTCGAAGCTGATGGGCGAGCCGTTGAGGGTGATGGTTCCGGTGCGCAGCTTGCGGGCGACGGCCAGGGCGCGCTCGGGGTCGGCGCTCCAGATGCCGCCTGAGAGGCCATATTCGGAGTCGTTGGCGATGCGGACGGCGTCGTCCTCGTCGTCGTAGGCGATGACGGCCAGGACCGGGCCGAAGATCTCCTCCTGGGCGATGCGCATGGAGTTGTCGACGTCGGCGAAGAGGGTCGGGGTGACGTAGTTGCCCTTTTCCAGGCCCTGGGGGACGTGCGGGCCGCCGGTGACCAGGCGGGCGCCCTCCGCTATGCCGATGTTGATGTAGTCGATGACGCGCTGCTGCTGGTCGGGGCGGATCATCGGGCCGATGAAGGTGTCGGGGGCGGAAGGGTCGCCGACCTTCAGCGATTCGACCATGTCCTTGAGCGCGGCGACGACCTCTTCGTAACGCTCGCGGGGGACCAGGATGCGGGTCTGCAGGATGCAGGCCTCGCCGTTGTTGGCGAGGGAGCCGAAGCGCAGGCCCTGTACGGCGGCGTCCAGGTCCGCGTCCTCCAGGATCAGAGCCGCGGACTTGCCGCCCAACTCCAGGCTGACCCGCTTGAGGTGCTCGCCGGCGATGGAGGCGATGCGCCGGCCGGCACGCGTGGAGCCGGTGAAGGCAATCTTGTCGACGTCCGGGTGGGAGACGAGGTACTCGCTGGTCTCGCGGTCGGCGGGAAGGATGCTGAGCACGCCCGCGGGAAGCCCGGCCTCGTGCCACAGGTCCGCCAGCAGCATCATGCTGAGAGAGTTCTCCGGGGAGACCTTCAGGACGACGGTGTTTCCGGCCAGCAGGGCCGGCACCAGCTTGGCGGTGGCTGCGGAGAACGGCGAGTTCCACGGGATGACGGCGGCGACCACGCCGATCGCCTCGCGCCGCACGATGGTGTCGAAGGCCACCGACGGGTCGGAGGGTTCGATGACCTCCTCCCAGCCGAACTCCTCGGCCGCCTTGAGGTAAGCGTTGACCTGGCGGGTCAGGAAGGGCTGGCCGACCTTGGTGAACCAGCCGGCCGAGCCGTTCTCGACGGAGATGGCCGCGGCGACCTCGTCGGCACGGGCGGTGCGCAGGGCGTCGTAGCGCCGGATGATCTCCTGCCGCTCCTCGGGCGTGGTGCGCGGCCAGGGGCCGTGGTCGAAGGCCTCGCGGGCCGCGGCGACGGCCGCGTCCACGTCGGCGGGTGCGGCCTGGGCCACGCGGCCCAGCACCGACTGGTCGTGGGGCGAAAGGATGTCGAGCAGCTCCGGGTTGCTGGGGGTGACCCAGGAGCCGCCGATGTAGAGCTTGTCGCGAACAGTCATGTCTGTCGATCTCTTCGTGTGAAACGTGGTGGGTTCAGGGCCCGGGCGGGCGTGCGTCCCGGGCGATGCCGCAGGGGTGGAGGAGACCACCGGAGCGAGCGGGTATCCGTGCTGTCGCCGGGCCCGTGGTCGCGTGCCGTCGGGCAGGCGACCGACGGCACGCGAAGCTGCAGGGTCGTTACGCGGTCTGGTGGTCGGTGGAGCGGCTCGCTTCGGCCCATGTGTCGGCCTCGGCCAGGCGAGCCTTTTCCGCGCTGACAGCGATTTCCAGGGCGTCGCTGCCGAGCAGGAGCCGGCGCGGGGGCTCGGGCGCGTCCACGGCGGCGATGACGGCCCGGGCCATTCGGGCGGGGTCACCGGGCTCGTTGCCGCTGTAGGCCGCAAACTGCTCCAGCCATGCGCCGACCGTCTGCTGATAGTCAGGAGCGATGGGTCCGGACGGCTTCGCGGCGCCGGCGGCCCAGCCGGTGCGGATACCGCCCGGCTCCACGATGATCACCTTGATGCCGAACGGGGCCACCTCGTTCGCCAGCACCTCGGAGAAGCCTTCGACTCCGAACTTCGCTGTCTGGTAGGCGCTGAGCCCGGGCGTGCCGCCGACCCGGCCGCCGATGGACGAGATCTGCACGATGTGCCCGGACCGCTGGCCACGCAGTACGGGCAGGGCAGCCCGGGTCACGTTGATCACACCGAACAGGTTCGCCTCGACCTGCGCCCGGAACTCGTCCTCCGGGAAGTCCTCGATCGAACCGCTGGTCGCGTAACCCGCGTTGTTCACAACGACGTCGACGGTGCCGAATCGCTCCACTGCGGCCGCCACCACGCCCCGAGCCTCGGACTGCGACGTGACATCCAGCGCCACGGTCTCCAGCCGCTCCGGATACTTCGCCTTCAGATCAGCCAGAGCCTCCGGCCTGCGGGACGTTACGACGACTCGATCACCGTCCTCAAGAGCCTGAAGAACCAGGGCCCTGCCCAGCCCCTGGGAACCACCGGTGATCAACCACGTCCGTGACATGGCGTTCTCCTCATCATCTCGTTGTCTCTCGCCGCCCTCCAGGGCGCCATCTCAATGTAGACGTTTCATCGTCAACTGCAACATCTATGTTGCAATAAATAGCTGAGATGTACCTCACTGTGGGATGATGGCGCTGTAATCACCACTGCTGGTTAGGATCGCCGGACCATGAGAGCCGATGCCGCACGCAACCTGTCCTCCGTCCTCCGCACCGGGGCCCGCCTCCTGGCGGAGGATCCGAGCACGTCGATGGCGGCCATTGCCGCTGCGGCGGGCGTCGACCGCACCACCGTTCATCGCCGCTTCGCGAATCGGGAGGCGCTGCTGCGCGCCGTCTTCCAGGCCAAACTCGACTCGGCCGAGCGGGTGTTGGACGAGGCGCGGCTGACCGAGGCCCCGGTGCCGGTCGCTCTCCACCGCTATCTGGAGGGGATCATCCCGGTCAGCCGCGAGTGGCCTGTCGACACGCGCCGCATGATGCAGAAGGACCCCGAAGCCAGCGCTCGCCGTGAAGCGCAGAGTGCGCGCCTGAGCACCTTCATCCAGCGCGCTTGCGATGAGGGCTACCTGCGCGCCGATATCGATGCGGCCTGGGCACGTGCGGTCCTCGACGCACTCGTCGACAGCATCGCCCACCGGTTCCCCGCAGTGGATCCCCCGCAGGCGGCCGACCTCGTCGCGGACGCCTTCCTGCGCGGCCTCGGCGTGACCTGACCCTGCGGGTGAGCCAGTCGCCGGCGCCCTGGCCTTCTTCCGCGCCGTCGCCGTCCAGCATCAACCCGCACTCACCTGCTGAAGAATCGAGGACACCATGGCGCGCGCTCGGGGACGATGCTGGGCAGCGTTGAGGAACCCGTGATCAGCGCTTAGCCTTCTGGGGGTGCCGGTAGCAATCGCGGATAATCAAAGCTGATGGGCCAGAAGAAGGTCACAGGGAGATAGCCGCCAACCCTGGCCGTTGTCTGGCGGCACACGGCCGCCGGACAAGGTCGCCCACCGCCGAAATCAGACGCCTTCGCGCAGGTACAGGTCGCGCAGCAGGCCGATCTCGCCGCCGTGATGTGTGGCCTCTTTCAGAGCGTGCAGCGCGAGCTTCAGATAGGTCTCATCGGCCCAACCGCCGGGGCCCATGCCTATCGGCGCCAACAGGCGCTTGTCGCCGAGGGCTGCGATACGGGAGATGAAGTGCTCCCAGTCCTCGGCGAGCGCCTGGATGCCCTCTTTGGCGGTGCCCGGCCACACATCGCGGTCGCCGTAGTCGGGAACGTCGTCGAAGAGGTAGATCACGTAGCCTCGCAGGCAGAGGTTGCCGATGTGCCAGATGCGCCAGGCGATCGTCGTGACGGGGTCCGGCGCGTCCGGACTCGATTCCGGAAAGAGCGTGGCGACGCGGAAGAGGCCGTCGTCGCCGGGGCGGATGCCGATGCAGTCGCCGACCGGCTCCCAGTGGTACTCGGCGTCGGTCAGGCCCTCCAGGCGCCCGAACAGTTGGTAGCGCACCTCTTCGAAGGTCGCGAGAATGTCCCGCGTGACGGGGTCGGGCACGATCATGTCAGCCATGTCAGCTCCAGGACTCGGTGGTTTCGGGTCGGTCGGGATGATCAGGGTCGACGGGTTGGCCGACTCGGTCACGTGCCGCCGCCTCGGCGTGTGTCGCCGGGTGCGAGCAGGCTGGCGAGTTCGGCGATGGCGTCCGGCGACGGCTTGAAGTAGCGGCGGACGTTCTCTGCCTTCTTGTGCCGCGACTTGGCCGTCAGCATCAGCAGGCTCGCCAGCGACGGTGAGTCGTGCTCCATCGCCCGGTCCAGCAGGAACTGTTCCAGCTCCTTCAGCGTCTCGCCTCTGGTCGGAACCGGTTTCCAGTCCAGGTACTCAAGCAGCAGCTTCAGATGATCACTGCGGGTCTGCGCCCGCCGCCCATACTGCTCCAGCATCCGAAGAACTGGGTCGCCAACCCCATCAACCTCCCCGGAAGCGCTACAACCAGTACGAACTGTAGCGGCGAAGATCGTCAACCGTCCCATGAAGGCGAATAACCGCAGTTCGGAGATAGGTTCGTTGGATTATCCGCGATTGCTACCGGTGCCTCGTGACAGTCCCGCCGGGAGCGCCCGGGGCACACACGGCACAACGTACCGACGGATGTGTCGGTAACATTCGGTAAGATGCCGACATTCACGTCGTCAAGTTAAGGCAAAGAGACGGCGTGCCCAGTTTGTCGTGCCCTCATCTCCTCCATTGTTCGGAGAGCTTCGTGTTCCTTGCCCTACGCGATCTGCGCTTCGCCCGCGGTCGCTTCGCCCTGATGGGTGCGGTGGTCGCGCTCATCGCCGTACTCGGCGTGCTCCTGTCCGGGCTTGCCGCCGGTCTGGCGGATGCCGGTATATCCGGTCTGCGCGCTCTGCCCGTGACCCATATGGCCTTCGACGAGAAGGCGACCAGCGAGCAGTTCTCCCGTTCGACCGTGGATCGGGAGGACTGGCAGGCGTGGTCCGAGGCACCGGGGGTGGAGCGGGCGGAGCCGTTCGGGAACACCCTGGCCAACGCCCAGGTGACCCAGGGGGCCAAGAAGGGCGAACAGGTCAACCTCGCCGTCTTCGGCATGGCACCGGACTCTCCCCTGGCACCAAGCCCCAGCAAGGGCGCGGGCCTGGATGAGGGGAGTGCGGGCATCGTGATCACCCGGGAGATCGCCGATCTGGGCGTGGAGGTCGGGGACGTTCTGACCGCGGACAGGAGCGAGGTGCAGCTGAAGGTCGTGGGCCTGGTCGACGAGACCGTCTCCTACGGCCACATCGGCGTCGCCTACGCCGACCTCGACACCTGGCGTCACCTCCACTACGGCCTGCCGGGTGACCTGCCCGAGGCCGCCGGCCGGCAGGCCACGGCCGTCGCCCTGACCCTGGAGCCGGGTGCCGACGTCGCCGACGTGGAGAAGGCGACCGCCACCCGCGCGGACACCAAGGAGGCCACATTCGGCGCGTCCCCCGGCTACACGGCCGAGTCGAGCACCATGGCCCTGATCAAGGGCTTCCTGTACGCCATCTCCGCCCTGGTCGTCGGCGCGTTCTTCACCGTCTGGACCGTGCAGCGCAAGGCCGAGATCGCCCCGTTGAAGGCGCTGGGCGCCCCCACCGGATACATCTTGCGCGACGCACTCGCCCAGGTCGTCGCCGTGCTCGTCGGCGCCACGGTCGTCGGTACCGCTGTCGGCCTGGCCCTGGGCAGCGCGATGATCGGCAAGGCCCCCTTCTCCCTCTCCGCCTCGTCCATCGCCACCTCCTCCGGCCTCCTCATCGTCCTCGGGACCGTGGGCGCCGTCGTCGCCGTCCGCCGCATCACCGCCGTCGACCCGCTGACCGCTCTGGGAGCCACCCGATGACCACACCCGCCACCGACCACCAGGCCGCCGCGGACACCACGGGCTCCGGCGGACTGCGCCTGGACGGCGTCACCCTCACCTTCGGTGACGGCGACGCCGCCGTCACCGCCCTCGACCACGTCGGACTGGCCGTCGCGCCCGGCGAGTTCGTCGCCGTCGTCGGCCCCTCCGGATCCGGGAAGTCCAGCCTCCTCGCCGTCGCCGGCGGCCTTCAGCGGCCCACTTCGGGCACCGTGCACATCGCCGGCACCGAGCTGACCGCCCTGTCGGACAAGGAACGTACCGCCGCCCGCCGCCGCCACATCGGCTTCGTTTTCCAGCAGTCGAACCTGCTGGCCTCCCTCACCGTCAGGGAACAGCTCCTGCTGCCCCTGCACATCGACGGCCGCCTCGACGCCGCGGCCCGGGCCCGGGCCGACGAACTCATCGAGGCCGTCGGGCTCACCCACCGGGCAGGGTCCCGCCCGCACCAGCTCTCCGGCGGTGAGCGCCAACGCGCGGGCCTGGCCCGGGCTCTGATGACCGCCCCCGCCGTCCTGCTGGTGGACGAACCCACCTCGGCGCTGGACCGGGTCCGTTCGGCCGAGGCCGTCAAGCTGCTCGCCGAGCAGACCCATGAGCGCGGCACGGCCACGGTCATGGTCACTCACGACACGGCGATAATGGACGCAGCCGACCGGGTCCACGAGATGGTCGACGGCCGCCTGTCCTGACCGGCGGCCGCCGGCCGCAACCTCGCTCCCGGCCCCGTCCGCCTCTCCAGGAGCCCGTCCCGCATGCCGAAGATCAACGCCGCTACCGTCGCCGAGCACCGCGCCCAGCAACGCGAGGCACTGATCGAGGCGGCGATCGACATCCTGGTCAACGAGGGCGCCGCCGCCGTCACACCGGCGGCGGTCGGCGCCCGCGCCGGCCTGGCCCGCTCCAGCGTCTACCAGTACTTCAACTCCTCGGCAGCCCTTCTGGCCACCATCACGGAAGAAGCCTTCCGGCGCTCCAACCAGGCACTCACCAGAGTCCTCGCCACCGCGAACGGACCGCTGGAACGCGTCGAAGCCTTCTTCGGTGAGAGTCTTCGCCTCGGTGCCGAGGGCGCTCACCGGCCCGCCGTCGCCCTCATGAACGCCGGCCTTCCGCCGGCCTGCCAGCAGCGGCTGATGGAACTCCACCTGGAACAGGTCGAGCCGTTCCGCGCCGCCGTCCGAGAACTCGGCGTTCCCGAGCCCGCGCTCACGGCCGACCTGATCGCCGGAATGCTGCACACAGCCCTGGCCGCCGTCGAGAACGGCACCCCCCTCGACAGGGTCACGGAACGGACTCTCGCACTCGTGCGCCGCTGCCTCACCGCGGCCGACAGCGCGGCTCATTTGTCGCGAGCAGAGCACTGATGCCCTCCTCGAGTTCCTCAGCTATTCGCGACGAACATGGTGTGCACCGCGAACATGTCGCGGGTGTCGGCAAGTTGCTCCTGTCAGAGTGCCCTTGGGGACACCCGTGGATCGGCAGGGCCGAGGTACTCACCCCCAGAGGGTGGACTTCTTCGGGTCCAACGGACAGCCGCCGATCTCGAAGTGCTTGAGGTACTCCTCGCGGAAGTACCTCACCGAGGAGTGGATCGGGCTCGACAGGCTGTCGCCCAGCGCGCACAGTGAGCGGCCGAGCATGTTGTCCGCGATGTCGGTGATCGTGGACAGGTCCTCTTCCGTGCCCTGGCCCGCCTCCAGTCGCTTGAGCACCTGCTTCAGCCAGTAGGTGCCCTCGCGGCATGGCGTGCACTTGCCGCAGGACTCGTGGGCGTAGAACTCCGTCCAGCGCAGCACGGTGCGGACGACGCAGGTGGTGTCGTCGAAGATCTGCAGCGCGCGGGTGCCGAGCATGGAGCCCTTGGCGCCGACCGCCTCGAAGTCGAGCGGCACGTCCAGGTGCTCGTCGGTGAAGATCGGCGTGGAGGACCCGCCCGGGGTCCAGAACTTGATGCTGTGTCCCTCGCGGATGCCGCCCGCCATGTCGAGCAGCTCGCGCAGCGTGATGCCGAGCGGGGCCTCGTACTGGCCGGGGCGGGTGACGTGGCCGCTCAGCGAGAAGATGCCGAAGCCCTTGGACTTCTCGGTGCCCATTCCCGCGAACCAGTCGGCGCCCTTGTCGATGATCGAGGGGACACTGGCGATCGACTCGACGTTGTTCACGACAGTCGGCGAGGCGTAAAGACCCGCCACAGCGGGGAACGGAGGCTTGAGTCGCGGTTGACCCCTGAAGCCTTCGAGCGAGTCGAGCAGCGCCGTCTCCTCGCCGCAGATGTACGCGCCCGCGCCGCTGTGCACGACCAGCTCCAGGTCGAAGCCCGAGCCGAAGATGTCCTTGCCGAGGTAGCCCTTGTCGTAGGCCTCCTTGAC
>NZ_FNFB01000041.1 GCF_900100395.1 Nonomuraea maritima | reverse complement strand
CGTCCATCACCTCCACGTCGTGGTGGTCTTCGGCCCAGTCATCACCCACGAACAGTCGCAACGGTCCTCCCGTTCTCGATGCCGATCACCTTCAGCAGCCTGCGGGAGAACCATCAGCGACCTAATCAAGCAGTGCTCACGCCTCTGCGGGCGGGCACGACATCCCATCAGCGATCAACTCTCCCGGCCGACCGGCAGGGGCACGGTCTTTCACCAGGACTCGATGTCCAGGAACCCAGAGTGCTCACCTGTCAGCGGCTACCACCAGGAGTCTGCCGGATGGCTTACTCCCAGAACTGATTAGGAACTAGCGTGACCCGCATGGAACAACCACGTCGTGACAATCGCCGGGAACACCGCCAGGGGCAGGCGTTCGTGCGGGGGCGGCTCGTTCCGAGCTCGACGCACGACCAGCGGCTGCTGGCCCGGCAGGGGCCGACCGACTGGGTGCACACCGACCCCTGGCGAGTGCTGCGCATCCAGGCGGAGTTCGTGGAGGGGTTCGGCCAGCTCGCCGAGCTGCCGCCGGCGGTCACGGTCTTCGGCTCGGCCCGCACCCCCGTCGACTCCCCCGACTACCGGACGGGCGTCCGCCTCGGCCAGGCCCTGGCCGAGGCCGGCTACGCCGTGATCACCGGCGGCGGTCCCGGCCTCATGGAGGCGGTCAACCGGGGCGCGCGTGAGGTCGACGGGGCGGTGTCGGTCGGGCTCGGCATCGAGCTGCCGTTCGAGCAGCGCATGAACGACTACGTCGACCTGGGCGTCGAGTTCCGCTACTTCTTCGTGCGCAAGACGATGTTCGTCAAGTACTCCTGCGGCTTCATCACGCTGCCCGGCGGCTTCGGCACGCTCGACGAGCTGTTCGAGGCGCTCACCCTGGTGCAGACGCGCAAGGTGACCTCCTTCCCCGTGGTGCTGATGGGCTCCGAGTACTGGAGCGGCCTGATGGACTGGATCAAGAGCTCCCTGCTCGGCACCGGAAAGGTCGCCGCCGACGACCTCGACCTGATCACCGTCACCGACGACGTGGACGAGGCCGTGCGCATCATCGTGGAGGCCGACATGGCCCGCTCCCGGCAGTTCGAGGAAGAGACCGAGGCCTGCGCCGCCCAGGTCGCGGAGCCGCAATAGGCTTCACCTTTGTGAACATCTGCGTCTTCTGCGCCTCCAGCCAGACCATCGACCGCAAGTACGTCGACCTCGCCGCCGAGGTCGGCACCGAGCTGGCCAGGCGCGGGCACACCCTCGTGAGTGGCGGCGCCACGGTGTCGTGCATGGGCGCGGTGACGTCCGCCGCCCGCGCGGCCGGCGGGCGGACGATCGGCGTGATCCCGCAGGTGCTGGTGGACATCGAGGTGGCCGACCACGACTCCAGCGAGCTCGTCGTCACCGCCGACATGCGCGAGCGCAAGGGCGTCATGGACGCCCGCTCCGACGCGTTCCTGGTGCTGCCGGGCGGGATCGGCACGCTGGAGGAGTTGTTCGAGATCTGGACCTCGCGGGTGCTCGGCATCCACGACCGTCCCCTGGTGGTCCTCGACCCCTGGGGGCTGTACGAGCCGCTGCGGGCGATGGTCGGCCACATGTACGACGAGGGCTTCACCCGTCCCGACGTCTTCGACGCGATCTCGTTCGCCTCGACGGTGGAGGAGGCGTTCGCGCACCTGGAGTCGCGCCCGCAGCCGGTGCGGCCCAGCGTCGCCGAACTCGGAGAGGCCGCGGGCTGACAAGGGGTACCCCTATGTACGGATTGTGCTACTTGCGGTAGATCGCTGAATGCGCTCCGCAGTATGAGTACGATGCCAATGTGCTGGTCATTCTCGCCATCGCCGCCATCGCCGTCCTGGCCTGCGTGGTCCTGGTCTCCCTGGGCAAGGGCGGTGAGCTGGGCGAGTTCCCTCCTGACGTGCCGCCGCTCGACCTGCCCGAGTCGGGGCACCTCACGGCGGTCGACGTCATGGCGCTGCAGCTGCCGGTCAACCTGGTCGGCTACCACACGGCGAGCGTCGACGAGACCCTGCGCCGGGCCGCCGGCGCGATCAGCGCCCGCGACAACCGGATCGCCGTGCTGGAGCAGCGCGTCTCCGAGCTGCTGGCCAGCAGGCTGTACGCGCGGCAGGAGGCCTACGCCCCGCCGGGGCCCGAGCCGCGTACCGCGCACCAGCCCGACGCGCCGGCGCCGCGCGAGCTGCCCGAGTCCGGCGACCCGGTGACGGCGAGCGGCTCCACAGTGGCGTGGGACGCCGAGGGTGAGATCAGCCGTCCCGACGACCCCGAGTGGCGCGTCGAGACGATCGAGGTCAACGGCGACGGCGACCCCGCCGCGTCGAACGGCACGGCCCCCGAGCCCGCCGCCGACGACAAGCCGTCCGACGCCGAGCCGGTGCCGGAGAAGGAGGACGAGCGACGGTGAGCCTGCCGACCAGCGAGCCGATCATCCGCTGCCCGTGGCCGGGGCTCGCCGACCCGATGTACCAGGCCTACCACGACGACGAGTGGGGCCGCCCGGTCAAGGGCGACGACGCCGTCTACGAGCGGGTGGTGCTGGAGGCGTTCCAGTCGGGCCTGTCGTGGCTGACGATCCTGCGCAAGCGCGAGAACTTCAGGGCCGCCTTCGACCACTTCTCGATCCCCAAGGTCGCCGCCTACACCGACGACGACGTCACCCGCCTGCTCGCCGACGCCGGCATCGTCCGCAACCGGGCCAAGATCGAGGCCGCGATCGGCAACGCGCAAGCGGCGCTCGACCTGCCCGGCGGGCTGTCGGAGCTGGTGTGGCGGTACGCCGACCCCGACGCCCCCGCCCCGCCCACCCCGGCCGACGTGCCCGCCGCCACCCCGGCCTCCAAGGCGCTGGCCAAAGAGCTGAAGAGCCACGGCTTCCGCTTCGTCGGCCCCACCACCGCGTACGCGCTGATGCAGGCCATCGGCCTGGTCAACGACCACATCGAGGACTGCGTGGCCCGCCGCCTCACTCCGCGGTGAAGACCGGCCGCTCCTTGGCGAGGAACGACTCCGTGGCCCTGACGTGGTCGCGCGTGGCGGCGCAGCTGTCCTGGAGGTCGGCCTCCATCGACAGGGCGTCCGTGAGGGAGTGCGTCGCGGCGTACGCGAGTGCCCGCTTCGTGGCGGCGTAGGCGAGGGTCGGCCCCTGCGCCAGCCGTACGGCGAGCTCCTGTGCGGCCTTCTGCAGGTCGTCGGCCGGCACCACGCGCGAGACCAGGCCCAGCTCCAGCGCGCGGGCCGCGTCGAGCGGCTCGCCGAGCAGCATCAGCTCGGCGGCGCGGCCCCGGCCGACCAGGCGCTGCAGCGTCCATGAGGCGCCCGAGTCGGGCGCGAGGCCGATGCCGGCGAACGCCATCGCGAACTTCGCCCTGTCGGAGGCGAGCCGCAGGTCGCACGCGAACGCCAGGGACGCGCCCGCTCCCGCGGCCACACCGTTGACGGCGGCCACCACCGGCTTGGCCATGGTGGTGATCAGCTCGACGATCGGGTTGTAGTGCTCGCGCACGGTGTTGGCCAGGCCGCGGCCCGCCCGCAGGTTGTCGGCGTGCTCGCGCAGGTCCTGGCCCGCGCAGAAGGCCCGGCCGCTTCCGGTGAGCAGCACCGCCCTGACGCCGTGGTCGGCCGCGGCCCGCCGCAGCGCGCCGTGCAGCGCCTCCTTGACCTCGGTGGTCAGCGAGTTCATGGCCTCGGGCCGGTCGAGCGTGATGGTGGCGACGGCGTCGGTCACGTCATAGCGGATCACTGTAACTCCCTGTCGACGAACGCGGCGGCTGCGGGCAGCAGCCGGGCGGCCTCCTGCTCGAAGTAGGCCCTGGCCTTCTCGCCCGGCCACCCCACCGGCAACAGCTCCGGCGGCAGGCCGGGGTCACGGAAGAGAAAGTTGCGCCAGCCGTGCACGAGCCGGCTTCTCGTGGCGAAGACCTGGTGGTCCGGGGCCCCCTCCGGCAGCGTGCTGACCAGCGTGACAGCTTCGGCGTGCCACTGCTCGTACGCCTCGCCGATGGCGCCCAGATCCCATGCCCTGGCCACGAGTTCGCGCGGGTCGCCCTCCAGCGCCGCGTCGAACCGGTCGGCCCGGATGCCCTCGCCGTCGAGCAGGTTGTCCAGCTCGATCGACGACCGCGGACCGATCCACGTCGTCTCCGCCAGCGCGGCGTACCCGAGGAACGTCAGATCGGCCCGTAGCCGCTCCCTGCGGGTGCGGTCGCGTACGGGCTCCACGATGATCACGTGCCAGCGGCCGTGCCAGGACAGCGTTCCCGATCGGTAAATTCTGAGCGCCGCCTCGTCCAGCCGTCTGACGCACTTCGGCGTCAGCGCATAACCGGCTCCCTGGGGCAGTCTGACGGGGCTCAGCCACCCTTGCCGCACCATGCGGGAAACCGCGGTACGCACGGCTGGAGCGGCTATTTCCAGAGGTTTCAGCAGGCGGACGAGCGCGGCGACGGTGGCCTGTCCGCCGCGGGAACGCAGGTGATCTCCATACACATCGAAGAGAGCGGCGCGAGCGTGCACAAGGTCCAGTTTGGACGTGATCGCACCCCTCGACAACGCATTCTGGGAGGAGATCGTTACCCATGAGCGCTCTCGATGCGGGAGAATAGGACATCACAGAAGACGTGAATGCGCCGACCACCCCCCATGGGAGGTCGGAAATCGCGGGCCGCGGGAGCCCAAGGCAGAAAGGGATGCACGCATGGCGGCGATGAAGCCGCGGACCGGCGATGGTCCGCTCGAGGTCACCAAGGAAGGGCGCGGCATTGTCATGCGGGTCCCTCTCGAGGGCGGCGGCCGGCTCGTCGTGGAGATCTCGGCCGACGAGGCGAAGGCGCTCGGCGAAGCGCTGAAGAACGTCGTCGGCTGAGCGTTCCCGAAGAGAAATACTTTGTACCCCGACCCTGGCGTAGTCCCGCGCCAGGGTCTCTGACGTTTCCAAGGAGTTTTTCCGTGCCTATTGAGACCACTGCGACGGTGGTCGCCGAGGTTCCCGACGACGCCGAACTGCTCGCCGTACCGTATTCCGCAGATCTGCAGCCTGCGCGCCCGGTCGAGCTGCACCTGCCGGTGACCGACCTGCTGACGCACTACGAGGCCAAGGGCGAGGCGGGGGAGATCGTCGAGGTACCCGTGGCACGGGCCGGCGGCGTGGGCCGCGTGCTGCTGTACGGCGTGGGCGACGGCTCGCCCCGCGCCCTGCGCACCGCCGGCGCGGCGCTGACCCGTCGGGTCAAGGGCCGCGACACGCTGACCGTGGTTCCGCCCGAGGGCGACGTGGCCGCGTTCGCGGAGGCGGCACTGCTGGCGGCGTACACGTTCCGGATCGGCAGGAGCGGCAGGACGCCCGTGCGGACGCTCGCGTTCGCGGGGGCGGAGCAGGAGGCCGTACGGCGGGCGCAGACCGTCGCGCAGGCCGTGGCCCTGGCCCGCGACCTGGCCAACACCCCGGCCTCCGTGAAGAATCCGGCCTGGCTCGCCGAGCGGGCCGCCGAGAGCGGCGTCGAGACCCGCGTCTGGGACGAAGAGCAGCTGCAGTCCGACGGGTTCGGCGGCATCCTCGCCGTCGGCCGCGGCTCCGGCAGCCCGCCGCGGCTGATCCAGCTGTCCTACACGCCCTCCGGGCCCGCCGAGCGGCACATCGTGCTGGTGGGCAAGGGCATCACGTTCGACTCGGGCGGCCTGTCGCTCAAGCCGACCGAGAACATGAAGCTGCAGAAGACCGACATGGCCGGTGGCGCGGTCGTCATCGCCGTGCTCGGCGCGCTGGCGAAGCTGGGCGCCCCGGTGAAGGTCACCGGGCTGGTCGCCGCCGCCGAGAACATGCCATCGGGCTCCGCGCAGCGGCCCAGCGACGTCATCACCCACTACGGCGGCCGCACGGTCGAGGTGCTCAACACCGACGCCGAGGGCCGCATCGTGATGGCCGACGCGCTCGCCTACGCCGACGCCGTCCTCGATCCCGACGCGATCGTCGACATCGCCACGCTCACCGGCGCCATCACGGTGGCGCTCGGCCGCAACGTCGGCGCGGTCTACGCCTCCGACGACGTCCTGGCCAAGCAACTGCTGGAGGCGGGCGACACCACCGACGACCGGCTGTGGCGGATGCCGCTGATCGACGAGTACGCGCCCGCGCTCGAGTCGCAGATCGCCGACCTGGCCAACGTCGAGTCGGGTTCGCGGTACGGCGCCGGGTCGATCACGGCGGCGCTGTTCCTGCGGGAGTTCACCGGCGGACGGCCGTGGGCTCACCTCGACATCGCCGGCGTCGGACGCAGCACCGTCGACGAGGGCACCCTCAGCAAGGGCGCCACCGGTTTCGGCGTGCGGGTGCTGCTCGACTGGCTCACCCGCGCGTAGTCCGCGGGCCGGCTCACCCTCGGGGTGGGCCGGCTAGTCGGCGATCTTGACGGCCGCCAGCAGGCCGTCACCCAGCGGCATGAGCACCGAGCGCAGGCGCTCGTCCGACTGCACCAGCTTGCCCACCTCGCGCAGCGTCACCGTGTCGGCGTCGCGCTGCGCGGGGTCGGCCACGCGGTTGTGCCACAGCATGTTGTCGAAGGCGACGACACCGCCGACGCGCAGCAGGCGGACCGCCTCGGCCAGGTAGTCGGCGTACTCCCGCTTGGAGCCGTCGGCGAAGACCATGTCGTAGCCGCCGTCGGACAGCCGCGGCAGCACGTCGAGCGCCCGGCCCGTGATCAGCCTGAGCCGCCCGCCGGAGAAGCCCGCCTCAGTGAACGCCTGCCGCGCCAGCCGCTGGTGTTCCGGCTCGACGTCGACGCTCGTCAGCGTGCCGTCGGGACGCATGCCCCGCAGCAGCCACAGCCCCGAGACGCCGCAGCCCGTGCCGATCTCGACGACCGACTTGGCGTTGACGACCGTGGCGAGGAAACACAGAGCTGCCCCGCCTCCGGGAAGGATGGGTGCGGCTCCCATCTCCAGCCCGCGCTGCCGCGCCGCGTGCAGGACCTCATCCTCCAGATGAAACTGCTCCGCATAGGCCAGAGTGGCCTCCACCGGACTGGTCATCGGCCTCCTCCCCCCACTTTCGTGCGATGGGCCGTATCGGCCGCACAAGGTATTCGCGTGATTGGCACCGTTCGCAGCCTAGGGGAGACACGCCAGGACGGGAACTCAGGAGGGTCCTGAGGCGTTGCAGGTTTAAACGGGCTTTGCCGGTCCGGAGGGCAGTCAGTGCGCACGAAGGGACGAAACCAGGCACTATGGCGGTAGCGGTGGTCCCAGAGAGAGGAGTGCTGGTGGACGAAAGCGACCACCAGGCGGATACTCCCGTGTCGTCTGATTGGACGCCTCCGACGTGGGAGGAGGTCGTGCGGACGCACTCCGCACGCGTGTATCGGCTCGCCTACCGGCTCACCGGCAACATCCACGACGCGGAAGACCTCACCCAGGAGGTCTTCGTCCGGGTCTTCAGGTCGCTGTCCAGCTACACCCCCGGCACCTTCGAGGGGTGGCTGCACCGGATCACGACCAACCTCTTCCTCGACATGGCGCGGCGCAAGCAGCGCATCAGGTTCGAGGGGCTCGCCGACGACGCCGCCGAGCGGCTGCGCGGGCGCGAGCCGTCTCCGGCGCAGGCGTTCGACGACGCCCACCTGGAGCCCGACATCCAGGCCGCCCTCGACGCACTCGCCCCCGAGTTCCGGGCGGCGATCGTGCTGTGTGACATCGAGGGCCTGTCTTACGAGGAGATCGCGGCCACGCTCGGCGTCAAGCTGGGTACGGTCCGAAGCCGTATTCACCGTGGCCGGGCGCAGTTGCGGGAGGCTCTCGACCATCGAGCCCCCCGTAATTCCCAACTCCCCCCGACCGTGATCCGTGGGGAGGAAGTCTGACATGGCTCATCTCGGAGAACGCGTATCCGCGCTCGTCGACGGCGAACTCAATCATGCCGAGCGCGAACGCGCGCTCGCCCATCTGACCTTCTGCGCTGACTGCCGGCGAGAAGTCGAGTCGGTACGCGCGCTGAAGTCGCGCCTGCGCTCGATCGACACCCCCGCGATGCCGGCCGACCTGACGATGTCCCTGCTGCGCATGGCGGAGCCGGGCGGGCCGCTGCCCCCGAGGGAGCGCCCTTTTCCGGCCCGCACCTTCGGTGGGGTGCCGCTCCCGGGCCCGCACACCATCGCACCCCTGGACAACCGCCCGCGCAGGGACGGCAGCGGCGCGGGTTCCGGCCCGGGACGTGGTGGTAGGCGCCGTTCGACCTACGTCGCGGTAGGAGTGGTCTCGGCAGCCGTCGCGCTCGGCACGTTCTTCGCGGCCAACGGCGCGGGGCAGAACAATCCGGCTCCTCCGGTCGAACTTTTCCAGCAGCAGGCCCGTACGTCCATGACGACCGCACCGGCGCCCATCACGCCTTGACGCCCGCGCTCGCGGCGGGTAGTCGGTTGGCGTAGGCCGTGGCGTGCGGGGCATACGATCTGGGTTCGGGAATTGTCGGCGGCAAGTCCTGATTAAAGCTTTATAACCCTCGTATGCCGCAGTAGCGAGGATCGCGGTGCCGAGCCAAGGAGCGGTGAGACGTACATGACCGACGAGAGGCGCCCCGACGAAGGACGCACGTCGGACAACCCCGAGCCTCAGGGGCGGCCGGACTTCCTGCCCGCGGACGACAGGTCCGATCCGCCGGCCTCCTTCGGCGCGGCATGGGGTGACCCGTCAGGGCGGCCCGAGACCGCCGGTACGGCGCCGTACGAGGGCCGCCGGCCGTACGAGGGGCATGAGGCCCCGCAGCAGGGCGACGGGCCCCAGCAGGGCGCTCCGGCGTTCGGCTCGCCGGACAGCGGTCCACGCCCCTACGACGGCCCCCCGTTCGCCGGCCCCGACTCCACCGGCACCCGCGCCTACGACAACCCCTTCGGCACCCCGGACAACGGCCCGCGTCAGTTCGAGGGTCAGTCGTACGGGCCGGACAGCGGCCCGCGTCAGTTCGAGGGTCAGTCGTACGGGCCGGACAGCGGCCCGCGTCAGTTCGAGGGTCAGCAGTACGGGCCGGAGGGCGGCTCGCGCTCGTTCGAGGGGCAGTCGTACGGGGCGGAGGGTGGTGCTCCTTCGTTCGAGAACCCGTCGTACGGCGGGCCGGAGAGCGGGACGTGGGCCTACGAGCGGCCGCCGTTCGGCCAGCCCGGCTACGGCGGCCCGCCGCCTCCGCCGCGGCAGGCGCTCGGCATGGGCCCCGGCTGGGGCCCGCCGCCGCAGGGTGGCCCGCACGGTGGCCCGCACGGTGGCCCGTACGGCGTGGGGGCCGCGCGGCGCGGTCCGTCCACCGGGCTCATGATCGTGACGGCGTTGGTCATCGCGCTGGTGGCGTCGCTGCTCGGCAGCGTCGGCACGTACCTGCTGACCAGGAACACGACCACGGCCAACGATCCCTCCTACAGCCTCGGCCCGCTCCCGACCGGTGCCACCGAACGCGCGCCCGACTCGGTGGCGGGCGTGGCGGCGCGGGTGCTGCCCAGCGTGGTCTCCCTGGAGGTCGGCAACGGCGGCGCCGAGGGCGCCTCGGGCTCCGGCTTCCTGATCAAGAACGGCTACGTGGTGACCAACAACCACGTGGTGGCCCTGGCGGCCAACGGCGGCGACATCAAGATCATGTTCAACAACCGCAAGACGACCACGGGCCGGATCGTCGGCCGCGACCCGGGGTCCGACCTGGCGGTCGTCAAGCCGGACGAGACGTTCGGCTCGCCGGAGATCACGCTCGGCAACTCCGACAAGGTCGTCGTCGGCGACCCGGTGATCGCCATCGGCTCCCCGCTGGGCCTGACCGGCACGGTCACCACCGGCATCGTCAGCTCGCTCAACCGTCCGGTGATCGCGGGCGACGAGTCGGGCACGGGCAGCGAGGAGCCGGCGTACATCAGCGCCATCCAGACCGACGCGGCCATCAACCCAGGTAACTCGGGCGGCCCGCTGGTCAACGGCCGCGGCGAGGTCGTCGGGGTGAACTCCGCGATCGCCACGCTCGGGCGTTCGATGAGCAACCAGCAGAGCGGCAGCATCGGCCTCGGCTTCGCGATCCCGGTCAACCAGACCCGCCGGGTCGCCGAAGAGCTGATCACGACCGGCCGGGCCAAGCGTCCGAAGATCGGCATCATCCTCGACCGCAACTTCCAGGGTCAGGGCGTCAAGATCTCGACCGAGAGCCTCGGGGGCCAGCAGCCGGTGACGCCGGGCGGGCCGGCCGACAAGGCGGGGCTCAAGGCGGGCGACGTCATCCTCGAGATCGACGGGCTGCGGCTGCAGGACGGCAACGAGCTCATCGCCCTGATCCGCAGCAAGGAGCCCGGCTCCAAGATCGCGGTGAAGTACCAGCGCGACAACCAGGAGCGCACCGCCACGCTGACGGTGGTGGCCGAGGACGAGGCGACCCCCACGCCGACCCGCTCCTGACGCCGCGAGGCGGCCCCGGCCTGTGCTGGACGGGGCCCGTGGTGCGGTGGATGTTCTTCGGGGTGGGGAGGCGACCGGGCTGTGGCTACTAGCCCTTAGTCTGTGGATAGGCCAGGCTTGTCCTCGGAAGAGATTGCACTGCGGTAGGAGATCAGGTGTTCGGACTGGGGTGGGCGGAGATCGGGGCGCTGATCGTGATCGCGCTGCTCGTCTTCGGTCCCGACAAGTTGCCTCAGGTTGCCGCACAGGCGGGCAGGACGCTGCGCAATCTGCGCCGGATGGCGAACAACGCGCGCGACGACCTGCGCGCCGGGCTCGGCCCGGAGTTCTCCAACTTCGACCCGGCCGACCTCAACCCGCGTACGTTCGTGCAGAAGCACATCCTCAGCGAGGTCGAGGACTCCTGGGACGACAAGGAGCTCGCCCCCGCCACGGCCCAGGCCCCACCACCCGAGCAACTCGGCTACGGCGAGATCCCCCCGTACGACTCCGAAGCCACCTGACCGACAGCCAGATGACTCCCGCCACCTGACCGGCGTCCGATGGGGCCTCGGCCCGCACAAGACGGGAGGGCCGTCCGGTAGGAGCCGGGACGGGCCCTCGAGAACGCCTCAGGCCGTGAAGACCGAGGGCCCGCTCCGATCGGAGCGGGCCCTTCGCGTTGGTGGGACCGGGTCAGCGGCGGGGGGCGAGGCCCAGCTGGAGGCCCTTAATGCTGCTGCTTCGCTTGCTCAGGCTGTCGGCGATCTTGCGCAGCTCGGCCGCCGCCGGGGAGTCGGGGTCGGTCAGGACCAGCGGCTTGCCCTCGTCGCCGCCCTCGCGCAGCCGCATGTCGAGCGGCACCTGCCCGAGCAGCGGGACGCGCGCGCCGAGGGTACGGGTCAGCGCGTCGGCCACGATCTGGCCGCCGCCCTCGCCGAACACCGCGATGCGCTCGTCACAGTGCGGGCACGGCAGCCACGCCATGTTCTCGATGACGCCGGCGATCTGCTGGTGGGTCTGGGCCGCGATCGAGCCGGCCCGCTCGGCCACCTCGGCGGCGGCCATCTGCGGCGTCGTCACGACCAGGATCTCGGCGGACGGCAGCCGCTGCGCCACGGAGATCGCGATGTCGCCGGTGCCCGGAGGCAGGTCGAGCAGCAGGACGTCGAGGTCGCCCCAGTAGACGTCGGCCAGGAACTGGTGCAGCGCCCGGTCGAGCATCGGCCCGCGCCAGACGACCGGCGTGTTGCCCTCGGGCTTGAACATGCCGACCGAGATGACCTTGATGTCGTGGGCCACCGGCGGCATGATCATGTCTTCGACCTTGGTGGGCCGCTCGGCGGCGCCCAGCATGCGCGGGATGCTGTGGCCGTAGATGTCGGCGTCGACGATGCCGACCTTGAGCCCGTTGGCCGACATGGCGGCGGCCAGGTTGACCGTCACGGACGACTTGCCGACGCCGCCCTTGCCGCTGGCCACCGCGAAGACGCGGGTCAGCGAGCCGGGCTGGTTGAACGGGATCTCTTTTTCTGGGCCGCGGTTGCCGCGCAGCTTGGTCTGGAGGTTCTTGCGCTGATCGGTGCTCATGACGTCGAGCTCGATGCTGACGCCGGTCACGCCTTCGACCTTGGAGACGGCGGTGGTGACGTCGCGGGTGATGGTGTCACGCATCGGACAGCCGGCCACGGTGAGGTAGACGCCCACACGCACAGCCCCGTCGGGGGCGATCTCGACGCTCTTGACCATGTCGAGGTCGGTGATCGGCCGACGGATCTCGGGGTCGATGACGGTGGCGAGGGCCGCAGTCACCTGTTCCTGGGTAGGTGCCATCGAAGTCTCGGCACGAGGGAGTGCCGTCCCTCCTTAGTCGTCTATGTGTGGCAGGCGCTGGACGCCAGTTGAGGATGCCCCTCCATGGTATGAACCGGCGCCCTCATTGAGTTAATCCGTGTTGTTAGATGTCCGTGCAATAACGTTTTAAGGTTACTCCGTGACACTTCTGCGCGACGAGGGGCTGACCGCCGAAGAGCTGGCGGTGTGGCGGATGTTGCAGCGTGCCCAGGTGCGCGTCACCCGTCATCTCGAGAGCGACCTGCTCGTCGCCCACGACCTGCCGCTGGCCTCGTACGACGTGCTCATGCAGCTCGCGGAGGCGCCGGGGCGGCGGCTGCGGATGAACGACCTGGCCGACCGGGTCCTGCTCTCGCGCAGCGGCCTGACCAGGCTCATCGACCGGTTGCAGCGCGACGGGCTGGTCTCGCGCGAGGCCTGCGCCCACGACGCGCGGGGCCTGTTCGCGGTGCTGACCGACCTGGGCGCGGCCCGGCTGTCCGAGGCGACGCCGACCTATCTGCGCGGGGTGAAGAGCCAGTTCATCGACCTGCTGGCGCCCGACGAGATCGCGCGGATGCGTACGCTGCTGGCCAGGCTGGCCGAACCGTCGTGAACACCTTCAGTCGGAGTCGGCGGGTTCAGGGCCCCTCAGCTCGTCCAGCAGTCTGCTGAGCTCGGCGCGGAGGTAGTCGCGGGTGACCACCTCGTTGACGCTCATGCGCAGGTCGGCGATCTCACGCGTCAGGTACTCGATCTCGGCCTGGCTGCGGTCCGTGGTCTCGCGGTCCTGCTCGTACTGGACGCGGTCGCGGTCGTCCTGGCGGTTCTGCGCGAGCAGGATCAGCGGCGCCGCGTAGCTCGCCTGCAGGGAGAGCATCAGCGTGAGGAAGATGAACGGGTACGGGTCGAACCTGAGGTGCGCGGGCGCGAGCGCGTTCCACGCTATCCACACGCTGACGAACCCCGTCATGTAGACGAGGAACCGCGCGGTGCCGAGGAAGCGGGCGATGCGCTCGGAGAGCCGGCCGAACGCCTCGGGGTCGTAGTGCGGACGCAGTTGGCGGCGCAGGTCGCGCGGCTGGTCGAGGCGCTCAGTGGTCAAGGTCGGCCCTCTCGCGCCAGTCCTCGGGCAGCAGGTGGTCGAGCACGTCGTCGACGGTCACCGCGCCGACGAGCCGGCCGAGTTCGTCGACCACGGGCGCGGCCATGAGGTTGTAGTTGGCGAGGTAGTACGTCACCTCGCGCAGCGTGAAGTCCGGCCTGATCGGGTCGATCGACGGGTCGAGGACGCGTCCGAGCAATGTCGAGGGCGGCTCGCGCAGCAGCCGCTGGAAGTGCGACACCCCGAGGTACACGCCCGTCGGGGTCTCGTTGGGCGGCCGGGTGACGTAGACCTGGGCGGCCAGGGCGGGCGTGAGGTCCTCATGGCGGATGTGCGCGAGCGCCTCGGCCACCGTGGCGCTGGGCGGCAGGATCACCGGCTCGCTGGTCATCACGCCGCCCGCGCTGGTCTCGGGGTACGTCAGCAGCCGCCGCACCGGCGCGGCCTCGTCGGGCTCCATCAGCGCGAGCAGCCGGGCCGCCTGGTCGGCGGGCAGGTCGTGCAGGAGGTCGGCGGCGTCGTCGGGCCCCATCTCCTCCAGCACGTCGGCCGCCCGTTCCGGGTCGAGGGTGCCGAGGATGCCGATCTGGTCGTCGGGCGGCAGCTCTTCCAGGACGTCGGCCAGCCGGGTGTCGTTGAGCGCCCGCGCGATCTCGATGCGGCGCTTGCTCGGCAGGTCGTGCAGGGCGCTCGCCATGTCGGCGGCCCGCAGCGACTCGAACGCGGCGATCAGCCCGGCCGCGCCCTGGTCCTTCTGCAGCGTGTCGAACCCGGACACCTCGTTCCAGTTGACGATGCGGGGCTCGCGCCTGCGGCCCTTGTAGAGGGCGACCTTGGTGATCTCCCACGTGGACGGGCGGACCTCCTCCATGGCGACGTCGTAGACGGTCATGGGCTGGTCGCCGAGGCGTACGGACAGGTCGAACATCTCGCCGATGACGAGGGTCTCGGTGGCCCGCGGCTCGAACCTGCGCATGTCGAGCTTGCCGGTGAAGATCACCGCGCCGGCCTCGATGCGGCGTACGCGGGTGATCGGCAGAAAAACCCGGCGGCGTGGCTGCACCTCCACCACGAAGCCGTGGACGTTGGGACGGCGGCCGAGACGCAGCCCGACCACGACGTCTCTGACGCGGCCGATCTGGTCGCCCACCGGGTCGAAGACCGGGGTTCCGGCCAGTCGTGCCACGAAGATCTGCACGTCGTCAGGCTAACAAAGGCGACCCATTGCGCCTGGAACGCCTTGCGTGTCAGTATCAAACCCGCATAACGGTAATTACTCCTTCTGGTGGTGTGCGATGAGGTCTGTGGGGCTCGCGCTGGCTTTCGTGTCGGCGTGGTGTTTCGCGTTCTCAGGGCCGATGGCGAAGTACCTCATCGCCGCCGGGTTGGCCCCGATCGAGGCGGTCTGGACGCGGATGGCCGGGGCCGGGCTGCTGATGCTGGCGGTGCTCGCCGTCGTGCGTCCCCGCGCGCTGCGCATCCCGAGGTCGAGACTGCCGTTCTTCGGCCTGTACGCGATCATGGCGGTCGCCGGGGTGCAGGCCCTGTACTTCGTGGCCATCACCCGGCTGCCGGTGGGGGTCGCGCTGCTGCTGGAGTTCATGGCGCCGGTCATGGTGGTGGCCTGGGTACGGCTGGTCCGCCGGGTACGGCTGGCGCGGGCCGCCTACCTCGGCGCGGTCGTGGCCGTCGTGGGGCTCGCGATCGTGGTCGAGGCGTGGCAAGGCATGCGTCTGGACGCGCTCGGGCTGCTGCTGGGGCTGCTGGCCGGGGCGTGCTGCGCCGGATATTTCCTGATGAGCGATAGCTTCGGGGACGACGTCGACCCCCTCGGCCTCATCGCCTGGGGCATGGCCGGGGCCGCCGTCGTCCTCATGCCGTTCGCCAGGCCCTGGGACATGCGGTGGGAGGTGTTCACCGTCACGGCCACGCCCGCGACCGGCGGGCAGCCGCTGCCGGTGCTGGTCGCCTACCTGGCCATGGTGCTCGTGGCCACGGTGGTGGCCTACATCCTGGGCGTCAACGCCGTACGGCGCCTGTCGGCGGCGATCGGCGCGACCGTCGCGTCGCTGGAGGTCATCGCCGGGGCGATCGTGGCCTGGGCGCTGGTCGGCGAGACGCTCGGCGTGTTCCAGATCGTCGGCGGTCTGATCGTGCTCACCGGGGCGCTGCTCGCCCAGACGGCGACCGCGCGCCCGGCCGCGGAACCCGTGCCGGAGCCGGTGGCGGCCGAGCCGCTCACCGCCCAGACCTGACGGGCCGCCTCACAGCTCGGGCGTGAGGCGGACGATCGTGGACTCGCGGGCCCAGCGCTCAGGGAGGTGTTCGCTGTCGCGGGCGTTGAGCCGCTCCTTGGCCAGCGCCGCGACGACGTCGGGCGACTCGGCCTGGTCGACGACCGTGACCGCCGCGTCGAACTCCACCAGCCGCGCGCCGTTGTCCTTGCTGCGCAGCGTGACATGGACCCGGTCGAGGGCGTCGAGCCCGGGCAGCCGCTGCTCCTCGCCGCCCGTCACGATGTGGATCGCGCCGTCGTGCCAGGCGTGCCAGGCCAGCCGGGGACGGTCGAGGGCGAGCCAGAGGATGCCGGACTTCTTGGCGCCCTCGGCGACGGCCGCGGCCCGGTCGGCGTTCTGCTCGGTCACAGGTTCGACTGTAATCGCGTTCGCCACCCGGAGGAACCGGAGCGGTCGGCGGAAGTAGCGTGTGCCTATGCGATCAAGACGTTCGGTGCTGGCGGTGCCCGGCAGCAATCCCCGGTTCCTGGAGAAGGCCCAGACCCTGCCCGTCGACGAGGTGTTCCTCGACCTGGAGGATTCCGTCGCGCCGCTCGCCAAGGAGCAGGCGCGGGGCAACATCGTGGCCGCCCTGCGCGGCGGCGACTGGACGGGCAAGACGCGCGTGGTCAGGGTCAACGACCTCACCACCCGGTGGACGTACCGGGACGTGATCGAGGTGGTGGAGGGGGCCGGCGAGTTCGTCGACTGCGTGATGCTGCCCAAGGTGCAGGACCCGTCCGACGTCGTCTGGCTCGACACCCTGCTCACCCAGATCGAGCAGACGATGGGGTACGAGGTCGGCCGCATCGGCATCGAGGCGCAGATCGAGAACGCCCGCGGCCTGGTCAACGCCGACGCCATCGCCGGATCGTCGAAGCGGCTGGAGACCCTGGTGTTCGGGCCCGCCGACTTCATGGCGTCGGTCAACATGCGCACGCTCGTCGTCGGCGAGCAGCCCCCCGGCTACGAGGAGGGCGACGCCTACCACTACATCCTCATGCGGCTGCTCATGGCCGCCCGGATGCACGACCTGCAGGTCATCGACGGCCCGTACCTGCAGATCAAGGACGTCGAGGGGTTCCGGCGCGTCGCGCGGCGGGCGGCGGCGCTCGGGTTCGACGGCAAGTGGGTGCTGCACCCCTCGCAGGTCGACGCGGCCAACGAGGTGTTCTCACCCACGCAGGACGACTATGACCACGCCGAGCTGATCCTGGAGGCGTACGAGTACTACACCACCGTGGAGAAGCGCGGCGCGGTCATGCTGGGCGACGAGATGATCGACGAGGCGTCCAGGAAGATGGCGCTCGTCGTGGCCGCCAAGGGGCGGGCGGCCGGGTTGCAGCGGACGAAGACATTCACACCTTGAGGCCGACGGCGGTGAAGAACCAGAACGACGACGTCAGCCACAACCCCACGAGGGCGGCGAACGTGAGCCCGCCGAGCACCGGCAGCGTCCAGCCGGGCGCGTCCCGCTTGGGCAATGCCAGCATCTTCGCGGTGAACACGCCGTAGAAGAAGCAGCCGAGGAACGAGTGCACGAGCACGCGGGCCACGTCGTACTGGAAGCCGAGGGCGTACAGGCAGTGGAAGGCGACCGGGATCGAGAGCGCGAACGCCAGCCGGCCCGACCAGCGGTGCACGGAGGGCGGGATGGTGACCCCGAGCCGTCCCCACATCGACAGGGCCGAGACCACCTGCACGATCGCCAGCACGAACGAGCCCGTGGTGAGCCAGACCTTCATCGGCAGCGCGGAGGAGAACCCGGCCACGCCGACCGCGAAACCGGTCGGCGTGTGCGCCCGTCCGTACACGCCGAGTGCGAGCGCTACCAGGGCGCCGATCAGCAGTGGCAGCAGCAGCACGGTCGCGCCGCGCGACGGGCTGCGGTGGTCGGTGGTGGTCATCCCATCTCCTCGACGAAGGTGTCGGCGTCCTGCGGGGAGATCGTGGTGTCGCCGATCCGCACGGATGCGGTGGGGCTGGCGGGGTCGATCTTCGGGATGTCGAGCTGCTGCTCGCCCGCGAAGGCGGCGCCCACCTGGGTGTAGGTGCCGTTGGTGTTCTTCAGCACGATCCAGCCGGCTCGCAGCTTGGCGCCCCGGACGGTCGCGGTGGCCCGGTAGAGGCCGGACGGCTTCTTCACGGTGGGCGCGAAGAAGCTCCACTTCTTGCCGCCGACGGTGAGCGTGCCCTTGGCCTTGCTGCCGCTCATCGTGGCCTTGACCTTGGCGTGCTTGTCGGCAACGCCGGTCAGGTTCAGTGCGCCGTCCGACTCCTGGCCCTTGAACCAGGCCTCGATCCTGCCGTCGCAGAAGTAGCCGACGGCCTTGCCGTTCCTGATGGAGATGGCGACGAGGGCGCCGGTGCCCTTCACGCGGCCGCCGAAATCGGCCTTCACGGTCTTCTTCGGCGGTTCGGGCGTCGGCGCGGCGGACGGGGTGGCGGACGGGGCCGCTGACGGTGCGGCGCTGTTCGCGCCGGCCGCCCCGGCCTGGAGATTCTGCTGTACGGTGGGCGCCTCGGCGGCGACCGTGACGGCGGGGGTGTCGGCCGTCGGCATCGCGATGATGCTGGCGGCACCAAGCCCTACGGCGAGCACTGCTCCCGCCGCCAGGGTGATGACAGGTCCCAGCTTTGACATGAGCTGCTCCCAGGGTCGGTTGTCCTACGCCTTGAGCATCCGGTCAAAACGCCGCGCCGTCTGTGAACTAATGCGCACTAAGCCGACAGAATGGAAAGATGCCGGAGAACCCAGGGCCTGACCTGCCCGACCACAGCTGGGCGCCCCCGTACGGCGTGCCGCCGGCGGGTGTCGCGTACCAGCCGGAGCCCTGGCTCCTGCCGGCGCCGTCCGGCGCCCGCTACGACCACCTCGCCAGGAACTCCGCCACCCGGCCGTGGCGGTCGATCGTCGGCACGCTGATCGTGGCCTGCGGCTTCCTCGCGATCGGTGTGGTGGTCGTCCTGGCGTTCACCATCCCGGCGCTCCTGCTCGGCCTCCCGTCGCCGATCAACCCGAAGACGGGCGGCCCCGAGCCCACGCCGGTCGGCCTGACCGTGACGCTGCTGTCCATCGCGCCCGCGCTGCTGCTGGCGTTGGGGGTGGCGGCTCTCATTCAGCGGCGGCGTCCTGGGACGCTGTCGTCGGTGGCGGGGCGGCTGCGCTGGTCGTGGCTGCTGACCTGCGTCGCGCTGGCCGTCGTCGCGATGGTGCTGGGGCAGGGCGTCCAGTGGCTCGTCCTGTCGGCGGCGGGCCGGGGCGGCGGCATGTTCGGCTGGACGGGCTGGGACGCCTTCCTGCCGCTGCTCGTGGTGATCGTGGTGCTGGTGCCGTTCCAGGCGGCGGCCGAGGAGTACGTGTTCCGCGGCTGGGTGCTGCAGGCGGTGGGCGCGCACCTGCGCAGCCCGATCTGGGCGATCGTCCTCGGGTCGGCGCTGTTCGCCTCGCTGCACGGCTACTCGTGGGCGGGGCTGGCCGACGTGTTCGCGTTCGGCGCCGTCATGGCGTGGCTCACCGTACGGACGGGCGGGCTGGAGGCGGGCATCGCGCTGCACGTGCTGAACAACCTCGTGGCGTTCGGGATCAGCGCGGCGGCGGGCGGGCTGGAGGACGCACTCGACCAGGGCAAGACGCCGGTTCCTTGGCAGGCGCTGACGGGAACCGTGGTGCAGCTCGGGGTGTATGCGTTTGGCGTGATTTATCTTGCCAAAAAGCGGTCAATCAGCACTGTTTCGGGATAAATCTGGCTGGCTGGTCAGGAATCTCGCTAGAGAGGTCTCGCCATTCCGGCCCAAGCATGCTGGTCTGGATGGCGAAGGAATGCCGACCGGCCGGGACGATCCGCGGCCCGACCGGCATCGACCCAGGTAGGACGCGTTCGACCAGTACGCCGAGTTCGACGAGGAGGTACGCCGCGTGGCCTCCGGCCCCAGCGACCCGCCACGGCGACCGCAGGAAGACGACGACGCGCGCCGGCGCGGCGCGTCCGGCCCGCAGCGCTCCCGAGAACAGCGCGGCGCGTCGCAATCGCAGCGCTCCCGCGAAGAGCGCGCGGAGCCGAGGATCAGCCACTCGCCGCCCGGCCCCACCGACGACCGGCCACGGGGCTTACCCCTCGCCTCCCCCTGGGGGATGCCGCCGTTCGCGGCGCCCGTCCCTGACGAGCCGGAGGAACCGCCCAAGGGGCGCATGCCGTACAGCTCACCCACGGCCGAGCCGGACGTCGAGCCCCGCCGCCGTCCGCGCCGCGTCGTCGACCGTCCCGACAAGCTCGTCGCCGGCGGCCCCCTCTCCGCCGGACCCGAGACCCGCCCCCAGCCCGCGTCCCCTGCATCGGGGCCGGCAGAGCCTCCCGAGGACGCGGAGCCCCCCGAGCACGCAGAGCCTTCCGAGCCTTCCGAGCCGGGAGAGCCGGAGGTGCGGCGCGTCGGGCGGCCCCCGGCGGGCCGCCCCACCAGGCCCGACCGGCTCGTGGCGAGCGGACCGCCGCGCCCGCAGGGCGGCCGTCACCAGCGCGGCCCAGCCCCCGCCGCCCTGCGCAGGTCCAGCCCGGTACGCGGAACCAGCAGGGCCGTACCCGTGGCACTGACCGTGGCCGCGGCCGTCCTGGCCGCCACCGGCGTCCTCGTGTGGCAGTGGGCCAGCGACGAAGGCCCCGCCCTGCGCCTGGCCGCGGGCACCGGACGGTCGGGGGACGACCTGTTCACCGTCCAGGCCGCCGGGGACGGCGCCGACCAGAAGCTCAACGACATGGCCGCCGTGGGCCGCGCCGTGGTGGCGGTCGGCAGCGACACGACCAGCCCCACGCCGCGCCCCCTGTTCCTCTTCTCGCCCGACAGCGGCAGGACCTGGCAGCTCGGTCAGGTGGACGGCGCCTCGACGCCCACGGTCCGGCGCGTGGTGGGCGGCGACGGGCGCTGGCTGGCCGCGGGTGGCGAGCGCGGTCTGTGGACCAGCGCCGACGGCCTGGCCTGGACGACCGTCGACACCTCCGCGCCCGCGTTCCTGCCCGGCGACCGGATCGACGACATCGCGCGTACGGCCTCGGGCTTCGTCGCGGTGGGACGCACGAGCGGCGCGGACGGCGGCACGGGACCTGCCGCCTGGCGCTCCGGCGACGGCAGGACGTGGGAGCGCGTCGAGACCAGGGAGCTGGAAGTACGGGAGCTCAAGGCAGTGGTGGCCAGGGGCGACACGCTCGTGGCCGTCGGGGTACCCGCGGACGGCGAGGGATCGCGGGTGCTGCGCTCGGCCGACGGCGGGCGCACCTGGCAGGCGACCGGCTTCCAGCTCCCCGAGGCCGAGCCGCGGACCGGCACGGTGGCGGCGCAGGCCGAGCGGTTCGTGTTCGTGCCGACCAGGCGGCGCACCCCCGAGGGCGACGTCCGCGTCTACTGCTCCTCCACCGGGGCGCGGTGGTCGTCGTGCGGCTCCATCGACAAGCTGGGCGGCACGAGCGTCGGCGTCGAGTCGCTGATCTCCCACCAGGACGGCGTCGCGGCCATCGCGCAGACCGGCCTCGGCCACTACACCGTCCTGACCAGTTCCGACGGCGGCAGCTGGAAGAAGCGGGCCGATCTCGGCGACCTGCCGAGGGCGACGCTGCGCGCGTTCACGGTCGCATCGGGCGGCACCCTGCTGGCGGGGGGCGACCATGCCGCCTCCGACGTCGACAACCAGCTCGTCCTCATGGCGGTGCCTCCTGGCGGCAAGCCGGGGCGGGTGCCGCTCACCAAGGTCGAGGGCCTGACCAGGGCCGCGCGCGAGACGAACGCCCTCGCCGCCTTCTCCGGCCGGTACGTCGCCGTCGGCTCGGCCTCGGGCGACGCGGGCCTGTGGACGATCCAGGACTGGCGGAGCTGGAAGTCGATGAGCGTGGGCGGCCCCGGCAGGCAGACGCTGGAGGACGTGGCGCACGGCGGCCGCGGCTGGCTCGCGGTCGGAAGCACCGAGACGGACGTCTCCTTCACCGACCCCCTCCTCGTCACCTCCTCCGACGGAGAGAGCTGGCGGAAGGTGGAGGTCAAGGGCGATCTGGCGCGTCAGGGCGACCTGCCGTACCTGCGGACCGGCGTGGTCGCCGCGGGAGGCGGCGGCTACGTGGTGGTGGGCGAGTCCAGGGACCAGGCGGGCGCGTCCTCCGCCGTCGTGTGGTTCACCCGCGACCTGCGCACCTACACGCGGGCCGAGCGGCTGCCGCGGCGCGGCGCGGGGGTGCGCGTCCACGACGTGGTCGCCGTCGGTGGCGGGTACGTGGCGGTCGGCGCGTCAGGTGACGCCGATCGGGAGGCGAGCGTCGTGTGGTTCTCGGAGGACGGACTCAACTGGAGCGCGCGCCCGCGCGTGGCCCCGCAGGACGCCACGTCGGCCGGTCTGCGGCGGGTGGCGGTGTACCGCGACCAGCTGGTGGCGATCGGCACGGCCGTCACGGGCGGGCAGCGGCGGCCGTTCGCCGCGGTCTCGGACGACGAGGGAGCGAGTTGGCGGACGGCCTGGCTGCCCGCGGAGCAGGCGGCCGCCGCCGACGACCTGGCGGCGGCGGCCGACGGGCTCGTGGCGGTCGGCCGGCACGGGACGCCTGGCGAGGGCGACAGCGCCGCCTGGACGTCCACGGACGGCCTGTCGTGGAACCGCGTGGAGCTCACCCAGGACCGCCTCGCGGGCCGGGGCGCGCAGCGGCTGTCGGCGGTGGCGGTGACGGGCTCGGAGGTCGTGGCGCTCGGCCGGTCCACGACCTACAGCGCCGACCATCTGATCCTCTGGACGTCGAGCCTGTCGGCGGACAAGTAGGTTCAGCTCGCGGGCAGCGCGTCCCACTCCGCCAGGGTCCGCAGGAGCCCGTCCGTCAACGGCAGGCGTCCCAGGTCGTCCATGGTGCACCAGCGCACGTCGGCGGCGTCGTCCCCCGCGGTGGGCGTGCCGCCGGAGACGGTGGCGACGTAGTCACGGATCACGTACGTCACTCCGTCCGGACCCGGACGTTCCACCGTGCCGGCCAGGCGGCCCACCCGGATGCGCAGCCCGGTCTCCTCCAGGAGCTCGCGGAGCAGCCCTGCTTCGTCGCTCTCACCGGGCTCCAGGCGGCCCCCGGGGACGGACCACAGCCCGGCGCCGGGCGGGCGGCCGCGCTTGACCAGGAGGAGCCGGTTGGATGCGTCGAAAACGATCGCGCCCACACAATTTACGCGCACATGACTAATATTACGACGAGATAACGCGGATCGGTCTTGACGGGGCCGCGCCGTACCGCGCACCGTGGGTAGTTGTGAGAGCGGCACCAACCTGCCCACGGTGTTTTGGCCCGCTTCACGGGCCCAGCGCCTGGTCGAGTGCGTTTCGTTGTGACACGCACGGAGACGTCCTGCCATATCAACCTCCGTGGCCGCCGAGCAGCACCGCGCTCGAAGCCGTGCGCAAGTCGTCGGTCGTCCCGGTATGGCTGCCGTGGCCCCTGCCCGCCGGCTGGCTCGTGACCGGTTTCGGCGAGGTCGGGGACCAACGCACAGGGGCCCGTGCCAGCCTGGTCGCGCTGAGCGGGCCCTCTTTCATGGAAGGGCCCGCCGACCTGCTCGTCATCGCCGAGGAGCCCGGCATCGGGCTCGGCGCGGCGTTCGCCGGGCTCGGCGGCCCCGACCCCGGCGAGGGGTTCGACGCGGGGCCACCGAACGCGAAGATCGACGTGCTCGGGCATCCGACGGCCCTGTGGTGCGTCGACGGGCAGCCCGACCGTGCTGTCTACGCCGGGGAGGCGCTCGGCAACTGGCTGTGGGCCATCGCCTGGCCGGCCGACGCCGGGTGCATGATCGCGCTGGCCGAGCTGTCGCTGCTGGACGCCCGCGACCAAGAGCTCGACGTCCCGTTCGGCGCCTTCTCCCCGAGGCTCGGGGAATAGCACCCGTGCATGCGATTCGCGCTCCCAGGCAGACGAGCTAAAGTTCGGAAGCGTGACAGCGCGTATCGAGCGAGTGGTGACCGAGGGCGTCGTCGACATCGACGGCACCGAGCACAAGGTCGAGAACA
Organism: Nonomuraea maritima; assembly: GCF_900100395.1. Lineage (GTDB taxonomy): Bacteria > Actinomycetota > Actinomycetes > Streptosporangiales > Streptosporangiaceae > Nonomuraea > Nonomuraea maritima. The sequence goes on along the minus strand of NZ_FNFB01000041.1, from coordinate 23,338 downwards.
ACACGTGGATCGTGGGCGACGACGACGAGGTGATCGTCATCGACGCGTCGCGGGACGCCGAGAAGATCCTGGAGCAGGTGGGCGAGCGCGAGGTGCTGGCCGTCATCTGCACGGCGGGCCTGCCCGACCACGTCTCGGCCGCCATCGAGGTGGCGAGCCGCGACGAGGCCGTGGTCGCCCTGCACCCCAAGGACAAGCCGCTGTGGCGGGAGACCTGGCGCGAGACCTGGCCCGACATCGACATGGAGGACGACGGCGTCTTCGGCGTGGCCGACGTCCAGCTCGACGTCATGGAGACGCCCGGTGTCTCGCCCGGCGGCGTGTCGCTCTACTGCGAGGCGCTCAAGGCCGTCTTCACCGGCAAGGCCCTGCAGGCCGACGGTCCCGGCAAGCTGGGTGGCGAGTACCCCCGCCTGGCCGACCAGCTCACCTCGATCGGCGGGCGGCTGTTCACGCTGCCGGCCGAGACGCGGGTGCTGGCCGCCCACGGCGACGAGGTCACCATCGGCGACCTCGAGCCGCACTTCGACGACTGGGTGTCCGGTTCGCTCACCCGAACCGTCGGCGACGACGACGAGTCCGAGGGGCCGCTGACCGACGGCACCAAGATCTCCGGAATCAAGCTCAACCCGGACGAGTGACCCGGCGCCGTCGCACGGGCGGCAGCGGCACGACCGCTGCCGGCCGCGCGACGGCGAAGGACGGCGCGGCGGCGCGCCGGTGAAGTGTCGCGCGGTGGTGGAGGACAGCGCGGTGCTCGGCCCTGATGCGGCCGGGTCCGCCTTACGGAGTGAGGTCGCATGAGCGCGGTGCAGGGGCAGCTTCCGCTTGAAGGGATGCCGCGGCGGCTCTACTCGTGCACGCCTTCGCGGTTGAACACCTGGCTCGACTGCCGCCGCCGCTACCGGTTCACCTACCTCGACCGGCCGCAGCCCGCCAAGGGGCCCGCCTGGGCGCACAACAGCGTCGGGGCGAGCGTGCACAACGCGCTGGCGGGCTGGTGGCGGGAGCCGTACGAGCGGCGCACCCCGCTCACGGCGTCGATCCTGCTGACGAACGGCTGGATCAAGGAGGGGTTCAGGGACGCCGAGCAGTCCGGACGGTGGCTCGGCAGGGCCCGCGACCTCGTGTCCGGATATGTCGCGACTTTAGATCCATCGGACGACCCGGTCGGCGTCGAGCGCACGGTCGCCACGCGTACCAAGGTCATCGCCGTGTCCGGCCGTATCGACCGGCTCGACCGGCGCGGCGACGAGCTCGTCGTGGTCGACTACAAGACCGGCCGCCGCCCCCTGACGCAGGACGACGCCCGCTCCTCGCTCGCCCTCGCCGTCTACGCCGTTGCGGCCTCCGCCATGATGCGCACGCCGTGCCGTACGGTCGAGCTGCACCACCTGCCCACCGGCGAGATCGTCGAGTGGCGGCACACCGACGAGTCCCTGGGCCGTCATCTGCGCCGCGCCGAGGAGGTCGCCACCGAGGCCGCGGCGGCCGACGAGCGCTACCGCGAGGTCGTGGCCACTCCGAGGTCCGGCCGCGCAGCCCGCGACGGACAGCCCGCCACGTCCAGGTCCGGTCGCGAAGCCCGCGACGGACAGCCCGCCGGGCCCGCGCAGGTTCCCGCCGAGATCGACGAGCTGTTCCCGCCCAGCCCCGGCCCCCTCTGCTCGTGGTGCGACTTCCGCCGCCACTGCGCCGAAGGCCTGTCCGCCGGCCCCGAACGCCTCCCTTGGGACGGCCTGGCCGAGTGACCCGGCAGCGCCGCCGTCACCTGGCTCGCGGCCGGGTCCTACCTGACCGGCGTCCTCGCCCCGCCCGTCAGGCGGCGGACGGCGGACGGCGACGCGGATCGGTCAGGCCCCTGAGCCCCTTGCCGAGGTCGTATCCGGCCGCGCCGAGGCGATCCCTGGCCGCCTGCAGCATCTGCCGGGTGGCCGGCATGAAGGCGCGCTCGTGCACGGCCTCGGGCAGGGCGTTCATGCTCACCCGGAACGCCCGCAGCGCGGCGGTGACGGCCGCAGGAGGCACCTCGGGCAGCACGCCGTACAGGCGTCTGGCCCAGTCGGGGAGCGTGTAGTAGCAGAGCGCGCCGAAGGGGAACCAGACGGGCTTGCCCGGCGAGAGCGCCCGCAACTCGCGCGGCAGCCGCGGCCACATGAGGAACCGGACGGCCGAGACGGCTTCCGGTGTCACGCGCAGGTGCGGGCGCATGCGCTTGAAGTAGGCGTCCATCTCGGCGCACGAGCCGGGCACCTCATCGGGGTGCAGGCCGACGTAGGCGGCACTGGCGCGCTGCTCGGCGAGGTAGCGGTCGGCGTCCCGTTCGGTGAGCCGCAGGCCGCCGCGCCGGGCGACCTGCAGGTACGACGACACCTCCGCGCAGTGCACCCACAGCAGCAGTTCCGGGTCGTCGAGCCGATGCGTGCGGCCGGTCGCCGGATCGCGGAACCGCAGCGACCGGTGGATGCCCCTGACCCGCCGGCCGATCTCGTCGGCCTCCTCTGGGCTGCCGAACGTCACCCGTCCCACGAAGTCGGCGGTGCGGCGCAGCCGCCCGAAGGGATCGTCCTGGAAGGAGGAGTTCTGCCAGACGCCCAGCATGGCGTGGGGGTGGAGGGCCTGGAGCATGAGACCGCGCACGCCGCCGACCCACATCGACCGGTCGAGGTGCACCAGCCAGGTGGCGCTGTGCGGCGGCTGGGCGGTGAGCTGCTCGGTCATCCGAGGGATCTGGTCTCCCGGTGGTGGGTCTCGGCCGTGTTCCAGAACCGCACCAGGGCCGTCGCGGTCGTCTCGGGCGCCTCCACGGCGGGGGAGTGGACCGCGCCCGGCACCACCACGCTCTCCGCGCCGAGCCGGGCCGCCATCTCCGACTGCGACTCGGGCGGCCAGCCGTCGTCGTGCTCGCCGTACAGGACCAGGGTGGGCAGCTCCATCTCGGCCAGTTCGTCGGTGCGGTCGCGCATCGTCAGCGCCTGCTCGGCCATGTGGATCAGGGCGGTCGGTGAGTTGCTGAGCAGCCGCCGGTGCAGGAACTGCCTGATCTCGGGGGTCACGTCGTCGGCCAGCGCGGCCGGCTCGAACCGGGTCTGCCACACGTGCTCGAGCCCGAGCTCCGGCACCTCTTCGAGGATCTTCCTGCCGTTGTGGGCCCGCAGGCCCTCGATGGCCCCGGGACCGGAGCTCATCAGCGTGAACGAGGCGAACTTCGTGCGGCCGTCGATCACCGCCTCGCGGGCGACCAGCCCGCCGAAGGAGTGGCCCACCAGGTGGACGGCCTCGCCGCCACCGACGATCTGCGCGAGCGTGTCGACGTCGGCGCCGAGGGCGGCGCAGGTGTAGGCGGACGGGTCGTCGGGGCCGGGGGTCTCGTACTGTCCTCGAAGGTCGACGGCCACCACACGCCGCCCCGACTGGGCGAGGGTCATCAGGACGGCGATGAAGTCTTCCTTGCTGCCCGTGAGCCCGGGGACGAGGAGGGCGGGCCAGCGTTCCACCACGCCGTTGACCGGGAGCGCCTCCAGGGCCGCGAACGTGCCCAGGGGCGTCTCGATCTTCTGTGGCGCAGCGCCGGGAGGCAGGTCGAGGAATCGGGGCGTACTCACGTGGGGCAACAATACCCAGCGGTCAGCGGCATGACACCGTCGTGGGGATTACGCCGGTGCGAGACTTGTGCATTTTGCGCGCCCTGTGCGTCTTCGACGTCCCAGCTCAGTGGCCTGTGACGGGCGCTCAGGAGCTCCTGCCGGGGCCGGACGCGCGAAAGGCGCGCATCCGTGTGGGATGCGCGCCTTCCGCGTTCGTCAGGACCTGCGGCGGTTGCCGCCGCGGGGCTGGCGGCGCTGCTGCTTGCGCTCGGTCGCCGCCGACGGGGCGATGTCGTCGTCGTCCGTGGCGAGGTCGGGCGACTGGAAGATCACCGTGAACGGGTTCGGCGGGATGATCCGCTCCGGCTCCCTGTGCACCGGCGGAGGCGGCGTGGCCAGGAAGCTCGGCTCGGGCTCCGGCTCGAACGCCGGCTCGAACACAGACTCGGACGCGGGCTCGAATTCGGGCTCACGCTCGACGACCGGTTCCGGCGCCGGCTCGGTGACGGCGGCCCGGCGGGAGCGGGTGCGCCGCGCCGGAGCCTCCTCAACCGGCGTCTCCTCCGGCGCCCGGTACGAGCGCCCGCCCGTGACCGGCGCCTCGGCCGTGACCGGCGCCTCGGCCGCGTCGGCGACCGCCTGCTCGATGGCCGTGACGGCCGCACCCCTGCGCGTACGGGTGCGCTTCGGCTCGGCCGTGAGCGGCTCGGCGGTCTCCTGTGTCTGGACGTTCACGGGCTCGACCTCCGGCAGGTCAGCTGGTGTGGTCTCCGCCATCTCCCTGCCGCCGCGGGTGCGGCGGCGCTGGCGCGGCGTACGTGCCGGGCGCTCCTCACGCTCGTCACGACGCCTGCCGCCGCGGTTGCGCGGTCGGCCCGTCTCGCCGAGGTCCTCGATGCGCTCGGCCGACAGGCCGGCACGCGAGCGGGCGGCGTGGGGCAGGACGCCCTTGGTGCCCTTGGGGATGTCGAGCTCGGTGTAGACGTGCGGCGAGGTGGAGTACGTCTCCTCGGGCTCGGCGAACTCCAGCCCGAGCATCTGGTTGATCATCTTCCAGCGGGTCAGCTCTTCCCACTCGACGAACGTGACCGCGATGCCCGTGCGCCCGGCCCGGCCGGTGCGGCCGATGCGGTGCACGTAGGTCTTGTCGTCGGTGGGGCAGTCGTAGTTGACCACGTGGGTGACGTCGTCGATGTCGATGCCGCGGGCCGCCACGTCGGTGGCCACGAGCACGTCGATCTTGCCGTTGCGGAACGCCCGCAGCGCCTGCTCGCGCTGGCCCTGGCCGAGGTCGCCGTGGACGGCCGCGACCGCGAACCCACGCGTGTCGAGCTGCTCGGAGACCATGTCGCAGGCCCGCTTGGTCTCGCAGAAGACCATGGTGAGCCCGCGACCTTGCGCCTGCAGCAGCCGGGCGACGATCTCGATCTTGTCCATCCGGTGGGCCCGCCACACGATCTGGCGGACCTGCGGCGTCGCCTCGCCCTCGCCGCTCTCCATCTCGGCGCGTACGTGCGTCGGACGGTTGAGGTATTTGCGCGACAGCGAGACGATCTCGCCCGGCATCGTGGCCGAGAAGAGCATCGTCTGCCGCTGCTCGGGGATGAGCTTGAAGATGCGCTCGATGTCAGGCAGGAAGCCCAGGTCGAGCATGCGGTCAGCCTCGTCGAGCACCAGCGTGGTGATCTGACTCAGGTCGAGATGCTTCTGCTTGACCAGGTCGAGCAGCCGTCCGGGGGTGCCGACGATGACGTCGACGCCCGCCTTGAGCGCCTCGATCTGCGGCTCGTACGCCCGGCCGCCGTAGACGGTCAGGACGCGGGAGCCCAGCTTGCCGGCCGCGGTGACGAGGTCTTCGCTCACCTGTACGGCCAGCTCACGCGTGGGCACGACAACGAGCCCACGGGGCTTCTTGCGGTTCTTGCGCGGCTTACCGATGCTCTGCAGCATCGCGATGCCGAACGCGTAGGTCTTTCCCGTGCCCGTACGGGCCTGACCGATGAGGTCCTGGCCGCTCAGGGCGAGTGGGAGGGCCATCTCCTGAATCGGAAACGGCGTGACGATGCCCTCGGTCTCGAGGGCGTCGGCGATCTCTGGTGTGACTCCGAGGTCTCGGAAAGTCGTCAGCGTGGCCTGCCTCAGTCTCAAATGAAGGCGGGCCTGCCGGGACCGACGGGCGGTTACGCCCAGCGTCGTGGGTCCTCGCGGTAGAGCCAGCCCTCTCGCGTCATCAGCGACCGCGCCCGGGGAATCGGGGGGTAATCGGGGCAATGTCCCGAATTAACACAGAGCGGTCGCACTTTCACAGAGCAGTGTACTCGATACCACAACGCTGACCGAGCTCGCGTATGTTCCCGAAGATTTACCGAAGTACGCTGCCTTCCATGACAACGTCTCCTGGAGTCGTCGACCTGCTCGGTGTGCTGGCTTACGCGGAGCTCAGCGCGTACGCGCGCATGACCGACGACGCGGCCACGCTCGCCCCCTCCCTGGCCGATCGGGCGGCGCTGAGCGAACTCGCCGTGACCGAGTACGCCCACTTCCGCCTGCTGCGTGACCGGCTCTCCGAGCTGGGGGCCGACCCCGACGAGGCGATGGCGCCGTTCGTGGCGGCCCTCGACGCCTGGCACGCGCAGACCCGGCCGTCCGACTGGCTGCAGGCGCTGATCAAGACGTACGTCGGCGACGGGATCGCGCTCGACTTCTACCGGGAGGCCGCGCGGCACCTCGACCCCTCGATCGCCCGTCTGGTCGACGAGGTGCTCGTCGACGAGGGGCGTTCACAGTTCGCGGTCGAACGCGTGAGGGCGGCGATCGAGGCCGACCCCGTGGAGAGCGGCCGCCTCGCGCTGTGGGCCCGGCGGCTCGTGGGAGAGGCCCTCAGCCAGGGACAGCAGGTGGCATCGGCGCGCCCCGAGCTCGCGAGCCTCCTGGCGGAGTCCCTCCAGGACGGCGCCACCGAGCTCTCACGCCTCTTCGCCAAACTGACGGAGGAACACAACAAGCGCATGTCCGCAATGGGCCTCTGACCTCCCCACGCCCGCACGGGACCCACCACGCCCGCACGGGACCCACCGGCGGCCGAACGAGGACCTGCGCGATTCGCCCCGCTTCCGTGGTGTGAGGGGCATCACCTGCGCCCGCACGAGTTGGGCTGTGGGGGTGTGGGGCTTGCGGGAGGTGCCCTGCTTCTGTGGTGTGAGGTCACCTGCGCCCGTACCGGTCGGGCCCTGCGGTGTGTGGTCTGCGCCGTTTGCCTGGTGTGCGGGCGGATCGCGGGGGTCTAGGTGGGTTCGTGGTGCGCTTGAAGGGTGTGGGGCGGGTGGGCGGTTGTCAGGTGTACCGGGGTGGGCGATTGGGGGGCGCGGGCGTCGAAAGGGTTGTACCGTGCGGACATGAGGGCCTCGCGCCGCTACGGCAGTTCCTTGACGAGATGCGGTCCGAATCGCTGGATTTCCCGCGCTGTGTTGCGCAGGCAGGCCACGGGATGCCCGGCCTCCGAAGCAGGAGGGCACCACGTCGCCCGCCCCAGGCGCCCCCGCGGGTGCCGCATCTCCAGAAATCCCGCCTGACCGGGCCCGCCTGGCCGGACACCTCGTCCGACCGGGCCCGCCTGATCAGGACCTCGTCTGACCGGGCATGCCTGACCAGGCACCTCGTCCTACCAGGCACGTCTGGGCCGGACATCTTGGCTGACCCCGACCGGGCCTTGTGGGTCTCTCTGGCCGGAGGTGCGTGGTTGTCAGGGCTGGTGTGTGCGTAAGGGGTACGGCGCGTGGCCGTACCCCTTACGCGCGGACCTCAGAGGGTGCCGCCGAAGCCGACTGGTCGGGCTTCGTCCTCGCCGATCTCGACGAATCCGAGCGAGGACACGGGCACGACGACCCGCCTGCCCTTGGTGTCGGTCAGCGCGAACATGCCGCGGTCGACTGCGAGCGCCTCTCCGATCAGCTCTTCGACCTGCGCGGCCGTCAGGTCGGTCTCGACAACGAGTTCGCGGTGTACGGACCGTACGCCGATCTTCACTTCCATCGTGGGCTCCTCATCGACAGGCTGGCTCGTCTCCATCGTGGCCCCCACGACCCCCGAAGACACGACTGATCGCGCCCAGCGAACGGGTTATGCCGTACGCGGAAAACCGCTGATGCCCCGCCAGGCGAGGCGAGCCATCAGTTGCTCGGCCGCGTCCTTGGGGATCGAACCCTGCGTGGTCACCCAGTAGCGGGCGCTGACCTCGGCCATGCCGACCAGGCCGACGCCGAGCAGGTGGGCCTCGTCACTGGTGCAGCCGGTGTCTTCCTGGATGAGCTCGCTGACCATCTCGGCGCACTCGCGCAGGGACCGCTCCATGCGCTGGCGCACCGGCGCCACGTTGCGCAGGTCGGACTCGAAGACCAGACGGAACGCCTCGCCCTGCGAGGAGACGAAGTCGAAGAACGCGCTGAACGTGGCCTGCACGCGCAGTTTGTTCTCCTGCGTGGAGGCCAGCGCCTCGCGGCAGCGGTTGACCATGTCGTCGACGTGCAGGTCGAGCAGCGCCAGATAGAGCTCCAGCTTGCCGGGGAAGTGCTGGTAGAGCACCGGCTTGCTGACCCCGGCCCGGTCGGCGATCTCGTCCATGGCGGCCGCGTGGTAGCCGTTCTCGACGAACACTTCCTGCGCGGCGCTCAGCAGCTGCCGGCGGCGGGCGAGTCGGGGCAGCCGGGTGCCCCGGGGCTTGGCGTCCGGGGTTGCGGTCACGCGGGTCTCCATTGGTCTCTCAGCGGGCTGTGCGGACATCCTACGGGCGGGTAGCCCGCCCCACAGCGGCCCCCGTCCGCGAAAGCTCTTCTTCCCGCAGGTCAGCGCATCGGCCGGGCTCAGCGGTAGTCGTCGTCATCGAGATCGACCACGCGGTCCTGGTCGGCCGCGTCGGCGGGATCGGCGTCGAAGGGCAGCTCGCGGCGCAGCCGCCCGACCGTCTGGAGCATCTCGCGGTGCTGCTCGGCGGCGTCGGCCTCCGGAGCCTCGATCGACAGCTCGCCGGGCTCGTCGTCGTAAGGGCCTTCGTCCCCGCGAACGTCCATCTCCGACATGATCGGTCCCCCTTCTCGGTGCGGACGTGACCAGACTACGCCCGGCTGAAATGGTCGCCGTGCTTCTCCACTCTGGCGAGTACGTCCGGTGCTGTGAAAACAAGGTCGTCCGGACGTTCGCAGCCCTCGACCTCGTTCCAGGTCAGCGGCGTGGAGACCGTGGGCTGCTCGCGCGCCCGCAGCGAGTAGGGCGCGACCGTGGTCTTGGCCGGGTTGTTCTGACTCCAGTCGATGAACACCTTCCCGGGCCGCGCCTTCTTCGCCATCACGCTGACGACCTCCTGCGGGTGCTCCTTCTCCAGGAGCTGGGCCAGCCTCTTGGCGTACGCGGACGGCTCCTCGCGGCAGTCCCAGTCGGCGTACAGCTGCATGCCCTTGTTGCCGCTGGTCTTCGGTACGGCGGTGAGCCCGTCGGCCCCCAGCACCTCGCGCAGCCGCAGCGCCACCCGGCAGCACTCGACGATCGTGGCGGGCGGCCCCGGGTCGAGGTCGAACACGAGGGTGTCAGGTGGCAGGGCAGCGCCGTCGTCGTCCACCCGCCACTGGGGGACGTGCAGTTCGAGCGCGGCCAGATTGGCGTAGTAGACGAGCGTGGGGAGGTCGTCCACGACGGCGAAGTCGATGGTCTCGCGGTTCTTGGTGCTGCCGGGGGCGGGCAGGGTCACGCGCCTGACCCAGCCGGGGGTGTGCTCGGGGGCGTTCTTCTCGAAGAACGACTGACCGGTGACGCCGTTCGGGTAGCGCTTGACGGTCAGCGGCCGCCCCCGCAGGTGCGGGAGCAGGACGGGGGCGACGCGGCTGTAGTAGTCGATCACCTCTGCCTTGGTGAAGCCGTAGTCGGGGTAGAGGGGTTTGTCGAGGTTGCTCAGCGTCAGCTCCCGCCCGTCCACCTTGACCGGCACTTTCGCGGGTTCGCTCACAGGGTCACCTCCGCGGGGAGCTTGTCGGGGCGCAGACGGCGCCACACGGGGTGCCGCAGTCGTCGCTCGTCGGTCCACATCGTGTAGGCCACCTCCCCGACCAGATCCGGCCTAACCCATCGATTCCGCCACGGAACCGGATGGGTGAACGGGCTGTGGCCGACCTCCAGCGGTCCGAGCAGGTCGTGCAGCTCCTCAAGGTCGGCGTCGGTGAAGCCGGTGCCGACATGCCCGACGTAGGTCAGGCCGTCGGGCGTGAACACCCCCATGACCAGCGAGCCGATGCCGCCGGAGCGGCGCCCCTTGCCGGGTTTCCAGCCGCCCACGACGATCTCCCGCGCGGTCAGGTTCTTCACCTTGATCCACCAGGGCGAGCGGGTGCCCGCCCGGTAAGGCGAGTCCAGCCGCTTGGCCACCACCCTTCGAGCCCCTGTTCGCACGTGGCCGCGAGCAGGTCGGACTCACCGGGGAAGTACGGGGGCGCGCCGACGTCCAGCTCGTCCAGCAGCGCGCGGCGGTCGCGGTAGGGGAAGTCGAACAGCGGGACGCCGTCGAGATGGAGCAGGTCGAACGGCAGGTACGTGACCGGGTACAGCCGCAGCACGGCCGGGTCGGGGTCGGTCAGGTGCATGCGGTGCTGGAGGCGGCCGAAGCTGGGCCTGCCGTGCGGGTCGAGGACGACGACCTCGCCGTCGATGATCGCGTTCCGCACGCCGATCCCGGCGAGCTCGGGGTAGCGGCGGGTGTAGTCGACGCCGTGGCGGCCCGTCACCTTCGTCGCGCGCCCCGTGTGGACGAGGGCGCGGATGCCGTCCCACTTGACCTCCAGGCCGTACCGGTCGCGGTCGGGGGGTAGTTCCCCGGCGGCCACAGCAAGCATCGGTTCGACGGGATATGGCATTGCTTGCCCCATGACGGGTATGTGCCCTTTCGGCGGGCCATCGAGAGCTTGAGAGGCGACCTATGCGCAGCATCTGGAAGGGTGCGATCTCTTTCGGCCTGGTCACCATCCCGGTCAAGCTCTACTCGGCGACCGAGCAGAAGGACGTCTCGTTCCACCAGGTGCACCGCGAGGACGGCGGCCGGATCCGCTACAAGCGCGTGTGCACGGTCGACGGCGAGGAGGTCCCGTACGCCGACATCGCCAAGGGGTACGAGCTGGCCGGCGGCGAGATCGTGGTGCTCACCGACGAGGACTTCGAGGGGCTGCCGCTGAGCACGTCCCGCCGGATCGACGTCCTGCAGTTCACGCCCGCCGAACAGATCGACCCGATCTACTTCGCGAAGTCGTACTACCTGGAGCCCGACGCGCAGGGCGCGAAGCCGTACATGCTGCTGCGGGACGCGCTGGAGAGCTCGGGGCAGGTCGCGGTGGTCAAGGTGGCGCTGCGCCAGCGCGAGTCGCTGGCGACCCTGCGGGTCAGGGACGGTGTCTTCGTCCTGGAGACGATGTATTGGCCCGACGAGATCCGCACGCCCGACTTCGGCTTCCTCGACGAGGACATCGAGGTGCGCGCGCAGGAGCTCAAGATGGCCGAGTCCCTGATCAGCACCATGGCCTCGGGCTTCGACGCGAGCGAGTACCACGACACCTACCGCGAGGCGCTGCAGCAGGTGATCGAGGCCAAGGTCGCGGGCAAGGAGGTCGTGCCGGCCCGCGAGGAGGAGGAGGCCGGCCCGGCGGTCGACCTCATGGCCGCGCTCCGCGCCAGCGTCGAGGCCGCCAAGCGCGAGCGCGAAGGCGCTCCGGCCAAGCCCAAGCGGGCCGCCTCAGGCAAGGCCAAGGCGGACGACAAGGCGCAGGAAGAGGAGAAGGCCCCCGCCAAGCGCAAGGCCCGCAAGTCGGCCTGACCCTGCACCTAGGTACACCCCGTCGGGGAGTCAGCTCGATTCCGCGCGGGAAGCGCCGTCCGTAGCGTCGAAGCATGGACGTGATCGAGGTCAGGAACCTCCACAAGCGCTACCGGGACCACGTCGCGGTCGACGACGTGTCGTTCGCGGTCGCCAGCGGCGAGATCTTCGGCATCCTCGGCCCGAACGGCGCCGGCAAGACCACGACCGTGGAATGCGTCTCGGGGCTGCGCGAACCAGACGGAGGCTCGGTGCGCGTCACCGGGCTCGACCCTGTCACCCAGCGCGCGGACCTGCGCCGCGTCCTCGGGGTCCAGTTGCAGAGCGCCGCGCTGCCGGACAAGATCAAGGTGTGGGAGGCGCTCGATCTGTACGCCTCCTTCTATCCCGACCCCGCCGACTGGCGCGAGCTCATGGACCAGGTCGGCCTGGCCGCCAAGCGTGACACGGCGTTCGCCAAGCTGTCCGGCGGTCAGCGTCAGCGGCTGTCGGTGGCGCTCGCGCTGGTCGGCCGGCCGCGCGTCGCGGTCCTCGACGAGCTGACCACCGGTCTCGACCCGCAGGCCCGCCGCGACTCATGGGAGCTGGTCGAGCAGGTACGCGACACGGGCGTGACGATCGTGCTCGTCACCCACTTCATGGAGGAGGCCGAACGGCTCTGCGACCGGGTCGCGCTCATCGACGCGGGCCGCGTGGTCGCCGTCGACTCGCCCGCCGGGCTGACCGGACGGGTCGGTGGCGGGCAGCGGGTGCGCTTCCGGCCGACCGTTCCCTTCGACGACGCCCTGCTGCTGGCGCTGCCCGAGGTCACCGACGTGAGCCGTACCGGTGACCGGGTGGTCGTGACCGGCGACGGCAACCTCGCGCCGGCCGTCACACTCGCGCTGGCGGAGAAGGGGGTCGTCCCCGACGACCTGCGCATCGAACGGGCCACGCTCGACGACGCGTTCCTCGCTCTCACCGGAAGGAAGCTGGCATGAGGAAGGTCCTGTTCGTGGAGGCGAAGCTGCTCGTGCGCGAGTGGCCGGCCGCTCTGTTCACGCTGGCGTTGCCGGTGACGCTCCTGCTGGCGCTGGGGCAGATCCCGGACCTGCGCGCGGCCGACCCCGACCTCGGCGGGCAGCGGTCGGTGGACGCGCAGCTGCCCGCGCAGATGATCCTGCTGGCGCTGCTGACGGCGTCGTTCACGGTGCTGCCGAGCGCGCTGGCGACGTACCGGGAAAGGGGGATGCTGCGCAGGATGTCGGCCACGCCCGTGCACCCGGCGCGGGTGCTCGGCGCGCAGCTCGTGCTCAACCTGGGCGTGGCCGCGGTCGCGGCCGTCGCCGTGATCGGGTCAGGACGGCTGGTGTACGGGTCGCGCATCCCCGTCCAGCTGTTCGGCTTCGTGCTGGTCTTCGTGCTGGGCGCCGCCGCCATGATGGCGATCGGCCTGGTGATCGCCGCGGTCGCGCGGAACGGCCCGACCGCTTCCGCCATCGGGTCGCTCGTGATGTTCCCGCTGCTCTTCGTGGCCGGCATGTGGATCCCGCGCGAGATCATGCCGGACGTGCTGCGCCGGATCAGCGATTACTCGGTGGTCGGACCGTTCGTGAACGCCATGCGTGACACGTGGGCGGGGGAGTGGCCGCAATTCCCGCATCTGGCGGTGATGGTCGCCGGGCTGGTGCTGTTCTCCGGGCTCGCGGTACGGCTTTTCCGCTGGGAGTGAGGGCGGGCCGGGCGCCTTCCCCGGACGACCGGGAATCGCAAATCGGACATTCCGGGCAATTCATCTTATTTCATTCCATAAATACGTATTCCAAGCAATAACAATGCTAATGCATAGCAAAATGGGGAGATAGCTGTTTGCTCGCCCACAGTGCCGGAAATGACACTTACCGGATGACTCTTCAGCAATCATCCGAGACCTTTTCTTGGGTCACCAGATAGGTCGAGTACGGGGCAATCGAACCTTTAGGGGGAAAACGCAATGCCCAAGCTCAAGAGTGTTATCGCGGGCCTCGCCCTCAGCACCGCCATGACGGGCGGCGCTGTGGTCGCGGGCGCGACCGTCACCACTGCCAGCGCATCTGCCGCCACCCAGGTCAGCACGGGCACGTCGGTCCTGACCGGCGCGTCCTGCTTCCGAGCCAGGCGCTGCGGCTGGGGCTGGCGGCGTAGCCACCGTCACCACCGCAGGCACATCAAGCTGGTCATCGAGAACTTCAACCACAACCGGAACCCGCAGGAGCACCGCCACCGTCACGAGCCCCGTTGGGACCGTCGCTGGTGGTTCGACCTGAACCAGCTGCCGCCCATCACGCAGCCGGGCGCGGGCGCCCTTGGGGCGAACACCCTCGCCGCCAACTGATCAGCCGTCTTTGACGGTGCAGGGATGAGCTCGGTTCTCGCCGGGAAGCATCCACCCCTTCATCGGGGGATACGAACCCGCGGTGGTCTCCGGGCTTTCGGGACGGGCCGCGTCTGATGGGGCAATCCGTCCCGAGTTTCATCTCCTCGTCCTCGCGACGACTTTGAGGGCTCCGCCGGCAATGGCGCCGGCGGAGCCCTCACTGTGTCGTTTCACGGGCCAATTCCCGAGGGCGGGGATTTTGGCATGCCCGGATTCAGGAGGTGCGGCGGGAGCGGGGCCGGGGGACGTCACCGCGGCGGGCCGTGGGCGATTTTTCATGGTGACGCCGGATATGAGTTAAGAGACGGCAATTGCGGTTTGTGGCCCTTTCGTCCGGTTATATTCACAGTGCGGATGGTTGGAGAGCAATCGTCCGTCACAATCCTTAGAAGTGCGGATTTATGCCGTTAATAAGGAATGTGGGGTATCGGGCAATCGATCCTGTAGGGGGAAGGCAATGCCCAAGCTCAAGACTCTTGTCGTCGGTCTCGCCGTCGGTACGGCCATGACCGGTACCGCGGTCGCCGGAGGCGCCGCCGTTCAGACCGCCGCGGCGAGCGCCGCGACCCAGGTCAGCACGGCGTCCACCCAGATGGTGACCGCCGGCTGCCGGCGTCGCTGCGGTGGCTGGGGCGGTGGCTGGGGCGGAGGATGGCGCCGTCACCACAACCGTGTCAACGTCCACGTGGACAACTTCAACTACAACAACAACTCCCACCGGAGCCGCGGCTGGGACGACGACTGGGACTTCTGAGCTGTAAGTGACCCGGCGGCGTCCGGATCCGCGCCGCCGTGGAGTCCGCACACGCGATGAACTCCGACAGAGCCCGCAGTGCCCGTGTTCAGCGGGGACCCGCCCTTCGTGAGAGGGGCGGCCCGCCGGACACGGGCACTTCGTCATGTCCGGGCCGTCCCCGTCGGGGAGGATGTGACGATCACGTCCCCCGCACCCCCTGAGGAGGATCATGCGACGTCCCGTCGCGATCATCGCGCTGGCCGGCCTGCTCGCCGGTTGCTCATTCCCCGACACGTCCGTCCTCGACGATCCGGAGCCGGTACAGCAGCACGTCGTGCTCGAGGTGTCCCTGGAGAACGCGCGCCCTGAGTTCTACGACCTCGACGTGATGTGGCTGGACGGCGACGCCGAAGCGAACGAGCGCGTCCCGGGAGACGTGGTCTGGAAGCGGAACACGACCCTGACCTGGCCCGACCAGTACCTCGTCTACGCCGAAGGGGACGCCGCCAAGAAGCCCGGCGTGGACGACCTGCTGGCCTACGCCCAGGGCGTGCCGTACGTCCACTGCAGCATCACGATCAACGGCCGGGTCGTGGTGAAGAGCGACCTGGGGAGCTGCAGGTTCGACCTGGGTGCGACCCCGATCCCGGTGCCGAGCGGCTGATCCCCGCGTACGCTGGCGGCACGACGTACACCGAAGGCCCGGGGAGGATCCGTGACGGACGGCGACACCCGCGTGACCTCGGCCCGCACTCCCGCGCCATGAGCGGCCGGCGCGGGAGGAGAAGGGAGCGGGGCGACGACGACGTCGGCGGGATCCCTCTCGGCCTGCTGGCCGTCCACGCGATCGCCTGGGCCCTGGCTCATCCATGGCGGGCGCTCAGGTCGCTGCTGCGGCCGATCAAGGCGCTGGGACGCCGGGTGCGCGGAAGTCTGAAGTCGGCCGCCGGGCTGGGCTACCTGATCGTGTGGTCGCGGACGGCTGACCGGCGCCCCACGTTCGAGGACGTCCTGCGCCAGGAGAGGGAGGAACGCGACCCCTGGTGAGGGCGGGGGCCCGGGCGCGGACATGGAAGTGCCCGTATCCAGCGGGCCGTCTCTTTGTGAGAAAGGCCGGTCTCTGCTGAATACGGGCTGTGTCGACTTCGTTGGAGTTCAGCGCTTGGGCGGACTCCACAGTGGCGCGGATCCTGACGCCACCGGGTCACCTACGGCTCAGAAGTCCCAGTCGTCATCCCAGCGGTTGCGGTCATGACGAGCGTTGTTGTTGATGTTGTGGTTGTGCACGTGGACGTTGATGTGCTGGCGGTGGTGGTGGCGACGCCACCCTCCTCCCCAACCGCCGCGACGCCAGCCCCAGCCGCAACGGCGGACCCGCCGGCAGCCGGCGACTCCGAGCTGCGCGGTGGCCGTGCCGACCTGGGTGGCGACCTGCGTGGCGGCATTGGCGGAGGCGGCCTGCGTGGCGGCGCCCCCGGCGACTGCGGCTCCGGTCATCGCCGTGCTCATGGCGAGACCTGCGATGAGTGTCTTGAGCTTGGGCATTTGTTCCCCCCTAAAGGATCGATTTGCCCGATAACTCCGTATTCCTCGTGATGGGCGAGCCGGTGCGAAATGCTTGCGCCGACATCGGTCTGGGGAATACTTCGGATGATTGCTTACCAATCATCCGCACTATGGATATAACCGGACGAAAGGGCCACAAACCGCAATTGCCGTCTCTTAGCTTGTATCGGGCACCACCATGACAAATCGCCCCTGTGGTGCTTCGCCGGCACGGTGGGCGTTCGTGGCGGGGCCGGTCGTTCCGGACGCGGACATGCCGAAATCCCCGCCTCAGGGAATGCACCCGTGACGGCACAGAGAGGGCCCCGTGGGCGTGCTGCCCACGGGGCCCTCAATGTCGCCTTGGAGGCGAGGAGAAGAGATATCTCAGGACGGGCCGTGCCGTCGGGTACGGCCCGTCCCTGAGAGCTCGGAATTCATCGCAGGCCGGGAACCGGAATCCCTGGATCGGGGCCGGGACGACCATTGGAGAAAACGAGCGCTCATTCCATTGTTACGTGACTGCCTAGAGAAGCGGGCCGCGGCGGTCGAACTCCTCGTGGCGGTGGCGGTGACGGTCCTGGTTGTCGTTGAAGTTGTGGTTCCGCACCACGATGCAGATGTTCTGGTGGTGGCGGTGGTGACGGCCCCGGCCCCAGCCGCCGCCGCCCCAGCCGCCCCAGCCGCGGTGGTGGTTCCTGCACTGACGGCGATGTCCGCGGTCGTGGAAGAAGTGGTGGCCACCACCGATGCCGAAGTCGTCGCCGAAGCCGTCGTCAGCGACGACGGGCGCGGCGGCCGGCATGGCGACGGCGGCGGTCGCACCGCCGGCGACCAGGGCGCCGGTCAGCGCGGTGCTGGCGGCGAGGCCTGCGATAACAGTCTTAAGCTTGGGCATTGCGTTTTCCCCCTATTGGATGGGTTGCCCCGTTCTCGGCGATTTCGGATGACTACTGCGAGTCCATCCGGTCAATGTCATTTCCGGGCCTGTGACCCAGCAAACGGGGATCCCCCCATTTTGCTATGCAATAAGAGTCTTATTGCTTGGCTTGTAGATCTATCCTGCGAAATGGCGTGATATGTCCGATTGGGACGGAAATGGAAAGTGCTCGAGCAGGGCGCCGCGCGACCCATTCGACCTGCTCGTCCGCATCGAATCCCGACGGGGACGAGCAGGGCGGGACGGCTGATTGTGCGCCGCTCAGAAAAGCGAAAACGCGCGAACATGTACGGGCGGTTCTTCCGGTCATGTTCGCGCTGAGAATGGCGACGTCCGGCATGTCGTCAGGCGCCGAATGCATCCGTGGAAGGCATTTACCGGAGGGCCGCACAATGGTCGCTCCGGTAAATGCCGTCCGTGGGATGCAGCGCCACGTGTCACGCCTCCGACCCGTACCGCTCATCACGGTATGTGCCGTCGGTGTCACGCTGGGTGTCGCTGGTCTGATGGTTTCCTGCGCAGGTCGCCGTAAACGGGATTCGACGCCTTTTGCCTGGCTCTTGGCGTGGTATGAGATCGCTTAGCCATGTATGCCCTGATAAATCCGGCTATGTCAGGCCAGCGGCGCCATCACGCGCGAGGCAGCGCACGCGAGGTATGCGGTGAAGAATCCTGTATGCCGGAGAAGGTGGCTGGTGTAGGCGTCTGGGGCGGTTTGGGAGTAGCGCGGCGCCGTACCTATCGTGTGGGCGACGCGAGAACGAGGAGGGGGCCCATGCAGGCGGAGCCGATCCAGCACTGGCCGGGACGCATGATCGGCTCGATGCACGTGCGCTCGACGCCCGCAGGGCCCGCCGAGCAGGCGGTGTTCGTGCACGGGCTCGCCGGATCGGCGACCAACTGGACCGACCTCATGCACGAGCTCAAGGACATCGTCCAGGGTCACGCCCCTGACCTGCCCGGCGCGGGATTCTCCCCGGAGCCGGCCGACGGCGACTACTCCGTCGACGCCCACGCCGGGGCCGTCATCGGCCTGCTGACCCACACCGGTCCCGCCCACCTGATCGGCAACTCGCTCGGCGGAGCGATCGCCGTCCGGGTCGCCGCGAGCCGTCCTGACCTCGTACGTTCGCTCACGCTCATCTCCCCGGCCCTGCCCGACCTGGTCCCGAGGTACGGGCCCGTCCGGGTGGCCGCCGCCGCCCTGCCCAGGCTGGGAGAGTGGGCCGCCGACCGGCTCCGCGTGCTCCCGGCCGAGCACCGCATCCAGTCGTCGTTCGCCATGGTCTGGGCCGACATGGGCGCCGTGCACCCCCTGCGGCTCCAGGACGCCATCGAGGAGCAGCGCAGGCGCGACGGCCTGCCGCACGCCTCGCGGGCGGTGGTCGCCACCGCGCGGGGGATCGTCGCCGAGTACTTCCGGCTCGGCCGCGACAACCTGTGGCGTCAGGCGGAGCAGGTCCAGGCGCCCACGCTGATCATCCACGGGCGACACGACCGGCTGGTCCGTCCGGCGATGGCGCGGAAGGCGTACCGTGCGTTCCGGCAGGTGCGGCTGGTGTTGCTGCCCACCGCGGGGCATGTGGCGATGATGGAGATGCCGCAGGTGGTGGCGGCGGAAGCACGCCGTCTGATCGGTGAGACTCGATTGGGGAATGCCCCACTGCCGGGCTAGGTTTCACTGGGAGACAAGACCCCCTGAAAAACGGGAGCGTAGAAAGTGTCGTTGCCACCTCTGGTCGAGCCGGCCGCTGAGCTGACCGTCGACGAAGTGCGCCGCTACTCGCGCCACCTGATCATCCCCGATGTGGGGATGGCGGGGCAGAAGCGGCTGAAGAACGCAAAGGTGCTGTGTGTCGGCGCCGGAGGGCTGGGCTCGCCCGCGCTGATGTATCTCGCGGCGGCGGGTGTCGGCACGCTCGGCATCATCGACTTCGACGTCGTCGACGAGTCCAACCTGCAGCGCCAGATCATCCACGGCCAGTCCGACGTGGGCCGGCTGAAGGCCGAGAGCGCCGCGGCGTCGGTCCGCGAGATCAACCCGTACGTCGAGGTCGTGATCCACAACACGGCGCTCACCACCGAGAACGTCATGGAGATCTTCTCGGGCTACGACCTCATCGTCGACGGCACCGACAACTTCGCCACGCGTTACATGGTGAACGACGCGGCGGTGCTGCTCGGCAAGCCGTACGTCTGGGGGTCGATCTACCGCTTCGACGGCCAGGCGAGCGTGTTCTGGGCCGAGCACGGTCCCTGCTACCGCTGCCTCTACCCGGAGCCCCCGCCTCCCGGCATGGTGCCGTCGTGCGCCGAGGGCGGCGTCCTCGGCGTGCTGTGCGCGTCGATCGGCTCCATCCAGGTCAACGAGGCCATCAAGCTGCTGACCGGCATCGGCGACCCGCTGGTCGGCCGGCTGATGATCTACGACGCCCTCGAGATGAAGTACCGCGACGTCAAGGTCCGCAAGGACCCCGAGTGCGTGCTGTGCGGCAAGAACCCGTCGGTCACCCAACTGCTCGACGACTACGAGGCGTTCTGCGGCGCGATCTCCGACGAGGCGGCCGAGGCGGCCAGCGGCTCCACGATCACCGCGCAGGAGCTCAAGTCCATGCAGGACCGCGGCGACAACATCTTCGTCGTCGACGTCCGCGAGCCGAACGAGTACGAGATCGTCAGCATCCCCGGCGCGACGCTGATCCCCAAGGGCGAGTTCCTCAACGGCTCGGCCCTGGAGAAGCTGCCGCAGGACAAGAAGATCGTGCTCCACTGCAAGTCGGGCGCGCGGTCGGCCGAGGCTCTCGCGATCGTCAAGAACGCCGGCTTCTCCGACGCCGTCCACGTGGGCGGCGGCGTGCTGAGCTGGGTCAAGACCGTCGACCCGAGCCTGCCCTCCTACTGAGCGGGGCATTTCCCGGGATACGCCCAGGCCGGCCCGCTCCGTCGGGGAAAATCTGCGACATGGACTCCATCCACGAGCAGGTCTGACCGGTGCGGCCGGCCCGTCCCTGGCCCACGCTCGTGGCGGCCTCCGCGCTGACGCTGTGCTGCGCGGCGGTCGCCGGGGT
Source organism: Nonomuraea maritima (assembly GCF_900100395.1). Lineage (GTDB taxonomy): Bacteria > Actinomycetota > Actinomycetes > Streptosporangiales > Streptosporangiaceae > Nonomuraea > Nonomuraea maritima. Next base: position 3,221 of record NZ_FNFB01000041.1, on the reverse strand, counting down.
GGCGGGCGGCGGTGCGCGCACGGAGCTCGTCCGTGGCCCGAGCGCGGCCGAGCGTGACGCGGCGGCCGCGCGCGAGGTCGCCGAACGCTGGCGCGTCTGGCCGGCGGGCCGCGTGTTCCCCGCCGTCCTGCCGTACACCGCCGAACAGGGCGGGCGTGAGCGGGCCGGAAGGATCGGCATCTCGCCACGTACCGCGTGCGGCGGCGCGGTCGACCCGCAGGTGCTCGCGGCCCTGCGCCGCGAGGGGTGCCGGGGTGTGCTGCGGGCCACGTACGTCGACGCGCTGCGCGGGGTGCTCGTCACGATCGGTGTGGTGGTGCTGCGCGACGAGCTGGGCGCCGTACGCGCGAAAGAGGCCTTCCCTGTGGGAGGAGGCCCGGCGCCCGGGCTGCGGCCCCTCGCCTTCCGTGGAACGCCGGCCGACCGGTTCACCCCGGAGGTCCGGCAGGCGGGGTCGGTCAGCCAGGCGGGGCCGTACCTCGTGGTGATGACGGCGGGGCAGGTGGACGGGCGGCCGGCGAGCGCGGCGGGCGAGCCGCGACCGGCGTTCTTCGCCTTCGCCTCCGAGATGGCCGAGCAGGTGCTCGCCAGGCTGAGCAGGTCCGGCTGCGCGTTCCGGGAGCTGCGGTGCTGAGGCGGTCGGCGGCGGTCGCGGTCGCGGTGTGCGCCACGGTCTGCGCGACAGGATCAGCGGCGATGCTCGCGCCGCCCGCGACGGCGGACGACGTGCGCGGCGGGCAGCGGGCGGTGATCGAGACGCTGCGGCTCGCGCAGGCGTGGCGGATCAGCAGGGGCTCGGGGGTGACGGTGGCGGTGCTCGACTCCGGCGTCGACCCGCGCCATCCCGACCTGGCCGGTTCGGTACGTGTGGGCCGCGACTTCACCGCAGGGGCCAATCCGCGGGGAACGGTCCCGCGCAGGCTGCACGGCACCTACATGGCCTCCCTGATCGCCGGGCACGGTCACGGGCCCGGCGGAGAACGCGGGATCATCGGCGCCGCGCCGGAAGCGGACGTACTGTCGGTGAGGGTCATCCTGGAGGACGACGAGCCGGGCCGCCGCGCGTTCGGCTCGGGCGGCCGTTTCGAGAACGTGGTGGCCCGCGGCATCCGCTACGCGGTGGACGAGGGAGCAGACGTCATCAACCTGTCGATCTCGAAGCAGCTCGCGACCCGGGCGGAGCGGGCCGCCGTCCGCTACGCCATCGCCAGGGGGGTCGTGCTGGTGGCGGCGGCGGGCAACGAGGGCGACGGCGCGACCTACTCCTACCCGGCAGCGCTCCCGGGGGTCGTGTCGGTCGCGGCGACCGACCGGCGGCTGCGGCGGGCGGCTTTCTCCAACCGCAATTCCTCGGTGCTGGTGGCCGCACCGGGCGTGGACATCATGGGCGCGGGCCCTGGCGGCGCGTACTGGGTCGGCCGCGGCACCTCGCAGGCCACCGCGCTGGTGTCGGGCGTCGCGGCGCTCGTCAGGGCCAGGTATCCGACGCTGTCGCCGCCACTGGTGGCGCGGGCGCTGGCCGCCGGCGCGACCGACCTCCCCCCGGACGGCTACGACACCGCGACCGGGTTCGGCGTGGTCGACGCGGCGCGGGCGCTGGCCGAGGCGTCCCGGCTGTCCGGCCACACCGAGGTGGCGACCGGCCCCGAGGCGCACGATCCCGCCCGGCCGCTGGCCGGCGCGGAGGAGGGCCCGGTGACGGCCGCCGTCGGGGGCGACCGGCTGGTCACGGTCCGCGCGGCTATCGCGGTCGCGGGGGCGGCCGGCGCGCTGGTGTCCCTGTCGGTGGTCGTCAGCCTGCTCGTACGGGTACGGCGCGCACAGACATCACAAGGCGCATGATCCGCCTATCAAGGGGGACAAAACGCAGAACGGCTCTCCGAGCCACCGAGCGACGGACGCGAGAACGAGGCGGCGTGAAGAACCGTAGGTCGAGCACAGGGCTACCGCGCGCCGAGGGCGAGTCCGCCCAAGGACGGCGGAACCCGCTCGGCGCCGCGACCGGCCGCCGCTCCCGGGTGCGCACCTGGCAGGGGGCGAACTCCCGCACGCGCACGGAGGCCAGGAAACGCGCCGAGATCCAGTCCCTGCAGCAGGGCGTGCGCTACCGGCGCGTCTTCGTGCTCGTGGTCGGCTTCGTCATCACCGTCTCGTCCCTCGTGGTGCTGCTCGGCACGGTCGGCCTGTTCTTCGAGACGCGCTCGCGCCCGCTCACCGCCGCCGAGCAGGACCGCTACAAACAGGAGGAGATCGCCCGCCGCTGGCAGGCCTGGCCCGCGACCAGTGTGTTCCCCGAAGAGGTGAAGTACTTCGGGCTCGACCGCGCCCAGCAGTACGCGCGCCGCGTCGGCATCGCCCCCGAGACCGGGTGCGTCAAGGGCCTCGACTCCCCGCTGGGCGGCATCCTCCAGGAGCACGGCTGCCTGACGCTGCTGCGGGCCACGTACATCGACCAGACCGCCTCGTTCGTCTTCACCGTGGGCGTGGCCGTGCTGAAGGACGAGGAGGCGCGCGTCTCGGTGACCGACGAACTGACCCAGGACGACCGGGTGGGCGTGCTGCCGGTCGCCTTCCCCGGCACGGTGGCCGACCGGTTCGGCGCCGACCAGCGCCAGCGCACCAGCTGGGTGGGCGCGGGCCCGTACGTCGTCTTCACCACCGGCGGCTACGCCGACGGACGCACGCGGGCCGCGGTGCCGCCCGAGGAGATCCTGCACAGCGAGCTGTGGCCGGCCGCCAGGTCGATCGGCAACCAGATCGCCTACTTCCTGGCGGACCCGCCGAAGGTGCCGCCCTGCACCCAGGGGAACGTGTGCTGACCGCCCTGCGCCTCGCCACGGCGGCGATCGTCGCCTTCACCGGCGCCGCGCCCGCCGACCCCGTGCGCGAACAGCAGCAGTGGGTGCTGGACGCGCTCAACGTCGAACGGGCCTGGACGGTCACCAAGGGCCGCGGCGTCACCGTCGCCGTCGTCGACAGCGCCGTGGACGCCACCGTCAAGGAGCTGCGGGGCCGGGTCAGCGCCGGACCCGACATGACGACGGGCGCCGTACGGCGCGAGGTGCGGCCGGGGGCGCACGGCACGGCGATGGCGGCCCTCATCGCCGGCTCGGGCGCGGACGACGGCCTGGTCGGCGTCGCCCCTGACGCGCGCATCCTGTCGCTGCCCATGGCCATCGCCGAGGAGCCCGTCTTCTCGGTGCCGTCGGAGGAGCAGGAGG
>NZ_FNFB01000040.1 GCF_900100395.1 Nonomuraea maritima | reverse complement strand
AGGGCGCGGCCCAGCTTGATGACCTTCTCCAGGATCTCCCCGGCTTCCTTGCCGTACTTGGGGTGCAGGAACAGCTCTTGGATCTCGTCGATGGCGACGATCAGCGGGTGCAGGCCGGAGTCCTTGAGCGAGGCGAGTTCCGGGGTGACCTTGTTCTCCGGGGCCTTGCCGAGGGCCGCGTAGTGGGCGATCCGCTTGGAGCGGTGTTCGCACTCCTTGTAGAGCCAGCGGATCATCCCGGCGCAGCGGGCGATGGTCTCGTCGTCGAAGCCGTTGCCGTACTCGGTGCAGACCGGCTCCAGGGCCTTGAAGTCGCCGACGCCCTTGAGTTCGTAGATGCGCAGTTCGGCGCGCGGGTCCAGGCTGGCGGCGAGGACGGCCAGTCGCAGGGCGAAGGTCTTGCCGGAGCCGGGCTGGCCGCCGACGAGCCAGTTGCGAAACATCAGGGCGGCGTTGACCGTGTCCATGCGCGGCGTGGTGGCGAACGGGAACGGCTTGAAGACGTCCACCTTGCCGTCCTTGAGCAGCGGCCAGGCGGGCTGCTTCATCTGGGACGCGGGCTCGTAGCCGACCCAGAGCGACAGTCGTCCGGGGTGGCCGTCGCCGGGCTCAGGCCAGACCTGGTCGAGCGGGAGCCGCATGCCGGAGGCCAGCCGGCCGCGCCGGGCCACCACGTCGGCGGCTTCCACGCCGAAGGGCAGGTCCACGACGGCCAGGTGGCCAGGGCCGTCGCGGTGGATCTCCTGCGGGAAGCTAATGGCGTTCGGGTCCTTGCTCGCGGCCTGGTTGATGCTGGAGATGCCGCACGACAGCAGCGCGCGGCGGACCAGCTCGGCGGTGAGCTTGCGGTAGCGCGGTCCCTCGGACACGCGGTCGGTGATGGGCTTGTCCGTAGGCCTACCGGCGCGGGCCAGCAGCGGCACGGCCACGGTGACGGCCAGCAGGCGGCCCCACGTCGGGATGTCGGCGAGCAGGAAGACGAGCAGGCCGATCAGGGCCGTCACGGCGAGAGTGGCCACGACCGACCAGCGCCAGCGGGACTGGCGCTGACGCTGCCGGTCGAGCTTGAGCCACGTCTCCGGGTCGTTGCGGTCGGCGGCGTACTGGCGCAGCGCCCAGTTCCCCTCCTCCGCCGTCGCCCAGTGCAGCAGCTTGCCGGTGGCGCGGAAGAACCCGATCGGGGCGTACAGGGTGGCCTTGGCGGCGTACTTGGGAGCGCGGACGGCGTGGTAGCCGACCACGTATCCCGCGTCCTTGGCGGCCCAGACCAGCATGGAACGCGTGCCCCTCCAGGACCGCAGCGTGGCCGGGATGATCGGGGCGCGGTGCCGGTCGTTGCCGAACCGGTAGGGCAGGTCCTCGTCCGCTGGGTCGACCGGAGGTCCGAGGACCGTGCCCTCGATGGCGATCGTCTCGCGGTCGAAGAACTCGTCCTCGTCACGGTCGGTCTCCTGGTCGTCCGCGCGGCGGGCGCGGCGGCGGGCCGCGTCCAGCGGGACGACCTCGCCACCGAGAGCGGTCGGTCCGTCCTCCTCGGAGTGGTCTTCGTGGTCGTGCGGGTGATGCGTCATGATGTGTGCACCTCGTGTGCCTTGGCGGTTGCGGGGTGGCGGGGCGCGGCCGGAGTCTTGGCGGATGAGGCCGCGTCCCGTACTGGCTTGATCAGGGACGATGCGCGGTCGGACCGCGTCTCGTCAGTGCGGGCTGTCGTGGTGATGTCGGCGGTCGGTCTGTGCGGTCCGACCGGTAGCGGGTCGCCGGTCGATCGGCGGGTGAGGGTGAGGTTCATCAAGCCGCCTCCCGTGCTGCCGGACGGGTCTCGGTGCGCAGGCGGGCGAGCAACGCGCCTGCGCGGTCGGTGGAGATGGATCGGCCGGTTCGGCGGACGGCGTCGCGCAGTCGGTCCCGCGTCAGCGTGATGCCGCGCGTCTCGTGGTCGGCGGCGATCTGCCAGCCCAGCGGCATCAAGTCGTCCACCTCGGGCGGGGCGACAGCCGGACGGGTGCTCTTCCGTTCCCTGGGCCTGCGGGGCGACGGCTTCCGAGCAGGCGCGGCAGTCAGGGGCGGGCGCACCGGAGACGGCGGCGGAAGCTGGGCCGTCTGCGCGCCGGCCGGGGCCAGCTCGCCGAGCTTGTACAGGGCGCGCTCGCGGCGTGTGGCTTTGAACTGCCACAGGCGGCCGTAGCGGTCTTGCAGGTCGGTCTTGGTCAGGATGCGTTCCCGCTCGCGGTGCAGGGCGTCGGGGTACGAGCGCACCTCCCAGAGCACCATGCGCCGCCACAGCGCGAACGTGGGCAACGGGGACAGCAGCCAGCGCGAGACGCGGATGCTGTCGAGTCGGCGGGACGGGCTGGCCAGATCGGCGCGCTTGCGTATGGCGTGCGTGCCGATCTCGACGGCCACCACCCACAGGCCGGGCAGGATCGCGTGGGCGACGACGGCGAACCAGTCGGGCCCGTTCGGCGCGTTGGCGTAGGCGGCGATGTTGAGGTAGACGGTGGCGGCCGTGAGCGTCCACGGGATGAAGCGGAGCCAGCGCACCCGCATGTCCAGCCGGGCCAGGACGATGTCCAGCGCGGAGAACACCGCGATGCCCAGGTCCACGCCCAGGGGCAGCATGAAGGCGAGCGGGCCGAAGGTGGGCTTGGCCGCGTCCATGACGGTGGCGAAGGAGATGACGAACCCGACCAGGCCCAGCACGCCGACAGCGGCGGCGGTGACCGAGATCAGGGTCCGCTCTCCTTCCGAGAGCGGGCGCGGGCTGGCCGTGGGCATGGCTGGTGCTCCGTTCGGTGAGTTGTGAATGTGGGTCATCGGCCCCACCGCCGTCCCCAGCAGCGCGGGCAACCGGGCTTGTTGCACCAGTTGCGTGGGGATGCGGCCCAGCCTCGGGCGACGACCTCCAGGGAGCCGCCCTGGCGGATCGTGTGGTGGGCTACCTGCCACTGCCGGTAGCGCTCCTGGCCCATGCGTATGAGTTCGATGAAAAGGCCTCCTGCGAGGAAGACCAGCAGGTAGACGAGGACAGAGATCATGGTCAGCTCCACTGGGAACGGGTGAGCAGGCGACAGACGCGGCAGCCGGGCGCGCAGCGCACGCCGTGGGCGGTGCAGCGCTGGAGTTGGCGTCCGGCCGAGGCCCCGCAGCGGCGGCAGCCGTAGGGACTGGCCGATCGGGTGCCGCAGTCGGGGCACTGGAAGCGGCAGCTCATCAGGCCACCTCCCGCCTGGTCGGCGGGATGAAGGCGAGAAGCCGGTTCAGGCCCTCCAGCTCGATGGCGGTGTAACCGGCCCAGACGCCCTCGTCGGGGCTGAGCGCCAGGGCATAGGCCAGGCAGGCCGTACGCGCCGGGCAGCCGAGGCAGACGGCCTTGGCCTGCGCCTCGCGCTGCTGCCGCTCCTCGTCGGGCTCGTCGTCAGGGCCGATGAACAGGTCGGCCTGGCCGGAGTCGCAGGACGGAAAGGCGTTGATGAGGTCGTCCAGCAGGTCTGCCAGCTTGTCGGCGCGGACCGGCGCGCTCTCGTGAGCCGTCACAGCTTCACGCCCAGGGCACGCAGCGACTCGACCAAGGCGAGCCGGATGCACGACGGGCACAGGAGTGGCGACGGCGGTTCGTAGCCGGGCGCGGTCTCCTCGATGCCCTCGCACACCAGGCACGTCCACTCGACGCCTGCGGCTGGGATGGTGACGTACTCCAGGTTCTTGGACCCGTAGGTCATGATGAAGACACCTCTCTTGAAGGGGCGCCGGGGTGCGGATCTCGTTTGGCGACCAGGACCGCACTCCGGCATTTCTGTTGCAACACGAAGCTCGTCGAGCTAAGTACGTACTCTCCGTACTCCGCGCTGTGTACGTACTCTCTGTGATTGCTCGATCACTGTCAAGCGTCTTGGTACGGTGAGTACGTACAAGTTGGTCAAGGAGGACTCACATGCCAACCGGATCGGACTCCCGCGCGCTCTACGAACGCGTCGCGGATGCCCTGCGTACGTCGATAGAGCGGGGTGAACTGGCACCGGGAGACACGGTGCCGCCTGAACAGGAATTGGCGGAGACTCACGGCGTGTCGCGTCAGACCGTGCGGCAGGCGTTGCAGCAGCTCACCAACGAGGGGCTGCTCAGCAGCGGGCGAGGCCGCGGCCGTACCGTCCGCTCCCAGACGCGCCTACGCTGGCACCTCTCCCACTTCGAGAACCAGAGCAACCACAGTGCCGACGCGGACGCATGGGCGACCGAGGTCCAGGAGCAAGGCCGCGTCCCCCTCCAAGAAGTGAGCGTCGCCCTGGAGATCCCCCCACCAGCAGTCGCCGAACGCCTCAACCTCGACGCCGAGCAGGACATCGTGGTGGTTCGGCGTCGGGTGCGGTACGTGGACGACGTGCCCTTTCAAACAGCCGACAGCTACTTCCCCGAGGACATCGCCAGGGGCACCCCGCTGATGCAGCCGAAGGACGTGAGCGCCCCGGGCGGTCTACTAGCGTCCATCGGCCGAGCACAGACGCGGCTGGTGGACGAGATCCAGATCCGGATGCCGACCAAGGACGAGTCCGCCCGGCTAGGGCTGCCCGCCGGCACTCCGGTGGCCGAGCACATGCGCACCGGCTACGACGCCGAAGGCCGTCCCGTACGCGTCATGATCACCGTGGCACCGGGAGACCGACACACCCTCGTCTACGAGTTGGACGCCTCGTGACCGAAACAGATCTCTTCCACGACGACCCCATGGCGCGTCCCCTCACCTATCCGGGACGCATCCCCGCCACCTCCGGCGTCCTTGTGGACGACGAGTACCTGCCATTACTCCCCGTCGGCGGGGCCGTGGCTGAGGAGTGGCAGGCCAGGGACGAAACACTGGGCAAGCTTCTGGTGCGGTCTGGCTGCTCGCCCATGTCGGAGCGCTATCCGGTGGTGGCGGTGGGCTCCAACGCCTCGCCCAGTCAGATGCGGCGCAAGTTCATGAGCCACGCGATCCGGCCGGTCATCCCCATGACCCTGGCCGACGTCGAGGGCATCGCGCCAGGTGTTTCAGCCCATGTGAACCGGTGGGGGTACGTGCCCGCGGTGCCGGTGGAGGCCCCGGGCGAGACCTCACGGCTGTTCGTGCTCTGGCTCGACGATCGCGAGCTGGCGACGCTGGACGTCACCGAACCCAACTACTGGCGTCGCCGCCTGCCCGTCGACCGCCACCCCGTGACCCTGGAATCCGGTGTCCGGTTACCGCCGTGCTTTGTCTACGTGGGCCGCCACGGCTGCCTGACGGACGGGCATGGGCTGGCCCGACGCCTGGTCGATCAACCTACGTTGATCCAGAGCCTTCTGGACGACTCCCTCGAACTGCGCCGTCTGTGCGGCGGCACTCCCGAGGAGTTCGTCGAACGCGTACGAGAGGAGGCGATCCGTGAGGAGGTCTATCGGATCTTCCCCGCAGAGCGGCGTGTCCTGGCGCAGCCCGAGCTGGTGGACCTGCCGTCGCTCTAACGCGAGAAGGTGTGCCGATGAGTGCGGATGAGAGCTTCCCAGACAGGCCGGGCGTCGGCGTACCGGCGCCTGGGCGTCGCTTCGTAGCCTTCGCCGTTGTGGCGCAGGACGAAGTACAGGCCACCCTCACAGCACCACTCGTACTCCCCGCAGCACGAGGTCTCCCGCACCCGCAGCATGCCGTACTGCACGTACGGCTCCCACTCCTGCACGGCTCAGTCACCCGCGACGATCACGGCGGCCTGCTCCGTGCGCCGCAAGCGCAGCACGGTCGGGCCGTAGACGTAGGAGGGACGTCGCGCCAGCCGGTCAAGGTGCACCAGGCGAACCGTGCCCGTCGCTCCCGGAGCCAGCTCGCCGAGCGACCGACTCAGCAACGCGGCGGCCCGCTCGGGCCGGCCAGTGACGCCGCACGCGCCCCGGCCGGACTCGTCGCTGGCCGTCCATGCGTAGAAGCCGTCGCTGTCGCTGAACATGCATACATCCCAGCTACAGGCGGTAACAGCTCAACAGAGGACACCGAGAGGCGACCTGGGATGTCCGCCCCGTGTCCGCTCCTCTCCCCTCGGAGGTGTACCGGATGAACGAGCCCGCCCCGCTCTGGGCCGCCCGCTTGCTCGCGGCCCGCAAAACGCGCGGCTGGTCACAGCGCGACCTTGCCCGCGAACTGGCCCGCGTGTCAGACAAGCCCCTGCCGGAGGTGGACAGCCTCATCCGGCGCATCCGTGGCCACGAGACCGGCGAGCACCGGCCGGACGCCTTGTACACCCGGCTCTACTGCGCCGCCTTCGACGTAGCCGAGGACCAGCTCTTCGGCACGACCACCACGCCGGTTCCCGCGCTGGCCCTGCCGTCGCTGGCTCCGGACGCGGACCTGTACGAGCGCATCACCCGCGCCATCGAGCAGCCGCGCCGCGTCGACTTGGCCACCGTGCAATGGCTGGAACACTGCCTGGCCGAGCATCGCCGCGTCGAGGACGCCATCGGCAGCCGTCCCCTGCTGCCTCTCGTCCATGCCCAACTGTCCACCGTCGCCGACCTGGCCCGAGGCGTCCGCGGCCAGCTCGCCGACCGGGCCGTCGCCGTGCTGGCGCAGTACGCCCAGTTCATCGCCTGGATGTGCCACGACTCCCGCCAGCACGCCGCTGCCCTGGCCTGGTACGACCGCTCCCACGCCTGGGCCATCGAGGCCGGCGATTCCCGCCTAGCCGCCACCACCCTGAACATGCGCGCCCACCAGGCATGGAGCCTCGGCGACCCGCACCGCTGCGTCCGCCTGGCTGAAGCCTCCCGCTGGCACGACGGCCGCACCACCTACGGCGTGCAGGGCATGGCCGCCCAAATGGCCGGCCGAGGCCACGCCCAGATGGGTCAGGCCAACCAGGCCCGCACCCAGCTCGCCGAAGCCGAAGACCTCATCCGCACCGCGGCCGAACACCCCGACAACGAACCACCCTGGATGTACTTCTACGACGAGGGCTGGTTCCTCATGCAACGCGGCATGGCCGAACTGGAGCTCGGCGACGCCCGCCGCGCGGCTGACTATCTCGAACGTGGCCTGTCTACCCTGCCCGACCACTACCGACGCGACCGCGCCTGGTACGGAGCCTGCCTCGCGCACGCCCAGGCCCTTCAAGGCGACGCCGAAGCGGCAGTCGCCACAGCGCTGAGCATCACCCCGGACGCCACAGCGCTCAACGCCTACGCCGTAACCGCACTCCAACGTACTGCTCATGACCTGGCCTCGGCGGGAGCTCCCGACGCGGAGGCGATCAGGGACGCGCTGGTGCCCTCACAGTCATGACTGTGTCCCTGCTGTCCCCACGGTCCCCGGGATACCGCTGACGTGCGGAAAGGTCTTCGCTTGACGGGGACATGCAGAGGTGGTGCTGTCCCCGCCCTACCAACAGGGCGCTGCCCCCAGTGTTTCAGCATCAAGATCAGCTTGAGCCAAGCAAACAGGTCACCAACCGGAGGGCACTGGACTCGCCAACATGCGGTCCTACAGCATCTTGTCGCATCGGAGCGATACATGGCCCGAGCACGCACTGTTCAATCGGTCAGTGGCGGACACAAAGGATCTCCTGCCGCAGGGCCGCTATAACCGAAGAACAGAATCCTCGTACCAGCCTTCACCGATGAGCACGCAGCATATAAAGTTGATGCGTGCCGATCGGGCTAATCCCTCCTTCAGCCGTGCTCAGCTATGAATCCCTGGCAGCGGCAGCACTGTACTTCGATCGTTTGATTCAAGTGCAAGCAAGGCCAGCGAACGCCTTGTGGGATTCTTGGGATGAGCATTTGCGGGATAGAAATGCCTCGCCGATTCGAGATCTCACAGAAGGACTAGAAGGCGTCGGCATTCTGCGGACTATACAGATAGACCACGAGTATATGCAAGCTGTCGCCCAGCCGCTTATCCAAGCTCTGAGCCTTCACGCGGAGGATCTTCGCCGAACAAAATCATTCCAGGGAGCATGGCCGAAGAAAAGTAGAGAACGAACATTTACGCTCGGCGGTCGATGGCTACCGAGCGACTTGAAAGACATCCTCATTGAGGAAAATCTGGGATTCTACAAGTTCAATCTCTCCCATATGGATGAGTGGCTAAGGATGCCATCCGTCGTCGGCCGCCTCTATCACGGAATGTTAGTTAGTTCGATCGCAAAAGATCGCATGTCTAGCTGTGTCGGCGATCGATTTTTGCCTACGATTGACCTACCTGAATGGGATACAGACTCTATAGCACAGGTTATGGTGGAGGATCACTCGCCTACTACCTCGAGAAGCATCCAGAGCTACAGGAGTGCGCTCGGGATGCTGTCCATCAGGGCTCTGATTCTCACACAAGGACAGATCTTCGATGCCGACAAAATAAGGCGCGTTAGAGATAGCAATCGAGGCGAACTAACTGCTTTTCAGGACTACATCCAACAGGTGCTAGCGTCAGAGGACGGACAGGAACCACGCTGGGCGAACGATGACTCTATACAGGAGCACCTTGCGATTCAGTATGAGAGACATGTCTACCCGGGACTCCTGGAATTGCGCAGATCGTTGCGCGGCCTCGGAGTCGCATCTATTTGGAGTGCAGTGTCTGTCAAGACCGCTATCCCGCCAAGCATCGCCACCGCTATAGCAGCGACACTACCGGAAAGCTGGGTAAGCGGAGCAACTATTGGCACCGGACTGGCTATTGGCCTCACCAGCATACTAAGCGATCATCGCAAAGCTGTCCGAGACGCACGTAAGAGCCAGCCCCAAGCTTACCTTCTTTCCGTGCAGAACGAAGGCCCACTAAAAGCCTTGCGCAGACTCCGATCGTTGAAGCCACCATCATCACTGATTTGAAGATCGGTTTGTTCAAGTCGCGTCTTAGCTGGCACTCCAGGCTATTGTTCCCGCCACTGCCTGACCTGAGCAGATCGCCGAACCGTCTCTCTATGAGGGCATGATGCGCTCGATTCTCCAGTTGCCCTTGTGGCCATCGACCGCCCGCTCATACCCACGTCGTCTTGGCCAGCGAGCGTAACCTGGAAGAAGAGAGCTTCCGAAGCGGCCTGAGTGACATTCTGCGTGACAACCAGCGATGACGCTCACGAACACCAGCGAACGTCGTCGCACGCCCGTACAGGTCAGAGCGAGTGAACCAGGCGTGGGGGTATGCGTTCGAATTGCTTCGGGACGAAGAGGTCGTGGGTTCAAATCCCGCCACCCCGACCCACCGAAAGGCCCATCAGGACGCGATCCTGGTGGGCCTTTTCGCTGCCCGGGATCAGCCGGACCACACCAGGCTGACGGAGACGCGAGGCCGGGTTTTGCCCATCTGTCCCGGCCTTACCGCTTTGTGGTGATTTGACGGTGTAACGGGTTATCCACATCAGCGGGCTGAGTTCACACTGCCTCTCGGCGTCGGCTTATGCGACTGTGCGGGGTCCACCGGCTGTAGGTATGGGAGTCGGGTCGGGGTGTTGGACCGTCATCTCGTTGAGCAGGGTGAACAGGTCGTCGATACGTCGGGTCAGCGTGGTGCGAAGGTGGGTGGCCAGGCGTTCCCAGTCCTGGCGGGTCGGCGGCTGTCCTGGCGGCAGCGCCTCCAGCGCCTCATGGATCTCGCTGAGGCTGAGCCCGACCTTCTGCGCCGCGCGGATCATCGCGACCCGGCACAACACGTCGGCGAAGAAGCGTCGTTGGTTGCCGGCCACCCGCTCGTGCGGCAACAGCCCCTGGTCGGCGTACCAGCGCACGGCCGATGGGGCGATCTGCATGCGCTCGGCGACCTGGCCGACGGTCAGCCCGGTGATGTGCCAGTCGGAACTCATCCGTCGATGGTGTCGGGTTCGGCGCTTGCCTTCAAGTCCACTTGAACCCCTAGCGTCCAGGCCACGGGCTACAGGAACGCAGGACGGGAGTCGATCGACATGACAGGCGAGCGGACGGTACTGGTGACCGGGGCGACCGGGCGGGTGGGCGGACAGGTCGTCGCCCAGTTGGCCGAGGTGGGAGGTGTACGGGTACGTGCGTTGTCTCGCGATCCGGCTGCCGCGTCGGCGGCCCTCGGTCCGAGGGTCGAGGTCGTCGGCGGGGACCTCACCATGCCCGGCACGCTGGCCGCCGCCCTGGACGGCGTGGACGCGGTGTTTCTCGTCTTCCCCTCCGTGGCGGCGGACGGGGCGGCGCGGGAGTCGGTGGACATGCTGAGCAGGCGTGCCCGGCGAATCGTCTATCTCTCCGCCCATGGCGTGCCGGACGAACCGGACCAGCGTGCCGAGCCGGACGGGGGCATCATCGCCTCCCATGCCCATCTGGAGGGTCTGATCGCCGCCTCGGCCTCCGAGTACACGTTTCTGCGGGCGAGCGGGTTCGCCGCCAACACGCTGGCCTGGGCCGGGCAGATCGGCCGGTCGGACGTACTGCGCTGGTTCTCCCCCGATGCCAGGCGCGCGCTGGTGCATGAGGCCGACCTCGCCGCGGTGGGGGTGCGCGCCTTGACCGAGGACGGACACCACCGCATGGCCTATCACCTGACCGGCCCCGAGCAGCTGACGCAGGTCGAGCAGCTCGCCGCGATCGGCGACGCGCTGAATCGGTCGTTGCGCTTCGAGGAGATCGGTGCGGCCGAAGCCGGTGCTGAGTTGTTCCCTGGCCTGCCCGGCGTGGTCGTCGCCGCCATCGTCGCCGGTCACGCGGCGATGGTGGCACACCCCGAGCCGGTCACCGACACCGTGGCCCGACTGACCGGCCGACCCGCGTTGCCGTTCGCACAGTGGGCCCGTGACCACATCGACGACTTCACGAAACCGGCGGGCTGAACGACCTGCATGTCGCTTTGCATCACGGCCCGGCATGGTTGTCGCCCGCGTTCGAGAAGCCCGGGCCGGTACGCCGCCTCCGCAGATGACGAGACGGACACCGTGTCTACCAGGCAGTCCCTATCAGCAACCCCTACCGTTCAGAGGATGGAGAGCACTACCACGACCCACGATTCCGCCGCGCTGCGCGACGCCATGGTCGACGCGTGCATCCGCTCCGGTCGCCTGCGTACCCCCGAGATCATCGATGCCTTCCGGGCGGTCGAACGCCACCGGTTCATCCCCGACTGTGACGTGCGGGCCGCCTACGTCGATGACGCCGTGGCGGTGAAGCACAACCAGGACGGCAAGATGATCTCCTGTATCTCCGCGCCGTCGACCGTCGCCATCCAGCTGGAGCAGCTGGGCGCACAACCCGGCCACAAGGTGCTGGAGGCCGGGGCGGCCACCGGCTACAACGCCGCCCTCCTCGGGCGGCTCGTCGCCCCCGGCGGGCACGTGTGGACAGTGGACGTCGACATCGACCTCGTCGACACCGCGACAAGGCACCTGGAGGCCGCCGGCGCGTCGAACGTGACCGCCGGGCTGGCGGATGGCGCCACCGGGCTGCCCGAGCGGGCTCCGTTCGACCGGATCGTGTTCACCGTGGGCGCCGGTGACATCCCCCTCCCCGTCCTGGACCAGTTGGCCCCCGATGGCCGTTTGGTCATCCCCATGCGGATTCGCGGCAGCGTGTCCCGTTCCTTCGCCTTCGAGCGTGACGGCGAAACCTGGAAGACCGTCTCCTGCGAGATGGCGACGTTCGTCCCGATGCGGAAGGGGATCTGCGACGACGTCCGTACCACGATCTGTCTGGCGGGGCAGGGCGACGTTCAGTTGGAGACCTACGGCGAGCAAGCCGTGGACCGGGAGGCCATGCGGACCGTGCTCGACGGGCCCTCGCACAAGGTCTACACGGGCGTGAAGTTCCGGCAGGGCTCGGGGTGGGAGTGGGTCTACCTGTGGCTGGCGTGCGTCCTGCCGAACGGGCTGTCCCGGATGCCCGGTCGGCGGCCCGGCTTCACGCCGCATTTCGCGTGGGGTTCCATGGCGGCACTCGACGGCGAAAGCCTGGCCTACCTGACCGTCCGCGAAGGGGACGACGCCGACGGCCGGTACTGGGAGATCGGCGTCATCGGCCACGGGCCGCACGCCACCTCCCTCGCCGAGCAGGTCGCCACCGAGGTTCAGGCGTGGGACCGCGACCACGGCAACGACGCCCCTGCCCCCGGCTTTCGTATGGCCACGGCCGCCCACCGTGACCTGTTGGGGGTCGGCGACCCACGCTTCGTCATCAACAAGCCCAACAGCCGGCTCGTCGTCGACTGGCCATGATGCTCACCGTGGGTTGAGGATCTCGGTGATGCTGAGGAAGCCGTCGGTGCTGTGGCCACGGGCGATGGCGCGGCGGGCCAGGCCTTCCGCAGCGCGCATCACACCCGTGTCGATGCCGTGGGCCTCGGAGGTGTGGATGACATGGGCCATGGACGACACCGCCGAGGTGATCGGGTTGTCTTCGCCGGAGTGCCTGCCGCTGTCCACGTCCTCCGCGGACTGCTCGAAGAGCGGCGGGAGGATCGTGCCGATTCCCGCGGCGAACGGCGCCAGTTCTTGCGCGGTGACCCCCTCGGCCCTCGCCACCGCCAGCGCGTGTGCGTAGCCTGCCATCGCGGTCCAGAAGAGGTCGAGCAGGGCGATGTCGTACGCGGCCGCCCTGCCGATGTCCTCGCCGAGGTGGGTGTGGGTGCCACCCAGGGCATTCAGCGCTGTTCGGTGCTCGCGGTAGAGCTCCTCAGGGCCGCTGTGCAGGAACACCCCGGCCGGCGTTCCGATGGTCGTGGTCGGTGTCATGATCGCGCCGTCCAGGTAGCCGAAGCCGTGTTCGGCCGCCCAGGTCGCGGTGTCCCTGGCCCGGACGGGGGTGTCGGCGGTGAGGTTCACGACGGTGCGCCCCTTGAGCGCGTCGGTGACCGGGCCACGCCGGACAACGGCGTCCACCGCGTCATAGTTGACCACGCAGACCACGGTCAGACTGCTCGCACCGACCGCCTCTTCCGGCGATCCGGCGCTGACCGCGCCCCGCTCGACCAGCTCCTTGTCCTTGCCCGGCGTACGGTTCCACATCGTGGTGCGCAGGCCCGCGTCCAGGAAGGCGCCGGCCAGAGCTCGGCCCATCGGCCCCAGGCCGAGTACGGTGACGGCAGAGTGTTCTGAGGTCATGCTTCAACTCCTTGACAATGAGATGAACGGGGTGACGATGACGCGCAGCCGTGCTCAGGACCCGAACGTCTGCGGAGTGACCGCCGCGATCGCCGTGATCGACGGCAAGTGGAAGACGATGTTGCTCTGGCTCCTGGAAGCCGGTCCGCGCCGCCCTGGTGAGCTACGCCGGCTGCTACCGGGCCTCACCGAGAAAGTGCTGACTCAGACGCTGCGGGAGATGGAGGCCGACGGGCTGGTCCATCGGGAGGTGCACGATGTACGGCCGTTGAAGACCGAGTACTCCCTGACGTCGTTCGGCCGGGAGCTCTCCGAAGCGATGGCACCGCTTTCCGACTGGGGCCATCGCCGCCTGGAGAAGCTGGCCGCGTCGCAACGAATTTCTTGAGAACGACCTTCCTTTCTCAGCTGGATGCGAGGGCCCTTCGGCCCGCACGACCCAGCTTCGGGCCGCCATGGTCCGGTCGACAAGTACCCACAAAAGGTGGCTACCTCAGGTTCTGTGGAGCGAGCGGATGACCGACCGATTCAGTACCCACGCCCTCGAACTCGGCGACGACCTGGTGATCAAGCGGTACGCCTCGTGGGACCGGGGGGAGCCGTACCGGGAGTGGGCGGCCCTGTCGCTGCTGGACGAGCACGCGCCCGGGCTGGCTCCCGAGCCCGTGAGAGCCGAGCTCGACGGCGTCCCGCCCACGATCACGATGAGCAGGATGCCCGGCCGGGCCCTGCGCGGACAGCATGCGAGTGACGAGCAGGTCAGCGCGATGGCCGCTGCCCTGAACCGGTTGCATCGCATTCCGGCGCCCGTCGTGGAAGCCGTCGAGCCGGCCCCCTGGGGTCCTGCCGTGGCCGTGGACAAAGCCCGCCGTTGGGCCCGCAGGCAACCCGACCTCGGGGACGACCCTCTTGTGCGGTACGCCTACCAGGCGGGAGTGGCCTGGCTGACCTCCGATGCCCCGGACCACCTCACCACGAACCTGTTCCCGCCCGTGCTCGGACTGGCGGACGGGAACCACGCCAACTACCTGTGGGACGACCACGAGCGTCGCGTCCATCTCCTCGACTGGGAGGACTCCGGCCGCAACGATCGCGCCTTCGAGCTCGGCGAGGTCACCGAGCACATCTCGCGCATCGACGGCGCCCTCGACGCGGAGGTGTTGCTGTCCCACATCGACCTTGCGCCGAAGGAAGCCGAACGGGTACGGGACTTCCGCCGCCTCATCGCGCTGATGTGGTTCCTCCAGCTCGGACCCGATGGGCCGGCAACACCCCACAACCCCGCCGGCACACTGGAGCGCCAGACCGAGAGAATCCTGCACCTGCTCGGCTGATGGTGACCTCGGCGCGGGGGCATATTGCTGGTATGCCTCAGCCGATGGGTGTGCCCTTTAGGCGTGTGAAGATACGCGTCGGCGCGCTGGTGTTCTGCGGTAACGAGGTGGCACTCCTGCGCAGGGATCGTCCCAACAACATCCAGCTTTTCACCACGATCGGTGGGAACGTTTCCGCAGGTGAGCCGCTCGATGCCGCCCTCTCCCGGGAACTGGAAGAAGAACTCGCCCTCGCTCCGAGCGTTGGAACGGAGCCGGAACTGCTGTGGCTGATGGATGTGAGGGTAACGCGGCCGGGAAACACGCCTTCGCCCCGCAAGCTCCACCTGATCTATCGCCTCCATGTCAGCGCGGACGTTCGCCGCGCTCTCGCCACTCACGAGTTCGACGAACTCGCCGAGGGCGGCCACGAGATTGGCCATGTGCAGTGGATCGACTACCGGCAGGCCGCTAACCTGCCGTTGTTCCCTCCCATTGGAGCGGCGCTTGCGCGGCTGGCCAGTCCGACCGCGAGGCCGAGCACCGTCGAACTGCCTGCGGTGACGGACAAGGAGTATTCCTGGATCTGATGCTGTTCGATTCACAACACCCCGACCCCGAGCGCTCCGTGGCACCCAGCGCTACTGGCCGTCAGTAGAGTCCCGGACCCCAGTCAGCGCCACGGCTATTCGGGGGTGCCGATTCGTCGGTTGTGGTGATCCAACAGCCTGGACAGCACCTCGGTCAACCGCTGCCGCTCCTCGGGTGACAGCGGAGCCAGCAGTTCGTCCTGGCATTCAGCCAGCCGCTTCTCCAGTCGCCGCAGCTGCCGCTTGCCCGCTGAGGTCAGCGAGATGATATTGCGCCGCCGATCGGAGGAGTCCGGGGCGCGCTCCACTAGTCCGCCATCGGCGAGTTCGTTGATCGTCGCGACCATGTCGCTGAGGTGGATGCCGCAACGGCGGCCCAGCGCGGCCTGGCTGGCCGGGCCGAAGTCCTCCAGCGCCGCCAGCAGGCGGTAGTGGTAGCCGCGGGCACCGACAGATGAGAACCCGTCGCCCACCAAGCGCTGCGCGTGGCCGGCGGTCTGGCCGAGCAGCCAGCTGGGCAGGCCCTCCCACCTGGCGGGCGTCTCCTCGGATGGGTTCTGCATGTGAGAAGTCTAACGAATCGTTGGATGCACTAATGAATGTGGTATCGTTCGGACGCCAAACGTTGACTGTCCAAACATTTGGTGACCGAATGAATCCCAGTGGAGTTGAGACCATGATCAAGCCGTTCCGCATCCACATCCCCCAGGCCGACCTCGACGACCTGACCGGCCGGCTCGCCCGCACCCGCTGGCCCAACGAGGTCGCCGACGCAGACTGGGACTACGGCTTCCCGCTGGCGCGACTCAAGGAACTCGCCGAACACTGGCGCAGCGGCTACGACTGGCGCGAACACGAGGCCAAGCTCAACGAGCTTCCGCACTTCACCACCGAGATCGACGACCAGAACATCCACTTCGTCCACGTCCGGTCTTCGAATCCGGACGCGCTCGCGCTGATCCTCACCCATGGCTGGCCCGGTTCGTTCCTGGAGTTCCTCGACGTGATCGAGCCGCTGTCACGCGACTTCCACCTGGTGATTCCGTCCATCCCGGGTTACGGCTTCTCCGGGCCGACCCACGAGCGCGGCTGGGACATCGTCCGGGTCGCGCGGGCCTGGGCCGAGCTGATGTGCCGTCTCGGGTACGAGCGTTACGGCGCGCAGGGCGGCGACTTCGGCGCGGGCATCTCCCTGGCACTCGGCGCGGTGGCACCCGAGCAGGTCATCGGGGTGCACGTCAACTTCCTGCCTACCCGGCCGGTCCCGGACGCCGACATCGAACTGTCCGCAACGGACGAGGCTCGGCTGGACAAGGTCAGGCAGTTCATGGCGAACCGGCCACCGTTCCAGACTCTGCAGGCCCTCACCCCGCAGACCATCGGCTACGCGCTGACCGACTCGCCCGTCGGCCAGCTGGTCTGGATCGCCGAGCGCTTCGCCCAGTGGACCGATCCTCGCGCGCCGATCAGCGACGATCGGATGCTCACCAACATCTCGCTGTATTGGCTGACCGCCACCGCGGCTTCCTCGGCGCGGCTGCACCACGACACCCCGCGGGCGCTCGAGCCGTGCCCGGTACCGGTTGGCGTGGCGGTGTTCGCGCACGACATCACGCAGTCGGTGCGGCCGCTGGCCGAGCGGCTGTACGACATCAGGCACTGGTCGGAGTTCGAGCGCGGCGGCCACTTCGCCGCGATGGAGGTGCCGGAGCTGCTCTCCGAGGATGTCCGGGACTTCTTCCTCAGCCGCCTCAAGCACGACCACCAGGACGCCACCCGCTAAGTGCCAATGGCCGGCTGAGAACTGGTCATCGGTGGCCAGATCGGCTGATGGCCGGCTCTATCCATTTGGAGATCGTCATGACTGCTACTGAAAATTGATCCGCGTCCTCGCCGACCGCGCCGAACTGGCCGACCTGGTCGCCCGTCACAGCCTGCGGGTCGACGAGGGCCGCTACGACGAGACCGACCGGCTCTTCACCGAGGACGTCGTCGTCAATTCCCCCGTGGGGAGGCCCACGGCATCAAGGAACTCATCGAGCTGGTGAGCGCTCACCGCGTGTACGCCCGTACTTTGCACAGCAAGTCCAACCTCGTCATCGATGTTGACGGCGAGACCGCCACGGTGCGGGGCGTTCGAGCAGCAGCCAGGGCGTTTGGATCAGGATCGCAAAAAATTGTCTTGCGCGCGCAATGCCTGTGGCAAGGGCACGCCGGCTTGGCGCTGGTTGGACATTCGTGGTCTGGCGCAAAGCCTGATCAGCTCTCGCATCAATTGGTCGAGCGCACATCTCGAGCACATCGTGTGCTGCACAGCGCGTATCGATGGACCCTGCGCACGCTGGACGACCTGGTGAGCAACGGAAAAATCCGCTACGTGGGCTTCTCCGACGTGCCCGCGTGGGCGACCGCCGAGGCAGCCACGATCGCGCGCTTCCGTGGGTGGGCGCCGATCGTCGCGGTGCAGTTGCAGTACTCCCTCCTGGAGCGGACCTCGGAGGGTGAGCTGATCCCGATGTCCGAGGCGCTGGGCATGGGCGTCATGCCGTGGTCCCCGCTGCACCGGGGGCTGCTGTCGGGCAAGCGCTCCGACACCGGCCGTCAGCGGACACCCGGCGGGCCGACCCCGGCCGAACTGGCCGTGATCGACGCCGTGATCGACGCCGTGATCGACGCCGTGAGCGCCGTCGCGGAAGAGGTGGGCGCCACGCCCGCCGAGGTCGCCCTGTCCTGGGTGCAGGGGCGGCCCGGAGTCACCTCCACCCTGATCGGCTCGCGCACGGTCGACCAGCTGGAGGCCAACCTGGGCACCTTGGCCGTGACGCTCAGCGAGGACCAGCGCGCCGCTTTGGACGAGGTCTCCGCGCCGAAGCTGAACTTCCCCGCCGAGAACAACCGGCTCCTCGCGCCGAACCTCCAGTTCGCGGGGGCGACGGTGGACGGCCGTTCCTCGGCTGTGTCCCCCTTGCTGCACGCCTCCGCCGCGCGCTACTGACCACCATGGATGAAAGTGGTAGGAATCGTCGGACGTGCCGGGACGAGCCAGTGGAGACATGATCATGAGCCCCCAACCATCCGAGCCGTCCGAGAGCGAGCTGCTGGAGATCGCGGACGCGCTGCTTCCTGGGCAGGCGGTGGATGGTGCTCGGATCACGGCGGGGAATCTCCATCACGTTGTGCTTCTCCCCGGGACGGCGGCTGTGCGGGTGAGCAAGCGGCCGTCCTCGGCTCGGGAGATGGCGCGGCGGGTGGAGGTGTTGCGCGAGGTGGGGCGAGCCGGGCTGCCCTTCGTGGTACCGGAGCCGCTCACCCCTGTGACGTGGTTCGGTGAGCGTACGGCGGTCGCCGTCTCCTGGGTCGGCGGTGCTGAGCTGCCCGAGGGGCAGGGCGATCCGCACCGCATCGGGGAGTTGCTGCGCGCCGTACGGGAGGTGGCCGTCACTCCGCGCCTCAGGGAGCTGCTGTACGCGCCGAGGGACAAGGGCTGGGCCGATCTTCTGGCCGAGCAGGTGGTCCCGCGGCTCCCGGACCGGTGGCGCGACGAGTGCCGTAGGCGGCTGGAGGCGGCGCGGGACCTGGAGCCCGTGCCGGACGCGCTGGTCCACGGCGACCTGGGCGGTTCCAACGTGCACTGGGGCGAGGACGGCGAACTGGTCGGCGTCCTCGACTGGGACCAGGCTCACCTGTTCGACCCCGCCGTCGATGCCGCCCTGATGGCCTGGCACGGCTGGGACAACCTCAAGCAGGCCGTCGACCCCGAGACCTACCGCCGCGCCCGGATCTACGACGCCCCCTTCGGCATCGGGCATCTCGTCGGCATCCTCGACGGCCGTCCCCTGACCAACGTCGAGGGGTACGTGCGCAGCATCGTCTCCTGGCTCGACAGCGGGCAAGGGTGACACCGTGAAGGCCACGGCCCGTCGGACCGTGGCCTCCGCATCGGCTCAGCGCACGTAGACAGGCGAGGTCATCGCGACCATCCCCGCGTCGTACGGGCACAGGTTCGCGCCGACGTCGATCGGGCCGCACAGCGGGGTCTGCTCCAGCAGGTCGTTGCCGAGCCGCAGCTCGGCGCGCAGCCAGCCGGACTCCGCCGGGGCGGTGAACTCGATCGCCCCGTCACGCGCGAGGGGCTGGTCGAGCAGCGTCCCCCCGTTCGCGATGAGGCGCAGCGAGCCGTCGGTCAGCGGGTCGAGCGAGCGCACGCGCAGCTTCTCGCCAGGACGGACGTCGTCGCCGACGACGGGCACGAAGCTCTTGCCACGCTTGGCCTCGATCACCAGCGGCGCCCCGCCGGCGGCCGGCGGCAGCGCGGACACGCTGGTACGGCCGGCGCGCAGCGCCTCCAGCACGGCACCGGCCGAGCGGTTGCGGGCGAGCACCCAGGTGGTGGGATAGCCGGCGCCCTGCGGCTGCCCGTACCGGGTACGGGCGTCGCTGCCGCCGGTCAGCGCGACGCGGGCGCCTCGCTGCAGCCAGCAGTCGAGGTAGTCCTCGGCGGTGCGGATGCTGGAGCCGGGGTTCCAGACCTCGATCGTGTCGGGACGCACGTCGTACCGGTAGCCCCAGGTGAGGGTCGCGGCGTCGCAGCCGGTGAACGACTTGGTGATCTTGAGACCGGGGTGGTCGATCTGGAGGAGGCCGCCCTTCGCCCGTACGTCGTCCGCGAGCTTGTTGATCGCGGCGGCCGAGCCGTCGCCGGCGTCGAGCAGTTTGTCCACACCGAGGACGTGGGCGTCGCCCTCGGCCTTGTGCTCGTAGCCGGGGATCGCGAGGACGCCGTGGCTGCCGGAGCCCGGCGCGCTCGCCGAGCGGACGTCGTCGTCATCGGTGACCGCGAGGTAGTCGAGCCCGCGGTCGCCCGCCTCGGTGAAGCGGGAGCGCACGTCGACGCCCTGGCGGTACGGGTCGGCCTGGCTCGGGTCGTCGGCGCCGGCACAGTAGACGTCGCTGGAGAAGCAGCTGTGGACGTTCAGGTCGCCCGCGAGCCAGCGTCCGCCGGTGGTCT
The DNA here is from genome assembly GCF_900100395.1 of Nonomuraea maritima. Lineage (GTDB taxonomy): Bacteria > Actinomycetota > Actinomycetes > Streptosporangiales > Streptosporangiaceae > Nonomuraea > Nonomuraea maritima. The sequence goes on along the minus strand of NZ_FNFB01000040.1, from coordinate 42,799 downwards.
TCAGGTCGGGCTTGGGCGCCTTCGGCGTGCCCTCCTGCTTGCGGTCGTTCACCCAGATCGGGCTGGAGTAGGCGACAGAGCGCCCGTCGCGGCGGACCCTGAGGAAGTACCAGGTGTCGTCGGACGCCTTCGGCGAGGCGGCGAGCCGGTCACCGGTCGCGGTGGCGACGACCTGGCCGCCGTTGCTGACGAGCTCCAGCTGCAGCGGCGTCTCCGAGCCGCGGACGCGCGCGTCGACCGTCAGCGGACGCTGGCCGTTGGCGTGGATCCGCTCGCCCATGCCGTGTCCGTCGATCGTGAAGTCGAGGCGCAGGGCGTTGTCGAGCACCGCGTAGAAGCGGCGGTCGGACATCGCGCGCTTGATGTCCTTCTCGGTGTTGGCCTTGGCCAGGACGACGGTCTTGGCGTACTGGGAGCCGCCCCAGTCGTCCGTGCGGTTGTGCCCGTTGTCCTCGGCGCCGATCGCGCCGACGTGCCAGCCTCTGTCGAGGGCGTGGGCGTACCAGCCTTCGGGCGGGGCGTTGTAGCCGGGCGCCGAGCCGAAGTCCCTGTCGCGGTTGAAGACCTCGATGCCGACCATCTGGTCGTCGGCCTTCTGGTGGTACGCGAAGTCCTCCCAGCCGAAGCCGAGGTCGCTGCGGACGTCGCAGCGCAGCGGCCCGCACAGCGTCTTCTCGCCGGGGTGGTTGAACACCGCGAGGCCGTCCTTGCCGGTGGTCGTCAGCCAGCTGTAGAAGCGGTCCATCGCGACGGTGCCGCCGTCGGTCTCGGGCAGGGAGTTCTCGCGCGAGAAGTAGACGTTGATGTGGCCCATGCGGTCCGAGGTCCACTCGAACCCGCGGAAGCCGACGAAGTCCTTCGCGGGGTCGGTCGCCGCCTTGGCCTGCTCCTGCTCCGCGTCCCACTTGCGCAGCGCGTCGAGCGGGTTGACCTGGTCGGCGTTCTGGCAGCTCGGCGCGACGCGCGGGTCGAGGCACTCCTCGTTGAAGACGAACGGCGTGTTGACGTTCGAGGTGTGCTCGCTGGAGCCGACGAAGTTCAGGTCGTGCTGGTCTCGGCCGGACGCGAAGTAGTCGGCGGGCCGGGAACCCGGCCAGCCGTCCGAGTAGCCGCTGTGCTCGTGCAGGGCGCCGATGAGCTCGCGTTCGTGGGACGGTGCCGGGCGGGCGTCGTCTGTTACGCCGGACGTCGCGAGGGCGGGGCTCGCTGCTGTCACGAGGGCGAGGGCGCCCGCGGCGGCGGTGGTGAACAGCGCGCGGATGCGCATGTACGTCTCCGTCAGTCGGGGTGGAACGTCCCATTTCACTGGAAAAGGGACGCGATCACTCTTCACCCCTGCGATGACCCCCGGATGACCTTGACCTGAACGGGCGAGGGCTGGTCCCTGTGATCAGGCCCCGGCAGCGCCGCACAGCGCGGCCGGGGTCCGGGTCAGCCTGCCGCCTGGGCGGTGTGGCGCAGTCGGCCGCGATGGTCCAGGCGCTTGACGGCCGCCGCCGAGGCCAGCCCGGCGATGGCCAGAGCGATCCAGGGGACGGCGGCCGTTCCGGCGTGGCGGGCGGTGTCGACCAATGCGCCGGCCAAAAGGTTGCCTGCCAGGATGCCCAGGCCGGACAGGAGGTTGTAGAGGCCGTAGTACGTGCCGATCAGGCGGTTCCCCGCCATGTCGGCGATGGTGGCCATCTCGAAGGGGAAGGCCGTCAGCGTGCCCAGGGTGAGCAGGAGGGCGCAGGCCACCAGTGGGGCGAGCGACCAGCCGGGTGGCAGCGCCAGGTGGGCCGTCGCGGCCGGGGGGACGAACGCCAGACCCATGAGGGCGAGGCCGCGGCTGATCGCCTGCCCGCGGCTCCACCGGGCCGAGCACCAGGCGGTCAGCCGCACCTGCCCGGCGATGCCGAGCAGCGCCGACAGCGCGTACAGGGCCATCACGCCCGCCTCGCCGCCGCCGAGCCGGTTCACCTCCAGCGGCAGCGCGAGATACATCTGGTACGACAGCGCGGACGAGGCGATCATGGCGGCGGCGAACGCGACGAACGCGCGGTCGCCGAACGCGCGCCGCCAGTCGGTCAGCACCGGCGGATGTTCCGCCCGCGGTCCGCGCCGGGACGGCAGCCACAGGCCCTGCAGGACGGTGAGCACCGCGAAGATCGCCGCGGCGGCCAGGCACACGACGCTGAACCCGGCGTTCAGCAGGAGGAGGCCGACGAGCGGGCCGACGAGGATGCCGCCCTGGTAGAAGACGTTGAACACGGCGAACGCGGCCACCTTGCGCTCGCCCGCCTCGTACGCGAGACATGCCCGTGCGGCGGGGTTGAACAGCGCGCCGGCGAACCCCGTGACAGCCGCCGCCACGATGAGCCACGGCAGTGAGGTCGTCAGCCCGAACAGGGCGAAACCCACGGTGCGCAGCGCGCACCCCAGCATGATCATGGGTTTCGGGCCGAGCCGGTCGGCCAGGGTGCCGCCGATCAGGAACATGCCCTGCTGGCTCAGGTTGCGCAGGCCGAGGACGAGCCCGATGGTCCAGGCGGCCAACCCGGCTCCGGTGGACAGGTGCTGGGCGAGGTACGGCATGAGCATGTAGAAGCCGAGGTTGATGCCGGCCTGGTTGATCTGCAGCAGCTGGATCGGCCGGTCGAAGGACCGGAACTCGCGCAGCAGGCCCCTCATCGGGTCGCCGCCAGCGGGTCGGCCACCGAGGTGCACCGGGTCCAGCGGTGCACCTCCCGCTCGCCGGGCGCGCTCAGCAGGTCAGGTTCGTCGGCCGGGACCACCCCGAGCAGGCCGTGCGTGCGGCAGTACTCGTCGTCGAAGACGGTGTTCCAGTACCGCCATGGCCCGTCGGGGAAGACGGCGACGACCGTCTGCCCGGCGTTCGAGCGTGCGAGCCAGCGGGCCACGAGGGTGACGGCTCCGGTGCTCCAGCCGCCCGAGACGTAGTGGCGGGCGGCGAGTGCGCGGCACGCCCACACCGCTTCCGCGGGGGCCACCCAGTGCACCTCGCTGAAGGCGTCGTAGGCGACGTTGCGCGGGTGGATGCTCGAACCGAGGCCGCGCATCAGCCGCGTACGGGCCGGCTGCCCGAAGATCGTCGACCCGACGGTGTCGACGCCGACCAGCCTGAGGCGCGGGAAGTGGCGGCGCAGCACGTCGTAGATGCCGGCGCTGTGCCCTCCGGTGCCGACCGAGCACACCAGCGTGTCGATGTGCGGGAGCTGGCCCAGCAACTCGTGCGCCAGCCCGGCGTAGGCGTCCACGTTGTCGGGGTTGTTGTACTGGTCGGGGCAGTACGCGTCCGGGATCTCGGCGAGCAGACGCTGGACCCGTTCGCGGCGGGCCTCCTGCCAGCCGCCGACGGGATGCGGCTCGGTGACGATCTCCAGGCGGGCGCCGTAGGAGGTGAGCAGGCTGCACATGAGCGGCTCCATGCCGGGGTCGCCGACCAGCGTCACGGGGTGGCCGTACGTGATGCCCGCCAGGGCGAGCCCGAGGCCCAGGGTGCCGCTCGTCGACTCGACGATGGTCGCGCCCGGCCGGAGGTCTCCCCTGGCGCGGGCCTGGCGGACCATGTGCAGGGCCGGCCGGTCCTTGATGCCGCCCGGGTTGAAGCCCTCGAGCTTCGCCCAGAACCCGCCTCCCCCCGGCACGAACGGCTCGGAAATGAACGCGAGCGGCGTGTTGCCGACGGTGAGGGAGAGCGCGGAATATCCGGGTGACGGCGCCTCGTCCGGGCGCGCGAAAATGGCTGGTGATGACATTGCTGAATCTCCGGAACTGAATAACACGATTCACGGCACGGCGAAATGGCCGCGGACCGTACAAGGGCATGGGCGGCTGGTGGACGTCGCCGGTGCTATATGCGCAGCACGCAGAGATTTCTCAGGTGGGGCGCGGCGAGGGGGACACCCGCGCCGGAGCCGTGCGGGACCGCGGCGGCGCCCGCGCGGGGCGCGGCGGCGATCGCCGTCAGCAGCACGGTCAGGTGGGGCGATCCCGCGGGCGCGCCGGCCGAGCAGTCCTGCTCGGTGCCGTGGCGGTGGTGTTCCGGCAGGCTGCTGTGCCGGCACCCGATGCCGTGGACGGCCGGATCAGCGGGAAGTCGTTCGAGGTCGGCGCCGTGGCTGCCCGGCCCGGCGGGAAGCCGTCCCGCGTCGGCGCCGTAGCTCGCCGCCTCGGCGAGTTCCACGGCCGCGCAGGCGCCGCCGTGGGCGAACACCACGCCGAGGACCAGGGCGATCACGAGCATCGCATGGGTCATCACCCGGCCGGCGCGGGATGCTGCCGGTCGGACGCGCTGACCTACGCTGCGTGCCTGATTCATCACGTACCGTAATGCCCGGCGAAATGGACCGGCGCGCGCGGCGGAGGCGAACGTTCCGGTAAAGCGGCCGCATGCGTTTCACATGCCGATCACGTACAGACCCCCTGAAGGCGCCATTTCTTTCGCTGTGCGCGGGCGGCGCGCCGACAAAAGAAAGCAGCGCGGTTCGATCGCGAATCACCGTCACAATGTTGCGCGAAATCGAAATCGATATCGGGGTGGTGTTCGTCAGATGAGCATGTCCAGACGCCAGGTCGTCACCGGGCTAGGCGCGCTCGCCGCCGGGTCGATGACGTTTCCCACCCCCGCCGAGGCGCTCACCAGGACCGACGGCCTCCCCGCCGCCCGCCGGGCGGACGACGAGACGTTCTGGAACGGCGTCGCCCGGCAGTTCCAGGTGACCCCGGACTTCGTCAACCTGGAGAACGGCTACTACGGGATCATGCCCGAGCCGGTCAGGCGGGCCTACCACCGCAACGTCGACCACCTCAACGAACGCAACTCCCACCTGCTGCGCAACGTCTACAAGCCCGCCGCCGACGTGGTCCGCGGCCGGCTCGCCGCCCTGCTCGGCGTCACCCGGGACGAGATCGCGCTGACCAGGGGCGGCACCGAGGCCCTGCAGAACCTCATCGCGGGCTACAACCGGCTGCGCCCCGGCGACGAGGTCATGTACGCCGACCTCGACTACCACAGCGGCCAGTACGTCATGAACTGGCTGCCGTCGCGGCGCGGCGTCCAGGTGGTCCGGTTCGTCATCCCAGAACCCGCCACCCGCCAGGCGGTGCTGGACACCTACGACCGCGCGCTGCGCGACCACCCGAAGGTGCGGCTGCTCCTGCTCAGCCACATGAACAACCGCACCGGCCTGGTCACGCCGGTGCGCGAGATCATGGCCATGGCCCGCGAGCACGGCGTGGACGTGATCGTCGACGCCGCCCACTCCTGGGGGCAGCTCGACTTCACCCTGCCCGACCTCGACGCCGACTTCGCCGTCTTCTCGCTGCACAAGTGGATGGGGGCGCCGCTGGGCTCCGGGTTCCTCTACATCCGCGACGGCCGGCTGGCCGACATCGACCCCTGCTACATCGACGAGACCTACCCCGTCTCGGACATCCGGTCGCGCGTGCACTCCGGCACCATGAACGTGGCGCCGTTCCTGACCGTGGACGCCGCGCTCGACTTCCACGAGTCGCTCGGCGCGCAGGCCAAGCAGGCGCGCCTGCGCCACCTGCGGGACCGCTGGGTGAGGCAGGCGCGCGAGCTGGGCGTGCAGGTACTCACGCCGGACGAACCGGACGCGTACGGCGCCATCACCGCCTTCCGGCTGACCGGCCGCACCTCCAAGGCCGACAACGAGGCCATCGCCCAGGACCTCATGACCCGTCACCGGATCTTCACGGTCGCCCGCAGCGGGATGACCGGCGGTGACGCCGTACGCGTGACCCCGGCGCTGTACACCACGGCCGACGACGTCGACCGCCTGGCGGCCGCTCTGCGCGACCTCGTCATCCGCTTCCCGCCCCGCTGACGTCCCGGGCGATGTCCGGTTGCGCGGCATTCACGCTTTCGTCGCCCGGCGCACTTCTGGGCTCGTCCGCGAGTTCAGCGTCGGTCGCCAGAATCGGTCATATTGCCCGCAACCGGCCTTTTCGGCGACTCAGAAGGATGTGTCATGGACGACAGCCCCAGCCATGCCCGTAACACCCGTACGCGACTCCTGCTCGGTGTGGCGGCTGCGGCGGTCCTCGCACCCTTGTCGATCTCCGGCGTGGCCGCCGCGGACGCGCCGGCCGCTCCCCCCGCGTCCGCGCCGCAGTGGACGACCCAGCAGGTCGCGCCCGGCGTGGAGGTGCGTACGGGGACCGTCAAGGACCCCGCCGCCGCCCCCAGCTGGACGGTCACCGTGCAGGCCGAGGTGAAGGCGCGCTTCACCGGCGCGCAGGCATGGGCGAACGTGGGCACGGAGTCGTGGGCGACGCAGACGGCCGACAGGCTGCGCGCCGCCGGTCTCGAACCGGTGGTGACGAAGGTCGCCTGGCCCGACTACGCCGACACGCCGCACGGCCTCATGGGCGTGCGGGTCAGGATCGGCTCCTTCCCCACCCAGGACGCCGCCAAGAGCGTGGCCGCGCAGGTCACCGCGGCGGGCCTGCGCAACACCGTGGAGTGGACCGGCTACGACGTCGACCAGCCGGCCGACGTGGAGAACATCCATGTCGCGGTGATCGACCCGCGCACGTTCCACGGCACGGTCGAGGCCACCCACGGCGGCAACGTGGCCGACCGCGAGACGACCTCGTCGGTGGCCGGCAAGCTCGGCTCGCTGGTGGGCGTCAACGGCGGCTTCTTCCTCACCTCCAGCGCCGACGGCGTCCAGGGCACCATGGCGGGCGTCAGCGCCTACGACGGCGAGCTCACCTCGATGGCGGTGGGGTCGCGCGCGGCGCTGATCCTCGAGGACGGCGGCCGGCGCACCCGGATCGCCGACCTGACCACCACCGTGACCGTCCGCGCCGGTCACGCCGAACACTCCGTCGAGGGCATCAACCGCACGCCGGGACTCCTGCGCAACTGCGGCCGGCCGGGCGCGCTCCCGACCGCCGACCCGCGCCACGACACCACCTGCACCATGAAGGACGAGCTGGTGAAGTTCACCGACGGCTACGTCCACGAGTTGCCGACCGGCGCCGGTGTGCAGGTGGTGCTCGACGCCAAGGACCGGGTCGTGTCGGTGGGCGACAGGACCGGCAGCGTCGCGCCCGGCCGGACCGTGCTCCAGGGCATCGGCTCGGCAGCCGACTGGCTGACCGAGCACGCGAAGGTGGGCAGGAAGATCTCCACGAAGGAGGTCATCCGCGACGGTGACGGCCGCAAGGTCAAGCTCGGCCGGCGCGACAGCATCGTCAGCGCCGCCCCGACTCTGGTGAAGGACGGCCGTACGCACATCGACGCCGCCGCCGAGGGCGTGCTCGACCCGCAGGACCTGTCGTTCGGCTTCGCGTGGGCGAACAACCGCCAGCCGCGCACGATGGCCGGCATCGACAAAAAGGGCCGCCTGCTGCTCGTGACCGTGGACGGCCGGACCGCCGGCGGCAGCGAGGGCTTCACGCTCGCCGAGGGCGCGGCCTTCATGCGCTCGCTCGGCGCGGTCGACGCCCTCAACCTGGACGGCGGCGGCTCCTCCGCCATGGCGGTGAACGGTGTGCTCGTCAACCACCCGTCGGACGCGACGGGCGAGCGGGCCGTGGGCGACACGATCCAGGTGCTGGCCGGCCGCTGACCCTCGGGGCCCCGGCCCTGCCGGGGCCCTCCGTCAGGCGTAACCCCAGGCCTTGGCGTACTTCGCCAGGGTGGGGGACGTCTCGTCGAAGGTGCGGGCCGCCTGGATGCGGCCCGACTTGATGTTGTCGCTGCGGTCGCCGAGGTTGGGCAGGAACTCGCCGTGGTCGTGCTCGCCGTACTCGAGCATGCCCGGCTCCCAGTCGACGCCGAGGTACGCGCAGATCTCGCGGGTGACCCGTTCCGGCTCGGCGGTCAGCTCCTCGTAGCGCAGCGTCAGCCCGTCGAGGGTGCGGCGGGCCTTGTCGAGGGGCTTGAAGTACTTGAGGGCGTTCGCCTCCAGCGTCTCGCGGGTGGCGGCGTTGTTCTTGCGGTTGGCCAGCGAGGAGACCACGCCCTCGGGGTGGCGCAGCAGGATGAGGAACTTCGCGTTCGGCCAGGCGTACTTCAGGCGTTCCCAGGTGAAGACGTTGCCAGGCGTCTTGTCGACGATGATCTGCTTGCCGCTGCGGAGCAGTTCGAGCTTGAGTACGCGGTCCCACAGCACGTGTTCGAGCTCCACCTGGTCGAGGCCGAGCTCGCGCATCGACTCCTCGGAGAAGCCGGGCGTCAGCTGGACGCCGACCGTGCGCAGGTGCAGCTCGTGAGGGGCGCGGATGCGGGAGTGGCTGTTGAGGAGCATCCGCAGGAGCGTGGAGCCGGAGCGCACCGAGGCGATCACGAACACCGGCGACTCGACCTCGCGCGGCCTGATCGGGACGCTGTAGTCGACTTCCTGCGTGCGCTTCGGGGGGCGCGCGGGCTTCGCGGCGGCTTCGCCGGACGGTGCCGCGAGCTTCGGAGGGCGCAGCGCCTCTCCCAGGAGTCGCGCCCTACGTTTGAACCCGGTGTTGACGACGCCCATGCGTGACCTGCTAGCCCTTTCGCTGCCGGTTGAATTGATCTGTCAAGCGACCCCCACGGTTCGACAAAGTTAACTCAAAGTGGCCGCGGTCAGCAATGTAAGCGCAGGTGAACGCACCTGTGGGTTTCCTGTGACTCTTGGCGCGGACCGTTCCGGTAACTGATCGCTCTTGCGCAATTGATCGTCCACGCACCGCGGGGCAGGGGCGGGAGATCGTCGGGCGGGGGTTCGGGGCGTGGTTTCGGGAATTCACCCCTAAGCGCGATATTTCCTCATCAGTAACATCTGTACCATTTGTAGGGTTATTGCGCCATAACAACGGGGGTTAAGGTGGCGGAATCGCTGACCGAGGATGATCCGCGCCATCTGGGTGCGTACGAACTGCTGGGGAGGCTGGGGGAAGGCGCGCAGGGGGTCGTCTACCTCGGCCGGTCGCCGGACGGCGCGCCGGTCGCCGTCAAGCTGCTGCACGCCCGGCTCACGGGCGACGCCGACGCCCGCGCCCGGTTCCTCGGGGAGGTGTCGATGGCGCGGCGCGTCGCGCGGTTCTGCACCGCGCCGGTGCTGCACGCCGACCTCGCCGGCAACCAGCCGTACATCGTCAGCGAGTACGTCCCTGGCCCGTCGCTGCGGCAGCTGGTCGAGACGGAGGGCCCGCGCCGCGGCGCGTCCCTGGAACGTCTCGCGATCAGTACGGCCACGGCGCTCGCCGCGATCCACCAGGCCGGCATCCTGCACCGCGACCTCAAACCGGCGAACGTGCTGATGGGCCCCGAGGGGCCGGTCGTCATCGACTTCGGCGTCGCGCGGGCGCTGGACAAGCCGGGTTCGACGGCCACCGGCGAGACGCTGGGCACGCCGTCGTACCTGGCTCCCGAGCAGCTCAGCGGCGGCGAGGTGACGGCCGCGGCCGACGTGTTCGCCTGGGGCGTCACCATGGTGTTCGCCGCGTCCGGCACGCCGGCCTTCGGCGCCGACACCATCCCGGCGGTGATGAACCGCATCCTCAACCAGCAGCCCGACCTGTCCGCACTGGACGGCCGGCTGCGGGACGTGGTCACCGCCTGCCTGTCCAAGGACCCCGCCCGCCGTCCCACCGCCGAGGAGATCCTCGCCCGCCTGCGCGGCCACGCGGCCGGACACCCGGAGTCCACCCAGAGCTCCCGCACCGGGAGGGGGACGACCGGACGGGCGGCGATCGCCCTGTCCACGGCGGCGCTGGCGGTGGCCGGGGTCCTGGTGGCCGCCGCCGTCGCGCTCGGCCCCGCCGCGCCGTCGGCGAGTGTGACGGCCGCGAGCTCGGCGGCTCTCGCCACCTCGCCGACGGGGCATGCTTCATCCGTACGCCCGGCGCGCACCCGGAGCAGGGAGGCCGTCCGTCCGGCGCGCACCCGGAGCGAGCAGGCGCCGCGCCGTCGCCCGAGCACGTACGCCGCCGACCCGGTCCGCACCACGGCGTCGCACCGTCCCACCGCCCGTGCGACGACGCTCCGGACGCGGCGCGCGACTCCCGGCACGACCGCGCCCAGGACGGCGGCGAGCACGCCGGCGGCCAAGTCGCCCGGCACGCCGACGCCCACCCCGCCGCCGCCCGCCCCGGGGCGCGCGATCGTCGGCATGGGCTCCCACCGCTGCATCGACGTCAGGGACGGCGCGCAGGTGAACGGCACCCCGCTGCAACTGTGGGACTGCACCGGGGCCCGATGGCAGCGGTGGGAACTCCGGTCGGACGGGACCGCCCGCTCGATGGGGCTGTGCATGGAGGTCGCCGGCGGCTCGACCGCTGACGGCGCCACCATCCAGGTCGCGGCCTGCGACGGCAGCGGGGGTCAGCAGTTCGTCCTGAACGCCGCCCATGACCTGGTGAACACGAGAGCCGACAAGTGCGTGGACGCCAAGGACAAGGGCACGTCGAACGGCGTACGGCTGCAGCTGTGGTCGTGTGCGGGGACCGCGAACCAGAAGTGGACGCTCGGCTGAAGCCGCGAAGCGGCCACCGGGCGGAAAGCCCGATGGCCGCTTCTTGGGGAGCTCAGGTCAGCCCGGGTGCTCGGGTCAGCCCAGGTGCCACTTCTGGTTGGAGGTGCCGCCGCACGACCACAGCTGCAGTCGGGCGCCGTCGCCCGTGGCCTGGTCGGTGACGTCCACGCACTTGTCCGCGGCCTGGTTGACCAGGTCGTTGGCGGCGTTCAGGACGAACCGCTGGGCCGGGCCGCCGTTGCACGCGCCGATCTGGATGCGGGCGCCGTCGGCGGTCGAGCCGCCGGCCACTTCCATGCACATGCCGAGGGACCGCACGGTGCCGTCGGAGCGGAACTCCCACCGCTGGTTGGCGGCTCCGCCGCAGCCCCAGATCTGCAGCGGCGTGCCGGCCGCCTTGTTCTTGTCGGTGACGTCGATGCACTTGCCTGAGCCGTTGCCCACCACCATGCTGCCGGGGGCGGGCTCGTCGGCCTGCGTCCTGGCGTTGTCCTGCGGCTTGGCGGTCTCCTGCGGCTTGGCGGCCCCTTGGGCGGTGAAGCCGGCCCGCGCGGTCGACGACTCGGTCGTCTGCCGCGGCGCGGACGCGGTCCTGGTCGGGGACGCCGACGACTGGCCCGTGGACCGAGCCGACGACTGGTTCGAGGACTGGGCGGTGGCGCGGGTCGTCGGCTGCTCGGAGGGAGCCCCGGTGTTGCGCGCCCGCGCCTGCGACTGGTTGTCAGGCGAGTGGGTCGGCACCGGGGCCGTGGACTGCTGCGACGGGGTCGCGGTGGGGGTCGGCCGGCCGGTGTTCGATGCCGTCGGCGTCGGGGTGACCGTCGCGGAACGGGTGACGGTCACCGTCGGGGCCGGGGTGGGTGTCGTGGTGGGCGTCGGCGTCGTGTGCCGGCGGCGGTGCGGCGCGGCCTGCTGCTGCGTCACGGTGACGACCGGCACCGAGACGTCCCGGTTCGGCTGGTACGCCTGCGGGAAGACCGGCATGTCGTCGGGCCCGCCCGTGGAGGGTGGAGCGACCGACGGCTCGGCCACGCCGCCGTCCGACCTGGTCGACTTCGCGCCGCCGGTCGGGGTCGCGCCGGGAGCGGAGGAGTTCATGACCACGGCGACCGGCTCCGCGCCGACCTGGTAGGCGCTGGACACGTACCCGGGAAGCCAGGCGACGCCCAGGATCACGACCGCGGTGAGCGACAGCGCGCCGAGGACCGTGGTCCAGACCCGGGGAGCGGGGGCCAGTCCGCGCGGCGTAACGGGGGTGTGATCGGCGAAGGTCTCGGCGAAACCGGGCTCCGGCCCGGACTGTGGATCCAACGAGGACTTGCGTGAGGGGGGCACTGCTTACTCCAAGACGATTGGCGGCGATCACTGTCCTGGTGACGGGTATCGGGCAGGTGTCCCCGGGATGGCCCCCGGGCTAATTGACGATCAAGAAACCGCCGCTCCGCACAGCGCGCGCCGTTCGCCCCTTGATCATCTGATCTTCATCTCGCGGCAGGGCAACCGGCGACCGCCGTTCCTACACTCGCCGGTCAGGTCGTGTGGCGCTCGTCCTGACAGCCCGCCGATCGACACCCCCAGCACGACGAACCCCGAAAGAGCAATGCGATGAGCCGCGTAGACGGCATGACCGACGGGCCCGCTACCCAGGAGCGCGACCGGACGGACGTAGCCCCGGCCCCGGCCGGCGACCGCGCGGAGCTGCTCCTCGCCGAGCGGGACAGCCTGCACCGCTTCGTCCGCGACCTCGCCGGCCACGACCCCCACCACGCCGAGGACGTCGTCCAGGAGACCCTGCTGCGCGCCTGGCAGCTCGCCGACCGCCTCGACTGGCAGGACAGGCCCATCCGGATGTGGCTGTTCCGCGTGGCCCGCAACCTCGTCATCGACGGCTGGCGCAAGGACCGCGCCGTCCCGGTGGGCGTGTTCGCCGCCGACTTCCCCGACGACATGGTGGCGCCCGACCAGACGTCCCGGGTGGTGGACCACTGCGTGCTGGTCGACGCGCTGCGCGCGCTCGGCCCCGCTCACCTCGAGGCGATCGTGCACGTCCACCTGCTCGGCACGGCCGGCTCGGACGTCGCCCGCCGGCTCGGGGTGCCGAGGGGAACCGTCAAGTCCCGTACGCACCACGCTCTGCGCATCCTGCGCGAGCGGCTGGAACCGAGCGAGGCCGCCGCGTGAACCCGGTGATGGGGGCGCTGTTCGCCGTCCTCGGGTTCCTGGTGCTGTTCGGCACGCTGCTGCATCTCACCGTCCGGGGGGTCGGCGGCTGGCGGGCGGTCGGACGCGGGCTGCGCAGGCAGGCGGCGCTGACGGCCGCCGCCTTCACCGCGCCCGTGCGCTCGCAGCTGCGTTTCCGGCGCCGCCGCAGGCTGCTGGTGCAACTGCTCGGCCGGCCCGACGGGCTGCGGCTCGCCGAACGGGCGGCCGCGCAGGCCGCGGCCGTCGACCCCGCCGTCATGCCGTACGGGGCGCTGCTCGACCCGGCGTACGTCGGGGTGCTGGTCGCCGCCGCTCCCGGCGTGCCGCGGCCGCCCGATCCGTGGATCGTGGACGACGACAACCCCCGGCTGTGGTGGCTCGAACACGCCGACGTCGCGCCGTACCTGGTGGGCCAGGCGCCGCTGCTCGTGACGCTGGGCGCGGACGACGAGCACGTCGTGCTGTTGGACGTGCTGTCCGGGCCCGCCACCGTGGCGGTGCAGGGTGATTCGCGGCTCGCGCGCGCGGTCGTGGCGTCCGTCGGCGCCCAACTCGACGCCCGGCTGCCCCGGGGGGCGGTGACGGTCTCCGAAGGCGTACACGACCGGCACCCCGGCCCGGACCCAGCGGGGGCCGTGTCCGCCGCCCACCACTGGGCCGCGTCCTGGCGTGCGTCCGGCCCCGCGTCGGATCCCGGGTCCGGCCGTGTGTCCGGTCCCGTGCCTGGCTTCGCCGTCTGCGCCGCGGCGCCGCCGCACATGCCCGCCGACGTCCGGCTGATCGCCGCCGGCACGGTACGGGGCACGGCGCGGCTCGTCGTCGCGCACGCGGACGGCATCGTGGACGTCCACGGGACTCCGCTGCGCGCGGACGCCATCGCACTCCCCCGCGCGCTGGCGTCGGTACTGCGGTCGCTACCGCCGTACGCACGACAGGAAGGCCCGGGCAGCGACCTCACCGAACCACCCCCATCTGCGCAGAAGCCCGCCGCACCTCCTTACGCACCGACGCAAAGGCGCGCCACCGACCTCACCGAGGTCCTTTCGGGAGGAGGGGAAGGAGACCCCCGCTCGGGAGGGGTGGTGCCCGTCACCGCCGACACGGCGCCCCGCTCGGGCGGGGTGGTGTCCGTTCCCGTTGTGGGAGCTGGGTTCGTGATGGACAGGGATCTCGTTGAGCCGGAGGAGCCGGGTCGTCCGTCCGGGGTGTCCGCTTCCGCGTCCTGACGGGCGCGCCACTGCCACCGTTCCGGCCGCCCACAGGCCGAGCACGATTCTGGAGAAACTGGTGGAACTCACCATCACGACCGTCGACAGCACGGACGGCCGCCACCGCGACCACGTCCTGTCCCTCCCTCCGGACGCCACCGTCGCCGACCTCGCCGTCGCCGTGGAGCCGCTGCACGCGGCGACCGCGGCGGCGGCGGGCGCGGACGGCGCGCGGTCCGCGCTCCAGCGCCCGCCCGGCGCGTCCGACCAGCCCGGCCGGGCGCTCTACCTGGGGCAGCGGCGACTGGACCCGGGGGCGCCGGTCGTGGGGACGGACATCCGCGCGGGTGCCGTCCTCGGGCTCGGCGGGCCGGCCCGGCTGCCCGACCGGGTCAGGACGGCCCGGCCCGATGACCGGCCCGATGACCGGCCCGATGACCAGCCCGATGACCAGGACGTCGTGCTGGCGGAGGTGCACCTGGTGTCGGGCCCCGGCGCGGGACGCACCTGGCGACTCGGGGCGGGCAGCCACGAGATCGGCTCCGACCCCGGGTGCGCGATCCGGCTGACCGGCCGCGACATGCCAGAACGCGGCCTGTGGGTGACCGTCGCGCCCGACGGCTCCGCGTGCCGGCACCGTACCGCCGCGTCCTTGACGGGCGAGGTGGACCTGCGCGAGGTGCGCCCGCCGCACGACAGCGCCGTGGCGGCCGCCCTGGAACGGCTGCGCCCCCGCGACGCCCGTCCGGAACCCGAAGAGGCCCCGGACGACACGCCGGCGCTGCCGCCAGGCGTGCACGCCTGGGCGCACGACGCCGACCTGCGCGTGGGCACCGCGCTGCTGCGGCTGTCCGCGCCGTTCGAGCCGGACGCCGCCGTGGTGCCGTCGGCCGACGGGGTCGGGGTCGACTACAACCGTCCGCCCAGGATCGCGCCGCACCTCGACAGCGAGCGGCTGCGCATGCCCCCGCCGCCGCACCCACCGGGACGCAGGCCGTTCCCACTGCTGCTGATCATCATGCCGGTAGTGCTCGGCCTGGTGCTGGTGTCGGTCTTCAACTCGTACTTCTATCTGATCTTCATGCTGTTCAGCCCGCTGATGGCGATCGCCAACCACGTCACCGGCAAGCGCGGCAACCGCAAGCAGCTGCTGGAGCAGGGCCGTACGTACCGGCAGCGCCGCCGTGTGCTGGAGGCCGAGATCCACGCGGCGGTCCGGCGGGAGCGGTGGGTGCGCGGCGTGGCCGGGCCCGACCCCGCGACGGTGGCGCTGCTCGCGTGCGGGCCAGGCGGGAGGCTGTGGGAACGCCGCCGCAGCGACCCCGACCACCTGGTGCTCCGGCTCGGCACGGTGGACCAGCCGTCGGTGAAGGAGCTGGACGAGCCGGCCCGCGACGAGAACCACCGCGTGGTCAGGTGGAACGTCCCCGACGTGCCGATCGGCGTGGAGGTCCCCGACCACGGGGTGGTCGGCGTCGCGGGGCCGCAGCACGCGGTGCAGGCGCTCGCCCGCTGGCTCGTCGTGCAGACCGCCGTCCTGCACAGCCCGCGCGACGTGCACGTCGTGGTGCTCACCGACCGGGCGCGGGAGGCCGACTGGCGGTGGGTGCGCTGGCTGCCGCACCTGCGTCCTGGCGTGCCGGGAGGACCGGTCGTGTCGATCGGCAACGACCCCGAGTCGGTCTCCAACCGGATCGCGGAGCTGGTCTCGCAGGTCACGGCCCGGACGCGGGCGCTCGGATCGTCGCAGAACCGGGCGATGTTCAGCGAGCCCGACGTGCTCGTCATCGCCGACGGCGCCCGGCAGTTGCGCGACGTGCCCGGCATGGTGCAGGTGCTAGCCGACGGCCCGCGCGTACGGGTGTTCAGCGTCTGCCTGGACGAGCAGGAGCGGCTGCTGCCCGAGGAGTGCGGCACGGTGGTGCTGGCCGAGGGCGACGAGCTCACCATCCGCCGTACGGGGGCGCCGGACATCAGCGGTGTGCGGGCCGACCTCGTCGACCCCGACTGGTGCGATCAGGTGGCCCGCGCGCTCGCGCCCGTGCGGGACGTCAGCCCCGAGCACGACGCCGGCCTGCCCAGGCAGGTGCGTCTGCTCGACCTCATCAAGCTGGAGCCGCCGCGCGCCGAGGAGCTGCTGGAACGCTGGAAGCGGCGGCCCGCCTCGACCACGTTCCCGGTGGGTTCGAGCTACGACGGCCCGCTCGCGCTCGACCTCGTCCGCGACGGCCCGCACGGCCTCGTCGCCGGGACGACCGGGGCGGGCAAGTCGGAGCTGCTCCAGTCGTTCGTGGCCGCGCTGGCCGCCGCCAACCGTCCGGACGAGCTCACGTTCGTGCTCGTCGACTACAAGGGCGGCAGCGCCTTCAGCGCGTGCGAGGACCTGCCGCACACCCTCGGCATGGTCACCGACCTGGACGCCCACCTGGTGACCCGCGCCCTGGAGTCGCTCGGCGCCGAGCTGCGCCGCCGCGAGCACGTCCTCTCCGAGGCCGGCGCGAAGGACCACCCGGAGTACCGCGCCAAGCGGGCGAACGACCCGTCGCTGCCTCCGCTGCCGCGCCTGCTGCTGGTGATCGACGAGTTCGCGACCCTGGTGCGCGAGGTGCCCGACTTCGTGCCCGGCCTGATCGGCATCGCGCAGCGGGGCCGTTCGCTCGGCATCCACCTGGTGCTCGCGACCCAGCGTCCGGCCGGGGCGGTCACCGGCGACATCCGGGCCAACACCAACCTGCGGATCGCGCTCCGGGTGACGGACGCCACGGAGAGCCAGGACATCATCGACACCTCCGAGGCCGTGAACATCTCGGCGAGCACCCCGGGACGGGCGTTCGTCCGGTTCGGGCCCCGCTCGGCGGTGCCGTTCCAGGCCGCCTGGGTGGGCGCGGAACGCCCCGACGCCGACGGCGAGCGTCAGAAGAAGGAGACCCGCCGCGACGTCCGGGCCAGCGAGCTGTCGTGGACGGGGCTCGGCCGTCCCGCCGTGCCGCACGCCGACGAGGAGGAGGTCGTGACCGCGCCCGCACCCACCGACCTCCAGGCCCTGGTGGCGGCCGTGCGGGAGGCCGCCGGCCGGCTGGAGGACTACGAGCCGCAGCCCAGCCCGTGGCTGCCCCCGCTGGAGGACCGGATCGTCCTCGACGACCTGCCGCCGCTGCCCGAGCGCGCCGAGGGCGCCGAGGGCGTCGTGCCGCCGCCCGTCCCTTACGCGCTGGAGGACGTCCCGCAGCTGCAGCAGCGCCGGGTCGCCGCCATGGACCTCGCCGTGTTCGGCCACCTCTACGTGATCGGCGCGCCGCGCTCGGGCCGTACGCAGGTCCTGCGGACGCTCGCGGGCTCCACCGCCCGTACGGCGAGCAGCGCGGACGTGCACCTCTACGGCATCGACGCGGGCGGCGGCGGCCTCGCGGCGCTGGAGGCGCTGCCGCACTGCGGCGCGGTGGTCTCGCGGCACGACACCGAACGCCTGACCCGCCTGCTGCACCGCCTGTCCGCCGAGCTGACCGGCCGCCAGGAGCAGATCGCCGCCCGTGGCGCCGCCGGGCTGAACGAGCTGCGCGGGCTGCTCCAGAAGGCGGAACGGCCGGCGCACATCCTGCTGTTCGTGGACGGCTGGGACGCGCTGCAGGGCGTCCTCGACGACTTCGACAACGGGCGGCTGGCCGACGTGATGACGCGGCTGCTCCGGGAGGGCGCGGCGGCGGGCCTGCACGTGATCGCCACCTCGGAGCGGTCGCTGCTGAGCGGACGCATGTCGTCGCACAACGACCACAAGCTGATGCTGCGGCAGGGCGACCGCAACGACTACCAGCTCGTGGGCCTGCTGCCCAGCAAGGCACCCACGAACGTGGCGCCGGGCCGCGGCTGGCACGTGCTGAGCGGAACCGAGACGCAGGTGGCGCTGCTCGCCGCCGGCGAGAGCGGCCAGGACCAGGCCGAGGCGCTGCGGAAGATCGGCGAGGCGGCCAGGCGGCGCGACTCCGCGCTCCCCGCGTCGCGGCGGCCGTTCCCCGTCGCGACGCTGCCGAGGTCGGTGGACTTCGCGGCGGCGTACGAGCTGGTGCCGGCCGGGCAGCGGCGGCCGATGTGGGGGCTGCTCGGGATCGGCGGCGACGACGCATCCCCGATCGGGGTGGACTTCGCCGGCTCGTCGGCGGTGTTCGCGGTGCTCGGCACGGCGGGTTCCGGGCGCAGCACCGCGCTGGCCGCCCTCGCGGTCTCCCTGCTCGCGGGCGGCACGTCGCTGGTGGTGCTGACGCCGCGCGACTCGCCGCTGCGGGCGCTCTCCCGCCACGCGCAGGCGCGGGTGTTCACCGAGGCCGACCCCTCGGCGGACAGCGTCCAGGCGGCGCTGGACGAGCTGCCGGGGCCGAAGGTGGTCGTCGTCGACGACGCCGACCTGCTGGCCTCGCCCGCCTGCGACAAGGTGCTGAAGGAGATCGCGCTCTCCGGGCGGGACAACGGACTCGGGCTGCTGTACGCCGGTATGGCCGAATCGCTGCAACTGGCGCTCGGCAGCTGGATCTCGGCGGCGCGGCGGGCGCGGCGGGGCGTGCTGCTCGCGCCGAAGAGCATGCAGGAGGGCGACATGATCGGGGCGCGGCTGCCGACGCACCTGCTGCGCACCGCCCCCTCCCCCGGACGCGGGTGGACGGCCGGGCCGGCCGGTGACGTGCTGGCCGTCCAGGTGCCGCTGACGGTGCTGCGTCCGGAAGCGTGAAAGAGCCCGCCGTCCGGCGGGCTCTTTCGTCCGTCGCTACTTGCTGGAGCGGATGCTGCTCGCCATCTCGCCGTCCATGTTCTCCATCTGCGTACGGATGTCCATGAACTGCTTGGCGAAGCCCTTGATGCCGTCCATGGCGGCCAGCAGGCTCGTGTTGAACTTGTCGTACGCCTCGTTCAGCGCGGGGCTGGACTGCTGGAACACCAGGCCGTTCTGCAGCAGGTCGTTGACGTTGTTCCTGAGGTCGTTCAGCATCGGCACGATGTTGTCGGCGGCCGAGTTGAGCGTGTTCGACGTCGCCTCGATGGCGCCGTAGTCGAGAGAGATGTTCGGCGGCATTGCTGGTTCCTTTCGTGAGCGGTGTCGCGGGTGTTCAGATCTGCTGGTGGGAAGGCCCGCCGCCAGGGGGGCGGCGTGGCGGCGGCGCGTCGTCGGGGATGCCGTCGCCGTCGTTGTCGCTGTGCGGGTCCTCGTCGCCTCCGACCTTCTTCCACTGGTCGGTACGGCTGTCGCGGGTGTAGTCGGTCTTCTTGCCGTCCTGGTCGACGACGGTCATGGTGCCGCCGCCGTCGTCCTCGGTGATGTGGGTGTCGGCGACGACCTTCCCGCCGTCGGCGTAGGTCGTCTCGGTGTGGTAGCTCTTGCCGCCGTCGGTGTACGTCGTGACCGAGGTGTAGGTCTGGTCACCGCTGGTGACCGTCGTCTCCTCCTTGACCACGTTGCCCTGGTCGTCGAGCGTCAGGTGCGTGTGCACCTTGCCGTTCGGGGTGTCAATGGTCTGGTCGAGCGGCGGCGGCCCGGGGTCGGTGGCGCTGCAGAACGACGGCATGTTGCCGTCCTTGTCCGGCACGCACTTGTCGCTGTGGGCGTTGCGGTAGTCCCAGGCGTCCTTCTTGTTGCGCCAGTCGTCCAGCCCCATGTTGGCGCCCATCACGCCGAGCCCGTCGGAGATCTGCGCGTCGACGTCGAAGTAGGCGTCGGACACGGAGCCGAACAGGTCGCCCAGGCGCTTGAGCCGGTCGACGGCGTTGTCCATCGGGCTCTGCGACAGCCGGTAGAGGCTGCGGAACGCGTTGGTCAGCGTCTGGTCGCCGAAGATCGACTCGGCGTCGCCGAAGTCGCCCTTGCCGAGGGTGGCGAAGTCGCTGTTCTTCAGCGTCGGTCCGATGCGGTCGGCGAGGTCGTGCAGGTCCTTGCGTGCTTCGTGCAGGACGCTGTAGTCGATGGCGAAGTCGGGCAACGGCATCTCCGTACGGCTCGGAAGTCCCGGACGTTCGGACCACGTGCGAACCAGGAGTCCGGTTCACCCCTATCTGCGATGAACCGCGGGACGGCATGGCACGTGGTCAGCACGGAAGAAAGGCGTCACACGCGCGAAGAGGACGTGAGGTACCCCCCATGCCGCGCCCTACCGACTGGGACGCGCTCGGACTCGGCACCGACCCGACCCCGGGCGACCCCGACCGCATCGACCAGCTGGCCCGGTCGATGGCCGAGCTCGGCAGCGTGGCCAGGGACATCGACGACGCCCTCAACACGGTGCTCGCCAAGACCGGCGACGGCGCGTGGATGGGCAAGACCGCCGACGCGCTGCGCGAGAAGATCGAAGGACCGCTGCGCGACTTCGTCCGCAGCATCGCCGAGGCGTTCGAGGGGTCCTCGCAGACGCTGGTCCTCTACTCCTCTGCCATGCGCGAGCAGCAGGCGCGCGCCGACAACGCCCTGAGCCAGGGCCGCGGGCTCACGTCCGAGGACGACCTCCCGCAGCGCGACGGGTACGCGGCCACCGCCCGGCAGGCGGGTGATGCCATGGCGGACGCGGCCTCGTCCGCGGCCGCGAAGGTGAGCGCGTTGGCGCGCGGCATCAAGCAGCCGGTGTCGGACTGCGACCTGTTCTGGGAGGCCTTCCAGTGGCTGGCCATCCTGCTCATCGTGCCGGCGCTGATCCTGGGCGGGCCGGCCGCACTGGTCGCGATCGGCGCCAACCTGACGCTCTTCATCAAGACGGCCGTGGACTTCTCGCAGGGCAAGGCCGGCCTCCTCGACCTCTTCCTGTCGGGGCTCGGCCTGATCGCGCCCACCACCAAGGCCATCCCGATCTTCAAGCTCATCTCGGCCGGCGCGAAGCTCACCTGGCAGGGGCTGAGGGCTTTCGGCATCGGCGCTTTCAACTTCTTCCGCGGCATGTTCACCGGCGGCGGGCTGCGCGACATCGCCATCATCCCGGGACTGCGCAACTTCACCTCGTTGGCGGGCACCTGGATCAAGTCGGGGGGTCTGTGGGTGATGGCGCCGCTCACCCGCATGCCGTCCTTCACCGCCGTGATCCGTACGGGCGGGCTGGTCGCCATCGACGGCATCCGGGCGGTGCCCGGCGTGATCAGGGCCGTTCCCCCCGCCATCGCGCGCGGCGCCGTGGCCACCTGGAACGGGGCAGGCCGGGCGATCACCACTGGCCTGAACCTGGCCGGGCGGGGGCTCACCGCGACCTGGAACTTCACCGTCTCCCAGCTGGGCGGCGCCAGGGTCCTGCGGCTCATCCTGCCGGTGGACGCGGGCGAGATCAGCCGGTTCGGCCTGCGCGAGGCCCTGCGCCTCGGCTTCGTCGAGCGCGGGCTGATGGGACGCAACGTGTTCGGCGCCCCTCTGCTGAACGCGGGCGGCCGTAGCGCAGCAGCCGCCGCGCCGCCCAACCTGCACAGCACGGGCTCCCTCATGGACCTGCCGCGTCCTGACCTGGTACGGCTGGAGCTCGGCGACTGGTCCGGGATGAGGGCGCTCGACCTGAACGTGGGACGGGCCAACATCGGGCTCGCGTCCCCGACGGACTTCCGGGTGAGCAACGCGTTCACCGACGGCCTGCGGTTCGCGCCCGACGCCGTGCGACGGGTGGACGCGCTGCTCGACACGCCGATCAGCCAGCTGAACGCCGTACGGGTCGGCGACTGGGCGCTCGGGGCGCGCACGGAGCCGGGGCTCGGGGTCAGCGCGCATCTCACCGCGCTGCCGAACGAGGGGCCCGCCTTCGCCGGCACCCAGGGCCTCTCCACCCTGCAGAACCCCGCGGGCCTGAACGCCCTCACCACCCTGCAACCGCCGGCGAACCTGCAGAACGTCGCCGCCCTGCAGACCTCCACGAACCTGCACGTGCCCGCCAACCTCCAGAACCCCACCGGCCTGCACGGCCTCGCGACGGTCCAGCCTCCCGCCGGCCTGCACGGCGCCGCGCAATCGTCTGCGGGCCTGCACGGCCTCGCCGCCGTGGAAGCTCCCGCGGGTCTGCACGTCCCCGCCGGCCTGCAGAGCACCGGTGGCCTGCACGGCCTCGCCGACGGCGGCTCCGTGAGCGTCTCCTCGCTCTCCACGACCCACGCGTCGGTGCCGGGCATCGCCCACGCCGGAGGGTCGGGGACGTCGGTGAACAGCGCGCTCGACCTGCTCTTTCCCTCGTCGATGAACCGCGCCGACGCCCCTGTCTTCGGTACGGGGGCGCACCTGTCGGAGCCCTCGACGCAGGCCAGGGTCGCGCACAACGTCACCCTCCACCTGGACGAGTACGCGCCGGCCAGAGGCGCGAACGTCCCCACCCAGCCCACACCCCCACCCGCGGCCGTCTCCCAGACCTCACCGCCTCCCACCTTCACCCCCCACACGGGGACCACGACGACCACGCCCGCCGTGCCGTCGCCGTCGGTGTCGACCGCCGCGCCGCCCTCGGTCACGCCCGCCGTGCCGTCGCCGATGGTGTCGTCCCATGCGGCGTCCTCGGCGGTGGGGGTGTCGGCCACGCCGCCCGCCGTACCGCACGGGAACGCGGGCGAGGGCAGGGCGACGTCTGCGCTGAACCTGCTGGACGGCCCCGACTTCCCCACCCTGGCCGGCGCCCCCGGCAAGGCCAGAACCGCCACCCCGCCCCCCGCCGTGGCAACCGGCGCCACCCCGCCGCCCGCGGCGATGACGGTGTCCGCCCCACCACCCGCGCCGGTGCACACAGCCCCCACACCGCAGACGTCGGCGGCCGCGGGCTCCACCCCACCGCCCTCGGTGACCAGCACCGCCTCGGTGCCGCCTGGGTCGGCGGGCGGTGTCGTCGAGGCTCCTCCCTCCGTTGTGGGGGGCGGGGCACGGTCCGGTGGGGGCGGGCACACCGGGCTGTCCGGGCCGGAGATCCAGCGGTTGTGGGCCAAGGACGCCGACGCCGTCCACGCCCTGTTCGGGAGGGCGGACGATCCGGCGCGCCCGGCCCGTATCGAGGCGTGGGGCGACCTCGTCCGCGCCCGTGGCGAGCGGGCGAGCGCCGACACCCTGGTACGCAGCATCGACACCCTGGTCGGCTCAGGCTCCACCCCTTCGCCGCTCCACCTTCGGGCCCGGCAGGCCCTCGACGCCGCTGACGCCCGCGTCGCCCGGAGCATCGACCGACTCGCCGACCTCGGCGTGGACGTCGGTCGCATCGACCGGCAACTCGCCGGCCTCTCCGACGAGAGCATCCGCAACCGCCCCCGCATCGACGCCGCCGGCAACGGCTTGAACGACACCCACCCAGCCCCGAACCCCACCCCCCACGCCCCCGCCGGGCCCATCCAGCACGGGCCCGTGCCCGCCGCACCCACGCAACACGGACCCGCACCCGCCGGACCTTCCGCCCCGACCCAGCACGGCCCCACACCCGCCGGGCCCACCCAACACGGGCCCGTGCCCCCTGCGGCCGGCAGCGGGCATGCGGGGGCGGCGCCTGCGTCCTCGCATGTGGGGCCGCAGCCTCTGGCGCCGCCCGCGTCCCCGCCTGGGCTGCAGCTGGCCGGTGGTGCGGGACGGGTCGTCCCCGACGGTCAGGGGCGGCTGGTGTTCGCCGACGTCAACGGCCGCCCGGTACCGGGCCACACCGTCACCGACACGACGAACGGGCTGCGCGTCCAGAACCCGCAGGGCGGCTACCGCGTCTTCGACGCCACCACCGGCCACCTCATCGAGGACGCCGTCCACGTACGCGGCCAGAACGGCGCCTCGCTCAACCAGTGGGTCTCCGTACGCCACAACGGCGGCGCGCCCACCACCCACCTCGTCGACGTCCACGGCAACCCCGTACCGGGCCACACCGTCACCGACACGGCGAGCGGGCCGCGCGTCCAGGACCCGCAGGGCAGCTACCGCGTCTTCGACGCCACCACCGGCCACCTCATCGAGGACGCCGTCCACGTACGCGGCCAGAACGGCGCCCACCTCGACCAGTGGATCTCCGTACGACACAGCGGCGGCGCACCCACCACCCACCTCCTCGACGCCCACGGCAACCCGGTCGCGGGCCTCACCGTCGTGCGCCGCGCCGACGGCAACCTCCAGATCACCGACCCGGCGAACGGCAACTTCGTCCGCCACACCCCCGACGGCAACCACCTGGAGACCGGTTCGCGCCTGCACGCGCCCGGCGGCGACACGTACGCCGTCTTCACCGGCACCCGCGCGGTGGGCCATCTGGAGGACGCCGCGGGACAGGTGCTCCCGAACCGGGTCGTCACCGCCGTCAACGGCGGCGGCGTGCGGGTCGCGTACGACCTGCGCGGCAGCGCCCGGCACGGCGAGTTCCAGGTGCACGCCGCCGACGGCACGCTCACCCACTCGGGGTTCAACGTGCTCAAGGACGGCAGGCGCACCGACTTCCAGTACACCGTCGACCACACGGCGAACACCTGGTCCAGGCAGCCGCATCCGGGCATCCAGGCTCCCGCGGGGACGAACATGTTCCACCACGGCCACGCCGAGTTCTCCGCGAACGGCACCGACGTGCGGCTGCTCAGCTCGACGGGCAACCCGGTGGAGGTCTTCTCGCGGCGGGCGTACCCGGGCGGCGGCGTCCTGGACGCGTTCCGGCGCACGGACACCGTCTCCTTCGGCCCGACGACCCGCACCACCACGTGGGCGCACTTCGACGATGCGGGCGCGATGACCGCGCACGGCGTCCGCAGGTTCGACACCTCCGGTTTCGCCTGGCGGGACGTCGACCACCGGGGCAACCTCGTCCACCAGTACCGCGACGCCCTGGACAAGGGGCACGTGCTGGCCGTCGAGCACGGCGGCGAGTGGCGCTGGCACCGCTTCGACGCGGGCGGCAACGAGCTGGCCCATGGCGTACGGAGAATGGACCTCGACGGCGGCTGGACCGACACCCTGCCGGACGGCCGGTTGGCGCAGCGGCAGTGGGGCCCCGGGCACCTCGCGAAGGTCGCCGACCACTACCGCGAGTACGGCTTCTCGCCGAACGGGACCCGCGCCGACACCTACAAGTCGCAGTCGAAGCAGGGCAAGGACGTCGGAACGCGGGAGCGCCTGACCGACGGCGGTGTCCTGACCACCACCCGGTGGTCGGAGCAGCGCCCCCCGTTGTGGGTGCGCAAGGCCATGATCAAGGCCGCGCCGCCGGAGTCGCTCGTCCGGCACCTGAAGACCGACAACCGCTTCCAGCTCTACACCTGGACGAAGGAGGGCGCCGCGCAGACGGGCGGCGTCCGCTACGCCGGCATGGACGGGCGCGTCTTCGACCTCGACGCGACCGGCCGGCTCGTGCGCTTCAAGGGCAAGCTGGCCGACGGCACCGAACTCAAGGTGGGCGACTACGCCACGCCGGTCGGCACCCCGCCCGCGCACCCGTCCCATCTGCCGTGGCAGGCCGGCGGCAATCGTGGCTACCGCGTGCCGCTCGACAACCCGGGCACGGGCCGTCCCCTCTGGCAGGACCGGTTCGACGACGCCGGCCAGGTGCGGGTGGCCCGCGAGGGCTTCGCCGACGGCTCCGTCCGCGAGTACCGCAGGCCGCCGGCGGTGAACCCGGCGAACGGTCATCTGCAGGGGGTCGACGGCCCCTGGGTCCGGCTCGACGCGCACGGGAACCTGACCGGCGAGCAGAGCCTGTGGATCGAGCAGAGCGGCCTCGTCCAGCGGGTCAGCGCGACCGGCGACATCGACTCGGCGACCTGGAAGTGGAAGAGCCTGTCCATGAACGGCACGGAGATCGCCTCGGGCGAGCGGCTGTACTTCCGCGGCTCCAACGACATCCGGCTGCCCTGGGACGACTCGTTCCGCGACTTCGACGCGACGGGCGCGCTGATCCGCGAGCGCGACATGCTCGGCGGCGGGCAGTACGTCGACAGCTGGCGCACCGTCGATCCCGTCACGGGCCAGGAGCGCTGGTTCGTCGAGAAGTTCGCCAAGGACGGCACGCGGGTGTCGTTCGGCAACGGCGAGCAGGTGCGGCGCTGGTGGAACCCCGACACCCGCGCCTGGGGCGACCAGCGGGTGGGCGACGCGAGGCACTTCAGGGACGAGCTGCGTCAGCCGGGCAGCCGTCCGGTCGTGCTGCGCGAGGTGCCGCCGCACCTGTCGGCGCAGGACGGCCCGCTGCGGGTCCGCGAGTACGTGCCCGACTCCGCGCCCGCGACCCCTGGCGCGTGGAAGGAGTTCGACCACGGCACGACGGTCCGCGAACGCAAGGCGCTGCCCGGCGGCGGCTTCCTGGAGAAGGACGCCTGGCGCGGCCAGTGGCGCACGTACGACGTCAACGGCGACATCGTCGCCCAGCGCACGGACCGCGGCCTGGTCTTCGAGCAGGTCGACGGCAGGCTGAAGCTGACCGGCAACGAGTACGACTTCCGCGGCCCGCTCACCGAGCTGCGCGGCTGGGGCCGCGGGCTCAGGGAGGCCAATCGCATGCCGTGGGGCGGCTCGGTCAGGCTGGACACCACCCTCTACCGGGAGGCCCTGGACGGCGTCACCGGCCTGCCCGCGCCGCACGGCAACCGGGTGAGCCTAGGCGAGGCGGCCTACGCGTCGTACGTGAAGGTCCTGGCGAAGAAGGTCGCGATCGAGTTCGGCCAGGAGTTCATGCTGGAGTTCGGCGCCAACCTGGCGGCGAACGGCATCGTCGCGGCGATCCAGAACAAGCCGTTCACCGGCCAGGACGTGCTCAAGTCGTTCGCCAACGCCGCGGTCGGCGCGACCGTCAAGACCGCCCTCAGCACGGGGATGCACGAGATCAGAGGCGCGCGCTGGGGCGAGCCGAAGTCCGTCATCTCCAACCTCGACAGCGGCAAGCACCCGCAGCGCCGCCCGTTCAACCACGACAAGACGTGGGCGAACGAGTGGGGCGGCAACGAGAACCCGGTCCGCTGGCGCGGCGGCACGTACGACTTCGGCTTCAACGCGGGCCTCGGCGCGTTCACCGGCTGGGTCAACGGCAGCATGAACGCGGCGGTGTGGGGCGTCACCGGCGCCGACGGCCAGACGCACAAGCTGACGGGCGGCGACGCCGTGCTCGACGGCCTCGTCTCGGGCTTCGGCGGCCTCGTGACGTCCGGCGGCACCGCCGTCGCCAGGAACCTGTTCATGATGGGCGCCGGCGGACGGTTCTTCCACCGGCAGGGCTTCGCCGACTTCTGGCTCCAGATGCCGTTCAAGATCGGGGAGAAGGTCGTCAACACGGCCTTTCTGATGCCCGAGCTCCGGGCCGCGTTCAACCCGCCGTACCTCCAGGCCCCTCCGGCGGAGAACCCGCCGGCTCAGCAGTGAAGGAATCATCGTGATGCGCCATGAAGGGGTGAGAATCCACGCCGTCGGCCAGAAGGGCCGTGGCGTGCACCGCCGGATCACCGACGCGGTCCTGGCCGCCGCGCCCGGCGACCGGGTGCTCGTCGCCCCCGGCCGGTACGCCGAGTCCGTGGTGCTGCCGCGCGGTGTGACGCTGGCCGCCGAGCACGGGCCGGGCAGCGTCCTGCTGAGCGCGCCGCCCGGAGCGCCCGCGCTGGCGGTCGACGGTCCCGACTGCGCGGTGCACGGCCTGGTGGTGGAGGCGGCGACGTCAGGGGAGCCCGCGGTGAGCGTCGCGCCGCACGCGGGCCTCGCGATGACGGACTGCGTGGTGCGCGGCGGCCGGTTGGAGGTCCGCGGAGCGGCGGCCGATCAGGCGGCGCACGAGCGCGGTCTCGTGCCGGGCGCCGCCGTGCTGTTGCGCGGCTGCCGGGTGGAGGGCGCCGCGCAGGCGGGGCTGTACCTGTCGGGCGGGGCCGCGGTCCGGCTGGAGGACGTCACGATCGGCGGGATCGACGGTACCGGCATCGTCCTTTCTGGCACCGCCCGGCTGGACGCGGTGCGGCTGCGGCTGGACGGCACCACCGGCTCGGCGATCCGGCTGCGCGGCACGGCCCGGCTGAAGCTCGCGGAGTCGGTCCTGCACCGTACGGGCCGCAGCGGCCTGCTCCTGGAGGACGGCTCGCACGCGTCGGCGGACGACACGAGGATCGACGCGCCCGGGGAGGCGGGCGTGCACGTCACAGGTTCTGCGCAGGCCGACCTGGTCGACTGCCGGATCACCGGCTCGGCCGCCAGCGGCCTGGTGGTCCGTGACAAAGGGCGGCTGGTCGCCCGCGGCTGCGCGGTCGTGGCGCCGTCGGCCAACGGCCTGCTGGTCGCCGACTCGGCGGGCGCGGAGCTGACCGACTGCCGGATCGACCGGTGCGGCTTCAGTTCGCTGCACCTCGCCGGCACGGCGACGGCGACGCTGACCGACTGCCGGGTGCGCGGCGGCTCCGAGCACGGCGTGCACCTGACGGGCGAGTCCCGGGTGAACCTGTCCGACTGCCGGATCGCGGACGTCACCATGAACGGCGTGTCCGTCACCGAGCAGGCCGCCGCCACGCTCGCCGGCGTGCACATCACGGGCGGCGAGAACGGCGTCCGCGTCGCCTCGGCGGCCGGGTCGACGGTCGTGAACTGCACGGTGTCCGGCGTCTCCCGTACCGGTGTGGAGGTCGCTGAGGGCGCCGGGGCGACGGTGGAGGGCACCCGCGTGACGCGCACGGGCGCGGCGGGCATCGTGGTGGACGCCAAGTCCGAGGTCCGGGTGGACGGCGGCTCGGTGGAGGACTGCGGCGGCTGCGGCGTCGTGGTGTGGACGGGCGCCCGGCCGTCCTTCACCGGGCTGCGCGTCGAGCGTCCCGCCAAGAACGGGTTCTTCCTCGCGCAGGGCGCGGGCGGCGTCTTCGCGTCCTGCGACGTGGTGCGGTCGGGCTTCCCCGCCCTGCACGTCGGCGCGGGAGCCGATCCGGTCTTCCGCGGCTGCCGGACGCACGACTGCGCCGACGTCGTGGGCCTGGACGACGGCGCCGCGCCGGTGTTCGAGGACTGCTCCTTCGGCGAGACCGCCGTCCCGCTCCCGACCACCCCGGCCGCGCCGCCCGCCGTGGACGCGAAGCGGCCCGAGGAGGACGTCCCGGAGGAGAGCCTGGCGGACCTGCTCGGCGAGCTCGACCGGCTGGTCGGGCTGGAACGCGTCAAGCGCGACGTGGGCTCACTGGTCAAGCTGATGCAGACGGTACGCCGCCGCGAGGACGCCGGCCTGCCCGCCCCTCCGCTCAGCCGCCACCTGGTGTTCGCCGGCAACCCCGGCACCGGCAAGACCACGGTCGCCCGGCTCTACGGCCGGCTGCTCAAGGCGCTGAACCTGCTGCGCGTCGGCCACCTCGTCGAGGTCGACCGCAGCGACCTGGTCGGCGAGTACGTCGGCCACACCGGCCCGAAGACGGCCGCCGCGTTCACGCGGGCGCTCGGCGGCGTGCTGTTCATCGACGAGGCGTACTCGCTGGTGCCGCTCGGCGGGGGCACGGACTTCGGCCTCGAGGCGGTGGCCACCCTGGTCAAGCTCATGGAGGACCACCGCGACGACGTGGTGGTGATCGCGGCCGGTTACCCCGCCGACATGGGCCGCTTCATCGCCTCCAACCCGGGCCTGTCGTCCCGCTTCACCCGGACGCTGCTGTTCGAGGACTACGACGCCCAGGAGCTGGTGTCGATCGTGGAGCACCAGGCGCGCGAGCACCGCTACGAGCTGACCCCGGCCGCCAGGGACGCCCTGACGGCCCTGTTCGCCGCGATGCCGAGGGACGCCGGCTTCGGCAACGGCCGCTACGCCCGCCAGACGTTCCAGGAGATGACCGAACGGCAGGCGCAGCGGGTGGCCGAGCTCGACGACCCCACCTCGACCGACCTGGTCACGCTGGACGTGCGGGACCTGCCGGGGAGCTGACGGTGGCGCGCTCCACGAGTTCGCGGATCA
Organism: Nonomuraea maritima; assembly: GCF_900100395.1. Classification (GTDB taxonomy): domain Bacteria; phylum Actinomycetota; class Actinomycetes; order Streptosporangiales; family Streptosporangiaceae; genus Nonomuraea; species Nonomuraea maritima. The sequence goes on along the minus strand of NZ_FNFB01000040.1, from coordinate 13,075 downwards.
GCGCGGCCACCTCGTCGGGGGCGAACTCCATGGTGTTCTCGCCGACGGTGACCTCGAAGCTCGACCGGCGCGGGTCGGGCGAGGTGCGCAGCCGCGCGAACAGCTGCACGCCGTGCTCGGAGACCATCTCGGCACCCGCGCGTTCCACCGCCTGCCGCCCGGCGGGCAGGTGCACGTGGAACAGGGGCGTCTGCGGCGGGTCGGGGTGCACGTACGCCACCCCGTCGGCGTTGACGGCGGCCGCGATGGCGACGGCGTGGTCGCGGAAGGCGTCCATCTGCGGCAGCAGCCGGTCGAGCCCGGCGAGCGCGGTGAGCGCCTGCGGCCACTTGTCGCCGGCGCGTCCGCCGAGCCGGGTCAGCCAGACGCCGGCCGCCTCGATGAAGTCGGCGTCGCCCAGCAGCACACCGCCCGCCAGGCCGTGCAACGACTTGTAGAGCGAGACGTAGACCGAGTCGAACAGCCCGGCGATCTCGTGGTGCGGCCTGCGGTAGTAGGTCTGCGCCTCCCAGAGCCGGGCGCCGTCCAGGTGCGCGGCGGCTCCGCGGGAGCGGACGAGGTCGATCTGGGCGCGCAGGTCGTCCCATTCGGGGAGCAGGCCGCCGAGGTCGCGCTGCGGCAGCTCCCACACCACGGCGGCCGTCGGCTCGGCGACGGCCGCCAGGTCGGCGAGGGTCATCAGCTCGTGCCGATCGCCGGCCCGTTGCAGCCGCAGGCCGTGCACGGCGGCGTACCCCTGCATCTCCCACGAGTCGAGGTGGGTCTGCGGGTGCGCGGCGAAGGTGAGCCTGCCGCGGGCCTCGGCGTGCAGGCGCAGCGCGACCTGCTGCGCCATCGTCCCCGTGGGGAAGAGCAGCGCGGCCTCCTTGCCCAGCAGCGTGGCGAGGCGGGCCTCGAGCGCCGCCTGCGGGTCGTCGGGCGCGGTGCCGTCGTCGACGAGCTCCAGCATGCGGCGCAGGGCGTCGGCGGGCTTGCGGTAGACGGGGGCGTGCAGGAACAGCGAGCGCCGGACCTGTGCCGCGGGGTTGTGGGTCATGGGGCTCCTCGCCGTGGTCGATGGCTGACCGAACTTATCGTGAGATGTCCGGCGTCACAGCCCGAGCATGCGGCCCGGTTCCGCGATGACCTGCTGGATGACCAGGCCGGCGGCGCCCAGCACCGCCGCGTCCCCGCCGATGCGCGAGACGACGACGGAGGGCGGCGCCCCGCGCATCGGCGCCAGCCGGGCTTCGAGTACCTCCGCCACCGGCCCTGCCACCCAGGGGAACAGCGGCTCGTAGATACCGCCGAGCACGATCCGGCCCGGGTCGAGCAGGTGCACGGCGGAGGTCAGCGCCACGCCCAACGCGCGCCCGGCCCGTTCGCACGTCTCCATGGCCTGCCGGTCGCCCGCCTTGAGCCGGTCCACCAGCTCGGACACCGAGGGCAGCGCGCCGAGGAGTGCGTCCTGGCCGGCGTACACCTCCAGGCAGCCGCGGCCGCCGCACCGGCACGCGGGCCCGTCGCCCGCGACGACCACGTGGCCGAGCTCACCGGCCAGCCCGAACGTGCCGCGGAACACCTCTCCTGCGACCACGAGCCCCGCCCCGATGCCGATCTCGCCGGAGACGTAGAGGAAGTCGGCGTCCCGGCAGCCGAACCACAGCTCGCCGAGCGCCGCCAGGTTCGCCTCGTTGTCCACCGCGAAGGGCAGCTCCACGAGGTCGGCGACGCGTACGTCGCGCCAGCCGAGGTGCGGGGCGTTGCGCAGGACGCCGTCCTCGACGGTTCCCGGCACGGCGAGGGCGCCTCCGGCGATGCGCAGGCCCTCGGCCTCGGCCTGCGCCACCGTCTCCTTCACCAGGTCACGCAGCCCCGTGAGGACGAGCGCGGGGTCGGAGTTGCGGTTGTCGGCGCGTACCGTACGCCGCAGCCGCACCGTGCGGGTGAGGTCGACGACGCACGCGGCCAGGTAGTCGATGTTGACCTCGAGCCCCAGCGCGGCCACCCGGCGCCCGCTCAGGCGCACGGCCACGCCGGGCCGCCCCCGCTCTCCCCCTCGTACGGCGCCGCCCTCGGTCACCGCACCCGCCTCCAGCAGGTCGGCGACCAGGCTGGACACGGTGGTCTTGGTGAGCCCGGTGCGCTCGGCGAGCGCGGCGCGCGTGTGCGGACCTGAGCGGTGGATGGCCGCCAGTACTACGGCCAGGTTACGGGCGCGCATGGAATCATGCCGCACTCCTCTTGACGTCACAGCCCCACCTCCTCAGGATTATGTACAGATTATGGACTAATAGCACTGGAGCCACATATGACCGGATTCACTCCGACGCCCGACGACCGCTTCACCTTCGGCCTCTGGACCGTCGGCTGGCAGGCGCGCGACCCGTTCGGCGACGCCTCCAGGCCCGCCCTCGACCCGGTGGAGAGCGTGCACCGCCTGGCCGAGCTGGGCGCGTACGGCGTCACGTTCCACGACGACGACCTCCTCGCCGTCGAGCCCGACCGCGACAAGGCCATCGCGGCGTTCAGGAAGGCGCTGGACGAGACCGGCATGAAGGTGCCGATGGCCACCACCAACCTGTTCACCCACCCCGTCTTCAAGGACGGGGCCTTCACCAGCAACGACCGCGACGTGCGCCGGTACGCGCTGCGCAAGGTCATGCGCAACATCGACCTCGCAGCCTCGCTCGGCGCGCGGACGTACGTGTGCTGGGGCGGCCGCGAGGGCGCCGAGTCGGACGCGGCCAAGGACGTCAAGGCCGCCCTCGACCGCTACAAGGAGGGCCTCGACCTCCTCTGCCAGTACGTCAACGACAAGGGCTACGACATCCGCTTCGCCCTCGAGCCGAAGCCGAACGAGCCCCGCGGCGACATCCTGCTCCCGACGATCGGCCACGCGCTCGCGCTCATCAACGAGCTGGAGCACCCCGAGATGGTCGGCCTCAACCCCGAGGTCGGGCACGAGCAGATGGCCGGGCTCAACTTCGTGCACGGCATCGCGCAGGCCCTGTGGCACGGCAAGCTGTTCCACCTCGACCTCAACGGCCAGCACGGCCCGAAGTACGACCAGGACCTCATCTTCGGCCACGGCGACCTGAAGAGCGCCTTCTTCCTGGTCGACCTGCTGGAGAACGGCGGCTACGACGGCCCCCGCCACTTCGACTACAAGCCGCTGCGCACCGAGGACGCGCAGGACGTGTGGGACTCGGCGGCGGCCAACATGCGCACGTACCTGATCCTCAAGGAGAAGTCGCGCGCCTTCCGGGCCGACCCCGAGGTGCAGGAGGCCCTGCGCAACTCCCGCGTGGACGAGCTGGGCCGGCCCACGCTCGCCGCCGGCGAGACCTGGCAGGACCTCGCGAACGACGACTTCGACGTCGACGCGGCCGCCGCCCGCGGCTTCCACTTCACCAGGCTCAACCAGCTCGCCCTCGAACACCTCCTCGGCGTTCGCGGCTGACACGCGTCCCGGGCGGCCGGCCGCTTCCCGGCCGGCCGCCGTACCCCTGCTTGGAGGGCTCTTGAGCAACGGTCCCGTTGGCGTCGCACTGGTGGGCGCCGGAGTGATCAGCGGTCAGTATCTCCGTAACCTCACCTCCTTCCCCGACGTGCGGGTCCTCGCCATCGCGGACCTCGACACCGAGCGGGCCGCCGCGGCGGCCCGCGAGCACGGGGTGCCGGTCTCCGGCGATCTCGCCACCGCGCTCGCGGTGCCCGAGGTCGAGATCGTCGTCAACCTGACGGTCCCGTCGGCGCACGCGGCTGTCGCCCTGGAGTCGCTGCGCGCCGGCAAGCACGTGTACGGCGAGAAGCCTTTCGCCATGGACGTGGACGAAGCGGCCAAGGTCGTGGCCGAGGCTGCCGACCGGGGGCTGCGGCTCGGCTGCGCGCCCGACACGTTCCTCGGCGCGGGGCTGCAGTCGGCGCTGCGGGCCCTGCGCGCCGGCCTCGTCGGCGAGCCGGTCGCCGTGACGGCCGCCACGCAGAGCCTCGGTCCTGAGTCGTGGCACCCGAGCCCCGAGTTCCTCTACCAGCCGGGCGCGGGCCCGCTCTTCGACCTCGGGCCGTACTACCTGACCGCGCTGGTGTCGATGCTCGGCCCGGTCGAGCGGGTGGCGGCCGGCACGCGCCGGGCCCACGACCAGCGCGTCATCGGCTCGGGCCCCAAGGCCGGCACGATCTTCCCCGTGTCGGTGCCGACGCACGTCAACGCCCTGCTCGACTTCCCCGGCACGGCCACCGCCGCGGCCACGTTCAGCTTCGACTCGGCGGTGAACCGCCGCATGATCGAGATCATCGGTACGGAGGGCGCGCTGTCGCTGCCCGACCCCAACACGTTCGAGGGACCGCTGCTGGCCCGCGGCTTACGCGACACCGACTGGCGGGAGCTGCCGGTGACGGGCACCACGGCGGGACGCGGCATCGGCGTGCTCGACCTCGCGCGCTCGCTCCGCGCGGGTACGCCGCACCGCGCCTCAGGCGAGCTGGCCGTGCACGTGCTCGACCTCATGTCCGCCATCGCCGAGTCGGGCGAGCGCGGCGAGTTCCGCCGCATCACCTCGACGACGGCCGCGCCGGAACCGCTTCCCGAGGGCTGGGACCCGTACGAGCCGACCATGTGAAGAGCTGCAACACGTTGGCTTGGAGCCCCCGGAGCCGCAAGAATGGCGCGATGGTGGAAAGCTCCGAGACCGACTGGGTCTCCAGGTTCGCGGATGATGTGATCGCCGAGGCGGAAAGACGCGCCCCGGGCAAACCCATCGTCTGCGCCTCTGGGCTCAGCCCGTCCGGTCCCGTCCACCTGGGCAACCTGCGTGAGGTCATGACGCCCCACCTGGTCGCCGACGAGATCAGGCGGCGCGGCCTCGAGTGCGTCCACCTGCTGTCGTGGGACGACTACGACCGCTTCCGCCGGGTGCCCGCGGGCATCGACCCCTCGTGGGCCGAACACGTCGGCAAGCCGCTGACCTCGGTGCCCGCCCCTCCAGGCAGCTCCCACGCCAACTGGGCCGAGCACTTCAAGGCGCCGATGATCGAGGCGCTGGCGCGGCTGGGCATCGAGGTGCGCGGCATCAGCCAGACCGAGCAGTACACCTCGGGGGCCTACCGCGAGCAGATCCTGCTCGCCATGCGCGAGCGGGCGAAGATCGACGCCGTGCTGGCGCGTTACCGGACCCGCGCCGGTGAGCCTGCCCCGGCCGACGAGCACGGCTATTTCCCGTACAAGCCGTACTGCGAGATGTGCGAGCGCGACCTGACGACGGTCACCGCGTACGACGACGAGACCACCGAGCTGGCCTACACGTGCGCGTGCGGCTTCGGCGAGACCGTGCGCCTGGCCGAGCACGACCGCGGCAAGCTGGTGTGGAAGGTCGACTGGCCGATGCGCTGGGCCTACGAGGGCGTGGTCTTCGAGCCGTCCGGGGTCGACCACCACTCGCCGGGCTCGGCCTGGGTCGTCGGCGGCGAGATCGTCGGCGAGGTGTTCGGCGGCCACCAGCCCATCGGCCCGATGTACGCCTTCGTCGGCATCACCGGTATGGCCAAGATGAGCAGCTCCAAGGGCGACGTGCCGACCGCGGCCGACGCGCTGGAGATCATGGAGGCGCCGGTGCTGCGCTGGCTGTACGCCCGCCGCAAGCCGTCCCAGTCGTTCAAGGTGGCCTTCGACCAGGAGATCCATCGTCTCTACGACGAATGGGACGCCCTGGGCCGCAAGGTCTCCGAGGAGCGGGCCCAGCCGGCCGAGCTGGCGGCGTACAACCGGGCGGTGCGCACGGCGTCGGGGCCGCTGCCCGCCACGCCCCACCCGGTGCCCTACCGCACGCTCGCGTCCGTCGCCGACATCACGACCGGGCACGCCGGGCAGACCCTGCGTATCCTGCGCGACCTCGACGGCGTCGAGTCGCTCGACGCGGCGCGTCCGCGGCTCGACCGCGCCCAGCACTGGGCCGCCGTCCACCTGCCGCCCGACCAGCGCACCCACATCCGTGAGACGCCCGACCACGAGCTGCTCGACTCGCTCGGCCCCGACGAGCGCGAGGCGCTGCGACTCCTGGCCGAGGGCCTCGACGACTGGAGCCTCGACGGCCTGACCACGCTCGTGTACGGCGTGCCGAAACTCCAGGCGGGGCTCGCCGCCGACGCCCCGGCCACGCCGGAGCTGAAGGCGGCGCAGCGCGCGTTCTTCGTGCTGGTCTACCGGCTGCTCGTGGGCCGCGACACCGGCCCGCGGCTGCCCACGCTGCTCATGGCGGTCGGCGCCGACCGCGTCCGCAAGCTGGTGGGCAGCTGAGCGACGCTCAGCTGCCGGACGCCTCGACGAGGGCGCGCACCTGCTGGGCGAAGCCCCGCACGGTGTAGCCCTCGGGCAGGCTGTCGATCAGCACGATGTCGCAGATGGCGTTGTTGACGCGCAGGGGCAGGATCGCCTGGTACTCCGGCGAGTCGTACCACCGCTCGACGGCGTCGCGGTCGGGGAACTCCATGAGGACGACGAGGCCCGGCCACGCTCCCTCCACGACGGTGACCTCGCCGTTGGCCAGCCACTTGCCGCCGTACGGGCGCACGGTGGCCTCGACCTGTTCGAGGTAGTCCAGCCCCGCCTCGTTCGGGATGCCGCCGGGGATGCGCAGGTGGTCGATCAGATAGGTGCTCATGTCTGAACCTTTCGCCGTTTGGATTGCGCTCGTAATCTAAACAGGCCGGACACGTACGCGCAAGTTAGATGTCGCCGGACATCTAACGCCCAGCCGTAGCGGCGGCGAGCGATAGAGGGCGGGTACAATCCAAAGTTCGCAGCGTCGCGAGAGGTGGAAGATGAGCCGGGTATCCCAGGCCGAGGCACAGGCCAACAGGAAGCGGGTGGTGGAAGCCGCCTCGCGCCTCTTCCGCGAGAAGGGCGTGCCGAACGTGAGCGTCGCGGACGTCATGCAGTCGGTCGGCCTGACGCAGGGCGGCTTCTACAAGCAGTTCGCCTCCAAGTCGGCGCTCGTCGACGAGGCCGCGGCCAAGGCGTTCGCCGACATGCTCGACCAGCTGACCGCCATGGACGACGACCACGCCGACCACGACGCCGCACGGTCGGCGCTCATCGAGTCCTACCTCTCGCCGGAGGCACGCGACAATCCCGACACCTCGTGTCCGGCGGCCGGGTTCGCCGGCGACTTCGCCAGGGAGCCGGAACGGCGCGACGTGTACGCGGCGGGAGTGCGCGACATGGCCGGCTGGATCGCTCCCGGCGACACCGGGCTGGCGGCCCTGTCCACTCTCGTGGGCGCGCTCCTGCTCGCCCGCGCGACCGCCGGCTCCCCCCTCTCCGAGGACATCCTGCGCGCCGCGCGGAAGGCAGCGTCCCGACTGACCGACTGAACGGCCGCGCGAACCCGGTTGGCGCGTGTGGCGCGGGAGGTGCCATTCTCGGACAATGCGCTACATCGTGATCGGAGCAGGAGCGGTCGGGGGCACCATCGGCGCCCGTCTCCACCAGGGCGGCCACGAGGTGCTCCTCGTCGCACGCGGAGCCCACTACGAGGCACTCAAGCGTGACGGGCTACGCCTGATCACCCCGGAGTCCGACGAGAAGCTGCCCATTCCTGTCGCCGACGGCCCCGTGCCGACCCGCGACGACGACGTGCTGATCGTCGCCACCAAGTCGCAGGACACCATCGCCGCGCTCGACCCGTGGCCGAGCGGCCTGCCGGTGGTGTGCGCCCAGAACGGCGTCGACAACGAGCGCATGGCGCTGCGCCGGTTCGCCCGCGTCTACGGCATGTGCGTGTGGCTGCCCGCGCAGCACCTGGAGCCGGGCATCGTCGTGGCGCCCTGCCACCCGTACTCCGGCATCCTGCACGTCGGCCGTTATCCCCAGGGTGTGGACGACCTGACCCGGCAGATCGTCGCCGATCTCGGCAAGCGCGGCTTCGAGGCCCACGCCCAGCCCGACGTCATGCGCTGGAAGTACGGCAAACTGCTCGGCAACCTCGCCAACGCCGTCGACGCTCTGGTCGGCGGCGGCGTGCCCGGCGCGGCGCAGCTGATCGACCGGACCCGCGCTGAGGCCAGGGAGGTGCTGGACAAGGCCGGCATCGCGTACACGACGACCGAGGAAGAGGCCGAGATCCGCGGCCACAAGATGGACACCCGCGCCATCGAGGGCGTCGAGCGGGGTGGCGGGTCGTCCTGGCAGAGCCTGGCGAAGGGCAGCGGCTCCATCGAGGCCGACTACCTCAACGGCGAGATCGTCCTGCTCGGCCGCGAGCACGGCGTGCGCACGCCGGTCAACGAGGTGCTGCGGCGCGAGGCCAACCGGTTCGCCCGCGAGAAGCTGCCGCCCCGGTCGATGCCGCTGGAGACCCTGCTCGCGCTCGTCGACCAGGCCTGAGCCGTACCGAACGCATGAAGCGGCGATCTACGGGCAGTTGACCCACCTCTTACGACAAGGGGTGAGTTGGATGATTGTGCTGGGACTCCTCCTGGCCCTGCTCGCCGGCGGTGCCCTCTACCTGGTGCTCACCGAGGAGAGCAGCAGGTACGTCCTGTTCGGATACGCCTTCGAACTCGACCACGTGCAGATGTTCCTCGCGGGCGCGGCCGGCGCGGCCGTCCTGCTGCTGGGACTGTGGCTGATGGGCTCGGGTTCGCGCAGGTCCGCCAGGCGGCACCGCAGGCTCCGTGCCGCCAGGGCCGAGGCCTCCGACCGCGTCGCCCGGCTGGAGGACGAGAAGCGCGACCTCGAACGCAAGCTGAAGCGCGAGCACGCCGACCGTGATCAGGCCGAACGCGAGGGGGCCGAACGTGCGGAGACGACCGGCGACCGCCTGGTCGCCCGCGGCACCCACACCCGGCCCTGACACAACCTGATGAACACCGACGCCCGCTGCCTGACGCGTACGAGAAGACGCGTCAGGCAGCGGGCGCCTGCGTACGCGAGGGCAGCAGCTTGCCCTCACGCCAGAGCGCGAACCCGGTGATCACCGCGCCGAGTCCCTCCCAGAGCCCGACGCCGAAGAACTCAGAAGGCGCCGCCCCCGAGACCACGAGCGACGTGAACACCGTGAACGTCACCAGCCGGAACGGCACCGTCCAGCGGAAGAACGGCGTGAAGTCGTGGGACGCGGCGAACATGTAGTAGACGCCCATGTTGACGGCCGCCATCGACGACGCCGCCATGTAGACGAGCGTGTAGTCGCCGGCCGGACGCGCGTCGAGCACCTCGAAGCCCAGCATGGCCAGCATCGTGTCGGGCGAGACGAGGCCGAGCAGGCCGAGCGCGAAGGCGAGGACGCCGAAGACCGCGATGGTCCAGCCGGCGAACGAACGTGGAAGACGCACAGAAATCCTTCCAAAGGGGGGTGTACTCTGCGAGGCGATCTCATCATGCATCCGGAGGTCGCATGCCCCCCACACGTGGCCGTCCCATCGCACTGAAGCTGCTCGCCCTCCTGCTCGTACCGCTGCTGTCACTGGCGGGCCTCTGGGCGTTCGCCGCCGGCCTGACCGGCGGAGACGGCCTGCGCCTGCTGGCGATCAACGACCTGGCCTCCAAGCTGGCCACGCCGTCCGAGCAGGTCAACCTCGAGCTGCAGAACGAGCGGCTGGTGTCGGTGCGGCTCCTCGTCACCGGCACGGGGGCCGACACCGTGACCGAGCAGCGGGGACGGACCGACAGGACGGTGGCGGCGTACCGGAGGCTGTCGAGCACCGTGGGCGACGTGTCGCCCGCGATGTCCGCGCAGCTGCGCGAGTTCAACGGCAGGCTCGGCGACCTCACCGAGATCCGCCGCGAGCTGGACAAGGGCGGGCTCACGCCGCTCGAAACCGTCGCCCGCTACAGCGACATCGTCGAGGCGTCCTTCCGCATGTACGACGCCATGATCCTCGTCCCCGACCGGCAGCTCTACCAGCAGGCCCGCGCGGTCACCATGCTGGGCGAGGCCAAGGAGATGCTGTCGCGCGAGCGGGCGCTGATCATCGTGGTGCTGGACAAGGGCAGGATCGGGGCCCGTGAGCGGGAGGCGTTCACGGGCATGGCCGCCACCCGGCGGCTGCTGTTCGCCCAGGCGCTCTCCCACCTCGACAGCGACCTGCGCGGGCCGTTCGCGCAGGTGGCCGCCTCGCCGGCGTACCAGGAGTTCCTCAGGGTCGAGGACGTCGTCAAGGGGCGCGCCGCCACCGACAGCCTGCCGCCCGCCGCGGCCACCTGGCCCACCGACGGCCAGAACCTGTGGACCGCCGTCGAACGCGACCAGACCGTCGCCGTGAAGGCCATCACCGAACGGGTGACCCCGGCGGCCGTCGCCGTCCTCGTCAAGCTCGGCGTGGCGGGCGGGGCCGGGCTGGTCGTCGTCGTCGCGTCCGTGCTGATCTCGCTGCGCTTCCGCAAGCGTCTGGTACGCGAGCTGGCCGGGCTGCGCGAGGCCGCCGTCGAGCTGGCCGACGTGCGCCTGGCCGAACTGGTGCGCCGGCTCCGTAAGAACACGGAGCCGCCCACCGCCGAGGAGGTGCCGCCGCTGCGGGTCGAGACGCGTACCTCCGAGATCGAGGACATCGTCCAGGCGTTCAACGAGGTGCAGTCGACGGCCGTCGAGGCCGCCGTCGACCAGGCCAGGCTCCGCCACGGCGTCAGCCAGGTGTTCGTGAACCTGGCCCGGCGCAACCAGTCGCTGCTGCACCGGCAGCTGCTCCAGCTCAACGGCATGCAGCGGGCCACGGAGCAGCCGGAGCTGCTGTCCGACCTGTTCAAGCTCGACCACCTGACCACCCGCATGCGCCGACACGCGGAGAGCCTCATCATCCTGTCGGACCAGACCCCGGGCCGCGGCTGGCGTCACCCGGTCCCGATCCACGACGTGATCCGCGCCGCCATCGCCGAGGTCGAGGAGTACGAGCGGGTCGAGGTCCTCCAGCCGCCGGGGACCGCTCTGATCGGCTCGGCCGTCACGGACGTGGTGCACCTGCTCGCCGAGCTGGTCGAGAACGCGACGCTCTTCTCCCCACCACAGACCAAGGTGGACGTGCGCAGCTCGACCACACCGGACGGCTTCGTGATCGAGGTCGAGGACCGCGGCCTCGGCCTGCCCCGCGAGGAGCTCGACGCGCTGAACAACCGTCTGGTCAGGACACCTGAGTTCGACCTCGCCCAGAGCGACCGCCTGGGCCTGTTCGTCGTCTCCCGCCTGGCGGCCCGCCACGACATCAAGGTCCTCCTCACCCTCTCCCCGTACGGCGGCGTGACCGCCAGGGTCTCCCTGCCCTCCAGCCTCCTCGCCGAGGACCCCGTACCAGCAGTCCGCTGAGCCATGGACCTCGGCCCCCCACCCCAGCGCATCACCGTGCACCCGAACCAGGTCCGCCGTCTGATCGCCGACCAGTTCCCCGAGTGGGCGGCCCTCCCGGTCCAACCGGTGCCCATGAGCGGCTGGGACAACCGCACCTTCCGCGTCGGCGACGAACTGCTGGCCCGCCTACCCAGCGCCTCCGAGTACGCCCTGGCAGTCGACAAGGAACACCGCTGGCTCCCGGCCCTCGCCCCTCGGCTGCCGCTGCCCATCCCGGTTCCGCTGGCGAAGGGCCGTCCCGGCGCGGATTACCCGTTCCCGTGGTCGATCTACGCGTGGCTCCCCGGCGAGCCCGCGAACGCGGGCCGCATGGCCGACCCCGTCCGCTTCGCCCTCGACCTGGCCGACTTCCTCGCGGCCCTGCGGAGCGTCGACGCCGCCGACGGCCCACAGCCGGGCACGCACAACTGGTTCCGGGGCGCCACCCTGCGCACGTACGACGCGCAGGCCCGCCGCGCGCTCACGGCGCTGGACGGCCACGTCGACGTCGGCCTGGCCCGCGAAATCTGGACGGCCGCGCTGGACGCCCGCTGGGACGGTGTGGACGTCTGGTTCCACGGCGACATCGCGCCGGGGAACCTCCTGCTCGACGGCGGGGAGCTCGCGGCGGTCATCGACTTCGGCACCTGCGGTGTCGGCGACCCGTCATGCGACCTGGCCATCGCCTGGACCCAGCTGACCGCCGACGGCCGCGAGGCGTTCCGCGACCGCCTGGCGGTCGACGACGCGACATGGGCGCGCGGACGCGGCTGGGCCCTGTGGAAGACCCTCGTCACCTGCGCCAACAGCCTGGGCCACGCCGACGAGGAGGCCACGAACGCCCGCCGCGTCCTCAGCGAGATCTTCTCCGACGGCGTCAGAGACGGGTGAACGGGTCGCTGAAGTGGGCGGTGGCGAGGACCGCTTGCTCGGCCCTGAGGGCGGCCAGTACCTCGGCCCGCGTGCGGGCGGCCGTCTCGGGGTCGTCGTCGTAGACGTACGGGATGGCCGGGTCGTCCAGCTGCGCGGGGTGGAGGACGAGGTCGCCGGTCATGGCCACCTCGCCGACCCGGACGATCTGGTGGCCCGGGGTGTGTCCCGGCGTCAGGTGGACGCGCACGTCGGGCGCGACCACGGCGTCGCCCTCGACGACGTGCAGGTGCTCTTCGAGCGCGGGCAGGACCCACTCGGCGGTCGGACCGCGCGCGGCGTCGAGCTCGGCCCGCTGGACGACGTGGCGGGCGTTCTCGAACACGGGCGCACCACCGGCGACGGCGCCCGAGGAGTGGTCGCTGTGGAGGTGGGTGAGGATGACGGTGGAGATCTCGGCGGGCGCGACGCCCACCGCCGCGAGCTCGCCGACCAGCCCGCCGGGAACGGGCGCCCAGCTCGCCGCCGGTGAGTCGGCGCCGCCCACCCCGGTGTCGACCAGCGTCAGCCGGTCGGCGGCGTCACGGAGCAGTTGACGCGCTCCCCGGCCTGAAGGCCGGGGATTCAGCCCGTGCCGCTTCACGCGGCACCTCTGTGGCTTCCTGTTTCGTCGGCCTGTGCCACCGCGATCGATGGTCTTACCCGGCCTCCACAGGCGTTTAGCCTGTCCGCCCGTCCGGCGGCCAGAATATTCTTGGCTGCGTTGATGTCCCGGTCGTGGGCCGCCCCGCACAGGCAGGACCACGACCGGACGTGCAGCGGCATCGACTCGGCGGCGGTCCCGCATGCAGAGCACAGCTTCGAGGACGGGAACCACCGGTCGATCCTGACGAGCGTGCGGCCGT
>NZ_FNFB01000039.1 GCF_900100395.1 Nonomuraea maritima | reverse complement strand
ACGTGGCTGTCGGGATCGACCTCGGGATCAAGGTCCTCGCGGTGATGGCGGACAGCGCCGGCGAGATCCGCACCGCGCCCAATCCCGGGCACTACGAGCGGGCGCGTAAGCTGCTGCGCCGCGTGTCCCGGATCGTGTCCCGCCGTCAGGGCCCCGACCGCGGGACCGGCCGCAAGCCGTCCCGCCGGTGGGAGAAAGCCAACGCCCAGCGGAACAAGATCCACCACCGGGTGGCGAACCTCCGCGAAGACGCTCTGCACAAGCTCACCACCGCCGTGGCCGCCGAGTACGGCACCATCGCGATTGAAGACCTCAACGTCGCCGGCATGCTCCGTAACCGGCGCCTCGCCCGCAAGATCGCCGACGCTGGATTCGGCGAGATCCGCCGCCGGCTCACCTACAAGACCGCCTGGGCGGGTGGCCGGATCGTCGCGGCCGACCGCTGGTACCCCTCCTCCAAAACCTGTTCCGGGTGCGGCGCGGTGAAAGCCAAGCTGCCGCTGCACGTCCGGACCTACGCATGCGACGCCTGTCACCTGGTCCTGGACCGGGACGACAACGCCGCTCGCAACCTCGCCGCACTCGCGGCGACCTGCAGTACTGGTACCGGAGTGGCCGGAGACCAGGACACCACCGATGTGGTGTCGAAGCCTCGCGGAGCCGACCAGAAGACCCGCACCACCCGTACCCGCCGCAAGGCGAGCGCGGGGCGGGCAGGGGGCGCAACCCTGCCGCACCCGCGGCAGACAGAAACGAGAGACCGTACTCAAGCCGAGCCTTTGACGCTCTGGTGAAGGGACGGACCTCCCGGGCCGAAATGCCCGGGATGCTGAGAGTCCTTGAGACTCAAAGCAACGGTGACCCACCGCACCGTCCACGGCGAGCCGCCCGGTGCGCCGGGGGCCGCGCGGCTGCTCCTTCCGTTGATCGACGCGCATCGCGGGCCGTGCGGCCCCTACATCGTCGCGGCTGCTCTCCTGCGTCACCTGGGGCCCTTGGAACGTTCCAGACAGCTGGTGGCGGCCCACGACATCGAGATCAGGGCGGCCGCGCCCGAACTCGCGGCGACGGTCCGGGCCGGGCGCGGCACGATCGACGACGGGCTGGCCGAGGACGAACGCATCCTCGTGCCCGCTCCCCGGCGCACGCTGCGGCTGGCGAACGGGCTGGCGGAGTTCGTCCGCGACGCGGTGCCACCGGGGTCGCGGATCGTCGTGTGCAACGGCGCGCACGCCGACCCGACCGACACCGAGCTGCTCGACGTCATGATGCGGCGCATCCCGCCCGCCACGCTCGCGATCAGCGTCTACTCGGCGGGCCCCGAGCCGCCGTCGGACACCCGCGACGCCGCCGAGCTGTGGGCGGCCGTCGACCGGTGCGTCCGCGAGGGCTTCCTGCACGCCGCGGCCGAGCTGGGCGAACGCGGCCTCGCCCGGACGGAGCCGGGCGGCGACCTGTGGTGGCGCTTCGCCCACCGGACGGCGACCGCGCTCGGCGGGCTGGGCCGTACCACGGAGGCGTGGGCGGTGTGGGACCTCGTCCGGCTGACCAGCCAGGACCCGGCGATGCACGCGGCGGCGGCGTACGGCAGCGCGATGCTCGACGCCCGCCACCCCGACCGCGCACGCCGTGACCTGGCCAGGGCGAGAAGGTGGCTGAACGCGGCCATCGCGATCTCCACCCTGCTGCCCGACCCGGCCGAGCGGGCGTTCAAGCTGGGGTTCGACCGGAACGGCCTGGCGCTGGTCGAGCTGCGGCACGGACGACTGGACGCGGCACTCGCGCTGGTCGAGTCGGCCATCGAGCTGGCGCGCGAGCTGGGGACCCGCCACCCGCTGCACCGCATGGTCCTGCTGGCCAACCGGGTACAGCTGCTGGCCGCGATGGGGCACGTCAAGGAGGCGCTGGACGACTACGGCGCCGCCGTCGCCATCGACCCTGAATTCCCCGACCATCTGCTCGAACGGGGCAACCTGCTGTTCCGGCTCGGCCGGTACGACGAGGCGCTGGCCGACTTCGAGCGAGCCGTGCGCGCCGGGCCGCCGCTGCCGGAGGCGTACTACAACCGGGCCGAGGTGCGCACGGTGCTGGGTGACACCGAGGGGGCGCTGGCCGACCTGGCGTACGTGATCGAGCTGGACCCCGGCTACCTGGACGCCTACGTCAACCGGGCCGGGCTGCTGGCCGCGGCCGGACGCGACGACGAGGCAAGGGCCGACGTGACGGCGGGGCTGGCGCTGGCGCCCGGCGATCCGTACCTGCTCACGGTGCTGGGCCAGCTGGAGACGGCGGCGGGCCGGTGGGAGTCGGCCGGGACGGCGCTGGACGCGGCGGTGGCGCGGGCTCCGGAGCTCGCCGCCGCCTGGGGCAACCGGGGCGTGCTCCGGTACGCCGCCGGGGACCCGGCGGGCGCGGTCGCGGACCTGACGCGAGCCGTCGAGCTGCAGCCCGACCCCGACCTGTACGCCAACCGCGCCGTGGCCCTGCGCGACCTGGGCCGGATCGAGGAAGCCGAGCAGGACGAGCGGCGGGCCCGGACAGCCTGATGGGATCATTGGCCCCATGAGTGGGCGATGGGCGCGGGCGTCATGAGTGGGCGATGGGCGCGGGCGTCGGTGGTGTGCGCCGTGCTCGGGTTGTGGTGGTGGCTGACCGTGCGGCTGGCCTGGGCCGGTGTCGGCTGCGCCGACTGGGGCTGCCTCGTGCCGGCCGTCGGGCTGGTGGTCGTGCTCAGCGTGGCGCTGGTGGCGGGGTCGGCGTACGCGCTCGAACGGGTGGGCGTACGCCCAGGCCGTCGGGTGGCGCTCACAGCGGCCGGGACGCTCGTGGTCATCCGGCTCGCCGGCGAGTCCCTGCCGTCCTGGCCCTCCCCTCTGGCAACCGCCGCCGCAGTGAGCGCGGCCTTCGCGTCAGCCGGTGCGCTGGCGGCCTTCCTCACGGACCGACGTGCGCCCCGACGCCGGCGCATCGCAGCCCTGACCGCCGTCCTGGCCCTCCTCCCAGCCGCCCTCGCCTGCGCCCTGACAAGAGGCCTGTGAAGCAGGCCGCCCTGCCCCTCCCCGTCGGCAGACTCGGCGACGCTCAGGTCTCCCCGTCCGGGAAGTCGGTGACCGTCAGATCGGCGGTTGTCACGGGCACTACGGTGGGGTGCGTGGGGTTCAATGATCTGATCGGGAAGCTCGATCACAGCGCAAGTGTCCAGGCGGCCGGCATCAGCCGCGGTTACAGCGGGCCGCCGGCCCGTCAGGTGAGCATCACCTCCGGCCTGACCCGCCTGCGCTGCGCGTCCCTGCTCAAGCCCCTGTACGCCTGGGTGAGCGCGCCGAGGACGCCCGAGGAGCGCTGGCGCGCGTACGCCGAGCCCGCCGTCGTGATGTCCTCCAACACCGACACGCTCGGCCTGTGGCTCGGCGTCGGCCCCCGCGTCATCCTGCGCGACATCGGCGAACGCACCGGCGTGCACTGGACGCTGCCCAACGGCGACCCCTCCAGGTTCGGCTCCGTCGAGGTCACCGCCGCCGAGGTGGCGGCGGCCTACGCGGTGTTCGGGCAGGCCGCCGCCGCGGGCGACCCCGTGGCGGGCGAGATCCTCGGCTGGATGCGGCAGGTGCCCGACTCGCAGACGTTCGGCGCCCGCGAGGCGACCCGCTCACCGGAGGCGGCCGTCAAATGCGGCTGGTACGGCGCCCCCGACGAGACCACCCTGCGCACGCACGCGGTGGCGCTGCTGCCGCGCGGCGGCACCAGAGTCACCGTCGTCGTCGCGATGACCGCGCTGCCCTACACCGACCTGGGCGAACGCGAGGCGTACCGGAGCCGGGTAAGCACCGGGCTGCCGGTGGAGGACGAGCACGACAAGGTCGCAGGAGAGGTGCTGCGCGGCCTGATGGGGGTGACGGCCGCCGAGCTGGCGTAACGCGTCACCGCCGGTCGAAGGCGACGTCGTCGAGCAGGCCGTAGGGGAAGGGCGACAGGAACGTCTGGTCGCGCACGTACCGGCGCGACTCCCCGGCGGCGTGCCGGCGCAGCAGCGCGGTGGCCTCGCGGAGCGAAACCCGACCAGCCGCGTAGGCGTCGATGGCCCGCAGCACGTCGTCCCTGGGGGAGGGTTCCAGCCGCAGCATGCCGAGGCAGTGCTGCAGCGCGTTGACGTTCTTGCCGACGGTGACCTCCGCGGCGAGCGCGCGCCGGAACACCTCCGCGTACTCCGCCGCCACCCGCTCGCGCGGCCGGACGCCGGCGGCGGCCACCATGCGACCGGCCGCGCGGTAGAGCTCCGGGTCGTGCGCGAGCAACTGCATCTTGTGCCGCGCGTGGAAGGCCACCAGGTCGCGCGGTCGCCACTCGCCCTCCAGCAGCGTACGGAGCCTGGCGTGCGCGAACACCCGCTCCAGGAACCCCTCCCACAGCGCCGGGTCACGCGGCGCGCTCACGCGGCCGGCCGGTGTGCCGCGCCTCATACCCTCATTGCAGCGCGACGGTGCGGCGCCGGGCAACCAACCGCGGGGAGATCAAGAAGGCCGTCAGCGTTTCATCGCGCCGTCGGCGATCGCGTCCGCCGCGTCGCCGATCGCCTTTCCGACGATCTCGAGGCGGCGTACGAGCTCGCGTTCCTTCATGGCCTCCGCCGTGATCTCCCCGGAGTAGATCCGCGCGACCTCGTACTGGTACATCCTGCGGATCCCCGCCCCCACCTTCTTGGCCGCCCGCGCGCGCGGGACCAGCACCGACGGATGCGAGCCGAGGTCGCGGACGGCGCCCTCCAGCGCCTCGATGCCCGCGATGGCCTGGTCCACCATGGGGGAGAAGCGGGTCTGGTCGGGCACCCGGTACAGGTACGACTCGCGGACGAAGTCGCGCAGCGAATCCAGCACGTCGTCGATCGAGCGCGAGAGGCGGAAGAGGTCCTCGCGGTCGATGGGCGTCACGAGGGCGTTCCGCAGCCCCTCGACGAGACGGCTGCGTTCCCGGTCGCCGGCGTGCTCGATCGAGCGCATCCTCTCGTGCGCGTCCGTCCTGCCCACCTCGCCGCTGATCATGGCGGCGGCGAGCCAGGCGCCGTCCTTGGTGGCCTTCAGCTGTCCGAGCAGGGCGTCGGTGAGCGAGCGGTCCATGCGGCCGGCCATCAGGTCGCGGATGCGGCGCAGCCTCTTCATGCCCCTCCCTCCCGTGGCGCTCCCGCGCTCACGTCACGTCCAGGCCCGCCAGTCCCTTCACCAGCAGGGCGAGACACCACCCCAGCAACGCGCTGCCCGGCAACGTCAGCAGCCAGGCCGCGGCGATGCGGGTGGCGGCGTACCAGCGGACCTTGCCGCTGGCGTAACCCACGCCCGCGCCGATGAGGCCGCCCGCGATGGTCTGGCTCATGCTCACCGGCATGCCGGCGGCCGTGCAGCCGAGCACGGCCCCCGCCGCCGACCACTCCGCCGCCACGCCGTGCGGCGGCCTGGACGCGATGAGCTCCCGGTCCAGCAGCCGGCCCGCTCTCGGCAGCCCGTACATCGCGCCGAGCCCGAACAGCACGGCCGCGAGCGTCGTGAACGCAGGCCGCGCCTCCGTGAATCCCAGTGCCACCATGAAAATCGCCAGCATCTTCTGCGCGTCGTTCACCGCGTACGCGACGCCCTGCAGCAGGAAGCCCGCCCAGTGCGGACGCCACAGCCCCGCGGCCGTCGTCGTGGCCGTCAGCAGCCGGATGGCGCCCCAGCCCAGCAGCCCGCCCACGATCGGCGCCGCGACCCCGAACGCCAGCACCTGCGCCACCGACCGGTACGAGACCGGCAGCCCCCACCCCATCCCGGCGCCCGTCATGCCGCCGACGACGGCCAGGGTGAGGCTGGTCGGCCGCCCGGTCATGCTGAGCACCGTCACCACGACCAGCGCGGCGACGACCGCGACGGCCATCGCGGTCCGGCCGCCCGGCGCCTCGAACGACGCGAGCCGGGTCACGAACGTCAACGCCACCTTGTCGGTGACCAGCGGCATCGCCGCCACCAGCACCACGAGCACGGCGATCCCCGTGACCGGGCGGATCGTGGGCAGCTTGACCCCCGTCGCGAGCAGAGCCCCGCCGTCGTTCATCCCTGACACGACGGCGAACAGGCCCGCGATCACGGCCAGCACGACGACGTCCAACGACACGTGCCCCATCCCGTTCCGCCTTCGGAAGGCGGGGCTCGCTCCCGCGGCCCCTGGCGGTCGGACCCTCCCCTCACCGAGAGCCGATGTCCAGGCTGATCGACTACCCCGGATCGGAGGAAGAATCCGGGGGTGCCGCGTCCCCCGTGCGGTGCGCGCCCCGGTACGCTCGACCGCAGGCGCCCGCCCCGCGAGTCCCCCAGGATCCGGCCGCGAGAGCCCCCGAACGTCCCACACCCGCGAGAGTGAATGCCATGGCCGGCTCCGCCGAGTACATCCTGACGCTGTCCTGCCCCGACCGCCCCGGCGTGGTGGCCGCCGTCTCGGGCCTGCTGGCCGGGCGCGGCTGCAACATCACCGAGAGCGAGCAGTTCGGCGACCAGGTGGGCGGCCGCTTCTTCATGCGCGTGCAGTTCTCCGGCCCGCCCGGCGAGGACGACTTCAACGCCGCTCTGGCGGCGCTCGCGCCCGAGTTCGACATGGAGTTCACGCTGCGCGACGTGGCGCGCAAGCCGCGCGTGCTGATCATGGTGAGCAAGTTCGGCCACTGCCTGAACGACCTGCTCTACCGCGTCCGCTCCAAGGCACTCGACATCGAGATCGTCGCCGTCGTCTCCAACCACCCCGACCTGCGTCCGCTCACGCAGTCGTACGGCATCGACTACCACCACCTGCCGGTCACGCAGGAGACCAAGCCCAGGCAGGAGGCCGAGGTGCTGGCGCTGGTCGACCACTACCGGGCCGACCTCGTGGTGCTGGCGCGCTACATGCAGGTGCTGTCGGAGGACCTCTGCGCGAAGCTGGAGGGGCGGGCGATCAACATCCACCACTCGTTCCTGCCGTCGTTCAAGGGCGCCAAGCCGTACCACCAGGCTCACGCCCGCGGCGTCAAGCTCATCGGCGCGACGGCCCACTACGTGACGTCCGACCTCGACGAGGGGCCGATCATCGAGCAGGAGGTGGCCCGGGTCGACCACAGCCACTCGCCCGACGACCTCGTGGCGATGGGGCGCGACGTCGAGTGCGTGGCCCTGGCCCGCGCGGTCAGGTGGCACACCGAGCAGCGCGTCCTGCTCGACGGCCACAAGACGGTCGTCTTCCCCCGCTGACCTCGACGCCGCCCCCGTACGGCGAGGCTTCCTTCCGCGCGCGCCTCAGGCGGTCGTCGGCGGTCGGACGGTCGGCCCGGTGCGGCGGGAGCGGGCCAGGCCCACCCCGCCGACGACCGCGCCGACCAGCCCGAGCACCAGGGCCACGGCGCCGCCGAACACCCCGTTGCCGGTGCCGAGACCACCGTCGGCGACGGCCAGGTTCGCCGCGCCGTTGACCGCCGCGACCAGGCCGCCGGCCAGGGCCGCGACGGCCCCCTTCCGCCCGCCGACGCCGGTGCGACGGCCGGACCGCAGCGCCTGCCGGCCGACGACCACCGCGCTCAACGCCACCAGCGCGGCCACACTGGCCCAGACGCGCGCAGGGGTGCCGAGGAAGGTGTCGACGCCCTGGCCGGCGCATTCCCCGGGCGTGGTGCAGATCGGCGTGGCCAGCGCAAGCAGGACGGACATGAGGCGCTCCTCGACTTCCTACGACGGGACGCCTCGAACTATGTCGGCCGAACCCGTCGCCGGCCATCCTGCTGGGGGCGGGGGCTTCTCGCTACCGCGGACGCCGTACGAGCTGCCGCGTCCGCGGTGCCCCCAGGTCGCTGCCCGTCACGGGCGGTAGGTGCCGAAGAACCACGGGTTGCCCTGCGGGTCCTTGCAGGCGTACTCGCGGGAGCCGTACGGCTGGTCCGTGAGCTCCATGGTGATGACCGCGCCGGCGGCCTTCGCGCGGTCGTGGTGGGCGTCGACGTCGTCGACGGCGACGTAGATGCCGGGGCCGCCCGGCGTACCCCGTCCGATCATGATCATGTCGTCGCCGACGAGCAGCTCGGCGTGGTTGACGGCGCCCTGGTCGTCCTTCGACGTCTCCTGGACGCCGAACCCGAACGCGGCGGTGAGGAAGTCGAGTGCGGCCTGGCAGTCGTGATAGCGGGCGAGTGCGTAAACGGTGCGCATGACCTCAGGATGCCCCGCCCGAGCCCCCCGGTCTTGGACGAATCTGACCAGGGGTCGTGTCGCCGAGCGCCCGGAACTCCCGGTTCATGTGCGCCTGGTCGTAGAAGCCGCAGGCGGCGGCCACCCCAGCGATCGGCGCACCCGAGCTGAGCAGCCGCCGGGCTCGCCCGAACCTGATGACGCGGGCCGCCGTCTTCGGCGGCAGCCCGACCTGGTCGTGGAAGCGCGCCACGAGATGACGGTGGCTCCAGCCCAGCTCCGCGGCCAGCGCGGACGCGCTCACCCGCCCGCCCGACTCCAGCAGGCGCGCCCACGCCCACGGCACCTCGGGACGCAGCTCGGGAGCCGCGGCGAGGCGCTCGCGGAGCAGCCTGTCGGTCAACGCGAGCCTGTGCCGCCACGACGACGTGCCGGCCAGCCGTTCGACGAGCTCGTCCGCCGGCCCGAGCAGGTCGCCGGCCGGCAGCACCTCGTTGGTCAGGTGCCGCATCGGGACGCCGTACAGCCGCCGCGCGCCGAACGGCGTGAGCAGCACCTCCACGCCCTCGAGCGGCCCCGCCGTCCGCGTGACCGTGAACCGGTCGCCGAGCCCGCTCGTGAACGCCGTCACCCGCCGCCCGCCGGCCTCCATCGACGCGCCGAACGCCAGCACGAGCACCACCCCGGCGAAGGCCGGCTCCGACCGCGTCACCGGAACGGCGTAGTGCTCGCGGAACGCGTACAGCCGTGTCACGTACGGCCGCAGGGCAGCGCTGGGGGCGGCCTCCAGCAGGACCGGACCCAGCGCGCCCATGATCTACAGCCCGGTGTGCTCGGCCAGGAACGTCAGCTGGTCGGCCGACAGCTCCGCCGTACGGCTCACCGCCCGCGCTCCGTGCCCGACCTCGGCCTCGTTGCGCAGCAGCACCGGCCGGTCGGAGGTGGAGGCGTGCTGCAGCGCCGCGCACATCTTCCACGCGTGCAGCGGGTGCACCCGCGTGTCGGACTGGAACGTGGTGAACAGCGTCGCCGGGTAGGCCACAGACTCCTTGACGTGGTGGTACGGCGAGTAGCCCCGGAGCCAGCCGAACTGCTCGGGGTCGTCGGCCGAACCGTACTCGACGTTCCAGGTGGCGCCGAGGCCGAACTTCTCGTACCGGATCATGTCGAGCAACGGCGCGGAGCAGACCACGGCGGCGTACAGGTCGGGGCGCTGCGTCAGCGCGGCGCCCACCAGCAGGCCGCCGTTGGAGCCGCCCGAGATGCCGAGCTGCTGCGGCGTGGTGATCCCGGTGGCGATGAGGTGCTCGGCGGCAGAGTGGAAGTCGTCGAACACGTTCTGCTTGTGGGCGAGCATGCCGGCGCGGTGCCACTCCTCGCCCTCCTCGCCGCCGCCGCGCAGGTTGGCGATGGCGTAGACGCCGCCCGCCTCGACCCAGGCCAGGATCGACGCGGAGTAGCCCGGCGTCATGGACAGGCCGAAACCGCCGTACCCGTACAGGATGGTCGGGCGCGGGCCGGTGGTCTCGCCGACCGGAGAGATGATCAGCATCCGGACGTCGGTGCCGTCCTTGGACCGGTAGACCACCTGCTCGGTGCGCACCTCCGGCACCTCGACGGCGCCGGGCGAGGCAGCCCAGAGCGTGGTCTCGCCCGTGCGGGCGTCGTAACGCTGGATCGTGGGCGGCGTGGTGTTGTCGGTGTAGCTGAACCACGCCTCGTGCCCGCCCTCGGGACGCTCCGCGATGCCGCCGATCGAGCCGAGCCCGGGCGTCGGCACCTCGCCGAGGCGCTCGCCGCTCTCGAGGTCGTGGACGGTGATCTCGCTGATCGCGTGGCGGGTCCAGCCCACCAGCATGACCGGGCGCTCCAGGTCGTCGAGGATCGCGAAGTCGGACAGCACCGCCTCGGGGTCCTCCGGGATCAGGTCGCGCCACGCCTCGAACCCGGGCGTCGCCGGGTCGGTGACGCACACCCTGCCCCTCGGCGACTCACGGTCGGTGTGCACGTAGAGGCGGCCGTCGCGCCCGAACACCAGCCCGGTCTGCGCGTCCACGCCCTCCTGCACGACGCGCAGGTCAGGACGGTCGATCGGCGACGCGGTCAGGTCGGCGACCCACAGGTCGTTGCGCGGCGCGGTGCCCTCGTGCGCCGACACCTGCAGCCAGTGGCCGTCACGCGAGACGGAGACGCCGTAGTAGTTGGTCATCTTCAGGCCCGCGCCGAAGATCATCACGTCGTCCTCGGTCGAGGTGCCGACGCGGTGCAGGTAGACGCGGCGGTGGAACTGCGTCTCGTTCTCGGGCACCTCGGTGCTCGGCAGCCTGCGGACGTAGTAGAACGCCTCGCCGCCGGGCAGCCAGGCGACGGGGGAGTAGCGGCAGCGGTCGATCGGCCCCTCGACCCGCACCCCGGTGGCGACGTCCACGATGTAGAGGATCGACTCCTCGTCGCCGCCCACCGAGATCTGGTAGGCCAGCAGGCGGCCCTCCTTGTCGGGCTGCACCGCGTCGAGCGTGGTCACACCGGACGGGTCGATGGCCATCGGGTCGATCAGCGCCCGCTCCGTGCCGTCGGGCTCGACCACGTAGTAGACGGCGTGCTCCTGGTCGGGCGTGCGACGGGAGTAGAAGTAACGCCCGCCGCGCCAGGTCGGGACACCCACGGCCCCCGAACGCAGCAGCTCGGCGATGCGGCTCTTGAAGCGCTGCGTGCCCCGCCGCTCGGCGTACAACTCGGCCTGCGCGAGCAGCCATCCCTTGGTGTCGGGGCTGTCGGCGTCCTCGAGCCACCGGTACGGGTCGGGAACAGAAGTGTCATGCAGGACATCAGTGATGTTTTCGCGTCGTGCGCTCGGGTACGGCTCTCGCGTCATGCTGGAACCCTATGCCAACGGGGATGCGTAAAGCGCTGGTAGAGGGGGCATAAAACGTACCGTGCGTCCCTCCAGTCATCCCGGTGTGAGCTATTTGGGGTGGCGGGGACCACGGTGCAAGCGCCAAACTTGGTGACAGGACGGTGCCGTGGTGACCATCCGCTGGACCGTCCGGCGGAGGTCCATGTGACGGAAGCACGAGTGCCCCAGGAGGGGCCGACAGCCGGGACATGCCACTGCATGTCCCCTTTGATACCTGCGCGGCAGGGGGCGGCCCGATGATGCGCCAAGTCCTGCTGCTCAATGCCACCTACGAGCCGCTGACCACCCTCTCGCTCCACCGGGCCATCGTGCTGGTGCTGCGGGAGAAGGCCG
Source organism: Nonomuraea maritima (assembly GCF_900100395.1). Taxonomy (GTDB): domain Bacteria; phylum Actinomycetota; class Actinomycetes; order Streptosporangiales; family Streptosporangiaceae; genus Nonomuraea; species Nonomuraea maritima. The sequence continues at coordinate 52,580 of NZ_FNFB01000039.1, read as the reverse complement.
ATGTCGTCCACCGCGACGGGCGGGGCGCCGTCCTGCGCTCCGCGAGCCGCACGCTCGACGTGCCTTCGGTGATCAGGCTCCGCAGATACGTCCGCATCCCCTACCGATCCCGTATCCCGTTGACCAGGGCCGCCCTCATGCGGCGCGACGACTACCGTTGCGCCTACTGCGGGCAGAAGGCCGAGACGATCGACCACGTCATCCCACGATCCAGGGGAGGCCCCCACACGTGGGAGAACTGCGTGGCCTCGTGCGTCTCCTGCAACCACCGCAAGGCCGACAAGTACCTCGAAGAGCTCGGGTGGACGCTGCTCGTCAGCCCGGCAGTGCCACGGGGAGCCCACTGGCGGCTCATCGGGGCCTCGCTCATCGGTGACCCGCAATGGGCCCCCTACCTCGAGGCCGCGGCCTGACCGTTTGAGTGCGGGCCCACGTGCCTGACAGCATGAGCAGGCATGTGGGCCTTCACCTCTGTCGTCGAAGAATACGCGGCGGTCGCCGAGCCCTTTCTGCTCGGCGACCCCGTGCGCAACACCGTCCCGCTCACCGTCCTCGCCGACCTGCGGGCCGGTCTTCCGGTGAAGGACCCGCTCCTCGGATGGTGGACGTCCGGCGGGGAGCTCCGCGGGGCGGTCTTCCGTACGCCGCCGCATCCTGTGGGGCTGTTCGCCGTGCCGGTGGAGGCGGTGGCCCCTCTCGTGGAGGCGCTCGACGGTGACCTTCCTTCGGCCGTGGGCCCGCCGGAGGTCGCCGCCGAGGTCGTCCGCCTGCTCGGGCCGCCGTCGAGGACGGTCTCCGAACGGCTCTACCTCCTGGAGGAGCTCGCCGTCCCCGACGTGCCTGGCCGGGGACGGGCGGCCGTCCCCGGTGACTTCCCGCTGCTGGTCAGCTGGTACCACGCCTTCGGCCTGGAGGTGGACCGCGGCGACAGCGGCGACGTCGTCGAACGCGTCGCCCGCCGCTTGGCCGCCCGCGAGCTCTTCATCTGGGAGGACGACGGCGCCCCGGTCTCGTTGGCCGCCCTCTCCGCGCCCTGCGGTGGCGTCTGCCGCATCGGCCCCGTCTACACCCCCCCGTCCCGCCGCCGCCGAGGTTACGGCGCCGCAGTAACCGCGTACGCCAGCCAATACGGCGTTGACCACCACCACGCCCGGATAGTCCTCTTCACCGACCTGAACAACCCCACCAGCAACGCCATCTACCAATCCATCGGCTACCGCCCCGTCACCGACTACACCCACCTCACCTACACCAATCCCCGGCCACGCGACCGCGAAAGTACGGCCTGAGGGCGGCACGGAGTAGGGCGTGTCCGAGGGCACGCGGAGTGCGGGATACAGCCCGGCGGTCGGGCCGGTGCCGCCGTGCGCGGGCGGATGCCCTCCAGGGCGAGGGTGATCAGGCGCTCCGCCTCGTCCGCGCCCGTGTCCTGCGCGGCCAGGGAGATCGCGTTGACGAGGGTCAGCAGGTCGGCCATGGCCACGTCCGGGCGCACCGCGCCGACGTCCACCGCCCGACGACGCAGGGCTCGCCCGCCGCGGTGAGCATCGTGCTGCGGCCCTCGCTCGCTTCCGGCGGTGTGCGCAGGATCGACGCCGCCAGGCCACGGGTCGTCGTCGAGTACGCCGCGACCTCCCGGAGCCAGGTGCTCAGCGACTCGAGGGGTCAGGAACGGCGCGCAGCTCCTCGGCGCGGTCGCACAGGGCGTGGACGCGGTCCGTGAGGACCGCCTGCAGCAGCGACCAGCGTGACGGGAAGTGGCGGTGCAGGGCCGCCGAGCCCACGCCCGCGGCCCGGGCGACCTCAACACCGCACGGCCAGCAGAGCGAACGGCAGGTGCGGTGCAAGAGGCGACCTTTGGTCAGCGGGTGGGAACGGCGTGCGTGTCGGGGCGGTGTTGTCTGTGATGGGGGTGCGGTTACCCTGGTGGCATGCCGCGTTACGACTTCCGCTGCCGCGCGTGCGGCTCGACGTTCGAGGTTTCTCGCCCCATGTCGTCCTCCGACGACCCGGCGCCCTGCCCGGAGGGGCACGACGACACGGTGAAGCTGCTGTCCACCGTGTCCATGACGGGCAGCGCCGCAGCCCCGCGTGCAGGGGGCGGCTGCTGCGGCGGCGGCTGCTGCGCCTCCTGACCCCCAGGTTGCCGCGCTCCTGACCACCCGGGAGACGCCGTCAGTCTCCTGAAAGCGCGAGACGCCACCAGCGTCCTGAAAGGGCGCGTCAACGGCCTTGGCCGGTGGTGTTCGCCGTTACGCCACGATGGTGGGAGAGCTGGCCGGCGACCAGCGGAACCGCCTCGCCCTTTCTGATCTGCCTCGGCGCACCTTGAAAGGCGCCTCTGCCCTCCGCAAGGTGCCTCTGCCCTCCCTCGCAAGGTGCCTCCAGAGTCCCTGAGAGACGGCTCCAACCCGCCCCGAGGCAGGATGCCGAGGAGGCCGGTGACGATGAGCCACATGCGGTGGCCGCCCTCGTGACGGTTCCGCCAGCCGCTGGCGGCGGCTACCCGGCCTGCCTGCTTCTTGTCGGGCGGCTACCCGGCCTGCCCGCTCCTCGTCGGGCGGCTACCCGGCCTGCCCGCTCCTCGTCGGCGGACACCCCGGCCTGCGCCCGCTTCTTGGGCGGCCTCTGGCCGACGTCGCGCGGCTCCGGCGACCAGTTCCGGTGACCACCGCGGCGATCCCCGCTGGCAGGGGTGCCTTCGCCCACCCCCGAAGGGTGTTTCTGTCCCTTGTCCTGGGGCTGCGCCGACCTCTGAAAGGGGCCTCACTCACCCTTGCGAGGTGCCACTGCCCCCTCTTGCGAGGTGTCTGTGCCTCCCTGAGACGGCTCCACCCACCTGAAAAGGCGCCGCCCTCTCCCTAAGGAACGCCCATCGCGGTGGTGGGAAAGGCTCCTCCGCCAGGGGCCCCGGCTGCGGCGTAGAAGACACGTCCGTCCGTTGGGGCGGCCGGACGTGGGGTGGGGCCAAGGCGGGTCCAAGGGGGTGGGAAGGCTTGGGGGGCGACGAGGCGGCGGGACACCGCGCGCCGTACGCCCACGTCGACGATCTTCTCCTGGGCCAGCGACCGCACCGCCAGCCGGGCGAGCCGGCCGACGGTGTCGACGCCCGTGCGCATGTCGGGGCTGCGTTCCGACAGGACGGCGACCAGGAGTTGGTGCCCGCGCACCTCGACCCGCCCCACGCTGTTGACGGTCCAGCGCCCGTCGTGCATCGCGGTGGGCAGCCACCCGTTCTTGACCGCCACCTCACCCGCCCGTACGGCGTTGCCGACACCCCACGCCTGTGACGGCACGACCGACGACATGAGCCCCAGCGCGTAGCGCCGGTCGCGGGGCGGCAGCGGACCCCACGGGTCGGTGAGCCGCTCCAGCACCGTCACCTGGTCGGACGGCAGGCTCATGGTCCACCCCCAGGACGTGCCGGGACCCGGCCGGGTACGGCGCACGCCCAGCCGCCGCAGGGCCAGCGCCAGCCCCTTGCGCCCGCCGATCGCCTCGTACAGGTCACGCGCGGAACCGTTGTCGCTGTAGCGGATCATCCGCGAGGCCAGCCGCCGCTCACGACCGGTGAGCCGCTTGCCGCGTCTGTCCAGCAGGAACGCCAGCAGGATGTCGACCTTCGCCACGCTCGCCAGCATGAACGGCGCCCGCTCGTGGAAGGCGTACCTGATGCCGGTGGTGCGGTCGTACAGGGCCAGGGCCGCCCGGCCGGGGCGGTGGCGCAGGTAGCGGCCGAGCGCCCGGTCGAGCGCGCGCTGCTGGGACGCGGGCAGCGCGCCGTGCGCGCGCTGCTGGGACGTGGGCAGCGCGCCGTGCGCGGAGGAGGGCCGCGGGCGCGCCGTCGAGCCCGGCGGCCCGGCACAGCCGGGCAACACGACCAGCAGGGCGGCGATCAGCGTGAGCTCCCGGACGCGCATGTGCGGGAGCCTGCCAGCCGCCGCACCAACGGCCGGGGTCACCTCCGGTCAAAGCTCGGCCAGATCGGCCTTACGCCGCCGCGGTCGTGCGGCGCTTGCGCCGCTGGAACGGCAGGAACCGGTCGGCTAGATGTGGACGGGACGGCATGAGCGTCGGCTCGACCGCGATGATCCGGTCGAACCGGAACGCCCGGATCGCCCGGCGCATGCGGCACACGCCCACGAGGTACCAGTATTCGCGGTGGACCAGGCAGGTCACCGGCTCGACGTCGCGCGCGGTGACCGCGCCTGAGGCGTCGCGGTAGTGGAGCCGGATCATGAGCCGGCTGGTGATGGCGTCGGCGATGAGCCGCGCCCGGGAGGCGACGTCGGTGGGCAGCGGCTCGGTGAGGGTCGTGAGGGTGGCGGCGATGACGTCGTCGTCGAGTTCCAGATGCTGGAGCGCGTGCTGCAGGCCGCGTCTCGCGGTGGCGGCCTGGGGGCCGGTTCCGAGGTGGGCGAGGGAGAGGGCGAGGGCGGCGATCTCGGCGGTCGTCAGCGGGCGAGTGTCGTGCTTCACGACTGTCGTCATACCCAAACTTTACCCAGGCCGACCGACATTTTTCGAAAACGTGTGCGGACGATCAAGGGGCGGAGCAAAGCCCGTACGGCAGGCGGGAACCCAGCCATCGGCCGTCATTCTTCGGAAGCGATGTGCGGACGATCAAGAGCCGCGCGAAGCCCGTACGGCAGGCGGGAACCCCAGTCGCCTGCCGTACGGGACGAAGATCAGCGGGACAGCTGCGACAGGTCGCGGGAGGCGCCCGTCGAGGCCGACGTCGTCATCGCGGCGTAGGCCTGCAGCGCCACGCTCACCGGCCGGTTGCGGTCGCGCGGACGGTATCCGCCCAGCTCGGTGAGGATCCGCTCGCGCCGCGCGGCCAGCTCGGCCTCGGGCACCCGCAGCTCCATCGACCGGTTCGGGATGTCGATGTCGATGATGTCGCCGTCCTCGACCAGCGCAATCGTGCCGCCCTCTGCGGCCTCGGGCGAGGCGTGGCCGATCGACAGGCCGGAGGTGCCGCCGGAGAAGCGTCCGTCGGTGACGAGGGCGCACACCTTGCCGAGGCCCTTGCCCTTGAGGAACGACGTCGGGTAGAGCATCTCCTGCATGCCGGGGCCGCCCTTCGGGCCCTCGTAGCGGATGACAACGACGTCGCCCGCCTTGACGCGCCCGCCGAGGATGCCCTCGACCGCCTGCTCCTGCGACTCGAACACCACCGCGGGCCCGCTGAACTTCCAGATCGACTCGTCGACACCGGCCGTCTTCACCACCGCGCCGTCGCGCGAGATGTTGCCGTACAGGACCGCGAGGCCGCCGTCGGCGGTGTAGGCGTGTTCGATGTCGCGGATGCAGCCCGCCTCGCGGTCGAGGTCGAGGGTGTCCCAGCGGTTGTCCTGCGAGTAGGCCTTCACCGTACGGACGTTGCCGGGCGCGGCGTGCCACAGCTCTACGGCCTCGGGCAGCACCGACGGGGAGCGGACGTCCCAGGAGGCCAGCAGGTCGCCGAGCGTGCCGCCGTTGACCGTGTGCGTGTCGCGGTGCAGCAGCCCCGCGCGGTCGAGCTCGCCCAGGATGGCCGGGATGCCGCCGGCGCGGTGGACGTCCTCGACGTGGTACTTGTTCGTCGCGGGAGCGACCTTGCACAGGCAAGCCACCCGCTGCGAGATCTCGTTGATCTCCTTGAGCCCGAAGTCGACGCGCGCCTCGCGGGCGGCGGCCAGGATGTGCAGGATCGTGTTGGTCGAGCCGCCCATCGCGACGTCGAGCGCCATCGCGTTCTCGAACGCATCGCGGGTCGCGATCGAGCGCGGCAGCACCGACTCGTCGCCGTCCTCGTAGTAGCGGCGGGTGATCTCGACGAGCTGGCGGCCGGCGTCCTCGAACAGCGTCTTGCGGGCCTTGTGGGTGGCGAGGATCGTGCCGTTGCCGGGCAGCGCCAGGCCGATGGCCTCGGCGAGGCAGTTCATCGAGTTGGCGGTGAACATGCCCGAGCAGGAGCCGCAGGTCGGGCAGGCGCTCTCCTCCATCTCCAGCAACTCGGCGTCGGAGACCGAGTCGTCGGCGGAGGCGATCATCGGGTCGATGAGGTCGAGCTTCTTGCCGGGCGTCTTGCCGGCCTCCATGGGGCCGCCGGAGACGAAGATCGTCGGGATGTTCAGCCGGAACGCCGCGAGCAGCATGCCTGGCGTGATCTTGTCGCAGTTGGACACGCAGATCAGGGCGTCGGCGCAGTGGGCCTCGACCATGTACTCGACAGCGTCGGCGATCAGCTCGCGCGAGGGCAGGGAGTAGAGCATGCCGCCGTGGCCCATGGCGATGCCGTCGTCGACCGCGATCGTGTTGAACTCGCGGGGGATCGCCCCCGCCTCGCGGATCGCCGCAGACACCACGTCGCCGACCTCGCGCAGGTGCACGTGACCCGGGACGAACTGGGTGAAGCTGTTGGCCACCGCGATGATCGGCTTGCCGAAGTCGCTCCCGGCTACGCCGGTCGCCCGGAGCAGGGCCCGGGCACCGGCCATGTTCCTGCCGTGGGTGACTGTACGTGACCTGAGGGCGGGCATTGGGCATCTCCCATCGCTAGCGAGTCTTCACATGGTACGACCACTGCCCGGCAAGTGAGACGCGCGTCCACGTTTCGGACGGCGGTTGCCGGTACGTGCCCGGAGCTCATGGGGTAGGGAGATCCGATGGGCCTCGGACCGCCATGTCGACGGTCGGCCCGGGCCGGCACCTTGCCTCCACGATAGTCCGCTCAGCGGGCGCGATAATCCGCCCCCGCGCTTGTTCGCGGACAGGTGACGTGAGGGCTGCCGGCCGGGTGTGCGGACCCAGGTCCCGTGCCCGTCCCCTGGACGGGGGGTCTGGAAGCCCTATCGGTCGGTGGGCAGGCGGACGGCGGCCAGCTGGGTGGCCTGGGCGACGAGGCGGCCCTTGGAGTCCCAGACGTGGGCCGTCTCGTCCATGCGGTCGCCGCCGATGTCGGTGGCCGACAGCCGGACCCGGATCGGCCCGGGGGCGGGCAGCCTGCGGACGTACCCGGTCAGCTGGATCGTGGGCGCCCACCCGCGCAGGCCCAGCGCGATCGAGACGGAAGGCCCGGGGTCGAGCGCGACGAGGAGGCTCAGCGGGTCCCAGTCGGAGCCGTCGGCCAGTCGCTGCCACGTCGCGACGACGCCTTCCCTGGACGGTCGCCCGACGGTGAAGCCCACGTGCCCCGGGTGGATGTGCTCGTCCAGGACGCCCATCAGCGGCACCGGCATGCCGATGCCCGGGGGATCGACGGGGACCGGGACGCATTCCTGCTCCGGCGGGATCTCGACCGGCTCGTGATTCGACCACCAGGGCTCGGAGTCGTCCAGCCGGCCGAGCGTGACGTGCGCCTCGACGCACGTACGGCCTTCCTGCGTCAGTACGGCCCTGGCCTGAGCGAGGGTCCTGCCGATCCGCAGGATCTCGACCGAGACGGCCGCCGCGCCGGGCTCGGGCGGAGTGACGAACGAGGCGCTGACCGAGGTCACGTGCGGATGCTCGACCCCGGCCGGGCTCTCGCACACGGCCTTGGCCAGGACGGCCAGCAGGTAGCCGCCGTGCAGCCGGGTGCCGACGCTCCACTGCGCGTCGAGCTCGGCCCCGAAGGTGCCGTACGTCCGGGCCACCAAAGCGGTCGCCTCACGAAAAGTCCCCATATTTAGCGCCTCATCCTTCCATCCGGCGCTCAGATTGACACCGTTAACCTGACGGTGTCAACCTTGGCGGCGTGACCACGAGACGCGTACGGGCCAGGCGCGGCGAAGGAGCGATGCTGCGCGAGGAGCTCCTGCGGGCGGCGGACGACCTGCTGGCCGAGTCGGGCACGGAGGACGCCCTGACGATCCGGGCGGTCGCCGCCAGGGCAGGAGTGTCCACGCCCGCCGTTTACATGCACTTCGCCGACAAGGAGGCGCTGGTCGAGGCGGTCTGCATGCGCGTGTGGGGCGAGCTGCAGCGCATCTTCAGCCAGAGCAGGGAGGGCGACCCGTTCCTCGCGCTGGGCGGGTGCGCACGCGCGTACATGCGCTTCGCCCTCGATCATCCGGTGCAGTACCGGGTGCTGATGATGCGCCCGTCAGCTGCGCAGGCGGTGCCGCCCGCGGCCGCAGCCGAGGCGTTCGGCTACATGGTGGACGCCGTCGAGGCGTGCATGAGGACGGGCGTGTTCGAGGGCGACGCCACCGAGATCGCGCTCGGTCTGTGGTCGGCGCTGCACGGCAGTGTCGCGTTGGTGCTCGCGCAACCGTCGCTGCCGTGGCCCGAGCACGAGGCCCTGATCGACCGCGCGGTGCGGGTGGCCGGGTTCGGCACGGTGCTCTATTCGCGGCTGCCGGGCGAGCTGCCACCGAGCGAGGACCTGGCCGCCCACGCCGACGCCTTCGGCGCCGCGCTGACGACCAGGCCGGAGCGGGATCAGCCCTCGCCGTGACGTGCGCGGGCAGCCCCCGAGGGGCAGTCCTCGCCGTCACGCGGGGGCGGCCCGAGGGTCAGTCCTCGCCGTAGCGGGCGGGCAGGACCTGGGCGCTGATCTCGTAGAGCTGGTTGATCTCGCTGTCGGTCAGCGCGCGTTCGCGCTTGGTGATCCACTTGCGTGCGCGGTCGCCCTGGTAGACGTCCACGCCGCGAATGGTCATGATCTTCCACGGCACCGCGGGACCGTAGATCGCCAAGGAGGGCACGACCGAGATCTCGCGGCCGAACGCCTTGCTGATCAGCTCGCTCGCCTGCGTCGCCTCCCACATGGCCTCGGTGAGCCGGGTTTTCATGTCGAAGGGGCCGTGGTAGAGCTTCTTGCCCATCTGCACGCGTACGGGCAGACGGCGGTCCCACTTCTCGGAGTCGACCGCGTACACGCCCGTCGGGCCCACCACGAGATGGTCGATCTGGGCCTCGCTGCCCGGGATCGCCCTGGCGTGCAGCGTGCGGTAGCCGTTGCGCTCCAGGCTGCGCAGCTGCGCCTCGGTACGGCGCTCGGCCACGGAGGCGCGCCGCCACGCCGGAACCGAGGAGTTGGAGCGGGAACGGTAGATCGCCTCGGCGATGGCCGCGAACACCCCGGCGGTCGCGCCGATGCGCCAGTCGGCCGCGAGGAACCCCACCACGACGCCGGCGGCGACGGCGATGATCGCGCGGTTGCGCAGACGTCGGAAGCGTGGCTGCTGCATCAGGCCGGACACGGACGCCCGTTCGACCGGCGCGTACGTGGAGGTGGGCGCCGAGGGCTTGGCGGCGGCGGTCTGCTCGCTCTCAGGTCGGTCGCTCACCCAGATAGGTGACGCTGTGTGACCGTCTTCTCGCTGGTTGTCGGAGTCCACGTCACTCACCGTAGCTTGGAGATCAAAGCGATTCCTAGTGTTGCGGCGTCCATAGTTTTATGGCCGGGCTCATCGTGTTCCGCCCTCGTTTTCGGGGTATGTCTAAAGTTCTTCCTCTCTAGAGAAGCCCTGAGACGGCGCACGACCGCACGTGCCGACACGTCAGGGATCCTAACCGCTGGAGGGCGTCCCGATCATGAACGGCGCGAACGTCCGCCGGCCGTTGCGGATCTGGCCTGCTCCCCGCGCGCGGTCTACGGTCGAGTGGTGAACAGCGCAGCGCAGACCCTGCTTCTGCTCATCGGGACGTCCATGGGGTTGTTCGTCCTGATCAGCCTTCTCGTCCTGATGCCGGGCGGCACTCCACGGCGCATCAGCTCCGGCCCCGTCTGGATCGGCGGGCCCGGCCGGAGCGAGCGCGGCGTGAGCACGTCCGACCCGGTGCTGACCGACCGGGTGCCGCGCTGGGCCGAGACGTCCGCGACCGACTGGGTGGCCGCCGCCGAGACGGCCGAGCCGGGCCGCACCGGCGGCGCCTCGGCGGAATGGTGAGGCGACCGTGCGGCCACTGACCCCGGCCCAGGCCGACGACATCAGGCAGGCCCTGCTCACCGCGGAGCGGCGCAGCGGGCTGCGCTTCGCGTTGTTCATCGGAGAGCCCGCAGACGGGCGGCGGCACTTCGCCGAACGCCTGCACGCCGCGCTGGGCGAGGAGGCCGCGGACGCCGTGCTGGTGTTCGTCGACCACAACGGCCGCGGCCTCGAGATCGTCACCGGGGAGAACGCGCGGCGCAGGCTGACCGACGCCGCCTGCCGGCTGGCCGCCATGTCGATGGCCACGGCGTTCGGCGCCGGCGACCTCGTCGGCGGCCTCCTGTACGGCATCGCCGACCTCGGCGAACACGCGGCGGCCCGCCGCTAGCCGCGCCGCAGCAGCTGGACGATGTGCTCGCTGACCCCGCGCAGCAGGGTCGCCGGCCGGATCTCCGCGCCTGCCGCCGCCGAGAACAGCGACGCCAGCCCCGGCAGCGGGAACCCGTCGTCCTCCAGCGCGGCCGTGCCGATCGGATGCTTGGCGAGCGCCGCCCGGCTGCGCTCCCACGCCTCCAGCACCTCCTCCGGCGACGGCACCCCGAACCCGTGCCCCACCGGCGCGGCGTGCCGCAGCCGGACGAGCGGCGTCTCGGCGAAGGCCAGCGCCGTCCGCGCCGCCGCCTGAAGGTCGGAGCGGGCGTCGGGCTTGATCCAGTCCATGGCCGTGCACGGGTTGCGGCAGGAGGCGACGCAGACGGCGAGTGCCCCCGCCACCTGGCTGTGCTGCCGGTCGAAGTACGCCCGCCACCCCTCGCCGGGCTCGATCGACACCCGCAGCGTCCGGTTGGTCGCCGACTGCTCCGCCTTCGTGTGGTCGCACTCCCGGTCGCCGATCACCCCGAACCTGCTCCCGGTCGCGCTCAGCCCTTCGGGCCAGCGGGCCGGATCGCCGGCATGACCGAGGTACGGCTCGAACGCCAGCAGCGGCAGGTATTCGGAGGCGATGTGCACCGCCGCGATCATGGGGCTCAGCTCGCGGCGGTGCCACCGTGCGGCGATGACCTCCAGCAGCAGCCCGTAGGCGGGACGCAGTGACTCGAGGGCGCCGCGCGGCTGTTCGCGCGGGGTCTGCGGCATGTGGCAGGCCCGCGCGCGCCGGCGCAGGTCGGCGGGGACCACCCTGGCCGCGGCCGCGAAGTCCTCGGCGTCGAGCGAGAGCAGCCGGTGCCCGAACTCGCAGACCTCGGCCACCTCGGCATCTGACGTCAGCGCACCGAGGTCGGAGAAGGCGTACCGGCGGGCGAGGGCCACAAGTAGGTCACGAGCGGAGTCCATCGAACGACTTTCTCACGACCGGCGCGCGATCACGGACATCGCGGCGGGAGCCCGTTCACGGGCAGGGCGAACGGACGCACTGGAGCTCACTCTGCGGCGGGACGGAGGTGGGCTCGGCCGTCGGCTCGTCGGGGTTGGGCGACGGCGGGGGCGAGGGCTGCTGCGTGGGCTCGGGATCGGGCGCGGGCTCGGACGTCGTGGGTGAGGGCTGCGGCGTCGTCGTCACCGGGGGAGTGGCGGGCACGCTCACGGTGGGCGTCGGGGTCGGCGTGCCCTCGGTGGCCCGGGGCGAGGACGAGCGCTTGGCCGCCGGCGGCGACTGCCGCCGGACGGGGACGGACGCGGTCGGCGAGGGCTCGCGGGTGGTGCCGGAGACGGCCGGCGGGTTCGTGACGTCGGCGCCGGTCGTCGGTTCGGCCGGCCGCAGCCAGACGGATCCCGCCACGGCCGCGGACACCGCCACCGCCGCCGCCATGGTCAGCGCCGCCCGCATCGTCCGCCGCCGGCGCGGCGCGGGAAGGGTCGGCTCAGCCGACGCGACCGTGGTGAGCCCCGGGTCGCCCGGTGCGGCAGGCACGTGGTGCGTGAGCGAGCCGGCGCCGTCGGGCGCCGCCAGCGCACGGCGCGCGGCCTCGGCCATCGCGGGGGCGCTCGGCCAGCGGGTCGCCGGGGTCTTCTCCAGCGCCCGCTCCACCACCTGGCGCGGCCCTCCCGGCACGTCGCCCGGCAGTCGCGGGACCGGGGCGTTGAGATGCTTGAAGATGATCTGTACGGGAGTGTCGCCCTGGTACGGCAGCTGCCCGGTCAGGCACTCGTACGCCACCACCCCGAGGGCGTAGACGTCGACCGCGGGGGTGACCTCGCTGGAGGCGGCCATCTCGGGGGCGCAGTAGCCGGCAGAGCAGAGCATCGTGCCGGTCGCCGTCAGGTTGGCGGCCGAGGCCGAGTGGGCGATGCCGAAGTCGGTGAGCGCGACGTGCCCGTCGGGCCGGACCATGAGGTTGGCCGGTTTGACGTCGCGGTGCACGATGCCCTGCGCGTGGGCGGCGGACAGGGCGTCGGCCACCTCGGCGACCAGGCGCATGGTCGTCGCGACGTCGAGCGGGCCGCGGCGCAGGACGCGGTCGAGCGACTCGCCGCGTACGTGCTCCATGACGAGGAAGGTGACCGGGCGGCCCCCGATCTCGCAGGTGCCGTAGTCGTAGACGTCGACCACGCCTGGATGGCGGAGCGTGGCCATGGCCCTGGCCTCGTTCTTGAAGCGCCGGGTGAAGGCGGCGTCGTCGGTGAGCGCGGGCATGAGCACCTTGACCGCCACCGTGCGCCCGAGGACCGTGTCGTCGGCACGCCACACCTCGCCCATGCCGCCGCCGCCGAGGCGGTCTCCGAGCACGTAGCGATCGATGAGGATGGTCCCCGCGCCTAGCACGTTTCGAGGCTAACACCGGGGCTCAGCCCGCACGGGCAAGTCGGCTCAGCCTGTGGATACGGGGATTCCCGGCAGGCCGGGCCCGTCGGACGAAGCGCGGCGAACGGTGTCGAAAGCGGTGTTGCGCCACGAAAGCCGAAGGCCCCCGCACGGGCGGGGGCCTTCGAAAGGTGAGCGTCAGACGGAGGCGGCGTCCCGCTCGCGGTTGCGCAGCGCGCGGGCGACGCCGTCGGCGCCCTCCAGGATGAGACGGCGCAGCGCCTGCGGCACGTCGTCACCGGCGACGAAGGCGTGCGCGGCGTCGACCGTCTCCTGCTCGATGAGCAGCGCGGGGAAGCACCCGACCGCGAACGTCGAGGCCTGGTCGAACGTCCACTCCTTGTAGATGCGCCCCACCTCGGAGAAGTACTTCTCGCGGTACGGCGCCGCCAGCTCGGCGTGGTGCGGGTCCTGGAAGCCGGCGATCGTGTTGCGGGCGATGTGGTTGGCCAGCTTCCCGCCCACGATCGACTCCCAGGCCGCGGCCTTGGCCTCGGGCGTCGGGATCGCCGCCCGGCACATCGCGGCCGAGCGCTCGCCCTTCGCCGTGGGGTCGCGCTCGAGCTCGGCGGCGATGTCGGCCTCGCCCAGCCTGCCGCCGGAGACGAGCGCGTGCACCAGGGCCCAGCGCAGATCGGCGTCGACGGTCAGGCCCTGCGGCGCGGTGGTGCCGTCGAGGATGCCCTGCAGCAGCGTGAGGTCCTCGTCGGAGGTGGCCGTCGGCGCGAACGCCTGGAGGAACGCCAGCTGGTGGTCGGAGCCGGGCTCGGCCGCGGTGAACAGCTCCCGCAGCTCACCGGCCAGCAGCGCCTGGCCCTCGGGCACCCAGGCCGGGTCGGCGTACTGCTGCACCGCCTGGCGGGCCTGGCGCAGGATCGCCTGCAGGACCGTGATGTCGCTGACCGACCCGGCGCCGGAGATGACGAGCTTGACGTAGTCGCGCGTGGACATCTCGCCGTCGCGCGTCATGTCCCAGGCCGCCGACCAGCACAGGGCCCGCGGCAGCGGGTCGGTGAACGCCGTGATGCCGCCGTCGACCAGCGTGCGCAGCGAGTTCTCGTCCAGCCGGATCTTGGCGTAGGTCAGGTCGTCGTCGTTGAGCAGCACCAGGTCGGGCTGCTCCTCGCCGACCAGCTCGGCCACCTTCGTCCGCGCGCCGACCACGTCGAGCTCGACCCTCTTGGTACGGGTGAGCGCGCCGTCGACGAGCGAGTACAGGCCGACGGCGACCCGGTGGGAGCGCAGCGTCGGGTAGTCGGCCGGGGCCTCCTGCAGCACCTCGAACGAGGTGAAGCGGCCGTCGGCCACCTCGAACGACGGGCGCAGCGTGTTGACCCAGGCGGTCTCGAGCCACTCCTTCGACCAGGACGAAAGGTCGCGGCCGGAGGTGCGCTCGAGGGCGGTGAGCAGGTCCTTCAGCTCGGTGTTGCCCCAGGCGTGCTCGCCGAAGTAGTCGCGTACGCCGGCCAGGAAGTTGTCGAGGCCGACGTAGGCCACGAGCTGCTTGAGCACCGAGGCGCCCTTGGCGTACGTGATGCCGTCGAAGTTGACCTCGACCGCCTGCATGTCGGGGATGTCGGCGGCGATCGGGTGGGTGGAGGGCAGCTGGTCCTGGCGGTAGGCCCAGGCCTTCTCGACGTTGGCGAACGTCGTCCAGGCTCCCTTGCCCCAGCGCGTGGCCTCGGCCTGGGCGAGCACGGACATGTAGGTGGCGAACGACTCGTTCAGCCACAGGTCGTCCCACCAGCGCATGGTGACGAGGTCGCCGAACCACATGTGGGCCATCTCGTGCAGGATCGTCTCGGCGCGCCGCTCGACCACCGCGTCGGTGACGCGGGAGCGGAAGACGTAGTCCTCGAGGAACGTCACGCAGCCCGCGTTCTCCATGGCGCCGGCGTTGAACTCGGGCACGAAGAGCTGGTCGTACTTGCCGAACGGGTAGCGGACGCCGAACACCTTGTGGAAGAAGTCGAACCCCTGCCGGGTGACCTCGAAGATGTTGTCGGCGTCGAGGTGCTCGGCCAGCGAGGCCCGGCAGTAGACGCCCAGCGGGATGCCGTCGTGCTCGGAGGTCACCTTGTGGTACGGACCCGCCACGAGCGCGGTGATGTACGTCGACATGACCGCCGTGGACGGGAACGTCCAGCGCTTGGCGCCGGCGCCCGCGGCCTCGGTGGCGGAGGCGGCGGCGTTGGAGACGACCTCCCAGTCGTCCGGCGCCACCGCCGTGAGCTGGAACGTGGCCTTGAGGTCGGGCTGGTCGAAACAGGCGTACATGCGGTGGGCGTCGGCCGTCTCGAACTGGGTGTGCAGGTAGACCTTCTGGTCGACCGGGTCGACGAAGCGGTGCAGGCCCTCGCCGGTGCGCATGTAGCTGCAGGCAGCCTCCACGCGCAGCTCGTTGGACGCGGCGAGCGAGGGTAGCGGGAAGCGTCCGGCCTCGGCGTCGTAGGCCGACACGTCGAGGTCGTCGCCGTTCAGCGTGACCTTGTGGACGTCGGCGCCGTGCAGGTCGATGAAGGTGGACGCGCCCGGCGTGGCGGTGGTGAAGCGGACCGTCGTGATGCTCTCGAAGCGCTCGTCTCCCTTCGTCAGGTCGAGGGCGACGTCGTACGACTCGACCTTCAGCAGACGGGCGCGCTCGCGCGCTTCGTCGCGGGTCAGATTGCCTGCCAAGATGCGCTCCTTTTTACCACTTCGTCGGGGTTGTCCGTATTTTGGCATGGGAATAGGCTCAGAACCACTTAAGGTTAGGGCCTTACATGACTGAGAAGATTCCCGTGGACCTCTGGTTCGACCCCGCCTGTCCCTTCGCGTGGATCACCTCCCGGTGGCTGCTCGAGGTGGAGAAGGTCCGTCCCATCGAGCCGCGGTGGCGACAGATGTCCCTCTACTTCCTGAACAAGGACAAAGACGTCCCCGCCGACTACCTCGAGCGCGCCGCCAAGGGCATGGGCTCGGTCCGGGTCATCAGGGCCGCCGCCGACAAGCACGGCGAGGAGTACGTCGGCCGCCTCTACACCGCCATCGGCACCCGCCTGCACAACGAGGGCATGAGCAAGGAGCCCGAGCGGCTGCGCGAGGTCATCGAGGGCGCGCTCACCGACGTCGGTCTCGAGGCCGACCTCGCCGACGCCATGTACTCCGAGGCGTACGACGACGCGATCCGCGCCTCCCACGAGGAGGGCATCGGCCTCGTCGGCCAGGAGGTCGGCACGCCGATCATCCGGGTCGGCGCCAACGCCTTCTTCGGTCCCGTCATCACGAAGATCATCCGTGGCGAGGACGCGGGCAAGCTCTGGGACGGCGTCCTCGCGGTCACCGCGTTCGACGACTTCTTCGAGATCAAGCGCTCCCGGACGAAGCGGCCGACCTTCGAGTGATTTATCCCCTTCGGGGGTAAATAGGGGATTTTCTCTGTGGGGATGAGTCGTAAGGGGGAAAAAGGCTCATCCCCATGACCAGACCCCTCGCCTTGTCTGCCACCCGGCTGTCAAGATGAGGGGCATGCGTCAGCTGTACATCGGCGGCTCCTGGACCGCTTCGGCATCGGACGAACCCATCGACGTCGTGAACCCGGCAACCGAGGCGGTCATCGACCACGTGCCGGCGGGCCATCCCGCCGATGTCCGAGCGGCGGTCGAGGCCGCCGCACGCGCGTTCCCCGCCTGGTCGGGCACCGCCCCGGCGGAACGCGCAAAACTCCTGGGTGACGCGGCCGAGCTCCTGAGACAGCGGGCCGACGACATGGCGAAGACCATCGCCACCGACATGGGCTCCCCGCTCGGGTTCGCGCTCAAGGTGCAGACCCTCATGCCGGCCACCGTCCTCGCCTCCTACGCGCAACTGGCCGAGAGCCATCCCCGCGAGAGCCGGGTCGGCAACTCCCTGGTGGTGAAGGAGCCGGTCGGCGTGGTCGCGGCGATCACGCCGTGGAACTATCCGCTGCACCAGATCATCTGCAAGGTCGCCCCCGCGCTGGCCGCCGGCTGCACCGTGGTGCTCAAGCCCAGCGAGGTCGCGCCGCTGGCGGCGTACGCGCTGGCCGAGATCTTCGACGAGGTGGGCCTGCCGCCGGGCGTGTTCAACCTGGTCAGCGGGCGTGGGCCGGTCGTCGGCGAGGCCCTGGCCGCCCATCCCGACGTCGACATGATCTCCTTCACCGGCTCGACGGCCGCGGGCCGCCGGGTGGCCGCGCTGGCCGCCGAGACGGTCAAGCGGGTGGCGCTGGAGCTCGGCGGCAAGTCGGCCAACCTGATCCTGCCCGACGCCGACCTGGAGCTCGCCGTCAAGGTGGGCGTCGCCAACTGCTTCGTCAACGCCGGGCAGACCTGCTCGGCCTGGACCCGCATGCTCGTCCACCGCGACAGCTACGACGACGCCGTGCGTATGGCCGTCGAGCTGGCGCGCGGCTACCGGGTGGGCGACCCGTTCGACGAGTCCACCAGGATCGGCCCGCTGGTGTCGGCGGCGCAGCGCGACCGGGTGGTCCGCTACATCAACCGCGGCCAGGAGGAGGGCGCCAGGCTGGTGGCCGGGGGCACCGAGCGGCCGCACGAACGCGGCTTCTACGTCGAGCCCACGGTGTTCGCGGCGGTGGAGCCCGGCATGACGATCGAGCAGGAAGAGATCTTCGGGCCGGTGCTGTCGCTGATCCCGTACACGAGCGAGGAACAGGCGGTGCGCATCGCCAACGGCACGAAGTACGGCCTGGCCGGCGCCGTCTGGGCGGGCACCGAGGAACGCGCGCTGGCGGTGGCCCGCCGGCTGCGCACCGGCCAGGTGGCGATCAACGGCGGCCGGTTCGACCCGCTCGCGCCCTTCGGCGGCTACAAGCAGTCGGGGGTGGGCCGCGAGCTCGGCCCGTACGGGCTGGAGGAGTACCTGGAGGTCAAGGCGCTGCAGCTCTAGCGCCCGCGCGGCGGGTGTGGGGCCCGCCGCGCCGCGGCGCGCCCTAGGCGCGGAGCATGATGCTGCGGGCCGTGTCCTTCGGCAGGCGGTCGACGTACAGCTTGCCGTCGAGGTGCTCGGTCTCGTGCTGGAAGCAGCGCGCCAGCGAGCCGCGCGCCTTGATGCGCACCGGCCGCCGCAGCCTGTCGACGCCTTCCACGGTCACGCCCGCCGCGCGGCCCACCGTGGCGTAGATCGGCAGGCGCGTGCTGCGGTCGGGCACTGACAGGCAGCCCTCCTCGTCGAGCACCTCCTCGGGGTCGTCGACGGTCAGGACAGGATTGATGACGTGTCCTTTGCGTCCGCTGATGTCGTAGACGAACAGCCGGCGCGACACGCCGATCTGCGGACCGGCCAGGCCCACGCCGTTGACCGCGTACATGGCCTCGAACATCTCGTCGATCAGCCGGCGCAGCTCACGGTCGAAGTCGGTCACCGGTGGGGCGGGCGTGCGCAGGACCGGGTCGCCGAGGACGCGGATCTCTCGCATGGCTCTCTGCTTTCGTAAGGACTGGAGGCGGATAGTGGTCCTTACTCTAGCCAGCGAACCGCACTTCCGGGCTGTGGAAGACTGGAGAGGTGCGTGTCTACATCGGTGCCGACCATGCCGGCTATGAGCTCAAGAACCACCTCGTGACCTGGCTGAAGGACCACGGCCACGAGGTGATGGACTGCGGTCCTTCCGTCTACGACCCGGAGGACGACTATCCGGCGTTCGTGCTGCGGGCGGCCGAGGGCGTCGCGGGTGACCCGGGCAGCCTCGGCGTGGTCATCGGCGGATCGGGCAACGGCGAGCAGATCGCCGCCAACAAGGTGCGCGGCATCCGCGCGGCCCTGGCCTGGAGCGAGGAGACCGCCCGGCTGGGCCGTGAGCACAACAACGCCAACGTCGTCGGCATCGGTGCCCGCATGCACTCGGCGGAGGAAGCCACCCGCTTCGTCGAGGTCTTCCTGAGCACACCGTTCTCCGGCGGCGAGCGCCACAGCCGGCGGATCGCGCAGCTCACCAGCTACGAGACGATCGGTCAGCTGCCCTCGCTGCCCTGACCCTTGCGCCGGGCGTCACGCCGCGGCTGCTCGTCGCGCAGGGGCCGCCGGTCGGCGGCCTCCTGCTGTTCCTTCGACGGCCGGGAGACGTCGCGGGCGCGCATGGCGACGACCGCGGTGATCTGAAGACTCTGCAGCGCCATGCCCTCGACAGTACGCCGGGGTCCGCCGATGCGGGAGTCGGTCAGAATCCCGAACCGCACCACGGTTTCGGGCTCCACGACATGGCGACGGCCAGCGCCCGCAGCGCGCCGGGGGAGTGCTCGCGCAGCAGCCCCGCCGCCAGGTGCTCGTCCAGCTGCCCGTCGCCGAGGTACGCCGACCCCAGCGCGGCCACCGGCAGCGTGACGTCGGGGGCGTCGTCGACCGGCTCGCACGTCGCGCCCGACGGGCCGCCGGTGAGGCGGTGCCGTCCCGCGTTCCACGGGCACACGTCGTCCTCGACCTCGATCACCAGGTCGACCGGCGTCGTGTACGCCCGCGACGCCAGCGCGCGGTCGACGTCGACCAGGCGTACCCACAGCTCGTCCTGCACGGCGACGCGCAGCCGGCGCTGGTCGGCGAGCAGCGCGATGATCGGGTCGTCCACCGGACGGCCGTGCGCCACCACCTGGGAGACCAGGTCGCGGTCGAGCAGGCTGCGCCACAACAGCGCGTAGGCGGCCGGGTCGGTCGCCTCCACCCCGCGCAGCCGCAGCTCGCCGTCGGCGATGCCGTCGGTCCACTTCTGCTGGACGCGGAACAGCGCGTAGCCGCGCACACCGCCGTCGTCCTCGGCCAGCAGCCCGCGCAGCGGGCCGGCCCCGTGCTGGTCGAAGTCCTCGTCGCCCAGCACGCTGTCCCAGAAGGCCGCGTTGTGGTCGTAGCGGCCGGGTCGGCGGGCTACGACGGAGGCGAAGAGCTTCTCGATGTCGGAGCGGACGTCGGCGGGCTTGACGACCCTGATCCGCAGCGCGGGATCCTGCGGCCAGTCGCGCACGAACGCCGAGCCGGGCTTGTCGATGCGGAACGACAGGTGGCTGCTGGCCCTGCCGTACCCGTAGCGGCCGTAGATGGAGGACTCGGAGGCGTAGAGCGCGGCGACGTGCTCGCCGCGGTCGCGCAGGTCGGCGAGCTGCGCGCGCATGAGGGACGACAGCACGCCGCGCCGCCGGTGGGAGGGCAGCACGCCGACCCAGGTGACGCCCGCGACGGGCACGCGCGCGCCGGGGACCGTCATCGTGAAGCCGAAGGAGGAGGTGTGCCCGATCATCTCCTCGCCGTCGAAGGCGGCGAGGGAGCGGTCGAACTCGGTCTGGGCCTTGTAGCGAGCCGACTGCCCGGGGGCCGGCGTCCAGCTGAAGGCCTCTTCCGCCACGCGGTTGATGGAGGGCCACGCCGATTCGTCAATCTGACGGATGGGGTACGTCATCTACTCACCGTAGGAGCGGGGCCGCGGCAGGGCTACTGAATATCCGCGGCTCAGCGATCAAGGCCTTGGTCAAGTCGGCTGCCCAAAGCCGGGCCAGACCGATACAGTCAGGCGCATCATGAGTTCCCGCACGGCGCCGCTGATCCCGCCCCGGGTCCGCGCCGTGCTGGTGCGGGTTCCCTTCCTGGTCACCATCGTCCGGTTCGTCAGGCGGACGCTGCTGGCGCGCGACAGCAACCTGCTGACCTTCCTGATCGTGCTGGCGCTGGTCATCGGCGTCCTCGCGGCGGAGGTCTCGACGGCGTTGTTCTCGCCGTCGCTGCTCATCCTCGTCACCCTGATCGGCGGGCTCCAGCTGCGGCTGCGCAGCCTCGTCAAGCTGCTGGTGGGCGTGGGCGTCTCGCTCGGCTGGGTCGCCTTCACCCTGGGCGGCGACCGGATCGGGCTGGGGCTGACCGTCACGATCGTGTTCACCAGCGTGCTCGCCGTGCTGATGGCCCGTACGCGAGGCAAGCTCGGGGTGCAGGGCCTGCGCGGCGACGCGATGCTGCTGGAGCTGCGCGACCGGCTCCGCAGCCAGGGCGAGCTGCCCCCGCTGCCGAAGGACTGGGGCGGCAAGGTGGTGCTCAAGCAGGCGGGCGGCTCCTCGTTCGGCGGCGACTTCCTCGTCTCCATGCGCGACGGCGACATCGTCGAGATCGCCCTGGTCGACGTTTCCGGCAAGGGCGTCGACGCCGGCACCCGGGCGCTGCTGCTGTCGGGCACCTTCGGCGGGCTGCTGGGCTCGGTCACCGACTTCCTGCCCGCGTGCAACGCCTACCTGCACCGGCAGCGCGGCGACGAGGGCTTCGTGACGGCGGTGCACGTACGCCTCAACCTTGCGACCGGCGACTACACGATCACCTCGGCCGGGCATCCGCCCGTGGTGAAGTTCGACGCCGGCACGGGCAACTGGCAGACCGCGACCGCCAAGGGCGTGGTGCTCGGCGTGGTGCCCGACCTGCACTGCGAGCCCGACAGCGGCACCCTGCACAAGGGCGACGCGCTGCTGCTCTACACCGACGGCCTGATCGAGCAGCCCGGACGCGACATCGACGCCGGGCTCGACCGGTTGCTCGGAGAGGCAGAGCGGCTGCTGCCGTCAGGGTTCCGCGACGGCGCCCGCGCGCTGGTCAACACCATGGCCTCGGGGCACAACGACGACTGCGCGCTGGTGCTCATCTGGCGTCCGTGACATTCCACACGGGTCAGGTCGTGACGGCGGTCACTGGCCGAGGGCCGGGCGGGCTGCGATCCTCTGGACAGTCGGGCCCCGGTGGAGCGGCGCGGCCTCACCGGGGCCCCGTCACAGCCAGCCGCTGTCACTGGCGATGCGCACGGCGTCGAGCCGGTTGCGCGCGCCGGTCTTGCACATGATCCGCGACAGATGGTTGCGCACGGTGCCGACCGACAGGAAGAGCTCGTCGGCGATCTCGGTGGAACGCGCGCCGCCCGCGGCGATCCGCAGCACGTCGAGCTCGCGCCTGGTCAGCGGGTTGGTCGCGCACTTGAGCGCGGCCACCGCCATCTCCGCCTCGATGGCCTGGTGGCCGGCGGCGACCTGGCGCACGCCCTCGACGAGGCGCTCGGGCGCGACGCACAGGCTCATGAACCCGAGCACCGGCCCGGCGAGCAGCTCGCGTACCTGCGCCGGAGTGGGATGGGACGACAGGACGAGCACCCCGCACCGGGGCACGTGCTCGGCGAGCAGCGCCGCCACGGGCGGACCCGGCAGGTCGAGGTCGACGACGGCCACGTGCGCCCTGGAGGCCAGCGCCGCGTGGACCACCTCGTCGGCGTGGCCGACCTCGGAGACGACGCTCACGCCCGGCTCGGCCTCCAGGGTGGCGAGCAGGCCACGGCGCACCAAGGGCAGGTGTTCGGCGATCAGTGTCCGGATCAAGACGTTCCCCTCTGTCGTCTCCCAGGGTGATCGTGTGGTTGCTCAGTGTCAATGCCTGCTCAAACCGGTCAGCCGTGCGGCCGCCGGAGTTCGACTACTCTGGGGCTGTCGGTCGTTCGCCGTCTTCCTGGAGCGCGCCTAGATGAACTGGCTTTACGTCGTGGGGATCGTCGTCTTCCTCATCGGCCTGATGTTCTCCATCGCGCTGCACGAGATCGGCCACCTCATACCCGCCAAGCTGTTCGGCGTACGCGTGACCCAGTACATGGTGGGCTTCGGCTCCACCGCCTGGTCGCGGCGCAAAGGCGAGACCGAGTACGGCATCAAGTGGATCCCGCTCGGCGGCTACATCCGCATGATCGGCATGCTGCCACCGCGCCCGGGCGACGATCCGGGCAAGCTGAGGAGCACCGCGACCGGGCCGTTCCAGGGCCTCATCGAGTCGGCCCGCGACGCCGCCCAGGAAGAGGTGCGTCCGGGTGACGAAGACCGCGTCTTCTACCGCAAGAAGTGGTGGCAGAAGGTCATCATCATGTCCGGTGGACCGCTGATGAACTTCGTGCTCGCCTTCGTGTTCTTCAGCATCCTGCTGGTCGGCATCGGCCTGCCCACATGGGCGCCCATCGTCTCGCCCGACACCAACACCTGCGTCATCCCGGTCACCGAGCAGCGCGCGCAGTGCAAGCCCGGCGACCAGCCGACCCCCGCCGCGCAGGCCGGTCTCAAGCCCGGCGACAAGCTCGTCTCCTTCGGCGGCCAGAAGATCACCTCGTGGGAGGACGCCACCCGGCTGATCCGCTCCCACGGCCCTGGTGCGGTGCAGCTCGGCATCGTCCGCGACGGCAAGCCCATGGCGCTCGACGTCACGCTCATCGCCCAGGACCGCCCCAACCTCGAGAACCCCAACAAGATCGACAAGAATGTCGGGTTCCTCGGCGTGCTGCCGACCCAGGTCATGCAGAAGCAGACGATCGGCCAGGTCGTCGGCTACATGGGCGAGCTGACGGGCAGGGTGGCGAGTTCGCTGCTCAACCTGCCGGAGAAGATGGTCGGCGTCTGGCACGCGGCCTTCTCCGGCGAGGCGCGCGACCCCGAGGGGCCGGTGGGCGTGGTCGGCGCGGGCCGGATGGGCGGCGAGATCCTCGCCTCCGACCTGTCCACCGAGAACAAGATCGCGATCTTCGTCAACCTGCTGGCCGGCTTCAACCTGGCGATCGGCATGTTCAACCTCATCCCGCTGCTCCCGCTCGACGGCGGCCACATCGCGGGCGGCCTGTGGGAGGGCATCAAGCGGGCGTACGCCAAGATCATGCGGCGGCCCGAGCCCGGATACGTCGACATCGCCAAGGTGCTGCCGCTGACGTACGCCATCGCCCTCGTCATGGTGGTCATGGCCGGTCTGCTCGTCTACGCCGACCTGGTCAACCCGCTCACCCTCACGAACTGACCCCGCCGCGGCGGCGGGGTCTGCCCGTCGCTCAGCTGATCTCGTAGGCCCTGATCGCCGTCTGGGTGACGGCGTTGCCACCGGTGTCGGCGGCCTCGACGCGCAACGAGGCGAACTTTCCGCGCGCGCTCGCCGGGTGCCGGGTCTCCGCCGTCCAGGAGCCCTTGCCCGACCGGTGCACCCGCGTGGGCAGCCAGGTGCGGCCGTCGTCGTAGGAGATCTGCACGGTCAGCTCGGTCACCTTCAGGTCGGGCGAGCCGTCCTGACGCTGGATCCCCAGCGGGATGCGCATGCGGCCCACGCCGGCGCGGTTGCGGTCGTCCAGGTCGGGGTTCATCGTGACGACCATCAGCGGCAGCGCCTGCTGCCCGTCGCCTTCCGGGCTCTTCGACCGGAACCGCCACTCGGCGCTGACCTGCGTGTACGGCTTCGTCATGGCCGCGCCGGCGGTCATGGTGAGCCGGTACCCGGCCTCCTCGCGCTCGGTCGGCACGTCGAAGAGCCCGTACCAGAGCTCCTCCATCTCCTTGCCGTCGCGGTAGAGCTTGTACTGCGCCGGGGAGGAGATCACGACGCGGTCCGGCCTGCCGTCCTCGATCACCCCGGCGGAGACCTCCATCCGGTTCTCCTGGCGGTAGGAGTAGCCGCCGCCGACGGTGAGCCCGACCCCGACGACACCAAGGTTCCACCGGTCGGTCGTCCTGCCCGCGCGGTGGACGGCGGTCTGGCCGAAGACGGCGCCGTCGACGTTGTCCCACTCGTCGCGCGGCACCTGCCTGTACTGGATGAACGTCGGCAGCCACCCGGTGTCGCCGGGCGTGTAGTACTCGGTGCGGTGGAAGGGCAGCGTGAACCGCGACAGCATGCCGTACGGCTGCCACGGCAGATCCTTGCCGTAGAGCGCCGGCAGGGCCCACTGCTCGCCCTGCATGCCGTCCTTCTGAGCGCCGTACGTCGCCGCGACCTCGGCGAGGTCCTGGCGGCGCGGGCGGTAGCCGGGGTCGGCCGGGATGCGCGGCTCGGCCTTCATCAGGTGGTAGACGTACGGGCTGTCGTCGTAGGTGCCGTCGCCCTTGGGCCTGGCCCACTGCGTCCACCTGGCGAAGGCGAACTTCTTGCTCACCGTACGGCCCGTCGGGACGGCCTTGACGCCCACGAGCCGGTCGCCGCCGAGCAGGCCGGTCAGGTCGACGTCCACGCCGAGCGGCGACCGGCACTCGGGGATCACCCCGCAGTCGACGAGTTGCAGCAGGCTGAGCATGCCGACGGCGAGCCGTGCCGACGGCTCCTGCGGGCGGACGTCCACCGGCTCGGCCTTGCGGGCGTCGGAGGCGAAGACGCGGTCGGCGTCGAGCGTGAACTCGGGGTCGGCGGCCATCACCGTGGTGCCGTCGTGGTCCAGCATGAGGGTGACGACCGTGTAGCGGTGGCCCTTGTCCAGCCGCAGGTCCAGCGCGCCGTCGGCGATGTCGTAGTTGACCTGCTTCGTGGTGTCGAGGTCGATCACCCCGGCGAAGGCGGCCTGGGCGGGCTTCCCGTCGGTGCCGGTGAAGGTCAGCCCGAGCGCGCGCTTCTCCGGCACGACCCGCATGCCGATGGCGGTGCGCACGGACGTCTCGCCACCGGTGGCGATCACCGCGCCGCTGTACGTGCCGGGCGCGGCGGCCTCGGCGGTCACCTCGACCTGCGCGGTGCCGTGCGCGGGCACCTCCAGCGTGGTGGCGCCGAGCCGGAACGGCGTCACCGCCGCGCCCTCGCCGTCCTTGGCGGTCACGCTCAGCTCCAGGCGGACGGCGGCGTCGCCGTCGTTGCGGTAGGTGAGCGTGCGCCTGGCGGACGTCGCGGGCAGCTCGATCTGTCCCATGCCGATCGTGGTCGGCTCGGTGGTGACCTGCTGCGCGACGGCGCGGGCGACGTCCACCCGGCCGGCACCCTGCACGTAGGCGCCCAGCTCGGCGCCGGGCGCGGTGGAGGTCGTCAGCGCCGCCTTGATCCGGTCGGCCTTCCAGTCGGGGTGCAGGCCCGCGACGATCGCCGCCGCCCCCGCCACGTGCGGGGTGGCCATGGAGGTGCCGTCCATCGTCGTGTACGACGGGTTGGCGTCGTCCACCGGCCGGCCGGTGCCCTCGGCCCTGGCCGCGACGATGCCCACGCCCGGCGCGAGCAGGTCCGGCTTGACCCCGGCGTCGGCGGCGCGCGGCCCGGTGCTGCTGAACGCGGCGACGGCGTCGTGGTCGCGGAACGAGGCGCCGACCGTCAGCGCGCGGTCCGCGACGCCGGGCGTGGTGAGCGACCCGGGGCCGTTGCCGCCGTAGTTGCCGGCCGCGACGACGAACAGCGTGCCGTAGTCCTCCGTCAGGGTCTCGAGGGCCCGCTCCACCGGGTCGTCACCGGGCAGGTCGGGGCCGCCGAGGCTGAGGTTGGCGACCCGGGCGCCGTGCTGCGCGGCCCAGGTCATGCCCTCGATGATGGCGGAGTCCTGGCAGGTGCCGCTCTGGTCGCAGATCTTGCCGATCAGGAGCTTCGCGCCGGGTGCTACGCCCTTGAACCGGCCGCCCGAGGCGGCGCCGGAACCGGCGATCGTGGAGGCGACGTGCGTGCCGTGGCCGTGCAGGTCGCGGGCGTCGGCCTCGGCGGTGAAGTTCGCGGACCCGGTCACCAGGCCCTTCAGGTCGGCATGGCCGGGGTCGTAGCCGGTGTCGAGCACCGCGACGGTGACGTCCTCGCCGGTGTGGCCGGCCTCCCACGCGCGGGGGGCGCCGATGTGCGGGACGCTGACGTCGAGCGACAGCCTGGCCTTGCCGTCCAGCCAGATCTTCTCCGGCCCGGACGCCGCCGCAGCCGGTTCGGTGAGTGACTTCCAGAGCGCGCCCGCTCCGTCGCGCGGCTCGCTGCGCGCGACGCCGTTGACGGCGGGAAGCGGACGGCCGCCCGCGAGGCGCGGCGCGGCGGCGCCGGCGGGATAGGTCACGATCAGCGGGAGCGCCGGGCTCGCGGCGTCGTCGTAGCCGAGGGCGGCGAGCTGGGTGACGTTGAACAGCCGGGGGTCCAGCCTGCCCGCGGCGAGGAGAGGCATCGCGTCCGAGGGGACGATGCTGAGCCCGTCCTGGCTCCGGCGGTGGATAAAGTTGATCTTCTCCCTGCCGGGGCCGGGCTTGACGCTGAGCTGGTCCTGGCCGTTGGGGAACGGCCGGAGGGTGACCTGGTCGCCCGTGACCAGGGTGATCGTCCTGGGCGTCTTGTCCGGCTGGGCGGACGCCGGGGTGGCTGGGGTGGGGGCTGGGGTGGGGGCTGGGGTCGCCTGGGCCGGTGCGGTGGTCGCGGCCAGGGCCGCCAGCACCACACCGACAAGGGCGGTTCTGTGTTGCACGACCCCGATTTGTATGGGTGCGCGTACCTCGGCGACAAGGAAAGTCGGTGGCCTGTTGCGGCGCGCGCCGGTTGCGGCCAGGATCGCAGGCATGCGTGACGACGCCCCGGCGGTGATGGAAGTGGTGGGCATCACCGCGTTCGAAGAGCGGGTCTACCGTGCGGTGCTGGCCTCGCCCGGCATCACGCTGCAGGAGCTCGTCAGGAGAAGCCAGGAGAGTTCGGGACGTGTCCAGGCCTCGCTCACCAGGCTCCGCGCCAAGGGCCTCGTCACCCGCCTGTCGGGCCGGTCGCCTCGCTGGACGGCGACGAACCCGGGCACCGCGCTGCGTTCGCTGGCCAGGGGCGTGCTGGGCGACCTGAACCGGCTCGCCGACACCGCCGACGCGATGGAGGCCGCCTTTCGCGCGATCGGCCAGGACCCGGAGGGCGGTGGCCAGTTCGAGGTGCTGGCCGGGCCCGATGAGCTCGCCCGATGGTACGTCCGGCTGCAGCAGGAGGCAGAGGAGGAGGTCCTGATCTTCGACCGGCCGCCGTACGTGCTGGACTACCGCAACCCGCTGCAGGGCGACCGCCTCCGCGAGGGCGTCCGCTATCGCACCGTCTACGCGCCCGAGGCGTTCCAGCACCCGGGGGCGCTCGACGAGCTGGAGCGCATGCTCAGCTCAGGCGAGGAGGCGCGGGTCCTCGCGGGGCTGCCGTTCAAGATGGTGCTCATCGACCGGCGGCAGGCGATCATGCCGCTGCACCTCGACCCGCCGCTGAACCGCAGCGTGCTGATCAGAGGGTCGACCATGGTGGTGGCCCTGGCCGAGCTGTTCGAGCGGCTGTGGGCGGAGGCCGTTCCGATGTACCCGCAGCCGGCGTCCGGTGACGTCGCGCCTGACCCGGCCGATCAGGCCGGCGAGGACGAGGGAGCGGGGCCGGTGGAGCTCGGGCAGGAGGATCGCCGGCTGCTGGCGCTGCTGTCGGCCGGGCTCAAGGACGACGCCATCGCCCGGCAGCTCGGCCTCAGCCCGCGCAGCCTCCGCCGCCGCCTGCGTCCCCTCATGGACGAGCTCAAGGCCGACACCCGCTTCCAGGCAGGCGTCGAGGCCTGCCGCCGCGGCCTGGTGTGACCGCGGGAACACGCCGGTCTAGCGCGGGGCCATGACGCAGAACTCGTTGCCGTCGGGATCGGCCATGGCCACCGAGCCCGGTTCGCCGTGGGTGAAGTCGATGCGCTTCGCCCCCAGGGAGACGAGCCGGTCGACCTCGGTCTGCTGATCACCGTCGGGCGCGAGGTCGTAATGCAGCCGGTTCTTCCCCGTCTTCGGCGCGAAGGGAGGACCGCCCCAGGTGATCTTCGGCCCGCCGTGCGGCGAGCGGATCGCGGTCTCCTGGTCCTGGTCCCAGACCAGTGGCCAGTCGAGCGCAGCGCTCCAGAAGTACCCGACCTCCTGCGATCCGTCGGACGCGAGCGCTCCGACGAACCCGCACTCGGCGAGGAACTTGTTGTCCGACTCGATGACGCAGAACTCGTTGCCCTCGGGGTCCGCGAGCACGACGTGACGAACTTCCGGGCCCTGGCCGACGTCGCAGTGCCGGCCACCGAGCTCGAGAGCCCTCGCCACCGTCTGCTGCTGGTCGTCGAGGGACGTGCTGGTCAGATCGAAGTGCATCTGGTTCATGCGCGTCTTCGGCTCATCGGTCGCCAGGAAGCGGATGCGGAACCCGGTGTCGTCGTTCGGCAGGATCGCGACGCCGCCACCGGAGTCGTCGGTGGACTCCCAGCCGAGGAGGCCGGCCCAGAAGCTCGCGAGCCGAGCGGGATCGTGCGCGTCCCAGCAGAGCGCATGAAGCTGACTGGTCATCCGCATCTCCGATCGACATAGCCGGGCACGCCCTTCGCACCCATGGAGAAGCCCACCGAAGGCCCACCAGAAAGGTAATGGGGAGTGCTCGGCGGTCGCCACGCAATTAACCGGGCATCGGGGTCACCCCCGGCGAGGCGGACCTGTCTGGACAGCCCGAGGTGCGCTCGGTAGCGTGCAGCGAGACGATCAAGCTGCGGACGTGCCGGGTACGCGCCCGCGTCGTGTGGTCGGCGCGGTGCTGTCCCGCTGGGGCCTGGCTTCGACGACGAGCCACACGGCACCTCTTCCCCCGGCCCGACGTGATCAGCGCTGGTGCAAGGGCCGTGGAGATGAGCACAGGACGCGAAGGGGAAGCCGTGAAGGCGAAGAGCGTGACGGAGGGCATCATCTGGGTGGCGGTGGCGACGAGTCTCGTCGGCGCGCTCGTTGTCCTTCTCTTCCAGCACAGCCCGGTCAAAGCCGTGTTCCTGGCAGGCGCGGCGATGATGTTCGCGCTGATCAACAGCTCGGTCCGGAGCAGATCCTCCAGTTCCTAGCACCCCGTCCGCCGATGCGGACAGCGGTGCGAGGGCCACGCGGATGGCTCACGTGCGTCGGGCGACCTTGCCGGCCAGACGGCCTGCGGGCTCAGTACATCGAGATCTGGTAAGCATTTGGTCGTGACCTGGGGCAACGCGTGAACCACCTGGATGACCTGGCGTTGGTCGTCTCGGTGGTTCTCGGCATTTCGCGGCCGATCGCGATGTCATGTGCCCAGACTGTGCCCTCAGGCCACGCCTGCAGCTCGGTCTCGCACAAGCTGTGGCGCCGCTTCCCAAGCCCTACTATTCCTGAATGCCACGAGCGTTTGATCTTCACTCCGAGCTAGCGGCTGGAACCCTGGACCGGCGGGGAGCATGGGAGTTCATCCGGCGTTTCGCCGCGGCGTGGTCGGCCCCCATCCGAGACGGCGACGGTTATGACGGTTCCGAGCTCGCCGCTGCTGAGGAACGCCTCGGTTTCCGTCTCCCCACCGCTCTGAGAGAAGCGTACGCACTCTTCGGGCTACGCAAGGATCTCTGCGGCAGCATGCACCGGCTACAGCCGTTGGAGGATCTCGGAGTCTGGGAGCCATGGAACCTGCTCTCGTATCACGTGGAGAACCAAGGCGTGTGGCAATGCGGGGTTCGGCTTGCCGATCTCCACTTGGACGACCCACCCGTGGTGCACCTTCCCCACTGTGGCTGCGAGGATCACGGCATCCGCGGGCTCGAGTGGATGGAACGGGTCTCCCTGGACTGCGTCGAACTCGTCCTGACCGAATCGCTCTATAACACATATGAAGCCGAATGCGACCTGGGCATGTCGGGTGAGCTTCTCCGGGACGAGGTTCCCCTTGTGGACCGGATGTTCCGGTCTCTCCCCTTCCCCGCCTATCCACGTGAGCCATCACCCTGTGTGCCGGGCACGCGATGGTACGCGGACGACGACCTGCTGATCTGCCTCAGCCCCTATTCGAACGGCGGAGAATTACCTCCAGGCGTTGAGCGGGCCAATGCGTGGTGGCACCGCCCAGGCAGTGTCGCGGACATCAACATCCGCGCACGGACGCCCAAGGCCTTGGAGAATGCCCGTAAGCACCTTCCCCGTTCCTGGTTCGACTGGCGCTGACCCGTGGGGCTTAGTCACTCACATGGCTGCTTACGGCGCATTGGGAACGCATTCGGAATGATCAGAGGCTACGAGGGTCTCGCACGAGATCCGGTAGGGCTCGGTGCATCCACACTCCACCACGACCTCACCTTGATCAACCTGTTGCGTAGGAAGTGATCGCAGAACTGACGCCAAACGAATACCGTCGGCGCATGCTCGATCCCTCAACGGTCTTCGACCCCTCCGGCCCGTTTGAGGACCCTCTTACAGACGAGGTCCTGCGAGCGGTGGAGGCACAGCTTGGACACCGACTGCCCACCGCGTACGTCGACCTGGCACGTCGACACAACGGAGGTACGTTTGCCCATGACGCCCACCCCGCGCCCAGTCGAACCAGCTGGGCCGAAGACCACATTGGCGTGGT
The DNA here is from genome assembly GCF_900100395.1 of Nonomuraea maritima. GTDB lineage: Bacteria > Actinomycetota > Actinomycetes > Streptosporangiales > Streptosporangiaceae > Nonomuraea > Nonomuraea maritima. The sequence goes on along the minus strand of NZ_FNFB01000039.1, from coordinate 21,854 downwards.
CTCGCTGGCTTCGATCGGTCGAACTGCGGACTTCAGTCTGTGCGGCGAGTTTGGGAGTGCGTTTTGGGTGGCGGAATGGGGCTACCCCGACATCGGTCTCTACATCGCAGATTGTCCTTCGGCCGGCCATGACATGATCGCCCTCGACTACCGCTCACCTGGCAAGCCAACCCTCGTCCATGTTGACCAGGAGTGGGGTTACCGAATCACGGTCCTCGCCTCCGATTTCGAAACCTTTGTTGCAGGGCTTGTCCATGAGTCTGAGTACGACGCGGACGACGCGGCGCCGGATCCGCAACTTTGAAGCGCCGATTCAGGTTCGTTCACCTGGTATGGCTCTCGACTTGGCTCCCTTCGGCCTCACAGCCAATCACGGCTGCTGAAGGAAGCGTCGGTTGATGCTGTGCGCTGCCAATGCGCCTCAACGCCAGGGAAGCAGGCTCTCCCCTGGGCAGCAACACACTGCTCGGCTGATTTTCACGACCCCTCAAAAACGGTGATCGCCCCAAACGATTCAACCGCTTCGCCTGGAAGTCCGCTCTGGCGAAGGTGGAAATCCCACATGCTGCGGCATCACTTCGCCTCGGTGCCCCTGGAGGACGGTGTGTCCATCAAGGCTGTTGCCGAGTTCCTCGGGCACGCCGATCCAAGGTCACTCTGCGGACGTACACGCACCTCATGCCTTCAGGTGAGGACCGTATGCGCGCGGCTGTTGAAAAGGCTTGGTCCAAGAGGCCGGCTGTTCGCTCACGTGCCCTGGATGTGCCCTGAGCCACCTTGTCGGGGCTGAAGACGCAGGTAGGCGACGTGCGGGCTCAGTACATCGAGATGTGCACGTGGTCGTAGTGGTTCTCGGTGATGCTGCCGCGATCCTCCATCGCGCGCCAGCCCGAGCCCATGTTGATGCGCTGCTTCCAGATCACGTACTTGACCCCGAGCTTGTCCTTGTTCTGCAGGGCCCAGGCCGCGATGCGGTCGCCCAGGGCGTTGTGGGCGCCGGTGGGCAGCGAGCCGCCCGCACTCATCATGAAGTCGCAGGCCCGTCCGAGCGGGTGCTCGCCGCTGGAGCCAGAGCGGAAGCAGCCCACCGTGAACGGCAGCGCGAAGTTCTTCTCCAGCTGTGCCCGCATCAGCCGCGTCCGGGGCGTGACGTTGTCGGACCCGGAGGGCAGCTCGGGCGCCCAGGAGCCGTCGGAGTTGCGTCCGGTCGCGTACGGCACCAGGTCGGCGAGCTTCTTGCGGATGTCGGCGATGACCTTCTTGGCCTCGTCGCGCTGCTCGGCGACCTCGACGGTGTCCTCGCCGATCTCCTTGACCAGCGCGGACGCGTCCTCGCTGGCCTGCTTGCGGTCGTCGCGGGCCTTGGCCACGTTCAGCACGACGGCCTGCTGCTCGGCGGCGAGCTGTTGGATCAGGGCCGCCTTGGAGGCGCTGGTCGGCAGCACCATGCCGAAGACGGACGGGTCGCCGTTCTGGTAGCGCAGGCGGGCGATCTCGCCCACCCGATCCTCGGCGAGGGCGAGTTTCTGCTCGGCGGTCGCCAGCCGCTCCTTGGCCTTCACGGCGGCGTCCTTGGCCTCGGCGAGCGCGACCCGCTGGAGGTTGTACGTCTCGATGAGCTTGTCGACCTTGGAGTTGAGCCGCTTGAGCTCGGCCCGGAGCTGGGCTTCGGTCGGTTTGGGCGCCGCCGCCGCCGGGGTCGCAGGCAGGGCGACCAGAGCGGCGGCGGTGATGAGACCAAGGGCGAAAGACGCGGGGGACGAAGCCGCCACGGGGGTGTTCCTCTCCCTCTGCCGGCCGGGTTAGCTGACGGGTTCGGGCGTAGGAGGCGCGTCCCTACCACCGAAGTGGATTCACCCCAGAGGTACGTTGGGTCCCCGGCTCCTGGGCGACGCGCCCAGGATTAGGCCTGCGACGACCGTTACGGTCGGTGCATATGGGGATATTAGTGGTAGATCACGAGTAATGCGACCCTAACTAGAGATCTATTAGTGATCGATCTGTGATCGAATCATGCGAGCCGCGTCCTCCGGCCGGATGTCGTTCACGAAGGCGCCCATCGCCGACTCCGATCCCGCCAGATACTTCAGCTTGTTGGCCGCCCGCCTGATGCTGAACAGCTCCAGGTGCAGGTAGGCCAGGTCGCGCCCCTCCCGCACGGGCGCCTGGTGCCAGGCCGAGATGTACGGCATCACGAGGTCGAACAGCCCGTCGAACGCCCGCAGCACCGACGTGTACAGCGGCGCGAACGCGGCACGCTCCTCGTCGGTGAGCGCCGGCAGGTCGGGCACCTGGCGGTGCGGGTAGAAGTGCACCTCGAACGGCCAGCGCGCGGCGGCCGGCACGAACGCCGTCCACAGCTCGTTGGCGGCGACCACGCGCGTCCCCTCCTGCCGCTCGGCGGCCAGCACGTCGGCGAACAGGTTGCCCGGCCCCTGATAGCGGCTCGCGGCGCCGAGCTGCGTCTTGGTCCGCGGGGTGACGTACGGGTAGGCGTAGATCTGACCGTGCGGATGGGAGATCGTGATGCCGATCTCCTCGCCCCGGTTCTCGAAGCAGAACACCTGCTCCACGCCCTCGATCGCGGACAGCTCGGCGGTACGGTCGGCCCAGGCCTCCATGACCAGCCGCACCTGCTCGTCCGACAGCTTGGAGAAGGAGGACGAGTGGTCGGAGGTGAAGCACACCACCTCGCACCGCCCCACGCCAGGACGAACCTCGCTCAGCCCGCCCACAGGCGGATAAGTCCCGAAATTCGTGGAGAAAGAGGGGAAGCGGTTCTCGAACACCACCACGTCGTAGTCGTGCGACGGGATCTCCGTCGCGTGCGTGTCGGTCGACGGGCACAGCGGGCACTCGGCCGCGCCGCCGGTCGGCAGGAACGTCCGCGTCTGCCGGTGGCCGGCGATCGCGACCCACTCCTCGGTCAGCGGGTCGTAGCGCAGCTCCGAGGCCACCGGCCGGGGACCGAGCTCCCGAGAGTCGATCGCGCTTCGATCGGCGTCGTCGCGCCTGTCGAAGTAGATCAGCTCTCGGCCGTCGGCCAGGTGGGTGATGGTGCGCTTCACGACGTGCCCTCCGCGATGATCAGTTCTCCGGCCCGTTCGGCCAGCTCGGTGCGTGCGTCCTCGGCCAGCTTCGCGTCGCTGATGACCACGTCGGCCTCGTTCAGTTCGGCGATGGTGCTGATGCCGACGGTGTTCCACTTGGTGTGGTCGGCGGGGATGACCAGCCGGTGGGCGGCCGCCACCAGCTCCCTGTCGGTCTCCGACTCCAGCAGGTTGGGAGTGGTGAACCCGGCCCGCACGCTCATCCCGTGCACGCCCAGGAAGAGCGTGTCGACGTGCAGCCGGCGGATCGCGGCCACGGCCACCGGCCCCACCAGCGCGTCCGACGGCGTGCGTACGCCGCCCGTCAGCACCACCGTGCGGTCGGGACGCGGATTGCGGTGGAACACCTCGGCGACGGGGATCGAGTTGGTGATCACCGTCAGCTCGGGCACGCCGATCAGGTGGTGGGCCAGCGCCCAGATGGTGGTGCCTGCCGACAGTGCCACGGCCGTGCCAGGCCGTACGAGCTTGGCGGCCTCCCTGGCGATGGCCTCTTTCTCCTGCTGCTGGAGTGCCGACTTCGCGGTGAACCCCGGCTCCTCCGTCGAGCCGGGGCCGAGGGCGGTCGCGCCGCCGTGGACCTTCTCCACCAGCCCGCGTTCGGCCAGCACCTCGAGGTCGCGGCGGATGGTCATGTCGGAGACGCCGAGCTCGCGAACGAGATCGGCCACGCGGACACCCCCGTGGCTGCGTACGCGTTCGAGGATCGCCTGCTGCCGCTGCTGTGCGAGCACACCCGCTCCTTCCAACAGATTCCACCAAATTATGACACGTAAGTGTTGAGGAATGTTAGTTCGGAGCCAAGTGCTTGCGCAGGTCAACGGGGGAGGGAGACGGTGGTGATCCGTGTTGCGACATCCGGAGGCGTAGTCATGGCGAAACGCTCGCGCAAGGGCAAGGCACGCAAGAAGAAGAAGGCGAACCACGGCAAGCGTCCCACGGCCAGGTGACGCGGGAGGGGGCGGCCCCGCGGCCGCCCCCTCTCTCAGCCGGGCAGTTCGGTGAGCGCCTGCTCGATGCGCTCTTGGGGCAACGTGTGGTCCTCCAACTGCCCTGCCAGGTGACGGTCGTACGCGGAGAGGTCGAAATGCCCGTGGCCGCACAGCGCGGTCAGGATGACCTTCTCCTCACCGGTCTCCTTGCAGCGCAGCGCCTCCGCGATGGTCTCGGCCAGCGCGTGCGTGGGCTCAGGGGCGGGCAGGATCCCCTCGGTCCTCGCGAAACGGACACCGGCCTCGAAACACTCCGTCTGCGAACGGGTGACCGCCTCGAACAGGCCCAGCTCGTACATGTGCGACAGCAGCGGCGCCATGCCGTGGTAGCGCAGGCCGCCCGCGTGGATCGGGTCCGGCACGAACGAGTGGCCCAGCGTGTGCATCTTGAGCAACGGCGTCCGCCCCGCCGTGTCGCCGAAGTCGTACGCGTACACCCCCTTGGTGAACGACGGGCACGCCGTCGGCTCCACCGCGCGGAACACCGTGTCGATCCGTCCCGCGAGCTTCTCGCGCAAGAACGGGAAGGTGAGCCCGGCGAAGTTCGAGCCGCCGCCCGTGCAGCCGATGACCAGGTCAGGCATCTCCGGGAGTTGCGTGAGCGCCTCCTCGCCGATGACCGTCTGGTGCATGAGCACATGATTGAGGACGGACCCGAGCGCGTACCTGGCCTCGGGCGTGGCGGCGGCCACCTCGACGGCCTCGCTGATGGCGATGCCCAGGCTGCCCGGCGAGTCGGGGTCGTCGGCCAGCGCCTTGCTGCCCGCGCCCGTCATGGGCGATGGACTCGCGTACACCGTGGCGCCGTACACCTGCATGAGCGACCGCCGGTACGGCTTCTGGTCGTAGGACGCCCGCACCATCCAGATCCGGCAGTCGAGCCCGAACTGAGCGCACGCGAACGCCAGCGACGATCCCCACTGCCCCGCCCCCGTCTCGGTGGTGAGCAGCCGCACGCCCTCCCGCGCGTTGTAGTAGGCCTGCGGCACGGCTGTGTTCGGCTTGTGCGAGCCGGCGGGGGAGACGCCCTCGTACTTGTAGTAGATCCTGGCGGGAGTGCCGAGCGACTTCTCCAGGCGGCGCGCCCTGAACAGCGGGGTCGGCCGCCACAGGCGGTAGACGTCCAGCACCTCCTGAGGGATCGGGACGAACCGCTCGGTGCTCACCTCCTGCCCGATGAGTTCCATCGGGAAGAGCGGAGCCAGATCGTCGGGGCCCACGGGCTGCCGCGTGCCCGGGTGCAGTGGCGGAGGTGGCGGTGTGGGCAGGTCAGGAACGATGTTGTACCAGTTACTGGGTGTCACCGCTTCAGTCTGCGCCGGTTACCGCCTCGGTACCAGAGCAACGTACCGAACCGGATGGTGAGATCTTGCTGGTCAGAGCCGCGTTCGGTATCAGACCGGCGGGTCAGGCCTTCGACCCGTCAGGATGCGGCTCCGGCCGGTCAGCGCACCAGCACCGCCGGACGGTCCGGATGGTCGGCCCGTACCACCACGTCGGCCGACTCCTGCGGACGGACCTCGTGCTCATACCGTTCGTACGCGGGCAGCCGCCAGCGTTCATCCTCGGGCGTACCGCGCTCCAGCGCGCCCCTCGACAGCCACACGTGCACGCTCACGTCGAACGCCAGCCACCGCCCGAGCAGCAACGTCCCGTCGACCAGCACCACCCCACCGGTCGGCACCTCCTCGTACGGCATCCGGTACGCCCGGTCGATCCTGCTGTCCCACAGCGCCGGCAGCACCCGCCCCGACCCGCCGGGTTCGAGCGGGTCGAGCACCTCCCTGGTGAGCGCGTCGGTGTCGAGCCATTCGTCGTAGAAGACCTGGGGGTCGGTCCGTCCGTACTCCAGCCGCAGCGACGCCGGACGCAGGAAGTCGCCCGCGGACACCCGCAGCGCCGCCCGCCCACGCACCCGCAGTGGCGCGACGAGCGCATCGGCCAGCTCCTCCGGACGGGCGGCGGGCGCGCCGTCGACGGCCACCCGCGTCCACGTGCCGGCCGGTCGCGCGGCGATCAGCTCGGCCAGCTCCTCGACGAGGGCCTCACGGGAGATCGGTCGCGCACGCATCAACCGACAGCCTACGGCCGATCTTCACCCGAACACCCAGCAGGGACGTCGCACCAAGCCGCAGGCGGAATCAGTCGTTACCGTGATCGCCCGGGAGCCCCGCGCCCCCGCTCCCGCAGAACATCTTGTAGAGCTCGACACTCATCACGACGAACAGGGCAACTCCGCCGACCAGAATCGCGAAGACGAAGAGCCCGAACGGATGGAAGATCACTGGACCTCCTGTCGTCACGCCGATCATAGGTGTGCGGTGGCACAGGGTCACCACCGTGCACGGACCTTCTTCGGATCTCGCGCACTCGCGTGGGAAACGAGGGCCGAAGGGGCCCGAACCATGGACAAGATCGGATAACAGTAAGGCCCAGGCGCGGGATCAACTCCCTGACCTGGGCCTTCGTGTGTGGAGCGGACGACGGGAATCGAACCCGCGTAGCTAGTTTGGAAGACTAGGGCTCTACCATTGAGCTACGTCCGCGCGAACCGGTCGAACTCTGGTCTAGACTTCATCCGGTCGTCAGGGCGTAAGCGTACCGGAGTCGCGGAGCGCATGCGTACACGACGAGGCGGGGCGTGGCGCAGCTTGGTAGCGCGCTTGCTTTGGGAGCAAGAAGTCGCAGGTTCAAATCCTGTCGCCCCGACCAGTTCGAAAGGCCTCTCCCGATTTCGGAAGGGGCCTTTTGCATGACTGAGTGAGTGACAACCCCTCCAACACGCGGTCCATGGCCACGGCGCCGGCCTTGAGTACGGGCCAGATCTGGCTGCCGGATGAGAAGTCTGGCCGAGTGTGCCCCAAGGGGGGTCGTAACTCCCGAAAAGCCAGGCGGAGGCGTAGTCGAGGGAGTCGAGCAGAAGAAAGTTCACGTGGCGGTCGCCCCCGAGGTTGTCTCCGCCCGTCCCGAGCGGATACCGGGAGGCGTCGAAGAGGTGATGGCGTTCGAGCTCGGCAAGCCGGACGAGCTGCTTCTCCGTTACGGCTACGGCGCCTGCGACACCGTTCATGGGGCACGCGCTTACGAAACGGACCACGTGGTGGTGGTCGACGTGAAGTTGGAGGACATCAACTCCGGCGAGCCTTCCCGGCGATACTCAGGTCGGCCATGACCACGATCACCCTCGCCCGTCCGCTGGGCGATCGTCTCGTGCTCGACTCCGGTACGGGAGCGCCGGTGCTACCGGGTCTGAACAGGCGATGAAGACCCGGTGCATGACCGGAGCCCGACACCGCTCTCATGGTGATCGTCCACTACGCCCCGGACGACAGAGTTGAGCTGGTGGAGAGCAGGTGTTGTTCATCGGCGTGCAGCATGACCTGCCGGTTCATGGTGAGGTGATTGCCGATCTGGCCGCGAAGGGCCCGCGCGACTCGACTGAGCGCTGTGCCATCCCCCATGGGGACGGTGCCGACGGCCGCGGTAACTTCCCGCAATGCCTTCCACCCAAGTCGACTGGCCATCGACCGCAGCAGCGGGTTTTCCCTTCCCCGGGCGTGTACCGGTCCGCCGCCTCGCGGACGAGCTCTCGGCCATCCTCTTCACCCCCGGTCTGTCCGTGGACGAGGCCACCGGTTGGCTGGACACCGTCACCCGCGCCTTCGCCGACGCCGAACCAGGACCCGTGCCGCCCTGGGCGTTCAACACCTTCACCACGCTGCAGTCCCTCCACCTGCACCTGGTCCTGGGCCTCGCCGACCGCGGCACGCCACCTCACGCCGAGGCCGTCACCACCCGCATCGGGACCATCCTGCGCGCCCCCTTCCCCTGGCTGGCACAGCCCTCACTGCTTCCTGGGTGGCGGAACGCGTCCGACCCCTTGTCGTCGCCCGTGGTGAACGACAAGATCGCGCCGTGACTCACTACGAGCAGGTGGCCGACGCCCTGCAGAACACCACCTGGATCACCTGGTGTACGGGCGTCACTCTGGACGACGTCCTCGCCCGCTACAACGGAAGCGGTCACCAGGTGACCACCGCCACGCTCGGGAAGGCCCACGAGGACGCGTCCTTCTGCCTCGAAGAGAACGTCCCTCTGCTCTTCGCCGCTGAGCTCGGACATGGCGTCGTCCTCCTGGAGCCCGCGCTGCCTTTCCTGGAGACCGGCGCGCAAGAGCACCTCTCGCAGGCGGGCGTGTGCCTGGACGTCGGCTGGAGCGACTTCGGCCCGCCCTTCGTCACGTACAGGGAGAAGGGACGTGTCGTGGTGAGCTTCGACGGCATTGACTGGGAGGACGACGCCACGCCCGACGAGGAGACGGTGGAACGGTGGATGAGCACCACCCCTGGCGGGCTGGAGGCGTGGCAGCGGAACTACGGTACGGCGTCCCTGATGACGGCGGAGGCCATCATGGGCGCACCTATGGACGAGCAGTGGCTGGCACGCGAACACACCTGCATAACCCCGAGACGGGACGACTCTGAGCGCCCTCCTGGACGCTCGGTGACCCTGGCAGAGGTGCTCGAGGCGACAGGTCGCCTCGACTGACGCCGCGCCCTCCCCTCAGTCCGTGACCTCGTACTCGACCGCCATCGCCACGATCCATAGCCTCCGGTGAACCAGGAAACCCTCGAACCCATCGGTTCGAGGGTTTCCGGTGTCCTGAGACATCACTGGCACGCCGGCTCCCGGCCTCGTGCGGGGAGCCGGCGTTGACTAGCTACGGAGTCGGACGGTGGGCTCCGGGCATGGTGTCGTCGTCGGGGCCCTCATCGTCGCCGTAGCCGTGTTCACCGTCGGCCGGGGCCGAGTGATCGTGGCCGCTGGAGCCGAAGAGCGACTCCAGGGGCCCGGGCGGGACGTAGGGCTCGAACGACGGCGTCCAGGCGCCGGTCTCCTGCGGCTCCGCACCGAGATCGGCCACCGGCGGGTTGGTCGAGGGCTGCGGGGTCCCCTGTCCGTACGGTGCGACGGGAGGAGCGCTGTCCTGCTCGGCGGCGGCCGCCTCGATGGCTTCCATGAGCTGTCGCCTCCACTCGTCGCCTCCGCCCGGCTCGGGAGCGCTGGGCTCCGGAACGGGCGTCGGAACGGCGGGTTCCACGTATCCGTCCGCGGCCAGGAGGGGTCCACGGCGTGACCGCACCACGAGTACCGCGGCCAGGGCCAGCAGCGCCACCACGAGCACAACGGCCGAGGTGGCCATCGCCGGGGTGGAGAAGCCCGACAGCGGGGTGCTGACCGCGGCGTTGAGGTGCGTGGAGATACCCGCGGGGGGCGAGGTGCTGGCTATCGGTGCGGCAGCCACGTCCTCCACGTCGGTGGGCTCAGGCGTGGGCGTCTCCGCCGGCGTGGGCGAGGGCGAACTGCTGCTCGTGGCCGACGGGGACGCCGAGGCCGAGGCCGACGCGCTGTCGGTGGGTGACGGCGACTCGGACGCAGAGGCGCTGTCCGTGGGTGACGGCGACTCGGAGGCCGAGGCGCTGTCAGTAGGTGACGGCGATTCGGTCGCGGTGTCGGTGGGGGAAGGCGACTCCGATGCTGTGGGGCTCTCCGTGGGGGACTCGGTCTCCGTGGGGGTCGGGGTGGCAGAAGGCGATTCGGATGCCGTGGGCGTCGCCGTGGCGGAAGGAGACTCGGTGGGGGTCGCCGACTCGGACGTCGTGGGCGTGGGAGTGGCGGAGGCCGACTCCGACGTGGTCGGGGTCGGGGTCGGGGTCGGGGACGGCGACTCGGAGGTGGTCGGGGTGGCGGTGGGGGATGTCGACTCGGACGTGGTCGGGGTGGGCGTGGGGGAGGGCGCCTCGGAGGTGGGCGTGGCGGTCGGTGAGGTGGGCTCTGACGTCGGCGTGGCCGACGGTGTGCCCGAAGGGGACGTCGGAGTGGCGGTCGGCGTGCCGGAGGTCGGGGGAGCGGTCGTGGGCGTGTCCGACGGCTGGGTCGGGCGAGGCGACGGGCCGCCGTGCTGGTGGGACCCGTCCTGATGAGACCCGCCTTGGCCGTGCCCTCCTTGGCCGTGCCCGCCTTGCTGGGACCCGTCCTGCTGGGACCCGTTCTGGTGAGACCCGTCCTGGTTGGATCCACCCTGCCCAGGCCCACCCTGCTGGGGGCCGTCCGGTTGATGGCCGTTCTGGTGCGAGCCGTCCTGGTCGGGGCTCACGGGGTTGTGCGGCTTGTCCGGTGAGCCAGGGCCGTTCCCGTGGAAGCCGTGGCCCTTCCCGTGGGAGCCCTGGCCGCCCTGGTCGCCGTGCCCCTTGGGGTTCGTCGGGTTGCCGTGGAAGGGCCCTTGGGGACCGCGCCATGGCTGCTGGTCCGAATCAGGACCGCCCCAGGGCTGGTGCCCCTGGCCGGACCCCTGCTGATGTCCGTAACCGGACCCTTGCTGGTGTCCGGAGTCGGGACCGGGCCACTGCTGATGCCCGTACCCCTGCTGATGACCTGAGTCAGGGCCGGGCCATCGCGGTTGACCGTCGTGGCCGCCGAACTGGCCGCCGGAGTGGCCGAAGGGCGTCCGGTCGTCGATGCCTCCAGAGGTGACCTGCGCAGCGGTGGGCGCACGGCCCAGCTGCACGTGGTGGACGTGGGCGCCGGATCTTGCGTCGGAGGTTCCGTCGACGGCCTGTTCCTGGGACCGGCCGAGACCGGACTGCGCCTCGGTGGTTCGATACCAGGAGGCCAAGACATAGGCCGCGTCGATGAACTTCGGGATCTCTGGCGTCATGGAAGTTGGGGACCTCCCGGACGAGACCGGATTTGCCCGTACAAGCCCTGACAAAGATGATGATGAAGGACTTATATGGCTAAACCGGAAGCCTGTGGTGAAGCGAGAGTACCCGGATGTTTCCGCAGGTCAAGTACCCCTAAAGCGGCAACCAAGGGCGGCGCGGAGAGTAAAAGCCCAGGTCAGGGGCGCTGTCCCATTTATCCCATAGTAAGAGATAAGTAAAAAGATCTACCAAACTCCGTCGCCGCCGCCCGTCCCCATGATTCTCAAGAAGATCGACCACCCGTACGGCGATCAACTCGACCAGCGACGATCAAAGAGGCCGCGCCGCCAAGGCGCGGAACGGCGAGGGTGTGCCTGAGTACACCCACACAAGGCACCTAGCCCAATTTCCGCTGATCACGAATCTCCCTACCGTACGAAGAAGATCGGAATCGAAAAGGGAGGCGATCAGGCCATGACCACTACTCGACCGACCACTTCACCCGTACGGAACATCGCCCTGTGGGTGCTCCAGATCGCGGTGGCCGGATACTTCCTCATGTCCGCCATGGCCAAGTTCACGAACGTGGAGCCCGCTGCCTCGACGTTCGAGGCGATCGGTTTCGGTGACTGGTTCCGGCACCTGACCGGCGTGCTGGAGGTGGCCGGAGCCGTGGCGCTGGTCGTGCCCCCGCTGGCGGGTCTGGCCGGCCTGGCGCTCGCCGTGCTGATGGTGTTCGCGACGCTGACCGAGGCGTTCGTCTCCAAGGGCGGGGTGGTGACTCCGCTGGTCCTGCTGGTGCTCTGCGCACTCATCGCGTGGAGCCGCCGCTCGGCGACGGCGCGCCTTCGGCCAAGGATCTCGGCGGGACGCTGATCCCGTACTTGTCGGTGGCGAGGGATAGGGTCGGGCCTCATGACTGATACTCGTGTCCCCCCGCCGCTCACCGGTGATGAGTTGACCGTTCTGAACAACTGGCTCGAATGGCATCGCGCGACCTTGGCCGTCAAGTGCGAAGGCCTGTCGGACGACCAGCTTCGCCTGCGCTCCGCCGAGCCTTCCATCATGTCCCTGCTGGGCCTGGTCAGGCACATGGCCCACGTCGAGCGCAGTTGGTTCCGCGTCGTGCTGAACGGCGAGGACATCCCCAAGCTGTGGGGCAAAGAGCTCGACAACGACAACGACTTCAAGCAGGTCGATTCCGCCAAGGTGCAGGAGGCCTTCGACGTCTGGCAGGAAGAGATCGAGCACGCCCGCCGCATCTCGTCCGCCAAGCCGCTCGACGCCGTGGGTGAGCGTCACGGCGGTGAGTGTTCCCACCGCTGGATCCTCGTCCACATGATCGAGGAGTACGCCCGTCACAACGGGCACGCCGACCTGCTCCGCGAGCGCATCGACGGCGTCACGGGAGAGTGAGCGCCCGGCGCCAGATCAGAAGCCGGCGTTGAAGAGCGCCCAGACGGCCTTGCCGCCGGTCGCGAGCGGGTCCCAGCCCCAGCACTGGCTGTACGTCTCGACGATGTAGAGGCCGCGGCCGTTCTCGGAGATGAAATCCGGCTCCTTGCGGCGGGGCACCTCGTCGCTGGGGTCGGCCACGGCCAGCAGTACGTGCGGCGCGACCCGCATGAGCAGCAGCTGGATCTCGCGGTGGCCGGAGGCGTACATCGCGTACCTGACGGCGTTCGTCACCAGTTCCGAGACCACGAGCGCGGCGTCGTCGCTGAGGTCCGCAAGGCCCCAGTCGCGCAGCGTCGTACGGGTCACGTCCCTGGCGGTCTTCACCGAGTCCGCCTGGAAGGGCAGCGGGCACGCGGTCGTGTACGGTTTGTCGCCCTGGAGCAGATGGTCGAAACCCACCTCACGGGTGATCTGCAGGCAAGCGGCAGTGGCCAGAGGATCCTCCACCATGCCGCCGGTACCTCCCTGTTCGACCTTGCTTAGTGCATGTTTGGCCCAATATGCACTAAACCATCATGGGTCACGACCGGCGTTGCTGCAAGACCCAAATGCACGTGCAGGTGAATGTGCAGGAGCAAACACTGATTCAGGTCATGAGGCTGTGATTCGGACACCAGGTTGAGACCTTGTCATACCCCGCAATCAGGTGTCACTGTGTGTGCGGACCTTGATAGGAGGCAAAGTGACGCAGAACCAGCCGGGTTCCGGGCCGACGGCGCTGCGCATCCTCCTGGGCTCCCAGTTGCGCAAGCTCAGGGAAGCAAGGAACGTCACTCGCGAGGAGGCGGGCCACCTCATCCGGGGCTCCGAATCGAAGATCAGCCGGATGGAGCTGGGCCGGGTGGGGTTCAAGGAACGCGACGTCGCTGACCTGCTGACCCTTTACGGAGTCATCGACCAGCAGGCCCGCGCCGCCGTGCTCGACCTGGTCGCCACCGCCAACGAGCCCGGCTGGTGGCACCGGTTCAACGACGTCCTGCCGACATGGTTCCAGGCGTACGTCGGCCTTGAAGAGGCCGCCATCAGGATCAGGACCTACGAGGTCCAGTTCGTGCCGGGGCTGCTGCAGACCAAGGAGTACGCACGCGCTGTCGTGACCGCCGGCGGGGCGGGCATCGGGGCGGAGGAGATCGCCAGAAGGGTCGACCTCCGCCTGGAGCGCCAGAGGATCTTGGACCGGCCGGACGGGCCGGTGTTCTGGGCCGTGATCGACGAGGCCGCCCTGCGGCGGCCCATCGGCGGCGTCGAGGTGATGAGAGCGCAGATCGAGCACCTCATCGACCTCATGCGCCAGGAACGCATCACCATTCAGGTCATGCCGTTCAGCTACGGCGGGCACAGCGCTGAGGGCGGGGCGTTCAGCATCCTGCGCTTCCCCGACAGGGATCTGCCCGACGTCGTGTACGTCGAACAGCTCGCCAGCGCGCTCTACCTGGACAAACGTGAGGATGCTGACCGGTACTCCGAGGTGATGGAACGGCTCTGCGCGGTGAGCACGACTCCTGACGAGACGATCGATCTGCTACGAGCGATCGCCTACGAGTTCTGACGGCGGCGACGTCGTTGTTGGGTGTGCATCTGCCCTAGACTGACCATCGGCGTTGGTTCCCGCCGTGGCGGAGCATGCCCAACACCGCTCATGTGGGCGCGGCGCGTGAGCCGCTCTTCCGAAGGACGCGCCCGCGACCACTCGTAGCTTGATCAAGGAGACCATTCCGTGAAGACCGCTGTCGAGGAGCTCAGCCCGACCCGGGTCAAGCTGACTGTCGAGGTGCCGTTCGAAGAGCTGCGCCCCAGCATGGATGCGGCGTACAAGAAGGTCGCGCAGCAGGTGCGCGTCCCCGGGTTCCGGCCTGGCAAGGTTCCGGCCCGCATCATCGAGCAGCGCTTCGGCCGGGCGGTGGTGCTGGAGGAGACCCTCAACGAGGCGGTGCCGAAGCTGTACGGCCAGGCCGTCGACGAGGTCGACGTGTTCCCGGTCAGCCAGCCCGACATCGAGGTCACGAAGATCGAGGACGGCGAGCAGATCGAGTTCACCGCCGAGGTCGACGTCCGGCCCAACTTCGAGGTGCCCGACTACCAGGGCATCGAGGTCACGGTCGACTCCGCCGAGGTCTCCGACGATGACGTCAACACCCAGCTCGACGCGCTGCGCCAGCGTTTCGCCACGCTGACCGGTGTCGAGCGGCCCGCCGCCAACGGCGACTTCGTCGTGATGGACCTGCGCGCCGAGATCGACGGCCAGAACATCGAGGAGCAGCAGGCCAGCGAGGTCTCCTACGAGGTCGGCGCCGGCTCCGTGCTGCAGGGCCTCGACGCCGCGCTCGAGGGCATGTCCGCGGGCGAGGAAAAGAGCTTCCGCACCGAGCTCGTCGGCGGCGAGAACGCCGGCGAGGAGGCCGACGTCATCATCAACGTCAAGTCGGTCAAGGAGAAGGTCCTGCCGGAGCTGGACGACGAGTTCGCCCAGCTGGCCAGCGAGTTCGACACGCTCGACGAGCTCAAGAACAGCATCCGCGAGCAGGCTCGCCGCAACAAGCTCGTCGACCAGGTCGTCCAGGCCCGCGAGAAGGCCCTCGACGCCGTCCTCGAGCAGATCGACATCCCGCTGCCCGACAGCGCGCTCAAGGTCGAGGTCGACGCTCGCAAGCACAACCTCGACCACCAGGTGGCCGAGAGCGGCCTGAGCCGCGACGCCTTCTTCCGTCTCTACCAGACGACGGAGGAGGAGCGCTTCGCCGAGTTCGAGACCACCTCCGCCCGCGCGATCAAGATCGGCTTCGTGCTCGACAAGATCGTCAAGGCCGAGGAGCTGGGCGTCTCCGAGCAGGAGCTGACCAACTTCGTGGTCCGCCGCGCGATGGAGATGGGCGTCCAGCCCAACGAGCTGGCCCAGCACCTCGCCGACAACGACCAGCTCACGCTGGCCATGGTCGAGATCGTCCGCGACAAGGCCAAGGCCGTGCTGGGTGACGCCGCGAAGGTCGTCGACGCCGACGGCAACGAGGTCGACCTCAAGGCCATCTACGCCGAGATCAACGGTGAAGAGGTCGTCGAGGAAGAGGCCCCCGCCGCCGAGGACAAGCCCGAGGCCTGACGGGTCTGACCCGCCTCAGCTGAAAGCCCCCGGACCGACCCGGTCCGGGGGCTTCTGCGTTCTCGGCGGCCGCACATCCCCGGCGGACGGCGTGGCACCTCTCAACGGCCCTGTGGTGGCTCCCAGGCCAACAGGGGGTTGCCGTAAGGCATCCGGAGCCGTATGGCACTTCCCGCTCCGCCCGTCCCTCTCCGCCCGTCCCAGTGCCTTCCGCGCGAACCACGCCTTCGGTACGGAAGGCGCGCCACGCCCGGCGGCGCGGCGAAGACGGAGCACTCCGACATGCGCCGTCAGCGAACAGTCCCGGCGACCGGGCATGAGCTGTGGGCGACGCGCGTTAAGGTCACAAGCAAAGCCAATCGATTACGACGCATCGGAAGGTGACGCTGTGACCAGCCCGCCGACCTTCTATCAGCCCGAGTCTCGAGGCCGTGAGAACGGCTCCGCCTTCCGGCTTGAAGACCAGCTCTACCAGCGCCTGCTCCGCGAGCGGATCATCGTGCTGGGGCAGGAGGTCAACGACGAGATCGCCAACCGGATCTGCGCCGAGCTGCTGCTTCTGGCGGCCGACGACCCTGAGCGCGACATCTCGCTGTACATCAACTCACCGGGGGGTTCGGTGAGTGCCGGTATGGCGATTTACGACATGATGGAATACGTGCCTAACGACGTATCGACCGTGGTCATGGGCCTGGCCGCCTCGATGGGCCAGTTCCTGCTCACCGCGGGGGCGAGGGGCAAGCGTTACGCGCTGCCGCACGCCCGCGTCATGATGCACCAGCCCTCGGGCGGCATCGGCGGCACCGCGGCCGACATCGCCATCCAGGCCGAGCAGATGCTCTACGTGAAGAAGACCCTTGCGGAGCGGATCTCGTTCCACACGGGGCAGCCGCTGGAGCAGATCGAGGCCGACTCCGACCGCGACCGGTGGTTCACGGCCGAAGAGGCCAAGGACTACGGCTTTATCGACCACGTCGTCCGCAGTGCACGTCAGGTGCCTTCGGCTGGCCCGGTTTCCTAAGGGGGAGCAACCGTGAACACCCAGAGCCGCTACGTGCTCCCGCAGTTCACCGAGCGCACGTCGACCGGGGCCAAGACCATGGACCCGTACACGAAGCTGTTCGAGGACCGCATCATCTTCCTCGGCGTGCAGATCGACGACGCGTCGGCCAACGACGTCATGTCGCAGCTGCTGACGCTCGAGTCGCTCGACCCCGACCGTGACATCAGCATCTACATCAACTCGCCCGGCGGTTCCTTCACCGCCATGACGGCGATCTACGACACGATGCAGTTCGTCCGGCCGGAGATCCAGACCGTCTGCCTCGGGCAGGCCGCCTCCGCCGCGGCCGTGCTGCTGGCCGGCGGCACCTCAGGCAAGCGGTTCGCGCTGCCCAACGCCCGGGTGCTGATCCACCAGCCGTCCACCGAGGGCGGCGGCCAGGGAAGCGACATCGAGATCCAGGCCCGCGAGATCCTCCGCATGCGTTCGCTGCTGGAGGACATCGTGGCCAAGCACACCGGAAAGACCTCCGCCGAAGTCCGCAAGGACATCGAACGCGACAAAATTCTCAACGCGGACGAGGCCAAGGCGTATGGTCTGATCGATGACATCATCCCGTCCAGGAAGAAACGCGCTCAGGCCGTGGCTTCCTAAGACGAGACGTGACGCACCGGGGCGCTGCCCTGCAGGGCACGTTCCGGTGCGACTCGCCGCTAGGGGGCTCACTGAGGGCCCAGAAGACGGTAACGTCGAAACCTGAGCGGTTCGGCCTAGTCCGGAGAATGTCCGGAGACACTGCTCGCATGAGCAGGGCGGTCCCACGCAAAGGAGTATCTGGGGTGGCACGCATCGGCGACGGGGGAGACCTGCTGAAGTGCTCGTTCTGCGGAAAGAGCCAGAAGCAAGTCAAGAAGCTCATTGCCGGTCCAGGCGTCTACATCTGCGATGAGTGCATTGATCTCTGCAACGAGATCATCGAAGAGGAGCTCTCCGAGTCCTCAGAGCTCAAGTGGGACAACCTGCCCAAGCCGAGAGAGATCTTCGAGTTCCTCGACGCCTACGTCATCGGTCAGGACAAGGCTAAGAAGGCGCTCTCGGTGGCGGTGTACAACCACTACAAGCGGGTGCAGTCCGGAGACCGGGGCAGAGACGACGGTCTTGAGCTGGCCAAGAGCAACATCCTGCTGCTCGGCCCCACCGGCTCGGGCAAGACCCTGCTGGCACAGACCCTGGCGAGGATGCTCAACGTCCCCTTCGCCATCGCCGACGCCACCGCACTCACGGAGGCGGGCTACGTCGGCGAGGATGTCGAGAACATCCTCCTCAAGCTCATCCAGGCCGCCGACTACGACGTCAAGAAGGCCGAGACCGGCATCATCTACATCGACGAGGTCGACAAGATCGCCCGCAAGAGCGAGAACCCGTCGATCACGCGCGACGTATCCGGTGAGGGCGTACAGCAGGCGCTGCTGAAGATACTGGAGGGCACCACCGCATCGGTGCCTCCGCAGGGTGGTCGCAAGCATCCGCACCAGGAGTTCATCCAGATCGACACGACCAACGTGTTGTTCATCTGCGGTGGTGCGTTCGCCGGCCTCGAGCAGATCATCGAGTCGCGCGTCGGCAAGAAGGGCATCGGCTTCAACGCCATCATCCGGTCGAAGGAAGAGGTCGACTCGGCCGACATCTTCGGCGACGTGATGCCAGAAGACCTGCTGAAGTTCGGCATGATCCCCGAGTTCGTCGGCCGCCTGCCGGTCATCACCTCGGTGCACAACCTCGACCGCGAAGCGCTCATCCAGATCCTCACCGAGCCGCGCAACGCCCTCGTCAAGCAGTACCGCAAGCTCCTTGAGCTCGACGGCGTCGAGCTCGAGTTCACCGACGGCGCCCTGGAGGCGATCGCCGACCAGGCGATCCTGCGCGGCACCGGCGCGCGCGGCCTGCGCGCCATCCTGGAGGAAGTGCTCCAGTCCGTCATGTACGAAGTGCCGTCCCGGCAAGACGTCGCCCGCGTGGTCATCACCCGCGAGTCGGTCATCGAGCACGCCATCCCGACGCTCGTGCCTCGCGACCAGCTGGCCGCCAAGCAGCAGCGCACGCCACGCGAGAAGTCGGCCTGACCGACGCTTCTCCCGGCACACCGAGCGCCCCGTGGCACCCCGCCACGCGGGCGCTTCCGTGTTTTCCGGCCGGCGCTGATCCCGCTGCGCCGGCGTTCCTGGCATCGAGGGCGCTATCCAGTTGCCCGCCTCCCTAGAATTGGTCACTGTGACAACGCCAGAGCTGCCTACGCAATACACACCGGCCGACGTCGAGACCCGCAGCTACGAGCGCTGGGTATCCGAAGGCTACTTCCGCGCCGACCCGGGCAGCTCGCGTGAGCCGTACAGCATCGTCCTTCCACCGCCCAACGTGACGGGTGTCCTTCACATCGGGCACGCGCTCGACCACTCGATCCAGGACGCGCTGACGCGCCGCGCCCGCATGCAGGGGCGCGAGACGCTCTGGCTGCCCGGCATGGACCACGCCGGCATCGCCACCCAGAACGTCGTCGAGCGCGAGCTGGCCAAGGAAGGCAAGTCCCGCCACGACCTCGGCCGCGAGGCGTTCGTCGAGCGCGTCTGGGAGTGGAAGGACGAGTCCGGAGGCCGCATCCTCGGCCAGATGCGCAAGCTCGGCGACGGCGTCGACTGGTCACGTGAGCGGTTCACGATGGACCCGGGCCTCTCGCGCGCCGTCCAGACCATCTTCAAGAAGCTGTTCGACGACGGGCTCATCTACCGCGCCGAGCGCATCATCAACTGGTGCCCGCGCTGCCTGACCGCGCTGTCCGACATCGAGGTCGAACACACCGAGGATGAAGGCGAGCTCGTCTCCATCCGCTACTCCGACGAGATCGTGGTCGCCACCACGCGCGCTGAGACGATGCTCGGCGACACCGCCGTCGCCGTCCACCCGTCAGACGAACGGTACGCGCACCTGGTCGGCACGATGGTCGAGGTGCCGCTCACCGGCCGCATGATCCCGGTGGTCGCCGACGAGCACGTCGACCCGTCGTTCGGCACGGGCGCGGTCAAGGTCACCCCGGCCCACGACCCCAACGACTTCGAGATCGGCCGACGTCACTCGCTGCCGTCCATCACGATCATGGACGAACGCGGCGTCGTCACCGCGCACGGCCCGTTCCAGGGGCTCGACCGGTTCGAGGCCCGGCCCGCCGTGGTCGCGGCGCTGCGCGCCGAAGGACGCATCGTCGCCGAGAAACGCCCTTACGTGCACTCTGTCGGCCACTGCTCGCGCTGCAAGACCGTTGTCGAGCCGAGGTTGTCGCTGCAGTGGTTCGTGAACGTCGGGCCGCTGGCCAAGGAGGCGGGCGACGCCGTCCGTGACGGCCGTACCCGCATCCACCCGCCGGAGCTGGCCAAGCGCTACTTCGACTGGGTCGACGACATGCACGACTGGTGCATCTCCCGACAGCTGTGGTGGGGGCACCGCATCCCGGTCTGGTACGGCCCGGACGGCGAGGTCGTGTGCGTCGGGCCCGACGAGGAGCCGCCCGCCGGCTACACCCAGGACCCGGACGTCCTCGACACCTGGTTCTCCTCGGCCCTGTGGCCGTTCTCGACCCTGGGCTGGCCCGACTCGACACGCGAGCTCGCGCGCTTCTACCCGACCTCGGTGCTCGTCACCGGCTACGACATCCTGTTCTTCTGGGTCGCCCGGATGATGATGTTCGGCCTGTACGCGATGGACGGCGTGCCGCCGTTCCAGGTCGTCTCGCTGCACGGCATGGTCCGCGACCAGTACGGCAAGAAGATGTCCAAGTCGTTCGGCAACGTGGTCGACCCGCTCGACTGGGTCGAACGTTTCGGCGCCGACGCCACGCGCTTCACCCTGCTGCGCGGCGCCAACCCCGGCGCCGACGTCGCGGTGAGCGAGGAGTGGGCGGCCGGCTCCCGCAACTTCTGCAACAAGATCTGGAACGCCACCAGATTCGCGTTGATGAACGGCGCCGCCGTGGGGTCTCTGGAGGGCGCCGAACTGACGGCCGCCGATCGGTGGATCCTGTCGCGTCTGCAGTCCGTCATCGCGGCGGCTGACGCGGCCTTCGAGGAGTTCGAGTTCGCGAAGGCGTCCGACCTGCTGTACCACTTCGCGTGGGACGAGGTCTGCGACTGGTACCTGGAGCTGGCGAAGATCCAGCTGGGTGAGGGCCTGGAGCACACGAGGCTCGTGCTCGGCCATGTGCTCGACACGCTGCTGCGCCTGATGCATCCGCTGGTGCCGTTCGTGACGGAAGAGCTGTGGCGGGCCGTCACCGGCAAGGAATCGGTTGTCGTGGCGCAATGGCCGGTGGTCGACGCGCGCTATGCCGACGCAGCCGCGGAGAGCGAGATCGAGGCGCTCCAGGAGCTGGTCACTGAGGTCCGGCGGTTCCGTTCCGACCAGGGGCTCAAACCCGGCCAGAAGGTGGCCGCCCGGCTCGCGTTGGCCGGTACGTCCCTGGCCGGCCACGAAAGCGCGATCAGGTCGCTCCTGCGGTTGACCGACCCCTCGGAGGCGTTCAACGCCACGGCTCGGCTCACCGTGGGCGGGGTGACCGTGGAGATCGACACCGCGGGTGCCATCGACGTCGCGGCCGAACGCAAGCGCCTGGAGAAAGACCTGGCCGCCGCGCGCAAGGAAGCCGCTCAGGTGGCGGCGAAGCTCGGTAACGAGCAGTTCATGGCCAAGGCCCCGCAGGATGTGGTCGTCAAGGTCCGTAGCCGCGCTGAGCAGGCGGCTGCCGACATCGCACGTCTCGAAGCACAGCTCGCCGCGCTGGGAGTTTGAACTTCCGGCCAACGGGGAAGGTCCATTCGTTGCCGAAGATGGACCTTCCCCCTCGCTGGGGCTGCTAGAGTTTTCACTGCAGGGCCGAACGGCGCTGCAAACCCCCTCACAAACGAATCTGATTCTCGGGCGCCTCCAGCCAGCTGGTTGGACAAGAGCCGAAAGTCGGAGTAAGTTAGAAGGGTTGCTCCGAAAGGAGCAAGTCCGGAAGCTCCCGGATCGGGCGGTTTGACAAGAACCAAACGATCTGATAAACTGAAGGAGCCGAAATGTGCGCCTCGCGCAGCTGACTCCGCAAGGAGTTGGATGACGATGAACGCGTCCGTTTCTTGAGAACTCAACAGTGTGTTAAAAGCCAGTGCATGATTTTTCATGCAACACCTCGTCAAATGATTTTTGACGGTTTTGCTTGGACGAAGTTTCCAAACATTTTTTGGAGAGTTTGATCCTGGCTCAGGACGAACGCTGGCGGCGTGCTTAACACATGCAAGTCGAGCGGAAAGGCCCTTCGGGGTACTCGAGCGGCGAACGGGTGAGTAACACGTGAGCAACCTGCCCCCGACTCTGGGATAAGCCCGGGAAACTGGGTCTAATACCGGATATGACCACCGTCCGCATGGGCTGGTGGTGGAAAGTTTTTCGGTTGGGGATGGG
>NZ_FNFB01000037.1 GCF_900100395.1 Nonomuraea maritima | reverse complement strand
CCGATCTCGGGTTCGGTGAGTTCTTCCGCCGGCTCGAGTACAAGAGCCGCTGGTACGGCTCGAGTGTGTGGGCGGCTGATCGCTGGTTCCCGTCCTCGAGACTGTGCGGCGGCTGCGGAACCATCAACCGGGACCTGACCCTTGCCGATCGGGTGTGGACGTGCGGGTGCTCTCTCGAGCACGACCGCGACGCCAACGCCGCCCGCAACCTGCTCGCCGCGATGAACCTCGAGCAGAATGCGGCCTAGCTTCACGTCGCCGGGCAGTTCCCCGGAGACGCTAAACGCCTGTGGAGGCGACGTAAGACCTCGAACAATCGAGGCAGATGCCAGCGAAGCAGGCAAGAGAATCACTGAGATTCTCCGAACGGTGTCGTATGGCTCGGTGTGCGTGCGGTGGAGGTTCGGCAAGGCGCGGCGCTCAAGACCCTCATTCCAGGGGTGGGAACGGGTCGTCGTCGATCAGGTTGATCAGTGGCAGGAGCCAGGCGGCGTTGATCGGGCCCATGGCGTCGTCCAGTTCGGACGGTGTGGGCATGCGGTCGCGCAGGAGTTCCGGGGACAGCAGATTCTGCAGGGCGTGCATCAGGAGATGGGCCATCGAGTAACCGGGGTCGATGGTGAGGGCGCGTTCGAGGGCCACCGTGGCTTGGATGCTGTTGCCCGTCCGCCAGGACGCCATCGCCAGCAGGGACGCCGCCGGTGGTGTGAAGCGGGGCTCCAGCCTGCGGGTCAGGTCTTTCCAGAGCGTGACGTGGGAGTCGGTCATCAGGGTCCAGGCCTCGTCGCGTACGCGCATGACCGTGAGAGCGAGGCCCAGCCTGGCGGCGTCGGGGTCGTCGAGGCGTCCACCTCCCGCGTGGGTGCGCAGGGCTGAGCGGACCATGTCGAGGCCGTCGGACACGAACCTGGCCGCGTACGCGTGCGGGTCTGCCGCCGCCATGAGGCCGGACCGGAACTCAGCGACCGCTTCGGCCGTGGCCCGGCTCATCGCCACGCGCACGGGACCGGTGACGGGAGCGAGCGTGCCTTCGAGTGCCTCGCGGTCGGGCAGGGCGACCAGGCCGTGCACGGTCGCCTCGGCTGCTATCTGGCTGGTGGAGACGTCGTACGCGGTGCCCTGTGCCGGGCAGCACGCGGCCACGTCGCACACGTACGACCAGTAGCGGCCCTCGTGGGTGCGGAGGGCTTCACCCACGCGGACGCCCGCCTCGGTGGCGAGCCGTCTGATGTCGTCGACGCTGGGGGTGACCAGTGCGCCCGGGCCGTAGCCGACGATGACGAGGTCGGTGACCTCCTCTCTTGCGAAGAGGGGCAGCACGGCGTCGAGCGTGCCGGACGGCAACGGCAGGGCCCATCGGGTCACGACCTTCACCCGGGAATCGGCGAGACCGATGACGACCAGGCTGCTCGTGGGGTGGAAGCCCAGCAGATAGGGGACGGCGGCGAGGACGTCTGTGGGGCTCGTCAGGGTGAGCCGGGTCTCTTGGGCTTCGAAGGGCAGTTCGGCGGCGGGTGGTCGGGGGTCCGCGTCGGAGGGAGAGAGCGAGGTGCGGAGGGGCGGCGTTCCGGAGCGGGAAGGCGGCGCGGGCTCCTGTGCATGTGGCTGTATGGGTGGCACGGCGGGCGGCGAGCAGTTGGTCGTCATGGCCGCAAGAATGCCTGCCTCCGCATCGCCGGCACGGTGGTGGAACACGTTCTGTGGAGAACGGTCCTCGACGCTTCCGCTCCTGTGGATAAACGGAAAGCGGCCGGCGCAGTACGGCAGCAGCACTTCAACCAAAGGTGGTGCTGGAGAGCATGAAGCCGACGAGGCGAACCCAGCGCGCAGCCGAAGATGACGCCCCCGACACCACGACAGGGACGGAGTGTGCCCGCCGAACGCGCATGCGCTCGCCTGTCCGGGATGGCGGCTCGCACCGGCAGAAGGGACGAGCCCGGCTGGTACAGAAGGCGCACCCCCTGACTGGACAGCGTTTCGACCAGGTGAGGTAGGCCAACCCCCGCCGAAACAGGAGTGTGGCCAAGGCTCACCGCCGCGCCGGCTCCGGGACATGATCGAAAGTTGCGCCCGGGGACGGCCATCACTCGGACAGGCAGGAAACAGCCCCGCCGAAACAGGACAGGAGCCCTGGCCGGGGTGGCGGACCGGACCGACCGGTAAGGACGAGCTCGGCCGGTTGCGGAAGGCGCCCTACCGGCCAGGGGTAGCGGTTCAGGCAGGTGAGGGTCCGCAAACCGGACAATGCCCGTGATAGATGGCTACGACGGCGGTGGTGATGAGGGGGTGAGGTGGGTGCGGGTGTAGAGCGCGGCGCCGGCTACGGCGGCGGGCATGGCGATCACCGCCGCCAGCGGCACCAAGAAGAGCAGGAAGATCGCGACGCCGAAGCCCAGTGCGCTGGCCTTGTGCGCGCGGAGCAGCCCGAAGCGCTGCTTGCGCGCCATCCCCCGACGCTCCATGGCGAGCGTGGTGAGCTCGACGGTGAGGAAGAAGCCGGACACCAGGGCGCCTAACACCGGCACCACGGTCTGCCCCACCACCGGGACGAACCCGAGGAAGAACAGCGGGATCGTGAACGCCAGCACGTAGCACAACGTGATCAAACTGTCGCGGATGGAGCGGGGCAGCGTGCGCCACCACGGCTGGTCGTCCTCGTGCTCCAGTACGTCGACCGCCGACGACAGCCTCTCGTAGAACGGCTCCCCGATCACCAGCGTGACCGCCGTGAACGTCACCACGGCCACCGCGAGCCCGCCGAGGACGATCGCGAAGGCCACCACCCCGCGGAACACCTCGCGCCAGCTCCACGAGTCGGCGAACGGCGTCATGAACGCGGCCAGGTCTCCGGCGTTGGTCCCGAGGAAGATCAGGGCGGCGACGTACAGGACGAAGGCGATCAGCGCGGGGATCAGCCCGAACAGCCACCACCGCGGGTGCCGTGACACCCACCCGAATCCTTGGAGGAAGAAACCGACTCCGGCCGCGAAGTCACGCAGAGATCGCATGCCCGGCAGGCTAGCGCCAGAAGGACGTCACCGCGTAGCCGAGTTCGGCGAACAAGGAGCGTACGAGCGGCAGCGAGATGCCGAGGACGTTGCCGTGGTCGCCCTCGATGCCCTCGACGAACCAGCCGCCGCGCCCCTCGATGCTGAACGCCCCGGCGAGCCCGAGCGGCTCACCGGTGGCCGCGTAGGCGGCGACCTCCTCGTCGGACGGGTCGCCGAAGTGCACCACGGTGGTGGCGACCTCGGCCGCCTGGCGCCCGGCGGCGACGTCGATGACGCAGTGGCCGGTGACGAGGCGGCCCGTGCGGCCGCGCAGCAGCCGCCAGCGTTCGACGACCTCGTCGGTCGAGGAGGGCTTGCCGTACGGGCGGCCGTCGAGTTCGAGTATCGAGTCGCAGCCGATGACCAGCCCCTCTTCCAAGCCGCTCGCGACCGCCTCGGCCTTGGCCTTGGCCAGCACGAGGCTGAGCGCGGCGGGGGTCGGGGCGGAGTGGGCGTCCTCGTCGACGCCGCTGACGATCACCTTGGGGTCGAGGCCCGCGCTCCGCAGCAGGGCGAGGCGGGCAGGGGAGGCAGAGGCCAGTACGATCACCGGCTCAGCCTACCGTTCACCAGCGACGGTTCCGCGTGCCGGGGATGGCCTGACGACCGGTCCGCTCAGGGCCGCCGAAGGGGTCGTACGCCCCTGCCTGAGGGGTGCCGAAGATGCCGTTGAGCAGCCCGTCGACCAACTCGGCGAGGTCGGGAGGCAGGTGCGCCTCCTCGCGGGCGAGGTCCTCGGCCAGGGTGGCGGCGTCCATGTCGCGGCCGGCCACGTGGTCGGCCAGCAGGCACATGACCATGGGAGCGATCAGCGGCATCAGTTTCATGAGCGGTCCGGTGCCGACGCCCGTGTGGCGGGCGATGCCGGCCGCGACGTGCTCGGTGCCGTGGCCGCCCAGCACGTGTCCGAGGATGCTGTGCCCGTCGCGCGTCAGCGAGGCCACGTCGGCGTTGAACGGATCGGTGTCCGTGTGGTCGTCGAGCGCTCCGCGCAGGGCGTCGGCGCCGTCGGGATGCTCGGCGTTGCGTGCCATGCCGCCGACGATCGCCCCCGTCACGGCCTCGAGGACTTGGCGGGCGGTGGGCGTGTCGCTGCCGAGCATCCCGGCGATCTGCTCCATGCCTGAGTCTCCGAGCCCGGAGAGAAGCTCGTCATGCAGTGTCATGACAGTCCCCCGATCCCTCGTCCCGGACAGACTTCCCTAGGGGGACTGACACAACGTCCAAAATGTCCTAATTTATGGGAAAAACGGGCTCAGCGTCGCCGTCCACCGGTCGCGGCTCCTCCTGCGCGACCGTGCGGTCCAGGCCCGCCGCCGCGTACGCCTCCGCCTCGTCGAGCGTCTCGCGCTCCAGCAGCGCCGCCACGATGGCGTCGAGCTTGTCGCGGTTGTCGGTCAGCACCTTGATCGCGCGCTCGTAGCACTCGTCCACGATGCGCCGCGCCTCCTCGTCGACGGTGGCGAGCGTGGCGGGCGAGGCCTGCGGCGGCTGGCCGTCGTTCGACAGGATGGTCAGCGGGCCGACCTTCTCGGACATGCCCCAGCGGCCGACCATGCCGCGCGCGATCATGGTGACCTGTTCGAGGTCGTTCTCCGCGCCGGTGGTGATGACGCCGTAGACGACCTGCTCGGCCGCCATGCCGCCGAGCGCGCCGGTGATGCGGCCGCGGAGGTACTGCTCGTCGTAGGCGTAACGGTCGCTGTCGGGGGTCGACAGGGTGACGCCGAGCGCCCGGCCGCGCGGGATGATCGAGATCTTCCTGACCGGGTCGGCGCCCGGCTGCAGCATGCCGAGCAGCGCGTGTCCGGCCTCGTGGAAGGCCGTACGGGTGCGCTCCTCCTCCGGCATGACGATGCTGCGGGCCGCGCCGAGCTGCAGCTTCTCCAGCGCGTCGGCGAAGTCGGCCCTGGTGACCTTCTCCTTGCCGCGCTTGGCGGCGAGCAGCGCCGCCTCGTTG
Source organism: Nonomuraea maritima (assembly GCF_900100395.1). Classification (GTDB taxonomy): domain Bacteria; phylum Actinomycetota; class Actinomycetes; order Streptosporangiales; family Streptosporangiaceae; genus Nonomuraea; species Nonomuraea maritima. The sequence goes on along the minus strand of NZ_FNFB01000037.1, from coordinate 69,049 downwards.
ACCAGGTTGGCCAGGTCGGCGCCCGTCATGCCAGGAGTGGTCTTGGAGAGCTGGTCGAGGTTGACGCCCGGGTCGAGCGGCACGCCACGGGTGTGGACGGCGAGGATCGCGCTGCGCCCTGCCGCGTCGGGCAGGCCCACCTGCACCGTACGGTCGAAACGCCCCGGACGCAGCAGCGCCGGGTCGAGGATCTCGGGCCGGTTGGTCGCGCCGATCACGATCACGCCCTCGGCGCCGGAGAAGCCGTCCATCTCGGTGAGGATCTGGTTCAGCGTCTGCTCGCGCTCATCGTGCCCGCCGATGCCGCCCGCGCCGCGCGCGCGTCCGATGGCGTCGATCTCGTCGATGAAGACGATGGACGGCGCCACCTTGCGCGCCTCCTCGAACAGGTCGCGCACCCGGGAGGCGCCGACGCCCACGATCATCTCGATGAACTCGGAGGCGCTGGCCGAGAAGTACGGCACCTTGGCCTCGCCCGCGACCGCCCGGGCGAGCAGGGTCTTGCCGGTGCCGGGAGGGCCCGCCAGCAGCACGCCCTTGGGCAGCTTGGCGCCCAGCCTGCGGTACTTGTCGGGGTCCTTGAGGTAGTCGACGATCTCGACGAGCTCGTTCTCGACCTCGTCGATGCCCGCGACGTCGTCGAACGTCACGCGCACCTTGCCCGCCTCGACCGGCTTGGCCGCCTTCGACTTGCCGAGCCCGCCGAGCCCGCCGCCCATCATGCTGGCGCCCCGCCGCATGATCCAGATCCAGAGGCCGGCCAGCAGCAGCACCGGCAGCAGCGACAGCAGCAGGTTGGAGAAGAAGCCGCGGGTGAGGGGCTGCGAGGTGATCTCGACCTGGCCGGTGGCCAGCTGCTTGTCGAGCTGGTCGGTGTCGGCGAAGGCCGGGATCTCGGTGGCGAACTTCTCGTACGACTCGCCGCTCTCCGGGTTCTTCGCCGCCGCGCGCAGGTCGCCCTCGACCGACAGGCCCTGGGCGTAGATGTCCTTGACGTTCTTGGCGTTCACCTGCTTGGTGAACTCGGTGTACGAGATCGTCTCGACGGATTCGCTGTCGACGAACGACGACACGACGAAGAACGCCGCGTACACGACGAGCAGCGTCACGACGAAGCGCCACCAGTTGATCTTGGGTTTGCCTCCGGGCGTGCCAGGCAGGCCCTCCGAGCGCCAGGGCGGCTTGCCCTTGCCCTTGGTCGGAGCCTGCGGCGGTCCAGAGCGTTCCACGGTGTCACTCCCCATATCGCCGCACAATGATCTTTTTCAGCCTAGACCACGCACTCCCGCGGCAACGCGGCCGATGTCGCGCCAGTACTTTCGCTGCGAGTCAGGCACGGTGATGAACGCCAATCCTGGCTTCGCCATTCCCCCATCCATGATCACAACGGCCGCACGGGAGCTGTGCCCGCCGTAGGTGACGCGGTAGGAGAGTGCCCAGCCGTGCGCGACCGGCTGGGAGGACAGCCAGGTGATGCGGGAGCCCTGGGGGTGGTGGTTGAGGGTCCAGCGGGCGGCCAGGAGCGCCGTGTCGCGCGGCGACTTCTGCTCCATGATCGGCAGCGGGGCCGTGACGAACATGCCGCGCAGCTTCGTGCCCCGCCGCGGGGGCAGCACCTGCTTGGTGCTGAACGGCGCCGCGCCGTACGCCTTCCACGGCCGCGACAGCCGCGGCACGGCGATCCCCGAGCGGGTGTCCCTGATGAACCGCTTGCCCGGCGCGGGCAGCGACATCCGCCTGACCTTGCCCGTCAGCCGGGGGACGCGCGGGTCGGCGTACAGCGCCTCCATGGCCGTGTAGCCGGGCGCGAGGGACGTGCCCGGCGTGGGCGTCGGCCGCTCGGACGAGGACGCGGCAGACGGCACGGGCGAGGCGGAGGCGGACGCGGCACTCGGCACCGAGCCGGCGGCCGCCGCGGAGGCGGACGGGAGGGCGGCGGTCGGCGGCGCGGCGACCGGCCGAGCCGTCCCGTCCGGCTCCGGCGGGAGCACCACGGACAGCGTCACGGCGACGCCCGCGGCCGCCGCGACGGCGACGGCCAGCCCCCGGTACACCACGCGCATCCGGATGTCGCCGATGCGGGAGCGTTTGGGCGGAGAAGCAGGGATTCCAGGCCTGCTAGCCGTTCTCACTCCGGAACCCTTGGTCTCTTCTTCCCCTTGGAGCACGACGGGAGCGTACGACATATCGCGCCATTGCGCCCATGAAGCAACCGAAGTGCAATCATGAACCGCCGGCGCCGTACGGTCAGCCGCTGGCTGCGTGTGCGGCCAGCCACGGAGCGTCGGCGACGAACGTGCACGAGCCCGGCTCGATCTCCGTGAACCCCGCGTCGCGCACCACGGGCAGCCCCGCGGCGACCAGTTCGTCGAAGCGCTCCTGCGAGGGGGCCGTGCGCACCGACACGGTGAGTCCCCGCTCGCGCCAGGCCGCCCGCTGCGCGTCGTCACTGGCCCACCAGGCGAGCTGGGCGGCGTGCCCGGCCTGGGCCATGGCCTTGCCCGCCGACATGCCAAGGCGGGGGTTCTCCCACAGCACCGGCGACACGGCGGGCGACGGCTCGGCCGTGTCGGCCAGCTCGGTGCCCGACACCTGGAGCCGGGCGAGGTCGCGCGGCCAGGCGTCGAGCGGGACGGGCGGGTGGACCCGCACCTCGGCCGTGCGGTGCTCGACCGTCCGGCCGGGCAGCGCGAGCGCGCGCCGCCACTCGGCGCCCCTGGCGCGGCGCACGACCTTGCGGATCTTGCCGGTGGACTGCCAGGCGTGCAGTTCCGCGGTCCACTCGCCGGGATCGTCGAGCAGACTGAGCACGGCCATGGCGGCGGCCTCCAGAGCGTCGGTGCGCTCGGGCGGCGTGGCGCGTTCGATCCTGACGACCAGCGGCAGGACGTACAGCTCGGAGTCGTGGGAGTCGTTCATATCGCCCACCAGCAAACCAGACGGCCGGACGCGCTCGTACCCGGCCCCGGGCCCGCCTAGGCCGGCACGGCGGCGGGCTTGTCGCTCGCGGCGCGGCGGATGGCGAGGGACATGCCCGCGGCCACGAGGCACAGGGCCCCGGCGGCGTACCAGGCGAGGTCGTAGGCGCCGAGGTGGTCGCGGGTGAGACCCGCGCCGACGGCGGCGATGGCGGCCCCCACCTGGTGCGAGCCGAACACCCAGCCGAACACCACGGCCCCGTCGGACCCGTAGATGCGCCGGCAGAGCGCCACCGTGGGCGGCACTGTCGCCACCCAGTCGAGCCCGTAGAAGATGATGAAGATCAGCATGCTGGGCTCGGTGGTGGCCGCGAAGAGCCCCGGCAGCACCAGCAGGGACAGGCCGCGCAGCCCGTAGTAGACGCCGAGCAGCACCTTCGGGTCGATCTTGTCGCTCAGCCAGCCGGAGGCGACCGTGCCCACGATGTCGAAGACCCCGATGATCGCGAGCAGCCCCGCGGCGGCGGGTTCTGCCATGCCGTGATCGTGGGCGGCGGGGATGAAGTGGGTGCCCACCAGGCCGTTCGTGCTGGCGCCGCAGATCGCGAACCCGGCTGCGAGCAGCCAGAACGGTCGCGTACGCGCCGCGGAGGCGAGCACGGTGACGGCCCGTACGGCCGCGTTGGTGCGGCTCGGCTCCGGACGCGCGACGCCCGGCTCCGCGCCGAGCGCGGTCGTGCCGACCTCCTCGGGACGGTCGCGCAGCAGCCACCAGACGAACGGCACGACCGCGAGCGCGGCGACGGCCACGGTCAGCGAGGCGAAGCGCCAGCCCGGACCCTCCGCGAGCTGGGCGAGCACGGGCAGGAAGATCAGCTGCCCGGTCGCGCCCGCCGCGGTGAGCACGCCGGTCACCAGCCCGCGATGGCGGACGAACCAGCGGTCGACCACCGTCGCGGCGAACACCAGCGCCATCGAGCCCGTGCCCAGCCCGACGAACACGCCCCAGAGGAGCAGCAGCTGCCAGCTCGCCGTCATGAGCACGGTGAGCCCGCTGCCCACCGCGATCAGCAGCAGGGCGAGGGCGACCACGCGCCGCATGCCGAAGCGGTCCATCAGGGCGGCGGCGAACGGGGCGGTCAGTCCGTACAGCACCAGGTTGACCGACACGGCGAGCGAGATGGTGCCGGCCGACCAGCCGAACTCCTCCTGCAACGGGGTGATCAGCACGCCAGGGGTGGCGCGGAAACCGGCCGAGCCGAGGATCGCCACGAAGGCGACGGCGGCCACGAACCAGGCGCGGTGCAGGCCACGCCGCTGGGAAGGGGTAACACTCACCCGCCAATCCTGATATATCCCGCTGACGAGGGACGAGTGGCCGGAAAGCCAATATGTGCAAGAATCCGGCCATGCCTCATCGCATCGCCGTCGTGGTGCTCGACCGGTTCGCCCCGCTCGACCTCGGCGTCCCCGGCCAGGTGTTCGGCGCGACGTACAACGCCTCCGGCGAGAAGCTGTACGAGGTCGTCACCTGTTCCGAGGGCCGCGCGCCGGTCCGCTGTTCCGCGGGTTACACCGTGCTGCCCGACCACGACCTCGACGTGCTCGACACCGCCGACACCGTCGTCGTGACCGGCGTCCACGGGGGCAGTGTCATGGAGGACGGCACCATCTCCGCCACGCTGCGCGCCGCGCTGCAGAACAGGCCCCGCGTGATGTCGATCTGCACGGGCTCGTTCGTGCTGGCGGCGGCGGGGCTGCTCGACGGCCGCCCGGCCACCACCCACTGGCGCGACGCCGCCCGCTTCGCCCGGCTGTTCCCGGAGGTCAGGCTCGACCCTGACGTGTTGTTCGTGGACGACGGCGACGTGCTCACCTCGGCCGGGGTGGCGGCGGGCCTGGACCTCTGCCTGCACGTGATCAGGCGCGACCACGGCAGCGAGGTGGCCAACCGGACGGCCCGGCGCTGCGTGATGCCGCCGTGGCGGGAGGGCGGCCAGGCACAGTACGTCGACCGCCCCCTCCCCCAGGACAACGGCGGCGGCACGGCCGCCACCCGGGAGTGGATGCTGACCCGGCTCGACGCCCCGCTCGACCTGAACGCCCTCGCCGGGCACGCCCGGATGAGCGTACGGACGTTCACCAGGCGCTTTCGTGAGGAGACCGGCATGAGCCCGGCCCGGTGGCTGACCCGGCAGCGGGTGCAGCACGCCCGCCGGCTGCTGGAGACGACGGACCTCGGCGTGGAGGAGGTCGCCCGCCAGGCGGGGTTCGGCACGGCGGTCTCGCTGCGCCAGCACCTGCACGCGGCGGTCGGCGTGCCGCCCCTGGCCTACCGCCGCACCTTCCGCGGCGTCTGACCGCGCACACCCTGAGCGCCGGAACGACGAAGGCCGCCCCGAAAGGGCGGCCTTCGTCACGAGAGTGGAGCTATGGGGATTCGAACCCCAGACCTCCTCCATGCCATGGAGGCGCGCTACCAACTGCGCCATAGCCCCTCGTGCGTGTACGAGTTTAGCTCACTTCACGACCATCGGAGCACGGTCACGCAACCGGATCCCCGGCCGACCCGCCTCCCGCGGCTCGCGGGAGGCGGGTCGCCCTGCTCAGTCCGCGGTCCTCACCTGGTCGATGAACGTACGCAGCTCCGCCACCATGGGGTCCTCGGTGACAGGGGCGAGCCGCGCGGCCTGCTCGCGGAGCGCGGGCAGGTCCATCCCGAACGCCGCGCCGTCGCGCAGGTGCAGCGCGAACCCCGCCACGAGCACGTCCACCTGGAGCCGCGGCGAGCCCTCCGTCAGCGACGCGGCGAGCTCCCCCGACCGCAGGGCCGCCACCGCCTCGGACGGGACGCGGGTGTCGGGGTCCTGCCAGCGCACGGTGGCCTGCGCGAGATGGCCGTCGGCTCCTGGCTTGAGCGTGAGGGCGTACAGGGCGGTGACGGAGTGACCGGGGCCGATCTCGCCGCCGTCGCGGCGGTCGTCGCGGAACTCCTCCGCCGTGAGGGCGCGGTTCTCGTAACCGATGAGGCGGTGGCTCTCGACGACCCCGGGGTTGAAGACGACCTGGGCCTTGGCGTCGCGGGCCCGCAGCTCGACGGTGGCCGTGAGCCTGGTGGTGAAGACCTCCGTGGCCTCCTTCTCGGTGCTGACGTACAGGGCCAGGCCGTCGCCGTTGTCGGCGAGCTGCTCCATGAGCTCGTCGCCGTACTCGCGGCCGACGCCGACCGTGAGCAGCGCGATCCGGTCGGCGGCGTGGTCGGCCACCTTGTCGAGGATGGCCTGCCACCGGGTGCTGCCCTGGTTGGCCAGCCCATCGGACAGGACGATGACGCGGTTCGTGGCGGCCGTACGGAAGCCCTTCGCCGCCTCCTCGTAGCCGGTCGCCAGACCGTCCTCCAGGTTCGTCCCGCCTTCGGTGACGAGCTGGTCGACGGCCGCGTTGAGCTCGCTCCTGGCGGTCAGCGGGGTCATCGGGGCCAGGACCTCGGCGTCGTCGCTGAAGGAGACGATCGCGACCTGGTCGCCGGGCCCGAGCTGGTCGAGCAGCGTCCGCAGCGCCGACTTGACCAGGCCGAGCCGGTCGGCCTCGGCCATCGAGCCGGACACGTCCACGACGAACGTGAGGTTGGCGGGACGCCGTTCGGCCGCCGCGGCGGCCCTGGTCTGCAGGCCCACGCGGAGCACAGCCTCGTCACGGTTCAGCCGCGCGCCGTCCATGTGCACAGTGAACCCGTCGCCTGGCGGCTCGGCGTAGTCCTGGCGGAAGGCGTTGACCCATTCCTCGGGACGGATCTCGCCGGGGTCGGGCAGCCGGCCGTCCTGGAGGGAGCGGCGGGCGTAGCCGTACGAAGCGGTGTCCACGTCGAGGGCGAATGTGGACATGTGGGCCGTGGTGGTGTCCCGCGCGGCGTCAGAACGGCTGGGGGCCGGCTGCTGGTCGGCGGACTGTGCGGCGCCGGTGCCTGCGGGCTCCCCGGCGTCGCCGGAGCAGGCGGTGAGGCCGAGTACGGATAAGAGTCCGATACCGACCACCAAAGGGCGAAATTTCATCTCAACCACCTCCACTGGATACGACGCACCCCCGAACGCGACGGCCGGGCCGGTGACGCAAGCGAGCACAAAGCGCGACAGCACCGTGATCGTCCGCGACAGAACCGTGATCCCACCTACGACGCCTGGGCGAGCGCCGCGTCCTCCACCCGGATCCGGACGCTCAGCAGCACCGCGTTCGCCAGGGTGAACGCCAGCGCCGTCAGCCACGCCGTGTGGACGAGCGGCAGCGCGATCCCCTCCGCGACGACGGCCACGTAGTTGGGGTGCCGCAACCACCGGTACGGGCCCCGCTCGACCAGCGACATCCCCGGCACCACCACGACGCGCGTGTTCCACCGGCGGCCGAGGGTGCCGATGCACCACCAGCGCAACCCCTGCGCGAGGACGACGACCGCGAGCATGGGCCAGCCCAGCGCCGGAACGAACGGCCGGCCGAGCAGCCACACCTCGGCGGGCGCGGCCGCCAGCAGGGCCACGTGGGCGGCGACGATCCACGGGTAGTGACGCCTGCCGTACTCGACCCCGCCCTTCGACCGGGCCCAGGCGAGGTTGCGGCGGGCCACCACGAGTTCGGCCAGCCGTTCCACCACGACCAGGCCGATGAGCAGCGCGTACGCGATCACCAGTGCAGGAGGAGCTGCTCGGCGGAGAAGCCGGGACCCAGCGCCAGCAGGACGGCGGGCGCACCGGACCGGCCGCGGGTCTCCTGCAGCACGTGGAGCACCGAGACCGACGACATGTTGCCGTGCTCGCGCAGCGAGCACCAGGTCACGTCGAGAGCGCGGGGCGCGATGCCCAGCACCTCGACGATCTTCTCGATGACCTTGGGGCCGCCGGGGTGGCAGATCCAGGTGGCGACCTGCTCCGGCGCGAGCCCGTAGTCGGCCAGGAAGCACTTGATGTCGCCGGCGAGCGCCTGTTCCACGAAGGCGGTCAGCTCGGCGTCCAGCACGATGCGGAAGCCGTGCTCGCCGACGTCCCAGCCCATGAGGTGCTCGGTGCCGGGATAGAGCCGGCTGCGGGTCGCGACGACCTCGGGGCCCTGCCCGCGTCCGGTGGCCACCACGGCCGCCGCGCCGTCGCCGAACAGGCCGCTGGCCACCAGGTTGGCGATCGAGGTGTCGTCACGCTGGATCGTCAGCGAGCACAGCTCCACACAGACGAGCATGGCGACGTGGTCGGGCCAGCCGCGCAGGTAGTCGTACAGACGGGAGAGCCCTGACGCGCCCGCCGCGCAGCCCAGTCCGAAGACGGGCATCCGCTTGACGTCGGGACGCAACCCCACACGCTGGGCCAGCCGCGCGTCCAGCGACGGCGTGGCCAGTCCCGTGGTCGAGCAGAACACCAGGTGGTCGATCTTCTCGGGGCGCACGCCGGACTTGCGCAGCGCTCCGCGCATGGCCTGTTCGGCGAGGTCGAGGGCGGCTTCGACGTACGCGTCGTTGGCCCGGGCGAACGAGTCGAGCTTGGCGTAGTCCGCCAGCGGCAGGGCCAGGTTACGTCCCTGGACCCCGGTCGCGGCGTGGAAGCGTTTCAGCAGGTCCTCGTCGCAATGGGTCAGCCGGGAGAACGCCTCGGTGATCTCCGCCTGCTCGTAGCGGTGATCGGGCAAAACGGTCTGTACCCCCGCAATATACATATATCCTTCCTGCCGCGGAGGAGCCCCGCCTAACATGCGAACTCCCCGCGGCCCGGGCGGCGGTCAGAGCGTGTAGTCGAACGTGTAGGAGTGGCTGCCGTCGGGCGCGACGGTGATGCCCATGGTGCCGCGCAGGCCGCGCAGCTCTCCGGTCGCCGAGTCCGGTACGACCGCGATGGTCAGCGACTGCTCGCCGCGGACACTGACGGCGTTGTGCTGGACGACGAAGCTGCCACGGCGGCCGTGCAGCGCCCCCTCGACGCGTTCGAGCGCGAGTCCTCGACCGGTGTGGACGCCGGTGTGTCAGTCTCCCAGCAGCGTCCGGGTGAAGTCGTTGGCGAACGTGCCGTCGGGGTCGAGCCGGCCCACCAGGTCGCGGAAGTCGGGCGGGCACGCGGGCCAGCGGGTGAACAGCTTGCCCCAGTGCGGCAGCGCCCCGTACGGCGCCAGCGTCTCCTCCACGAGCTCCAGCACCGGCAGCACCCCGGCGACGTCCTTCTTCCAGGTGAAGTGGATGCCCACGGAGTCGCGGCCACGGAACGGGCTCAGCCACAGGTCGTCGGCGGCGATCGAGCGCACCTCGGAGATGTGCAGGACCGGACGGATCCGCTCGCCGATCGCGAACAGTGCCCGCAGCGCCTCGACCGCGCGGTCCCTCGGCAGCAGCAGCTCCGACTGCAGCTCGTCGCCGGCGCCGCTCGGCTCGTGGTCGGGACGGAAGTGCGGCAGCCGCTCGAACCAGGGGCCGGGGACGCCCAGCTGCTGCGTGCAGCTGTCGGCCGGCATGGCGGGCAGCGGGTGGCGAGGGCCGTCGGCGGGACGGGTGCCGTACCAGTCGGGGTCGGTCAGCTCCTCGGCACGCTTGACCCAGACGCGGGTGTCGCGCCAGTCGGTGAACAGGCTCACGCTGTAGCCACTCGACATGATCGCTTCGAAGTGGTCGAGCGCCTCGACGGTCAGCCCCTCGCGCACGTACTGGCGCAGCTCGAAGGCGGGCACCAGGTCGAGCGTGAGCGACGTGACGACGCCGAGGGCGCCGAGCGCCACGACTGCTCCGGGGAAGTCGGCGTCACCACGCGACAGGGACAGCAGCGAGCCGTCGGCCGTGACGAGCTCGACCGCGGACACGGCGGCGGCCAGGCACCGGACGGCGTCGCCGGACCCGTGCGTGGCGGTCGCGACCGAGCCGGCCACGGAGATGTGCGGCAGCGAGGCCATGTTCTCCAGCGCGAACCCGGCCTCGTGCAGCAGCGGGGCGAGCCGCGCGTACGTCATGCGCGCGCCGACCCGGACGGTCGACGTCGCGGTGTCGATCTCCACCAGGTCGGGCATGCGGTCGAGCACGACGAGGTCGCCCGTCGTGTCGGCGACGTGGTTGAAGGAGTGGCCGCTGCCCAGGGCGCGCACGCGCGACGAGCCGGCCACCACGCGGCGGAGCTCGTCGATCGAGGCCGGGTGGTGGATGTCCTTGGCCTGAAAAGCGGTGTTTCCCGCCCAGTTCGTCAGCGTCACGGCCTTACCCTCCCACAGGTGTTTCCGCCGGAGCACCCGCCTTGTCACGCGGAGCCCATGACCGCTAAGTTGCAGGTCCCGCCGACGGAGGTGTCCCCTTGCTCCTGCTGTTCCAGGTCGCGGCGCTGGCCACGCTCGCGCTCTGGCTGTTCTCGCTCTTCGACGCGATCGGGGCGCCCGATGACCGGTGCCGTGTCCTGCCGAAGACACTCTGGGTGCTCGTCGTGCTGTTCCTGCCGCTGCTCGGCTCGGCGGCGTGGCTGGCCTGGGGCCGTCCTGAACGGCCGCGTCCTGCCCCGTCGGGCACCGCGATCCCCGCCCCCGCCGATCCCGTGGAGGACGAGGAGGCGTTCCTGCGCCGCCTTCGCGAGCGTGCCGAGGAGCAGCGCAGGAACGCCCCGAAGAAGCCTCCGGAGCAGGACGGTTAGAAGCCCTGGGCCAGGCGGTAGTACGCCTGGTTCCAGCGCAGCTCCTTCGTCAGCCGCTCGGTCGTGGTGTCGGCGTCGATGACGACCAGCTCCACGCCCAGCATCTCGGCCAGGTCGTTCAGCTCCTCGCGGCCGACGGCCTTCGACAGCACCGTGTGGTGCGGCGCGCCGGCGGTGAGCCACGACTCGGTCGAGGTACGCAGGTTGGGCCGCGGACGCCACACCGCGCGGGCCACCGGCAGCTTGGGCAGCGGCTGGGGCGGCGCGACGACGTCGATCTCGTTGGCCACCAGCCGGAACCGGTCACCCATGTCGGCCAGGCCGACGACGATGCCCTCGCCCGGCTCCGCGTCGAACACCAGCCGCACCGGGTCCTCGCGGTTGCCGATGCCGAGCGGGTGGATCTCGCACGACGGCTGCCCTGACGCGATCGACGGGCAGACCTCGAGCATGTGGGCGCCGAGGATGAGCTCGTTGCCCGGCGTCAGGTCGTAGGTGTAGTCCTCCATGAAGGACGTGCCGCCGGGCAGCCCCTCCCCCATGGCCTTGAGCGTGCGCAGCAGCACCGAGGTCTTCCAGTCGCCCTCGCCGCCGAAGCCGTAGCCGTCGGCCATGAGCCGCTGCACGGCCAGGCCGGGCAGCTGGCGCAGGCCGCCGAGGTCCTCGAAGTTCGTGGTGAAGGCCTTGAAGCCGCCCGCCTCCAGGAAGCCGCGCAGCCCCAGCTCGATGCGGGCCGCGTAGCGCAGCGACTCGTTGCGCTCCCCGAGCAGTTCGGGGGCCACGGCGTACTGCTCGGCGTACTCCTTGACCAGGGCCGTCACCTCGGCGTCGGAGGCGGCGTCCACGGCCTCGACCAGGTCGTTGACCCCGTAGGTGTTGACGGAGACGCCGAACCGCAGCTGGGCCTCGACCTTGTCGCCCTCGGTGACGGCGACGTCGCGCATGTTGTCACCGAAGCGGGCCAGCTTGAGCGTGCGCACCTCGGCGAAGCCGCGGGCGGCGCGCACCCAGGTCATGATGCGCTCGCCGACGACCGGGTCGCTGACGTGCCCGGCCACGGTCTTGCGCGGCACCCCGAGCCGCGTCTGCACGAACCCGAACTCCCGGTCGCCGTGGGCGGCCTGGTTGAGGTTCATGAAGTCCATGTCGATGGTGCTCCACGGCAGCTCGACATTGGCCTGCGTGTGCAGGTGCAGCAGCGGCTTGCGCAGCGCGTCGAGCCCGGCGATCCACATCTTGGCCGGCGAGAACGTGTGCATCCACGTGATCACACCGGCGCACGAGTCGTCGGCGTTGGCGTCGAGCATGATCCGCCGGATGGCCGCCGCGTCGGTCAGGACGGGCTTCCACTCGACCTCGACGGGAAGCTGCTCGGCGATCTGCTGCGACTGCTCGGCCACCTGGCGCAGGGTGTCCTCGCCGTACAGTCCCTGGCTACCGGTCAAGAACCAGATCTTCAACGCGGGCTCCTCTGTCCGTAGACGTTCTGATAGCGGTCGTACAGGCGGTCGATGTCGTCCTGGGCGATGGGCAGCGGGTCGCCGAGCTGGCGGGCGATGTGCACCGTACGGGCCACGTCCTCGCACATGACGGCGGCCTTCACCGCGTCCTTCGCGTCCTTGCCGATGGAGAACACGCCGTGGTTCTGCATGAGCACGGCCTTCGACCGGTGGCCCTTGAGCGTCTTCACGATGCCCTGCCCGATGGAGTCGTCACCGATCAGCGCGAACGGGCCCACCGGGATCTCCCCGCCGAACTCGTCGGCCATCGCGGTCAGCACGCACGGGATGGCCTCGCCGCGCGCCGCCCAGGCGGAGGCGTAGGTCGAGTGGGTGTGCACGACCCCGCCCACCTCGGGCATGTTGCGGTAGACGTACGCGTGCGCGGCCGTGTCGCTGGACGGCGCGTGCTCGCCCTCCACCAGGTTGCCGTCGAGGTCGCACACGACCATGTTCTCCGGCGTCAGCTCGTCGTAGGAGACGCCCGACGGCTTGATGACGAACAGGTCCTCCCCCGGCACCCGGCCGGAGACGTTGCCCGCCGTCCAGACCACCAGGTTGTAGCGGACCAGCTCGGCGTGCAGGTCGGCGACGATCTTCCTCAGTGTGCTCATGCGTCCTTCTCCGTCCGGCGGCCGGGTGCCGCCGCTTCGTTCCTGATCGCGCGCAGGGTGTGCAGCATCCGCCCGTCGGCGAAGAAGTCGTGCAGCCTGCGGTACTCGGCGTAGAGCCGGTCGTAGGCGTCCGCGCGGGCCGCGTCCGGGACGTACGCGTTCTCGGTGCGCTTGCCCATGGCCGCGGCGGCCTCCTCGATGCCGGGGTAGGCCCCGGCGGCGACGGCGGCGTGGATGGCCGAGCCGAGCGCGGGCCCCTGGTCGGAGCCGATGACCGACAGCGGACGGCGCAGCACGTCGGAGTAGACCTGCATGAGGAAGCGGTTCTTCAGCAGGCCGCCGGCCACGACGAACTCCTCGACCGGCACGCCCGCCTGCTCGAACGTCTCCACGATCATGCGCGCGCCGAACGCGGTCGACTCGATGAGGGCGCGGTAGACGTCCTCCGGCTTGGTGGCCAGGGTCTGGCCGACGATCACGCCCGACAGGTTGTGGTCGACCAGCACCGAGCGGTTCCCGCCGAACCAGTCGAGCGCGACCAGCCCGTGCTCGCCGACCTCCTGCTTCTCTGCCAGCGAGGTGAGGTACGCGTGGATGCCGGCCTCGCCGGCCTGCTCCAGGTACGAGGCGGGCACGAAGTTGTCGATGAACCAGGCGAAGATGTCGCCGACCGCCGACTGGCCGGCCTCGTAGCCCCACAGGCCGGGCACGATGCCGTCGCGGACGACGCCGCACATGCCGGGCACCTCGGCGAGGTGGTCGCTCGGCATGATGTGGCAGGTGGAGGTGCCCATGATGGCCACCATCTGGCCGGGCCGCACGGCGTCGGCGGCGGCGGCCGTGACGTGGGCGTCCACGTTGCCGACGGCCACGGCGACGCCCTCGGGGACGCCGGTCCACTCCGCGGCCTGCGCGGACACCCGTCCCGCGAGCCCGCCGAGGTGGGCCAGCGTGGTGCTGCCGACCTTCTCACCGATCGTGCCGGTGGCGAGCTTGCCGACGAACCCGGCGAAGGCGGGGTTGAGCTCGGCGAGGTACTCCTCGGACGGGTAGGTGTCGTCCTGGAAGACGCCCTTGTACCCGACCGTGCAGATGTTGCGGCTCTCGACGCCGGTCAGCTGCCAGATGATCCAGTCGGCCGCCTCGATCCAGCGCTCGGCCCTGGCGTACACCTCGGGAGCCTCTTCGAGGACCTGCAGGGCCTTGGCGAACTCCCACTCCGAGGAGATCTTGCCGCCGTAACGCGGCAGCCAGGACTCGCCGCGGCGCGCGGCCAGTTCGTTGATCCGGTCGGCGTGCGGCTGCGCGGCGTGGTGCTTCCACAGCTTCGGCCAGGCGTGCGGCTCGGCGGGCGTCTCGAAGCACAGCGGGGTGCCGTCGGCCGTGGTGGGCAGCACCGTGCAGGCGGTGAAGTCGGTGCCGATGCCGACGATCTCCTCGGGCCGTACGCCGGAGGCCGCGATGGCCTCGGGGACGGCGATCTTGAGCACGTCGATCCAGTCCTGCGGCGACTGCAGCGCCCAGTCGGGCCCGAGGCGCACACCCGAGCCGGGCAGCTCCTGCTCGATGACCCGGTGGGTGTACTCGTGGACGGCGCTGCCCAGCTCCGCGCCGTCGCTGACGCGAACGACCACGGCTCGGCCGGAGAGCGTGCCGAAGTCCACTCCGACAACGTAACTGTTAGCGTTCACATTGATCTCCAAGGGTTCCGGGTGGCATGCCCATCATCTACCTGACCGCCCTATCCGACAGGGGCCGTGCTCGACCGGACGACGAAACCCGGCGGGACGACCAGCCGCTCGTGCGCGGCGGGTCCCATGTCGATCTGACGCAGCAGGACCTCGATGCAGTGCCGGCCCACCGCGGCGAAGTCCTGCCTGACCGTGGTGAGCGGCGGCGAGAAGAACTCGGACTCGGGGATGTCGTCGAAGCCCACCACGCTGATGTCGTCGGGGACGCGCACCCCCTCCTCCGACAGGGCGCGCAGGACGCCGAGCGCCATCTGGTCGTTGGCCGCGAAGATCGCCGTGACGCCCTTCATCGCGGCCAGGCTCTTGCCCGCCTCGTAACCGGCCCGCGGGCTCCAGTCGCCGGTCAGCGGCTCGGGCACGGGCCGTCCCGCCTCCTCCAGCACCGCGCGCCAGCCCTCGATGCGACCCTCGGTCTCGAGCCAGTCGGCGGGGCCGGTGATGTGCCAGACGGTGTCGTGGCCCTGCTCGAGGAGGTGGCGCGTGGCCAGCCTGGCCCCCTCGATCTGGTCGATGCTCACGGCCGAGACGCCCCCGTGGTGCGCGCCCTCGACCGCCACGGCGGGCATGCCCGCCGGCAGGCTCTCCAGGGCGGCCCACGCCGAGCGCTGCGGCGCCACCACCACGACGCCGTCGACGCCCTGCTCGGCCAGGTAGCCGATGGCGTCGCGCACGTTGTCGCTGTCGATGGTCTTCAGACTGACGATGCTGACGAAGTAGCCCGCGGTCCTGGCCGCCTGCTCGATGCCGTAGATCGTGCTGGCGGGGCCGTACAGCGTGGTGTCGAAGCTGACCACGCCGAGCGTCCGCGACCGCTTGGTGACCAGGGCGCGGGCCACGAGGTTGCGCCGGTAGCCCAGGCGGGAGATCGCCTCCTCCACCCGCGCCCGGGTCGCGGCCCGGACGTTCGGGTGGTCGTTGATGACGCGAGAGACCGTCTGGTGCGACACGCCGGCTTCCTTGGCCACGTCAGCCATGACCGGCTGGCGGCGCTTGGGTGGCGTCACGGTCTCTCCTTCCTCTTTCCTGGGCTGCTCGGATCTTACTAACGGATGATCGTTTCAGGCGATCAGCGCGAGACGCCGCCTCGGCGCTTCGTCCAGACGTCGAACGCCACGGCGGCGAGCAGGACGATGCCCTTGACGAGCATGACCCGCTCACTCGGCGAGCCGATCAGGGACATTCCGTTGTTGATGACCGCCATGATCAGACCACCGGTGATCGCACCCACGACCTTGCCGACGCCGCCCTGGACGGCCGCGCCACCGATGAAGGCCGCCGCGATGGCGTCCAGCTCGAAGCTGTTGCCCGCGGTGGGACCCGCCTGGTTGAGCCGGCCGGCGAAGATGATGCCGGCGATGGCCGACAGCACGCCCATGTTCACGAAGATCCAGAAGACCACCGACTTGACCTTCACGCCGGACATGACGGCCGCCTGGAGGTTGCCGCCGATGGCGTAGATCTGCCGGCCGAAGACCGTGCGGTTGGCCATCAGGGAGTAGCCGAGGACGAGCAGCGCCAGCAGCACGAGCACCCACGGCAGGTTCTTGAACCGGGCGAGCTGCACCACCAGGAAGAGGATCAGCGCGGCGCCCGCCAGCAGCTTGAGCACGAACAGCGCCATCGGCTCGACCGACTGACCGTAGCCCTTGCGGGCGGTCCGGCTGCGCCACTGCGAGACGACCATGCCGGCGATCGCCACGATGCCGATCAGCAGGCTGAACAGGTCGGCGCCGCCGAGCGGGCCGAGGCCGATGTTGCCGATGTAGCCGTTGGTGAAGCCGTTGGCCAGCGTACGGACCTGGTCGGGGAACGGGCCGATGCCCTGGTTGCCGAGCACGGTGAGGGTCAGCGCCCGGAACAGCAGCATGCCGGCCAGCGTCACGATGAACGCCGGGATCCCGAAGTACGCGATCCAGTATCCCTGCCAGGCCCCGATGACCGCGCCGGCCACGAGCGTGATCAGCAGCGCGAGCGGCCAGGGCATCCCCATGTTCACCATGAGGACGGCGGACAACGCTCCCGTGACCGCCACCACCGAGCCGACCGACAGGTCGATGTGCCCGGCGATGATGACGAGGATCATCCCGATCGCGAGGATCAGGACGTAGGAGTTCTGAACGATGATGTTGGAGATGTTCTGCGGCGTGAGGAGCGCTCCGTCGGTCAGCACCGAGAACAACACCACGATCAGCGCGAAGGCGATGTAGATGCCGCTCGATCGCAGGTTGAGGGAAAGCCCGCCGAACGACACCCGCCCGGGCTGCCGTGGCGCCCCCTCGCCGCCGCCCTTGGCGCCGACCTCCACGTCGGCGGGCGTGATGCTGCTCATCAGAGCTACTCCTGTCCCTTGGTCATGAGATGCATGAGACTTTCCTGCGTGGCTTCCCGGCGCGGAACCTCGCCCGTGATGCGACCCTCGGAGAGCGTGTAGATGCGGTCGCACAGGCCGAGCAGCTCAGGCAACTCCGAAGAGATCACCAGCACGGCCTTGCCCTCATCGGCCAGGCGGTTGATGATCGTGTAGATCTCGTACTTCGCGCCGACGTCGATGCCGCGGGTGGGCTCGTCCAGGATGAGCACATCCGGCTCGGTCAGGATCCACTTCGAGAGCACGACCTTCTGCTGGTTGCCGCCGCTCAGCTTGCCGACGATGCTGTCGACGCTGGGCGCCTTGATGTTCATGCTCTGGTGGAACTGCTCCGCTACCCGGAACTCCTGGTTCTCGTTCACCCAGCCGCGCTTGGCCAGGCCCTTCAGCCCCGCCGCGCTGATGTTGCGCTTGATGTCCTCGATGAGGTTGAGCCCGTACCGCTTGCGGTCCTCGGTGGCGTAGGCGATGCCGTGGGTGATCGCGTCCTGCACGTTGCGGATCTCGATCGGCTTGCCGTTCTTGAAGATCTTGCCCGAGATGTGCACGCCGTACGTGCGCCCGAACACGCTCATCGCGAGCTCGGTGCGCCCGGCGCCCATCAGGCCGGCCAGGCCGACGATCTCACCGCGGCGCAGCGTGAGCGACGCGCCGTCGACCACCTTGCGGTCCGGCTGGCTCGGGCTGTAGACGGTCCAGTCCTCGATCCGCAGCGCCTCTTCGCCGATCGTCGGCTCGTGCGGCGGGTAGCGGTTGTCGAGGGCGCGACCCACCATGCCGGCGATGATGCGGTCCTCGGTCACATGGTCGGTGGCCATGTCGAGGGTCTCGATCGTCCGGCCGTCACGGATGATCGTGACGGCGTCGGAGATGGCGGTCACCTCGTTGAGCTTGTGCGAGATGATCACGCAGGTGATGCCCTCGTCACGCAGCTCGCGCAGGAGGTCCAGCAGGTGGGCCGAGTCGTCGTCGTTGAGCGCGGCGGTCGGCTCGTCCAGGATGAGCAGCTTCACCCGCTTCGACAGCGCCTTGGCGATCTCGACGAGCTGCTGCTTGCCGACGCCGATGTCGGAGATCGGCGTCGTGGGGTTCTCTCGCAGGCCGACCCGCTTCATCAGCTCGGCGGCCTCGTAGTTGGTGCGGTTCCAGTCGATGAGGCCGCGCTTGGCCCGCTCGTTGCCGAGGAAGATGTTCTCGGCGATCGACAGTTGCGGGCTGAGCGCCAGCTCCTGATGGATGATGACGATGCCGGCGTGCTCGCTGTCGCGGATGCCGCCGAACTCGCAGCGCTTGCCCTCGAAGGTGATCTCTCCGTCGTACTCGCCGTACGGATAGACCCCTGAGAGCACCTTCATCAGCGTCGACTTGCCGGCGCCGTTCTCGCCGCAGATGGCGTGGATCTCGCCCTGCCGGACCGACAGGTTGACGTCCTGCAGCGCCTTGACGCCGGGGAACGTCTTGGTGATCCCGCTCATCCGCAAGATGTGCTCGGTCATATGCCCCTCGCCCAGGGAGACTCCGGGGACGGCCGGAGCCGCCCCCGGAGGCAGGCCCTTACTTGAGCTGGTCCTCGGTGTAGTAGTTGCCGCCGATGATGACGTCCTTGTAGTTGCTCTTGTCGACGATCACCGGGTCGAGCAGGTACGAGGGCACGACCTTGTTGCCGTTGTCGTAGTCCTTGGTGTTGTTCACCTCGGGCTGCTGGCCCTTGAGCACGGCGTCCGCCATCTTGACGGTCTGCTCGGCGAGCTGGCGGGTGTCCTTGAAGATGGTGGAGTACTGCTCACCGGCGATGATCGACTTGATCGAGGCGAGCTCGGCGTCCTGACCGGTCACGATCGGGTAGGGCTGGCCGCTGGTGCCGTAGCCGGAGCTCTTCAGGGCCGACAGGATGCCGATCGACAGGCCGTCGTACGGGGAGAGCACGCCGTCGACCTTGTCGCCACCGGAGTAGGTCTTGGTGAGGATGTCCTCCATGCGCTTCTGCGCGGTCGCCGGGTCCCAGCGGAGGATGGCGGCGGTCTTGAAGTCGGTCTGGCCGCTCTTCACCACGAGCGTGCCGTCGTCGATCTTCGGCTGGAGCACCGACATGGCGCCGTTCCAGAAGAACGTGGCGTTGTTGTCGTCGGGGGAGCCACCGAACAGCTCGACGTTGAACGGGCCCTTCTTGCCGTCCTCGACGCCGAGGCCCTTGAGCAGCGAGGTCGCCTGCTGCACGCCGACCTTGAAGTTGTCGAAGGTGGCGTAGTAGTCGACGTTCGGGCTGTTGCGGATCAGCCGGTCGTAGGCGATGACCGGGATCTTGCTGTCCGCCGCCTCCTGGAGCTGGGAGCTGATGGCCGTACCGTCGATCGAGGCGATGATCAGGAGCTTGGCGCCCTTGGTGATCTGGTTCTCGATCTGGTTGACCTGCGTCGGGATGTCGTCCTGCGCGTACTGCAGGTCGACCTGGTAACCCAGCGCCTCGAGCTGCTTCTTGACGTTGTCACCGTCGTGGATCCAGCGCTCGGAGGACTTGGTGGGCATGGTGACCCCGACCAGGGCGCCCGCGGGGCCCGCCGCGGCGGACGCGGAGGCGTCAGCGTCGACCGTCTTGGTGCTCGAACCGCATGCCGTCATGGTCGCGGCGAGCGCGATGGCCGACACCACGCCCCCGATTCGTCCCAACCTCATTGTGCATCTCCTTGCAATGGGGGTTGCGGCAGCGCTGGACGCGGCAGCTGCCAGCTACGTCAAGATTCCACTCACAGAAACCGACGAATCGGGACAGAGTCCACGTTCGTTTTGCCGATTGTTATCGTTAACAACGGCTGTGTCAACGGGTGACGCTTACCTGGCGGAAACGTTCCGGTAACTTTTGCCGCAGGTCAGCGCCTTGACCTGGCCGAAAACAGACGCTGGAGCACGATGAAGACGAACAGCAACATTCCAATGAAGATCTTCGTCCACCAGGACGACAGCGTCCCCTCGAAACTGATGATCGTCTGGATCAGGCCCAGCACGAGCACGCCCAGCACGGTGCCGAGCAGAAACCCGCTGCCACCGGTCAGCAGCGTGCCCCCGATGACGACCGCCGCGATCGCGTCCAGCTCCATGCCCACGGCATGCAATCCGTATCCCGAGAGCATGTAGAACGACAGCAGCACGCCACCGAGCGCGGAGCAGAACCCGCTGATCGTGTAGACAGCGATCTTGGTTCGGCCCACCGGCAGGCCCATGAGAAGCGCCGACTGCTCATTGCCGCCTGTCGCGTAGACCGTCCGGCCGAAGCGAGTGTAATGCAGCACGTATGCTGCGACGACCACGACCGCGACGGCGAGCAGCACGCTCGGCGAGATCCACAGATCGGCGAACAGATCGATCCTGGTCTGCGCGAACACCGTGAACGTCGGGTCGGTGATCGGGATGGAGTCCGTGCCGATCGTGTAGCAGAGCCCGCGCGCCAGGAACATGCCCGCCAGCGTGACGATGAACGGCTGGATGTCGAAGGCGTGCACGATGTACCCCATCACCAGCCCGAGCCCCGACCCGACCGCCAGCACGAGCGGCACGACCAGGTACGGCGGCCACCCCGGCCCCTCCATCAGGCTCGCCGCGATCATCGTCGACAGCGCGACCACCGACCCGACCGACAGGTCGATGCCGCCGGTGAGGATCACGAACGTCATCCCTACGGCGACCACCAGCAGGAACGCGTTGTCGATGAAGACGTTGAGTATCACCTGCCCGGTGGCGAAACCCTCGTAGCGGATTCCGCCCGTCGCGAACATCGCCACGAGCAGGCAGCCGGTCACCACGACCGGCAGGTACTTCCCTGGCACCCGCCGCAACCGCAACGCACCCGTGGTCATGGCTGTGTTCATGGCCTCACCCCGTCCTGCGGGCCGGGCAGGCCGGCCGTCTCCCGCTCCGTCCGGTCCGTCGCCGCCGGTACGGCGGGCGCGGCCGCCCGTTTTCGCCCGCCGAACACCTTCTCCCGGAACGACCGCGACTGGACGAGGCAGACGGCCGTCACGACCAGCGCCTTGAACAGCAGCGTCGTCTCCGGCGGCACGCCGATCGAGTAGATCGTCGTGGTCAGGGTCTGGATGATGAGCGCGCCCAGCACCGTCCCTGCCAGCGAGAACCGGCCACCGGCCAGCGACGTGCCGCCGATCACCACGGCCAGGATCGCGTCCAGCTCGATCCACAGGCCCGCGTTGTTGCCGTCGGCGCTGGAGACGTTCGAGCTGATCATGAGCCCGGCCACGCCCGCGCACAGGGCGGCGAAGGCGTAGACCATGACGAGGATCCCGCGCGAGCGGATGCCGGCCAGCCGGCTCGCCTCCGCGTTGCCGCCCACCGACTCGATCAGCATGCCGAGGGCCAGCCGCCGGGTCAGGAACGCGGTGACCACCAGCACCACCGCGACGATGACGATCCCGGACGGCACCGTCAGCCAGTAGCCGCCGCCGATCATCTTGTACGCCGGGTCGTTGACCGTGATGATCTGCCCGCCGGTGATGAGCTGGGCCAGACCGCGCCCGGCCACCATGAGGATCAGCGTGGCGATGATCGGCTGGATCCCGACCGCCGCGACCAGCAGCCCGTTCCATGCGCCCAGCAGCAGACAGAGCCCGAGCGCCAGGGCGATCGCCGTGATCAGCCCGGCGTCCAGGCTGATCTGCAGGCAGGCCAGCGCCCCCGCGATCGCCACCACCGAGCCCACCGACAGGTCGATGCCGCCCGTCGCGATGACCAGGGTCATGCCGATCGCCACGAGGATCAGCGGGGCGCCGAAGCGCAGGATGTCGATCAGGCTCCCGTACAGGTGGCCGTCCCTGACCTGGATGGACAGGAAGCTGGGCGTGAAGACCACGTTCAGGGCCAGCAGCAGCAGGAGCACCCCTGCGGGCCACACCAGACGCTTCACCGGCCTCGCCCTCCGCTCGCGATCGTCTCCATCAGGACGTCGGTCGTCAGCCGCTCGTCGTTGGGCAGCTCCGCCACGAGCCGCCGGTCGCGCAGCACCTCGACCTTGTGACTGAGCCGCAGCACCTCCTCCAGCTCGGCGGAGATGAACAGCACCGCCATGCCGCCGTCGGACAGCTCGGCCACCAGCCGCTGGATCTCGGTCTTCGCCCCGACGTCGATGCCGCGCGTGGGCTCGTCGAGGATGAGCAGCCGCGGTTCGAGGATCAGCCAGCGCGCCAGCACGACCTTCTGCTGGTTGCCGCCGCTCAGGTTGCGGACGAGCTGCTCGGGGTTGGGCGGGCTGATCTTCAGCGCCTTGATGTAGCGCCCCACCAGCTCGTCCTGCTGCTCGCGCGGTACCGGCCTGGTCCAGCCCCTGGTGGCCTGCAGCGCGAGGATGATGTTCTCCCGCACGGTGAGGTCGGGGATGAGGCCGTCGGCCTTGCGGTTCTCCGAACAGAAGGCGATCTTGTGGTTCATGGCCGCGCGGGGCGTGCGCAGCGACGCCGGCGACCCGCCGACCGCCATCTCGCCCGTGCTCGCGTGGTCGGCGCCGAACAACAACCGCGCGATCTCCGTACGTCCCGAGCCCAGCAGCCCGGCCAGACCGACCACCTCGCCCTCGTGGACGGTGAGCGTGAACGGCTCGACGGCACCGGTCCTGCCGACGCCGCGCGCCTCGACGAGCGGCCGGTCGAACGTCCGGTGCGCGCCGTGCAGCCGTTCCAGCGCGGCCAGCTCCTGTCCGATCATCAGCGCGACGAGCCGCACCATGCTCAGCTCGCGTGTCAGGTGCTCCCCGACCAGCTTGCCGTTGCGCAGGATCGTCATCCGGTCGGCGATCTCGTAAACCTGGTCGAGGAAGTGGGAGACGAAGAGGATCGCGATGCCCTGGTCCTTCAGCCGCCGCATCACCCGGAAGAGCTGGGCGACCTCGCCGGCGTCGAGACTCGACGTGGGCTCGTCGAGGATCAGCACGCGCGCGTCCACGTCGATCGCCCGCGCGATGGCCACCATCTGCTGCACGGCCAGCGAGCACGACGACAGGGGCGCCGAGACGTCCAGGCTGAGCTCCAGCCGCGACAGCAGCTCGGTGGCCCTGGCCCGCATGCGTTTCCAGTCGATCCGTCCCCGGCGGCGCGGCTCGCGGCCGAGCAGGATGTTCTCGGCCACCGACAGGTTCGCGCAGAGGTTGACCTCCTGGTAGACCGTGCTGATGCCGGCCTGCTGGGCCTCCAGGGGGCCGGCGAACGCGACGCGCCTGCCTTCGAGCTCGACGGTGCCCGCGTCGGCCGCGTGGACGCCGGTGAGCACCTTGATGAGCGTCGACTTGCCGGCGCCGTTCTCGCCCATCAGCGCGTGCACCTCGCCCGGCAGCAGCCGCAGGTCGACACCGTCGAGTGCCGTCACGCCCGGGAACCGCTTGCCGATGCCCCGCATCGTCAGTACCGGCGCGGGTAAGGCCATCTCGCCCCTTCCGTCTCCTGGCTTCGTCACTACGCCTCCTCACCGCCGCTGTCCAGGCCCACCTCCCCCGGCCGCCGGAGCGGCCGGGGACGGCGAGACTCAGTACTGGCGGGTGGACAGGACCTCCTTGGCCTGCTCCTGCGTGAACGTGGTCTCCTCGGTCACCACGCGGTCCGGCACCTGCTCACCGGCGACGACCTTCTTGGCCAGGTCCATGAGCTGCGGGCCGAGCAGCGGCGAGCACTCCACGATGAAGCTGATCTTGCCGTCGGCGAGCGCCTGCATGCCGTCCTTGACGGCGTCCACCGTGATGATCTTGATGTCCTGGCCGGGCACCTTGCCGGCCCCCTCGATCGCCTCGATCGCGCCGAGACCCATGTCGTCGTTGTGGGCGTAGAGCACGTCGATGTCCGGGTTCGCCTTGAGGAACGCCTCCATGACCTCCTTGCCCTTGGCCCGGGTGAAGTCGCCGGTCTGCGAGGCGATGACCTTGAACTTGGGGTCGGCCTTGATGACCTCCTGGAAGCCGTCCCTGCGGTCGTTGGCGGGCGCCGAGCCGGTCGTGCCCTGCAGCTCGACGATGTTGACCGGGTCGGTGCTGTCCTTGTACTCCTCCACCAGCCAGGTGCCGGCCTTCTTGCCCTCCTCCACGAAGTCCGAGCCGAGGAAGGTCTTGTACAGGCTCTTGTCAGGGGAGTCCACCGCCCGGTCGGTGAGGATCACCGGGATGTTCGCGTCCTTGGCCTCCTTGAGCACGGTGTCCCAGCCCGACTCGACCACCGGCGAGAAGGCGATGACGTCCACCCGCTGCTGGATGTAGGAGCGGATGGCCTTGATCTGGTTCTCCTGCTTCTGCTGGGCGTCGGAGAACTTGAGCGTGATGCCCGCCTCCTTGGCCGCGTCCTGCACGGACTTGGTGTTCGCGGTACGCCATCCGCTCTCCGCCCCGACCTGGGAGAAGCCCATGGTGATCACGTCTGCGCCGCTCGAGCCCCCGCTTGCGCCGCCACCGCCGCTGCCGCACGCCGTCACCGCCATCGCGGTGAGCCCGGCGAGCACCGCCGCCGAGATCCTCTTTAACACGTGGGGAGTCCCTTCTGTGAACGCTCACATCGCCGTGGCGGAGGCCACCTCCGCTTGCGTCCCGCGCCTACGCCGAGCCGGCCGTACTGGCCCGGACGACGAGGGCGGGCGGAACCACGAGCCGTTCGAGCCCGTGGCGACCGTCCTCGAGCTGCCGTACGAGCACCTCGATGCTGTGCCTGCCCACCGCGCCGAAGTCCTGCCTGATGGTTGTGAGCGGCGGCGAGAAGTACGCCGACTCGGGGACGTCGTCGAAGCCGACGACGCTCACCCGCTCGGGCACCCGCACCCCCTGCTCGGTGAACGCCCGCAGCACGCCGAGCGCCATCTGGTCGTTGGCGACGAACACCGCGGTGACGTTCCTCATGCCCGCCAGGACGCGGCCCGCCTCGTATCCCGAGCGCGGGCTCCAGTCACCGGTGAGCGGTCGCGGGACCTGCCGGTCCGCCTGCTCAAGCGCGGCCCGCCAGCCGGCCACGCGTCCTTCCGCCTCCAGCCAGTCGGAGGGGCCGCTGACGTGCCAGACCGTCTCGTGGCCCAGCGCCAGCAGATGCTCGGTGGCGAGCCGGCCGCCCGCGGCCTGGTCGACGCAGACCACGGAGACGTCGCCCGCCTCGCCGCCCTCGACGGCGACGGCCGGGACGCCCAGCGGCAGGTCGGCCAGGGCCCTGGCGGTCGCGCGCTGCGGCGCGACCACCACGATGCCGTCCACGCCCTGACCGGTCAGGTAGTCGAGGGCGTCGCGCATGCCGGCCCGGTCGATCGAGGTCAGGCTGACGATGCTGACGAAGTAACCCGCCGCCCTGGCGGCCTGCTCGATGCCGTAGACGGTGCTGGCCGGGCCGTACAGGGTGGTGTCGAAGCTGACCACGCCGAGCGTCCGTGAGTGCTTGGTGACGAGTGCGCGGGCGACGTGGTTACGGCGGTAGCCGAGCTTGCCGATCGCCGCGAGAACGCGCGCGCGGGTCTCGCCGCGCACGTTCGGGTGGTCGTTCAGCACGCGGGAGACCGTCTGGTGCGACACTCCGGCCTCCCGGGCCACGTCGGCCATGACGGGCGGACGGCGTTGCACGACAGGGCCCACGGCTGAGCTCCTTTCCTGACCTTGGCCCGACTGTGAACGTTAACAACGGTCCCGTCAAGGGCAGCTTCTCCTTACTGAGAGGTCAGGTGAATGTGTCCTTGACGGGTATATCCCTGGCGATCTTGACTGGACACCGCCCCTACGGGACGACGCGGTGATGCGTGGTGAGCCGGCCCTCGTCGTCGAGCACGTGGAAGGAGATCAGCGGCGGAAGCGCGTAGTCGAGGCAGGCGTCCCAGCCGGTGCCGCCCTCCCACGGCAGCCTGAGCGTCGACACCACTCCCCCGGCCACGAGCAGCGGCCGCCCGGCGAACGTGGTGGCGGCGGCCGTGTGGGCGTGCCCGGTCAGCACGGCCGCCACGTTCCGGCGCCCGGCGAGCAGCGACTCCAGCGGCTCCGCCCGGTGCAGCCTGATCCCGTCGAGCATCGGGCTGTGCAGGGTCACCGGCGGGTGGTGGAAGGCCACGAACACCGGCAGGTCCGTGCCGTCCAGCACGGTCTCCAGCCAGGCGAGCGTCTCGTCCTCCAGCCGCCCGGAGGACTCGCCGGGGATGGACGAGTCGCACATCGCGTAGACCGCCCGCTCCGTACGCAGGACCTGGTTGACGGGGCCGTCGCCGGGGTCACCGGGGTCGCCGCCCAGCAGCACCCGCCGGAACTCGGCGCGCACGTCGTGGTTGCCCGGCCCGACCAGGATGGGGTGGCGCGAGGCGAGCAGCTTGGCCGCCGTCTCGTACTCCTCGGCCAGGCCGTGGTCGGCGATGTCGCCGGTGACGAGGACGGCGTCGAGGTCGTACGGCAACGCGTCCAGGAAGCGCATGACGGCCGCGGTACGTGTCGCGGTCTCGGCGGTCGCGCCGATGTGGACGTCACTCAGGTGAGCGATCACGATCATGACAGGCGATCCTTCCGATCGTGTCCCTCCACGCCGGGAACCCGTTCACCCGGGCCGCTCGTTGACGTGGCGAACTCACTCGACGGAGGAGAGACATGGGCTGGCACTACCGCAAGTCAATCAAGGTCGGGCCGTTCCGCATCAACCTCTCGCGGCACGGCGTCGGCCACAGCTTCGGCAACCGCCGCCTGCACGTCTCCACCTACCCCGACGGCCGCCGCCACGTGACCGTACGCCTGCCGGGCGGCTTCCACATCGGCAAGACCTTCGGCAAACCCCACCACCGCTGACCCCCGCCGCGGGCCATAAGAGGCGCCTGTCGAAGTGGGCGCGAAGGCCAGGCGGCCCAGGCCGTAAGAACTCCCGCCCCGTTCAAGTGGGGTGGTATGGCCGCGGGTCCAGGCCGTGAGAACTCCTGCTCCCGTTCAAGCCATGCGGCCCAGGTCTCCCCGTCCCGCCGAAGGCCGCTTCACCGCTGGGCGACGGCTGCCAGGTTCACCACGCGCACTCCGCCGCCTTGCGCCCAGAAGACGACGCCGCTGCCTGTCGACCAGTTCGTGCCACTCCCGGCCTTCGCACCGTCGAAGGTCACGGTCGTACCGGTCGCCGCGTCGTAGATCTCCCCGGCACCGATGAAGAACCGATCGCGATAGGGGTAGCCGCGCAGCCCTCGGCGAACCTCGCTCCGGTTGCCGTCGCTCCGCTGCACCACGGCGGTGCCTCCCCGCATCCCGGCGCACCATGTCGGCCCGCAGCGCAGCCCCTCCACCCCCGGTATTGGGCGGATCCTGATCGTCCGCCCCGTCCGCAGGTCGACGACCTTCGTCGGGTTCGTACGAGTGTCGAGCGGCTCGTCGGTCGCCCACGGCCACTCCACGAGTTGGAGCCCCTTGGACCCGGCCACGCGCTCGGGAGACCCACCGTCGACCCCCATCCGCCGGACGCCGTCCAGCGGTGACGACCACACGACGTACCGCCCGGCGAGCGCGACACGATCGACGGCCTCACCCGCGACCGGGCCGACCTTTCTCGCGCTGCCACCGGTCCGCAGCGAGGCCACCCAGGCGTACCCGTCGGCGAGCCACACCACCCGCTCCCGATCGACGGCCAGGATCACCGGCGCCGTCGCGAGTGCCGTGACCGTCCGCGAACGTCCGGATCCGGCGTCGTAGACCTCCAGCGCCCCCCGGTCGGCCCAGACCAGCACCTCCGTCGCGCTGATCGCCGCCAGCGGCCTGAGTCGTCCCGGCATCGTGAACACAGCCTGCGGCCACACCCGTTCGACGGGGTTCGCCCCTGGCCGTGCGGCGTCCACGACAACCTGCGGCGCAGGCCGGGCGACCAGGACGCCCCATGCCGCCAGCACTGTCACGCAGACGCCCGCGAGCGTCCCTGTCGCTCTTCTGCGCGCCCGGCGACGCCGCTTCGCTGTCACGCCGGCCAGCACGTCCTGGTTCTCGGCGCGATCGGCGATCGTGCGCAGCGCCCGGGTCAGCTGCTCCTCGATGGTCATCGTCACCTGCCTGTGAGTGCGTCAGCGCGGACGCGGAGGGTGGCCAGCGCACGCGACGCCTGGCTGCGGACGGTCGTCTGTGAGATACCGAGCCGCGCCGCGATCTCCCCGTCGGCGAGATCCTCGTAGTACCGCAGCACCAGCACCGTTCGTTGCCGGACCGGTAGGGCCCGCAGCCACTGCCAGATCTCACCGAGTTCAGGTTCGTCCCCATGGACCGGCGGGTGGACGTCGGCGGTCAGGTGCTCGCGTCTTCGCCTGCGCCACCAGCTCACATGCTGCCGAGCCATGATCGTGCGCACGTAGCCTTCCGGGTCGTCCTTGTTGCGCACCCGCCGCCACGAGGAGCTCAGCCTGAGCAGCGCCTCCTGAACCAGATCGGCCGCGTCATCGGTGCTGCCGGTCAACACCAGGCCGTAGCGCAGCAGCGCATGACTCCTGGCGCGGACGAACTCCTCGAATTCCACCTCCCAGGGACGCACGAGCCCCCGCCTTCGTTGCAAAAACTTCCGCCACGTCCGAGGACGAGCGGCGCGACCGTCCCCTATTGGGATCGACGTCAGGTGTGGTGGCGCTCGACCAGTTCGGTGCCGATCCGGGCCAGTTCGGCCCTGACCTCCGCCGGTTCCACCACCTCCACGCGCCCTCCCCACCCGGCGAGCTGCTCGGCGACGGTCAGCGCGTCGGGCGCCGCGACGCGAACCCTCGCCCGCCCGTCCGCTTCGGTCCCCATGGCCTGGCAGTGCCGGCCGAAGTGCTCGCGCAGGATCGGTACGAACCTCGGGTCGATGAGCACGGTGGCGGACAGGGCCGAGCGGCGCCGCTCCATCGCGTCCACGACGTCGTCCCACGCCTCGGCCGGCTCGAAGCCTGCCGGCCGTTCGAACGTCTCCCCCGTCACCACGATCCGAGCGATGCGGTCCACCCGGAACGTACGCCGCCCGTTCGCGGTGCCCGCCAGCAGGTACCAGACGTCGTCCTTGACCACCAGGCCCCACGGGTCGACCAGCCGCTCGGCAGGCCCGCCGCGCCGGCCCTCGTACCCGATCCGCAGCGTACGGCGGCGTACGACGGCGTCCTGCAGCACCTCGACCGGCGCCGGCCGCTCCCGCTCCGGCTCGCCCCAGCGGGCGGGGTCGACGACCACCGCGCCCGCGGCGGCCTCGGCGTCGGCCCGGAACGTCGGGGGCAGCGCCCGCAGCAGCTTGCGCAGCGCGGACCTGACCGCGGGGGCCGCGGGCGCGGCCGGGCCGACGAGCAGGAACAGCGCCTGGGCCTCGTGCGCGGTGAGGCCGCTCAGGTCGGTACGCGCCCCTCCCAGCAGCCGCCACCCGCCACCCCGACCGGGCTGCGCGTAGACGGGCACGCCGGCGGCCGAGAGCGCTTCCAGGTCACGCCGCGCGGTGGCCACCGACACCTCCAGCTCCCTGGCCAGCTGGGCCGCGGTCACCTGCCCACGCGCCTGCAGGACGAGCAGGGCGGCCACCAGTCGATCGGCTCTCACACCCGCGATTCTCCTCCGCGAAAGTGCTCAGTCGTTGAGCACTTCACCTCGCGACAATCGAGACGACATCACCGAAAGAAGGGACGACCGGCATGCTGCGCGGATTCGCGACTCTCAACTTCTGGGCCACCGACCTGGAGGCCGCCAAGGCCTGGTACACCGAGTTCCTCGGCGTCGAGCCCTACTACCAGGTGCCCGGCTACGTCGAGTTCCGGCTCGGCGACTACGGGCACGAGTTCGGCCTGATCGACAGCCGCTACGCCCCCGAGGGCTCCGGCCGCGGTGGCGCGATCATGCACTGGCACGTGGACGACCTGGAGGCCGTCTTCGAACGGCTCCTCGCCATGGGCGCCGAGGAGTACCAGCCGATCACGCACCAGGGCGACGGGGAGGGCTTCGTCACCGCGTCGGTGGTGGACCCGTTCGGCAACGTGCTCGGCATCATGCGCAACCCGCACTACCTGGAGGTGCTCGCCGGCGCGACGCCCGAAAAGGAAACACCCCACCAGGAGGGGTGAGGTGTCAGGGAGAGCAAGAGTGGAGCTATGGGGATTCGAACCCCAGACCTCCTCCATGCCATGGAGGCGCGCTACCAACTGCGCCATAGCCCCTTGCGATCAACAAGTGTATAGGAGTTCCGGCGTGCCCGTGTCACGCCGGACCAACCGGACCCGTACGGCTATCCATGCGCACAGGTGGTGCGCATGGTGAGGGCCGCGTCCTCGAGGGTCAGGGCGACCTCCACCCGGCCGAGTTCCCCCGTCCGCCGCACGTGGGTGCCGCCGCACGGGATGGACGCCTCGCCCTGGGGCAGCGAGCAGTGCCACGTACGGCGTGCGGTCAGCTCGGGCCCCGGCACGTCGACCCGCACCGGCGCGTCGGCGGCCACCCACCCGGCCAGCCGCTCGTTCACGGCCTGGGCGACCTCCGCCGGGTCGAGGCCCTCGGCATCGAACCCCTTCTTGCGCAGCGACTTGCCGAGCCGGTAGACGTCGACGCTGCCGTACGGGCTGATGTGCGAGGACGTGATCGCGGCCTGGTCGAAGTCGGGGTGCCCGAGCGCGTCGGCGCGCACCTCCTTGCGCCAGCGGCCGGCCAGGGCCGCGTTGAGCGCGAGCGCGGCGAGGTGGCAGGCGGTGTGACCGGCGGACAGCCCGGCGCGGAAGCCGGCGTCGACCTCCAGCTCGACCTCCGCGCCGACGGGCAGCGGCCGTTCGGTGACGTGGACGACGAGCCACTGCCACCCCTCGGCGCCGCGCCGCACCGGGATGTCGGCGCCGACGAAGACCTCCCCCTCGGCCGAGCGCGCCCCTGTCACGCAGGCCGTCACCGGAAGCCCGCCGATGGTGCCGAGGTCGCCCGGCTGGTCGGGCCAGGTGTGGTCGAGGGGGTGGAAGGGCGTCTCGGCGACGACGAGGCCGTGCCGGCCCCCCACCGGCACGGCCCCGACGATCTGCGAGCGGCCACTGGTACGGCCGCCGGGAAAGGTGACGAGAGTGGAGTTCACCGGAGGATTCTCTCAGCGGCCGGGTCGCCGCTCGTCCTCCAGGTAGCGTTCGCGGCCGGCGTACAGGCCGGTGACAAGCTGCACGGCCACCACGACGAACATCATCGCGTACGGCAGCGACCACCCGCCGGTGGCGTCGTGCAGCACACCGACCAGCAGGGGGCCGGCTCCGGCGATGAGGTAGCCGACGCTCTGCCCGAACGCCGACAGCGCGGCGGTCTTCTCCGGAGTGCGCGTGCGCGCGGCGAGCATCATCAGCGCGAGCGGGAACGACCCCATGCCGACGGCCACGAACGACACCCACAGCAGCGCCAGCGAGGCGGGCCCGGCCCACAGCCCGGTGAACCCGAGGACGTAGAAGAAGACGAGCGCCACCACGACCGGCCGCTGGTCGCGGAAACGGGTTCCGATCGCGGGCACGACCATCGACACGGGGATGTTCAGCGCGGTGAAGATGCCGACGATGAGCCCGGCCTCGCCGGACTCGTACCCGGCGTCCCTGAGCATGGTGGCGAGCCAGCCGAACATGATGTACGCGACCATCGACTGGGTGCCGAAGTAGACGGCGATCGTCCAGGCCAGGCGGCTGCCCAGGAGGGCGCGGATGCCCTCGTCCCGGCGGCCGGTGTCCCGCTCCGGCTCACTGCGCAGCAGCGCAAGCCACGGAATGGCGGAGACGACGGCCAGGGCCGCCCACACCCCGAGAGCGACGTGCCAGTCGCCCGACACCTGCTCGATCGGCACGGTGGCCGCGGCGGCGAGCATGGTGCCGACCGCGAGGGCCGTGGTGTAGACGGTGGTCATGAACCCGGTACGGGACGGGAAGTGACGCTTGATCAGCGTCGGGATGAGCACGTTGCCGACGGCTCCGCCGGACAGCGCGACCGCGCTGCTCACCAGGAACACCGGGGCCGAGTCGACCAGCACCCGTACCAGCAGGCCCGCGCCGAGCGTGACGAGGGCGAGCAGCAGCAGCCGGTGCTCGCCGACGCGCCGCGACAACGTCGGGGTGATCGCCCCCACCCCGGCGAAGGACAGCACCGGCAGCGTGGTCAGCAGCCCGGTGCCCACGCTGGACATGCCGAGCGTACGCGCGATCTCGCCGAGGAGCGGTCCTACGCTGGTGACGGCGGTACGCAGGTTGAGCGCCGCCAGGACGATGCCCAGCATCACCAGCCAGCCCAGGGACCTTGACCCGCCTCGCGGTTCGTGGGCGAGCGCGCTCATTGCAAACCTCTACTTATCTAATCATGGGATGAATCATCAGCCTAACGGGAGGCAGCGGAAGATTTATTCCTGGACAAGGAAAACCCTCGGTCAAGGCAACCGGGGATCTCCTCAGCGGACGGTCACACGATGGGGCGCGGCCCCTGCGGAGGCATGGGAGGCAGCGGCCCCTCTGGAGGCAGGCCCGGCCCCGGAGGAGGCAGCGTGCCACCCTGCGGCAGATCGCCGCCGACCGTGCCCGGCGGGACGGTTCCCCCTCCGTCGTACGTCGAGCCCTTGTGATGCGGCCCTGGCACGTCGCCGCGCCGGCCGCGCGACTCGACGAACTGCTTGACCCGCTTCACGTCACCGACGACGCGCATGCGGACCAGCTGCAGCCAGTCGGCCGCGGTCTCGGCGAAGCCCTCGGGGTCGTACTCCATCTGGAGCGTGACCCTGGTCGTGTCGTCGTCGATCCGGTGGAAGGTCACCAGACCCGACTGCCGGGGGCTGTCGAGGCTGCGCCAGGCGACGCGCTCGTCCGGATGCTGCTCGGTGATCTCGGCCTCGAACTCCCGCCGCACCCCGGCGATCTCCGCCACCCACGCGGTACGCGTGTCGCCGAGCTGCTTGACGGACTCGACGCCTTCCATGAACTCGGGGAAGCTCTCGAACTGCGTCCACTGGTCGTAGGCCACCCTGACGGGGACCCGCACGTCTTCTGCGTGTTCGATGATGCTCATGGGGTGGGCGTCTGCCCGTGCGCGGCGCGCGTTAACGCCTGCGCAGCAACCAGTACAGGCCCACGAGCGGCAGCACGAGCGGAATGAACAGGTAGCCCTGGCCGTACGCCGACCAGACGGTCGCGTCGGGGAACGCGGCCGGATCGAGGACGCTGAGCGTGCCGACGACCAGCACACCCGCCAGCTCGATGCCGAGCGCGACGAGCGCGAGGCGGCGCGCGCCCCGCCAGAGCGCGACCGTGAGCACGATGTAGACGACCGCGGCGAACGCCGACAGCGAGTACGCGAGCGGCGCCTCACCGAACCGCAGGGCGATCTGCACGCCCGCGCGCGCCCCCGCCGCCAGCGAGAACAGCCCGTAGACGGCGAGCAGCGCGCGCCCGGGCCCGGCGCCGATGGTGGTGGTCACGCCATGCCCTGCCAGATCTGCAGCAGACGGGCGTTCATCACCGCGATCGCGAACCCGGCCACGGTGAGGATCGCCGTGCCCCACCGGCTGCGCTCTGCCAGCGCGAGGAACACCCCGGCGGGCGGGATCAGCACCTGTCCGCCGACGTAGCCGAACAGCGTGACCTTGTCGTCGGGCCCGCCGCCGCCCGCCACGGCCGCGATCACGAACCCGGCCTGGACCAGGACGGCCACTTCGAGCACGGCGAAGCCGACCAGCAGCACCATGCCCATCGGCCGGTCGCGGATGGCGGTGATCAGACTCATCAGCGTCAGCACTACAGCGACGACGATGACGATCGTGGAGACGACGGTGTTCATCGCGGCCAAGGCTACCGCCCGGCATGGTCGCCCTCGATTCCGTCCCGGTCAGACCGCCCGTAGGATCGAGAACGTGCAGAGCATCCTCGTCAGCGCCTGCCTGCTGGGCCGCAAGGTGCGCTACGACGGGCGCGCGAAGACCAGCTCCGACGCCGTGCTCGCGGGGTGGCGGCGGGAGGGGCGGGTCGTGCCTTTCTGTCCGGAGGTGTCCGGCGGCCTGCCGGTCCCCCGGCCCGCGGCCGAGATCGAGGGCGGCGCGGGCGGCGCGTCCGTGCTCGCAGGAAAGGCCCGGGTGCTGGCGAGTGACGGGTCCGACGTGACCGACGCCTTCCTCTCCGGGGCGCGCGCGGCGCTCGCCGCGGCGCGGGCGCACGGCGTCCGCGTGGCGGTGCTGAAGGAGGGCAGCCCCTCGTGCGGCGCGCTGTCGGTGTACGACGGCACGTTCACCGGACGCCGCGCCCCCGGGCAGGGCGTCACGACGGCGTTGCTGGAGAGCCACGGCATCCGCGTCTTCACCGAGGACCAGCTCCCCGAAGCCGCCTCCTACCTGCGCACCCTGGAGACGTAGGCCACCGCTGGTGCAGAAGGTGTACGCTGCACTCCGCCCGCCGAAGGAGGCGCGGCGACGCCCACGTTCAGCAGGATTGCCCCATGACGATCGGACTGCTGCTCGGTCTGGCCGCTCTCGCCCTGGTCGACAGTACGAGCTTCGGCACCCTCATCATCCCCCTCTACCTGGTGCTCGCCCTGGACCGCCCGCGCACCTGGCGGCTGACGGTCTACCTGGCCACCGTGTCGGCGTTCTACTTCCTCGTGGGCGTGGCGCTCATGCTCGGGGTCGGCGTGGTGATGGACGCCTTCGGCGAGGTGCTGCAGAGCCGGCCCGCGTACGTCGCGCAGCTCGTCGCCGGGGTGGCGCTGATCGTGCTGAGCTACCGGCTCGACCCGAAGTGGCGGGCCAAGCGCGGCAAGCCCGAGCTGAAGCTCCAGCCGCGGGTGGGCGGCCCCGCGACGATGGTGATGCTCGGGCTGACCGCCGCCGTGCTGGAGGTCGCGACGATGGTGCCCTATCTCGCGGCGATCGGTCTGATGACCACGTCCGGGCTGGTGGCGGCGCAGTGGCTGCCCGCGCTGGCGGCGTACACACTGGTCATGATCCTGCCCATCCTGGTGATCATCGGGCTGCGCGCGGCGGCCGGCGAGCGGCTGGAGCCCAGGCTGGAACGGCTGCGCCGCTGGCTCAGCAAGCACTCCGCCTCGGCCGCGAGCTGGGCGGTGGCGATCGTCGGCATCCTGCTCATCCGTGACGCGGTGACGTACCTCTTCTCGCAGCCCACCTAGGATCAGAATCTCCGGGGGGAGATCTGTCATGTTGCGGGCGTTCCTGCGTACCGAAGCCGGCAGCACGAGCGTGCTGTTCGCCGCCACGGTGCTGGCGCTGGTGTGGGCCAACTCGCCATGGAGCCACACCTACGAGGCCTTCTGGCACACGCCCATGGGCATCTCCTTCGGCGACGCCGCCTTCTCGCTCGACCTACGCCACTGGGTCAACGACGGCCTGATGACCGTCTTCTTCTTCCTCATCGGGCTGGAGGTCTCGTACGAGATCCGGCTCGGCCAGCTGCGCGACCGGCGGCTCGTCGCCGTGCCGGCGGTGGCCGCATTCGGCGGCATGCTCGTGCCCGCCGGGATCTACCTGATCCTCAACGCGGGCGGGCCGGGGGCCGGCGGGTGGGGCGTGCCGATCGCCACCGACACCGCGTTCGTGCTCGGCGTGCTGGCGGTGGCCGGGGCCCGCTGCCCCGACCCGCTGCGCGCGTTCCTGCTGACGCTGGCCATCGTGGACGACGTCCTCGCGATCTTCATCATCGCGGTCTTCTACACCGAGCAGTTGTCCGTCCCCGCGCTCCTCATCGCCGCGCTGCTGCTGGCGGCCATCGTGACCCTGCGCTGGCTGCGGATCTGGCGGGCGCCCGCGTACATCGTGCTGGGGTTCTCCCTGTGGGTGGCCACCCTGCAGAGCGGCATCCACCCGACGCTGGTCGGCATCGCGCTCGGCATCCTCGTCTTCGTGTACGCGCCCACCGACCACAAGCTGCTGCTGGCCGGCGAGGCCGTCCAGGTGTTCACCAGCACCCCCAGCGCGCGGGCCGCCCGGGAGGCGACGCGGCGCGTGCAGCGGGCTGTCTCCGTCAACGAGCGGCTGCAGCTGCGCCTGCACCCGTGGAGCAGTTACGTGATCGTGCCCGTCTTCGCCCTGGCCAACGCGGGCGTACGGCTCGACGGCGAGGCCCTGCGGACGGCGGCCACCTCCCCCGTGGCCATCGGGGTGATGCTGGGGCTGCTGCTGGGCAAGTTCGTGGGCATCTCGCTGGGCACGTGGCTGCCGCTGCGCCTGCGGTGGGGGATCCTGCCGGGCAACCTCGTCTGGGGGCAGTTGCTCGGCGGCGCGGCCGTGTCGGGCATCGGGTTCACGGTGGCGCTGTTCATCGTCGACCTGGCCTTCAAGGACCCCGTCCTGCACGACCAGGCGAAGATCGGGATTCTCACCGGTTCGCTGCTGTCGGCCGCGCTGGGCTGGCTGATCTTCAAGCTCGCGTGGGATCGCGGCGGCGTGTGCGCACCGCCCGAGGCCGAGCCGAGCGAGGAACTGCCCGTCACCCTGACGGTTCCCGTCGGGCCAGGCGACCACGTGCGCGGTCCCGCCGAAGCCCGCGTCACGATCGTCGAGTACGCCGACTTCGAGTGCCCCTACTGCGGCCGGATCCATCCGGTGCTGGAGGAGGTCCTCCGCAAGAACCCCGACGTCCGGCTGGTGTTCCGGCACTTCCCGCTGCGCACCCTGCACCCCCGGGCGGCGCCGGCCGCGATCGTCGCCGAGGCCGCCGCCGACGAGGGCCGCTTCTGGGAGATGCACGACATCCTGTACGACAACCAGCGCTTCCTCACCGACGCCGACCTCGAGCACTACGCCGCCGAACTGGCCGTCGACGCCTGGGGGAACGTGTCGCGCCACGTCGCCAGGATCGGGCTCGACGAGACGTCCGGACGCGACAGCGGCGTCCGCGGCACCCCGACGCTCTTCCTGAACGGACGGCGTTACGAAGGTTCACTCGACCTGGATTCGATCACCAGGGCGGTGGAAGAAATCCGCGAATCGCCGTAGCGTCAGCGGTTCCGTCACCGTACGCGCTGGAGTCGCCTTGCTGTACTCAGTAATCCCGGCCCTGTTCCAGATCGCCCTGGCCGTCGTGCTGATCGCCGGGGCCGTCCTTGCCGGGACGCGCCGGCACGAACACGGACGCGCGGCGACCATCGGCATGGCAGGGTTCCTCGTGCTCCTGCTGGAGATGGTGCTCAGCACCGTGATGCTGCTGGTGCTTCCGTCACTGGTCTCGAGCCTCAGCGGAGGCCTGATGGCCTCGATGGTGTTCACCGCCGTCACCCTGATCCTGCGCATCGGCGGGATCGCCCTGCTGATCTGGGCCGTGATCGCCCGCCGCGCCCGGCCCCCCAGCCCGCATCGTGGCCCCACCCAGCCGCACAGCACCCCGGCCACCCTGGCGCGCAGCACGCCGGCTGGCCCCAGCCCGGCCACTCCGGTGAGCAGCACATGGGCCGGCAGCAGCCCGGCGCGCAGCATCCTGGCCACTCCGGCGAGCAGAACGCCGGCTGGGGTCAGCCCGGTGAGCAGCGTCCCGGCCGGCCCCAGCAGGGGCAGCCCGGCTGGCAGCAGCCGGGCCACCCTCCGCAGGGCGCCCAACCCGGTTGGCCGCAGCAGTAAGTTCATCACCTGACGGACCGGGTGCCGTTCACGTATGGACGGCACCGCGGGACGCGATGTGCAATGTCCCCACAGATCTCGGCATCGTCTTCGCGCGTCTGAGGGGATCATGACTCCACAGCAGCCCGGCCCGCCGGAACCAGACCCCGACCGTACGGTCAGACACCGCATCCCCCGCCCCGCCCGGCCTCCCTCGGCCGAGACGCCCGACACGCAGCGGCTCCCGTACACCCCCGACATGCTGCCCGACGTGTCGCACTACGCGACCAAACCACCCAAGTCCGCATGGTGGTGGGTCGTCGTGACCGGCAGCCTCCTCCTTCTCGTCGCAGCGGTGGCCGTGGCGGTGATCCTCTGGGCCGACAACGCCACGGCCCACACCCTCGACAGCCCCTGAGCGGCACAAGGCACTCCCCCGACCAGCGACCTTTGCCAAGGATCTACGCCAGCCGCGTGGAAACGCCTTCGATCTGGATATGCGTAAACAAGGAAGACAACTTCCGGAATCAGTGCGTAATGTCACACGTACTACTGGAATGCCAGGACATTTCCGGAAGTTGTGCGGATCACGACTGACCGAACAGGCCAGCCTCACGAACGCCACAAGGCGGAGGTTCTCATGAAGGCTTGGACACGCTGGCAGGACTGGGTCACCCTGGTCGCCGGCATCTACGCGGCACTCTCCTCGATCTGGGTCCACGGAACGTCGGGCGCGACGCCCAGCCTCATCGTGCTGGGCATCCTCATAGCTCTCACCTCGCTCGTCTCCCTGGCCAATCCGGGAGTGGTCGCGACGGAATGGCTCAACACCCTGTGGGGTGTTCTCCTCTTCGTCGCACCGTGGGTGATCACGTACACGCAAAGCACAGCGGCGTCGTGGACGTCCTGGGTCGTCGGCGCGCTCACCGTGATCCTCAGCCTCACGGCGGTGCCCGCCAGCAAGGCAGCGCACCATCACGTCATCCAGCACTGACACACAACGGAAAAAGGCCGGGCCCGTACGAAACGGCCCGGCCTTTTCTGTGCCCGAGGGGTGGAGCTATGGGGATTCGAACCCCAGACCTCCTCCATGCCATGGAGGCGCGCTACCAACTGCGCCATAGCCCCTGGTCACCGCGTCAGGTCCACCCGTTGCGGCGCTCCGAGAGCATATAGCCATCCGGCCCCATTCGCCTAATCGCGGCGCCCGTCCCTGGCCCGTGCCACCAGGACCGCGAGGCCGTCGAGCTGCCGGCGCAGGCCGAA
The DNA here is from genome assembly GCF_900100395.1 of Nonomuraea maritima. Classification (GTDB taxonomy): domain Bacteria; phylum Actinomycetota; class Actinomycetes; order Streptosporangiales; family Streptosporangiaceae; genus Nonomuraea; species Nonomuraea maritima. Next base: position 30,513 of record NZ_FNFB01000037.1, on the reverse strand, counting down.
CTCGAAGACCGAGTCCACGTCCAGGTCCAGCTCGGGCCGCGACGCCACCTTGGCCAGCGTGGGAAAGGCCCCCGTGGCGAGCACCTGGTCAAGTTCCGCGCCCCGGGCCTGGATCCACTCGTCCCCGGTGACGCCCGTCTCCGTACGCGCCTGCTCCTCGGCCTCCAGGCTGACGGCCGCCCCGCGGACGAGGCTCACCAGGGACAGGACGGCCTGCATCATCGCGTCGGCGTCGAGACCGAGGCCGTCCACGGCCCGCAGCAGCCGGTCGGTGTGCGCCATCCCGTGCGGAGCGAACTCCGGACGGGTCAGCGAGACCGCGTGGGCGAGCCACGGATGGCGCCGGTGGATCCGCCACAGCCGGCGCATCGCCTGCTCAAGCTGCGGCCGCCAGCCGCGCGGGACGGGTCCGGACGGCGGGTCCGCGCCGAAGGCCGCATCGGCCATCAGCCGCACCAGCTCGTCCTTGTCCGCCACGTGCCGGTACAGCGACATGGCCGAGGCCCCGAGGTCGGCGGCGACCCGGCGCATGGAGACGGCCGCCAGCCCCTCGGCGTCGGCGACGTCCATGGCGGCGCGGACGATGCGCTGCCGGGTGAGATCCTGCGCACGCGAGGCGGGCGCCCCGCGCCCTGCCACCACCGTCCCCACGCCGGGCAGTGCCTGCGCGAGCCCCTCCTCCTGCAGCCTCCTGAGCACCTTGGTGGCGGTCGCCATCGCCACACCCCACTCACGGACGATCTGCCGGGTGGACGGCAGCCTGTCGCCCGCCGCGAGCTCCCCGGCGGCGATCCGCCGCCGCAGCTCCGCGGCGATCACCAGGTACGGCGCCTCTTCCCGCGTCACCTGCCTGCCCCTCCGGGGGTGCTCTAGTGCACCAGGCGAATCCCAGACCCTCTTCCCACCTGACCACAGACGGGAGCACTAGTGCAAGAGATCACCGTATTGCCTGGCCGGCGACCACAGGCCTACGGTCCGCGTACACCGTAGACAAAGGAGGCGCGCGATGCGTGCTCGCAGGGTGCTGATCTCAGGCGCGGGCATCGCCGGCCCCGCGCTCTCCCACTGGCTGGCCGGCCAGGGCGACCACGTCACCGTCGTGGAGCGGGCGCCGGGCATCCGCCCGGGCGGCCAGGCCGTCGACTTCCGCGGCGCCCCGCAACTGCGGGTGCTCGACCGCATGGGCATCCTCGACGCCGTACGCCGCGCACAGACCCGCATGGGCGCCATCACCATCGTCGACGAGACAGGCAGGCACCGGTCGAGCCTGCCCTCGGAGGCGTTCAGCGGCGAGGTCGAGATCCTGCGCGGCGACCTGAGCCGCATCCTGCACGAGACGGCCGCCGACGCCGAGTACCACTTCGACGACAGCATCACCTCGCTGACCGAGACCCGCGACGGCGTCCAGGTGACGTTCGAACGGACCGCGCCCCGCACGTTCGACCTGGTCGTGGGTGCCGACGGCATCCGCTCCCGGGTCCGCGGACTTGCCTTCCCTTCGCCGCCGCTGCACCACCTGGGGATGTACGGCGCCGTCTTCTCCGTCCCTGGCACGTACGGCCTCGACCACGCGGGCGTCATGTTCAGCGCCCCAGGCCGATGTGCCACGATCACGAGCGCCGCCGGCCGGACCCGGGTCGCGCTCGACTTCGCCTCGCCCCCGCTCGCCTACGACCACGGCGACCGCGCCCAGCAGGAGCAGCTCATCGCGGCCGCCTTCGACGGCCTCGGCTGGGAGATCCCTGGCCTGCTGGACGAGATGCGCAGAGCACCGGATTTCTTCTTCTCCCCGGCGGCGCAGGTCGTACTGCCCCGCTGGTCGTCCGGCCGGGTGGTGCTGCTGGGCGACGCGGGCTATGCCCCCGGACCGGGCGGCATGGGCACCGGCCTGGCGCTGGTCGCCGCGTACGTGCTGGCGGGCGAACTCGCGACGGCGGGCGACCACCGGACGGCGTTCGCCCGCTACGAGGACGTCTTGCGCCCCTACGTCGCCGTCTGCCACCGCCAGGCACGCGGGGCCGACAGGTTCCTGGTGCCCGCGACTAGGTCGCGGATCTGGCGGCGCAACCAGGTGTTGCGGATGCTTCCGTACATGCCGGGGAAAAGCCTGATCAAGCGGATGACCGACCGCGCCGCCGCGGCGATCACCCTCAAGGACTATCCGTACGGCCCCCAAGCCGTACGGGCGCGATCCTAGACCTGGACGTCGGGCCGGTCGTCGCTGTGGACCGGCTCGGGAAGGGTGCCGGCGTTGTGCTCCAGCAACCGCCACCCCTTGCGCCCCTCCTGCAGGACGGACCAGGAGCAGTTGCCGAGCCCGCCCAGCGCCGGCCACAGGCTCTCGGGCAGGCCGAGCAGGTCGCAGATGCCGAGCCGCAGCGCGGCGCCGTGCGAGGCGACGACGAGCAGGCCGTCGTCGTCGAGGCGGGCGGCCCACCGGCGCAGGGCGGCCCCCACCCGGACGGCCACCTCGGTGACGGACTCGCCGCCCGGCGCGTCCCAGGAGACGTACTCCTCAGGCCAGCGGGCGGCGATCTCTTCGCGGGTGAGCCCCTCCCACGCGCCGCCGCCCCGTTCGCGGAAGTCCTTGTCGACCGCCACGTCGAGCTTGGCGACCCGCGCCAGCGCGAGCGCCGTCTCGTGGGCGCGCTGGAGGTCGGAGGAGACGATCACGGTGGGGCGCAGCGCCGCCAGCAGCGACGCGGCCCTGGCGGCCTGCGCGAGGCCAGTCTCGTCGAGGGGGATGTCGGAGTGCCCCTGGAAGCGCTCTTCGACGTTCCACAACGTCTGCCCGTGCCGCAGGCACACGATCCTCTTGCTCAAGAGCGCGCCCGCTGCAGGTTGGCCTGCAGGACGCTCTCCGGCAGCGGGATGGCCGGGCAGTCCTTCCACAGGCGCTCGAGCGCGTAGAACGTACGGTCCTCCTCGTGCTGGACGTGCACGACGATGTCGATGAAGTCGAGCAGCACCCAGCGGCCCTCACGCTCGCCCTCGCGGCGTACGGGCTTGGCGTCGGCCTCGGTGCGCAGCCGCTCCTCGATCTCGTCGACGATGGCGCGGACCTGCCGGTCGTTGGTGGCGGAGCAGAGCAGGAAGGCGTCGGTGATGACGAGCTGCTCGCTCACGTCGTAGGCCAGGATGTCATCGGCCAGCTTGTCGGCCGCGGCCTCCGCGGCGATGCGCACGAGCTGGACGGATCTCTCAGAAGCGGTCACGATGCGGGTCTGTCCTCCTGTGTCGGCAGCATGCCTATACGTTGAGGGTACCCTTCCGGGCCGTCACCCCTCACCTGCGCGGCCGCCACCGTCAACCGGCCTGGTAGAGGCCCCGTTTGTTGATGTACTGCACGATCCCGTCAGGCACGAGGTACCAGATGGGCTCCCCCTTGGCGACCCGCTGCCTGCACTCGGACGACGAGATGGCGAGGGCCGGGATCTCCAGCAGCGTCACGCGGCCCTCCGGCAGGCCAGGGTCGTGCAGCGTGTGCCCCGGACGCGTACAGCCGACGAAGTGCGCGAGCTGGAACAGCTCGTCGGCGTCCTGCCAGCCGAGGATCGCGCCGAGCGCGTCCGCGCCGGTGATGAAGAACAGCTCAACGTCCGGCCCATAAATTCGCGAAATATCACGCAAAGTATCGATGGTGAACGTCGGCCCAGGACGGTCGATGTCCACGCGGCTGACCGAGAAACGAGGGTTCGAAGCGGTGGCGATGACCGTCATCAGGTACCGGTCCTCGGCCGCCGACACGTCGCGCCCGGACTTCTGGTACGGCCGCCCGGTCGGTACGAACAGGACCTCGTCGAGCTGAAAGTGGTGAGCCACCTCGCTGGCGGCGACAAGGTGCCCGTGATGGATGGGGTCGAACGTCCCGCCCATCACCCCCACCCGGGACTTCCCCTGCACGCTGGGCGCATTCTTCATGAAACGGACCTTACGCGGACGCATCAGGACAACATGACGGGACCCCCTCGGTGATGGCCGCGCACAGCCCCAGTTACGGACGTAGCATGCCGGGCATGACGACCACCCCGGACCGCAACCGCGTCCAACTGCCCGGCATCTCGTCCCGTGCCTACGAACACCCCGCAGACCGGTCCGCACTGGTCGCTCTGCGCAAGTTGAGCGGGTTCGACACTGTTCTCAAGCAGATGTCCGGTCTCGTCAGTGAACGCCGGCTCCGCCTGATGTACCTGGCGTCAGCGGTACGCGTCAGCGAGACCCAGTTCCGCTCCGTCTACGACATGGGCCGCGACGCCGCCTACACCCTCGACCTGCACCGGATCCCCGAGATCTACATCCAGCAGGACCCTCGGGTCCAGGCCAAGGCCATCGGCTTCGACGACCCGTTCATCGTCGTGACCACCGGCCTGCTCAACCTCATGAACGAGGAGGAGCAGCGCTTCGTCATCGGCCACGAGACCGCCCACATCCTGTCCGGGCACGCGGTCTACCGCACGATGCTCGACATCCTGACCACCCTCGCCACCCGCGTCGCCTGGATCCCGCTGGGCTACATCGGCCTGCGCGCGATCGTCGCGGGCCTCGAGGAGTGGTACCGCAAGTCCGAGCTGTCGTCCGACCGCGGCGGCCTGCTCGTCGGGCAGGACCCCGAGGCCGGCAAGCGCGCGCTGATGAAGCTCGCGGGCGGCGCCTACATGCACGAGATGAACATCGAGGCGTTCCTGGAGCAGTTCCACGAGTACGACACCGCGGGCGACCTGCGCGACGGCTTCCTCAAGGTGCTCAACCTGCTCGGCACCACCCACCCGTTCGCCGTGGTGCGCGTGGCGGAGCTCGACAAGTGGCAGCGCAGCGGCCAGTACGACCGCATCATCGCCGGCGACTACCCGCGCCGCGAGGACGACTCCGACGCGCGGGTGACCGACGAGATCAAGGCGGCCGCCGAGTCCTACCGCGCCTCCTGGTCGCAGTCGCAGGACCCGTTCATCGGGGTGCTGCGCGACGTGGCCGAGGGCGCCGTGAACGCGGGCGAGCGCATCTTCAACCGCTTCTCCCGCCGCGACGGCAGCCAGGGCTGACCGGATCACCGGTACGCGGCCGATCCGGTTGATCAGCCGCGCCCCGCCGCCGAGACCGGTCACCGGCAGGCGGCGGGCCACACACACCCCGGTACAGCGCGTCAGAGCAGCAGAGCGATGGCGCGCACGGCCGCCGCACACAGGGCGACGAACCCGCCCAGCACGGCGAGTGCGCGCAACCCGTCCCGGCGCAGGTCGGGCAGCCGCTGGCCGATCCGTTCGATCTCGCGGCCGGTGACCCCGCCGCACAGCATCCCGAACACCACACCCGCCACCGTGACGGGCGCGGCCTGCTGCCACCAGCTCGAGTCGATCTGCCCGCCACCGGTCGCCCAGAGCGCCCCGCCCGCCGCCACCGCGACGGGCAGGCCGGGCCACACGACGGCGGTCACCGCCGCCCCGGTCAGCGCGGCCGGGAAGAACAGCACCCGCAGCGCCGCCCGCGTCCGCCGCGCGCTGCGCTTCCTGACCATCCAGTGGCTCATCCACAGCGACCTGGTCAGCACCACGAGCACCGTCGTGATCGCGATCGACGCGATCGGATAGATCACGGTCACCACCACGCACGGCACCGCCAGCACGGCGAGCAGCAGCAGCGCGCCGTTGCCCGCGGGCAGCGTCGTCGACGACTGGGCCCGCGCCCCGGCCGTACGCCGCTCCTGCGGCTTGGCCGCCGCGGCGCGACTCCTGACCGCGGCGGCGGTGCGCTGGCGCGGCGTGGCCGCCTTGGGCCGCGGCCCGGTGACCTTCTCGCCGCCCGCCCGCGCCCGCGGCGCCGGAACCTGGCTCTCAGCCGGGGTACGCCCGCGCGCCGCCGCGCCCTTGCCCTCAGTGCCCTTGCCCGGCGCGCCCTTGCCTTCCGTGCCCGTCCTCGCGCGCGCCACCGCGGCACCCTTGCCGTCGGGCACGGCCCGGCTCCCGGTACGTGTCCTCGGCGCCGGCACCTTCCCCTCGGACGGCATCGGGTTCGGCCGGCTTCGCGCGGACCGCGCCTCCTCGGAGATCCTGCTGCGCAGGGCCGTCCCCTTGTTGCCGCCCTCCTCCGCCGCGTCGGCGGCGCGCCCGCCGGCGGGGGAAGGCTCCGCGTCGGCCGCGCTGGCCTTGGCCAGCCGGGACAGCCGGTCGGCCAGCAGCGCCGCCGTGGGGCGCTTGCCGGGCTCCCGGTTGAGCGCCGCCCGCACCAGCGGCAACAGCTCCACGGGCACGCCCTTCAGGTCGGCCTGCCCGTTGAGCACCGCATACATCTGCGCCTCGGCCGTCCCCCGCCCGAACGCCGGCCGTCCCGTCGCCGCGAACGCCACCGTGGCCGCCCACGCGTGGATGTCGGCGGGCGAGTCGACCTGCTCGTCGGCGAAGATCTCGGGCGCGGTGTAACCGGGCGTGCCGAGGAACGTGCCCGTCATGGTGAGCCGGGTGGCGTCGAGCACCTGGGCGATGCCGAAGTCGATCAGCACCGGCCCCTCGGCGCCCATGATGATGTTGCCCGGCTTGAGGTCGCGGTGGATGACCCCGGCGGCGTGGATGATCGCCAGCGCCGCGGCGATGCCCTGAGCCATGTCGACGAGCTCCGACACCCCGAGCGGCCCGCTCCGGCGCACGCGTTCGAGCAGCGTGACACCCTCGATGTGCTCCATCACGAGGTACGGGCGGGCGCCGTCGAGGTCGGCATCGAGCACCTTGGCCACGTACGGGCTCTCGACCCGGCGCAGCGCGCGCACCTCGCGCTCCAGCCGCACCCGCGCGGTCGTGTCCTCTGCCAGATCGTGCAGGACCTTCAGCGCGACCTGTTCGCCGCGGCGGGTGGAAGCGAGATAGACCTCACCCATCCCACCCCGGCCGAGCCGCTCGACCAAGGTGTACGGCCCGACCTTGCCGAGCTTGCTCACCGTCCCTCCCCGCCGGGCGCGCCCATAAGGGACACAACCCTAGCGCCGGTTCCTGTTCTGCCGCGTGCGGCACGCCGAAGGTTTACCGGCGAGTGTGCTCGGTGAGCATGCGGTCGAGTTCGACCGTGGGCGCGTCCGCCAGCGGACGGCGCTCGGTCCTGCGCCAGTTGATGTGACCGCGGCTCTCCAGCCAGAGCAGCAGCCGGTCGGCGCCGAACAGCACCGCGGCCGAGAACACGAGGGCGACGACGATTTCCATGCCTGCCAGTCAACCCGCGACGCCCGGCGCCGGTCAGACCGACACGCCGCCTAACCGGCCACCACCGTACCCTCTGACGTGCGCAAATGCCCCTCACCCGTATAGATCCACTTGGTGGAGGTCAGCTCCGGCAGGCCCATCGGGCCGCGCGCGTGCAGCTTCTGCGTGGAGATGCCGATCTCGGCCCCGAACCCGAACTCGCCGCCGTCGGTGAACCGCGTCGAGGCGTTGACCGCGACGGCCGCCGAGTCGACCAGGGCGACGAACCTGCGGGCGGCCCGCTGCGAGCGGGTGACGATGGCGTCGGTGTGCCCCGAGCCGTACCGCCTGATGTGCGTCACCGCCTCCTCCAGCGATCCGACGACCGCGGCGGCGATGTCGAGGGAGACGTACTCGGTGAGGTAGTCGTCCTCGGTGGCGGGCACGACCTCGCCGTAGCGGGCGATCCGCTCGTCGCCGTGCACGGTCACCCCGGCCTCGCGCAGCGCCTCCAGCGCCCGCGGCACGAACGCGTCGGCGATCTCCTCGTGGACGAGGAACGTCTCGGCCGCGTTGCACACCGACGGCCGCTGCGCCTTGGCGTTGAGCAGGATCTGCACGGCCAGCTCGACGTCGGCCTCGGCGTCGACGTAGACGTGGCAGTTGCCGACGCCGGTCTCGATGACCGGCACCGTCGACTCCTCGACCACGGAGTTGATCAGGGACGCGCCCCCACGCGGGATCAGCACGTCGACCAGCCCGCGGGCCCGCATGAGCTCCTTGACCGAGTCACGGGTCTGCCCCGGCACGAGCTGCACCGCCTCCGCGGGCACCTCCGTGGCCTGCAGCGCCTCCTGCATGACCTGCACCAGGGCGGTGTTGGAGGCGTACGCGCTGGAGGAGCCCCGCAGCAGCACCGCGTTGCCGCTCTTCAGACAGAGCGCGGCGGCGTCCACGGTGACGTTGGGACGGCCCTCGTAGATGATGCCGATCACGCCGATCGGCACCCTGACCTGGCGCAGCTCCAGCCCGTTGGGCAGCGTCGAGCCGCGGACGACCTCGCCGACCGGGTCGGGCAGGTCGGCCACCTGGCGTACGGCGTCGGCGATCGCCGCGACGCGCGACTCGTCGAGCCGCAACCGGTCGATCATCGTCTCCGCGGTGCCCTGCGCCCTGGCCCGCTCGACGTCGCGGGCGTTGGCCTCGACGATCTCCGCCGCGCGTGCGACGAGCGCGTCGGCGAGCACGCGCAGCGCGTGGTCCTTCGGCGCCCGCGGCAGCGGGGCAAGCTCGGCGGCGGCCTCTCGTGCCGCGTGGGCGACCTTCAGGAACTCAGTGCTCATCGCTCCGCTCCGCTGCTCAGGGCCGACGTGCCCGGATCGCCGCGCCCGTGCCGCCCCCGTCGGGCGGCACGGACCTCAGCTCTGGGTTTCCAGTATGACGATGTCATCACGGTGGATCAGCTCGCGTTCATATTCCGGACCCAGCGCGCTCGCCAGCTCCTTCGTGGAGCGGCCGAGCAGGCCGGGGATCTCGGTCGCGTCGAAGTTGACCAGCCCGCGGGCCACCACGAACCCCTGCGGGCCGCACAGGTCGACCGGGTCGCCCGCGGCGAACTCGCCCTCCACCGACGTCACACCGGCCGGCAGCAGCGACTTGCGCCGCGCCACGATCGCCTCGACCGCACCGCCGTCGAGATACAGCCGGCCGCGCCCGGTGGTGGCGTGCGCGAGCCACAGCAGGCGCGTGCCTGGGTGCCGGCCGTCGGGGTGGAAGTAGGTGCCGACCTCGGCTCCGGCGAGCGCCTGGGCCGCGTGGGCGGCGGCGGTGAGCACCACGGGCACGCCCGCGCCGGTGGCGATCCTGGCGGCCTGCACCTTCGTGACCATGCCGCCGGTGCCGACCGCCGCGCCGTTCCTGCCCAGCTCGACCCCGGCGAGGTCCTCGGGGCCGCGGACCTCCGCGAGGCGCCGCGTGCCCGGACGGCTCGGCGGGCCGTCGTAGAGCGCGTCGACGTCGGACAGCAGCATCAGCGCGTCGGCGTGGATCAGATGGGCCACGAGCGCCGCCAGCCGGTCGTTGTCGCCGAACCGGATCTCATCGGTGGCCACCGTGTCGTTCTCGTTGACGATGGGCACGATGCCCAGCTCGAGCAGCCGGTTGAGGGTGCGCTGGGCGTTGGCGTGGTGAACCCGCCGCATCATGTCGTCGGCCGTCAGCAGCACCTGCCCGACCCGCAGCGCATAGCGGGCGAAGGACGAGGTGTAGCGGGCGACGAGCACCCCCTGCCCGACGGATGCGGCCGCCTGCTGCGTCGCCAGGTCGCGCGGTCGCGCGCTCAGCCCGAGCGGGCCGAGGCCCGCAGCGATGGCCCCGGAGGAGACCAGGACAACCTGCGTCCCGGTACGGCGCCGCGCCGACAGCACGTCCACCAGGGCGTCGACACGGTCGACGTCGATCGTGCCCTGAGGGGTGGTGAGCGAGGAGGAGCCGACCTTGACCACGACTTTCGAAGCAGAGGCGATCTGTTCCCGCACGTCTAGCAGCCTATCCGCTCCCGCCCCCTACCCCGGATCCCCCGACCCCGGCCCACCAGCCCCGCAAGCACCACCGCCACCGCAGCTACCACCCCTCCCTCACCATCGATCAAGCAGAACCCGGACACATGAACGCAGCCCACGCCCCCTCAGGGCCCACAAATCGCCGCGTCCCATAACCAACATCACCAGCATTCAGGGGCACGGAGGTGAGCGAGATCACCCACGCCAATGCCCTCGTCAACCAGCACCCGTCATCGAGGGCCGCCTGGGCGAGCCGGCACCCACTCCACCTTCGCCACAGGTGCCTCAGCGTGGCTCCCCATCCTGGCGTGGATCTGCGCGGCTTCGTCGCCCGCCCGCTCGACCAGGCCGCGGTCGGTGAGCGCGGTGAGCGCGAGCAGAAGTGGACGCACCCACCCTCGGCCTGATCGCATTGACGGCCCCCAGCCGTCGCACCACCGGCGCCCGCGTCCCCCCACGCGTTGATCGCACGTTGCGGACCCCAGCCGTCGCACCGCCGGCGCCCGCGTCCCCCACGCGTTGATCGCACGTTGCGGACCCCAGCCGTCGCACCGCCGGCGCCCGCGTCCCCCACGCGTTGGTCGGACTTGGCGGACCCCAGCCGTCGCACCAATCGAACTCGCCGATTTGCCCGCGCGTTGATCGCGCCGGGCCCGCCCAACCCTCATCACGGCCGTCTCAACGACCCCATCCACCCTCGGGTGATCGCGGTCGACGACCCCACGCCCGCCGCGAGCGCTCAGCGGCCCGCCCTCGCATCGATCACGCCTCGGCGAACCATCCGCCACGCACCAACCGCGATCGGCGAACTTTCGCCCGCCGCGCGTGCTCGGCGGCCACCCTCACATCAATCGCGCTCAGCACTTACCGTCGCATCGATGACTCGCGGCGAGCCCCCGTCCGCCCACGCGCTGACCGTGCGCGGGGCGCCAACCCCAGCTCTCAGCCGTTGACACGCCGCGCCTGCCGCGCCCGTACCGCGGAGAAGCCAACCCCGGCCCTGGCCGTCGACACGCTGCGCCCGCTGGGCCCGTACCGTAGAGGCGCCATCCGGTTGGAGGCGCCTCTGGCGGCGTCGGTGCTACGCCAGGCGGTTGTCGGTGCCGCGCGGTCCCTGCCTGATCGACTCGGCGTGCAGCGTGGGCTGCCAGTCGAAGACGTAGCCGCCCTCCATCGAGCCGATGACCACCTCCGCCCCCGGCTGGGCCCCGGCCTTGGCCAGCTGCTCCTCGACCCCGAGCCGCTCGAGCCGGTCGGCGAGGTAGCCGACGGCCTCGTCGTTGCTGAAGTCGGTCTGCCGGATCCACCGCTCGGGCTTCTCACCGGTGATCTGGAACAGGTTGTCGTTGACCCGCCGCACCTTGAACCCGGCCTCGCCGAGCTGCTTGGGACGGATCACCAGCCGCGTGGGCTCCTCGACCGGCTTGTTCGCCCGCGCCGCCGCGACCCACTCGCCCATCGCGTACGTGAGCTCCCGCAACCCGTCATGCGTGGCGGCCGAGATCGTGAAGACCTGCAGCCCCTTCTCCTCGAACTCGGCCGCGACCATCTCGGCCAGCTCCCGCGCGTCGGGCACGTCGGCCTTGTTCAGCACGATCATCCGCGGCCGGTCCTCGAGCTTCCCGTACGCCCGCAGTTCGGCCTCGATCACCTCGTAGTCGGTGATCGGGTCTCGCCCGGGCTCCATCGTGGCGCAGTCGATGACGTGCACGAGCATGTCGCACCGCTCGACGTGCCGCAGGAACTCGTGCCCCAGCCCCTTGCCCTGGGAGGCCCCGGGGATCAGCCCGGGCACGTCCGCGACGGTGAAGACGTGGTCGCCCGCCGTCACGACCCCCAGGTTCGGGATCAAGGTCGTGAACGGGTAGTCAGCGATCTTCGGCTTGGCCGCGCTCAACGCGGCGATCAGCGACGACTTGCCCGCGCTCGGGAACCCGACCAGCGCCACGTCGGCGACGCTCTTCAGCTCCAGCACCACGTCCAGCTCGTCGCCCGGCTCGCCGAGCAGCGCGAACCCGGGCGCCTTGCGCTTCGTGGTGGCCAGGGCCGCGTTGCCGAGCCCGCCGTGCCCGCCCTCGGCGAGCACGTACCGAGTGCCCGCCCCCACGAGGTCGACCAGCACCTCACCGGTCACGGCGTTCTTCACCACGGTGCCGTTGGGCACGGGCAGGACGACGTCCTCGCCGTTGGCGCCGTCGCGGTTGGCGCCCTGCCCCTGCTTGCCGTTCTCCGCCTTGCGGTGCGGACGGCGGTGGTAGTCGAGCAGCGTCGCCGTGTTGGGGTCGACCTCGAGAATGAGGTCGCCGCCACGCCCGCCGTTGCCGCCGTCGGGCCCGCCGAGCGGCTTGAACTTCTCCCGGTGGATGGAGGCGCACCCGTTCCCTCCGTCACCGGCCTTGACGTGCAGGACCACCTGGTCCACGAAGTCCGGCATCTCGCATTCCTCCATCACCCCACCAGGGGCATCTCATACCAACACAACGAGACCACAGACGCCCGTAATCCGTACGGCGGCCCCGCATCCCACCAGCGCTCGAGACCTCGAACACCGGCACCCCTGCATCCACCGGCACCCGGACCCCCGGGACACCCGGCGACTCCACTTCGCACCAGCACCCGGAAAAACGCCGAAACCCCCGCGTCCCTCCGACGCCCCTGGACCTCGCACGGTGGAGCTCGCCCAGAAATCCAGGCGCTCGGCGACCCTGTACCAGTACAGGGCCCGAAACCCCTGGCCACTCAACGCGCTCGAACCCGCACTCAACACCCCAGGAAAAGCTCAAGGGGTGGATCGGTAGATCCACCCCTTGACGCGAAACCCGAGGTCGCCGGAGAAACTACTCCGCGACGGGAACGATGCTCACGGCCCGACGGCCGCGCTTGAGACCGAACTGCACGTGGCCGGCGGCCAGCGCGAACAGCGTGTCGTCGCCACCGCGGCCCACGTTGTCACCGGGGTGGAAGTGGGTGCCACGCTGACGGACGATGATCTCGCCCGCGTTGACCAGCTGGCCACCGAAGCGCTTGACGCCCAGACGCTGGGCGTTGGAGTCACGACCGTTCCGGGTGGACGACGCGCCCTTCTTGTGTGCCATCTCTCAAACTCCCGTTCAGGCCTGCTCGATACCGGTGATCTTCACCTGGGTGTACCGCTGGCGGTGACCCTGGCGCTTCTTGTAACCGGTCTTGTTCTTGTACTTGAGAATGCGGATCTTCGGACCCTTGGTCTCACCGAGGATCTCGGCGTTGACCGTGAACTTGCCCGCCTCGGTGGTCACGTCGCCTTCGTTGACGACGAGCAACGTCGGCAGCGAAACCGAAGAGCCGACCTCGCCGGCGACCTTGTCCACCTCGAGGACGTCACCGACGGAGACCTTCTGCTGCCTGCCGCCGCAACGAACGATCGCGTACACCGCGGAACCCTTCTACTGACTCACTGTTGCTTTCGAACATCAGCCGCCCCATGAAAGGGGCTGCCGCCGAATGCTGCGCCTGTCATTCAGCCTGTCGTAACCCGACGAACCGAGTAAGCGCGCCAACAGGGCACGTCACCTGACGCACCGATTCACCAGGGTACCGGATGATCGGGCCCCTAGGCGAACCGGACGGAACGTCGGAAGTCCGCCGATTTACTCGGCCGACTTGGCTCGGCGCGAGCGTCGCCGCCCTCTGCCGGAAGTCTGGTTTGCCTGGTCGTCCTCAGCCGGGACGTCATCAAGCGCACCGGTCACGGTATCACGCCCAGAAGAGTCCTTGGCCGCGGAAACCTTGTCGGAGACCGCCTTCTCGACCGCCATCTTGCCCTGCGTGCCACGCTGCTCGGGCTTGGACTCGACCGGCTCGGTGGAAATGAGCACGCCGCGCCCGTTGCAGCACTCACACGGCGTCGAGAACGCCTCCAGCAGCCCCTGACCGACCCGCTTACGGGTCATCTGGACCAGGCCCAGCGAGGTGACCTCAGCCACCTGGTGCTTGGTCCTGTCGCGGGCCAGGCACTCCAGCATCCGGCGCAGCACCAGGTCGCGGTTCGACTCCAGCACCATGTCGATGAAGTCGATCACGATGATGCCGCCGATGTCGCGCAGCCGCAGCTGCCGGACGATCTCCTCGGCCGCCTCCAGGTTGTTCCTGGTGACGGTCTCCTCGAGGTTGCCGCCCTGGCCGGTGAACTTGCCGGTGTTGACGTCGACGACGGTCATCGCCTCCGTACGGTCGATCACCAGCGAACCGCCGCTCGGCAGCCACACCTTGCGCTCGAGCGCCTTGGCCAGCTGCTCGTCGATCCGGTACGACTCGAACACGTCGTCCTGCTCGTCCCACTTGGACAGGCGCTCGGCCAGGTGCGGCGCGACGTACTCGACGTAGTCGTCGACCGTGTCCCACGCATCGTCGCCCTGCACGACCAGCGAGGTGAAGTCCTCGTTGAACACGTCGCGCACGACCCGGATGGTCAGGTCGGGCTCGGCCGACAGCAGCTCAGGCGGGCTCGCCGACTTGGCCTTCTTCTGGATGCTCTCCCACTGGGCCGACAGCCGGGCCACGTCACGGGCCAGCTCCTCCTCGGAGGCGCCCTCGGCCGCGGTACGCACGATGACGCCCGCGTTCTCCGGCATGACCTTCTTCAGGATGCTCTTGAGCCGCGTGCGCTCCTTGTCGGGCAGCTTGCGGCTGATACCCGTCATCGACCCGTCGGGCACGTACACGAGGTAGCGGCCCGGCAGGCTGATCTGCGAGGTCAGGCGGGCGCCCTTATGGCCGATCGGGTCCTTCGTGACCTGCACGAGCACCGACTGGCCCGACTTCAGCGCCGACTCGATGCGCTTGGGCTGGCCCTCCATCCCGGCGGTGTCGAAGTTGACCTCGCCCGCGTAGAGCACCGCGTTACGGCCCTTGCCGATGTCCACGAACGCCGCCTCCATCGACGGCAGCACGTTCTGCACCTTGCCGAGGTAGACGTTGCCCACGTAGGACTGGCTGGCCTCGCGGTTGACGTAGTGCTCGACGAGGACGCCGTCCTCCAGCACCGCGATCTGCGTCCGGTCGCCCTGGCGGCGCACCACCATCATGCGGTCGACGGACTCGCGGCGGGCCAGGAACTCCGACTCGGTGATGATCGGCGGGCGCCTGCGCCCGAGCTCGCGTCCCTCACGGCGGCGCTGCTTCTTGGCCTCCAGCCGGGTCGATCCGCGCACGCTCTGCACGCCGTCGGTGGCGGTGTCGAGCGCCGCCCGCCCGGAACGCGGCGCGCGGATGCGCACCACCGTGTTCGGCGGGTCGTCACCGGTCGGCTCGGCGACCTCCTCGGTGCCGCGGCGGCGACGACGGCGACGACGACGCGAGGTGGACGTCTCCTCCTGGGGCTCGTCCTCCGACTGCTCGTCGTCGGACTCCTCCTCCGACTCCTCGCCGTCCTCGGCCTCGTCCCGCTCCCGGGACTTGCCGCGACCGCGTCCGCCACGACGGCGGCGACGGCGGCGACTGCCGCCGTCCTCTTCCTGGTCGTCGGCGGTGTCGAGGTCGTTGTCGTCCTCGACGACCGCTTCCTCGACCGTGTCCTCCGCGTCTTCCGGCTCCTCGACCGGCGCCGGCGGCTCGGCGGCCTGCACGACCGCGGGCGTGGCCCGGCTGGGGTCAGGCGCCTGGAACAGCGGCGCGAAGATGGCCGCCGGCCGCCTGAACGAGGCCGCGGACTCGCTCTGCCGCTGCACCGTCAATCCGAACGGGTCGGAGAGCAGGCTGGGCCGCACGACGTCGTCGTCCAGGTCCTCGCCGGCGGGCTCGTCGTCGAGCGGCTCTTCCTCGGGCAGGATCTCGACGATGTCCTCGTCGTCCTCCGCGGCCGCGGGCGTCTCGGCCTCGACTGCGCCCGCGGGCGCAGTCTCGAGTTCGCCGGAGACCGCTTCGTCAGCGGGCGTCTCGTCGGCGCTCACGACCGCGACCTCTTCCGCCTCGGCCTTCTTGCGCGTACGGCGCCGCTTCGGCGCCTCCACGGCCGGCTCGGCGGCGCTCTCGCCGCCCTCGGCGGCGACCGGCTCACCCTCCGCCGCCTCAGCGGCCTTCTTCGTCGTACGCCGCCGCGTGGTCGTCGCGGTGGACCGCGTCCTCGTACGCTTCGGCTTCTCGGCGACACCCTCGGCCTCGACGGCAGCGGACTCACCGGCAGCCTCACCGGCCGCGGGCTCGACGGCGCTCTCCTCGCCCTCGCCCTCGCCATCGGCATGGGACGCGGCGAAAGCGGGAACGGTGGTGACAGCGCCGGCCTCGGCGGCCGCCTCGAGAAGTTCGGGCGCGGGCTCCCCCGCGGCGCGCTGCACCGCGTTCGTCCGCACCGGCTGCACATCGGCCACCTGTGGTGCGGCCTTCGCGGCGATGACGGTGACCGGAACGGAGGCCGGCTCCTCGGGCGGCTCGGGCGGTGGGCCCGCCGGGCGGCTGGCGGAGCGGCGACGTGCGGTCACCTTGGGCTGTTCAATTGTCTCCCCGTCAGGGCCATGGGCCCCGGCGTTGGGCTCGTTGTCGAGCATGCGGGCGCTCTCCCGTCAGCTCCCGGGCGCGTCGCCGCGCCGCGCAGGAGCTCTCGTGTCTCGTTGTCCGCCGGCACGCCCGTGGCGGGCGCACCGGCGCCAAGTCCTGTCAGCGGTCGCGCCCCGCTCGCGCGAGGCACTTCCTTAACCAGCGACGTGCTCACCCACCGGCCCCGCCTCGCCGCCGCGCGTGATGTCGCGGTCCAGGTCGAGCGGGTCGGCAAGCGCACCGGTGCTGGCGTCGAGCGGCCCCTGCGCCAGCCTGGTCACCTCGGGGGGAACCGGCGGCGCGAAGTCGGCCACAAGGCGCAGCCCTGTGAGCACATCGTCGGGTCGAACGGCAGGCGTCATGTGCCGAACAACCATGCGCAGTATGACACACGACTGTCCGCCCACTTGAGCTGCGGTTCTTTCTGCTCCCTCGGAAACCTCGAGCTCCATGACGGCCTGTCGCGCGTCGAAGCGGCGGGGCCCCTTCTTCGTGAGGCGCTCGACTTCCACCGTGCCCGCCGCGAGAAACTTCTCCACCGCCACCTCGGCGAGTTCGCGATCGGCACCGGACAGCCGCACCTCCCACTCGGAGACCTCCAAGCGATCGGCCAGCCCGCCCGTACCCGCCTCCACGACGTCGAGGACATCGAGCCCGTACGGCAACGACTCGTCCAGCCACTGTCTGACCTGGACGGGATCGCACGGCGTGGTGACGCCGATCTCGAGGTACTCGGCTTCGCTGGCGACACCGGTCGGCGCCGCGCCCGCGTAGGAGATCTTCGGGTGGGGCGAGAAGCCCGCGCTGTAGGCCACCGGAATGCCGGCACGGCGGACCGCTCTTTCGACGGCCCGCGAGATGTCGCGGTGGCTGGTGAAGCGCAGGCGGCCGCGCTTGGCGTAACGCACACGCAGGCGCTGCACCGTAGGCGCGGGCGGAGGCCCTTCGGGAACAGGTTTCAGAGCTTGTCGTCCTTCCTCGTCAGAGTTCCTTCGTCTCAGGATAAGCCGCGTCGGCGGGTGTCTGTGTACACCGAGGCACGGACCGCCCACCGAGCGCGCTAGACCACCGTGAGGGGAAGGAGTTTCTTGCCGGTCGGACCGATCTGGATCTCGGTGCCCATCGTGGGACAGACACCGCAGTCGTAGCAGGGGGTCCAGCGGCAGTCCTCGACCTCGCTGCCGGAGACGGCCTCCTGCCAGTCCTGCCACAGCCATTCACGGTCGAGGCCGGCGTCGAGGTGGTCCCACGGAAGGACTTCGTTCTCCTCCCGCTCACGCGTGGTGTACCAGCTGACGTCGACGCCCGCCTGCTCGGCGGCGGCCATCCAACGCTCGTAGGAGAAGTGCTCGCTCCACCCGTCGAACCTGCCGCCGTCCTCCCAGACGGCCCTGATCACCGCGCCGACCCTGCGGTCGCCGCGCGACAGCAGGCCCTCCACGATGGACGGTTTGCCGTCGTGGTAGCGGTAACCGATGGCCCGGCCGTACTCCCTGTCGTTCCTGAGCGCGTCGCGCAGCTCCTTGAGCCGCCGGTCGACGGTCTCGGCGTCGGTCTGCCCCGCCCACTGGAACGGCGTGTGCGGCTTGGGCACGAAGCCGCCGATGGAGACCGTGCAGCGGATGTCGCGGCTGCCGGTCGCCTCACGGCCCGCCTTGATGACCTTCTTGGCCAGGTCGGCGATGCCGAGCACGTCCTCGTCGGTCTCGGTGGGCAGCCCGCACATGAAGTAGAGCTTGACCTGCCGCCAGCCCTGCGAGTAGGCGGTGGTGACGGTGCGGATGAGGTCTTCCTCGGTGACCATCTTGTTGATCACCTTGCGCATCCGCTCCGAGCCGCCCTCCGGCGCGAACGTCAGACCCGAACGCCTGCCGTTCCTGGAGAACTCGTTGGCCAGGTCGATGTTGAACGCGTCGACCCTGGTGGAGGGCAGCGACAGCGAGGTGTTGGTGCCCTCGTAGCGATCGGCCAGGCCCTTGGCCACGTCGGCGATCTCGGAGTGGTCGGCCGACGACAGCGACAGCAGACCGACCTCGTTGAAGCCGGACTCCTTGATGCCGTTCTCGACCATCGCCCCGATCGTGGTGATGGAACGCTCGCGCACCGGACGGGTGATCATGCCCGCCTGGCAGAAGCGGCACCCGCGCGTGCAGCCGCGGAAGATCTCCACGCTGAACCGCTCGTGCACCGTCTCGGCCAGCGGCACCAGCGGCTTCTTCGGGTACGGCCACTCGTCGAGGTCCATCACGGTGTGCTTGTGCACCCGCCACGGCACGTCGGCGCGGTTGGGCGCGACCCGCTTGATGCGGCCGTCGTCGTGGTACTCGACGTCATAGAACTTCGGCACGTAGACGCCGCCGGACTCGGCCAGCCGCATGAGCAGCTCGTCACGGCCGCCGGGCCGGCCCTCGGCCTTCCACTCGCGGATGACCTCGGAGATGGCGATCGAGATCTGCTCACCGTCGCCGAGCACCGCCGCGTCGAGGAAGTCGGCGATCGGCTCGGGATTGAAGGCCGCGTGGCCGCCGGCGAGCACGATCGGGTCGTCCTCGCCGCGGTCGACGGCGAGCAGTGGGATGCCGGCCAGATCGAGCGCCGTCAGCATGTTGGTGTAGCCGAGCTCGGTCGAGAACGACAACCCGAGGACGTCGAACGCGCGCACCGGCCGGTGGGCGTCGACGGTGAACTGCGGGACGCCCTCGGCCCTCATGAGGGCCTCGAGATCGGGCCAGACCGCGTACGTACGCTCGGCCAGCGTGCCGGGGAGCTCGTTGAGGATCTCGTAGAGGATCGCCACGCCCTGATTGGGCAGCCCGACCTCGTAGGCATCCGGGTACATCAACGCCCACCTCACGTCGGCGGAGTCCCAGTCCTTGACGGTCGAGTTGAGCTCACCCCCGACGTACTGGATGGGCTTCTGCACCTTGGGCAGCAGCGCTTCCAGGCGGTGGAAAATCGACTCGACAGGCATACGGTCCAGGGTAGCGGCGCCCCGGCGCTGCCGGGTCCTGACCGGCCTTGATCGAGCCACTTCGGCCGCGGGTTCACCGGCAGCGCAACCGCCACACGCCGCGCTAGGTGAACGTCCGGCGGCGCACCTTGATCGCCTGCAGAAGCCCGACAGCGATGAGGTTGGCGAAGGTGGCGGTGCCGCCGTAGGAGACGAACGGCAGCGGAAGTCCGGTGATCGGCATGATCCCGATCGTCATCCCCACGTTGACGAACGTCTGGAACGCGAACCAGCACACGATCATGCCCGCGACGAGCGTCCCGAACCGGTCCTCGCACTCCCGGGCGATCTTCAGCCCGCGCATCAGCACGATGCCGAGCAGTATCACGACGGTGACCGACCCGAGGAACCCGAACTCCTCCCCCACCACGGTGAAGATGAAGTCGGTGTGCTGCTCGGGCACGAACCGCCCGGTCGTCTGCCCGCCGCCGAGCAGCCCCTTGCCGAGCAACTGCCCAGAACCGATCGCGATCAGCGACTGCGTGCTGTTGTAGCCGACCCCGCGCGGATCGACGCTCGGATCGACGAACGCCGTGAATCGCGCCACCTGGTACGGCTCCAGCATCTGGAAGTAGATCACCGCGAACACCCCGGCGCCCGACAGCAGCGCCAGCAGCACGATCCAGCGCTTCCGCACGCCCGCGATGATCAGCCCGGAAGCCGCGATCACCGCCAGCACCATGCCGGTGCCGAGGTCGGGCTGCAGCATCACCAGCCCGATCGTGATGCCCGCCGCCAGCAGCACCAGCGCCATGTCGATGCCGCGCGGCCGGTCGGTGCCCTCGGACGGCTGCGCCAGCAGCATCGCGATGATCAAAAGCAGCCCGACCTTGGAGAACTCGGACGGCTGCACCGCGAATCCGCCACCGAGCAGGATCCACGAGTGCGACCCGTTGATCGTCGCCCCGAGCGGCGTGAGGACGAGCCCCAGCCCCACCAGCGACAGCAGGAACACCAGCGGCGCGTACGCCCGCATCACCCGATGGTCGACCATGGCGACGAGCCCGCACACCACGAGCCCCAGGGCCTCGTTGAGCAGGTGCTTCTTGACCAGGCCGGTCGAGCCGGGCGCCCACGTCCTGGTGGACGACCAGACCAGCAGCGTGCCGATCACGCACAGCCCCGCCACCGCGACCAGCATCAGCCCGTCGAGGCGGCGCACGGTCGAGTTCTCCTGGGCCATCCGCTGGAACAGCGAGGGCCTCTGCACCGCCACCGCACGCGCGATCATCGACGGATCACCGTCCCGTCAGGGGCGAACTTCGGCAGCTTGGTCGTCAGCCGCCCGCCGGGCACGGCCGCCCGCTGCTTGATCCCGTAGATGCCCTCGTAGATCTCGCGCACGGCCGGCGCAGCGGTGGAGCCGCCCATGCCGCCCTGGGAGATCATCGCGACGACGACGTACTGCGGGTTCTTCGTCGGCGCGAACGAGGCGAACCAGGAGGTGTCCCTCTTCCCCCACACCTCGGCCGTACCGGTCTTGCCCCCGACGCGGATCTTGTCCATCGGCCAGCCGGAGAAGGCCCCGGCCGCGGTGCCGTCGGCGGCCACCTGGCTGAGCGCGTTCTTGATGTAGAGCCGTTCCTTCTCGGTGAGCGGGAGCTTGCCCACCACCGGCACCGGGATGGTCTTGACCACCTTGCCGTCAGGACGCACCTGCGCCCACCCGATGCGCGGGCTGCGCACCTTGCCGTCGCTCACCAGCGCCATGTACGCCCGGGCCAGCTGCAGCGGCGTGACCAGCACGTCGCCCTGCCCGATGGAGAAGTTGGCCGCGTCACCGGGCCGCAGCAGGAACCCTTCCTCACAGTTCTCCAGGGCGAGCCGCTTCAGGAACTCCGCTCGCGCCCGGTCCTTCACCTCGGGGTAGCCCTTGCGCGACCGCTCGCAGTTGGTCGCGCTCGTCTGGTTCCACAGGTTCTTCTTCCAGGCGCGGTCGGGGATGCGGCCCGCGGACTCGCCCGGCAGGTCGATGCCGGTCGGCTTGCCGAACCCGAACTGCCGGGCCACGTTGGCGAAGATCTCCTTCGGCTTCTTCTTCGGTGTGCGCCCGCCGTCCTTGAGGTACTGCTCGTACGACGACCGGTAGAAGATCGTGTCGCACGACTTGACCAGCGCCGTGTGCAACGTGAGCGTGCCGAGCCCGATGCCGCGGAAGTTGTTGAACGCCCGCCCGCCCACGGTGTAGGAGCCCGGGCAGGTGTAGGTGCCCTTCAGCGGGTAGCCTGCGCGCAGCATCGACGTCACCGACGTGACCTTGAACGTCGAACCAGGAGCGAACTGACCGTTGATGGCCCGCGACACGAGCGGTTTGCCGGACTTCTCCGACATCAGCCATTGGTAGCCGCGCGCCGAGATGCCACCGGCCCAGATCTCCGGGTCGTACCCGGGCGAGCTGGCGAGCGCCACGACCCGACCCGTACGGGCGTCGAGCACCACACCGGCCCCGCCGTCAGCGCCCGGCGCGTTCTTCATCGCCTTGTTGACCGCCTTCTCCACCACGGCCTGCACCCGCGCGTCGATGCTCGTCACCAGGTGGTCGCCGGGCACAGGGGTGGTCTGCGCCTCCACGCCCAGCGGCTTGCCCATGCGGTCGACCTGGACCCGCCGCAGGCCCGCCTTGCCGCGCAGCGCCTGGTCGTAGACGTATTCGAGCCCGTCGCGCCCGACGAGGTCGACACCGGAGAAAGCGGCCTTGAGCCCCTCACGCTTCTCGAGCTCGGCCTCGGTGACCGGCTGCAGGTAGCCGAGCATCTGAGCTCCGGCCCTGCCACCGGGGTACTGCCGGACGGAATGGATCTCCGCCGTCACACCGGGGAACTCTTCCTGCCGTTCGAGGATCTGCAGCGCCTCACGGGTGTCGACCTTCTCGTCCAGCGGCACAGGCTGGTACGGCGACCCCGTCCAGCACGGCTTGCCCACCCCCGGCCCGCACGGACGGATGCGCTGCTGCAGGTCCTTCACCGGACGGCCGAGCACCGCCGACAGCTTCTTCAGCACCGCCAGGCCCCCGTCGGGCATCCTGGACAGCTGAGTACGGTCCACGGACACGACCAGTGCGGTCTTGTTGCGGACGAGCGGCCGCCCCGACGAATCGAGGATCTGACCGCGCACGGCCGGAACGATCACCGTCCGGGTACGCGTCTCCGTCGCCCGTGTCACGAACTCCTGCCCCCGCACCACCTGCACCTGCCACAGGCGCACGGCCAGCACCGCGAGCAGTGCCAGCACGAGCACGTGCAGCATCAGCAGCCGGGCCCGCATCCTGGTCATGTCAGAAACCTCACCTGTCTGCTCCGGGTGGCCAGCCACACCACGACCGGGGAGACCAACAGCGTGTAGACGATGGTGACGGGCACCTGTGTGCTCAGCATCGGCATCGTCACCCGCGGATCGGACATCAGCGCGCCCACCCCCGCGGTCGCCAGCGGCGCCAGCAGCACGCACAGCACCACGGTCGGGACCGGCCCGCCGATGCCCCGCCCTGCGAGGTAACCCACCAGCGCGTACACGAACGCGTTCTGCCCGACCAGGTGGGCGCTCGGCGGCATGACGTCGGCCAGCAGCCCGGCGAAGAACCCGAGCACCGCCCCCGAGGACGGACCCCGCGTCCACGCCGCGGCGATGACGGTGAGCAGCACCAGGTCAGGTGCGCCCCCGGCGGGCAGCGGAAGGCGGTTGACCACCATGACCTGCGCGAGCAGCGCCGCGAGCACGGACAGCCAGCCGATCACCTGACCCCCTCCCCGTCGGGCGCGGCCGCAGCCCGCAACCCGCTCACCGCTGCTTCTCCTTCTTCGGTGCGACCTTGGGCGCGACCGCCTCGCGGTCCTCGCGCGTCGGCGCCGCCACCACGACACCGACCACGTCGAGCGCCGTCAGGTCGGCGTACGGCCGGGCGTAGGCGATGCGGGTGAGCTCTCCGGGAGTGGCCTCGACCCGCTCGATGATCCCGATGGGCACACCCGGCGCGTACGGTTTGCCGTCCTTGGACCCGAAGCTGACGATCCGCCCGCCCCTGCTCAGCGGCGCCGTGGAGTCGAGCAGCCGGAACTGCACCAGCCGCCCGTTCTCGCCGACCCCGTGGACGACACCGATCTCCTTGTCGCCCTCGAGCCGCGCGCCGACGGCCGATGCGAGATCGCTGATCAGCAGCACCGTCGAGCTGTGCGGCGAGGTGTACAGCACGCGCCCGACCAGCCCGTCACCGTTGAGCACGGTCATCTCCGGCTGCACCCCGTCGGCCGAGCCCACGTCGATCTGCACGGAATCTTCGAAGCCGGGCAGCCCGCGCCGCGCGACCACGTTGGCCGTGACCACCTTGTAGCCCTTGTCCCTCGTGAGCCCGAGCAGCCGCTCCAGTTCCTTGGCGCGGCCCGCGTCGAGCCGGCCCGCGACCAGGCTCGCGCGCAGTTCGGCGTTCTCCTTCTGCAGCGCATCGATGCGCCGCTGGGCGCTCGGCGCGTCCAGGATCGACTGCACGAACGCGCCGACCGGGCGGACCACTCCCACACCGAACTGCTGCACCGTGCCGAGGACGGTCGCTCCCGCCGTACGCAACTGGCGCAGCGGAGAGCTCTCGCCCGCGCGATGGTCGATGGTCAGGGCGACCAGGGCCACCGAGAGCAGCACTCCCAGGACCAGCCGGCCACGGCGAGAGTCTCTCATCAGTGTCGTGACTCCGGCACCAGGACCTGCTGGAGAGCCTCGAACTCCTCGGCACACTTGCCGGACCCGATGGCGACCGAGTCGAGGGGGTTGTCCACCAGGTGCACGGGCATGCCCGTCTCGTCCTTCACCCGCTCGTCGAGCCCTCTCAGCAGGGCGCCCCCACCGGTGAGCGCGATGCCGCGGTCCATGATGTCGCCGGACAGCTCGGGAGGGCACTTGTCGAGCGTGCTCTTGACCGCGTCGACGATCGCGTTGACCGGCTCCTCGGTGGCCTTCCTGATCTCTTCGCTCGACACCACGATGGTCTTGGGCAGCCCGCTGATCAGGTCGCGCCCGCGGATCTCGGCGTGCAGCTCCTCACCGACGGGGCACGCCGAGCCGATCGCCATCTTGATCTCCTCGGCGGTGCGCTCGCCCAGCATCAGCGAGAACTCCTTCTTCGCGAACGTCATCACCGCCTGGTCGAGCTCGTCGCCGCCGACCCGGATCGACTGGCTGGTGACCACGCCGCCCATCGAGATGATCGCCACCTCGGTCGTGCCGCCCCCGATGTCGACGACCATGTTGCCGGTGGGCTCGTGCACTGGAAGACCGGCGCCGATGGCCGCCGCCATCGGCTCTTCGATGATGTAGACCTTCCGGGCACCGGCCTGGTAGCCGGCCTCTTTGACGGCCCGCTGCTCGACACTGGTGATGCCACTGGGAACGGCGATGATGATGCGCGGCTTGGCGAAATGACGTCGTTTGTGGACGCGCTGGATGAAATAGCGCAACATCCGTTCGGTGACGTCGAAATCCGCGATAACGCCGTCCTTGAGCGGGCGAACCGCGACGACGTTGCCGGGCGTACGACCGATCATCCGCTTGGCCTCGATGCCAACCGCCACGATCTTGCCGGTGACGGTGTTGATCGCCACGACTGACGGCTCGTTGAGCACGATGCCGCGGCCCCGCACATAGACAAGCGTGTTGGCGGTGCCGAGGTCGACCGCCATGTCACGGCCGAGGAACGCGAGCTTGCTGCCCATGGGGAACGGAGCCCTCCGTAACGTCGTTCGCGAATGACTACGGATCGAATTCGAATCGTAACGTGACGTACCCGCCGATGGACGCAATGAGCCGCCGTGACTGTCAAAATTCTCCAGCCGCTACCTCAACCGCAACTTTGCCCGGTTTGCACCACAACATCCGGTGCCTGCCGGCACCGTTCACGTGGCAAGACAGCGAAAACAGTAGGTGAAGCCTCAGACAATTCCTGGCCGGCCCGCACCCACGTGACCGTACGCGGTTCGACCGACAAAAAAGCGCGCCCGCGCAGCCGGAGCTGCACGGGCGCGCGGAGAAAAGGACGGCTCAGAACCGGTCCGGGAAGAAGATCTTGATCTCCCTGGCGGCCGACTCGGGCGAGTCGGAGCCGTGGACGACGTTCTCGCCGATCTCAAGGGCGTGGTCGCCGCGGATCGTGCCGGGGGCCGACTTGACCGGGTCGGTGGCGCCCGCCAGCGCGCGGAAGGCCTCGACGGCACGCGGGCCCTCGAGCACCAGCGCGACGAGCGGACCCGAGGTGATGAACTCCACCAGCTCGCCGAAGAACGGCCGCTCGGAGTGCTCGGCGTAGTGCGCCTTGGCGGTGTCGGCGTCGAGGGTGCGGAGGTCCATCGCCACGACCTTGAGGCCCTTGCGCTCCACGCGGGCGATCACGTCACCGATGAGGCCGCGCTTTACCCCGTCGGGCTTGATCAGGACAAGAGTGCGCTCGGACACTTGTAGTTCTCCTTCGAACAGAATGGGGTCGCGGCCACAGGCGCCCGGCCTGGCCGCGGAGGACGCTTCGCGGGGCTGCACGCCCACACGTCGCCGTAGCGGGCCTCAGCTTACCGTTCTCCGCCCCTGCCCTCGTTTCCGTACGGAAGCCGTTTCATGGCGAGGACGCGTCCTCAGGGGACTGACCCTGCGGCGGCACCGTAGGAAGCCGCTTGTCGTCGCCGCCTGCGGCCGGCGCCTCCCCCTTCCGCCCGTCGTCACTGGCGGCCGGCGCCTCTCCCCTCCGCCCGTCACCTTCCTCGGCGGACGGGACGAGCAGCACGTCCCCCACCGGCCCGCCCGCGCAGGGCAGGCGCTCCGGCGTGTTCTCCGGCGGCTGCTCCCCGCGACGCGCCCACACGGCGACCAGCGCGATGATCAGCACCACCAGGAACCCGCCGATCAGCGCCCACCAGTGCAGCGCGCCCACGAACCCGTCGACCAGCTCCTGCACCGAGCGCGCCCCGTCCAGCATGGCCATCTGCACGCCCGTGCCGAGCAGGAACCCCGCGAGCAGCCCCGCGACCCCCAGCGACAACCCGAACGCCGCCGCCCCGAACGTGACCTCCTGCAGCGTCGCCGTCAACGCCACCGCCGCACCCACCACGAGCAGACCGAACGGCAGCACCAGCGGCAGCCCGTCGGCCGACGGCACGACGAGCCGTACCGAACACAGGCCTGCCACCATGGCCAGCAGACCCAACGGCGCCAGCCACCGCCCGGCCGCGGGCGCGTGCAGCCGCACCCACACCGACACGGCGACGGCGAGCACCCCCGCCACCCCGTACGGCAGCCACAGCCCGCGCAACCCCGGCCCGCCGAGGCCGCCCATCTCGACCATCGTGATCTGCGCGGCGCTCGGCAGCAGCACAAGCCCCACGGCCACCGCGGTATACGCGACCGTACGGCTCTCCGCGGCCCCGATCGACGCCATGACGAGCAGCGCCGTGACCGCCACCGCCGCCAGCACGATCACCCAGCCCGCGCGCCACCCCTCCGAGGCCGTGCTCACCGCCACGACCGCGATGCCGACGGCGGGCCCCGCCGACAGCAGCACCCGGCCGCGCTCCACCACGTCCGGCACAGGAGCGGCGGGACGGCCGGACAGCGTCCACACCCCCAGGTGCACCGCGGCCAGCGCAAGCGCGACCCCCGTCACCAGCGGGTACGGCTGCAGCGTCACCCGCCAGCTGTCAACGTCGTCGAGCGGCCACAGCGCGAACGCCTGCGCGACCAGCAGGCTCAGGCAGAACACACCCACCCACAGAGCCCGCAGGACCGGCGTACGCGCCCAGACGGCCGCGAGCGTGGCCGGAAGGACCAGTCCGGCCCCGACGCCGCGCAGCACGCGAACGACGCCGACGACGAACTCAGAGCCCGCGTACCCGCCCGCCGCGTCGGACACCGCCACCAACGCGAGCCCGGCCACCAGCACGTACGCGGCCGGGACCCGGCGCAGCGCCACAGCGGCGAGCGGGACGGTGAGCATCAACGCCGGCAGGGCGAGCCCTTGGGTGCGCATGAGCCCGGCCTGGTCAAGGTCGCCGGGCAGCAGACCGGCGACAACGGACAGGGTGTTGGGGATCGAGACGATCGCCAACGGCAGCGACGTGACAAGGATCAGCCCGAGCAGCACGTCGAGCTGCCACCGAAATCTGTGGCCAGCCGAGTCGGACGACCGCTGGCTTGGGGGGACGGCCATAAAGGCCGACTTTAGCGGGAAGTAGCGCCCTCGACACGGCGAGCGACGAGAATGGCCGTGATCCACAGTGCGGCAAAGATCGCACCGAGGACGAACATCATCGACACCACGAACCCGGTGCAGATCGCCAGCACCTGCACGACGCTGCCCAAGACGTACCCGATCGGCTTCTTGAGCAGACCCGCGGCCACCACACACAGCACGGCGAGCCCGATGCCCACGGTCACGGCCAGCCAGGGCGTCACCCCGCCGACGCGGATCGCCACCGGCGTGACCAGAGCGGCGACGATGGCCTCCATGCCGAGCACACTCGAGCCCAGCCTGCGCATCCCGGGGGTGACCTCGAAGTTCATCATGGCCTCTCCACCTTGAGCAGGTGGCGGGCGTCTCCCGCGGTCACCACCGACCCCGTGATGAACACACCCGTGCCGCTGAACTCACCCGCGGCGTCCGCCATGGCGATGCCCTTGTCGATGGCGTCATCGAGGCGATCGACGACATGCACGCGATCCTCACCGAACAGCGGCCCGGCCAGCGCAGCGAGCTCCTCCGGAGGCATGCACCTCGGCGACGAGTTCCGCGTCACGATGATCTCGTCGAGTATGGGCTCCAGCAGCTCCAGCAGCCCGTCGACGTCCTTGTCACGCATGACCGCGAGGACGCCGATCACCTTCGCGAAGTCGAACGCCTCGTGCAGGCCCTCCAGCGTCGCCTGCATGCCGCCGGGATTGTGCGCGGCGTCCACCACCACCGTCGGCGTACGCCTCACGACCTCCATCCGTCCCGGCGAGGACGCCTGGGCGAACGCCTGACGTACCAGGTCGGCGTCGAGCGGGTCGTCGCCGCCCGTCAGCGCTTCGACGGCGGCCAGCGCGCAGGCGGCGTTACTCGCCTGGTGGGCGCCGTACAGCGGCAGGTAGACCTCGTCGTACACGCCCTTCAGGCCGCGCAACGTGAGCAACTGCCCGCCGATCGCGACCTCGCGGCTCAGCACCCCGAACTCCAGCCCCTCACGAGCCACGACCGCGCCGACCTCGGCCGCGCGCCGCATCAGCACCTCGGCGGCCGCGAGCTCCTGCTGGGCGAACACCGCCGTCGTGCCGGGCTTGATGATGCCCGCCTTCTCACCGGCGATGCTCGCGACGTCAGGACCGAGGCGGTCGGTGTGGTCCAGCGAAATCGGAGTGATCACCGACACGGCTCCGTCGGCGACGTTGGTGGCGTCCCACGACCCGCCCATGCCGGTCTCGATGACCGCGACGTCGACCGGAGTGTCGCTGAACGCCGCGAACGCCATCGCCGTCAGCAGCTCGAAGAACTGGATACGACGTCCGCCGGCGTCGGTGAGCTCGACGTAGGGGATGATCTCCTCGTAGACCTCGGCGAACCGCTCCTCGCTCAGCGGCTCGCCGTCGACGGTGATCCGCTCACGCATCGAGACGAGGTGCGGGCTGGTGAACCTCCCCACCCGCAGATTTCGCTCCTTGAGCAGCGCCTCCGTCAACCGGGCGGTGCTCGTCTTTCCGTTCGTCCCGGCAATGTGTATGACCGGGTACGCCCGCTGGGGCGAGCCGAGCACGTCCAGGAGGGCCGCGATCCGATCGAGCGTCGGCTCGAATTCCCACTCGACGCCACGATCCAGGATCGCGCGTTCAACCGCACGATAATCCACCCCTCAACCCTACTGACCACCACCAGCACTCCGTACGCCGAGCAGCCGCACGAGCCCACCCCCGAACGAACAGCTCCCCCACCGCCTCACCCCACCCCCGAGCCCTTGCCTCCGTGCGCTGTCATGGCCGCCGCACCTCCCGCGCA
This sequence comes from Nonomuraea maritima, assembly GCF_900100395.1. GTDB lineage: Bacteria > Actinomycetota > Actinomycetes > Streptosporangiales > Streptosporangiaceae > Nonomuraea > Nonomuraea maritima. The sequence goes on along the minus strand of NZ_FNFB01000037.1, from coordinate 1,272 downwards.
GTGGAGATGCGCACGCAGCCACAGGCACGCGCAATCGGAGATGCACCCAGCCACACAGACTGTCCCAGCCACCGACACCGATCCGCTCCAGAAACACCAAAGGGTCCCGTCAAAGACGGACCCCACAAAGAGCACTGCCCCACGACAGCCGTCGACACCTCACCCCGAGCTGTCGCCCGCTGGCCCACCTCACGGGCGCGGCTCCCGGTACGACATCCGCTACCAAGCAGTCAGTCGACAGCCGCCCATTGTCGGCCCCACCCACAACGACCAGCTGCAAGCAGCACCCGCCCGAACGGCACCATCCATACACACGACAGAAAGCCGGCCGATCAGGCGTCCTGCAAACAAAAAGGGGCCGGCCCAGCGGCACCACCCCGCAAACACAAAAAGCCCCACCGAGAACGGCGAATCCCCCAACCACGAAGGCGGCCACCCGAACAGTGGCCCCGCCGACGAACCCCGGCGGGGTCGTGCTGCCGGTGTCGGCACCCGGGGGTCCGGCCAGCTGCCTCGTGGCGTTCACGCGTGAGGGGCGCACCCTAATCAGCCGACCTCCACCACACGAAAAGAGACGCCGACCGAACTACCACCCCACCACACCCGAAACCACAGGGCCCGCCCGAACGAGCCACCCCCACCAACAAAAAACGGCCCGCCTCAACAGCGACCCCAAAACGCAGAAGCGGCCCCACCCACCAGCAGAACCTCTACAAACAAAAGGGGCCGCCTGAACAGCGACCCCCACACCACAGAACAGACCCCACCACCAGACGAAACCCCACCACACACGAAAAAAGACGCCCGCCCGAACGGGCCACCCCACAAACAAAAAAAGGGGCCCCGCCACCAGCGGAACCCCCACACACAACACACACACACAACACACACACGCGCAACACACAACACGGAACACGCAACACAAAAAAGGAGAGGGATCCCATCCCAAGGATGGAACCCCTCCCCACAAAGATTGTCCGGCGGTGACCTACTCTCCCACACCCTCCCGAGTGCAGTACCATCGGCGCAGAGAAGCTTAACTTCCGGGTTCGGAATGTAACCGGGTGTTTCCTTCCCGCCATAACCGCCGTAACCCTCCGAAACACACAAACATCACTGTTTGCTGTCTCAGAATTGCTTAGTGGACGCGAGCAAGAAAAGCCTGCTTTGAGGTCAAGTCCTCGGCCTATTAGTACCGGTCAGCTCCACACGTTACCGCGCTTCCACCTCCGGCCTATCAACCCGGTCGTCTACCGGGAGCCTTACCCCCTC
>NZ_FNFB01000038.1 GCF_900100395.1 Nonomuraea maritima | reverse complement strand
CAGGGCCGACAGATCCCGTTGAGGACCCAAGGTCAGTCAGTCGCTGGGTCAGACCCTGGCGGGAGACGCTCATCTACATCATCACTGTCAGACGCCCACGGGACGCAGCGGGGCGACCGGCTGGGGCAGCCGGAGACCGCGCTCACGCCACAGCCCGCGCATCCGGTCGGGGTAGTCGGTGACGACGCCGGCGACGCCCAGGTCGAGCAGGCGGCCCGCGAGCTCGGTGTCGTTGACCGTCCAGACCGCGACGTCGAGCCCGGCGGCGGCGGAGCGCTCCATGAGCGTCTCGTCGACCATGATGTGCTCGGGCGAGAGGGTGGTGGCCCCGGCGTCACGGGCCGCGGCGGCCACGTCGTCGCCGACGCCGCCGTTCCAGTGCAGGGTGTCGAGCTCGATCAGGGCGAAGCGGCGGGTGCCGGGGGCGACCCGCTCGGCGTGGCTGATCACGCGCCAGTCGAAGCTGAGGATCGCGGCGTTGCCGAGCCTGCCGTGCCGGTCTAGCTCCTCGACCACCAGGTCGGTGAACATCTCGGGGTCGGCGGTCAGCTCGGGCCGCGTCGGGTCGGACTTGAGCTCGATGTGCAGGCGTACGCCCTCGGCCTCGTAGGCGTTGACCAGGCCGAGCACCGCGCCGAGCGTCGGCATGCGGGTCTCGGGCATGGGCACCTGCGTGAGCGCGAACCGGTCGTCGGGGTGGCGCGGCAGGCGTACGCCGACGTCGAGCGTGCGCAGCTGCGCCAGCGTGAGGGCGTTGATCGGCTTGCCGACATAGGGGTAGAGCGGGTCTCCGGCGTGCACCGGGCCGCGGTCGGCGCTGGTGACGGCCGAGACGGTGAGGTCGTGCGTGAGCACGAGACGCCGGTCGGCGGTGAGCGCGACGTCGAACTCGAGCGCGTCGACGCCCAGCTCCATCGTGCGGCTCATTCCGGGCAGGGTGTTCTCCGGCCACAGGCCCCGGGCTCCGCGGTGACCATGAATCTCAACGCGCACACGGAGGACCCTACCGGTCACAGGGCAGGTCCAGGCAATGCCACGCCGCATCCTTTTTATCCTGGTATGCCCCGTCAGTGCGTTTCAGGCAACGCTTATGCTGTCCTCCGTGACGGAGGTTCTCATAACGGCCCATTCGATGACAGTCGAGGCATGGGTCGACGGCTGGGTGGTCTCCCGCAACACCCCGAAGCCCGTACGCGAGCCCTGGGGTCTGCGTGTGGACGTCGGCCGGCCCGGCCACCAGGCCAGGCACATCGTGCACTCCCCCACGCCCGAACTGCTGCGCCGCCTGACCACGGCCGTCACCACACCGGGCACGTGGCTCAAGCTCTGCGCCCCCGTGGAGGCGGTGGCCCCGCACCTGCCCCCGGCCTGGGCGGTCAAGGAGCAGGAGTACATGATGACCACGGCGTCGCTCTCGCGGGTGCCGCGGCGCGCGCCGGACGGCTACACCCCGGTCGTGACCACGCGCGCCGGCGTCACGGTCGCGCGCCTGCTGACCGCCACGGGCGAGGTCGCCGCCCGCGGGCAGGTGGCGCTCGGAGGCACCATGGCGGTGATCGACCAGGTGGAGACCGCCGTCGGACACCGCCGCCGCGGGCTCGGCACGGTGGTCATCACGATGCTCACCTCCGCCGCCGTCGCGCAGGGCGCGCACGCGGGCATCCTCGTCGCCACCCGCGACGGCCAGGCTCTCTACAGCTCTCTCGGCTGGACGCTGCACACCCCCGTCACCCCCGCCTACCTCGGCTGAGGCGCGCCTCAGCCCGAAATGAGCCGGTACGGGCGTCGAGGACGGCCCGCGTGCGTGGACCGCACCGGCGGCAGCGCCCACGCGAGCCCCTCCTCCACCAGGCCCTGCAGCACCCTCCTGGCGCTGCGTGGCGCGACGCCGAGCAACTCGGCGACGGTGTCGGCGTCGACCACCATGGACGCGGCATCGGCGCCGAGCCGTTCGACGAGCTGGTCACGGATCCTGATGGCCCGGGAGTCCGGCGGCCGCCGCACGACGTCGGACGGCTCGCGCCGGGCCGCCGGCAACGGCAGCACCGCGCCCTCCCCGTCGACCAGGTACGCCGCCGCCTCCCCCGCGCGGGCCCGGTCGAGCGCCATCGCCGCGTTGGCGTCGGCCTCCCTGGCCGAGCGGCCGAGCCCGAGTCCCGCCTCCACGTCGACGCCCACGTCGGCGCGCACCCGCTCGACGAACGGCGCCACCCGGAACCCGTCGGTGATCCGCGACAGCGCCCCCGCCGTGGTGGTGACCACGTAGGTGTTCTCCTCGCGCGCCGCCACGACCGCGCCCATCGCGCGCGCGTCGACCAGCAGCGACCGGTGCAGCAGCAACTTGAGCTCCTGCTGCCGGTAGTCGCCCGCGCCGCCGTGGCCCGGCCTGGCCGCGAGCGACACCAGCGCGATCGCGATCTGCGACTCCCGCGCCCGGCCGGCCGCACCGAGCAGCGCCGCGGTGTCGATGGCGCGGCGCACCGTGCTCACCGGCGGCGTCATGCGCAGCACCGGCACACCGTCAGTCGTCAGCCGCGTCGCGACCGTGCGGAGCGTGGTGAGGGCCGCCGTGGTCAGGCCCTCACGGTGGAGCCGCTCGTGGAAGCCGATGAAGCCGCGCACTGAACCGGGGCGGGGGTGTTCGCACACGTGCACGCCCGCCGTGGGCACGCCGATCTCGTCGTACGCCTCGGCGACCTCGGCCTCGCAGACGGAGTCGATGCTGATGCGGGCGGGGTCGAGGCCGTGGCGGGCGCCGCGCAGCAGCGCGGAGTAGAGCCCTGCCGCGCTCACCGGCACGTACGTGGCGGGCACGTCGATCTCGCCCGCCTGCATCGCGAGGTCGTACTGGAGCGGGCCGGTGAAAAGGACGGCGTCGACCTTGCCCACGAGCTTGCCGAGCTTGTCGGGCGCCTCGCTGTCGGCGGCGTAGGGGGCGCTCACCAGCCGCATCGTCGCCGCCGCCGGGAGCCCGGCCCCGACGTGCACGACCCGCTCCACCAGGTCGTGCGGTCCGACCACCCCGATGGTGATCCTCGATCGCAGCCGCTCCACGGCGCGCCCCCGAGCCCCTGCCTCAGCCGCCGGCGCGGAAGTCGGCCGCGGCCCGCAGGAACACGTCGTTGGCCTCGGGAGTGCCGATCGAGATGCGCACCCCGTCGGCTCCGTAGGGGCGCACCGCGCAGCCGACGACCGCGCACGCGTCGTTGAGAGCCTGGGTGCGCTGCTCGTCGAGGCGCAGCCAGACGAAGTTGGCCTCGGTGGGCGGCACCGTCCAGCCCTGCTCGATCAGCGCCTCGCGGACGCGGGTGCGCTCCTTGACCACCAGCTCGACCCGCTCAAGCAGCTCGTCCTCGGCCTTCAGCGAGGCGATGGCGGCGGCCTGGGCGACGTGGTTGACGGCGAACGGCACGACCGTCTTGCGGACGGCCTGCGCCACCGGCTCCTGCGCGATCATGTAGCCGACGCGGAGCCCGGCCAGGCCGTACGCCTTGGAGAACGTGCGCAGGACGACGACGTTGGGCCGGTCGGCGTAGAGGGTGAGCCCGTCGGGGACGTCGGCGTCGCGCACGTACTCGTGGTAGGCCTCGTCGATGACGACCAGCACGTGCTCGGGCATCCGGTCGAGGAACGCCTCCAGCTCGGCGCGGCGCACGGCCGGGCCGGTGGGGTTGTTGGGCGTGCAGACGAAGACGATGCGGGTGCGGTCGTTGACCGCCGCGGCCATCGCGTCGAGGTCGTGCTCCTCACCCTTCAGCGGCACCTGGACGGACGTCATGCCCGCGAGGCCAGTCATCAGCGGGTACGCCTCGAACGAGCGCCAGGCGTACACGGCCTCGGTGCCGGGTTCGCTCACCGACGTCAGCAGCTGCTGCAGGACCGTGACGGAGCCGGGACCGAGCGTGACGTGGCCCGCCGGCACCTTGTAACGCTCGGCGAGTGCCTCGGTCAGCTCGGTGGCGGCGGGGTCGGGGTAGCGGTGGACCTCACGCGCCGCCTTGGCGATCGCCTCCAGCACGGACGGCAGCGGCTCGTAGGGCGACTCGTTGGAGGACAGCTTGTACGACCGGCCACCGGGCGCGGCCACGGACTTACCGGCCTTGTACGGGGCCATGGTGTCGAGAATCGGGCGGAAACGAGGCATGCCCCAACCATATGAGGACGAACGCGCAGGGGCATCACGCAGGGCCGCGCCCCGGCGGCGTCAGTCTCTGAGGCGCAGCATCGGCGGGTGGAGCAGCTCGGCCGGACCCCGGCGATAGAGCTTGGCCGGGCGCCCGCCGTCGCGGGTCGTGGTCGCGCCGGTCTCGACCAGGAAACCCTCGGCCTTGGTGACCTTGCGGTGGAAGTTGCGCGGGTCGAGCGGCCGGCCCCAGACGATCTCGTAGACGCGGCGCAGGTCGGCCACCGTGAACTCGGGCGGGCAGAACGCCGCCCCCAGCGAGGTGTACTCCAGCTTGCCACGGGCGCGTTCGACGCCGTCGAACATGATGCGGCGGTGGTCGAAGGCCATGACGTTCAGCGCGTCGATCGGCTGCCAGCTCATGTGGGCCTTCTCCGAGGCGGGCAGGTCGGGGGCGAGGCCGAGGTAGGCGACGCTCAGGACGCGCTGACGGGGGTCGCGGTCGGGGTAGCCGTACGTCTGGAGCTGCTCCAGGTGGACGGGCGCGCCCGGCAGACCGGCGCGCTCGGCGAGGATGCGGTGGGCGGCGGCCGGGAGGTCTTCGTCGAGCTGGATGAAGCCGCCGGGAAGCGACCAGCGCCGCAGGAAGGGCGGGTTGTCGCGGCGCCACACGAGGGCGCTGAGCGCCTGGTTGCGTACGGTGAGGACGACCAGGTCGACGCTGACCGGGACGTTCGGGACCATGGACGGCACGTTACACGCACCCGGCGGGCCGGCGGCCCTTCAGGAGAGTTTCCGCACGTGCAGGGGCTCGGTCGTCTCCTGGCCCGACGGCAGCCGCACGCCGATCCGCACCCACTCGCCCGCCGAGATCTTGCTCCAGTCGAACGGCACCCACGCGGTCTCCATGCCCTCGGGCAGGTCGGCCTCGACCGGGTGTTCGTCCAGCCAGCCGACGGCCGCCACCTCCATCTGGTCGGTCGTCTCCCCGGTCTCGCCCGACCACCGCACGGTGACAGTGCCGCCCTTGAGCTTGTAGCCGCGCACCTCGACGCCGTCCTGCGTGCCGTTCGGGCGGCGGATCGCGTCGACGGCGACGGGCCGCTGCCAGTCCTTGGCGATCTCGGTCTCCAGCGAGGGCCGGCCGCAGGTCATGAAGTCGCTCCACATGTACGAGACGATCTTCTGGACGTACCGTCCGGCCATCGCCACCGCCTGGTCGAGGCGCTTCTTGTCGGTCTTGCCACGGGTGCCGGTCGGGGCGCACGGCTCGTCGCCGGACGGCTCGAACGCCTCCACGTTCGCCCAGAGTTGCACCTGGTAACCGGCGTCCAGCATCTCCTGCCGGGCCTCCGCCATCGCGCGGTAGTAGTCGCGCGTCGACCCGTGGTAGGCGGTGTCGTACGTCGCCTCGCCCACCACCGGGCGCAGCCGCTCGTCCACCTCCATGTCGCGCTCGTCGGGCCAGAACAGGCCGACCTTGCCGGTGCCGCGGCTGTCCTGCGGCGCGATGATGCCGACGCCCGTCTCGGCCAGGGCCTTGAAGCCCTCGGCCACCTGCTGGGGCGTCTGCCCGAAGGCCACCCGCTTGCGCGCGTCGAGATAGGGGCTGATCAGGATGGGCTTGCCGGGCAGCTCCTGGTCGACGATCCTGTGCTGGTCGGCGTAGACCTCCAGCGTGGGATTCCCGGCCAGCGTCTGCGACATCTGCACCTCGAACGGCTGGTAGACGCCGCCCAGCGAGGGCCGGTCGCCGAACCGCACGCCGTAGTCCTGCAGGATGCGCCGGGTCAGCGTGGTGAGCGTGCCGAGGTGGCGCTTCTCCGCCCTGGTCGGCGCCTTGGAGTCGCGGGGCGCGAGCGGCAGCGCGGGGAAGATCCGCATGCCGAACCGATCGCCGAGGTCGAGCAGCTTGCCGAGGCTGTCGTTGGGCGACCCGACCATCAAAATCATGTCGTACGACTGGGCCTTGTCGGTGAAGTCGCAGGTGGCGTCGTCCGAGCCGTCGGCCTGGGTGATGAGCCGGTAGTAGATCCGCTTGCCCACCTCGACGGCGTGCTCCATCTCGGGGCAGCGGAACAGGTCAGGGCCGAACGACTCGTCGGTCCGGTAGACGTACATGCGGCCGATGCGGTTCTTCGGGTTGGCCTTGCGCAGGTCGCGCTCGGCGGCGTCGTGGCAGGACAGACCGTCCTCCTCGCACGCCTTGTAGAGCGAGTCGACCTCGTGCTCCTTGGTCAGCACCTCACCGTCGTCGGTGACCGTGCGGAACTGCAGGCCGTAGCCGATCCGGATGATCGTGTCGCCGCCGACCCGGTGGATCTCCTGCAGTTGCTTGCGCCAGGTGCACGGGTCGGACTTGGGAGTGATCCAGTAGCCGGTGACCGCGTAGGGCGCCTTCTCCTGGGTGTCGAACGTTCCACAGGGGTCGGTGAACGCGCTGACCTGGGGGGTCGGAGCGGTGCTCGACGGCGTCGGCGCCGACTTCTCGGCCGCGCCGACGGTCGGCTGCCCGGAGGACCTCGGCAGGACGATCACCACGGCGGCGACCACGGCCAGGACTGCTGCTCCCACTACCAGGAAGAGCCAGCGCACGTTCGGAACCCACCCACTCTTGTGAGGTTGTCGAGACGTTATCGATTGACGCCGGCCCAGGACTCCAGCTGGGAGACGAACCGCTTGGCCGAGTTCGGCCAGTGGTGGTTGGCGCGGGCCGCCGCGTAGCCGCGCGCGCCCTGCGCATGCCGCTCACGCACGTCGTCGCGCAGCATCAGCACCGCCTGCGCCACCGCCTTCGGGTCCTGCCACGGGACCACCATGCCGCTGTCGTAGCGCTCGACGAGCTCGACCGCCCGCGGTGAGGGGGTGGTGATGACGGGGATGCCGTGCGCCATGTACTCCACGATCTTCGTGGGCATCGAGTGCCGGTAGTTCGGCTCGTCGTGCAGCAGCGACAGCCCCGCGAGCGCCCCGTCGAGGCGCTTGAGCGCCTCGTCGTTGGGCATGAAGTCGCGCCACTCCAGCAGGCCCTCGGCGACGGCCTGCTTGAGCATCGGACGGCTCTGCGGGTCGGCGTAGCCGATGAGCTCCACCGCCACCCGGTACGGCTGCAGCAGCCGGGCGACCTCGACCGCCTCGAACACGCCGCGCGCCCGCGACAGCCAGCCCAGGTACACCACGCGGTCGTCGCCAGGAGGCGTGACCGAGTCGGGCACCCAGGTCTCGTTCGGCACGATGAGGTGGGCGTCCTTGAACCGGCCCGCGTACGCGGTCTCGGCCAGCAGCAGGTGCATGTGCCGTTCTGCGGTGCCCTCCAGCAGCCGGGCGAGGAAGCGCACGGGCGGGCGCAGCGGCGCCGGCAGCCACGGCTTCAGCGACAGCGTCGCGGGGGTGTCCTCGTGGACGTCCCACACGACCGGCGGCCTGTTGCGCACGCCCCACACCGCGAACAGCAGCTCGGGGTCGTGGATGAGCACCAGGTCGACCTTGTCGCGCATGCGCTTGAACAGCCGGCGCGCGGCGATGACCGCGGCGACCCGCTTGCGCTGGGCCGCCCGCGGCAGGTCGACGCCGTTCACCCATGGCCGGGGGACGACGCCGTGGGCGGTGAAGGACGCGGCGTACGTGACCTCATGACCGGCGTCCACGAGAGCACGGATCTGCCTGTGCAGAATCCTCGCGTCCTCGGGGTTATGCACCACCGTCATGACGAGCACGTGCACTGCGCGCTACCTTCCGTCGCTACAGCCGCTCGACCCGTTCACCCTCGGCGAGCACGCCGCGGGTGTCCAGCACGAGCCTGGCCTTCGCCTCGACCATGTCGAGGTCGAACGCGGCGTGCTGCTGCATGAGCAGCGTCACGTCCGCGTTGATCACGGCCTCGCCCAGATCCTCCTCACGCGGCACCGGGGTGCCGTCCACCGACCACTCCTTGACGTACGGGTCCGCGAACGTGAGCTCGGCACCGAGCTCCAGCAGCGCACGGGCCACGGGCAGTGCGGGGGTCTCGCGCTCGTCGGCGATGTCCGGCTTGTAGGTGACGCCGAGCATGACCACCCGTGCGCCGTTCACAGCCTTCCTGTGCCGGTTGAGCAGCCGCTGCACCCGGTTGACCACGTACGAGGGCATCCGCTCGTTGATCTCCTGAGCGAGCTCCACGAACCGGAACGGGTATCCGAGCTTGCGCACCGTGTACGACAGGTACGACGGGTCGACGGGGATGCAGTGCCCGCCGACGCCGGGGCCCGGCAGGAACTTCTGGAAGCCGAACGGCTTGGTGGCCGCGGCCTCGATCGACTCCCACAGGTCGATGCCGAGCTCGTCGCAGAAGATCGCCATCTCGTTGACGAGGGCGATGTTGACGTGCCGGTAGGTGTTCTCCAGCAGCTTGGCCATCTCGGCCTCGCGGGTGCCGCTGACCGGCACCACCTGCTCGATGAACTGGCCGTAGAACGCCTTGGCCCGGTCGCGGCAGGTGGCGGTGTAGCCACCGACGACCTTGGGCGTGTTGCGCAGGCCGAACTTGGGGTTGCCCGGGTCGATGCGCTCGGGCGAGAAGGCGAGGTGGAAGTCCTCGCCTGCGACGAGGCCGGAGTCCTTCTCCAGGGTCGGCCTGACCACCTCGTCGGTGGTGCCGGGCCACGTGGTGGACTCCAGGACGACGAGCGTGCCCTTGGTCAGGTTGCGGGCGACGACGCGGGTGGCGCCCTCGACGGCTGACAGGTCGGGCCGGTGGTCCTCGTCGAGCGGGGTGGGAACGCAGATGACGATCGTGTTGCTCCGGGCCAGCACGGACTCGTCGAGCGTCGCGCTGAAGCCGTTGGCCAGCATGTGATCGAGGTCGGCGTCGGTCAGGTCATCGATGTAGGACTGCCCGGCGTTGAGAGCTTCGACCTTCGTAGGGTCGACCTCCAGGCCGACGACCCGCAGACCAGCGGCTACCGCTTCCTTGGCGAGCGGCATGCCGACGTAGCCCAGGCCGATGACAGCCAAGTCGATTTCTGTCACAGCTGTGCCTTTGGAAGCCGGAAACAACACTTCATGGTGGCAAAGGTTATCTCAAGTCCACCTAGCTCACGCCTAATGCGACTGAACCCGTCCCAACTGACAGCTAACGGCATGGTCAACGATCCGTAAGAGACTGGTAGAGAGCACGGTAGGTCTCGGCAACGCGACTCCAAGTGCGCTTGGTCGCGACCTCCGCGCGTCCCGCCTCACCCATCTCGGCGCGCTTCGCGGGGTCCTCCCGCAGCCCGGCGATCGCCTTGGCGAGCGCCTCAGGATCGCCCGCGGGCACCAGCATCCCGGCCCCGTCCGAGCCGACGAGCTCCGAGAGCGCCGGCAGGTCACTGAGGACGACGGGCTTGCCGAGCGCCATGGCCTCGACCGGTTTCAATGGCGTAACGAGTCGGCATACCCGCAGATCCTCACGCGGGCAGGCGAAGACGTCGATCGCGTCCTGGGCCTGCAGCGCCTCGTCAGGGCCCACCCGGCCGGGCAGGATCGCGTCGCGCAACCCCAGCTCCTCGACCAGCTGCAGGAGGTTCTCGCGCTCGGTCCCGTCGCCCACGATGAGCACCCGTACGGGCGTGCGGCCGTCACGCAGCAGCGCGGCGGCGCGCAGGAGCGTCGCGAAGCCCTCGTAGGCGACGATGCTCGACACCGACCCGACGACGATCTCGTCGTCGCCGATCCCGTACGCGCGCCGGAACGACGCCCCGTCGTAGTTGGCCGTGAGCAGGCTGTCGTCCACGGCGTTGGGCGCCAGGTGGATCTTCTCCCTGGGCACGCCACGCTCGACGATCTCCGTCGCCATGGTCTCGGCCAGCGTCACGACGGCGTCGGCCTCGCGCATGAGGAACGCTTCACGCTCGCGCTGGAGGAGGTGCCGCTGGCTGCCGACCCTGATCGGGTCGCGCGAGGCCCAGGTCTCCTCCAGGAAGCCGCGCACCTCGTAGACGAACGGGGTGCCCGTGCGGTCGCGGACGGCGTGCGCGATCGAGCCGTTGCGGTGGTCGGTGGCGGCGTGCAGGATCTCGGGCCGCAGCTCGGTCACCAGCCGGGTGACCGCGTCGGCGCCCCTGATGATGCGGCCCTGGGTCTCGAACGGCATCTCGCCGTGGCCGTCGGGCAGCAGCCGGTGGTAGGGGATGCCGTCGATCTCCTCGTACGGCGCCGCGTCCGCGTGCCCCTGCAGCATCGGCCAGCCCCAGCTGGTGACCACGTGCGGGTCGATGCCCGCGGCCTGCTGCGAGGTGACGATCCGGTGGGTGCGGACGGTGTAGCCGGCCTGCGTGTACGGCAGCGCGTTCGTGACCAGGTGCATCACCCGGCCCTTGACCCGGCTCAGGATCGCGATCTTGGGCGCCGGCGGGATCGGGTCGGGGCTGATCGCCGCGAGCTCACCGCGGTAGTACGCGGCCCTGCGCTTGACGAACGGGTACTTGGTGTGGGCCTCGAGCAGATCGGCGGCCTCGCTGACGCGGCCGGCGTCCCAGTGTGCCTTCGCCTCGTTCCACGGGCCCTTGACCACGCGCATGCCGAACTTGCGCACGATGCGCCTGGCACGCCGGGCGGTGGGCCAGGCGACGCTGCCCACGACGGGGCGGAGCCGGGGCGGCAGCGCCTCGGCCGCGGCCTGGGCCACGCGTACGGGGTCGGACTTCACCTTCGTCGCGACCACGCGGGAGACGATGATCGGGTGCTGGACGAAGCCCTTCAGCAGTCCGCCGACGCCGGCGCGGGCGGACTTCGCGGAAACCTTGCCGGGGGCTTTGGAGGAGTCTTGACGACTGGCGTCGGATGCCACGCGGTGACCGTACCATAGGCAACGTTTTTTCCCTTCCGCTATGAAAGGCGAGGTCAATGAGGGAGAACCCCCTGGTCCTGCACGTTTTGGGTGCTCGTCCCAATTTCGTGAAAGCGGCCCCGGTGGTGCGGGCACTCGGTGAACTCGGCGTGCGGCAGGGCATCATTCACACCGGTCAGCACTACGACGCGCTGATGTCCGACGTGTTCTTCGCCGACCTCGGCCTGCCCGAGCCCGTCGCGAACCTCGGCGTCGGCTCCGGCAGCCACGCCAAGCAGACCGCGGCACTGCTCGTGGGCCTGGAGGAGGTCGTCCAGAGCCACGAGCCCGACCTCGTCGTCGTGTACGGCGACGTCAACTCGACGCTGGCCGCCATCCTCGTCTGCGCCAAGCTCGGCATCCCGACCGCCCACGTCGAGGCCGGCCTGCGCTCGTACGACCGGGGCATGCCGGAGGAGGTCAACCGGGTCGTCACGGACGCGCTGGCCGACCTGCTGTTCGCGACCTCGCCCGAGGCGCTCGCCTACCTGGCCTCCGAGGGCGTGCCCGCGGACAAGATCCACCTCGTGGGCAACCCCATGATCGACAGCCTCTTCTCGGCGCTGCCGTCGCTCGACCCGGCCCCCGTGGTGGAGCGGCTCGGCCTGCCCGCCCGCTACGCCGTCGCGACGCTGCACCGGCCCGCCAACGTCGACTCCGCCGAGGCCGCCAAGGAGCTCGTGGACGCGGTGCTCGAGGTGTCTCGGCGGGTGCCGGTCGTGGTGCCGATCCACCCGCGCGGCAAGGCGCGGCTGGCGGAGGCGGGCCTGGTCGACGGCGAGACGGTCAAGGTCGTCGACCCGCTCGGCTACGTCGACTTCCTCTCCCTCGTCCGCGGCGCCGCGCTGGTCGTCACCGACTCCGGCGGCGTCCAGGAGGAGACCACCATGCTGGGCGTCCCCTGCCTGACCGTCCGGCCCAACACCGAGCGGCCGATCACCATCACCCACGGCACGAACCGCCTGGTCACGCCCGCTTCGCTGCCAGCGGCGGCGGACAAGGCGCTGGCCGACGGCGCCGCCACCCCGGCCGGCGAGCTGCCGGTGCTGTGGGACGGCAAGGCGGGCCCGCGCATCGCGAAGGTGATCTCCGCGTGGCTGGAGGGCGACAATCTCGCCCCTGCCTCTCAAGCCGAACGCCAGGAATAGCGGCGCAATCCGCCGTACTATGACAAACCTCCGCTGAGCGATAGGCGTACCACGATGGCCGAAACCCCCGAAGAGCCCACCTACCAGCGGCTCGGTCCCGTCAACTGGCTGCCAGAGGAGCGCAAGCTCGTCGAGCGGTTCGAGTCGGAGGTGCGGGAGCTACGGCGACGTCTGGAGATCGCCGAGGCCAAGGCCGCGTACGCGACCTGGAAGCTGGAGGCCACGCAGGCGAAGCGGACCTTCAAGCTGGGCGAGGCCCTGGGCTCCAAGAGCCCGGGGAAGATCGTCAAGGCGGTCCGGTCGAGGCAGCGGGCGCCCAAGCCGCCCGTGCCGGTCAGCGAGGCCACCGAGCTGGCCAACCACCGGCCGCCGCCGGTCGAGGTGCCGGCCGTGAAGTGGCCTTCCGGGCCGGTGAACCGGCCCGACCTGAAGGTCGCGGTGATCCTCGACGACTTCTCCAGGATGGCGTTCCGCTACGAGTGGGACCAGATCGAGTTCGGGCTGAAGGACTGGCCGGAGATCTTCGCCGAGAAGCGTCCCGACCTGCTGTTCTGCGAGTCGGCCTGGCACGGCAACCAGGGCCGCTGGCGCTACCAGATGACCGGCACCAACGCCCCGAAGGAGCCGCTGCGCGAGCTGGTGGCCTGGTGCAAGCGGGAGGGCATCCCGACGGTCTTCTGGAACAAGGAGGACCCGCCGAACTTCGACTTCTTCATCGACACGGCCAAGCTGTTCGACTACGTGTTCACCTGCGACGGTGACATGGTGCCGAAATATCGGGAAATTCTCGGACACGACCGGGTGGACGTGCTGCAGTTCGCCGCCCAGCCCCGCGTCCACAACCCGATCCAGCAGAACAAGGGCCGTCTGCACGACGTGGTCTTCGCCGGGATGTACTTCCGCGACAAGCACCCCGAGCGCCGCGAGCAGATGGAGACGGTCATCGACCCCGTCAGGGAGCTCGGGCTGCACATCTTCGCCCGCAACGGCGAGGTCGACGAGAAGTACGCCTGGCCGGAGAAGTACCGGCCGCACATCGTGGGCGAGCTGCCCTACGACCAGATGCTGGCCGCGTACCGGATGTACAAGGTCTTCCTCAACGTCAACTCCGTGCTCGACTCGCCGACCATGTGCGCGCGGCGCGTCTTCGAGCTGTCGGCCTGCGCCACCCCCGTCGTGTCGGGATGGTCGCGGGCCGTCGAGGAGACGTTCGGCGACCTCGTCCCGATCGCGCGCGAGCCGATCGAGTCGTACAACCAGGTGCTGCACCTGATCAACAGCCCCGAGCTGCGGGCCAGGATGGGCCACCTCGCGATGCGCGAGGTGTTCGACAAGCACCTGTTCTCGCACCGGGTCGACCAGATCCTGCAGAACCTCGGCCACCGGGTGGAGCCGCGCACCCGGTCGATCTCCGTCGTGCTGCCCACGAACCGCGCCGCGCAGATCGAGCACGCGATCTCGTCGGTGGCCAAGCAGCGCCACCGCCCGCTGCAGCTCATCATGGTGCTGCACGGCCTCGACATCGACCCCGTCGTGGTCGCCGACAAGGCCCGCATGGCGGGCATCGTCGACGTCGTGGTGCTGCCCGCCGCCGCCGAACTGTCGCTCGGCGCCTGCATGAACCTCGGCATCGACGCCGCCGAGGGCGAGCTGATCGCCAAGATGGACGACGACAACCTCTACGGCGAGCACTACCTGTCGGACCTGGCCAGGGCGTTCGACTACACCGACGCCGAACTCGTCGGCAAGGGCGCGCACTACGCGTACTTCGAGGGCAGCAACACCACGATGCTGCGCCTGCCCGGCCTGGAGCACCGCTACTCCTGGCTCGTGCAGGGCGGCTCGTTCCTCGGCAAGGCCGACATGTTCCGCTCGTACCGCTTCGCCGACATCACCCGGGGCGAGGACACCCACCTCGTACGACGGCTGAAGGAGGACCGCGTCAAGATCTACTCGACGGACCGGTTCAACTTCGTCTACTGGCGCAGCGCCGACACCTCGATGCACACCTGGCAGGCCGACCACATCAAGCTGACCAGGAACGCGCAGTTCGCCTTCGTCGGACGCCCCGACGACCACGTCCTCATCTGAGGCGTCAGGCGGACGCCTTGGCCATGGTCTCGTCGGCGAGGCGGGCGAGCTCGAAGATGCCCTGCGGCTTCACCTGCCTGCCGACCACGAGCATGCTCATGACCATCGTGCCGCGCCTGATCATGACCGAGCCGATCTGGGCGGTGGTGTCCTTGTCGCCGGTGGCGGTCGTCAGGTAGGCGTGCGACTGGTCGCCCTTGGCGGGCATCTTCAGGGCTTTCGTCCGGTACGTCACCTTCTTGCCGGCGACGTCGGCGGTGTAGCGGGTGCACTGCTCGGGCAGCGCCTTGGGGAAGGCGGGCGACGGGAGCGACACCACGGCCTGGGTGATCGAGCCGCTGTCGGCGGCGAAGGCGATCACCGCGGCGGGCGCCTTCGCGACCGCGGGCACGGCGGCGTCGAGCTGGGCGGCCCCCGCGCACTCCGGACGCTCGGCCTTGGCCTGGCGCAGGGCTTCGAGCCCCTGCTGGGTCGACTTCAGCG
Source organism: Nonomuraea maritima (assembly GCF_900100395.1). Lineage (GTDB taxonomy): Bacteria > Actinomycetota > Actinomycetes > Streptosporangiales > Streptosporangiaceae > Nonomuraea > Nonomuraea maritima. Next base: position 50,870 of record NZ_FNFB01000038.1, on the reverse strand, counting down.
TGCCGAACGCCCCCACCTCGGGGCCGTAGGCGACCTTCATGCCCGTGGGCACGGGAAGCAGGGCGGCACGCAGCTTGTCGGTCTCGGCGGACGCCGGGGCCTGTCCGGCCGCGGGCGCCTTCTGCTCTTCCCCGGAGGAACATCCGGTGATCACGAGCGCGGTCAGAAACACGCCGGAAACAGCCTTGCGCATGGCCTCTCCATTTCACTCTGGCGGCATTGTGCAGAACGCTAGAGGACACGGAGAGTAACGGCCTGGGCAACGACGCTATTCGCGGGATTAAGGGGCTTTAGGAGCGATTTCCTGTTTGACGTTGTTCCCGCTCCCGCCTTTGTGACCTGCTGCGAAGAACGCCCTGACCGAAACCCTGACAGGCGTCACGGACATTCCCCGTCGCGCACCCGTCCGCCACTCGCGGCAAAGGGGCATTCGCCGTAACAGGTCGCGCAAAAAGTTCTCGAAACGCTGCGCGCCCCCGTGGGGCTTTTCACCCGGGCTGCTGATGATCGCGCCATGAGCTGGTCTCCGCACGATCTCGGGCTGGATCGCCCCATTTCCCGGCGCGATCTCTTCGACGGCATCGCGGTGGGCGTCCTCGGCGGCGCTCTCGGGACAACCATCGCGAAGCCGGGCACGGCGCAGGCGGCCCCTCCCAGCGTCACCGTGGGCGGCGACACCGCCGAGGCCCTCAGCGTCCCGCACGCGCTGCGGGACGGCCGCTTCTGGACGCACGCGGGCGAACCTGAGCCCACCGGCGAGAGCTACGACCTCGTCGTGGTGGGCGGCGGGCGCGGCGGGGTGAGCGCCGCCAACGCGTGGCTGCGGCGCAGCCCGGCCGCACGGGTGCTCGTGCTCGACAACCACGACGCGCTCACCGGGCCGCCGCCCGGCCCCTCGGGGCCGCCGGACGCCGTGATGTGCGACGCCGAGACCTTCGGCGCCGACACCCTCGTCACGACCACCGGCCCCGGCTGGGCCGACCGGCTCCCCGTCGCCGAGGCCGCCCGGCGCGACCTGCGCCTGCTGCGCGACGACCCGCCCGACTGGTTCCCCGGGCTGACGGCGGAGGGCAAGCAGGAGCGCCTCGCGGAGCTGACGTACTCGCGGTTCCTGCTGGAGGTGTGCGGGACGCATCCCGACGTGGAGCGGTTCCTGCGCACCACGCCGAGCCGCGAGTGGGGCTACGACGCGCGCGCGTTCGGGGCCGTCGACGCCTGGGGCACCGGCTACCCGGGCTTCGCCGGGCTGGGGCTCGACCGCGACAAGCCGTCCCGCTACAACTCGCCCACCGTACGGCGGAACTGGCACGGGCCGGTGGCGAGCCAGGAACCGCGGCTCGACGAGCGGGCGCGGCTGCGCCTGTCGAGCCCGGTCGTCCTCGTCCGCGACGGCGCCCGCTCGGCCGTCGTCGGCTACCACGACGGGCACCGGGTCGCCACGGTCGATGCCGGGGCCGTCATCCTGGCGTGCTGGAGCGCCGTCGTGCCGTACCTCGTGCCCGGCCTGCCCGAGGAGGTCCGGCAGGCGCTGCGGCAGGCGGTCAGGGTGCCGGCGCTGCACGCCACCGTACGGCTGCGCGACCCGCTCGCCTGGCGGCGGCTCGGCGTCGAGCGGGTGCGCTGGACCGGCGCCTACTGGTGCGCGACCGAGTTCGCGCCCCCGGACTCCGTGCGACTGGTGGCCACGCCGTGCCGCTCCGAACTCGGCCCGGACGCCGGCTCGGCGGCCGGTCGGCGGGAGCTCGCGGGGACGCCGTACGAGGTGCTGGAGGAGTCGATCCGCGACCAGCTCGCCCGGCTGCTCGGGCCCGTCGGGTTCGACCCGGCCAGGGACGTCACGGAGATCAGGATCGACCGGTGGGGGCACGCGTACCCGCCCGAGTTCTGCCGGCCGTGGCACCCTCACTACCCCGACGGGCCGTTCCCCGCGGACGCGCTGCGCGGGGCGTTCGGCAGGATCGCCGTCGCCGGTTCCGACGCGGCGCCCGGGGCTCGCGACGACGCCGCCGCCGTGGCCGCAGAGCGGGCCGTGAAGGAGCTCGCGTGAAGCTGAGGCCGCCCTGGCTGCGGGTGTTCGTCGTCGGGTTCGTCCTGTGGGTGGCCAGCGTGGTCGTCACCGCCTGGACGTCCAACTCCAACCTGGTGCCGACCGTGGTGCTGCTCGGCAGCTTCCTCGTGCCGGTGACGTTCGTGGTCTGGGCGTACGCGCACGGCCGCTCGCGCGACGTGACGGTCGAGCGGATGTTCGTCGCCTTTATCGTGGGCGGCGTGCTGGGCGTGCTCGGCGCCTCGCTGCTGGAGAGCTGGTTGGTGCGGCCGTCCGTCGTCATGTACGTCCTGGTCGGCCTCATCGAGGAGGCCGTCAAGCTGGCCGCCCTGATCTTCGTCGCCCGCAGGGCGGCGAGGGACAAGGTGCGCGACGGCGTCGTGCTCGGCGCCACCGTCGGCTTCGGCTTCGCCTCCTTCGAGAGCGCCGGGTACGCCTTCAACGCCCTGTTCACGACGCACGGCCTGTCGCTGACCCAGCTCGTCGAGACCGAGGTGCTGCGCGGCATCCTCACCCCGGTCGGGCACGGCCTGTGGACGGCCATCGCGGGCGGCGTGCTGTTCGGCGCGCGTGGCCGGCTCACCCTGCCGGTCCTGCTCACCTACCTGGGCGTCTCGCTGCTGCACGCGCTGTGGGACTCGATGAGCGCCATCGCGATCGCGATCACGCTCGTGCTGACCGGGCGGCCCTGGCAGTTCGCGGAGCTGCGCATCGGCATGGTGCCCGACGTGTCGCCGTGGCAGGTGCACGTCTACACCGTGCTGCACTGGGCGGGGCTCGTCCTGAACTCGCTGATCGCGCTGGTCTGGCTCGCCGTAATCCTCGCCCGAGGGCGCCGACGCGACGTCTCGTACCAATAGTCACAGTAATGAACGTTGTGCTACCACTGCGCCAGACACTTCATCGGTGCTAGTCTCCTGTGCGATCTTCCGGAGGTGTATTTACACAAGGTGTGGAAATGCCCCCGACTCGAGGTTGGGACATGGGCTCGCGAAACCGGTCAATTCGGTTCCAGATCTTCCTGTTACTGCTGCTACCTCTCCTGTCTCTGAGCGCGCTCTGGGGTTTCGTCCTCAACCTCACCATGGGCGACGGGCAGTCGCTCTTCCGCGCCACCACCCTCTACGAGACGATCGGCGTCACCTCCACCGACCTCGGATCACAGCTGCAGGCAGAAAGACTCCGCACCGCGCAGGCACTCGCCAGCCGTGACCTCACCGAGGTGCTCGGCAGCCAGCGCTCCCGCACCGACCAGTCGGTCGCCGAGTTCCAGCGGGCGGTCACCGAAGCCGGCGACGCCGCCGGCGACGAGCTGCGCGCCGCCCTCTCCAACCTCCGCACCGCCCTCGACGGCCTCCCCACGATCAGGGCCGCCATCGACGCGGGCACCGGCCCCCGCCTGTCCGGCCTGTACGCCTACAACCGCCTCCTTGACACCCTCTTCCTCCTCCACGACGACCTCGTGCCCGTCTCCGATCTGACGCTCTACCAGCAGGCGTCGGCTCTGCAGGCCATGGGCCAGGCCAAGGAGTACATCTCCCGCGAGCACGCCCTCGTCGTCGGCGCGCGCGACTCCCGCCGGCTGAGCGAGCCCGAGACCGCCTCCTTCACCGAGTACGCCGCCTCCAGGAAGTTCCTGCACTCCCGCGGCATCGCCGGCCTCGACGTGACGCTGCGCAGGCCGTACGAGCAGGTCTTCGCGTCCGAGCTGTTCCTCACGTACGCCGCCCTGGAGACGCGCGTCGTCAGGACCGGCACGCCGCCGTCCGACCCGGACGCCTGGAACCGCACCGTCGAAGACCTCGTCTCCCGCCTCGACAAGCTCGGCACCGACGCCTCGGACACCCTGGCCGGCCGCGCGTCCGACGCCGCCACCGGCACCGTGCTCAGAATCGGCCTCGCGGGCGGGCTCGGGTTGCTCGCCGTCCTCGCGTCGATCATCATCTCGGTACGCTTCGGACGACGACTCGGCGGAGAGCTGGCCGAGCTGCGTTCCGCCGCGGTGGAGCTGGCGCAGCTGCGCCTGCCAGGGATCATGGCGCGGCTGCGCAAGGGCGAGGACGTCGACGTGCGGAAGGAGGCCAAGGCGATCAAGGTGAGCGGTTCCGCTGAGATCACCGACGTGGCCAGGGCCATCGGCTCCGTGCAGCGCACCGCCGTACGCGCCGCCGTCGGCCAGGCCGCGCTGCGGCACGGCGTCGGCCAGGTCTTCCTCAACCTCGCCCGCCGCAAGCAGGGCCTGCTGCACCGGCAGCTCGGCCTGCTCGACGGCATGCAGCGGCGTACGCACGATCCTGACCGCCTGGAAGAGCTCTTCCGCCTCGACCACCTGACCACCCGCATGCGGCGGCACGCCGAGAGCCTCATCGTGCTCTCCGGGGCCGCGCCGGGACGCGCCTGGCGCAAGCCGGTGCCGGTGATCGACATCGTCCGGGCGGCGGTCGCCGAGGTCGAGGACTACACGCGGGTGAACGTCGCCGCCATGCCGCCCGGCGCCGTCGACGGCTCCGCCGCGGCCGACGTCACCCACCTGGTGGCCGAACTCGTCGAGAACGCCACGATCTACTCGCCGCCCGACAGCCCCGTGCAGGTCCGCGGCGACCGGGTGACCAACGGCTACGCCATCGAGGTCGAGGACAAGGGCCTCGGCCTGTCGGCCGCCGAGTACGGCCAGATCAACGCGCTGCTGGCCGAGCCGCCCGAGTTCGACCTCGCCGACAGCGACCGGCTCGGCCTCTTCGTGGTGGCCACGCTCGCCAGGCGGCACGGCATCAAGGTGCGGCTGCGCCGCTCGCCCTTCGGCGGGACGCTGGCCATCATGCTGGTGCCGCGCGCCATCGTGGCCGAGCCGCCGGAGCCGGAGACCGACGACGGCAGGGCGGCGTTGCAGAGCCGTACCCGCAAGAAGGCGCTCGCGGTCGTCGCGTCGGGCACCCACGCCGGCCTTCCCAGGCGGGTGCGCCAGGCCAACCTCGCGCCGCAGCTCAAGGAGACGCAACCCGAGCCGCAGCCCGACCAGCAGGCCGAACGCTCTCCCGACGAGGTACGCGACCTGTTCTCCGCGTTCCAGCGGGGAGCCCAACGCGCCAGAGAAGAAGCCTCTGAAGAGGAGCCCATGAGCAAGGGGGACGACGCATGACTGTGCCGGCCAAGAACACCGGTGAGCTGAACTGGCTGCTGGACGACCTGGTCACCCGGGTCGCCGCCGTACGCCAGGCGGTCATCCTGTCGACCGACGGCCTGGCCGTCGGTCATTCGAAGGGATTGAGCCGCGAGGACGCCGAACACCTGTCGGCCGTGGCGTCCGGCTTCCAGAGCCTGGCCCGCGGCACCGGCCGCCACTTCGGCGGCGGCGAGGTGCGCCAGACCATCGTGGAGATGGAGACGGCGTTCCTGTTCGTCACCGCGGCCGGCCAGGGCACGTGCCTGGCGGTGATCGCCGACGCGAGCGTCGACGTCGGACAGATCGCGTACGAGATGGCGATGCTGGTCAAGCGCGTGGGCCAGCACATCACCACCAATCCACGCGCCGGCGCGTCATGAGTGATCGCCCGCAGTGGTTCGATGAGGAGGCGGGGCCGGTGGTGCGGCCCTATGCTCTCATCCGCGGCCGAACGCGCTCCTCAGGTGACGCGTTCGACCTCGTGGCGACCGTGCGTACGATCGGCGACCCGCCGGACGACAGCGGTCCCGAACAGCAACACATACTGCGGGCAGCGCGCAACCCGATCTCGGTGGCCGACCTGGTCGCCGAGCTCGACCTGCCCATCGGCGTCGTCCGGGTGCTGCTCGGCGACATGCGTGACCACGGCCTCATCTCGGTGACGTCGCCCGCAGCAGGCGGGGCGCGGTCGAATGAGCGCATTCTCAAGGAAGTGATCAATGGACTCCGTGCTCTCTGAGGACCCTGTCGCGCTCAAGATTCTGATCGCGGGCGGGTTCGGCGTCGGCAAGACCACCCTCGTCGGCTCGATCAGCGAGATCAAGCCGCTGCGGACGGAGGAGGTGCTCTCCGATCGCGGGGTCGGCATCGACGATCTCGACGGCGTGGAGTCCAAGACCACCACGACCGTGGCGATGGACTTCGGCCGCATCACCATCCGCGAAGGGCTCGTCGTCTACCTGTTCGGCACGCCCGGCCAGGAGCGGTTCTGGTTCATGTGGGACGAGCTGTCCTACGGCGCGCTCGGCGCGGTCGTGATCGCCGACACCCGGCGGCTCACCGACTGCTTCCCCTCCATCGACTACTTCGAGCAGCGCGGCACGCCGTTCGTCGTCGCCGTCAACTGCTTCGACGACGCCGACGCGCACAGCATCGAGGACGTCCGCATCGCGCTCGACCTCGACGACGACGTGCCCGTCATGCTCTGCGACGTCCGCCGCCGCTCGTCGGCCAAGGAGGTCATGATCGCGCTGGTCGAGCACTCGCTGCGGACGCTGGCCTCGGCCAACTAGCTACAGCGCGCGCAGGCCGTTGATCACCTCACGGAGCAGGCTCTCCGACGGTGCGGCGGCCTTGTCGCGCGGCGGGCGCACCGTCACCAAGGCGTGCTCCAGCAGGTCGCCCAGCAGCACCCGGACGACACCGACGGGCAGGCCCAGGTCCGAGGCGATCTCTGCCACGGGCCTGGCCTTGCCGGTCAGCTGGTTCAGCAGCCGCCGGTGCTGAGCACTCAGCTCGGCCTTCGCGGGGACGGGCGAACCCGTCGAGACGACGGTCGCCAGCAGATCGACCTCCGCGGAGACCGGCCTCGTACGCCCGCGTGCGACCGCGTACGGCCGCACGACGGGCCCCGCCTCCTCGTCAACCCACTCGTGCTCGCGACTCACGATTCAGATCCCCCATCCTGGTCGCCTTCCTGCCGTCCACGCTGCCAGCCCGACTGGAGCGAGGACAGCAGCGCCCGGGCCTGCTCGGGCGAACGTTCCTCGGGCGGCGCCGCCGACTCCCCCGGGTCGGGCGCCCGCGTCAGCCGCTGCGGCGGCGTCCGCCGTTCGCGGCGGGGCAGTCCGATCGGCTCCGGCTGCGCCTGATGCGGCACGGCGTGCTCCTGCGTGACGGCGCCGCGCCTGCTCGTCCTGACCCGGCGCGGCAGCCCGCCCGGCCCGGTGGTCTCGGTGTCGGTACGCACCACCGACACCGACACCGACTGCAGCTCCAACGGCTGCGTGGGCGGCGCCATGGGCTCCACCAGCTCGGCCGGGACGAGCACGACCGCCGTGACGCCGCCGTACGGTGAGGGCTTGAGCGTCACCTTGACGCCGTGCCGGGCGGCGAGCATGCCGACCACCGAGAAGCCGAGCCGCTCGGTCTGCGCGGGGTCGAACTCCGGCGGGCTGGCCAGCCGCGCGTTCACGGCGTCGAACGCGTCGTCGTCCATGCCGAGGCCGCGGTCCTCGATCTCGACGGCGAAGCCCCGTCCGACCATCTCGCCGCGTACGGAGACCTCGTTGTCGGGGGACGAGAACGACGCGGCGTTCTCGATCAGCTCGGCGAACAGGTGCATGAGGTCGGCGACCGCGCCGCCGGGGACGCCGCACTCGGGCATCGGGTAGACGCGGACCCTGGTGTACTCCTCCACCTGGGCCGCGGCGCCGCTCAGCACGTCCTCGACCGGGATGACACCGCGCCACCTGCGGCCCGCCTGGCCGCCCGACAGCAGCACCAGGCCCTCGGCGTGGCGGCGCATGCGCGTGGTGAGGTGGTCGAGCTTGAACAGCCGTTCCAGCGCCTCCGGCTCCTCGGTCTGGTGCTGCATCTCGTCGAGCAGCTTGAGCTGGCGCTGCAGCAGCGACTGGCTGCGGCGGGCCAGGTTGCGCAGCGCCTCCGCGACGCCCTCGCGCAGCCTCGCCTGCTCGACGGCCGCGTCCACGGCCGTGCTCTGCACGCTGTCGAACGCGGCCGCGAGATCCGCGACCTCGCCGGTCGGTTTCGCGCCCACCCGGATGGGCGGGGCCTCGGCCGCGATGTCGACCTCGTCGCCCTTGCGGAGCTTCGCCACGACGTCGGGCAGCCGGATCTCCGCCAGCTCCAGCGCGGTACGCCGCAGCGTCCCCAGCTCGCCGGCGAGCCGGCGGCCCACCCGGATGGAGACGACGATGGAGAACACCACCGCGATCAGGCCTATCAGGCCGGCCACGATCGCCCGTACGACGATGCCCACGCCCGCCGGTTCCATCCTGGCGAGCAGCTTCTGCCCCGTGCCGTAGACGGCCTCGCGGAACTCCGTCTGCACCTGCTCGGCGATGCCACGCCAGAGGTCGACGTCCATGGGCCGGCCGCCGATGAAGCCCTCCAGGAGGTTCTCCATGGTGACGTAGCGGGAGGAGTAGTACAGCTTCTCGAAGGGGGCGCGCAGCTCGGTGTCCAGGTTGGCCAGCGCCTTCGGGAACAGGTACGTCCGGGAGCCGTCGATGCCCGCCAGCAGGTGGGTGTCGCGCATGTTCGCCCGGCCGTTCGAGGCGAGGACCAGGGCGTGCTCGCGGGCGAGCAGCTCGCGTACCTCGTCGGCCGCGATGAGGCCCTGTGCCTGCAGCGACGTCTCGATGTCGGTGCCCATGGTCAGCCGGGCGTACAGCAGGTGGACCTCGTCGGTGATCTTGGCGTACTCGTTGACGAGGGCTCCTGGGGCCAGCCGGTGGTCGTCCACCTTGGCCCTGATGTCGGGTAACCGGTCGACCGCTTCGAACAGCACCTGGAGCTGGGCGTGCATGTCGGGGGTGAGCGCCGAGGCGGTGTCCTTCGACAGGGCTCGCTGCCGCATCTCCTTGCCGCTGTCGTCGACCTTCGCGCGGGCCTTGGCCAGCCTTTCGAGGTCGTCGCCGACGCCGACGCCCGCGAGTTGCTCGGCCGAGGCCAGGCGCTCGGCCTGGAGGTCGGTGACGAGGCGGGCGGACGTGTCGATCACGTCGGTCCAGATCCTCTGGGTCGTGAGCAGGTTGAGCGCGTCCCCGAGCGTGGTGCTCGCGGCGAAGCCCCAGAGAGCCACCAGGGAGATCAAGGGGATGACGAGCAGCGTCGAGATCTTGAATCTGATGGATCTGCCCGATGCCATGACACCTGCTCCCGGATAGAAGATCGCGGGAGAGAATAGCACCGAAACTAGTGGTTCTAAGATCGACTAGCGATAAATCTGTGATATGTCGGGAAATTTGCGGCTAGTGCCGCGTGTGGCTTCCACGTCACCCTGACCAGCCAGGCGGCGAGCACCGCGAGCAGCGCCACCTCGGCGCCGAGCAGCAGCCGTTCGACGAGCCCGATCAGCACCCGGTCGCCGGGCAGGGCCACGTACGTGATCGCCAGCAGCCCGAACCCGCCGGCCAGCGCCACCCACTCGACGACCCTGGCCACCGGCTTCCAGACGGCGTCCGCGCCCAGCCTCGGCACCAGCAGCGCGCCCGCGGCGGGCAGGCTCACGAAGGCCGCTACCGAGGCGTACCGGTGGATCTGCGCGGCCACGTCCGGGTCGTGGCCGAGAGGTGTGGTCGGGACCATCGCGGCCACCGCGAGCGCCCCCGACCACACCAACAGCAACCGCTCCGGCATCCCCCGTACGGGCGCCCCCGCGGCCCGCAACCCCGCCAGCAACGCCAGCGACCCGACCGCCAGCACCGCGATGGCCACCTGCGTGACGCCCCCATCGCGAGAGAGGGCGTACTCACTGACCGTGACACTCATGGGATCAAGCTGAGCACCCGCCCCGACCTGCGCCACCATCACCCCGACCACCGAGCACACAATCGAGGCGCATGCAACCAGGGGATAGAGCCTCTTCACTGCGGTCATAAGACCACTTTCCCGCCACGACCCCTGCGGGACATCCGGCCCCACCCCCGACAAACCCCTGACCCAACCCTGACCTCACACCCCCACCCGCGAACACCCACCCGTACGCCCTTCCACGGCGAACACGGCGCACGCGGCGAAACCGGCCCGCGCCGGGTGGTCGCCGCTCGGCCCCCACCTTCCCTCAAAAGGGACATCCGCCCGTACGTCCGGTCCGGTGGCGACGTGGACGCCCGCCGGTGTTCGTGAGGGCGGGGTTTGTCGGAGGCGATCTTTACGCTGCGGCGCATGACTGGTGAACCGAAGGTGGGCGACCCCGAGGCGGCCTGGTGTGCGGTGCGGGAGCTCATCGAAGCGCGCCGGCCCGGCGGTCTCGCCCGCCGTGCGCTCTCGCTGACCGACGCCGAACGGGCCGAGATCGCCCGGCGGCTGCCGGAGTTCCGCAAGCAGGCGCGCGCGAGCCTTCGACCGGACTTCGGGGATGACGACGATCTCCCCTGGTCCGGGTGGGAAAGAGACCGGATCGGCGGGCTGGGAGAGGTGCTGCAGATCGCGGGCGCCGCGACGCTGCCGAGTCCCGCCGCCGTGACCGCCTGGCTGGGCCGCCGCGAGTTCACCGCTCGCTGGGGGGCGTACGACCCGGCCCACGTGGTCCGTGTGCTGGCCGCCCGTCCTGTCGCTTTCCAGGCAGACGTGGCGACGCGGCTGGCCGTGAAGATCCGTACGGCGGACGACCGTCTCGCCCCGCTCGCGCTCGCGCTGCTGCGGGCGTGCGGCGCTCCCCCGCCCGAGCACGATCCGCTCGTCGCCGCCTGGCTCGCGGCCGGGCCGGTCAGCCCCGACCCGCTGCTCGGCCCGATGCTGCCGCGGATCTTCGAGGCGGAGGGAGCCGGGCGCGAGCTGCGCGACGAGCGGTGCGAACCCGCGCCCACGCCGTGGCTCGCCCTGTTCCAGCGGCTGCTCGCCGCCGGCGTCGCCGTAGGGGGCGGGCCCGCGGTGCCGCCTGCCGGCGCTCCCCGGCGCGGGCGCGTCTCGCGGGGCGAGCTGCTCGACCACTGTCTCCGCCGCTTCCTGCGCGGTGGGGAAGCGCCTGATCTGCGGTTCTTCGTCCGGCTGCACGACATGATCGACCCCTCACCGGAGGAGAGTGCCGCGCGTCGGCGCGACTACCTGCGGCTGCTTCCCGCCGCCCCAGGCACGGTCGCCGCCCTGGCGCTGGCGCAGGTGCGCCGGTGCGGCCCGTACGACGACGGCGAGGCCGCCGAGGCGATCGAGGCGCTCACGTTCCGGGCGGAGACCGAGCTGGCCCGCACGGGCCTGCGCTGGCTGGAGGACGAGGTACGCCACACGCCAGGCCAGGCCCCCGACCTGGCCCCGGCCCTCGCCACGGCCTTCGGGCACGCCTCGTACGCGATCCAGGGCCGCGCGGCCCAGATCGCGATCAAACAGGCGACCGCGTTCGCCCCGGCCGCCGAAGTACTGTGCGCCGCCGTCCCCATGCTGCCGGCAGCACTCGGCGCACGAGTGACCGCGGCCTTCAGCAGCCGCACGGCAGCCTAGGCTCTCGGGTCAGTCGAGGATGTGTGCGGTGGCGCGGGTGTAGCGGGTGCGGATCTCGGGGATCGCCTCGGCCTCGTAGGTCTCCGTCTCCTCCGAGCGCCGATCCGGGGTCGTCACCAGGGTGGCTGCCTGGTAGGCGGCGCCGTCGGCGACGTACTCGCCGGGTGGGGGCACCGTGATGGGGACGCCGAAGATCGTCGGGGCGATGCGGCGGACCGCCTCCGAGCGGGCCGCGCCGCCGATCAGCAGCACCCGCTCGGGCCGCAGGTCGAGCGCGTCGAGCGCGTCGGCGAGGCCGCACAGCATGCCCTCGACGGCCGCCCGCGCCAGGTGGGCCGGGGTCGAGGTCGCCAAGGTGAGCCCGTGCAGAGAGCCCGACGCGGTCGGACGGTTGGGCGTGCGCTCCCCCTCCAGGTACGGCACCAGCGTCAGCCCGTCGGCCCCGGCGGGCGCGCGCAGCGCCAGGTCGCTCAGCTCGTCGAGCCCGACCCCCGCCATCCGGGCGGCGGCGTCGAGGACGCGGGCCGCGTTGAGCGTGCACACCAGCGGCAGGAACCGTCCGGTGGCGTCGGCGAACCCCGCGACGGCGCCGGTGGCGTCGGCGCTCGGCGCGCCCGCCACCGCGAACACCGTGCCGGACGTGCCCAGCGAAACGACGACGTCGCCCGGCCGCGCCCCCACCCCGAGCGCGGCGGCCATGTTGTCGCCCGTACCGGGCGCGATGAGCACCGCGCCGGGACCGCCGGCCACGGCCGTACCGGCCTCCTCGGCCGGACCGAGCACCCGGGGCAGCAGCGGAACGGCCCCGAAGGCGGCCTTGAGCAGGTCGGTACGGTAGGCGCCGGTCGCGGGCGACCAGTAGCCGGTGCCTGAGGCGTCGCCCCGGTCGGTGACGAGCTGGTCGAGGGGCGGACGGGGCGCGTCCTGCCACGCCTCGACCCCGAACGGAACCCCGGACGCCAGCGCGCCCATGAGCCGCCAGGTGAGCCAGTCGTGCGGCAGGCACACGGCGGCCGTGCGCCGCGCGTTGTCGGGCTCGTGCTCGGCCAGCCAGCGCAGCTTGGTCACGGTGAACGAGGCGACCGGGACGGATCCGACCGCGTCGGCCCACGCCTGCGGGCCGCCCAGCTCGGCGACCAGCTGTTCGGCGGCGGCCGCGGAACGGGTGTCGTTCCACAGCAGCGCCTCGCGGACGACCTCGCCGGACTCGTCGAGGCACACCATGCCGTGCTGCTGGCCGGCGACGCTCACGGCGGCGACGTCGTCGAGGCCGCCGGCCTCGTCGAGGGCCCGCAGCAGCGCGGTCCACCAATGGGACGGGTGCACTTCGGTGCCGTCGGGGTGCGAGGCGCGGCCCTGACGCACCAGCGCGCCGGTCTCTGCTTCCCGGATGACGACCTTGCAACTCTGCGTGGAGGAATCGACCCCAGCGACCAGCGTCACCGACGTACTCCTAACAAGTGGTCCAGCGCGTGCGTGGGCGGAATGTCAGAAATGCTAACCGGAAGCGCGCGCTGTTCCGAGAGCCGGTGCCACATCGGATCGGCCCCGGCCCTCGTCGGCGATCAGACCGTCACAGGCCCGAGGGGTCGCGCCCCACGCTGATCTCCTCGGCGATCTTGCGGAGCTCCGTCACCTCGAGGCCCGGGGCCTTGGGCAGCTGGCGCAACAACGCCTCCATCACCACGGGCACGGGCTGACCGGCGAACCTGCCCGCGATGCCGTGAACCGCCCGGAACAGCGCCTCTTCGGTGTCGTGCATCGGCCTCTCCTTGGTCGGGTACCGGCAGAACGGTACGGCCTGCGGCCGACAGTTCGCCCCCTCCCCGCTCCCGCGTGTTCCGGACGCCGGGCAAAACCTCCCGGGTAGTTGAACGCTCATATAGTTGACGGTGGGGATTCCGTCGAAAGGGGCAAACATGCCTGTCCAGCGACTCAACCACGCGGTGCTGTACGTCCGTGACGTGGAGCAGAGCGTCGCGTTCTACCGGGAGGCTCTCGGCTTCGAGGTCGTCATGAGCATGCCGGGCGCCGCCTTCCTCCAGGCCGCGGGCTCGGCGAACGACCACGACCTCGGCCTGTTCCAGGTCGGCGCGGACGCGACCCGCTCGGAGGCGGGCCGCACCTCCGTCGGCCTCTACCACCTGGCGTGGGAGGTCGACACCCTGGAGGAGCTGGAGCGCGTCGCCGCCAAGCTGACCGAGCTCGGCGCACTGGTCGGCGCGTCCGACCACAGCACCACCAAGGCGCTCTACGCGCACGACCCCGACGGGCTGGAGTTCGAGGTGTCGTGGCTGGTGCCGGCCGCGCTGCTCACGGACGAGGTGATCGCCGGCCGTACGCGTATCCGCCCGCTCGATCTGGAGGCCGACAAGCAGCGGTACGGCGCCACCACCCGAGGTGGCGTTGGGGTGTCCGTCCCGGCCTGACGTACCGTGGAAAGGTAATCGACCCCTCCATCATCCACGGAGAACGGTCATGCCAAGCGATCCTGACCACGTGCTCGACGCCATCGACGGTGTCGTGGACGAGTGGGAGACACTGAGCGCGGACGCCATGCGCTGGGCGCCTCCCGAACACAAGAGTCCCAACCTGCTGACCGAGGTCAGTGAGATCTTCGGTCCGCTGGTCAACGCGTTCTCGCAGGTGTTGCGCCCCGTGGGCGACGCGGTCGAACGCGTGCTGGAGTCGTTCGACCGCGACGACGACCGGCCCGTCTAGCCTGTGGTGCGCCGGCGCCTGACGCGGCGCGGGTAGGCCTTCCCCGTCTCCACCGGTCGGGCGGCGTGCTCGTCCTGCCTGCGCCAGGCCCGCGCCGGGCGCAGCCACTACATTGGCCCCCATGATCGGTCTGGGGACGCTGATGCGCCACGTCCACGAGTTGATGGACGACGCGATCGCCGACGTCTACGTGCGGCACGGCCTGCCCGAATACCGGCCGCGCTTCTCCCCCGTCGTCCGCACCCTCGTGGCGGACGGCCCGATGTCGATCCGCGACCTCGCGCGGGCCATCGGCGTGACGCATTCGGCGGCGAGCCAGACCGTGGTCCAGATGCGGCGCAGCGGGTTCGTCAGTTTGGAGCCGGGCGCCGACGCCCGCCATCGCATCGTCCACCTCACCGACAAGGCCCGCGCGGCACTGCCCCTGATCGAGGCCGAGTGGGAGGCCACCAGGCGGGCCATGAACGAGCTGGACGACGAGCTGCCCGTGCCGCTGCAGCAGATGCTGGAACGGACGCTGGAAGCGCTGGAACGCCGTCCTTTTCACGAGCGCCTGGGCGACGTCACGTTCTAGACTCGCTGGTATGACCTGGCGACATTGATCCATCACCCGAGGCCCGCGCGGGACGCGCGCACCTCCGAGACGACGCGCACTCGGAGCCCACCGTCCCGTCCCCCGCTGGAAGGCCTCATGCTTGTCGCGTCGCTCTACGCCTACGCCTTCGTGGGCGAATTCATGCTGATCTACCCGGTGTACACGCTGCTGTTCCACGACACCGGGCTCTCGGTCGCCGAGACCTCCTCCCTGTTCGTGATCTGGGCCGTGACCGGCATGGTGCTGGAGGTCCCCTCCGGCGCGTGGGCCGACACGGTCTCCCGCCGGTTGCTGCTCGTCCTCGGCCCGCTGCTGGCCGGCCTCGGCTTCGCGCTCTGGGTCGCTTTCCCGTCCTACTGGGCCTTCGCCCTGGGGTTCGTACTGTGGGGCGCCGAGGGCGCGCTCGTCTCAGGCTCGTACGAGGCGCTCGCCTACGAGGAGCTGGAACGGCGCGGCCAGGCCCACCGGTACGCGGGCGTCATGGGCCGGGCCACCTCACTCGGCCTCGTCGCCGACGCGGCCGCCATCGGGCTCGCCGCTCCCGTCCTCGCGGCCGGCGGCTACCCGGCCGTGGGCGTCGCCACCGTCGTCGCGAGCGTGGCGTGCGCCTGCGTCGCGCTGACGCTGCCCGAGCACAGGACGCCCGCCGCCGCGGGCGAAGGGCGTTACCTGACGATCCTCAGGGAGGGCGTCGCGCTGGCCCGTGCGGACCGCGGCGTGCTGAACGCGGTGCTGCTCGTGGCGTTCGTGACGGCGATCTGGGGAGCGCTGGAGGAGTACATCCCTTACCTCGCCCTGGAGACGGGGGTGGCGAAGACCGCCGTCCCGCTGGTGGTGCTGCTGGTCTGGCTCGGCGTCACCGCGGGCGGCCTGCTCGGGGACGCCGCCCAGCGCCTGCCGGCGCGCGCGTACGGGCTGATGCTCGGGCTCGCGGCGGCGGCCATGGTCGCGGGAGCGCTCGCCGGGCATCCGGCGGGGTTCGTGCTGATCGCCCTCGCGTTCGGGGCCTTCCAGCTCGCCGGGGTACTGGCCGACGTGCGGCTCCAGGAGCGGATCACCGGTCCGGCGCGGGCGACCGTGACCTCGCTCGGCGGCATCGGCGCCAACGTGGTGACGCTCGGCGTGTACGCGACCTACGGGGCGGCCTCGCCGTACGCCACCCATGGGGTGCTGTTCGCGCTGCTCACGCTGCCGTACCTGCTGATCGCCGTGCTCGTGGCGCGGCGGCGGCCGTACACTGCTCGACCATGACCTCCGCGCACGAGGAGCTGCACCGGCTGGTTGACCGGTTGTCGCCCGAACAGGCCCGCCGCCTGCTGCGGCGGGCCGAGACGGAGTTGCTCGCCGCCGCGCACGACGACGAGCCTCCGGTACGGCGGCGCCTGGCGCTCGCCGGGATCGGCGCGTCCGGCGACGGCCATCTTTCCGAACGGGTCGAAGATCTGCTCGCCGAGCGGTTCAATCGACCAGTGTGACCGCTGTTCTTCTTGATACAGGGCCGTTGGTCGCGGTGGTCGACCGCGACGACCAGCATCACGTCACCTGCGTACGGCTGCTGAGGACGCTGGAGGGGCCGCTGCTCCTGCCGTCCACGGTGCTGATCGAGGCCGGCTGGATCATCAGCCGGCACCTGGGGGCGGCGGTCCACGCCGAGTTCCTCGACCAGGTGACCGACGAGTTCGAGCTGGTGAACCTGATCCCTCAGGACGTGCACCGCATGGCCGAACTCGCCCACCTGCACAAGGGGCTCGACCCCGCCGACGTGTCCGTCGCCGCGATCGCCGAGCGGCTGGCGGTCACCCACATCGCGACGCTCGACCACCGCGACTTCGCGCAGCTCCGCCCGCGTCACGTGCCGGCGTTCACCCTCCTGCCGGACGTGGTCGCCCCGATGTCGTGAGCCTCAGCCGTCGGCGGGCCGGCGCATGATCACGATCCGGCCGAAGTCGGTGACGGCCAGCCGGTCGAGCTCGAACCCGACCGCCTCCGCCTCCTCGATGAGCTGCTCGGCGGTCGACGCGAACCGGGCGCCGAGGTTCTCGTACACCAGCTTGCGGACGGCGAAGGCCGGACGCTCGGCGTCGTCCGCCGGCTCACGGTCCATCTCCTGGATGATCAGGATCGCGCCGGGCTTGAGCGCCCGCCGGATCATGGCGAGCGTCTCGGGCCTGGCCGACTCGGCGAAGAACGGCTGCGCCCACAGGGCCGCGTCGAAGGCGTCCCGCTCGTCGAACTTGCGGGCGTCCATGCAGCGGACGTCGACGCGGTCGGCCACCCCGAGCGCCTCGGCCCGCGCCCGCGCCTCGGCCGCCACGGCGGGCACGATCTCGAGCTCCACCGAGCGCACCTTCGGGTACATGGTCGCCGTGGTCAGCGCCCCCGCGGCGATCCCGCAGCCCACGTCGAGCAGGAGTCCCTCGCGGATGGTGTCGGCGAACTCCGGGATCTGGTCGTAGAGCCGCTCGTAGACCGCCCGGGAGACCGGCGTGGGACGTCCGCCGGCGGCCCTGGCGATGGCGAGCGCGTCGGCGTCGCCGAGCGTCACCCCGTCGGCGTCCTCGACGGCGGCGCGGACCAGCCGGGTCATCGTCGCCGCCTCGCCGAGCCGGTCGCCGAGGTACAGCCACGCGTCGTCGGCGACCAGCGCCTCGAAGGCCGGGCTCAGGGCGATCCGTCCGACATGCCGCTCGACGACGCCGTGGGCCTCCAGCGCGGCCACGACTCCTTCCGTACGGTCGGTCGGCAGGCCGGAGAAGGTCGCGAGCTCGTCGAGTTCGCGCGGCTCGGCGAGGAAGCTCAGCCAGCCTCGCTCGTACGCGACGGCGAGCAGGGAGAGCGCCTGAGCGCCTGCCGCCCAGGCCCTCAGCTGCCCCAGGCCCTGCTGAGCCACCATGAAACGCTCGATCGGAGAAGAACTCTCATTCACCACAGATCCCCCAAAAAGACATAAACCACACAGGCGACCTTACTCACAGGACAGACCGGGTTGCCCGCGCCTCTGTGACAACCGCGTTAAATCCTCATCCTCGGGCGGGGCTGCTCCCGGGTACCGCGACGTGGCGGCGGCGGCTCGGCAGCATCATGGTCGGCTGGGTGACGCCCCAGAAGCCGCCCGCGCAGACGAGCTCCTTGATCCGGGCGGCGGTCCTGCCGGTGACGACGCTCGAGGTGACCTGGTCGTCCGGGGTGACCCGCTGGATGATGCCGTCACGACGGCCGAGGCTGATGCACTGGAAGGTGTAGCCGATCGTGGTCTCGCGCACCTCGCGGCCGGTCAGGCGCGCGGCGATCGCGTCGGCCGCCATCCACGCCATCGGGCCGGCCGACGCGCACGACATCCGCAGCTGCCCGCCGCCCGCTCCTTCGGCGAGCGCGGCGTCGCCGACGGCGTACACGTCGGGGTGCGAGACCGAGCGCATGCTGCCGTCGACGACGATCCGGCCGCTCTCCGACACCTCCAGGGTGGTGGCGGCGGCGATCGGGTGGACGGTGAAACCGGCGGTCCACACGGTCACCTGGGCCTCGATCTCCGTTCCTGCGCCGGTGACGACGCCGTCCGCCTCGACGCGCGCGATGTCGGCGTGGTCGTGGACCGTGACGCCGAGCCGGTCGAGGGCGCCGCGCAGGTGCCGCTGGGCCTTGTCGCTGAGCCAGCCGCCGACGCGGCCGCCGGCGGCGAGGGCGACCTTGAGGTCCGGACGGGCCTCGGCGATCTCGGTGGCGGCCTCGATGCCGGTCAGGCCGCCGCCCACGACCAGCACGGTGCCACCGGCGTCCAGCTCGCCGAGCCGCGCCCTGAGCCGGAGGGCGGACTGCTTCCCCGCCACGTCGTAGGCGTACTCCGCGACACCGGGGACGCCCTGGTCGGCGGCGGTGCTCCCGAGGGCGTACACGAGGGTGTCGTACCCGAGCGTCTCGTCGCCGAGGTCGACGGTGTTGCGCTCGACGTCGACGGCGGCGACCCGCGCGGTCCTGAGCTCGACACCGGTGCCCGCGAACAGGTCGCGCAGCGGACGCGGCCGCAGGTCCTGCCCGCTCGCGAGCTGGTGCAGGCGCACCCGTTCGACGAACTCCGTGCCGGCGTTCACCAGCGTGATCGAGACGTCGTCGCGGTGCAGGCGCTTGGCGAGACGACCGGCGGCGATGGCTCCGGCGTACCCGGCCCCCAGGACCACGATGCGGTGTTTCATGGCGTGCCTCCCGTCAGGTTGCTGTCACCTCATGAACCGGGTAGGCAGACGATCCCTGACAGGTGCCTTGTGTGATGTGCATCACCATGTGGTGGGGATCGGGCGATGAGGCCCGGCGGCCGTCCACTGGCGCGTGATGCGCTCCAGCTTGTCGGGGTTGACCTGCACGTGGACCGCGGCGAGGCCGTCGGCCGTCGCGTCGAGGCAGAGCACGCCGACGACCTGCTCACCGACCGCCACCAGCACGGCGGGACCACCGTTGACGACGGCGGCGTGGAAGACCGGATCGCCGCCCACGATGGCCCGCTTGGCGTCGCTCGGCCGGAACATGCCGCGCAGGTACATGGCGATGTCCAGCGCTCCGAGGATCGGCGTGCGGCGGGCGACGACCTTCCCGCCGCCGTCGGCCACGCTGACGGCGTCGTCCGCGAGCAGCCTGATCAGCGGCTGGGTGTCGCCGCTGAGGGCCGCGGCGAGGAACTCCTCCACGATCTTCCGCGCGGCGGCCGCGTCGACCTCCGTACGGCGTCGTTCGGCGGCGAGATGCTGCTTGGCGCGCCGGTGGATCTGCTGGCAGTTCGACTCGGTGAGGTCGAGGATCTCCGCGATCTCGCGGTGGGCGTACCCGAACGCCTCGCGCAGCACGTACACGACGCGCTCGTTGGGCGACAGCCGCTCCATCAGGGTGAGCATCGCCATCGACACCGACTCGCGCTGCTCGAAGGTGTCGGCGGGGCCGAGCATGCGGTCGCCGTCCAGCACCGGCTCGGGCAGCCACTGCCCGACGTACGTCTCCCGCCTGGCCCGCGCCGAGGTGAGCCGGTTGAGGCAGAGGTTGGTGAGCACCTTCGTCAGCCACGCCTCTGGCGTCTCGATCCGTTCGCGGTCGGCCGCGTGCCAGCGCAGGTACGCGTCCTGCACCGCGTCCTCCGCGTCCCCTGCCGACCCCAGCAGCCGGTAGGCGATCGCCTCCAGACGCCCCCTGCAACTCTCGAACACATCAGCCTCGCGGAGCGACATCGCCCCATGGTCGGCTATACACCGTTATTTCGTCCACTCGGGGTGTATCTACGTACACCCTCGTAGCGGCAGCCAACCGGCTGGTGGCGGTTTGTTCTGGTCCGTAGCGTGATCTTCATGACGTCCTCCATGAACGCCACGCCGGGCGTGTACCGGATCGTCCCCGAAGCCACGAAGATCCGGTTCACCACCCGGCACATGTTCGGCCTGTTTCCCGTCGCCGGGTCGTTCGCGCTCGACCACGGCGAGGTGCGGATCGCCGAGCCCGCCACCGACTCCACGATCGACGCGGTCGTCCGCGCGGACAGTTTCGCCACCGGCATCGCGGTGCGCGACCACAAGGTCAAGTCGGACGTGTACCTCGACGCGGCCGCCCATCCGAAGATCGTCTACCGCGGGGAGCGGGTCGAGCTGTCGGCCGACGCGGCGCGCGTGCACGGCACGCTGACGGTCCGTGGCGTGACCCGTCCGACCGTCCTGACGCTGACCTCCCTCACCGTCGAGGACGGCGTGCTGCGGGCGCGGGCCGAGACCACCGTCGACCGGTACGCGTTCGGGCTGACCAGGGAGAAGGGCATGACGGGCCGCCACTTCGGTATCTTCCTCACGGTCACCGCCGAGGCCTGACCGTCGTCTACTACCGGCGTCGCAGCCCGCTCGGCCCGGTGCGGTAGCTCCAAGAGACTCCGCCCGCACGACGACCCCCGCCGTCATCCGGACGAGCATGACCGGCATGAGGAAACGTCGAGTCATCAAGATCATCAGCATGGTGCTCGCCGTAGCGGTCGGCATCCCGCTCGTGGCGCTCGCCGGCCTGCTCGTCTGGGACGGCGGCATCGACACCGGGCCACGCCGTGAGCTCCTCCCCGGCGTCCAGATCGACCTGCGGACCGCGCAGACCGCGCGCGGCCCCATCGAGTACGACATGTACGGCACGACGGGCCCGGTCGTACTGTCCGTCCATCCCGGGCTGGGCGGAGCCGACCAGGGACGCCTGTTCGCGAGCTGGCTGCAGCAGGACGGCTTCCGCCTCCTGAGCCCTTCACGTCCCGGCTTCCTCGGCACACCCCTGACCAGCGGCCGGACCAACGAGGAACAGGCCGACCTCCTCGCCGCCCTGCTGGACGAGCTCGGCATCGACCGGGTCGGCGTCCTCGCCGTCTCGGCCGGCAGCCCGGTGGCCTACACCTTCGCGGCCCGCCATCCGGACCGCGTCTGGGCACTGGTCTCCATCGGCGGGGTGAGCAAGCAACTGCCCCCCGGCGAGCCGAGCTCGTCCCTGCGCCGCACGTTCCTGAACACCGTCGTGCAGAAGCTCACCCGGCTGACGAAGATGCTCTCGTTCGAGACCATCGTCTCGTCCACCTTGGACGAGACCAGCACCTTCGACGAGGAACAGCGGTCCGCCCGGCTCTCGTCCATCATGAACACACCCCGAGTACGGACGTTCTTCGAGGCGATGTTCGAAACCACGTTCCCGTACGAGCAGCGCTGGCCGGGCACCGACAACGACACCGCCCAGGCGCGGCGCGGCGCCCCACCACTGGACCAGATCAAGGCCCCGACGCTGGTGATCCACGGCAGGCAGGACGGCGACGTACCGTTCGAGGACGGCCAGAACGCGGCCGCCCGAATCCCCGGCGCCCGCCACCATTGGATGGACAACGAGGACCACCTGGGCTTCTGGCTCAGCCCCAACGCCGCCCAACCCCAAACGGTGGCCCGAACCTTCCTGCAGCAACACACGCCGGGCAGCGCCGCGTACCCGGAGCGCCGCTCCTACTGACCAGGGCATCGCCTCCGGGGTCGCCTGCACCGCCCAGCAGGTCGGTGGCGCCATGGGCCTGGCCCTGCTCGTCACCGTCGCCAAAGCGGGCCATCCGTCCTCCCCGGGCGCCGTCACGGACGGACTCCGGTCGGCCACCGGCATCCCCGTCTCAGGTATCGCTCTCACCGCCCTCGCGGCTTCCCGCCCCCGCGGACCTCACTAAGAGCTCGGAGGAAGGATCTCGCAGAGGGCGGCGAGGGCGGCGGCATAGGCGTGGTCGGACGGAGTCGCGTACCCGACGACGAGGCCCTCAAGGTGGACGGGGCTGTCGGGGTGACGGAAGCCGGCCAAGCCGTCGAGGGACACGCCACGCCAGGCGGCGGCCTTCAAGGTGGCGGCCTCGGTGCCGGCCGGCAGGCGCAGGACGGCGTGCAGGCCCGCGGCGATGCCTGCCACCTCGATGTGCGGAGCCTGGTCGGCGAGGGCCCGCACCAGACGGTTGCGGCGTTCGCGGTAACGCTGGCGCATCCGGCGGATGTGCCGGTCATAGGCGCCGGAGACGATCAGGTCGGCGAACGTGAGCTGGTCGACGACGCTGGTCCAGCGTTCCCGCCGGCCCTTCACCGCCAGAACGGGATCGACCAGGCGTTCGGGGAGCACCATCCAGCCGAGCCGGAGGGCGGGCGAGATGCTCTTGCTCGTCGAGCCGACGTACACGACGTGCTCGGGATCGAGCGCCTGGACCGCGCCCACCGGTTCCCTGTCGTACCTGAACTCGCCGTCGTAGTCGTCCTCGATCACGACGCCGCCGCGCTCGCGCGCCCAGTCGACGGCGGCGTTGCGACGTGCCGGGGTGAGCGGACCACCGATGGGGAACTGGTGTGCGGGGGTGAGCAGCACCGAGCGGACGCCACGTTGACCGGCCAGATCCTCGGTTCTGGTGCCGCGGTCGTCCAGGCCGAGCGGCACCGTACGGACCCCGTCGGCGGCCAGCAGGGCACGGTGGAACGCCAGCCCATAAGCTTCGACGGCCGGCGTGCCGCGCAGCACGCCACCACCGAACAGCAGGCGTAGCGCGTCGGCGAAACCAGCGCAGATCACGATGCGTTCCTGGACGGCCCGCACCCCGCGGACACGGGCCAGATAGTCGACGAGCGCGGTGCGCAGCTCGATCCGTCCCTGGGGATCACCCGGCCCGAACGCGTCGTTCGGCGCGGCCGCGAGAGCCCGGCGGGTCGAGGCAGACCAGGCGTTCCGTGGGAACGACGACGCGTCCGGCTGCCCCTGCGACAGGTTGTGCACCGGGGCGGAGGCCACGGCCCGCGGCTTCTTCGGCACCCGCGCCGTCCTGGCGGGAGCCGCGCGTTCGGCGACCCGGGTTCCCGAGCCCTGCCGCGCGGTCAGCCAGCCCTCGGCGACCAGTTCGGCGTAGGTGGCGGCGACCGTGTTCCTGGCGATCCCGAGGTCGGCCGCGAGTGACCGGTAAGAGGGCAGCCGTACCCCCGGGGCGAGCCGCCCGTCCTGGATCGCCTCCCGCAGCGCCCGCCCGAGAGCCCCTCGCCGCGATCCGGACCCGTCCAGCTCGAGATGCAGGTCAGAACTGATGCGCTGCGCGGAATTGGCCCAAGATTCCGACAGCGGAATGCACCTCCTGAGCGGTCTATGGGCTCCATAGATTAGTGCGCATGACGATCACCACCGCACCCCGGCTCAACTTCGCCGCCGGCGCCCCGAAGGCGTTCAGATCCCTGATCGGCTTCGACGCCGCCGCCCGCGACGGCCTGGACCCCGCCCTGGTCGAGCTGATCCAGATCCGCTCCTCCCAGCTCAACGGCTGCGCCTACTGCCTGCACATGCACGTCAGCGACGCCCGCAAGGCGGGTGAGGACGATCTTCGCCTCCACATGATCGCCGTCTGGCGCGAGGCAAAGCACTTCTTCTCCCCCAGGGAACAGGCCGCGCTGTCACTGACCGAAGCGGTCACCCTGATCGCCGACGCGGGCGTCCCCGACGAGGTCTACGCCGAAGCCGCCGCCCAGTTCGACGAGGCCGAGCTGGCCCACGTACTCGCCGTCATCTTCGCCATCAACACCTGGAACCGCGTCGCCATCGCCACCGCCAAGCTCGCGGGAACGGACGAGCGCCGATGATCGACGCCTCCGTCCGCATCCGCATCGCGCGCCCCTCCCGCGACCTGGCCGCCGCCGAGACCTTCTACGTCCAAGGGCTGGGCCTGAAGGTTCTGTGGCGCACCACCGAACACGTCCCCGGCGAGCACGACCTCCTCATGGTCGGGCCCGCGGACGGCGCCTGGCACCTCGAACTCACCCACGACCCCGACGCCCCGTTGGAGCCCACCCCCACCGTCGAGGACCTCCTCGTCCTCTACCTGGCCGGCCCCGTCGACCAGACCCTGCTCGACCGGCTCCTGTCCGCGGGAGGCACCCGCGTTCCCGCCCACAACCCCTACTGGGACGTCCACGGCGTCACCGTCACCGACCCTGACGGCTACCGCCTCGTCCTCTGCACCCGCTCCTGGAACCCGAAATAATCGCCCTTCCGTGTTACAGAAGCGGTACGGCATAGTGGTTTCGACGTTTTCTGCGAGGCTGCGCGTTGAACTGCATGAAACCGTGGCTGAATGGCGAGAGGAGCCCTCCGAGTGTCCCGCCGTATATGGCTTCGCCCCCCAGGGATCGCACTCATCGCCTTTGGCATTGTCGTTCTGGTCGGAGGATATCTGTACGCCTCCGGCACGGCACTTCGCCAAGCCACGGACACCGTCGTCTCGGCTGAGATGCAGGACCAGAACGGCATGCCCGACGACGCCGAACCCGGAGACTGCCTGAACAGCGAGCACAAAATTGTCGCCTGTACAGACGAGAATGCGATCCGAAAAATCACGCACGTCTCTACCTACATCAACATGGCCGCCTACAACGCCAGAATGGAGCAGAGCGACATCTGCGCCGAAGGCGAGACGACCACCGCCTACTCAGGAACGAAGACCAATGGCCGGACGACCGTTTACTGCCTGGCCTGGACCGATACCGCGACAGCAGAGCAACTCGCCAAAGACGAATCCGAAGCCGCCGCGATCAGTTCCTCGGGAAACGACTTCTACCGAACCGCGCAAGTGAACGACTGCGCCGGCGGCGACGCCACGGGCTACCAGGTGGTCCCGTGTGCCGACGCGACCGCCGCCTGGAAGGTCACCAAGAGGACCGTCGCCACCCGTGCGGAGCTGGATTCGCCGGACAACGCACTGTGCGCCCAGAACGAGTCCACGGTCAGCCAATGGACCAGCGAAGACCCGGATGAGCAGGCCGACGTGCTGTGTCTGTCCCGTACCCGATGACCGATCCCGCCGGCATGACATGACGGTCAGGTGGAGAACCGCAGGCACGACACGCACACGCCGTCCGCCTGCCATGTGACAGCCCGATCCGAGCGGGTCGCGCGGGCGACCCACTCGCCGGTCGCGCGGCGCCTCAACTACGAGTTTCGAGGTCGCCGTGCGCCTCGGCCGAGAGGTCCTGCCAGTCGGACCAGGTCTTGAGCCGGTCGGCGTACGCCCGCTCGATCAGCGGGTGGAAGCCCTTGCCGAACAGCAGCCGCAGCGGCGGGTTGTCGGTGTCCACGAGCTTGAGCAGGGCCTGCGCCGCGGCGGCCGGGTCGCCCGCGGGCATCTTCCCCGCCATCCCCCCGAGCCGCTGACGCAGACCGTCGTACGCGGGGTCGAGGTCGGCCAGGTGGCCGTTGGCGAGCGGGTCGGGGTTGTTGCCGTCCCGGGTGGCGAAGCCGCCGGGCTCGATGATCGTCACCTTGACACCGAAAAAGATCGGGAGCACGCTCCCCTCTTCGGCGACGCGAGGGTCGCCCGGGTGCTGTCCGTCGCCATCCCGCCGTTCGCCCGGATCGGCGCGGTGCTGGAGCCGCACGAGGTGAACGGCCAGCCAGGCGCGATCATCCGCGACCGCGACGGCCGCATCGTCATCGTCTGGACACTCGACATCCTGGACGGACGCATCCACACCATCCGCTCCCTCGTCAACCCCGACAAACTCACCCACCTCGGCCCGATCGCCGACGCCCACGCCGTCATCCAGGAGAAGAACCAGTCCCGCCACGACCAGCAGAACCCCTGAACCGCAACTCCAACTCGTCCATCGCAAGATCCCAGAAAGACCGGTACCGCGTGGCGCCGGGTTTCCACGGCGCGAGATACCAGGCCTCCCACTCGCCTTCAGCCGTACGGACGTGCGGATTGAGCAGAGCCACCCCGTCGTCCCAGTACCCGGCCAGAAGGGTGTCGGGCACGTACTCCCTTCGGTAATGGATGGAGTCCTGCTCCTGCCCGTAGACGAAGTAGAGCTCGTCAGGCACACTCCACGCGTCCTCGGGCTTGGGCCCTGACCAGATCTCCGCGATCATGGGATCGACATCACGCAGCCACCCGACCTCGTGGACGCGCAGCAGACAGCAATCATCATCACTGCCCCACCCGTCGGCGAACAGCAGAAACTGCCGATAACTGTGCGGCAGCTCCAGACCCAGCCTCTCCTCAAGCCGGCAGACCTCCGCTTCAGCGGCCGGAGGATGCAGATCGCCCAGCGGACTGACCGCCGAGCGTTCGAGCCCCTCAGCCACTGCAGGAAGGCGTTCAGACCACGCGTACTGCGCACTCATCGCGACGAACCTCTTTCCGTGTGACTCGCAAGGTACGACGGGTCGGCTTGTTCGCCCAGGTGCCGGCGACCTCGGCGTCGTCGGAAACGCCGAACCCCCACCGTCATGGCGGGGGCTCGGAAGCCTACTGCGGCTCTGGGTCGCTGCGGACTGTGGCGAGGCAGCCGGTTTCGGCGGGCGCATCAGAGCCGTTCGGACGCCAGGTTCCCATCATCAGGCCGATGGTGCCGGGTTCGTCGGGAAGATCACCCGTGACCAGCACCCGCCGCAACTCGATCCTTACGTCAGTCAGATCGTCCTGCGTTACGCGACGCCCTCGGGCCTGAGCCTCACCCACACCCCTTTTACCGCTCGGTTCCGAAACCCCTTCGGCGTGGATCAGACGCAGCACTTCGCCGGCCCAGATCGGGTCCTTCTCCCCGTCGTAGATCCACCGGGTTCCCAGCACGCTGTGCTCGGCCGTTGCGATGAGCGCCTGCTCCGTACCGCCGTTGATGGGAGCGCCACGGTACGTCATAGGGACCTGATACAGCGCCGAGCCGTCGCTCACGAGATGCGTCTCGACACCGACCTCGCCGGCAGGATCCTCGAACCGGAAGTACCCCACCGGAGCCAGGGAAGGAACGCTCTCCCCCAGGTACCACGGCTGCCGCGCCACCCATTCGGGCAGGAAATCCCGGAAGTGCGGCGTCAGAGTCGCCCCCGGATGAATCTTGGCCATGCTCAGCAGCCTAGATCAGACCGCGCACATGACCGCATGCCACTGGAAAGCGTGGGAATCGACCCGGCAGCGGCTGTCAGAGGGGACTTCGCGAAGCGGCGGTAAGCGGCCCGTCCTCCCGCTCGACGCCGACGCGGCGCTCGACCTGTAGCTCACGGCCGGCCCGCGGCCTGCTCCTCCGGGGTGCTGAGCCCGGCCATGATGCGGTCGAGCGTGGCCAGGTCTTCTGGGTCGAGGGCCAGCAGGGAGCGCGGCGGGCGGGCCAGGATGCGCTGGGCCTGCTCGGCGACCGCCGTGCCCGGCGGGGTCAGCGCGACGATCTTGATGCGACGGTCGTCCGGGGAGACGCTGCGGGTGACGTAGCCGCGCTGCTCCAGGTCGTCCACCATCAGCGTGGTGTACGGCTTGTCGGTGGACAGCTCGGCCGTCAGCTCCCGCATGGTCATCGGCCCGACCAGCAGCCGGCGCAGCGCCTTGACGCGGAAGAAGCTCATGCCGAGCGTGTCGGCCACCTCCTTGCGGCGGTTCTCCTGCCGCAGGACCAGGTCGGACATGGCGGCCCAGACCCGGGCCACCGTCTCCTGCTGCTCGTTGGTGTCGCTCATGTTCCCTCCTGCGCGTGGGCCAGCCGTTCGGCGGTGCGCGCGGCGCTGCGGCGGGCCCAGCCGGTGGTGGTCAGGATAGCGAGCAGGACGATCGCCAGGCCGCATCCTGTGATGATCCACCAGCCGACGTGGCTGGCGGCGGGGAAGCCGGTGGCGAACGGCCCGGCCACCGCCGAGGTGACCAGCGCGCCGATGACCGCGACGCCGAGCGTCTGCCCGATCTGCCGGCTGGTCGAGGTCACCGCCGCCGCCACCCCGGCCTGCGCGCGCGGCATGCCCGACACGGCGGTGTTGGTGATCGGCGCGTTCAGCATGCCGAAGCCGAGCCCGAACAGCATGTACGCGGCCACCAACCGCCAGATCGACGTGTCCGCCGCCAGGCCGGTCATGATCAGGCCGCTGGCCCCGATCGAGAAGCCGGCCACCAGCAGCGGCACCCGGGTCCCGGCGCCCGCCACGATCCGGCCGGCCAGCGGCGAGCAGAGCACGGTCAGCACGGCCATGGGCAACGTGTAGAGGCCGGCGTGCAGAGCGGACAGGCCCAGCACGTCCTGCAAATAGAGGGTGTTGACGAACAGGAAGCCGCCGAGCGCGGCGAACCCGCACACGGCGGCCACGGTGGCGCCCGCGAACGGCACGCTGCGGAAGAAGCGCAGCTCGATCAGCGGCTCATCGGTACGCAGCTCGTAGCGAACAAGACCGGCCAGCGCGAGCGCCGCCACCGCGAAGCAGGCCAGCGTGCGCGGCGAGCCCCAGCCGGCCCCCGGCGCCTCGATCAGCCCGAACGTCAGGGTCGCCAGCAGCACGATGACGAGCACCTGACCGACCGGGTCCACCCGGCGCGGGCGCGGCGCGCGCGACTCGGGCACGAACCGCGCGCACAGGACGAACGCGGCCACACCCACCGGGATGTTGATCCAGAAGATCGACTGCCAGCCGACCGTGCCGACCAGCGCGCCGCCCACCAGCGGGCCCAGCGCCATGCTGACGCCGCTCACGCCGCCCCACACGCCGATCGCCCTGGCCCGCTCGCGCGGCTCGGTGAAGGTGTTCGTGATGATCGACATGGCGACCGGGTTGAGCATCGACCCGCCCACCGCCTGCAGCGCCCGCGCCGCGATCAGCCAGCCCAGGCTGGGGGCCAGCGAGCACATGAGCGAGCCCAGCGTGAACAGCATCAGCCCTGTTTGGAACGTCCGGCGCCGCCCGATCCTGTCACCGGTCGAGCCGGAAAGCATGAGCAGACTGGCCAGCACCACCGTGTAGGCGTCGATGATCCACTGCAGGCCGGAGACGGAGGCGTTCAGGTCGCGCCGGATGGCGGGCAGCGCGATGTTCACGATCGTGTTGTCCAGGCCGACGATGAACAGGCTCATGCAGCAGATGGCCAGGATGAGCATCCGCCGCCGCGGGCTGAGCCCGGCCGGCGCCACCGCGGCGGAGGCGGACCGATCAGTTATAGGCATACAACGATTATATTCGCTTAACTAAAGAGTCGTCCACGCCGCTGGGTGCTGCTGGACTCCAGCAGCGGAGTGCCCCCTGCTGACGGGCAGCACCGTCCAGATGTCCGACCGCAAGGACGGTCGAGGGGCGGAGGTGTCAGGAACGTACGAAGGCCCGCCGGCGGAGCGGCGGGCCTTGGCGTCTCAGCTGTGCGCGTTCGCCCAGCTCACTGTCCAGCGGGCGCGGACGAGCTGGCGACCGGAGCGGCGCGGCGGCGACCGGCGCGGCGAGGCGAGGCGGCGTCAACGTCGCGGCGCGAACTCAGTCCGTGGCCAGACGTGCATGCAACTCGACGTCGTAGCGGACTCCGTCGTAGCGCAGTTTCGCCCGCTCCAGCCCTTCGACGAGGAACCCCGCCGAGGTTGCCACGCGGCAGGAGGCCGGGTTGTTGACGCGATGCCCCAACTCCAGCCGGAACAGGCCGCGTTCGGCGAAGGCCCACTCGGTCAGCAGCCGAAGCCCCGCGGACGCGACGCCTTTGCCCCTGACCCGTGGGGCCGTCCAGTACGACACCCAACCGTTGTCATGCCGGTCGATCCCGGTCACCGCCACGTTGCCGCAGACCCTGTCTCCGGCGACGATCGCGAACGCATGCCCGTTCTCCAGCCCTGACCACTGATCGATCCACCGCAACGCGTCCTGCGTCGTCGTGATCGGGCCCGCCGCTTGAGCACTCATGTCCTGTGCCGCGAACGCCTCCAGCACGAACGGCGCATCCTGCGGCAGCCAGTCCCGCAGCCTGATCTCACTCATGATCGCCAACCATAATCACCGCCCCCGTGCAACCAGCCGGGTCGGGTGCGCGCGGCCCTGCTCAACCACCCGGCCGTCGTCGAGGCGCGACATGAGCCGCTGGAGCGCGTTGGTCGCCGTGCCGGCATGCTCGCCGTACGGCCCAGCGGTTCCGGCATGCTGACTCGCAAGCGCCCGGCCGCCGCCCCACGTAAGTCGACAGCGGCCCGGCCTTCACCACCGCCGCCTCCTGGCCCCGCCCGTACGGGTCGTGCTCAGGCGCCAGGTTCGGCTCCGCTTTCTGGCTTCTCAACCACGCCTTCCACTGACCTACTTTGGGCTTGGGCGCCTCAGGGTGGTCCAACAACCACAGGAGGTACCGGGCCCGCGAGCGGAAACCCTCATCAGGATCATCGGAGAGTTCCAGCAGGAGGCGACGTAACCGCGATCCACCGACCGCCCTCGCCAGAACGGCATATCCCACGTCTTCACACCGGTGTTCACGCCGTACGGCAAGGCCGATCAAGTCAACCAGCTGATCAATCACCTCGGTCGCCAGAGATGGCACGGCCCTGGCCAGATCGTGCAACAGACCGTGTTTCGTCCCCCAGCTTTTAGCTGAGGCCATCCACTCGTCCGGGTACTGGGCCTCCCACTCGAGATAGAGCAGGACATACTTCAGTCCGGCCCAATCGGCGTAGGACCAAGGGGGAATGAACTCCCACAAAGCATCCGGCAGTGTCATCTGCCGCTCTGCGATGTATCGGCTGGCCGCCTGATCCGTGGCCGACAACCCTTTCTCGCCACACCTCGTTGAAGGCATGTAAAGCCCCACTACGGCGATCTTGAGTGACGCTCAGCCGACTGCGCGCCCGCTTACGCCGAACCGGATCATCCGAAATCAACTCGAACGTCCAGCCCAAGTGTCGATCCCACTCATCGACGGATTCCATGATCGCATTATCCGAGCCACAGGCGGTTCGTTGTACCTTCGCCGATGATGCAGACGCAGCTGCGGGCGTCGGCCCGGCAACGGCTGTCAGAGGACAGGTGACCACACCTGGAAGACAACCAAGGTCAGCGGCTTCGACCTCGGCGCGTCGATGTCCGCACCGGCTCAGGTGGTGGTGGTTTCCTCTCCCGGTCGAGCCTCGCGTTCGATCGCCCGTTGGACGGTACGGCTCACCAGCTTGCCGGCGACCGGGGCCGACTTGTCGATCGCGTGCACACGCTTGGTCAGCTGCAGGAGCTCGGCCCGCTGTGGGGCCACTTCGCGGCCCTGGTGTCCCCCCGCCGCCCTGACCCTTCGGCTGCCACCGGACTCGCGTCAGCTACCGCATTACGCTGCTGCGGGTCTCGGGAGGGGGTGCCAGTTCGCGGGTTTGGCTGCCAAGGGCCACCGTGCTCGGCCGCGTCAACCAATCGCGCGAAGAATGCCGCCGGGCTGGCGGCGAAGGCGCTCCATGGCCTGCGCCGTCGTCTCGTCGGCGGGCAGGAGGACGACGACGCTGATTCCGGCGAGGGCTGCCTCCAGCGCAGACGGGCCGCGCGCCGCCATCGCGGAGGGCCATGTCGGAGCATAAGCAGCAGAGACAACACCTGCCTGATTCCTCTGGGTGCGCTCCGTTTAATTTGATTGACAGGCCGGACCCCGCGCAGAAAATCTGGCGAAGTGCTGATACGTCGTGAATCTCCAGCCGATATCCCATACATCCGCGACCTTCACGCCGCCGCCTTCGCCCGCGCGGCGGACTCGCCCGGACATGCGGAAGCCCGACTGGTCGACGCGCTGCGCGCGTGCGAGGGGTGGATCCCTGAACTGTCCCTGGTTGCGACGGATCCCAGCGGGATGGTCGCCGGGCACGTCGTCTGCAGCAGGGCGTCGGCCGGCTCGTATCCGGTGCTCGGCCTCGGGCCGCTCGGAGTGCTCCCGGCCTTCCAACGGCGCGGCGTCGGCCACGCCCTCATGCACGCGGTCCTTGGAGCTGCCGAAGCCCTCGGCGAACCGCTGGTCGTGCTTCTCGGCCACCGCGACTACTACCCGCGCTTCGGTTTCCGCCCCGCCGAGGAGTATGGAATCATCCCGCCGGACGCTTCATGGGGACCACACTTCCAGGTCCGTACTCTCACGAACTACACGCCCGAGATGCGCGGCGAGTTCGTCTACGCCGAGCCCTTCCAGAACTTGTGAGCCAGCGAACGGGCGTGGTTTCAGATCCAGCGGTCTGAATGGCAGCACGGCTGCGACGATCCGCACGCCTGTGGAGAGAAGTGGCACCGCAAGGCGTGCAAGAAGAACTGCACAGAACACCGGCATGAAAGCGACTGCCAGCCAACCTGCAGGAAGCGCGCCCACCGATGCTGCAAGCGTCCGTGTCTGAAAGACTGCGCGAGCCACGCTGACAAGTGTCCGAAGCGCACCGGCGGGGGCCTCGTCTTTCGACCACGCAAGGGCAAGGGCAAGCTCACTCTGCAATGCCCTCCGGCACTCCTGGCCCTGCTACGCACGCACAAGAAGGTCCAGGCCGCCGAACGGCTGAGGGCCGGGGGCAGGTGGACCGATCACGATTTGGTCTTCACGACGAAGTACGGCGGCCCGATCGAGCGTACGGAGGACTGGAAGCAGTGGAAGGCCATCCTCAAGCAGGCCGGCGTCCGAGACGCGAGGGTCCATGACGCCAGGCACACAGCGGCGACCCTGCTGATAGAGCAGGGCATCCACATCCGAGTCGTACAGGAGATCCTCGGCCACACCCGGGTCACCACCACAGAGCGCTACACCCATGTGGCAACCCTCCAGATGAAGGACGCGAGCGAACGCATGGGAGCCAGGCTCTGGGGATCGTCCTGAGGACAACTGCAACCCGAACTGCAACCCAGACGCCCGCAGAGATCAGAAAGGCCCTTCCCCGGTTCTCGGGAAAGGGCCTTTCTACCTGCGGAGGATCGGGGATTTGAACCCCGGATGGGCGGTAAACCCAAACCGCATTAGCAGTGCGGCGCCATAGACCTGACTAGGCGAATCCTCCTGGTGCCGTCGTGGCTCAGGACAGCGTACCGGCCTTCCGGCAAGGCGGCAAAGCGATTCGGCTCGCCGCCTTCACCAAAGGTTATCAACAGCCTGTGGGTAACCGGCTGTGGACGAAGCCCGTCCAGCTCGGACGGGCCTCCGAGCCTGTGGATAACTCAGGCGGCCGGGTTGGCCTCGCCCTCGATCTCAATCTTGATCTTCTTGCCCACCAGGACGCCACCCGTCTCCAGCGCCTGGTTCCAGGTAAGGCCGAACGCCTCACGGTCGATCTCGGTGGTGATCGAGAAGCCCCACACCTGGACGCCCCACGGGTTGTTGCCGACGCCGCCGTACTCGACCTTGAGCTCGACCTGCTTGGTGACCTCGCGGATGGTCAGGTCGCCGAGGACGGTGAAGTCGCTGCCCGAGTGGCCGACGACGCGCGTGCTCCTGAAGGTGATCGCCGGGAACTTCTCGACGGACAGGAAGTCGTCGCTGCGCAGGTGGTTGTCCCGGTCGATCATGCCGGTCTCGATGCTCGCGGCGTCGATGGTGAGCTCCGCGCTCGACTCGAGCGGCGTCTCGCCGACGGTGATGGAACCGCTGAACTTGCCGAAGTTGCCGCGCACCTTGGTGACCATCATGTGCTTGGCCACGAAGCCGATGTGCGTGTGCGCGGCGTCGATGTTGTAGGTGCCGGCGGCCGGGATGGTCAGGGACTCCCAGGTACGGGTGCTCATTGGGTTCTCCTCAGGGAAGCAGTTCCAGCGTGGATGTCTGCGGCAACAAATGTCTACACAAGGAATATTCCTCGCGTCAACTAATCATCAGGTATGGTGTTCCACGTGGCGAACTTCGACGACTCCCGGCTCACGGCCATCGGTCTGCTGACCGAGGTGCACGCCGGCCTGATGGACAGGTTCAACCCCGTAATGAGCGCCGCAGGCTTGTCGGAGATCGACTTCGAGTGCCTCATGCGCCTGGCGCGCTCCTCCGGACACCGACTGCGGATGAGCGACCTCGCCGCCCAGACCGGGCTGTCGACGAGCGGCGTGACCAGGGTCGTCGACCGGCTCGAACGCGAGAACCTCGCGACCAGGGAGGCCTGCTCGACCGATCGCCGGGCGTCGTACGCGACCCTCACCCCCACCGGGCTCGAACGGCTCGAGACCGTGCTGCCGCAGCACCTCAAGGACATCGACGACTGCTTCACCGGCCTGCTGGAGGGTCCGGAGCTGGAGCAGTTCCTCAACAGCCTGCGCAAGATCCGCCAGGTCGTCCGTCCGTGCGCCACCGCTGGGGCTAACGAGGAAGCCCCAGCGCGCTCCTGAGCTTGGCCATCGCCCGCGACACCGTGCTCTTCACCGTGCCGACACTGATCCCGAGCGTCTTCGCGATCTCCGGCTCGGTCATGTCCTCGTAGTACCGCAGGACGATCGCGGCCCGCATGCGCTCGGGCAGCTCCTGCAGCGCCCGTTCCAGCTCCTCGTGCACGTCGGACGTCACCGTCTCGTGATGGGTGACGACCTCGGGAAGTTCGTCGGACGGGTACTCCTCCAGCTTGCGCCGCCGCCACTGCGAGATGTTGATGTTGACCATGGCCCGCCGTACGTACCCGTCCAGGGCGTTGCGGTCCTCGATGCGTCCCCACGCCAGGTACGTCTTGGCGAGGGCGTTCTGCAGCAGGTCCTCGGCGTCCAGCGGGTGGCCGGTGAGCTGGTGCGCGGCGCGCAGCAGGGCGGGACCGCGAGCCAGCACGTACTCGCGGAACTCGTCTTCCCCACTGGTGGTCTGATGCATCGTGGCCAGAATCGCAGCTAGATGCCCTTTTGGCCCTGAACCACAATCCAGGTTTCGGCCCGCCGACGACAAAGGTCTGTCAAGGTCGGTGGCGGTTTGTACGCCGCCGGGAGTGAACTCCCTTCCCTAAGGATGCGTATTTTGCTCTCCTCTGCGCCGCTAGCGGGTGGCACGCCCCCATGTCGTGTGAATCTGGTATCCGACGAGGGAGGGGCAGATGGGGTCTCCGAGCGTTGAGCGCCGCCGGGTGCTCGCTGCCGCCGCATTCGGCCGCGAACCCGGCATTCCCGGCCCTGAGCCCGGCGACGGCGAGCCGCTCCGCGCGGTCACCGGCGAGATCCTCGACATCAGCCCGCACCTGATGACCATCGAGACCCCTGACGGCAACCGCGAGCGGCTGGTGATCGCGCCGTGGGCCACCGCCTGGCACGGCGCCGACACCGCACCGGCCGACCTGCCCGTGGGCGCCACGGTGATCATGCGGACCCTGCGCGACGGCCGGGTGGTCGAACGCATCTGGGCCGACGCCACGCGCCTCACCGGCACGATCCTGTCGATCGAGGGCCGCAAGGACCTGACCGTCCAGCTCGACTGCGGTCCGCACCGGGGCCACCGTACGGTCGTCATCCCCTACCGGGCGTCCGGACGGCTGCAGGTGCGCCATCCCCAGTTCGAGCCCGGATACCTGTTCGACGCGATCGGCGTCCGCCGCGACGGCGCGAGCGTCGCCCTGCTGCCGGCGACCTCCCAGCCCGCCTACCCGGCGCGTTCTGTGCCGTCACCGCCGCCGGCGTACGCCGGGCAGCAGTCACGCATCGCGGGCACCGTGACCTGGTCGGACGCGTTCGACGAGGACGAGCGCGGCGCGGCCTACCCCATGCTGGAACGCGCGGACGCCGGCTGCGCGCAGGCGGGCGTCTCCTGCACCGGGCTGCCGTACCTCGCCATGGGGTCGCTGCTGCAGGTGCAGAACGTGTGCTCCGGACGCGCGGCCAACGTCCCGGTGCTGGCGTGCGGCTGTCTGGCGGGACGGTTCTGCGACCGTTGCGTCGAATGCGACACCTCTCCGCGCGGCCGGATCGCGGAGCTGTCACCGTCCTCTTTCGTGGAGCTCGGCGGCGACCTGGTCAAGGGATGCTTCAATGCTCAGATCGGATTGGGGTGACGTGCGTGTTGGCTTCGCAGCTGCCGTTCCTGATCGTGCTGCTCGTCCTCGGCACGGTCGCCAAGGCGTCCACCGTCGTGTCCGGGCACGAGCCCGGCGCGCTGTCCCGCCTCGGGCCGGCCGTGCTGGTGCCGGGTCGCATGCAGCGCCCGGCGCTGCTCGCGTGCGGGCTGGTCGAGGTGGCGCTGGCGGCCGGCCTTCTGCTCACGACCCATCCGGTCTTCCGCTGGGGTACGGTCGCGTTCTTCGCGATGTCCACGTACGTGCTGCTCGAGCTGCGCCGGCGGCGACCGGACGCGGGCTGCGGCTGCTTCGGCGAGGTGAGTTCGGCGCCGGTCGGCATGCGTTCGGTCATACGGACGGTCGTCCTGACCGGGTTCGCCCTGATGTCGGTGTGGGCTCCGGTGCCGGGCTTGGTGGCGGCCACGCATCCGTCGTGGTTCATGGCGGCCGGGGTTGCGCTGATCGCCGTGCTGTCGCCCGAGCTCGAGGAGCTGCTCGACCGGCTGCGGTACCGCGCGCCCTGCGAGCAGCGTCCGGGACCGGCCGAGTCGGTGACGCTGGCGCGACTGCGGTCGAGCGGCACCTGGCGCGCGCACCGGGCCGAGCTGGCGACCACCGAGCCGTACGACAGCTGGCGCGAGCTGTGCTGGCGGTTCTTCGCCTTCCGCAACCATGACGATGACGACGTCGTCTTCGCCGTCTACCTGAGCGGGCTGCGTCCCGCGGTGCGGGTGGCGGTGGTCGGCGGGGCCGGCAGCGAGCCTCTGCCGGAATATACGTCTGTATCGGCCTGACGCTAGACAGGCCGATATTTCCCTCGACGGTCAGGCCGATATGACTCTATTGGGCTGTCTAGCTTCCCCACTAGACAGCCCAATAGAGGTCTAGGGGCGCCGCTCAGATGGGCTGAGCGCGCAGGAACCTGCCGAAATGCGGCACCGTGAACGCGATCAGGCCGCGCTCGGCGCTGTAGATGAGCCCTTTCTTGATGAGGCTGTCACGCGCCGGCGAGAGGCTGGACGGCTTGCGCCCGAGGGCGTCGGCCACCTCGGAGGTCGGGACCGGCTCGTCGCCGATCTGGGCCATGGCATGCATGTAGTCGCGTTCAGCGGGGGTGGCCCGCTCGTAGCGGCTGCCGAAGAAGCCGACCGCCAGCTCCTGCTCGGCCTCCGGCGCGGAGACCTTGACGTCGTCGAGGGTGATCGGGCTGCGCGGCGCGAGGTCCCAGGCGACCTTCCCGTACGCCTGCACGAAGTAGGGGTAGCCGTCGGCCGCGTCGTAGAGCGCGTCGAGCGCGTCCTGGGTGAACTCGACCTGCTCCTCGCGCGCCGGCAGGATCAGCGCCAGATCGGCGGCCTCGCGGTCGAGCTTGTCGATGCGGGCGTACCGGAAGAGCCGCTCGGAGTAGCTCTTGCTCGCCGACAGCACGCTCGGCAGGTGCGGCAGCCCCGCGCCGACCACGACCAGCGGCCCGCCCGTCTGCGACAGCTCGTGGCAGGCGGCGCAGAGCGCGGAGACGTCGGCGGGCGGGACGTCCTGCATCTCGTCGATGAACAGGGCGATGCCGACGGCCAGGTCGGTGGCGACCCCGGCGGCGTCGACGAACAGCTCGGTGAGGTCGATCTCGAGGTCACCGGAGTCGGCGCGCCCGCGGCTGGCGGGCACCTCGATGCCGGGCGACCAGTGGGAGGTGCCCTTGGCGGCGCCGGGATCGCGCATGGCGAACGCCTTGAGCACCCCGAGGAACTCCTCGATGCGCTCGGGCGCGCGATGGCGGGGGGCCAGCTCGCGGATCGCCATGTGAAGCGCCGCGGCCACCGGGCGCCTGATCGACTGGTCGGGACGGGCCTCGATCTTGCCCGTGCCCCACAGCCGCTGCATGGCCATGGATTTGAAGGTGTTGAGCAGGACGGTCTTGCCGACGCCGCGCAGCCCGGTCACGACCATGCTGCGCTCGGGACGCCCGCGGGCCACCCGTTCCAGCACGACCTCGAACTGCTGCAGCTCACGATCACGCCCGGCGAGCTCCGGCGGACGCTGCCCGGCGCCCGGGGCGTAAGGATTGCGCACAGGGTCCACGCTCTGTGACTCTATTGCCGGATATAGGGGCTGTCCTAGATTCGCGAAGAAAGCGCTACGGCGTGTCCGAGCAGGGGCGGTCGCCAGCACCGTCACCGGACACACACCTCCTCCACCAGGCCGAACCCTTGTTCGAGTCACTGCACAAGACTGTAGCGCGGACTCGAACACCTATGCGATGCTTTCGAGTAAAGATCTTCGCAACGGGCCCGCTCCCCCGTACGCGCCGGGGATTCCGTACGACGCGCTGCTCATCGCCCCCGATCCGGCGGCGGGGCGCGCCACACGGCCCGAACTTGGCACCCGTCCCACCCGCGCAATAGCGTTTCCGCCCATGCGGACTTTCGCGAATGTTCACGAGCTCAAGGCTGCCGTCGGCGAGACGTTCGGCCCCACCGAGTGGCGTACCGTCACCCAGGAGCAGGTCAACCTGTTCGCCGACGCCACCGACGACCACCAGTGGATCCACGTCGAGGTCGACCGGGCCAAGGAGGGGCCGTTCGGCGGCACGATCGCCCACGGCTACCTGACGCTCTCGCTGCTGCCGACGTTCATGTTCTCGATGGTCCACGTCGACAACATCGCGATGGCCGTCAACTTCGGGCTCAACAAGGTCCGCTTCCCGCGGCCGGTGCCCGTGGGCGCGCGCGTCAGGGCGGTGGGCGAGCTCGCCGACGTCAAGGGCACCCCCGCCGGCTACCTGGCGACCCTGAAGATGACCATCGAGATCGAGGGAGAGAAGCGCGCCGCCTGCGTCGCCGAGCCCCTCTACCTGTACGTCCCCGCCGACCAGGCCGCATCGGCGTAAGGCCCCGCGCTCCTCGGACTCACGGACACCCTCCCGAACCGAGGAGCCCGGGAAAGCCTCCCAAGGCGAGAAGCCCGGAGGTACGCCCCGAGCCGAGAAGCCCGTAGGGACCCCAGCTGAGAAGCCCCGTGGAAGTCTCCCGAGGCGAGGAACCCGGAGGGACCTCCTGAGGCGAGAAGTCCTGAGGGACCTCCCGAGCTGAGGGCCCCTTCGCCCTCAGACCCTCCGAGTAGTACGTCGCGCCCTACAGGCCCTGCGGTAGTGGATCGCGGTCCGCAGCCCCTCCCAGCAACAGGCTCTACCGGCCCTCCGAGTAATGGATCGCGGCCTGTACCCGGTTCTTCAACCCCAGCTTGTCCATCGCGCGGCTGACGTGCGTCTTCGTCGTCGCCTCGGCCATGTCGAGCTCTTCGGCGATCTCCGCGTTGGACAACCCGCGACCGATGCAGGCCGGCACCTCCCGCTCGCGAGGCGTCAAGCCGCCGGCATCGACCCCCGGCCGTGCGACGGCCTGCCCCTGCCGTACGGAAGGCGCGCTGCCGCACCAGCACACCCGCGCAGGCGATCGCCAACGGCACCGCGAGCAGCCAGGCAGGGACCCCGCGCTGGATGTAGGTGCCGCTCTCGATCAGGACCAGCCCCATGACGACGCCCGGCCCGGCCCACAGCATGACCCGGTTCA
This sequence comes from Nonomuraea maritima, assembly GCF_900100395.1. GTDB lineage: Bacteria > Actinomycetota > Actinomycetes > Streptosporangiales > Streptosporangiaceae > Nonomuraea > Nonomuraea maritima. The sequence goes on along the minus strand of NZ_FNFB01000038.1, from coordinate 11,383 downwards.
TGAGGTCATCCCATCATCGCGGGCCGACGGTTTCCTCGTGCTGAGGTCTGCCTGTGGATACACCGTTCGATGTGTCCACAGGCTCGCGGCGGCTCTTGCACCTTGGTGGATAAACCTCACCCCGAAGTCCGCCGCCGTTTCGCGCGACCGTCGACTCTTTGCGACGATGTCCTCACTGACAGTGGTTGGAGTCTCTCCCAGACATCGCGAAGGTAGGAGTACGTGAACATAGAGGCGGAGATTCGCGAGCTGAAACTCCGTATGGCAGCCCTCGAAGTGGACGTCCCCCACGGCGCCAGGACCACCCGCCGCAGGGCTCGCAGCCGACGCCGGCACGTGATCCCGGCACACAACTGCACCCGCCACGAGAACGATCGGGACGCGCTGCACAGGGAGGTCAACGACGGCTTCACGGCGCTGAACGTCGAGATCGTCGGCATCCGGCGCCAGGAGAGCGACCACTTCGCCTGCGCCACCAGTGCGGCTTGGGCGCATTACGAGTCCCTCCACCGCGCCCTCACCGACCTGACCCACCTGGTCGAACGCCTCATGAAGCACCTGGACGCCTGACCCACGCCACCACGTTTCCGTACGGCCTCCATCAGCATCCGTCCAGGTCAGAGCCCTACTCCCGCTCAGGCGCCACCCCAAGATCAGACCAACGATCCCCCGAATGCCGTCTCCGGTTCGAGGCACTCGCAGAAACCCGCTATGCTTGCTTACGCAGCGAGCGGCCGTAGCTCAATGGATAGAGCATCTGACTACGGATCAGAAGGTTGGGGTTTCGAGTACCTCCGGCCGCACAACGCAGAAAGGCCCGTCACCAGGGAAATCCTGGGACGGGCCTTCGCCGTTCCGGAGATCATCCGGTTTCTTCGGCGTCTTCGGGAGCCACCACGGGAGCCACCGGGCGGAGACTCCCCAGAAGAGCGCCGGAAATTGCCTCCGTCGCCGCACGCTTGTCACCCTCCAGGAAGTGACCGTAGACGTCCTTCGTGATCGCCCGGAGCCGTTGACGTACGGCGTGATGGTGAGCGCGTCGAACTCGACCGGCGTGAACGGAAGCCCCGCGACGGGAGCCGGGGGTACCGGCTGGACCGGAGCGAGGGTCTTGACCGCCACCGTCTTCTGAGCGGCCTTGAGCGAGGGGTCGGCGTCCATGACGGGGATCTGCCAGACGAGTTCGCCCGTCTGCTTGTCCCGCGCCTGGACGAACCGGCCGTTCGTCAAAGCCTCGAAGTCCTTGACCGGCTCGACCTCACCGGTGCTGTAGCAGCCGTGCGGGAAGAAGATCAGCGTTAATCCTCGCCTACAGAGGCCGCGGCAATCGGTTCGTCGGAGACAACCGTGCCCTCATACGGTGGTGATCGCGATAAGCACCTTCACCACGATCTGTGGAACGACCGGAGGTCCCCGTTGCCCTCGATCCATGACTTCATGACATGGGAGCCCCTGCTGCGGCTTCTACATGTGGACAACGTGGAGAGCCTTGGAGCCTCGGGCGGCCACGTGGCTGGGCAGATCGGCCACAACGCATGGAGTCTGCCGCTGCTGCCACGATTTCCGACGCCCGGCCGAGCCCTCCAAGCAGATGGCATGCGCGACGACCTCGATGCTGTGGAGCGAGTGCAGAACGCGCTCCTAGACGCCGGCCTCGACGCCATCTCGTTCGCCGCAGAGGTCTCGCCTACCGGGCGGGCGGTGCTCCACCTGTTCACAACCAGCTCCGCCGTGGAGGAGGGCATCGGGCCGTATCCCGGTTCACTCATCCTCGTTGACGGCTCTGTCCCTCAGCCTTGGCGACGCTCTCCCGATCCGGTGCTCGGGGCGGTGCAGGCTCCATCGGTGGACCTGGCGTTGCTGGAGCGGACGCTCCGCGAGCGAATGCCCGGCGCCACCGGCGCCACGGAAGCGGAAATCGCCGCCACGGAAGCGCGCCTCGGCGTTGCGCTGCCCGACGAACTCAAGGCGCTCTATCGGGTCACTCGGGGGCAGCGGCAGGACTGGGGCGACAACTACGCGGCAGCAGACCGGGTCATCGAAGCGGTCGGCTGCGAGCTCTTCCCACTGGATGACCTGTACATCGCCGACGCTGCGTCGCGTCCGTACCTGTGGCGGTTCGCGGCGACGGAGGCGGCGGGAACCCTGCCCAACGCCACGGTGCAGGGGGTGGTCGGCTCGCCCGGCTGGATCGCTTTCGGCGCCAGCGGCGGCGGTGACCGCATCGCGGTCGACCTGACACCGGGCCCAGACGGACACGTAGGACAGATCATCGTGCTCGACCACGAGATCGGCGCCGACCTCCTCGCCGAGTCCCTCACCCAGCTGGTGGTGAACCGACCTACGGTCCAGCACTTCAGCCGTCGTGGCGAGGAGTCGCCGGTGATCGCCAGGGTCAACATCAATGCACTGACCAGCATTCAGGCCGCCGCGCACCCGAGCCTGGAGGTCCTGTGCATAGGCGTCTGGGACGGTGAGCCGCTCAGCCTCGCCCCCGTCACCGGACTGCCGCGCCTACGGACGCTCACCGCCTACCCCGGCACACTCGTCGACCCGCTGGAGATTACCAAGCTGACGGGACTGGAGTTCCTGGAGCTCGGGCCGGAAGAGTGGCGCGTCCTCCTCGACGCCGGAGCCGTCCCGCACGGCCTGTCGGCTGCTGCCATCCAGGTGCACGGCAATCAGCACCCGCTCCCGATCGTCGCCCTCGCCAACGATCTCCTCTCCCTCTGGAACCGCCCCCCGATCACCGTGACCGTCCTCAACGGCGACCTCGGTCCCGTTGCATAGTCAGCGGCGCTGTCCTCTACAGACTGTTGGGACGTCCGGCTGACCAGGAGGGGAGTTGAACCGGCACTTCGCCATGAGCGCTTAGAAGCCTCCGAGAAACCGAGATGTGCGACCGTGACCTGATCGCTCAGACAGTGCCCGAAGCGTGGTCGTCAGGGTCGAACCCGTCGGGATCCAGAAGGTACTGGAAATTCCTGCCTACAAGGCGTACGCCCTCAAAGGCCGGCCTGCCCTGGACGCTGTACGGCAAGCGCAGCAGTTCCTCCCCGAGCAGGGCGACGACGCGACCCGCGCATGGCTGCTCTGTCTGGAAGCCGAGCAGCTCGCGAAACTCGGGGACCGACAGGCGGTCGAGCGGTTGCGCCAGGCCGAGGAAGCATTCCACCGAGCCCGCCCGCACCGGGAACGCGCCTGGACCCGCTTCCTCGACGAGGGCCGTATGGCCGCGTTCCAGCTCTCCACTCACGTACGCCTCGGCGACGAGGCCCATGTGGTGAGCGCTACCCAACGGACGTTGGGTTCCATCGATCAGAAGCGCACCGCCATCATCCACACCGACGTGGCACAGGCGCAGTTCCAGATCGGCGACAGCACGGCAGGCGTCACCTACGCACGCCGCGCCCTCGAATCAGCCCAGCGCACGGAATCGACGTGGGGCCTTCAGCACCTCGGCTCCATTGAGAAGACCTTGGCCAGCCAGCGGGACCATGGTGCTCGCGAGCTGCTCGGGGACCTGCTTTCTAAGCGTCACGCTCTGGGCTCGTCTCCCGCCTGATCCACTCCAGGTAGTCAGCCGTGCCGTTCACCAGAGGTACGGCCACAATCTGCGGCACCTCGTAGGAGTGAAGCTCCCGAACACACGCCGCCAGCTCGTCGAACCGCTTGGCCGTGGTGGTCATGTACAACAGCCACTCATCAGCCCGGTTGATCTCCCCGCGCCACCAGTACACAGACGTGATGGGAGCGACCACTTGCACCGCGGCTGCCAGACGCCGAGCGATGACAGCCGAGCAGATCCGCTCCGCCTCGTCCCGATCAGGCACGGTCACACGAACCTCAAGGAAGTCGGCCACATCGCTTACATTGCCGAATTGTTCTCATGAGGATCAAGCGGCGGCGCGGCGCGCCGCCGTACCCCCGGCCCTCCGCCCGCCCGCCGTCCGGGCGTGCGGCCTGGGGGCCGGTCCCGGACGGCGGCGGGACACCGGGCCGGGCACCGCACGCCGGCCCCGCCGTACTGACCGAACGCTCCGACCGGGGTTGCCGCACCGCCGCACAGATGCAGCCCTTACGATCGCCCCAGCTTGGTTGGCCGCCGTAGCTGGTCAGGGGCGATCGACGATCCGTGCTTCGTTCCTCAGCACGGCTCACCGAGCAGCGGTCGTCCGTCGTGCATCTGCGCGCCTACACACACGCGTGATCCGTCATCGACGGTGAGCACCGATTCCGGAGTCAAGTGGGTCACCACGTCCTCCTTGTAGCCAGAATGCATGCTCTCGCAGATGGGATGTACTGAGCCCGTCTCTACCAGCACAAACACAGAAAGCGTTCAGAGAAGCCTAAGAGGTGGCTTTCCCTGCTATCCCCGAACGAGCAAGATCTAAAGGTCATTCGCTCAAATCCGAGTTCTGGAGCTCGTCTATGGAGGACTTATTTGGCGGGGCTGCACCGTACTACGCCAGACACCGCCCCGGCTACGGTCAGGCAACAATCGGCTACCTGGCGGACGCGTTCGGCGCGGACAGCCGGGTGCTGGATCTCGGCTGCGGCCCCGGGACAATTGCGATTCCGCTGGCGCAGCGGGTGACGGCGGTGCTCGCTGTGGACCCGGCGCGGGAAATGCTCGCCGCGGGTAGGCGGCTGGCCCAGGGCGTCACCAATATCGCCTGGCTGCCTGGCAATTCGACCGCTCTGCAGGCGTTGCCGCCGTTCGAGCACGTGGTGATGGGTCGGTCATTTCACTGGATGGACCGCAGGTCCGTACTGACGGAGCTGGACGAGCTGCTGCCACCCGGCGGCGTGGTGGCTCTTGTCGGCCCGGCGAGGCAGCGGGGAAAGCCATGGCAGCCGGACCTGCAACCCTGGCAGCCGATCGAGAGACGGATATGCGAGGAATTCGGCCTCGACATCCACACCGCCGCCAACTCCTTCCACGCCACCACCGAGCACCACCACGACATGCTGGCCGCCTCACCCTTCAGCAACCTGGAATCCCGCGTATTCAGCCGACGGCTGACCTGGGACGTAGACGGGCTGATCGGGCTCCAGCTCTCCTACTCCTACAGCTCACCCGCCAGGCTCGGCGATCGTCTGCCCGCCTTCATCAAGACGCTGCGACGAGCGCTGCTCGCCGACAACCCCGCAGGCCGGTGGGAACAGAAGCTGGCGACCGAGGTGCTGGTCGCCAGGCGGCCCGGCCACTGAACACCTGGAAGGCGTCTCCGGTGTTACAACCGAACTCTCTCCGGATGGGCCGGACGCCAAGGTCATAGCCACACACCTTGATCGAATCGACTTCTTTGTAATCCGCGGGCTGCGGGAGCCACCTTGGGAGCCATCGGGGGGAACGATCTCGAACCGAGGCGAACGCATGCGGACGACGAGAGTGCCGCCGAACTGCACGGCGAACGAGCCCGAACGCCGACGAAGATCGTTTGGGGATCTACGGATCAGAAGGTTGGGGTTTCGAGTACCTCCGGCCGCACAGCAGGTCAAAGGCCCTCTGGGATCATCCCGGAGGGCCTTTTTCGTGACCGTACAGCAGCGTTGTACAGTAACGCCGCCGAGTTAACCGTCACGCGTGCGCAGGTCGCTCTTTGCCTCCCGTATCGGTGGCCGCGCCCCGTTGCGACACCGCACTCGCCGTACGTGTCCTCATTCTGACCGTCCCGCCAACGTGGCCGATGTTCAATCGCCCGAGAGCGCCGCCTGTTGGAGACCCGGGAAACGCTTGTCCATGTCCTCGCGGTGGACCGTGACGATGCGCTCACGCATCAGTACGCGGCGTCGAGTTTCGCCCGTTGTTCCGCTGTCAGCTCCAAGTCCACCGCGGCCAGGCTCTCCTCCAGCTGCTCGACGGAGGAAGCGCCGACCAGCGGGATCACCGGAATCTCGCCGCCCATCAGCCAGGCGAGCACCACCAGGTTGACGGTCGAACCCGTCTCTTTCGCCACTTCCCGCAGCGCCGCAAGGCGCCGAGGCGTGCCCGGGTGGTCGAACGCGGTATCGAGGGGCTTGTCGTCACGTACGTAGCCGCCGCCCAGCAAGGGCGAGTAGGCGACCAGCGTGAGCCCGGGCTCGGCTCGCAGGTAGCTGAGCAGGTTTCCGCTGACCACGCCGAGGTTGCCGTCCTTGGACCGCAGGGTCGGCAGATCGGTGCGCGGTCGCAGGTAGGAGTGGTGATACTGCAGGACCTCATAGCCGGGGAGCCTTGCCGCGGCTGACAGGTTCCTGGCCCGCTCGAGTTGCCACGCCCAATGGTTGCTCGCCCCGAGGAGACCCACAGCGCCGTCCTCGACCAAACCTGCGAAAGCCTCGACGGTTTCCTCCAGCGGCACCTTGGACCCCTCGAGGTACACGTGTGCGTACAGCAGGTCCAGCTTGTCCACGCCGAGCCGTTCCCTGCTCCGCTCCGAGGATTCCCGGATCACCTGAGCGGACAAGCCCTCAAGGTCGTGCGTGAGGCCGGTCGCCGGAGCGTTGGGCCGCCCTCCGAGCTTGGTGGCGATGACAATCTCGTCGGTGATGTTGCGGCTGCGTCGCCAGCGGCCAAGCAGCGCTTCGCTTTCACCTCCCTGAGTGCCATTGACCCAGTAAGCGTAATTATTGGCGGTGTCGATGAAGGTGCCGCCGGCCTCGACGAAGCGGTCGAGGATGGCGTACGACGTCGCCTCGTCCGTGGCGGTGCCGAACAGCATCGCGCCAAGACTCAGCACACTGACTTCACGGCGAGTCTTCGGATCGCCGCCGATCGTGCGGTATTTCATGAGAGATCCTCTCCTGCTGCCTATCCATGTCAGGCGTTAGCTGCGGAAACGCCGGAGACAACCCCGCAGCGCATTGGGCGGGATGGGCGTGCGTCGGAGACTACGAGCTAGAGCCGACTCTAGATCAAGCCCTAACCTTGACCTCATGCCGGAAACGAACCCAGGCCTGAGCATTGGACAGGTCGCCGAACGCACTGGCCTGAGCGTCCACGCGTTGCGCTTCTACGAGCGTGAGGGCGTACTGGTCGCGCCCGTACGGCGGGGCCCCGGAGGCCGACGCGTCTACAGCGACAGGGACGTGGAGTGGCTCCACCTCTGCGTCAACCTGCGCGCCTCCGGCATGCCGCTGCCCGCCATCCGCCAGTACGCGGACCTCGTGAGGCGGGGTGCGGGCAACGAAGAGCACCTACTGACCCTCCTGCGGCAACACCAGGGTGAGGTCACCGCGCAGATCGAACAGCTCACCGAGTCTCTCGACATCGTCACCCACAAGATCAGCTCGTACACTGAGCAACTGGCCGAAGGCGCCACAGGCCCGATCATGTGCACTGCTCCGCAGAGCAGCTGACGGAATCCCGCGGGCAGCCCCAGCTCGGGGTTCCAAGACGCCTGCACCGGCTACGAGCATGCGATCCGTCAGAAGCCTCTCGCTACAGTGCCCAGCCCTCTACTGCGCTACGGGACCTTCGGGGGTCTGTCCAGTAGAAAGAGAGACAGAGCCGAAGACCGTACAGTCCCCTATCGCCTGATCGATCTGCTCCAACAAATCTTGGCAGGTGTTACTAATGGGGCATAGATACTGATCTGTCATCTGTTGGGTTCTCAATCGTGCCTGGCATCGCGAGATATACGCGGGATGGTCTCCCCTGGTGGCGGGCGAGCGAGAATCGTACCCAGAGGTCAGGGGCCTAACGCAGCCAGGAACGTCGACCCGCTGTTCAACCGTCGGCTATATGATCACGCACTGGAACTGCACCGTGAGTTGTCGTACGCCGCCGCTACAGTCCGGTCATGGAAGACGATCTGGAGAACGGACGCTCTTGATCGTATCGGGATGGATGGGGTCGCCCCACCCGGTTGTGAACACGTGGTCATCGAGGCCGCGCCACTCCTCTCCCGCGAGCAGCTTGTCGGCCGCCTGCTGCCCCAAGAGCTTGTCCGCACTGGGCCCGCATGAGCAGGGGGAGGGCGGTCGCCTCGAACCCGTCGCGTTGCTGGATCGCTGACGACCGGCGTCTCGGAAAGTTCTTGAAAGAAATCCGGGAGGGGGTGTCGGATCGGGGCGGTGGTGTTCGTAGCAGGGGTGAGGCCGCCCACGAGGGGCGGCGCCAAGGGACGGGAATCGCGATCGTGAAGCTGACGACCATGACTCAGGTCACCATCGATGGAGTGATGCAGGGAAACGGCGCCGCGTCCGATGACCGCAGGAACGGATTCGAGCGCGGCGGATGGGCCCTGGGGAAGGGCGACGACGAGACAAGGACGTTCATCACGCAGACCTACCAACGCGCAGACGCGTTCCTGTTCGGCCGGCGCACCTACGAGCTGTTCGCCGGCTCCTGGGGATCAATCGACCAGATGCGTACACATCCCATCGGCGTGGCCTTGAACAAGGCCCCCAAGTACGTTGCCTCGGCCACGCTCACCGCGCCGCGTTGGGCGGACACGACCGTTCTCCGCGGTGACCTCGCGGCGGCCATCAGTGAGCTGAAGGCCAAGCCCGGGGGCGAGCTGCAGGTGCACGGCAGTGGCGCCCTGACCCGGTGGCTGCTGGAGAACGATCTGGTCGACGAGATGACTCTGATCACCGTCCCGGTGGTCGTCGGCCAGGGCGCGAGACTGTTCCCGGAGACCGGCCCGGATCTTGCGCTCGACCTGGTCGAGTCGCGAGTTGACTCGAAGGGCGTGACGACCCAGGTCTACCGGCCGGCCGGGCGCCCGCAGTATGCAACGGCCTGAAGTCACTGACCACCGAACCACGCTGTCTTGACACCACAGGAGATGATCTTCAGATGCAGTACCTGGTTTCCGTGATCGATGACAAGAGCAATCCCGGCAGCACGGACAGGCAGCCCGCCATCAGCGCGTTCAACGAACGACTGATCGCCGAGGGCTACTGGGTTTTCGCGGGCGGACTCGCGGACACCGCCGCGGCCACGGTCATCGACAACCGGGGCGAGCAGGCGGTGTTCAGCGACGGGCCTTTCGTGGAGTCGAAGGAGTACCTCGCCGGCGTCTGGGTGTGGGAGGCCCCCGATCTGGATGCGGCGCTCAAGCTCGCCGCCGAGGCGTCGAAGGTCTGCGATCGGAAGATCGAGGTGCGGCCGTTCCTGTGATCGACCTCCGGGAGGCGGTCACCCGGGCCCACCACGAGGAGTGGGCGCGGGTGGTCGCCGCCCTGACCAGGCGCTTCGGTGACCTCGACATCGCCGAGGAGGCGGCCGCCGAGGCGTTCACGACCGCCGTCGAGCGGTGGCCGGCCGACGGCGTACCGCCCAACCCCGGCGCCTGGCTGACCACCACCGCCAACCGCAGGGCCATCGACCGGATCCGGCGCGAGAACAAGCGCGACGACAAGCACAGGGAGGCGCAGATGGCGTACCACGACGACCCGCCCGAGCCTGTCGGCGCCATCGACGACGACCGCCTGCGGCTGATCTTCACCTGCTGTCACCCGGCGCTGGCGATGGAAGCCCGCGTGGCGCTGACGCTGCGCATGGTCGGCGGTCTGACCGTGCCCGAGATCGCCCGCGCCTTCCTGGTGGCCGAGAGTGCCATGGGGCAGCGGATCACCCGCGCGAAGGCCAAGATCAAAGCGGCCCGGATCCCCTATCGCGTGCCGTCCGCCGAGGACCTCCCGGCACGCGTCTCCAGTGTGCTCGCCGTCCTGTTCCTCGTCTTCAACGAGGGCTACCTGGCCACCGGCCCCGGCACCGATCCCCTACGTCACGACCTGACCGCCGAGGCGATCCGGCTCACCCGCCTGATCCGTACCCTCCTGCCGGACGACGGTGAGGTGGCCGGGCTGCTGGCGCTGATGCTGCTCACCGAGGCCCGCCGCACCGCCCGGGTCTCAGCCGCCGGCGAACTGGTCCCCCTCGACGAGCAGGACCGAGGGGCCTGGGACACGGCGCTGATCGCCGAGGGTCACCGGCTGGTGCGCGAGCGCCTGGCCGCTGCCGTCGCCGGGGTCGCTCCGGGCAGCTACCAGATCCTCGCCGCGATCAACGCCGTGCACACCTCCGCCCGCGACATGCGCGACACCGACTGGTCGCAGATCCTCGCCCTCTACGACCAGCTCGTCCGCCTCGACCCCTCGCCGATCATCGCTCTCAACCGGGCCATCGCAGTCGCCGAGCTCGACGGCCCGCAGGTGGCACTGGCGGCCGTTGACCGTCTCGAGCACAGGTTGGCCGGCTATCACCCCTACCACGCCACCCGCGCCGACCTGCTGCGCCGGCTGGGCCGCAGTCAGCAGTCGCGCGCGGCCTACGACAAAGCCATCGAACTGGCGGGCAACACCGCCGAGACCGCCTACCTGACCCGCCGCCGCGACCAACTGCGATAGCGCCCACGGATCCCGATCGAAACCCCCGGCGCGCAGCGGCGGCCGGTCCCGGTGGAACACCCGCGCGGGCCAGAGGAAGGTAAGCATCGGGGTCAGGGTCATGTATACCGACGGGCATCCCTGTTCATCGTGATCCTTCTCTGCGAGCCGTTGGACCCCAGAAGAACACGGCCGCGGGAAGCGAGTAGCCCAGAGGTTTCCATAGTCATCAAGGCGGTGACGCGGCGTACCGCCGCTCTCCGACCCCTCTGTCCGCTCTCCGTCTAGGCCTGCGGCCTGCGGGCCGGTCCCGAACGGCGGCGGAACACCGGGCCGGGCACCGCACGCCTGCCGCGCTGTACCAACCGAACGCTCCAGCTGGGGTTGCCACGCCGCCACACAGATACAGCCCTCACGATCGCCACTGCATGGCTGGACGCCGTACGTGCTTGAGGGCGACCGACGATCCAGGGTTCGTTCCTCACCCTGGCTCACCGAGCAGCGGGGCTGATCCCTGAGCAAACTTCGCCGAGGCGCCTCACGTGGAAATCGTCGCAGGAGTAGCGCTCCATCCCGAGGTGTGGTTTGACATGAGCGCATCGCGGGCGATACATGCGTCGCTGGTGTCGTCGAAAATCTCCGTGCCTGTTTTATGCGCTCTGGCGACCCTGATGCCGTTGGCACCCGCGGTCATTGTGCCCAAGCCCGCGAACGTCGTCGTCGGTGCGGTCGTGGCCGCGCTGCTGGTGGTGCCCGTCGTGGTGCTGCGCCGCAGGCGGTGGGCGTCGCGGCTGGGCGCTGCGCTGCTGGCTCTGCTCGCTGTGGCCGCCGCCCTGCCGCCGTTCACCGGGTTGGGTGGGCCGAGCGAGGAGGAGATCCAGCAATATCTCGCGATTCAGGTCGCTGTTGGCGGACCCATCGACTTTGGGTTCGGTACCTATGGCGGCGCGTTGCGGTTCCTGCCCTGGGACGCCAACGACCTGCTGCTTCTCGCCGTGGCCTGCTTCGCCACGGCCGTTCTGCTGACGGCGCTCGGCCGCGCCGTCCATCGGAAGGGACG
>NZ_FNFB01000036.1 GCF_900100395.1 Nonomuraea maritima | reverse complement strand
GGCCAGCGCTGCGCGCTGACCCGGCGTCGGGTAGAGGCGGAAGTTGTACCGGAGCTGCATGGTAATAAGTGTACCCTTCGATCTATGGATGTTCGCATGGGTATTCGAGAAACCAGGGAACGACTCGGTGACCGAGTCAACGCCGCCCACTATCTTGGTGAGGCCACCATCGTCGAGCGAAACGGCACACCATACGCGGTCCTGGTTCCCTACGAGTGGTGGACCAGCCGGCAAGACCATCCCGACACCTCTGAGTGACGCCGGTTCGCCCAGCGGCGAATCGGCGAATCTTGCTCCGCTACGCGGGAGGGTCCGCTTCACCCCCGGCTTGAAGGCCGGAGCACTGCGGACGAACCTGGTAGCGGACGCCGGCCACCTGGTCGGTTGTCGTCATGGCTGGGCCTTTCCGTGTGGAGCGGGGAACAGGATGGGGTGCAGGTGCCGGACGCGGGTGTCGATGTCCGTGGCGGTACGGTCGAACGCGGGGTATCCGCCCCCGTCGGCGTCAGGGTCGGGGATGCTCCAGTGCAGGCGTCGGGGGTGGTCGTCGAACTCGGGGCAGGCCTCGCGGACCTTGTCGCACAGGCTGATCACGTAGTCGAAGCGGCGGCCGGTCATCGTGCCGAGGTGGCGTGGACGCTGGTCGGTGAGGTCGATGCCGTAGTGCTGACGCAGTACGCGTACGGCGTGGGGGTGCAGGCGCGGTCTGGGGTGGCTGCCCGCGCTGGCGACCTCGACGCGGCCGCCGGCGCGGTGACGCAGCAGGGCCTCGGCGATGGGGGAGCGGGCGCTGTTACCGGTGCACATGAACAGCACGGAGGGTGTTTCCGATGCGGGAGCCTCTTCCGGCTCGGCGCGGAGCAGGCGCAGGGCGGGATGCAGGGCGGCGCCGGCATCGGCCAGCGCGTCGGCGCAGCGGTCGAGGTCGAGATGGTAGTAGCTGTCGCGGCCGTCGAAGCTGCTGCGGCGGGCGGTGACCAGCTTGCTGGAACGCAGCAGCCTCAGGTGGTAGGAGACCAGATTCTGCGGCTCGCCGACCAGGTCCACGAGCTCCCGTACGCGCAGGTCGCTGCGCGCCAGCTCGCTCAGCAGCCGCCAGCGCACCGCGTGGGCGGCCAGCCGGACGAACGGCGGTGGGGCGGTTCGATCGGACGCCATGCCTCGGACGATACATCAAACTGGTTTGATGGGATAGCTGCTCGATCCTGTGCTGACACACCGGGCGAGCCGTGTATCGCGTCGGCCGTGTTCGAGTCGTTCGGCGCAGTCGCCGCCGAACGCACGGGTGGACGGGCCCGTCGCGCGGGCGTGCTCGGCGGCGACGGTGGGGCGGGTCAGCGGCCGGCGGCCACCTGCCGCAGCCAGCGGCGCGTATGGGCGCGACCGGTCAGGAACACCACGCGCTTGCCGGCGGCGAATTCGTCGATCTTCGCCAGCACTTGGGGTCGCATGCGGCGCCGGTACGTCGCCACGTAGGAGATGAAGCCCCAGTGGAGGTGGTTGTACACGCCGGCGCTGTGCTGGCCCGGGCCGTGCCGCAGCCGGCGGGAGACGATGCCCCACAGGGCCGCTCGGGTGGGCACGTCCATCATCACGACGGTGTCGCACGCCTGCAGCCGGATGGGCAGCGAGCTGTTGTGGTTGCCGTCGATCACCCAGCGTGGTTCCGCGACGAGGTCGCGCTGCACCGCCTCGAAGGCGTCCTTCGGCAGCGGGTTCCACTCGTCGTCGTAGTACACGGCGTCGAGATGGACGACCGGCGCCCCCAGCAGGCGGCCGAGCTCCCGGGCGAGATGAGATTTACCGCTCCCGCCACACCCGACAACGGCGACGCGGTCCATCTCCATGCTGCCCGACGATAGCCGCGCCGCCTCCCCCGGAGGGTGTCTGAATGCCTCTCCGTGCCGAAGACAGCGTTGAGGCAGGCAGGGGGCGGCGGGTCCTCACCGGTCAAGGGGCGCCAGCGATCCCTGGGCCGACGACCCTTCGGGCCGCCCCTGCAGGGTCGCTACGCGAACCGCGCGCTTCATGGTCTTGACCAGCAGCTCCCGGATTTTGAGCGGCCGCGTGATCTTCGTCCCGGCGAGGGCTCCCGAGCGTCTCCGCCGTGATCACTCGCGTGCGGACCATTCCTCGGCCAGGAGCGCGTAGGAGAGACCGTCGAGCCATCCCTTGGTCCGATGGAGTGAATCTCTCACCGTGTGCTGCTCGCGGCGCATCCCGACCCGCTCCATCAGCCGCCACGAGGGTTCGTTGTCGTAGAAGCAGTCCGCGTGCAGGCGGCGCAGGCCAAGACTCTTGAAGGAGATGTCGATGAGGGCGCGTACGGCTTCGGTGGCGTAGCCCTTGCCGCCGTAGGCGGGTTCGAGCGTCCACCCAAGCTCTCCTTGGACGCTTTTCGCCTGGTCAGCGACCTCTTCCTGGGCCCAACCGTCCTGGACCCTCAGTGTCAGGTCGCCGATCACCCGGCCGTCCAGTTCGATGATGAGCAGGTCTGCGAGCCGCTCCTCGCGGAGGAAACGCTTGCGGTAGTCGTCGTAGGTCTCTGTGGCGGCCGCGACCCATTCGTGAGTCTCCGGCAGTCGCCGGTAGGCCCAGGTCGCGTCCAGGTCGTCGGGGGCAGCCCGCCGCAACAGCAGCCGCTCGGTGGAAATCGGCCAGTCCAGCGTGTCAAGAGGGTGACGCATGGGCCCTCATCCTGACAGCGGGCTGTGGCGATACACAAACGGATTACTGCGGGCGATAACCCCAGCTGGGCCTCCGCAACGCAGGGGCGGGGTGTGTGAGGGGACGCGGTGTGGGGCAGGTGGGCCGTCCGGCCAGGAAGACGGGTTTGTGGGGGTTGTGCGGCGAATCGAGGGAAAAGGGTGCGCGTAGTGGTGGCGTGGCATGCTGGCCGGCGGAGTGACCCCTCGCGTACATGCGCCCAGGGCCTGCGTTACCGCATCAGCCAACGGGGACGCCCGTCTGACGTGTGTGAAGGGACGTTGGTTGCGTCCCCCCTTTCTCTTGAAGGGACCTCAGCGCCAGACGGCGGTGGAGCTGTGGGGAGGTGCCGGCGTGCGGGCGGCCCGGCTACGTGCGCCCGGTGTCGGCTGGGTACGGCCGAGTGCTGTGTGGGGCCGGAATCTTGGTGAGGAGTGCGGTGGGTGGCGAAGAGGTGTTGGCGGGGGGCGGGGTCAACGTCGTCGTGAGGGTCGGGGGCACCGTGCGGCGGCCTGTCGGGGCGTGGACGCCGGCCGTGCATGCGCTTCTGCGTCACCTGGAGGCGGCCGGGTTCGGTGGTGCGCCCCGCTGCCACGGCGTCGACGAGCACGGGCGGGAGGTCCTCGACTACGTGCCGGGGACGACCGCCGACCATCCGCTGCCCGGCTGGGCCCGCACCGACGACGCGCTGACGGCCGCGGCCCGGCTGCTGCGCGACTACCACGACGCCACCGCCGGGTTCGTCACGTCGCCCGGCGCCGAGTGGTACTTCCCGCCGGTCAGCCCGGCCGAGGTGATCTGCCACGGCGACGTGGCCACGTACAACTGCGTGTTCCGCGAGGGGCGGCCGGTCGCGTTCATCGACTTCGACACCGCACACCCCGGGCCCAGGATCTGGGACGTCGCCTACGCCGCCTACCGGTTCGTGCCGCTGGGCGTCCCGGGCCAGGAGGGCGCGCCGCCGGTGGGGGAGCAGCGGCGGCGGCTGAGGCTCTTCGCCGACGCGTACGGGCTGGGCGACGACGACAGGAAGGCGCTGGTGGAGACGGCGCGCGCCCGGCTCGACCACCTGATCCGCCACATGCGCGAGCGGGCCGCCGCGGGCGACGAGGCGTTCGGCGCGCACCTCGCCCGCGGCGACGACCGCATTTACCTGGCCGGCATCGAGCACCTGACCAGGTACGAGGCCGAACTCACTTGCCGAAGCCCGCGGTCAGACCGCTGAGCAGCTGCCGGCGGCCCACGATGTAGATGGCCAGGATGGGCAGCGTCGTCAGCACGACCGAGGCGAGCACGGCCGGGACGTTGATGCTGTACTGCCCCTGGAACGACCACAGCGCGAGCGGCAAGGTCCGCTTGTCGGGGCTCTGGGTGAGGATCAGCGGCAGCAGGAATCCGTTCCAGATGTTCAGCGCGTTGTACACCGAGACCGTCACGACCGCCGGGCGGGTCAGCGGGAACGCCAGCCGCCACAGCATCTTCGTCTCGGTGGCGCCGTCGATGCGCATCGAGTCGAAGAGCTCCTTCGGCACGTCGCGCAGGAAGTTGGACAGCACCAGCACCGACAGCGGGATCGAGAACGCGATCGACGGCAGCACCATGCCCAGCAACGTGTCGTACAGACCCAGCCGGATGATGATCAGGTAGATCGGGATGACCGTCGCCTGCAGCGGAATGGCCAGGCCCATGAGGAACAGCGAGTTCGTGTACCGCAGGAACCGGCTGCCGCGGCCCCGCACGATCGCGTACGACGCCATGAAGGACGCCAGCACCGCCGGGATGACCGCGCCGAGCGTGACGATCAGGCTGTTCACGAAGTACAGCACGAAGTCGGCCTCGATGACCATCACGTAGTTGGCCAGCGTCGGCTCACCCGGCGGGACGAGCGGGTTCTCCAGGTAGTAGTTGCTCTGCGTCTTGAAGCTCGTGATGACGATCCAGTAGATCGGCACGATCACGATCGCGAGCCAGATCCAGCTGGTGATGCCCGCCAGCCAGTTGGGCCGCCGGCTGGTCGGCCGGTTGCGGTGTCGCCCGGCCGGGGCCGGGAGGGTCTCCCTGGGGCCGCTGGTGATAGTGGTGGTCGCCATGGTCACATCCCATCCAGCTGGCTGTGGCCGGCGTCGCGCCCGCCGAGCCGGCGCAGGAACAGCGCCAGGGCGAGACCCACGAAGACGAGGATGACCGCGATCGCGCTCGCCGGACCCATCAGGTTCGCCTGGAACCCGCGCTTGTACATGTCGAGGGCGAGCACCCGCGTCGCGTCACCTGGCCCGCCGGCGGTCAGCACGAAGATCAGGTCGAAGAAGGTCAGCGAACCCGCGACCATGAGCGTCGACGACGTGATGATCGTGTACTTGAGCTGCGGCAGCGTGATGCTGAAGAACGTGCGCACCCGGCCCGCGCCGTCGAGCTCGGCGGCCTCGTACATCGAGCGCGGGATCTGCCGTACGCCGCCCTGGTAGATCAGCGAGTGGAACGGGATGAACTGCCAGGACACCACGAAGATCACCACGCCGAAGGCCAGCAGGGGCTCGCCCAGCCAGTCCTGCGTGAGCAGCGGCAGCTTCAGCCCGGCGCCGAGCCCGAAGTTCGGGTCGAGCAGCGCCTTGTACGTGATCGCGATGGCCGCGGAGCTCAGCAGCAGCGGGATGAAGTACAGCACCGACAGCACCGCGCGGTAACGCTGCTGCCCGGCCAGGAACACGCCGAGCAGGATGCTCGCGGGGGTCTGCACCGCCCAGGACGCCGCCATCACGAGGAAGGTCACCCACAGGGCGTGCGGCAGGCCGGGGTCGGACAGCACGGCACGCCAGGCGTCGAACCCGGCGAAGTTGATGTCGCCGAGACCGTCCCAGGAGGTGAAGCTGAGGACGAGGACCCCGATCAGCGGGATCACGGCGAAGCCGGCGAAGAAGACGAGGGCCGGGAGGGCCATCCAGGAGAGCGAGCCGCCACGGCCCCTGTCGTCGCCGGACTTCGCGGAGGCCGTGGCGGAGGTCGCTACCGCGCTCACTTGCCGATGACCGCGTTCATGTTCTCGGTGAACTGCTGCGGCGAGATCGACAGCTGGAACAGCTTGGCGATGTTGTCGAGCAGCACCTCGGCCGCGGTCGGGCTGAGCGCCTGGTCCCAGGACTGGGCGAACGTCTTCGCGTTGGCGGCGATGCCGTAGGCGAAGTTGAGGAAGTCGGCGTCGGGGCTGCCGGTGAACTGCTTGTCGGCGCCGTTGACGATCGGCACCGCGCCGGTCTCCACCCACTCCTTGACGGCCTGGTCGCCCATCAGCTCGGTGGTGAAGAACTTCTTGGCGATCTCCTTCTGCTCGGGCGTGGCCTTGGAGGAGATGGAGATGTACTGGCCGGGGTTGCCGACCGTGTTGCTCGGGTCGCCCGTGCCGCCGTCGATCGGCGGGAAGTTCATGTAGCCGAGGTTGCCGCCGGGGACGAAGTCGCCGCCGTCCTGCTTCATGCCGCCGTACGTCCAGCCGCCGTGCAGCATCATCGCGGCCTTGCCGGTGTAGAGCAGCGCCTGGTCGGCGTTGGAGTCGGCGGTGATGGACGAGAAGCCCTTGATGAAGCCGTCGGCCTTGATGAGGTCCTGCATCTTGGTGAGGGCGTCGATGGCGATGGGGTTGGACCAGGCGTCCTTCTCACCGTCGAAGACGGCCTGGAACACCTCGGGGCCGCCCATGCGGTCGAAGAGGAACTCCAGCCACATCATGTTGGTCCAGCGGGACTGGCCGCCGAGCGAGAACGGCGCGATGCCCGCGGCGTTGAACTTGGGCACCAGGGCCATGATGTCGCCCCACGACTGCGGCGGCTCGGCCTTGATCTTCTCGAAGGCCCGCTTGTCGTAGTAGAGGACGATCGGCTGCATCGTCTCGCACGGCATCGCGTAGATCTTGCCGTCGATGGTCGCCGCGCCGAACGACGAGGGGAACAGCCGGTCCTTCAGCGCCGTGTTCTCGTCGAAGAACGAGGTGAGGTCGTCGACCTGGCCCGCCTGCACGTAGCTGCGCAGCGTGCCGCCGCCCCAGCCCCAGATGAGCGTGGGGGCCTGGCCGGCGCCGATGGCCGTCTTGATCTTGGTCTTGAAGGCGTCGTTCTGGAAGGTGGTACCCGTGATCTTGCCGTTCGGGTTCGCCTTGTTGAACCGCTCGATGGTGCGGGTGCGCACACCCTCCTGTGGCTGGGTCGACAGGTACCAGTAGGTGGCGCTACCGGCACCACCGCCACCCGTGCCACCGCCACCGCCGCCGGCCCCGGCCTGGGTAGGCCCGGAGCTGCCGCAGGCAGCGAGCGCTGCTCCCATGGGCAGGCCCATGGAGAGACTGAGGAATGTGCGGCGAGACGTTGTCCTGGACTCCACGCTGATCTCCGTACTCGAGTGCCGCGGGCTGGGGTTCGCGGCTCGTTGATCATCGGATGTGGTGGCCGGCGGCCGTGGCCCTGGCATGACGCCGAGGCCCTGCTCGTGTCCTCCTGATGTCAGATCACCGAAACATTTTCGGTAAGACCGAGTGGCTCGCCAATCTAGGTTTATGCCATAGGTGTGTCAAGACCCGCTGTGCCCTGATGCTGCTGGATATCGGGCGGGTCACGTGTAATGTACTTTCGCGCGGGCCTTGCGGCGGAGGCGTCGGCGACGAGAGGATCCGCGCGATGGTCGGTCCTCGACGTCGAAACATTTCGAAACTACCGACAGCACCCGCACTTCCTAAGGAGAGCACGTACATGACGGCCCTAGATCGGACCCCACCGGCAGACTCCGCCCTGCGCCCGTGGCAGGATCCGGGCCGGCCCGTGGCCGACCGAGTCGAGGCGCTCCTTAGGGAGTTGACGCTGGAGGAGAAGATCGGCCAGCTCGGCAGCCGGTGGGTCGGCAACGACATGAAGGAGACCGAACCGGAGCCCGGCGCCGAGCCGCTCAACGTCGCGCCGATGCAGGACGTCTTCGCCGCCTCCGGCACCGTGCCCCTCGAGGAGGCGGCCCGCCACGGCCTCGGCCACCTCACCCGCGTCTACGGCAGCGCCCCGGTGACGCCCGCCGAGGGCGCCGCCGAGGTCGTCCGGATGCAGCGGACCGTCATCGAGCGGTCGCGGCTGGGCATCCCCGCGATCGTCCACGAGGAGTGCCTGACGGGCTTCACCGCCTACGGCGCCACGGTCTACCCGGCGGCCATCGCCTGGGCGGCCACGTTCGACCCCGGCCTGGTCGAGCGGATGGCCGCCGCCATCGGCCGCGACATGCGCGCGCTCGGCGTGCACCAGGGGCTCTCGCCGGTGCTCGACGTGGTGCGCGACTACCGGTGGGGCCGGGTCGAGGAGACCATGGGCGAGGACCCGTACCTCGTCGCCATGCTCGGCGCCGCGTACGTCCGCGGCCTGGAGAACGCCGGGATCATCGCCACCCTCAAGCACTTCGCCGGCTACTCCGCCTCCCGCGCCGCCCGCAACCACGGCCCCGTGGCGATGGGCCGCCGCGAGCTGATGGACATGATCCTGCCCCCGTTCGAGACGGCGATCGCCCTCGGCGGGGCGCGTTCGGTCATGAACTCCTACTCCGACGTCGACGGCGTGCCCGCCGCGTCGGACCCGTGGCTGCTCACCGAGGTGCTGCGCGAGCAGTGGGGCTTCGACGGCACGGTGGTCTCCGACTACTGGGCGGTGCCGTTCCTCGCCACCATGCACCGCGTGGCCGCCGACCCGGCCGAGGCCGGCGCGCAGGCGCTCGCCGCCGGCATCGACGTCGAGCTGCCCGACACCCTCGGCTACGGCCCGCACCTGGCCGAACGTGTCCGCGCCGGCGAGCTGCCCGAGGCGCTGATCGACCGCGCCGCCCGCCGCCTGCTCACCCAGAAGGTGCAGATGGGGCTGCTCGACCCCGACTGGACGCCCGAGAGCTCCGTCGCCGAGGCAGACGCCGTCGACCTCGACTCGCCCGACAACCGGGCCCTCGCCCGCGAGCTGGCCGAGCGTTCGATCATCCTGCTCGACGCCGGCACCGCGCTGCCGCTGGCCGGCGAGGGCCGTGAGGCGCCCCGCCGGGTCGCTGTCGTCGGGCCGGGCGCCCACGACCCCCGTACGTTCATGGGCTGCTACGCCTTCCCCAACCACGTCCTGCCCCGCCACCCCGGCCTGGGCCTCGGCATCGAGGCGCCCAGCGTGCTCGACGCGCTGCGCGCGGAACTCCCGGAGGCGGAGATCCGCTACGAGAAGGGCTGCGAGGTGCGCGGCGACGACCGCTCCGGCTTCCAGGACGCGCTCGCCGCCGCCCGCGACGCCGACGTGTGCGTGGCCGTGGTGGGCGACCTCGCGGGCCTGTTCGGGCAGGGCACCTCGGGCGAGGGCTGTGACGCCGAGGACCTGCGGCTGCCCGGCGTCCAGGCCGACCTGCTGGCCGAGCTCGCCGCCACCGGCACGCCCGTCGTCGTGGTCGTCGTCTCCGGTCGTCCGTACGCGCTGGGCGAGGTGCACGCGAGCGCCGCCGCGCTCGTGCAGGCGTTCATGCCGGGCGAGGAGGGCGGCGCGGCCATCGCCGGCGTGCTGTCCGGACGGGTCCAGCCCGCGGGCCGCCTGCCCGTGCAGATCCCGCGCTCCCACGGCGGGCAGCCGGGCACCTACCTGCAGCCGCCGCTGGGCACCGACAGCCACGGCATCAGCAACCTCGACCCGACCCCGCTCTTCCCGTTCGGCTACGGCTCCTCCTACACCACGTTCGAGGTCGGCGACCTGCGGCTGAGCGACACGAAGGTGCCCACCGACGGCGAGTTCACCGTGTCCGTCACCGTCCGCAACACCGGTGGCCGCGCGGGCGAGGAGGTCGTCCAGCTCTACCTGCACGACGTGCTCGCGCAGGTCACCAGGCCGGTGAAGCAGCTCGCCGGGTTCGCCAGGGTCAGCCTGGAGCCGGGGCGGAGCGCGCGGGTCAGCTTCTCGGTGCACACCGACCGCACCGCGTTCACCGGCCGCGACCTGCGGCGCGTCGTCGAGCCCGGCGACGTCGAGGTGCTCGTCGGCACGTCCGCGGCCAACCTGCCGTGCACGGGCGTCGTCCGGCTGACCGGCCAGGCGCGGCACGTCGGCCACGACCGGCGGCTGGTCACCCCCGCGGACGTCCAACCGGTGGGCGACGCTGTCGGGCGGCGAGGGGGTGACGATGCCGGCCACTCCTAGGAGGGCCACTCTGGCCACCGTGGCCGCGTCGGCCGGCGTGTCGGTGGCCACGGTCTCCAAGGTGCTGAACGGCCGCAGCGACGTCTCGCCCGCCACCCGCTCGCTCGTGCAGGCGGTGCTGCGCCAGCACGACTACGTGGCGCCGGCGCCACGCCGCGAGTCGCCGGGGGCGGCCACGGTGGAGTTGCAGTTCGACGCCGACCTGAACGCCTACTCCATGGAGATCGTCCAGGGCGCGGTGGCGGCCGGGGCGGAGTCGGGCGTCGGCATCGTGGTCAGCGTCAGGGGCGGCGCCGAGCGCACCACGGCCTGGGCCCGGGCGCTCGTCGCCGCCGGCCGCCGCGCGCTCATCGCGGTGACCAGCGAGATGACCGCCAGGCAGCCCGCCGCCCTCGCCAGGGCGCGCCTGCCGCTGGTGCTCATCGACCCGCTCAACCTGCCGCGCACCCGCGTGACCAGCGTGGGGTCGACCAACTTCGCGGGCGGCCTGGCGGCGACCCACCACCTGCTCTCCCTCGGTCACCGGCGCGTCGCCTACGTCGGTGGCCCGGCCACGGCGGGCTGCAACCAGGCGCGCCTGCACGGCTACCGCGCCGCCATGGAGGCGGAGGGCGCGCTGGTGCTGCCCGGCTACGTGCGCTCGGGCCACTTCCGCTACCGCTCCGGGCTGGCGGGCGGCGCGGCCGTCCTCGACCTGCCCCGGCCGCCGACGGCCATCTTCGCGGGCAGCGACGAGATGGCCATCGGCATCATGGAGGCCGCGCGGGCGCGCGGACTGCGCATCCCCGAGGACCTCAGCATCGTCGGTTTCGACGACACCCAGATCGCCCGGCTGACCTCGCCGCCGCTGACGACCGTCCGCCAGCCGCTGCGCGAGATGGGCGGCGTCGCCCTGCGCACCGCGCTGCGCCTCGCGGCGGGCGAGCGGGTCGACTCCCATCACGTGGAGCTCGCCACCGAGCTCGTGGTACGCGGCTCGACGGCCCTCGTCCCCGAGAGCAGGGCCTGACCAGCGGGGAAGAGACGGCCCATGGCGGTGGTTGACGGTCAGCGTGGAGGACACCGACGTCGTGGTGATCGGAGCAGGACAGGCGGGCCTGTCCAGCGCCTACTTCCTGCGCCGCTTCGGGTTCGAGCCGGTCGTGCTGGACGCCTACGACGGGCCGGGCGGGGCCTGGCGGCACCGTTCGCCCTCGCTCACCATGGAGAAGGTGCACGGCATCTTCGACCTGCCCGGCGCCCGCCGCGACCCCGCCGCCGACGGGCGTCGTCCGGCCGCCGAGGTGGTGCCCGTCTACTACGCGGCCTACGAGCGCGAGGTCGGGCTCGACGTGCTGCGCCCGGTACTGGTCAGAGCGGTGCGGCCGGGGCCGGGCGAGCGCCTGGCCGTCGAGTCGGACGCGGGCGGGTGGGCGGCACGGGCCGTCGTCAACGCCACCGGCACGTGGACCCGTCCCTACTGGCCGTACTACCCGGGGCGTGACGTCTTCGCCGGGCGGCAGCTGCACTACGCCGCGTACCGGGGGCCGGAGGAGTTCGCCGGGCGGCGGGTGGTGGTGGTCGGCGGCGGCGCCTCGGCGATGCACGTGCTGTCGGAGATCGCGGACGCGGCGGCGGCCACCACATGGGTGACGCGCCGCCCGCCCGTGCTGGAGGAGGAGTTCTTCGACGAGGAGGCCAGGCGCGCGGCCGTCGCCAAGGTCGAGGAACGCGTACGCGCCGGCCTGCCGCCGCAGAGCGTGGTCAGCGTGACCGGGCTGCGCTACAGCGTCGCCCTGCGCGAGGCGCTGGCCAAGGGCGCGCTGCACCGCCTGCCGATGTTCGACCGCCTGGTGCCGGACGGCGTCTCCTGGGCCTCCGGCGAGCACGTCCCCGCCGACACGGTCGTGTGGGCCACCGGCTTCCGCTCCGCCCTCGACCATCTCGCGCCGCTGCGGCTGAGGGAGCCGCAGGGCGGCATCCGCGTCGACGGCACCCAGGTGATCAGGGAGCCCCGCCTGCAGCTCGCCGGATACGGCCCGGCGGCCAGCACGATCGGGGCCAACCGCGCGGGGCGGGAGGCGGCCCGCAACGTCCGCGCGTACCTGGCCGCGCAGCCGTCCCGTCCGGCGGCCTGACGACCGGCGCTGGTTCGGTGACTCCCCAGAAAGGGCTCGACACGCCGCGTGACAGCGGCTAGCTTTCCTGACATAAGGATCTTTATCCGGTCAGGGAGGGCGGCATGGACGTTCCCGGCTACAACGAGATCCGGGAACTCGGGCACGGCGGCACCGGGCGGGTCATGCTCGCGCGACGCGACTCCGACGGTGTGCCGGTCGCGATCAAGCACCTGTCGCCTGAGCTGCGCGCCGACGAGGAGTTCGTGGCGCGGTTCCGCGCTGAGGCCGAGCTGATCCGTGAGATCGACAGCCCGCACACCGCGCGCGTCATCGACTACGTCGAGGGCGAGGACGACGCCGTCATCGTGATGGAGCTGGTCGACGGCGCCACGCTGCGGCGCATGCTG
Organism: Nonomuraea maritima; assembly: GCF_900100395.1. Taxonomy (GTDB): domain Bacteria; phylum Actinomycetota; class Actinomycetes; order Streptosporangiales; family Streptosporangiaceae; genus Nonomuraea; species Nonomuraea maritima. Next base: position 65,181 of record NZ_FNFB01000036.1, on the reverse strand, counting down.
CAGAGCGAGGGCGCGACCGGGCCCGAGGCGGCGCTCCTGCTGCTGAAGGGCGCGCTGCTCGGGCTGGCCGAGGCGCACCGGCGCGGCATCGTGCACCGCGACGTCAAGCCCGAGAACGTCCTGGTCGGCCACGACGGCGACAGCAAGCTCGTCGACTTCGGCGTGTCCGCGCGCGCCGGGGAGACGGCCCCGCTCGTCGGGACGCCCGCGTACATGGCGCCCGAGCAGTGGGACAACGCCCCGGCCGGCCCGGCCTCCGACGTGTACGCCGCGACCCTGGTCTTCTACGAGTGCCTGACCGGACGGCGGTGCTTCCCCGGCGACAGCATCGCCGCGCTCGCCCTCCAGCACCGGCACGCGCCGCCCGCGATGGCGGGCATCGACGAGCGGCTGCGCCCGCTGGTCGAGCACGGCCTGGCCAAGAACCCGGCCGATCGGCCGGAGAGCGCCGAGGCGTTCCTCGCCGAACTCGAGGAAGCGGCTCTGAACGCGTACGGCGAGGCGTGGGAACCGAGCGGCCGGGCGAGGCTCGCCGCGCTCATGCTGCCGTTCGCGGCCCTGCTGCCGCAGGCGCTGCCCACGCCCGCGGGCGGCGAGGAGACCGTCACGGGCATGTTCGGGACCACGTTCGCCGCCCCCGCGGGCAAGCTCGCCGTCACCGGCGCACTGGTGGTCGCCACCGCGGCAGCGGTGGCGTCGTCGTTCGTGATCTGGAACGAGCCGCCGTGGCGCGGCACGGGCGGGAGCGCCCTGCCTCCCGCGACGCCGCCCGCCGCCGCGGCCACGCCGTCCGCGCCTCCCGCGAAGGAACCGAATACGCCGTCACCACAGCCCTCGCCGGACGAGGCCACCACCCCGGCAGAACCGGCCACGCCGTCGCCCGTCGCGCCCGTCACACCGGTCGTCACGTACGCGGGATTACCGAGCCGCGCTCCCGCGACGGCGCCGGCCAGGCCCGGGGTCAGGCCGACGACACGCGAGCCAGGCAGCGCCCCCACCCGGGCTCCCAGCCGTGCCCCCAGCCGTGCTCCCAGCCAGGCCCCGAGCAGCGTTCCCAGCAGCGTTCCCAGCAGCGCCCCCAGTGCTGCGACCACGGTTCCCGAGCCCGACCGGCCCACGAACCCGCCGGTGACCCGGCCCGCGAGTCCGCCCGCCGATCCGCCCCGCCCGCCGGGCGGTGGTGAGGAGCCGCCGCCCGCCACGCAGCCGCCGCCCCCCGCGCCCGAGCCGTCCGCGCGGCGGCGGGAGCCGCTGCTGTCGGTGTCGGTCAGCGTGTCGCTCGGCCTTCCTGTGCTGAGTGGCGAGGGCAGGGGGCTGCTGGACGCCGACCTCGGCCTCGGCCTCGGCTCCAGCCTCCTGGGGCTGGCGGTCGTGCCCGGCTCGGTGCTGCTCGGCCGGCAGATCGTGGTCCGCAGGGTACGAAAAGGCCGTCATAACGAAAAGTCGTGAATTTGCCGGTCATAGCCGTCTGATCCCCTACTATCGTGCACCGGATAGAGGGCGCCCCCAGCCCGGATACCTCCCGGCCGGAACATGCCCTGAGGCTCGGTGTGAGGAGAAGAGTGGCCGTATGGCGGGCCAGGGCCGTGCTGTCCGGACTGCCGGCGAAGCTGCTCACCCCCGTGTTGACCACCGGGCTCCTGTTCGCCGCGCTCCCCGCGCGCGCCGAACCCCGGCCGACGGTGAAGCAGCTCAAGAAGGAGCTCGCTGACCTGCAGAAGGACTCGGACAAGCTCATCACCGAGTACTACGCGAGCCGCATCGCCCACCAGGAGGCCGACAAGGCGGAGAAGGCGGCGCGCGAGAAGCTGGCCACCGCCGAGGAGACGTACGAGCACCACTCCACGAGCCTGCGCGCCATGGCCGTCGCCCAGTACACCGGCGGCGGCGAGCCGAACCCGATCACGTTCCTGGCCGGCGAGGACGAGCCGTCGGCGCGGCTCGGCCGCATGGCGCTCGTCCAGCACCTGGTCGATGTGCAGGACGCCAGGGTGCACGGCTACGCCCAGGTCATGGACGACCGCCGCAAGGCGAACGACGAGGCCACCGAGCGCGCCGAGGAGCTGGCCGACACGGTCGACGACCTGGGCGAGCGGAAGAAGAAGGCCGAGCAGCAGATCGAGAAGATCAAGGATCGGATCGACCTGCTGCACGCGGCCCCGGGGGTCAGGAACTCCGACGGCACGTGGGTGCCCGAACTGCCCGACGGGTCGGAGAACATCACGCCGCGGATGCGGCTCGTTCGCGACCTCATCGCCGACCGGTTCGGGGTGCCGTACGGGATCGGGTGTTATCGGCCGATCCAGGACGGCGGCGAGCACCCGCTCGGCCGGGCGTGCGACTTCATGCTGAGCCGCGGCGGCGCGATGCCGTCAGGCGATGAGCCGGCGCGCGGCGAGGAGATCGCCGCCTGGGCCATCAAGAACGCCAGACGGCTCGGCATCATGTACGTGATCTACCGGCAGCGGATCTGGCACGTCAGGACGGGCGCGTGGCGGCCGATGTCCGACCGCGGCGGCACCACGGCCAACCACTACGACCACCCGCACATCTCGGTCTACTGAGCCGCCCGCCGTCCGGCGGACCGTGTCAGCCGGCGACGTGGGCGAGGAACTCCTCGAAGGTCGTCGGCGTCGCGGTGTCGGCGTCACGCGACCGCGTCATGACGATCCGGCGTTCGGCGACGTCGAGGGTCATGGCGGTGGTGCCGTCGGCCATGTGGGCGGAGAAACCCGCGGCGAGGAGTCCGTCGCGCATGGTGGCGGCGTCGATCTGTTCGTAGCGGGCCTCAGGCCGTCCGAGGGCCTTGCCGATCGCGGCGGTGATCTCACCGGGGGTGAGGTCTCGCGGGCCCTGCAGTTCGAGCGTGCGGGTGGGGGCCTCGCGGCGGCCGGTGAGGAGGTCGGCGGCGACGGCCCCGATGTCGGCCGTCGCGATGGCCGGCAACGGAAGGTCCGCGGGGATGAGTCCGCGGGCGACGCCGGTGGCGCGCACCTCCTCGATCATCGGCAGCGCGTTCTCCATGAACCAGCCGGCCCGCAGGTGGGTCACCTCCACGTCGGCCAGGGTGTCGAGCGCCTCTTCGAACGGGCGCAGCCCCCACACCGGGCCACGGGCGCCGGCGTAGTTGGCGGCCCATCCGCTCAGGCTGACGATCCGCGTGAGGCCGTCGAGGCCGGCGAGTGCTGTCTGGTGAGCGCTGATGACGCGTCGCTGGTGGGCGGCGAAATCGTCGCAGCGGGGGATGATGCCGGGCGCCATCATGACGAACCCGGCGCGGGCGCCGGCGAAGGCCTCGCGGAGGCTGCCGGGGTCGCCGGTGCGGATCACTGCGGCTTCTGCGCCGCGGTCGACGTACCGCTGCAGGCGGTCGAGACTGCGGCCCAGCACCCGGATCTGTTCACCGGCGGCGAGAAGCGCCTCGGCGACGGCCGAACCGGTGTTGCTGGTGGCGGATGAGACGACGATCATGAGTTCCTCTTGCATGAGAAGGTACGGGCCGGCCGGTCAACCGGTGGCGAGGGAGCCGAGAAGCGCGAGCCGGTCGGCCGAGCGCGTGCCCGCCTGTGCCGCGCTGATGATCAGGCGTTGCCCGGGGTCGTCGGGCAGGCGGAGGATCTCCTCGTTCAGCTCGAGCGCGCCGACGACGGGGTGCTGATAGCGGCGGACGGTGTGCAGGCAGTCGCGCACCGGGTGGGCGCGCCACAGGCGCGCGAAGTCGTCACTGCCGGCGGCCAGCTCCGAGACGAGCTGGTGCAGGGCAAGGTCGTCCGGCCGCTCCGCCGTGGCCAGCCGCAGGTAGGACACCAGGTCCTCGGCCTGCCGCCCCCAGTCGGCGAACAGCGCGCGAGAGCGCGGGTCGAGAAAGACGCGCCGGGCCTGGTTCGGCGGCTGCGGCGTCCCGACGGCGGCGATCTCGTCGCCCGTCAGCCCCCACAGCGCGTATCCGAGCGGGTTGCCCGCGAGGATGTCGGTACGCCGTCCGACGAGCACGGCGGCGCTCGCGCTGTTGTCGACCAGATCACGGATGGGGCCGCGAACCCGGTCCTCGTGGCCGGTCCCCCGGACGGGCGGGAGAGCCCTGGCGAGCCGGTGAAGATGCGCTCGCTCGTCGGGCGAGAGCCTCAGCGCGCGGGCGAGCGCGTCCAGGATCGCGTCAGAGACCTGGTGGCTCTCGCCCCGTTCCAGGCGCGTGTAGTACGTCGTGCTGAGCCCGGCCAGCTCGGCGAGCTCCTCGCGCCTGAGGCCGGGTACCCGGCGCCGGTCGCCGTAGGAGGGCTGGATGCCGAGCTCCTGCGGGGTCACCGCGGCACGACGTGCCCGGAGGAACTCTCCGAGCTCCTCCGACGACGACTTGCCGGTCACCACCCCTCCATCATCCCTCGCCGCCCACCGGACGCCTCCGGCCCGACCTGCCGAGGTGAACGGGCTGGTCATGCGTCTTCCACGGGACGGTACGGCGCGGGCACCCACCGGGCCTCGCCGTCGCGGAAGGTGATCCGTCCGATGCCGGGGAAGGGAAGATGCGCGCCGCCGACCACCCATGCCCGCGTCCGGATCTCGTCCAGGACGCGTCGCCGGGCGGAGCGGGCCCCGGACCGGTCGCTGTCGATCTCCATCGCGACGTCAGGGGCGCGCAGCTGAACGGTGTGGCTGTGCATCGTGTCGCCCCACAACAGCAGGCTCTCCCCGTCGCCTTCCAGCAGGAAGCCGCTGTGGCCTGGAGTGTGCCCGTGGAGGTCGACCGCGGTCACGCCCGGCACCGGCTGCTCGCCGAAGACGAAGGTGGACAGGCGGCCGGTTGCCAGGTACGGCGCCAGGGCCTCCATGGCCCACCCGTGGATCTGTGCCTGCACGCCCCGGGCGTTCGCGGCGACGGCGTCGTCCAGCCAGTGCCGCGCCTCGAGCTCGGCCACGTGCACGGTCGCGGAGGGGAAGGCGGCGTCCCCGTCCGCGGTCACCAGGCCGAAGGCGTGGTCGGGGTGCAGGTGCGTGATGAGGACATCGTCGATGTGTTCCGGCGCGCATCCGGCGGCGCGGAGGTTGTCCAGCAGATGGCCGGTGCCCGGCCCGAGGGAGGTGCCGGCGCCGGCGTCGATCAGCACGGTGCGTCCGCCGTACCGGAAGAGGAAGGTGTTCACGGCCGTCAGAAGGTCGCCCTCCGGCGGGAGGAACCCGTCGGCCAGGAGTTCGGTGATCCGCTCCGGCGACTCACCGTGCATGTCGGCGGCGAGGATCGGGAGCGCTCCGTCGTAGACGGTGGTCACCGTGACGGCGCCGACGCTGGTGCGTGCGAACCCTGGCGCCTGGGTTGAGGTCGTCGCGGTCTTTGTCATGGGCTCAGTATTCGAGGGCCGGCCTGCCGCGTGCCTGTCCCTGGCATGGACAGGCACGCGCCGATCGGCCGGCTGAACGTCAGTAGTGTGTACCTCTAGATCTACGCAAACAGCAACAAACGGGGTATTGAGAAGGGGGCAAAATGTTCACTGGACGTGCGTGGCGGGTGGTGAGGTTCGGCGCGCCGGAGCAGGCCGTCGAGCTGCAGGAGACGACCTGGGACGCGCCGTCGGCGGGGCAGGTGCTCATCCGGGTGCGGGCGGCGGGGGCCGGGCTGCCCGACGCCCTGATGACGGCCGGGCAGTTCCCGCTGCTCGGTGAGCCGCCGTTCGGGCTGGGGGAGGAGGCCGCGGGCGAGGTCGTCGCGGTGCCGTCCGGCTCGCGGTTCAGCGTGGGCGACCAGGTGACCGGCATCACCGCGTTCCTGGAGGGCTGGGGAGGCTACGCCGACTACGCGTACCTGCTGGAGGGGTCGGCCATCCGCATCCCCGAGGGGATGACGGACGAGGAGGCCGCCGGATTCCCGATCGGGTTCCGGACGGCGTACACGTGCCTCGTCGATCGGGCGCCGGTCGAGGCGGGCCAGACGCTGCTGATCCTCGGCGCGGCAGGCAGCAGCGGCGCGACGGCCATCCAGCTGGGCAAGGCGCTCGGCGCGACCGTCATCGCGGTCGCGGGCGGCCAGGAGAAGGTGGAGTTCTGCCTCAGGAACGGCGCCGACCACGGGATCGACCACCGCGCCGAGGACCTCACCGCCCGGATCGCCGAGCTCACGGACGGCCGCGGCGTGGACGTCGTCTACGACCCGGTGGGCGGCGACATCGCGGCCACGGCCATGCGGAGCCTCACCCGCGGCGGCCGGATCGTCGTCATGGGTCTCGCCAGCGGCGCGCCCGTGGAGCTCGACGCCATGGAGCTGCTCATGCGCAACCAGACCGCGGTCGGCGTGCTGTCGCTCCCCTTGGACGACCCGCAGGCCGAGGCCGCCGCCTGGGAGCACCTGGCCGACCTGGCCGCGCGCGGCGCGATCAGGACGCCGACGGGTGCCGTCCACGACTTCGCGGACGTCCCGCGGATGATCGCGCAGCAGGGCGCGCCCGCCGCGGGCAAGACCGTCGTCCGCGTCGCCACGGCCTGAGCGTCGTCGCCGGTCCGCGCGTACGTCGCGGACCGGCGTACCAGGGTCAGCGGAAGCGGCCGCGCGGCTTGAGCGGGGTGCCGGGCAGGACGGGGGCGGGCAGCGGGTCGCCGTCGAAGCCCTCGACGACGCCGAAGCCCTCACCCTCCATCCACTCCTTCCGGTACGCGACGATGTCGTCGTGCGAGCGGCCGACGAAGTTCCACCACATGACGATCTGCTCGTCGAACGGCTCGCCGCCGATGAGCAGCACCCGCCCGCGCCCCGACAGCCGGATCGCCGTACGCCCCGGCGGCAGGTAGACCAGCGCCCCCCGGCCCAGCTCGGCGATCTCGCCGTCGAGCAGCAGCACCCCGTGCTCGAAGCCGGGATCGACCGGGAGCTCGCAGTCGCCGTCCACCGAGATCTGCGCGCCCACCAGCGGGGTGTAGGCCGTGGCGGGCGAGGTCACGCCGCCCAGCGTCCCCATGATCACGGTCGCCTCGAACCCCGTCCCGGACAGCACCGGCAGCGCCGGATGGTGCTCGAACCCCGGATCGACGTCCCGGTGCTCGCCGGGCAGCGCCACCCACAGCTGCACCCCGTGCAGCATCGCCTCGGGCGACTCCTCCGAGTGGGAGATGCCGCGCCCGGCCGTCATGAGGTTGAGCTGACCCGGACGGATGTGCTGCACGCTGCCGAGGCTGTCGCGGTGCAGCACCTCGCCGGCCAGCAGCCAGCTCACCGTCTGCAGGCCGGTGTGCGGGTGCGGGGGCACCCGCATGGCCGCCTGCTCCGGCCCGTAGGCGTCGACGAAGCACCAGGCCCCGATCATGCGCCGGTGCACGTGCGGCAGTGTCCGGCTCACCAGCATCGCGCGCGGCCCGCCCAGCGGAACCTCGCGTCCTTCCAGCACTTCGCTCGCCGCGCCCGCGTCGGCGCCGCAGCGCATCTCCTGCGGGTCGCGCTCCAGGTTGCTCACGTCACGACTGTACGTGGTGCGCCCCAAGGGCCGGCAAAGCCCCCTCCCGTCAGGAGGTGATCTGCCACCAGTCCTCGACCGGGGGCACGGACGCGGTGTCGACGCCCTCCCCGGGCCGGGGGATGACGATCGCGGCGTCGCGGGCCTTGGACTCGCGCCACAGCCGCTCGACCGGCTCGGCCCAGGGATGCAGCGACAGGGTGAACGTCGCCCAGTGCACCGGCAACAGCAGCCTGCCCCCGAGGTCGAGGTGGGCGGCGACGGCCTCCTCCGGCGTCATGTGGATGTCGGGCCAGCCGGGACCGTACGCGCCGATCGGCATGAGCGTCAGGTCGAACGGGCCGTGCTTCGCGCCGATGCCCTTGTAGCCGTCGAAGTAGCCGGAGTCGCCCGCGTAGAACACCCGCTTCGTGGCCCCGGCGACCACCCAGGAGCCCCACAGGGTGTCGTTGCTGCGGACACTCGTGCGTCCGGAGAAGTGCCGGGCCGCGGTGGCGACGAACCGCAGCCCCGCGACCTGCGCCTCCTCGTCCCAGTCGAGCTCGATGATCCGGTACGTGGGCACGCCCCACCGCTCGAGGTGCGCCCCGACGCCCAGCGGCACCACGAACGGCGCCTTCTGGGAGTTGGTCAGCGAGCGCACGGTCGCCATGTCGAGGTGGTCGTAGTGGTCGTGGGAGATCACGATCGCATCGATCGGCGGCAGCTCGCCGATCTCCAGCGGCATCTCGTGGTGCCGCTTCGGGCCGAGGAGCGGCGTGGGGGAGACCCGGTCGCTCCACACCGGGTCGAACAGCACCCGCCTGCCCTCGATCTCGACCAGCGTGGTGGCGTGGCCGTACCAGACCGCGCGCAGGCCGTCGGCGGGCGGCGGGTCGGACGGCGGGACGCGCAGCGGGATCCACCCTTGCGGGCGGCGCTGCCGCCTGCCCCTGGCGAACTCGCCCAGCAGGGCGAGACCCTGCGGGCCGGCCGGCGGGGTCGAGTCGGGCATGGGGTTGGCGAACGCGCCGTTCACGAACTGCGGCGAGCGCCGGATCCGCGACGCTCGCTCGGGCCCCGACGTGAGGGGCCTGAGCCCCAGTTCGGCCGGTACCTCGCGCAGTGCCCATGCGGCGGCGGCCAGCGCGGCACCCCCCGCGACGACCCCCAACGTGGTTCGCATCCCTGCCATCGCCCCACACTCCTTGGGATCTGTGCTGCCCGCACGCGACGGCGGGATTCCGGTGTTTACGCGTTCTGTCGCGACACGCTGCTCTCTGTGGGGGATCGGCACTCCCACGTCGGAAGGCCGGCCAGCATCGCGCGCCAGCTAGGACGCTGAAACCCTACGACTTGCGTCAATCATGACGCAACTGACTTTGTTCATGGAACGATGTCGTACGCTTTGCGCTGTGAACCAGACCACACGCCCTCTGCGGTCCGACACCGAGCGGACGGTGGGCGCGATCCTGGAGGCGGCCGAGCGCGTGCTCAGCCGCAACCCGGCGGCCAGCATGGAGCAGATCGCCGAGGCGGCCGGGGTGGCGCGCACGACCGTGCACCGGCGGTTCGCCTCCAGAGAGGCGCTGGTCGACGCGATGGCGGTCTGGGCCACCCGGCAGTTCGCCGAGGCGGTGCAGGCCGCGCGTCCCGACGCCACGCCGCCGCTGGTGGCGCTCTACCAGGTGGCGGCGAACGTGCTGCGGGTCAAGCGCGACTGGGGGTTCGCGATGAGCCGGGCGCTGACGGACGGCACGCGGGTCTCCGAGGTCCACGCGGCCGTCGACGCCTGCTGCGAGCGGCTGTTCGCGCGGGCGCGGGAGGCCGGCGTGCTGCGCGGCGACGTCGACGCGGGCTGGGCCAAGCGCGTCTACTACGCGCTGATCCGCGAGTCGGCCCAGTCGCGCGACGGCGACCCCGACGAGCTGGCCGCCCGCATCGTCGACACCCTCCTGACCGGCCTCGGCACCGGCCGCCGCCTGACCTGACCCGTTCCGGCCCGGACATGACACCGGTGCGGTCGAGCGCCGCACCACCCCAGCGCCGCATCAGCGGGATGTGCGGCGCGGTTGCCGGCAGGCGGCGGCTGTGCGAAGGGTGTTCGGTGGGCAAAGTCCGGCATCCCGGTCGTCAGGTCCGTTCGCTTCGGCTGAGAGCATGAGGCCATGCGTGTTGTGGTGATCGGGAGCGGCATCGTGGGTGCGTCCGCGGCCTACTACCTGAGCGGGCGCGGCGCGGACGTCACGGTGGTGGACGGCGGCTATCAGGGTGCGGCGACACCGGCGGGCGCGGGCATCGTGTGCCCGTGGGTCGACCACGCCGAGGACGACGACTGGTACCGCCTGACCCGCGAGGGCGCCCGCCGCTACCCCGACCTCGTGGCGGAGCTGGGCGAGGACATCGGGTACGCCAAGGTCGGCGCCCTGCTCGTGGCCGAGGACCCGTCCGACCTCGAACCGGTGCGCGGGCTGCTGCGCCGCCGCCACGCCGAGGCGCCCGAGATGGGCGAGGTCGTCGACGTGACGACTCCGGCCGAGCTGTTCCCGCCGCTGTCCGACACGCTGAGCGCGCTGCTGGTGCCCGGCGCGGCCCGCATCGACGGCCGCGCGGTGCGCGACGCCCTGCTGCGCGCCGCCCGCGCCAGAGGCGCCCGTTGCCGTACGGGCGCCGCCCGGCTCACCGCGGGCGGCGAGGTGGTCCTGCACCCGACGGAAGGCCCGCAGGAGCGCGACGGCGCGGCGCACCCCGTGGGGGAGACCTCGCCGAGCGCGCCGCTCGACCCCGCGGCACCGCAGCCACCCGCGCACACCGAGCCGCGCAGGCTGACCGGCGAGGGCACGCCGATCGACGCCGACGCGGTGATCGTGGCCGCCGGAGGGTGGACAGGCGAGGTCTGCCGGCCGCTCGGCGTCGAACTGCCGGTCTACCCCCGGCGCGGCCAGATCCTGCACGTCGGCATGGAGGGCGTCGACACCGCCTGGTGGCCCATCGTCCTGCCCAGGCAGGGCCCCTACCTGCTGGGTTTCCCCGGCTCCCGCATCGTCATCGGCGCCACCATCGAGGACGTCGGCTTCGCGCCGCGCATCACCATGGGCGGCCTGGACGAGCTCGTCCAGGCGGGCCTGCGCACGGCGCCCGGCCTGTACAACGCGACGGTCTCCGAGATGCGGGTGGGCCTGCGCCCGGTCTACGCCCCCGGTCCCGCGCTCATCGGACCCGTGACCGGCCGCGTGGTGGTGGCGACGGGCCTGAGCGCGTACGGGCTGACCGCGGGCCCGTTCACCGGCGGCATCGCCGCCGCGCTGGCCCTCGGTGACACCCCGCCGATCGACATCACGCCCTACGCGCCACCGACATACTGATAAACCTTGAACCGGGACGATGGGTCTCTGCCCGTCAAGTGCGACAACGAGGAACGTAATATCGGTTTCCTCCCCACCGTGACACCGTGGGGAGGCCGCGATGCCGCTGCTCGCACTGCTGACGTTCCTGGCCCTGGTTCTGGCCGCCCCCGGATGCGCCGCGGTGCCGTCCCGTCCGTCGGCCTCCTCCGCCCCGCCGGCACCCAGTACGGCGCCCGCCGCGACCCCGACGGTCTCCGCCTCGGAGGCGAGGCCGCCCGCGCCGGGGAAGCGGGTGCCGGAGAAGGTGCGGGTGCCGGAGTCCGCCTCGGGGCGTTACCGGGTCGTGCGCGGCGAGGCCCCGCCCCGGCGGGGGCCGGGCGAGGTGGTGCGGTACCTGGTCGAGGTGGAGCACGGACTGCCGTTCGACCCGGTGAAGTTCGCCCGCGAGGTGCATCGGACGCTCAACGACGTGCGCGGCTGGGGCCGCTTCCGGCGCGTGGACCGGCCGCCGGTCCGGCTGCGCGTCGCGCTGTCGAGCCCGCACCTGACCGACCGCGAGTGCCTGCCGCTGCGCACCGGCGGCGACCTGTCCTGCTGGAACGGCAGCCGCTCCATCATCAACGCGCGACGCTGGGCCGAGGGGGTCCCGCAGTACGAAGGTGACCTCGCCGCCTACCGTCAGTACCTCATCAGCCACGAGGTCGGCCACGGCCTCGGCCACCACCACGAGCCATGCCCCGGCCCGGGGCACCCGGCCCCGGTCATGACCCAGCAGTCGAAGTCCCTGGGCAGCTGTCGCCCCAACCCCTGGCCCTACCCCCACCGCAAACCAGAGACCGAGCCCCGGTAACGTCCCGCCCCCTCCCGCCGCCCGTCTCCTGGCGCCGTCCCACGCGCCGGCGGCTGGGCGGGTTCGACTCCCACCTCTCGCCGCTGGGCGGCAGCGGAGAGGGGGGAGGGAGGCGGATGGGCGGGGGGGGGTTCAGCGGAAGGGACCGGGAGCGGCGGACGGGGACGGGAAGGGCTTCAGCGGATGGGGGCCTGGGAGGTGGTGGTGCCGGTGGCGTTGCGGGGTTGCCATCCGGTCACCACGGTGGCACCTGCCTTGGTGGGCCGGGTCAGGGGGACCTGCACGGTCGTCGTCCCCTTGGAGGTCACCGTGACGACGCGGTTGCCCGCCGTTCCGTCGGCGTCGCGGACGAACACATGCGCTCGGCCAGGGGCGGCGGTGCGGAGGGTGACCGTCACCGCGTCGCGGCCCGCTCGGGCGGAGACGGCCTCGCCGGCCTTCGACCGCTCCGCCGCCGGGCCGCCCGCCACCGGCACGTTCACCCGCACGGACTGCTCCAGCGACTGCGGCGAGTCCAGGCTCGACAGGGCGGAGTCGGGGATCACCGCCTCGGGCGGCGTCGTCGGACGGTCGGCCGGCGGGCGGTACCCGGGCAGCGTCGCCACGCCCCACCGGTACGGGTCGCCCTGCACACCGCCCCACGTCGACCAGCCGATCCGGGTCTGACCGGTCTTGTCCTGGGTGTCGGAGTCGTACACGAGGATGTTCAGCCCCATGTGCGCCGGGTCGACCGCGCCGGGCAGGATGCCCATCGGGATCGCCGCCTCCACGACGTACGAGCCGTCCGACACCGTCGAGGCCACCCGCATGCCGGGCGCGCTCTCCTCGCCGGGCCCCTGCCGGTTGTCGGCGTCGCGCAGCAGGCAGGCCGGGCCTTCGGCGGTCACCGGCAGCACGGCGGCCTTGAACGTCGTCGAGGTGTTCTCCGAGGCGCCGCGCGGGTCGATCGCGATCTCCACGGCGTCGGTGCGCCAGTGGCGCTTGCAGTCGGAGGCGGGCAGGCGGGTGCCCAGCGCCTCGTCCCTGACGTGCACCACGAGGAACAGCGTGTCGTCGTGCCAGGTGACCTTGGCCGTGCCGGAGCAGTCGGCCGGCGACGAGCACGCGCTGCCCTCCCACACGCGGGAGACGTCCAGTGCCGGCCCGGCGTACTCGCCCTCGGCCTCCCTGCCGTCCACGGCGGGCGCGGCGGCGGCCTGCGCGAGCGTCGCGGCAGGGACGAGCTCCAGCGCGGGCCGGGTGGTGCTCGATCCGTCCTCGCTGGTGACGGTGAGGGTGTAGGCGTAGTCGCCGCCCTCGTTGGACGTCTTCTCGGACGGGTCGGTGTTCGTCACCGTGAACGGCACCGTCGTGGACGCACCCGGAGCCAGCCCGGAGTACGGCGCCTCGGCGCGGTCCGCGGCGAAGCCGTCCGGCAGCTCCACACGGACGGCGCCCGACCGGGCCGTCGCGCTGACGTTCGTGACGACGACGCCGACCTGCCTGCTGCCACCAGAGGGCAGCGTCAGCACGGGCGTGACCAGGCCGCGCAGCTGCGGGACGCCCACGTCGGCGGTCCACTTCTCGTACTGGGCGACCTGGGGCAGCGGCTGCTGGACGGCCCGTACGGCGGGGCTCAGCTCGACCTGCCGGTCGGTGTAGCCTTGGCCCCTCTCCGTGGTGAGCGTGGCCGCGACGCGGGCCCGCCCGGCGGCTCCCTGCGCCGGCGTCACCGTGAACGTGGCCGTGCCGGTCCGTCCGGGGGACAGCCGGCCGAGGTCGCCCGTGCCCTCGACCCGCCAGCCCTCGGGGACCCGCAGCGCGGCCGACGAGCGGCCGAGCTGCTCGCGCGGCGGCGCCGTCACGCCGACCTTCACCTCGAACGGCGTGCCGGGCCGCACGTCGAACCCGTCCGTGCGCAGGGTGAGCTCGGTGCCGAGCGGCACCGTGCCCTCCGGCCTGGTGAGCGCGCCGTCGAGGATCGCCGTCGGGGCGGCGGCGGCCGGGCTGCCCGGCTCGGGGAACGGCACGCGCGCGTCCACCTGCGTGAACATGTCGCAGCCGAGCTGCGCGGGGTCGGCCGGCACGTCGGGGAACCCGGCCCAGCCCTGCGAGGCGTACGTGCGCTGCGCGTCGCGCTCGACGGCCGCCCATGTCGTGCCGCGGCTCGCCGAGGTGCGGCCGCTCCACACGCCGTACACGTTCTGCGCGGGGTTCGCGGGACGGAACGCCGCGGCGCAGCCGGGCCCGGTCTGCGCGGTGCCGCGGGCGCCGCCGGTGAACAGCCGGGCGGGCGCGAACGGCTTGAGCCCCTCGCGCGTGATCTGCTCGGGGAACCGCTTCGGGTCGGCCGCCGCGTAGAACGCCTCGATCGCCAGCCGCGCGGCCTCCTGGTGGTTGCCGTGGTTGCCGGGCGTGGGCGCCGGGTCCATGGTCAGCAGGATCTCGGGACGGGTCTGCCGGACGACCCGGACGACCTTCTCCAGCGTGTCGCCGCCCCACACCTGGTCGGTCAGCGGCGCGCTCACCGTGTAGTAGAAGTCGACGTCGTCCAGGTTGAACACCTCGCGCACGCCGGCCTTGCCGACCGCCCGCCGCTCCTCGTCCTCGCGCAGCAGGCCGAGCGCCGGGCCCTCCTCGGGCCCGACCGCGTTGCCGCCGCCCTCGCCGCGCGTGACGGTGACGACGCCGGTGCGCACGCCGTGCTCCTCGTTCCACTGGCCGAGGGTGGACAGCGTGGACGCCTCGTCGTCGGGATGGGCGCCGACGAACAACGCGTCGAGGTCGACCGGGGCGGTCGGCTTGCCGGGGGCCGGCGGGCCCGCCGCGGCCGGGACGGCCGGCGTCAGGGCGAGCGCCACCGCGGCGCTCGCCAGCAGCGCTCCCGCCCTCGTCGCGAGGGCCCGTGTTCTCGTACGCATCCGACCTCCGGGTGGTTATTCGCGGACGGCCCCCTGGAGCAGCCCGCGGACGAAGTGGCGCTGGAGGAACAGGTAGAACAGCACGACCGGCGTGGCGACGATGACCGACCCGGCCGCGAGCAGGGTGAAGCCCGAGGTGTACTGGCCCTGGAAGAAGGCCAGCCCCAGCGGCGCGGTGCGCAGCGACTCGCTCGTCACCATGACCAGCGGGATGAGGAACTCGTTCCACGTCCACATGAAGACGAGCACGGTCAGCGTGACGACCGCGGGCCTGGCCGGCGGCAGCAGCACCTGCCACAGCACGCGCCAGCTGGATGCCCCGTCGATGCGCGCGGCCTCCACGATCGCCCGGTTGGCCGTCAGGAAGTACGCGCGCATCCAGAACGTCCCGAACGCGACCGACAGCGCGACCTGCGGCAGCGTGATCGCCCAGAACGTGTCGGTCAGCCCCAGCGCGCGCAGGTCGAAGAAGAGCGGCACCGCGACGGCCTCGCTCGGCATCATGATGCCGAGCATGAACAGGTAGAACAGCACCGACCGGCCGCGGAAGCGCATGGTGCCGAAGGCGTACCCGCTCATGATCGACAAAGTCACGCTGACCACCACGACGAACACCGACACCGCCAGGCTGGTGCGCAGGTACGTGCCGAACCGGCCGATCTCCCACGCCGCCGCGAAGTTGCCGAGCCCGGCCGTGCCGCCGCTGTCGGCGGGGCCGAGCGCGGCCGCCAGGATCGCCACGATCGGGTAGAGCGCGAACGCCGCGAACACCGACAGGATGACGTAGTTGGCCACCCGTTCCCCGCGCGAGATCACGTGACCCTCCTGTCGGCGTACCGGTTGATCCCGAACGAGATCGCGAAGATGACCACGGTGAGCGTGACGCCGACCGCCGCCGCGGAACCGACCTGACCGAGCCCGAAGGCCCGGTGGTAGACCTCGTACGACGGCACCGACGTCGAGTCGCCCGGCCCGCCGCGCGTGGTGACGTACACGAGGTCGAACGTGCGCAGCGCGGCGATCACCGTCAGCGTCAGTGCGACCGCGATCTCGGCGCGCACCGACGGCAGCGTCACCGCGAGGAACTCGCGCACCGCCCCCGCGCCGTCCAGCCGCGCCGCCTCGTACAGCTCCTGCGGGATGCGGCTCATCCCCGCCAGCAGCAGCACCGTCACCAGGCCCGTCTCGAACCAGGTGCCGACGACGCCGACCGCGGGCAGCGCGAACGTGTAGTCGCCGAGCCAGCCGCGCGTCAGCCCGTCCAGCCCGAGCGCGCTCAGCAGGCCGTTCAGCGAGCCGTCGGGCGCGTACACCCGCCGCCAGGCCACCGCCACCACGACCATCGCGATCACCTGCGGCAGGAACACCACCGTCCGGAAGAACCCCAGGCCGCGCACCTTGGCGTGGTGCAGGACCGCCGCGAGCGCCAGCCCGATGGCGACCGGCACGAGCGAGAAGAACACGATCAGCACGAGCGCGTGCCCGAACGCCGCCCGCAGCCCCTCGTCGGTGACGACGGCCACGTAGTTGTCCAGGCCGGCCCAGGTGCCGAGGGTGAGGCCGTCCCAGTCGTACAGCGAGATCTGCACGGCGCGCCCGATCGGGTAGAGCAGGAACGCCGCGTAGATCACGAAGGCGGGCAGCAGGTAGAGGTAGGCGACCCGGCGTGGCTCGCCCGGCGGCCCGGCGGCGCGCGACGACTTCGGCCTCACCCGTTGCTCTCGGCGAACGTCTTGTAGTCCTTCTCCAGCGTGGCGAGGAAGGCCTGCGGGTCGGACTTCCCGGCGAGCAGGTCCTGCAGCGCCGCGCCCAGCGTGTCGGCGAACGTCGGGGTGGCGTAGTCGAGGTACGGCACCAGACCGTTCTCCGCGCTCGCCGTGCCGAACGCCGTGAAGACCTCCTTCTGCGGCCCGTCGGGCACGCTCTGCGCCGCGGTGTCGGCGACCGGCAGGTTGCCGGTGCCGGTCAGCACCTTCATGGCGTCGGCGTTGGTGATGAAGTCGATGTACGCCGCCGCCGCGTCCGGGTGGGGGCTCTTGGCGGTGATCGCGAACGGCAGCCCGGTGCCCCCGGTCGCGACCGGCGGCGCGTCGGCCGTGGCGCCCGGCGGCAGCATGAAGCCGATGTCGTCGCCGAGCGCCTTCTGCAGGTCGGCCAGCAGCCAGGTGCCGGCGATGAGGAAGACGCCCTGCCCCTTGCCGAACGCCTGCCAGGAGGCGTCGTAGCCCTGGCCGTTGAAGCCCTTGGCGAAGTACCCCTTGTCCACCCAGCTCACCAGCTGCTCGGCGGCCTCGGCGTTCTCGGGGGTGTCCCACGAGGCGCCCTTGCGGCCGAAGGCGAGGGTGGCGATCTGGTCGGCGGGCACGACGCGGCTCTGCACGGTGCCGAACACGTGCACGGCCGGCCACTTGTCGAGGTTGCCGAACTGCAGCGGCACCTCGCCCTCGGCCTTGACGGTCGCGAGCGTCGTCTCGAAGTCGGCCCAGCTCTTCGGCGGCTCGATGCCCAGCGCGGTCAGTTTGGCGCGGTTGTAGAAGATGCCGACGACCTCGCCGACCTGCGGCAGCCCGTACAGGTTGCCCTCGCCGAACAGCTTGCCGTCGGCGCTGTAGCGCGAGTACCGCAGCACCGACTCGGGGTAGCGCTCCTTCCAGCCGTAGGCCTCGGCGTAGGCGTCGAGCGGGAGCAGCTGACCCGCCTTGACGAACGCGCCCATCGAGGAGCGGCCGTTGTTGGCCTCCACCACGTCAGGCGGCTCGTTGCCGCTGAGGGCGAGGCGCAGCGTGGTGGTGAGGTCGTCGAAGGAGCGCGACACCCGGTTGAGCCTGATGTTGGGGTAGCGGGCCTGGAATGCCTGGTTCAGCTGCTCCATCTGCGCGGCCTGGCCGCCGCGCACCTCCTGGTCCCAGACGGTGAGGGTGACCTCGCCGAGGGCGGCGGCGTCGGTGCGCACGGCCGACGCGCTCGGCTGCGCGGCGGGGGAGCCGGCCGGGGCGGAGGAGCCGGGCGCGCACCCGGCCAGGGCCACGGCGGTCGCGGTGATCGCGGCGAACAGGGGGAGCGTCCTGGATGCGCGCGGCAGGGCGGTCATTGGGGTACTCCTTCGGCGCAGGCACGCATGGCGTGTGCGGGTCCTCGCCCTCGGGCGGGGAGTCGGGGGGTGGCGGCGTACGGGCAGGGCGGGGTCACTCCGGCTGTTTCCCCGGAACCGGGGGGCCCATGCCGACGTCGGCGTAGCGGGCGATCGTCGCGGCCGCGCGGCGCACCGCCCCGACCGGCACCGTCGGCACCAGCCGGTCGAGGAAGGCGTAGCGGCGCAGCAGCGAGCTGGTGTACGCGCCGCCGTGCGCCGCCGACTCGCGCACGTCGTGCCACCAGTCGGCGATGTCACCCCATCCGGGGGCGGCGAGCGAGCCGCCGAACTGCTGCACCGCGAGCGCCGCGCACACGCCGGCGAACGCCAGCCGGTCGTCCAGCGGCCACCCGCACAGCGTGCCGAGCACGAAGGCCGCGCCGAAGACGTCGCCCGCGCCGGTGGGGTCGAGTGCGGTCACCCGCGGCGCGGGCACGAACGCCTCCTCGCCGCTCGTCGCGTCGATCGCCATCGCGCCGTTGGCCCCGTCGGTCACCACGGCGAGCGGCACCTTGTCGGCGATCGCGTACAGGGCGTCGCGAGGGGTGTCGGCGCCCGTGTACGCCATGGCCTCGGTCGCGTTCGGCATGAAGGCGTGACAGACGGAGAGCTGGTCGAGCAGCGAGCGCGGCCACGCGCCCGACGGGTCCCAGCCCACGTCGGCGAAGATGAGTGCGCCGTCGCGGTGCGCCAGGTCGGCCCAGCCGGGGGAGCCGCCGGGTGCGCCGAGGGGCTCGTCCGGCGAGAGCGAGACGATCACCGCGCGCGAACGCGGCGGCGCGCCGATCATCTCCGACATCGGCATGGGCGGCGGGTGGCCGTGCGTCACCATGCTGCGGTCGCGCTCGACCGCCATCGAGACGGTCACCGGCGAGTGCCAGTGCTCGAAGCGCCGCGAGCGCGACAGCTCGATCGACTCCTGCTCCTCCAGCGTGCGCCAGCAGAAGTCGCCGTAGTCGTCGTCGCCGAACGCCGCCGCCAGCGACGTGCGCAGCCCCAGCCGGCTGGTGGCGATGGCGAGGTTGGCGATGCCGCCGGGGCACGAGCCCATGCCCTCGGCCCAGATCTCGGTGCCCGCGGCGGGCATGGCGGGCAGGCCCGTGAAGATGATGTCCAGGAACACGGTGCCGGCGAGGAAGACGTCGAATTGGGGCCCATCCGGGGTCCGCCGGCCGGCTAGTGGGTCGTATGCCTGAGCAGACACGGGAACGGGACCTCCTCGACACATCGAGATGTGCGCAATCTTGCATGTTTGTGCGGGCACTGCAAGTGTTTCGAGCGACGATATGGAGCAAGGTGCTTACTTATGCGCAAATATGGTTGATACAATCCGTGCGTGCTCCAGCGCCTGAGGCATGCCGAGATCACACGTCGCGTCCGCACCTCGGGCGCCACCAGTGTCCGTGATCTCGCCACCCAGCTCGGCGTGAGCCCGTCCACCATCCGCAGGGACCTCGAGGTGCTCGACCGCGACGGCACGCTGCGGCGCGTCAGGGGCGGCGCGCTGCCCTGCGCCGACGCCGACGCCGAACGTCCCTTCGCCGACGTGGCGGCCACCGACGAGCAGGACAAGGAAGCGGTCGCCACGCGCGCCGCGGAGCTCGTCCGCGACGGCGACGTGGTGCTGCTCGACATCGGCACCACCACCATGTGCCTGGCCCGGCGACTGCGCGGCCGCCGCGTCATCGTCGTCACCTCCAGCCTCGCCGTCCTCGACGTGCTGCGCTCCGATCCTGTGGTCGAGCTGCTGCTGCTCGGCGGCATGCTGCGGCGGCCGTACCACTCGCTGGTGGGGGTGCTCACCGAGGCGGCGCTCTGCCAGGTGGTCGCCGACCGCCTGTTCCTCGGGGCCAGCGGCGTACGTCCCGACGGGCAGCTCGTGGACACCACCATCGCCGAGGTCCCGTTGAAACGTTCCATGATCTCGGCGGCCCGGCAGGTGGTGCTGCTGGCCGACCGGCACAAGTTCCCCGGCACCGGGGCGCTGCGCGTGTGCGGCCCCGAGGACGTCGACGTCGTCGTCACGAACGAGGGCGCCGACGAGCCGACGCTGCGCGCCTGCGCGGCGGCGGGCGCCGAGGTGCTGCTGACCTGAAAGGGCGACGATGAGACTGGCCGTTGTCGGCGGCGGAGGCTTCCGGGTCCCGCTCGTGTACGGCGCGCTGCTGCGCGACACCTTGGGCGACACCTTGGGCGATACCGCCAAGCCGCGCGTGGAGGAGGTGGTCCTGCACGACGTGTCGCCCGAGCGGCTGGAGGCCGTCTCCCACGTGCTGCGCGGCATGGCCGCCGGGTTCGACGACCCGCCCGCGGTGCGGGTCACGACCGACCTCGACGACGCGCTGCGCGGCGCCGCGTTCGTCTTCTCCGCCGTCCGGGTGGGCGGGCCGGCCGGGCGCATCGCCGACGAGCGCGTGGCGCTGGACCTCGGCCTGGTAGGCCAGGAGACCACCGGCCCCGGGGGCATCGCCTACGGACTGCGCACCGTGCCGGTCGCCGTGCGGCTGGCCGAGCGGGTGGCGGCCGTCGCCCCGGACGCCTGGGTGATCAACTTCACCAACCCCGCCGGAATGGTCACCGAGGCCATGCGGCGCGTCCTCGGCGACCGGGTGATCGGCATCTGTGACTCGCCGATCGGCCTCGTCCGCCGGGCCGCCGCCGCGCTCGGGCTCGACCCGGCGCGGGTGTCGCCCGGCTACGTGGGGCTCAACCACCTCGGCTGGCTGGTCGGGCTGACGTACGAGGGGCGTGACGTGCTGCCGGGGCTGCTGGCCGACGACGCGGCGCTCGCCCGCGTCGAGGAGGCCCGGCTGCTCGGCCCCGACTGGGTGCGCGGGCTCGGGGCGCTGCCGAACGAGTACCTGTACTACTACTACTTCACCCGCGAGGCCGTGGCCGCGCTGTCGGGACGCACCCGCGGGGAGGCGCTGCTGGAGCAGCAGGACCGCTTCTACGCCGACGTGCGCGCCAGGCCCGGTGAGGCGCCCGCCGTGTGGCGGCGGGCGCGCAGGGAGCGGGACGAGACGTACATGGCCGAGGCCCGCGACACCGCGCACGCCGGCGACCGGGACACCACCGACCTGGAGGCGGGCGGGTACGAGGGCATCGCGCTCGCCCTCATGGCCGCCATCGCGCGCGGGGAGCCGTCCACCATGATCCTCAACGTGCGCAACGGCACGGCCGTGCCCGGGCTGCCCGCCGAGGCGGTCGTGGAGATCCCGTGCGCGGTGGACGGCTCGGGCGTCAGGCCGCTGGCCGCCGCCCCGCTGCCGGGCCGGTTCCTCGGCCTGATGCAGCAGGTCAAGGCGGTGGAGCAGACGGTCATCGAGGCCGCGCTCACGGGCTCGGAGCGGTTGGCGGTGGAGGCGTTCGCGCTGCACCCCCTGGTGGACTCGGTGTCGACGGCCCGCCGCCTGCTCGACGGCTACCGGGCGCGCATCCCTGAGCTCGCCGCCGTCCTCCCGCGCTAGCGGGCCTTCCAGCCGTACGTCTTCATGAGCCGGGCCGCGACCCGGGCGAAGCGTTCGACGTCGAGCACCGCGCCCTCGCGCCGGATGCCGTCCTCGTCCAGCACGAACACCCGGTCGAGCCGGACGTGCGAGGCGCGGCCGTCGTGGCCCCACGCGCCGAGCTCCAGCCATTCCTGGCCGTCGCCGCCCTTGCTGGAGAGCATGACGCCGAGCAGTCGCCGCCCGGCGCGGCCGACGACCAGCAACGGCCGGTCCTTGCCGCGCGACGGGTCTTCCTCGTACGGCACCCACGCCCAGACGATCTCGCCGGGGTCGGCCAGGCCGTCGAGGTCGGGGGAGTAGGCCAGGGTCGCGGCCCCGTCCACGGAACGGATCTCCTGCACCGCGCCGCGGGCGGGCCTGGGGTCCTCACGTTGATCACGCATGGGGGCGAGCTTAAGGGGACGAACCCGCCGGATCCACCCGATCAGGTCGTCCCGCCATGGCGCCGTAATAGAATCTCATTCTGTGTCGACGACATCAGCGTTCTTCACGCAGAAGGGGGACGAGCTCGTCCCCGAGCCGCACGCCAGGAGCCCCTGGTCACCCGACATGCTGCACGGCCGCCTGCTCGGCGGGCTCGCCGCGCGCGCCCTGGAGCAGGCCCACGGAGAGCCCGGCCTGCAGTTCGCCCGGCTGACCGTCGACCTGTTCCGCAACAGCCCGATGCTTCCGGTCACCGTGGAGACCACCCTGGTCAGGGACGGCCGCCGGATCCGCGTCGCCGACGCCGTCGTCTCGACCGCCCAGGGCGTCATCGCCCGCGGGAGTGCGGTGCTGCTGCGCCACGGCCAGCAGCCCGACGGCGAGCGAGGGGCGGCCACACCGGCCTGGGACGAGCAGCCGCCATCCGGCCCGGCTCCCGAGGCCCGGCGGGGTGGCTGGACGCCGCCGTTCGACCTGTGGCAGCTGTCCGGATGGGGCCTGCCGGGCCCCGGCCGGGTGTGGACGCGCGAGAAGTACCCGCTGGTGGACGACGAGCCGGTGAGCCCGTTCGTCCGCGCCGCGCTGGCCGCCGACTTCGCGAGCCCGCTCAGCAACGCGCAGTCGGACGGCCTGCGTTTCATCAACGCCGACTACACGCTCACGCTCGCCCGGCTGCCCGAGGGCGAGCACGTCGGCCTGGAGGCCACCGGCCACGCGAGCGCGCAGGGCGTGGCGACCGGCCAGGTCACGATGCACGACGCGACCGGTCCGATCGGCTTCTGCGTCGTGACGGCCGTCGCCAACCCCGCCATGGGCCGCACCCGCTGACCGCGCGGCGCGTACGCGACGCGCCGCGCGCGTGGGCGAGACCTCAAATCAGGCCGGGCGCTCGGCGCGGTCGCCCGACCAGTCGGTGTGGAAGGCACCCTCCTTGTCGACCCGCAGGTAGGTGTGCGCGCCGAAGTAGTCGCGCAGACCCTGCACCAGCGCGGCCGGCAGGCGGTCGCGGCGCAGCCCGTCGTAGTAGGCCAGCGCCGAGGAGAAGCCGGGCGTGGGCACGCCGATCTGCACCGCCGTGGTCACCACGCGCCGCCACGACTCCTGCGCCGTCTCCAGCGCCGCGGCGAAGGTCGGGTCGGCCAGCAGCGTCGGCAGCTCAGGGTTCGCGTCGTACGCGGCCCTGATCCGGTCGAGGAACTTGGCGCGGATGATGCACCCGCCGCGCCAGATCGTGGCCATCGCCCCGAGGTCGAGGTCCCAGCCGTACTCCTTGGCGGCCGCCGCCATCTGGTCGAACCCCTGCGCGTACGCGACGATCTTGGACGCGTACAGGGCCTGCCGGACGTCCTCGACGAGCTCGCGCGCGCCCGTGCCGGACAGCTTCGGCCCGGCCAGCGAGGCCGCGGCGGCCCGCTGCTCGGGGTGGCCCGACAGCGCCCGCGCGAACGTCGCCTCGGCGATGCCGGTCACCGGCACGCCCAGGTCGAGCGCGCTCTGCACGGTCCAGCGGCCGGTGCCCTTCTGCTCGGCCTGGTCGACCACGACGTCCACGAACGGCTTGCCGGTCTCGGCGTCCACCTGGTCGAGCACCTCGGCGGTGATCTCGATGAGGTAGGAGTCGAGCTCGCCGCGGTTCCACTCGCGGAACACCTCGGCCAGTTCGGCCGGCGTCGCTTCGAGAGCCTGGCGCAGCAGGTCGTAGGACTCCGCGATGAGCTGCATGTCGGAGTACTCGATGCCGTTGTGCACCATCTTCACGAAGTGGCCGGCGCCGTCGGGGCCGACGTGCACGGCGCACGGAACGCCGTCGACCTGGGCCGCGATGCTCTGCAGGATCGGGCCGAGCGCCTCCCACGACTCCTTCGACCCGCCCGGCATGATGCTCGGGCCGTTGAGCGCGCCCTCTTCGCCGCCGGAGATGCCGGTGCCGACGAAGTGCAGGCCCTTCGCGCGCAGCGCCGCCTCGCGCCGCCGGGTGTCGGCGAAGTGCGCGTTGCCGCCGTCGACGATCATGTCGCCCGGTTCCATCAGCTCGGCGAGCTGGTCGATCACCGCGTCGGTGCCCGCCCCGGCCTTCACCATGATGATCGCCCGTCGCGGTCGCTTGAGCGAGGCCACGAACGCGGCGAGGTCCTCGGACGGCACGAACGTGCCCTCGTCGCCGAACTCCTTCACCAGTTGCTCGGTGCGGCCGTACGAACGGTTGTGGACGGCCACCGCGTATCCGTGCCGCGCCAGGTTACGGGCGAGGTTGCGCCCCATGGTCGCGAGTCCGGTGACGCCGATGTCTGCCAATTCCATGTCAGCTCCTCTATGGGCAATACGGATGGGTTAGCCACGGAGTTCGAGGGGATATTCCCGCCCTGTCGCTCAGTCGCTCTGCCGTACGCCCAGCTCATCGAGCCGGTCGAGCATGTCGGCCGGATCGTCGTAGACGCGGAAGGCGCCCGCTCGTTCGAGCTCCTCACGGCCGTACCCGCCGGACAGCAGGCCGATGCCGAGCGCGCCGGCCCGGCGCGCGGCGAGCAGGTCCCAGACGCTGTCGCCGACCACCATGGCGTGCCGCGGATCGACCCGTACCAGCGCCGCGCCCGCGAGGAACAGGTCGGGATCGGGCTTGGCCCGCCGCACGAGGTCGCGGGTGACCAGCGGGGTGTCCTCCGGCAGCCCCAGCATGCCGAGGGCCAGGCGGGCCGTACGGGCGTAACCGCTGGTGGCGATGGCCCACGGGACGCCGCGCGAGGTCAGCTCGGCCAGCAGCTCGACCGCGCCGGGCAGCGGCCTGACGGAGCGGGCCTGCTCCTCGTACGCGGCGGCGTGCGTGCCCTGCAGCTCGTCGATCTCCTCTCGGGTGAGCTTCAGCCCGGTCTCGCGCAGCAGGGCGTTGACGAACAGCCCCCCGCTCATGCCGATGCGCCGGTGGATGCGCCACACCGACAGGTCGATCCCCATCCCCGACAACGCCTGCCGCCAGGCCACCACGTGCTGGTAGACGCTGTCGATCAGGGTGCCGTCGAGGTCGAACAGGAACGCCGGCACCGGGGCCTGCGGGAAGTCCTCCATGCGTCCATGACACCATGGCCGACATGCGAATCGTCATCGCGGGGGGCCACGGGAAGATCGCACTCCGGCTGGCGGCCAGGCTGCGGGGCGGCGCTGTGGGGCTGGTGCGGAACCCGGCCCACGTCTCCGGCGTCGAGGCCGCCGGAGCCGAGGCCGTGCTGTGCGACCTGGAACGGGCGGGTGTCGAGGAGGTCGCGCGCGTCGTCGAGGGCGCGGACGCCGTGGTGTTCGCGGCGGGCGCGGGCCCCGGCAGCGGCGCGCTCCGCAAGGACACCGTCGACCGCGGCGCGTCCGTGCTGCTCGCCGACGCGGCCGAGCGCGCGGGCGTGCGCCGCTTCGTCCAGATCTCCTCGATGGGCGCGGGGAAGCCGGTCGAGCCCGGTCGCGACGAGGTGTGGGCGGCCTACATCCGGGCCAAGACCGCCGCCGAGGACGACCTGCGCCGCCGCGACCTCGACTGGACGATCCTGCGCCCCGGCCGGCTGACCGACGAGCCAGGCACCGGCCTGGTACGGCTCGCGCCCGAGGTGCCTCCAGGCCCGGTGCCGCGCGACGACGTGGCCGCCGTCATCGTGGCCCTGCTCGCCGAGCCCGCCGCCGTGAGAGCCACGTTCGAACTCGTCGCCGGTGACACTCCCATCGGTGAGCTCTTTGCGAGAAGGTGATGAGCGTGACTGACTACCGCGTACTCGGACGTACAGGCCTCAAGGTCAGCCCGCTCTGCCTCGGCGCGATGATGTTCGGCGGCTGGGGCGAGCCCGACTTCGACGCATCCGCCCGGATCATCGATCGGGCGCTCGACTCCGGCATCAACTTCATCGACACGGCCGACGTCTACGCCGCCGGCCAGTCGGAGGAGTACGTCGGGCGCGCCCTCGCCAAGTCGGGCAAGCGCGACCAGGTGGTGCTGGCCACCAAGTGTCACGGCGTCATGGGCGAGGGCCCGAACGAGCGGGGCAACTCCCGCCGCTGGATCTTCCAGGCCGTCGAGAACAGCCTGCGCCGCCTCGGCACCGACTGGATCGACCTCTACCAGATCCACCGTCCCGACCCGGACACCGACATCGACGAGACCCTCGGCGCGCTGACCGACCTCGTCCGCCAGGGCAAGGTGCGCTACATCGGCAGCTCCACGTTCCCGGCGCACCAGGTGGTGGAGGC
This sequence comes from Nonomuraea maritima, assembly GCF_900100395.1. Classification (GTDB taxonomy): domain Bacteria; phylum Actinomycetota; class Actinomycetes; order Streptosporangiales; family Streptosporangiaceae; genus Nonomuraea; species Nonomuraea maritima. The sequence goes on along the minus strand of NZ_FNFB01000036.1, from coordinate 39,377 downwards.
GCAGTGGGCGGCCGAGCGGCGCTCGCGGGAGCGGTTCGTGTGCGAGCAGCCGCCGTACTCGCTGCTGGTCCGCGGCATCGAGGCCGGCCTGCTGCCCGTGACAGAGAAGTACGGCATGGGCGCCATCGTGTGGAGCCCGCTCGCCGGCGGCTGGCTGACCGGACGCTTCCGCAAGGGCCGCGAGCTGCCGCGGACGCGCCGCGCCCAGCGGCTCCCGCAGCGCTACGACATGGCGCTGGAGAGCAACCAGCGCAAGCTCGACGCCGTCGAGCAGTTCGCCCTGCTGGCCGAGGAGGCCGGGCTCACGCTGATCCAGCTCGCGCTGGCGTTCACGCTGCGGCACCGCGCGGTGACCTCGGCGATCATCGGCCCGCGCACCATGGAGCACCTCGAGGGCCAGCTCGGCGCCGACGAGGTGCGCCTGAGCGACGACGTGCTCGACCGGATCGACGAGATCGTCCCGCCGGGCGTCACCGTCAACCCCGCCGACGCCGGCTGGGTGCCGCCCGAGCTGGCCGAGGCGAGCCTGCGCCGCCGTCCCTGAACTTTGCCGATCGATGGCTATGACGTCCGGCATGACGGCTAGGTGTCCCCCTAAAGAGGAGAGGGGCATGAAATGTCGGATGTGCCGTTCGGATCGCTCTTCGGGGTGGACCCGTTCCGTGGGTTCGAGGAGCTCACGGGACGGATCTTCGGCGGCGCCGAGGGCTGGCCGCCGATCCGTCCCGGTGTGCAGCGCGTCGACGTCGGCAGGCTGCTGAGCGCCTCCGCCCGCGAGGTGCTGCACCGGGCGCTGGAGGCGGCCGGGCGGCGCGGCGCCGCCGACCTCGACGTGCTCGACCTGCTCGGCGCGCTGCTCGACGAGGACTCCACGCAGGCGATCCTGCGCGCCGCCGGCGTCGACCTGGGCAGGCTGCGCGACCGCGTCAACGACCTGAGCGGCGCAGGACCCGCCGCGGAACCGCCCACGACCCTCACCCCGGCGGCCAAGCGCGCCATCCTGGACGCCCAGCGGCTGTCACGGCTGCTGCAGTCGTCCTACATCGGACCCGAGCACCTGCTGCTCGCGATCGCCGCCAACCCCGACTCCGCCGCCGCCCGGCTCCTGCAGGAGCAGGGGGTCTCGGCCAACGAGCTGCAGCAGGCACTGCTGTCCCGTCCGGCCGGCAACGGCCACGAGCCGCGCCACAGTCCGACGCCCGCGCTCGACGAGTACGGCCGCGACCTCACCGAGGAGGCCCGCAAGGGCGCGATCGACCCCGTCGTCGGCCGCGAGGACGAGATCGAGCAGGCCATCGAGGTGCTGTCCCGCCGGACCAAGAACAACCCGTGCCTCATCGGCGAGCCCGGCGTCGGCAAGACCGCCATCGTCGAGGGCATCGCCCAGCGGATCGTCAACGGCGCCGTACCCGACCTGCTGAAGGACCGCCGGGTCGTCGCGCTCGACCTGACCGGGATGGTCGCCGGCACCAAGTACCGGGGCGAGTTCGAGGAACGCGTCAAGAAGGTCGTCGACGAGGTGCGCGCCCACGCCGACGAGATCATCGTCTTCATCGACGAGGTGCACAACCTCGTCGGCGCGGGCGCCGCCGAGGGCGGCATGGACGCCGCCAACATCCTCAAACCCGCGCTCGCCCGCGGCGAGCTGCACGTCATCGCCGCCACCACCATCGACGAGTACCGCAAGAACATCGAGAAGGACGCCGCGCTGGAACGCCGGTTCCAGCCGATCCTGGTCGCCGAGCCCACGGTCGACGAGACCATCCAGATCCTCGCCGGGCTGCGCGACACCTACGAGGCCCACCACCAGGTCCGCATCACCGACGAGGCCCTGGACGCCGCCGCCCGCCTGTCGGCCCGCTACATCTCCGACCGGTTCCTGCCCGACAAGGCCATCGACCTCATGGACCAGGCCGCCGCGCGGGTCAGGCTCCGGTCGCGCACGCCCGGCGTCGACATCCGCGAGCTGGAGGAACGCCTGGAGTCGCTGCGCCGCGACAAGGACCAGGCGATCGCCGCCGACGACTTCGACCGGGCCAAAGAGCTGACCACGGAGATCGGCAAGGTCCGTCCCGAGCTGGAGCGGGCCCGTCGCGGCGACGAGACCGTCCCGCAGGTCATGGTGGACGACATCGCCGAGGTCGTCTCCCGCCGCACCGGCATCCCGGTCACCCAGCTCACCCAGCAGGAGCGCGAGCGGCTCATGCGGCTCGAGGAGCGCCTGCACGAGCGGGTGGTCGGACAGGACGAGGCGGTCGACGCGGTCGCCGAGGCCGTACGCAGGGCCAGGGCCGGACTGTCCGACCCGAACCGCCCGATCGGCAGCTTCCTGTTCCTCGGCCCGACCGGCGTCGGCAAGACGGAACTGGCCCGCTCGCTCGCCGCCGCCCTGTTCGGGGGCGAGGACCACATGGTGCGCCTCGACATGAGCGAGTACCAGGAGCGCCACACCGTCTCGCGCCTCGTCGGCGCCCCTCCCGGCTACGTCGGCTACGAGGAGGCGGGCCAGCTCACCGAGGCCGTGCGCCGCCGCCCGCACACCGTGGTGCTCCTCGACGAGATCGAGAAGGCGCACCCCGACGTCATGAACATCCTGCTGCAGATGCTCGACGACGGCCGCCTCACCGACGCCCAGGGGCGTACCGTCGACTTCACCAACACCATCGTCATCATGACCAGCAACATCGGCGCCCAGCTCATCCTCGACGCGCCCGAGGACTCGCCGCGGCTGCACGCGCAGCTCATGGACCTGCTCCGGCACTCCATCCGCCCCGAGCTGCTGAACCGGATCGACGAGACGATCATCTTCAAGCGTCTCGAAGCCGACCAGCTGCGCCAGATCGTGGACCTGCTGCTGGAGCACACCCGGCAGCGGCTGCGCGGCCAGGACGTGACCCTGGAGGTCACCGACGCCGCCAAGGACTGGCTGGCGGGGCGCGGCCACCAGCCGGAGTTCGGCGCCCGCCCGCTGCGCCGCACCGTCCAGCGCGAACTGGACAACCGCCTGTCCACGATGCTGCTGACCGGCGAGGTGCACGAGGGCGGCACGGTGACGGTGGACGTCCAGGACGACGCACTCACCCTGCGGGCCCGTAACCCGGAACCGGCCACCTGACCGGCGATTGGGCCTGTCCGCGGGCGGCCGGCGCGATGACGATGAGGACATGTTCTTCGAGCCGCCGCCCGCAGGGGAGGCCCTGACGACGCCGTCCGCCCGGCCGGGACCGCCGCAGTGGTTCGCCCCGCCCGCCGACGAGACGGGCGCGGTGCTCGGCCTCGGGCTCATGGCGGCCCGCAGCCCCACCGTGGCCGTCGCCGTGCCGTACGCGCGCGCGTTCAGCACCGGCTGCGCGATCAGCGTGGAGGTCCTGGTCAGGCAGGGCGAGCTCGCGCCCGAGACGGCCTGGGAACTGCACCTGTCGACCCTCCCGGTCGCCCCCCTCGTCTCGCGCGGCGGCGACCGGCTGCCCGACCGGCTGCTGCGGTTCGGCGTACGCTACCCCGGCGGCGTCAAGGCGACCACCGTCGGCCCGCCCCCGATCCCCGGGCAGGAGCCGCAGGGGCCGCGGTTGAGCTGGCTGCCGCACGCGGGAGCCTTCCGCGCGAGCGAGAGCGTTCACGTCACCGCCGGCACGCTGTGGCTGTGGCCGCTGCCGCCCGAGGAGACCTTCGAGCTCGCCGTGGAGTGGCCCATCGGCGGCATCGAGCTCACGTTCGTCCCGCTGGACGGATCGGCCGTGGTGGCCGCCGCCCAGCGGTCGAACCAGTACTGGCCGTAGCCGTAAGGTCAGGCCAGCGCCGCGCGGGCGCGGGCGCGGCACTCCTCCAGGGTGACCCCGGCCAGCTCCTCGCGTACGGCGGGGACGCTCACCGGCGCCATCGACAGGCTCGTCACGCCCAGGCCCACCAGCAGCGGCGCGAGCCGCGGATCGCCGGCCGCCTCGCCGCACACCCCCACCGGCTTGCCCGCCTCCGCGCCCGCCTCGGCGCACATCGCGATCAGCTGGAGCAGCGCGGGCTGGCGCGGGTCCAGCAGGTCGGCCAGGGCCGGGTGCTGGCGGTCGGCGGCGAAGGTGTACTGGGCCAGGTCGTTCGTGCCGATGCTGAGGAAGTCGACCTCCCGCAGCAGCAACCGGGCCCGCAGCGCCGCCGCCGGCACCTCGATCATCAGGCCGACCCTGGCGATGCCCTTCGCGCGGGCCCGCCGCGCGAACTCGGACGCCTCCTCGACCGTGGTGACCATCGGCGCCATCACCCACGCCTGCGTGCCCGTCGACTCGGCCGCCCTGGCGATCGCCTCCAGCTGGGTGTCGAGGACGCCGTCCACCACCCGGTCGACCCGCAGCCCGCGCAGGCCGAGCGCCGGGTTGGGCTCGTCCGGCAGGCCGAGGAACGGCAGCGGCTTGTCGGTGCCGGCGTCGAGGGTGCGCACGATGACGTCCGGAGAACGGGCCAGCACCTCCGCGTACGCGGCCACCTGCTCCTCGAACGACGGCGGCTGCTTGCGGTCGAGGAACAGGAACTCCGTGCGGAACAGCCCCACGCCCTCCGCGCCCGGCACCAGGTCGGCGGCCGAACCGATGTTGAGCAAGAGCTTCACCGGATGCCCGTCGGCCGTCCTGCCCGGCCCCTCGCTCGCGGCCAGGCGGGCGCGTTCGGCGCGGTCGAGCGCCACGATCCGCTCGGCCTCCTCGGCCGTGATCCCGACGGAGATCTCGCCGGTGACGCCGTCCACGGCGACGACCGTGCCGTCGGGGACGCCGGTGACGCCCGCGCAGGCGACGACGGCGGGCAGGCCCCGGCCGCGCGCGAGGATCGCCGTGTGGCTCGTCGGGCCGCCCCGCTCGGTGACCAGCGCGAGCACGTCAGGGCCGAGGCCCGCGGTGTCGGCGGGGGAGAGGTCCTCGGCCACCAGCACGTACGGATGACCGGGCGCGGGCAGCCCCGGCATGGGCAGGTCGAGCGCGTGCGCCACCGCCCGGTGCCGCAGGTCGTCGAGGTCGGCGGCCCGCTCGGCGAGGTACCCGCCGAGCCCGGCCAGGGCGTCGCGGTGCCCGGCGAAGGCCGCGTCCAGGGCGTGGGCGGCGTCGAGGCCGTCGCGGGCACGCTTCTCGGCGTCCTCGCGCAGCATCGGATCGTCGGCGATCATGGCGAGCGCCTCCAGGATCTCCGCCGCCTCGCCGTCCGCCGCCCCGGCCCGTTTGGTCAGGTCGGCGGCCACGGCTTCCAGGGCGCGGGCGACGGAGGCCGCCTCCGCGTCACGATCGGCGACGGGCCGCGGCGCGGGCAGCGACGGCGGCCCCGCCATCCGGACCACCGGCCCGGCCGCCCGCCCCTGGCTGACCCCGAGCCCCGCCAGCCGCTGCGGCGTGTCAGGCATGGGAGGAATCCTCGGCGTCGAGGTCGCGGGCCAGCAGGGCGGCGAGCGTGTCGAGGGACTCCTCCGCGCCGGGGCCGTCGGCCTCCAGCGTGACCTCCGTGCCGTGGACCGCGCCCAGCGACAGCACCCCCAGCATGCTCTTCGCCGGTACGGCCTTGTCGCCCGCCCGGATCGTCACCGCCGCCGGGACGCCCATCGCCGCCTGCACGAACAGCTTGGCGGGACGGGCGTGCAGACCGCTGGCCGAGGCCACGGCCACCGTACGTCGTGCCATGTCAGGGCCTCCTCACGGCTCGATCGTGACCTTGATGGCGGCGCCCCGGCTGACGAGGTCGATGCCGTCGAGCACCTGCGGCAGCGCCAGCCGGTGCGTGATGAGGTCGGACACCGTCACGGCCCCCTCCGCCACCAGCCGCAGCGCCTCGGCGTTGTGCGCCGGGCTGGAGCCGTTCGCGCCGACGATGGTCAGCTCGCGGTAGTGCACGAGGTTGGAGTCGAGCGAGATGATCGGGTTGTCCTTCGGCAGGCCGCCGAAGAAGCTGACGCGTCCCTGGCGGGCCGCCATCCGCACCGCCTGCTCCTGGGCCGCGCCCGAGGCCGCCGCCGTGATCACCACGTCGGCGCCCCGCCCGCCGGTGAGCTTCAGCACCTGCTCGACCGGGTCGGAGTCGATCGCCGCGTCGGGACGGACCAGCTCGGCGGCCATCGCCAGGCGCTCGGCGTTGACGTCCACCAGGAACACCCGGGCCGCGCCGCGCGCCCGCGCCAGGCGGACGTGCAGGCAGCCGATCGGGCCCGCGCCCATGACCACCACGTCGTCCCCGGCGCCGACGCCGGCCAGCGACTGGCCGTTCAGCACGCACGCGAGCGGCTCGGCCACCGACGCCTCGGCGAAGCCGACGCCGTCCGGGATGGCGTTGACGCCGTTCACCGCCAGCACCTTCGCCGGGACGATCATGTACTCGGCGAAGCCGCCGTCGTAGTGGTAGCCCATCGACTCCTGGTTCGGGCAGATGGTCTGCCGGCCGCGCCGGCACTCGGCGCACGTCCCGCACGGGATCGCGGCGATCACCTGGACCCGCGCCCCCGTGTCGACGACCTCGCCGGCGATCTCGTGGCCCATCACGCGCGGCGGCACGATGTGGTGGTGGCCATGCTTGTAGATCTTGGCGTCGGTGCCGCACGTCGAGCAGTTGCGCACCCTGATCTTCAGCTCACCCGGGCCCGCGACGGGCTCGGGGGCGTCCTCTATGCGGATGTCGCCCGGGGCGTGGAATCTGGCGACCTTCATGTGAGCTCCTTCAATATCTGCGAGACCTCGGTGGCCTCGCGCAGCGTCCTCGCGCGGTCGGGGTCGAGCAGGATCTCGGCCAACTCCGCGAGCAACGGGATGTGTCCGTTCCCCTTGGCGGCGATGCCGACGCACAGGGTGACCTGCTCGCCGTCCCAGTCGACGCCGCCGGGGAAGCGCACCACGCAGATCGCGTCGCGCTCGACGTCCTCCTTGGCGGCGGCGGTGCCGTGCGGGATGGCGACGCCCTCCCCGACGTACGTCGAGATCGTCCGTTCGCGCTCGAGCATGGCCTCGACGTACGACTCCGCGACCGCGCCGATCTCGACGAGGGCCCGGCCGCAGCGGCGGACGGCGGCGTCGCGGTCGGCGGCGCTCTCGTGCAGCAGCACGGCGCGCGGGTCGAGCAGGTCGTCACGCATCGACCGTGCCGCCGTTCTTGATGGCGTCGACCAGCTTGGTCACCGCCGGGTCGCCCAGGAAGATCTGGAACGGCACCAGCGGCTTGTCAGGGGCGGCGGCGCGGGCCCTGGCCGCGAGGCCCGAGTGGCACACCACGATGTCGGCGTCCGCCGGGATCGAGTCGACCGGGGTGTGCTCGACGGTGACTCCCGTGTTCTTGAGCTGCTTCTTGAGCTGGGAGGCGAGCATCACGCTGCTGCCCATGCCCGCGTCGCAGGCCACGATGATCTTGCGGATGTCCTTGCTGTCGATGCCGGCCATGGCTCAGGCCTCCCTGGTGGCGGGTGCGGTAGTCGTCGGTCCTGCGCTGGTTGCGTTGTCGGTGACGTTCTCTGCGGTGCTGTCGGTCGCGCTGTCGGTCGCGCTGTCCGTCCTGGGCGCGGTCTCGGGTTCCGCGGGGGCCTTCTCGCCCCGGCCGAAGCCGAGCAGGATCGCGGCGACGACGAACGAGACGCCCGTCGCCACGAGGATGCCCAGTCCGGAAGCGAGCCAGCCGCCCTTCGGTGTAACCGCGATGTAGGCGAAGATACTGCCCGGTGACGGGGTGGCCACCAGGCCGGCCCCGGTCACGATGAAGGTGAACACGCCTGCGGCGCCGCCCGCGATGACCGCGAGGATGAGGCGGGGCTTCATGAGCACGTACGGGAAGTAGATCTCGTGGATGCCGCCGAAGAAGTGAATGATCATCGCGGCGGGCGTGCTCGGCCGCAGCGTACGCGGCCCGAACAGCAGGTACGCCAGCAGCAGCCCGAGGCCGGGGCCGGGGTTCGACTCCAGCATGAACAGGATCGACTTGCCGTGCTCGGCCGACTCGGCCACGCCCAGCGGGCTCAGCACGCCGTGGTTGATGGCGTTGTTCAGGAACAGCACCTTGGCCGGCTCGATGAGCACGGACGCCACCGGCAGCAGGTTGTTGTGGACCAGCCACTCCACCGCGTTGCCCGCGACCGTGGTGACGGTCTCCACGATCGGGCCGATGCCGAGCATGCCGACCACGGCCATGGCGCCGCCGACGATGCCGGCGGAGAAGTTGTCGACCAGCATCTCGAAGCCGGCCTTGGTCCGCTCTTCGGTGAACATGTCCACATATTTCAGGATCAGAGCGGTGAGCGGGCCGATGATCATCGCGCCGAGGAACATGGGCGCGTCCGTGCCGACGACGACGCCCATCACCGCGACGGCGCCGACGACCGCGCCGCGCTGCCCGTGGACCATCCGGCCGCCCGTGTAGGCGATGAGGACGGGCAGCAGGACCTTGATGATCGGGTCGACCATCTTCCCGAGCGTCTCGTTGGGCAGCCAGCCCGTCGGGATGAACAGGGCGGTGATCAGGCCCCAGGCGATGAACGCGCCGATGTTGGGCATGATCATGCCGGCCAGATGGCCGCCGATGCGCTGGATGGTGGCCTTGACCCCGGTCCCGGTGACCGGAGGTGTGTAGGTGTCGGCCATGGACATGCTCCTTCGGGGATGAGCAGAGATCAGCCGCCGGCTTGTGGGAGGTGTGCCGGTGCGGGCAGGGCGGGTGCGGAGAGCGGTTGTGACAGGTCGGGCGGTCCCACGGTGACGCGCCCTTCGTCGATGTCGGCCGGGCCCGGCATGCGGCTGCCCGGCAGTCGTACGGCGGCGGCGCCCCAGGCGAGCCCCCGGCGCAGTGCCAGGGGGCCGCGTCCGCCCGCGGCGAGGAAGCCCGCCAGCATGGCGTCCCCCGCGCCGACGGAGCTGCGCGGCTCGGTCACCGGCGCCTCGCCGTACCAGATGCCGTCCTCCTCGAGGAGGACGGCTCCGTCGGCGCCGAGGCTGGCCAGCACCGCCCGAGCGCCCGCCTTGCGCAGCGCGCCCGCCGCGTCGGCGACGTCGCCGAGACGGCGGATCGCCAGGCCGGTGGCCGCCGACAGCTCCTCCAGGTTGGGCTTGACCAGCGCGGGCGCGGCGCCGAGCGCGCATTCGAGCGCGGGGCCGCTGGAGTCGACCGCCATGTGGATGCCCGCCTCCGCGAACCGGCGGCACAGCAGCGCGTAGACGTCCTGCGGGACCTCGGGCGGCAGGCTTCCTGAGGCGACCACCCAGTCCGCCTCGTGGGCGGCGGACAGGACGGTCTCGGCGATCGTGTCGAGCTCGCCGGGCGACAGGGCCGTCCCCGGTTCGTTGATCTTCGTGATGGTGCCGTCCGGTTCGGCGAGCGTCACGTTGGACCGCGTACGGCCGCGCACCGGAACCGTCACCATGTCGAGGCCCTCGGCGGACAGCAGGGCGACGAGCTGCCTGCCCTCGTCGCCGCCGTACGGCACCACGGCCCGCGAGGCCACCGCGTTGGCGAGCAGCGCGCGCGAGACGTTGACGCCCTTGCCGCCCGGGTCGAGGTGGGCGGTCGCGGCGCGGATCACCGCGCCGCGGTCGAGCGCGGTGATCTCGATGGTGCGGTCGAGGCTCGGGTTCAGGGTCAGGGTCAGGATCACGCGCGGATCACCTCCGGCCCCGCCGCCGCCACGGCGGCGGACAGGCCCTGGTCGAGCCCGGTGTCGGAGATCACCACGTCGATCTCACCCAGCTCGGCGAACGTGGCCAGGTACGTGTTGCCGAACTTCGTGTGGTCGGCCAGCAGCACGCTGCGCTGCGCCGCGCGGACCATGGCCCGCTTGACGGCCGCCTCGGCCGGGTCCGGGGTGGTCAGGCCCCGGTCCGGCGAGCAGCCGTTGGTCGCCATGAACGCGACGTCCACGTTGAGTGAGGCCAGCGGGCGCAGCGCCCAGTCGTCCACCGTGGCCAGGGTGTTGCCGCGCACGCGGCCGCCCAGCATGATCACGTTCAGGTTGGCGCGCGCGGCCAGGGCCGTGGCCAGCGGCGGCGAGTTGACCACGACGGTCAGTTCCCGGTCGGCGGGCAGCACCTGGACCAGGCGGCCCGTCGTGGTGCCCGCGTCGATGATCACCGACCCGTCCTCGGGCAGCTCCGCCAGGGCGGCCTTGGCGATGCGCTCCTTCTCCGCCGTCATCACGGAGTCGCGGGCGGCCAGCGCGGGCTCGAAGCCGAGCCGTTCGACGGGGATCGCGCCCCCGTGCACGCGGCGCAGCACGCCCGCCCGTTCCAGCGACGTCAGGTCACGGCGGATCGTCTCAGTGGTGACGTCGAGCTCGGCGGCCAAAGTCACCACGTCGACACGGCCCGCGGCCCGCGCCCTCCGCAGGATCTCCTGCTGCCGTTCCTCGGCGTACATGATGTTGATTCACCACCGTTTCGAGTTGGTTTCATCTGTGTTTATACCCGTTTTGGTTGACTGGTCAAGAGTGGCCCGACAAGATCTGGTAGGTATAGGCAGGTGAGAACGACACCCCTGACCGCCGTGCCCCTCCTCGTCGCGGCGCTCGCGGCCCCCGCTCACGCCGCTACGGTCCCGGCGGCGCAGCCGCCCCGCGTCCCGGCCGGTACCACCGCGGCGTGGGTGGTCTTCGACCGGCAGTCCGGGAAGTTCGTGGCCGCCAGGAACGCCCACCGCAAGTTCCGCTCGGCCTCGGTCGTGAAGATCCTCATCGCGATCGACTACCTGGAACGGCGCACGAGCGTGCCCGCCGCCGACGCCAAGCTGCTGCGGATCATGCTGCGCTCCAGCGACGACGACGCCGCCTCCGCTTTCTGGGACCGTCTCGGCAAGGGCCAGATCATCGTCAGGACGGCCCGCAAGCTGGGCCTCGCCGACACCACTCCGCCGCCCGCGTCCAAGCCCGGCTTCTGGGGTTACACGTCCTTGAGCGCGTACGACATCGTGCGCACCTACCGCTACCTGCTCGACCGGGCCACGCCCCGGGTGCGCGACACCATCCTCGGTCACCTGCGCGCGGCCACGCCGTGCGGCACCGACGGCTTCGACCAGACCTTCGGCATCCCCGACGCCGTGCCCCGGCCGTGGGCGGTCAAGCAGGGCTGGTCGGGGTTCGGCACGACGCCGCCGGTGCGGTGCGGCGGCGACGTCAGGGCCGCGGCCGCGCCCATCTCGTGGATCACCCAGCGGGCCGCCGAGTCGGGCGTGCCCGACTACGGCCGGCCGGTGCTGCACACCTCCGGCCTCGTCGGCAAGGGCGAACGGTACGTGATGGCCCTGCTCACCGCCCACCCGGCAGGCGCCTCCTGGAACACCAGCGTCAAACGCACCACCACCCTCACCCGCTCCCTCTACCGCCACATCACCGGCTGACCCCGGCGCGGGCCGCGTGGGTCAGCTACCGCTCCCGGGATCGCCTCGCTCCCAGGGGCGGGAGGGCCTTCTCGCCCGCTGCCGTCGTCAGGGCGCGCGTTCGGCGGGGACGGTCAGATGCGGGGGCCGGAGTCTGCGAAGGTGAACAGGTGGGCGGCCGGGTCGAGGGGGACCGGCGGGCCGGTGTAGCGGTGGATGCCTATGCCGTAGCCGTACTCCGCGCCTTCCTCGGCCACCAGGTCGAAGTTCTCCGCCGCGAACCAGCCGCTGATCACCGGGACCAGGTCGGGCTCGTGCCGGCCCCTCGTCCACACGACCATCGCGCCGGGCGCGCACAATTGGGGCAGCGCGGCGACCGTAACCCTGATGTCGTCGTCGGAGATGTTGCCGAACACGCCGCACACCAGCACGAGGTCGGCCGGCACCGCCCCCGCGTAGGCCCGCAGGGCGGCGGCGTCGCCGCACACCACCTCGACCCCCTCGGGGGCGTTCCGCCTGGCCTCGGCGACGTTCCGCTCGTCCAGCTCCACCAGCCGCGCCCGCACCTGCGCCCGCCTCGGGTGGGCGGCCAGCACCGGCAGCAGGTCACGCCCCTGCCCGGCGCACAGGCTCACGACCCGGGAGGCGCCGTCGTCGAGCGCCGCCGCGATCCACCGGCGCACCGCCCCCAGCCGATGCTCCAGCGGCGATCCGGGCCGGTCGTAGTGGTCGTGCCAGGAGACCCAGTCGGACATGTCCCCGATCGTGGCACGGCGACGCCGCCCGGCACAGCCGGTTTCATGACGTGAACGAGCGCGCGTACGCAAGGCGTACTTTCTTCGGCACGCACATCCGCCAGGCGTCGAGCACCAGCTCGCGCATCTCGGCGGCGTCGATGGCGGCGAGCCGCGCCTCGACCCAGTGGTAACGCAGGTCGGACTCGCGCGGCAGGAGGAACTTCTCCGGCTCGGCGGCCACCAGCGCGGCCCGCTCCTCCTTCGGGAAGCCGAAGCCCATCAGCGTCTCGTCGCGCGAGAACGCCACGTAGACGATGCGCCCGACGCGGAACTTCACCCGGTCGTGGATGAGGTGCTCCGAGGTGCGCGGGAGCGTGAGCGCGAACTGCCGTACGTCCTCGACGGTGACCACGCCGCCACGTTACCGGGTGGCCGCCGCGGCCGAGATGCCCGCGAGGGCGGAGGTCGGATCGCTCTCGAGGGCGAGGTCGCCGAGGCTGACGACGCCGATCACGCGGCCGTCCTCGACCACCGGCAGGCGGCGTACGGCGTGCGAGCGCATGAGCCGCGCGGCCTGGTCGATGCCGGTGTCCGGGCCGACCGCCTCGACCGCCCTGCTGCACGCCTCGCGTACCGGTGTGTCCGGGCCCCGGCCGTCGGCGACCACCCGCACGGTGATGTCGCGGTCGGTGACGATGCCGAGGATGCGGCCGTTGTCGTTGACGATGATCGCCCCCGTGTCGTGGTCGCGCATGAGCGCCGCCGCCGCGGACACCGGCTGGTCACCTTCGACGGTCACCAGGCGCCGCGTCATCACCTCTCCGACGGTTGTCGCCATGAGAGCCTCCCGGATAGCTGGAACCAGCACTCAACTACCCGGGCGGACAGGCGGCTCACTTTTCGGCGTGACCGGTTGCGACGGTCATCACCGGTCGGGGCCCCGTACCGGCCGGTGATTGCGGGGCTCAGAGGTGCTTGGCCGCGAGCCGGATCTCGTCGAGCAGCACGCGCAGATCGTCCTCGGTGGTGTCGGGATGCAGGAAGCAGGCCCGCAGCGCGTCGCGCCCGCCCAGCCGGGTGCCGGTCAGGAAGGCGTTGCCCCGCCGCTGCACCGCGACCGGGATCGCCCGGTTGAGCGCGTCGAGTTCCGCCGCCTCCCCGGCGACGCCCGGCGCGTGGCGGAACGCCGTGATCGAGGTGGTGACCGGGGACAGCAGCTCGAAGTCGTCGGCCTCCTCGACCAGTTCTGCGAGCCGGCGCGCCAGCCAGGCGGTGTGGTTCACCAGGCGGGCGATGCCCGACCTGCCGAGGTACGACATGGTGGCCCAGGTCTTCAGCGCGCGGAACGGGCGGGTCTGCTCCGGCCCGTACTCCGAGAACCAGCCGAGGTCGCCGGCGTTGTCGTCCACCAGGTACGACGGCACGAGGCTGAACGCCGCCCGCGCCGCCGCCGGGTCGCGCAGCAGGGCGCAGCCGCACCCCACGGGCACGCCGAGCCACTTGTGCGGGTCGAGGGCGAGCGAGTCGGCCCGCTCCATCCCCGCGTAGTGCGGCGCCGCGCCGTCGGCCAGGACGCCGAGCGCTCCGTAGGCGCCGTCGACGTGGAACCAGAGGCCGAACTCGGCCGCCACGTCGGCGATCTCGTCCAGCGGGTCGACCGCGCCGGAGTTGACGGTGCCCGCGCTGCCCGCCACGCAGAACGGCCGCAGCCCGGCCGCGAGGTCATCGGCCACCATGGCCCGCAGCGCGGCCACGTCCATCCGGTACGCCGCGTCCACCGGCACCGTACGGACGTTGCGCGACCCGATCCCGAGCAGCTGGGCCGCCTTGTGCAGGCAGCTGTGCCCCTCCTCGGTGACGTACAGGACCATGGGCGGACGGCCGGCCAGCCCCTCCTCGCGGGCGTCCCAGCCGTCGGCGAGCGCCGCCTGCTGGCGGGCGGTGGCCAGGCAGATCACGGTCGCCATGGACGCGCCGCTGGTCAGCAGGCCGCCGCCGGGCGGGTGGGGGAAGCCGACAAGGTCGGCGAGCCAGCGCACCACCGTCCGCTCCAGGTGCGGCCCGGCGTGGTCGCCGCCCGCGCAGCTCGGGTTGAACGCGGCGGTCAGCGACTCGATGACGACGCCCGCCGGGTTGGGCGGCGAGTTGACCCAGCCGAAGAAGCGCGGATGCCCGTTACCCATCGGGTACGGCAGCACGTGCGCCCGCGCGTCGTCGAGCAGCGCGTCGAGTGGCCGCCCGTCCGCGGGCAGGTCCTGCCCGGTCAGCCAGGCCAGCTCGTCGCCGGGCACCGGCTGCCAGACCGGGCGCTCGGCGATGCCCTCGAGGTGGTCGGCCATGATCTCGGCCGCCTTGGCTCCGGCGAGGCGCAGCTCATGCATCGGGCGTGTCCTTCCATGTGTCGTGCTGCCCGGCTCCACCCAGCTCCATGACCAGGTAGAAGACGCAGTCGGTGATGCCGTCGTTGGCGAAGGAGTGGCGGCGGTCACCCGGGTAGTAGGCGGAGTCGCCGGTCGCCAGCGCGTACGGCGTCCCGTCGAGCGTGAGCCGCAGGCTGCCGGACTCGACGGCGAGGAACTCCCGCGATCCCGGCGCGTGCGGCGCGAACTCGCCCGCGTCCACGCCCGGCCCGATGGTCGTCCGCATGAACTCGAACTCGGCGTCGTCGAGCACCGGCGACAGCACGCGCCGCTCCCAGCCGGCCGGGTCGCGCAGCACCCGCTGGTCGCCGTGCCGCAGCACGCGGATCGCCTCGCGCGCGGGCTCGTCGAGCAGCCGGGAGATGGAGGTGCCGAGCGCCGTCGCGAGCCGGTCGAGCACCAGCACGGTCGGCGTCTTGGCCCCCCGCTCCACGTCGGAGACCATGCTGCGGCTGATGCCGCTCAGCGCGGCGAGCCGCTCGATCGACAGACCGCGCGCCCGGCGCTCGCTGCGGATCCGCCCGCCCAGCTCGGCCATGGACAGCCCGCTGGACAGTACTCCTTTGCCGCCCATGTCACCGCCCATTTAATCCACTATAGCGGTCAAATGTCCGCTTTAATGGACATGGCCTCCTGGTACGCGGCCAGCACGCGCTTGCGGCGCCTGGCAGGGAGGCGGTCGATGTAGAGGTGGCCGTCGAGGTGGTCGGTCTCGTGCTGCAGGCAGCGCGCCAGCAGGCCCGTGCCCTCGACCGTGACCGGCTTTCCCGCGGCGTCGAGGCCGCGTACGGTGGCGTGGTCGGGGCGGGGGAGCGGCGCGTACTGGCCGGGGACCGACAGGCAGCCCTCGTCGCCGGTGTCGAGCTGCCGCTCGCCCAGCTCCGGCAGCGTCAGCTCGGGGTTGACCACGATGCCCTTGTGGCGCTCGCCGGTGGCGTCGGGGCAGTCGTAGACGAAGACGCGCAGCGGGACGCCGATCTGGTTGGCGGCCAGGCCCACGCCCTCGGCGGCGTACATGCTCGCGAACATGTCGTCGACCAGCGCCGCCAGCTCGTCGTCGAAGCGGGTCACCGGTTCGCACGGATGGTGCAGCACCGGGTCACCCACGTGCACGATCGGCCGGACCTCTCCCATGCTGCACCCTTCTGTCTTCGCGCTGTTCCGAGCGCCGCCCGCCGACAAGTGTAGGAGCGCGCGGCGGATGCTTCGGGCCAATCTCATTCAACGAGATATTTTCTCTTATATGGTGAGATAACCAGAATGGAAGGGGATTGCCGATGGACGCCGTCTACACGCACGGCCACCACGAGTCCGTGCTGCGCTCGCACCGGTGGCGCACCGCCGAGAACTCGGCCGCGTACCTGCTCCCGCACCTCGAACCGCACATGAGACTGCTCGACGTCGGCAGCGGCCCCGCCACGATCACCGCCGACCTGGCCGCCAGGGTCGGCCACGTGACGGCGACCGAGGTGAGCGAGGAGGCCCTCGGCCTGGCCAGGGCCGAACTCACCGCGCGCGCGACGGCCAACGCCGACTTCGCCGTCGCCGACGTCCACGCGCTGCACTTCCCTGACGACGCCTTCGACGTCGTCCACGCCCACCAGGTGCTCCAGCACGTCGGCGATCCCGTCCTGGCGTTGCGGGAGATGGGCCGGGTGACCAGGCCAGGAGGCCTCGTGGCGGCCCGCGACAGTGACTACGCGGCCTTCGCCTGGTACCCGCGCCCGCCCGCGCTGGACGAGTGGATGGCGCTCTACCAGCGGATCGCGCGCGGCAACGGCGGCGAGCCCGACGCTGGACGCCGCCTGCTGTCGTGGGCCCGCGAAGCCGGCTTCACGGACGTGACCGCCACCTCGTCCACCTGGTGCTACGCCACCCCGGACGACCGGGCCTGGTGGGGCGGCATGTGGGCCGACCGCATCCTGCACTCGGCCATGGGCAGGCAGGCCGTGGCGACCGGCGCCGCCACCGAGGCCGACCTGCGGCGCATCTCGGAGGGCTGGCTGGAGTGGGCCGCCGCCGACGACGGCTGGTTCTCCCTCCTGCACGGCGAGATCCTCTGCCGCGCCACCTGACCCCGCGAACCGGCCGCCTCACAGCGGTGGATCGGGTGGTCACCCCGTGGCGCGTGATCCCTCGTCTACCCGGCCTGGTGGTCGGATCGTGAATGCTTCGCCGCAGGTGGTTCGGTGGTCAGAAGCCGAGGGAGCGGGCGCGTTGCCACTGCGGGTCGCGGTAGAGCACCATGTCGGTGCCGATCATCTCGTCGGGCGCCGACAGCATGGTGATCTCGCCCACGGCCTGCAGCTCCAGCAACAGATCGCGTACGCGCGGACCCACCGGCAACCGTCCCGGCGGCAGGCCCAGCCCGTCGCGCACCGCGTCGGCGATCTCCGACAGGCGGAACGGCCCGTCGTAGCGGTCGACGACCCCGCGCACCACGGCCATCGTGATCATGTGTTCGGCCTCGGCGTGCGCGAGTTGCCAGGCGACCTGCTCACGCCGCCGCCCCGTACCGGCGCAGGACGTGCACGGCCGCCGCAGACCCGGCACGGGATACTCCACGGTCGAGCCGAAACAGGCCGAGCACAGGCCGTTCTCGGCGGCGTGCACCTCGGCCGTCATCCGCCCGGCCAGCACGGCCCCGCAGTCGCACGCGTAGGTGTCGTCCAGGATGCCGGCCTGCGGGGAGATCGCGTGCTTGGTCACCGTCCGACTCTACCGCCGGGTCAGGCGCGCAGTTCCGCGAGGCCGTGCAGCCGGCGCAGCGCCTTGCGTGCGGCGGCGACGACCCGGGCGTCCGGATGGTGGTCGATGAAGACGCGCAGCACCCGGCCCGTCCACGGGTGCTCGCCGAACGCGAGGATGGCGATCGTCCCCGCCTGCTCCTCGGCGTCCATCCCGAGGGCGACCGACTCGATCACCTCGCCGGTCTCGCCGCCGAACTCCAGCAGTGCCGCCGTCATGTCCACCAGCACCCAGGCGAGTTCCTCCGGGGCGGTCCTGCGTTCGTCCCGTCCGGTCCTGGCCGCGATCACGGCGCCCAGCCTCGGCTCCTCCAGCAGCCCCGACAGCGCGAGCCGCCCCTCGTCGCCCAGGCTCGACGACAGCAGCTCCACGCCGACCGCGCGGCTGAGCGGGCTCACCTGGCCGAGCACCGAGGCGATCTCGAACGCCGCCGCGGCCCGCTCGCGGTTCTTGAGCCACCCCGCGAGCTCCTCGTCGCGCTCGCCGCGCGGGTAGGAGCGCAGCCCGTGCAGCAGGGTCGCCGCGTCGGCCTCCGCGAGGCCGCCCATGACGGGGATCTCCTGGCCCGTCGTCGCGGCGATCACCAGCCGCGCCGCCCACAGGCCGAGCCAGCTGAGCGAGTGCGGCTCCTCCTGCCGTACGAGGCCGAGGCCCGTCAGCGGCTCAGGGACGTCGCCCGCGAGCGGCTCCCGCGACAGGTACATCCGGATCAGCCCGAGCAGCAGCCCTCCGTCGGCGGCGAGGCGCTCGCGGCAGTGGCCGGCCCACGCGGCCAGCACGGCGGCGTCGTCGCCCTCCGGCTTCAGCTCGGCGGCGAGCGGGGCGGCGCGCACGGCCGCCGCCAGCGTGGCCTCGTCGGGCAGCCGGACGGGGGGCTGCAGGGGCAGGGTGTCGTCGTCGTAGGAGCTCACAAATCCCTATCCTGTCGCGATATTTCGAGCTAAAGTGCAGCTCGCACCGAAAAGTCGGAAGAAAGGAGGCGCTGAGATGTCCCGTTTGTTGATGGGCGCCCGATGCGCCCACTTCTGCTTCTCGGAGGAAGCATGTTGTTCCGTACTGCCGTCGAGGACGATCTGGACCGCCTGCTGGGCTGCGTCGTCGACGAAGGCATCAGCTGGTCACGTCCCGATCGGCTGAAGGGCTACCTGGAGAGCGGCCACTACCGCTTCGACCGCATCTGGCTCGCCGAGGACCAGCGGAGCGGCGAGATCCTCGCCCGCGCCGTCTGGTGGAGCATCCCCGACCAGCCCGTGCCGTACGCGCTGGACTGCCTCTACGTCCACGACTCGGTCGCCGACCGGGTGGCGCTCGCCGCCGAGCTGCTGGGCCGCGCCCACGCCGCCTACGGCAAGGCGCCCGAGTACCACGTGTTCGTCGCCAACGGATGGCGCCAGACACCCAGCACGACCGCCGCGATCGGCTGGCGGTGGGAGGCGGCCGGCCGCGCCGGTCTCACCGAGGAGCTCGAACGGCTCCGCTTCGAGTGGACGGCCGGCGACTGTCCCGTCCCCGAACCCTCGCGCCGGGTGACGTTCGCCGCCAACGACGACGACGAGGCCTTCGTGGAGGCTTTCCAACGGGCGGCGGTCGGGACGCTCGACTACTACACCCGCAAGGAACTCCTCACGATGAGCCCGGTGGAGCAGGCCAGGGCCGATGTGCGCGACTACCGGTCGATGCCGGGCGACCGCTCGTGGTGGCGGCTGGCCTACGACGAGGACGGCGACCTCGTCGGCTTCGCCGTGCCGTCGGCGAACGACGGCGGGGCCGTGGTGGGCTACCTCGGGGTCGTGCCCGAGCGGCGCGGCCATGGGTACATCGACGACCTGCTCGGCGAGATCACCCGGTTCCACGCCGGACGCGGCGTGCAGCGGATCGTGGCCGACACCGACGCGGGCAACGTGCCGATGGCACGGGCCTTCGAACGGGGCGGCTACCGTAACTTCGGCGCCCGCCTTGTGCTGTCGGCGAATCCCGTGAACGCGTGATGCGCGTGGCCCGCCGTACCGGCGAGGCTTGGTCCCATGACGACTGACCTTTGGGACACCGGCAAGCTCGACCTCGACGCCTATCTCGCCCGCGTCGGGCACGGCGGGCCACGCACCCCCGACGCGCGCACGCTGCGCGCCGTCCACCTGGCGCACGTGCGCGCCATCCCGTTCGAGAACCTCGACGTCGTCCTCGGCAGGGACATCCTGCTTGACGTCGGGAGCCTGCAGGACAAGCTCGTGACCCGCGGGCGCGGCGGCTACTGCCACGAGCACAACCTGCTGTTCGCCGCCGCGCTCGAACAGCTCGGCTTCACCGTGACCCGCCACCTGGCCCGCATCCGGCTCGGCCGCGGCCACCTGCCGCGCTCGCACGCCACGCTCACCGTCGTGGCGGACGGCTGCACGTGGCTCGCGGACGTCGGGTTCGGCGGTGACGGTCTGGTGGAGCCGATGCCGTTCGAGGACGGCGCCACGATGGAGTCGGGCCCGTGGCACTGGCGGCTCGGCCGCGACGGCGACTTCATGGTGCTGCACGCGAGTGAGACCGGCTCGGCGGAGGAGACCGCGCTGTACGCGTTACGTCCCGACGAGCCGCACTACCCGGCCGACTTCGCGGTGGCCAACTTCTACGTCTCGCGCAACCCCCGCTCGCCGTTCGTGAACCACGTCCTGGCCCAGCGCACCACGCCCGACGCCCGCATCCGCCTCCAGGACGACACCTACGCCACACCCGACGAACTGGCCCACCGCCTGACGGAGGAATTCGGCGCCGATCTCCCGCCGGAGGACGTCAAAACCCTCTTCGACCGCCTCCGGGGGTGAGTCAGTCCGGGTGGTCGTGGGCGAGCACCTGCCGGGTGAGCTCCACCCGGCTGTTCACGCCGAGCTTGGCGAAGGCGTGCCGCAGGTGGCTGTCCACGGTGTGCGGTGACAGGAACAGCGCCGCAGCGACCTCCCGGTTCGTCATGCCCTGAGCAACGAGCCGCACAACCCGCAACTCCGCCCCCGTCAACGCCTCCCACCCCCACCGGTCCACCCGCTGACCGCCACCCCCGGCCTCGCCACCACCGGCAGATCCGCCCGCGAAACCGCTGGTGGGGCGGCCGGTGAGGCCGCATGCCGCGTACACCTCGCGGGCCTCGGCGTGCCGGCCCGCCTCCTCCAGCGCCGCCGCCAACCCGAGCGGGCGGGGCGCCGTACGGTACAGCTCGACCGCCTCCTCCAGCCGCCCCTCGGCGTGCGCGGCCGCCGCGACCAGCGACGCCACGCCGGGGTTGCGCCGCGCGAGGTCGCGCAGGCACTCCCGCACGCCCGGCACCGCCCGCAGCCGCACCGCCTCCCACGGCTCCTGCCCGACCAGGTACGCCAGCGCCCCGCCCCA
Organism: Nonomuraea maritima; assembly: GCF_900100395.1. Taxonomy (GTDB): domain Bacteria; phylum Actinomycetota; class Actinomycetes; order Streptosporangiales; family Streptosporangiaceae; genus Nonomuraea; species Nonomuraea maritima. The sequence continues at coordinate 18,796 of NZ_FNFB01000036.1, read as the reverse complement.
CGGCGGCTCGTCGCCCGCCCGCTCCGGCGCGCCGGACGAGCGGTCCTGGACGGCGGCGGGCGGCGGTCCGAGCAGCAGGCGGCGCCAGCGCAGCTCGACGGCGACCAGGCCGGGCCCGTCGCCGGCCAGGTCGCGCCCGCGGTCCACGTACGCCCGCGCCGCCGCTCGGTCGCCGCGCAGCAGCGCCACCCGGCCGAGCACGCCCAGCAGCGCCGGGCTCAGGGCCGGGGCGTCCAGCCGGCGGGCCACCCGCAGCCCCGCCTCCGCCTCGGCCGCCGCGTCGTCCACGCGTCCGAGCGCCAGCAGCAGCCCGGCCAGGAAGCGGTGCAGCAGGGGCGACGACCACGCCGTGCCGAGCCGTCCTGACTCCCGCCCGACCACCGCGTACGCCTCCTGCGCCTCCTCCAACCGGTCGAGGGCCGTGAGCGCGGCGCCCAGCCACAGCCGGGGATGCCGGTGCGCCGCCTCGCCGCCGGCCGCGTCCGCCAGAGCCACCGCGCGCCGGGCGTGCTCCAGCGCCTCCCGCGGCTCGCCGCGCGTCAGCGCCACGACCGAACGCGCCTGCAACCCCACCACCTGCGCGAAGGGCTCGCCCGCGGCGACCGCCTCGGCGGCCGCCCGGTCGGCGGCGTCGATCTCGCCCGCCGTCATCAGCGCGTGCGCGCGTACGGCCAGCAGCCGGGCCCGCTCCCGCACCGGCACGTCCGCCCGCTCCAGCGCCCGGCCGGTGCGCCGGATGACACCGTGGTCGTCACCGGCGTGCTTGAGCGCCTCGGCCAGCCCGAGCGTCACCCCCGCCGCCTCGGCGGGACCGAGTCCGGCGTCCGGGGCGTCGGCCACCTCGCGGGCCTCGGCCAGCCGTCCCGCCGAGGCCAGCAGCCGCACCACCCCGGCCGCCAGCCCCTGCCGCTCACGCGCGGCGGGCGTACCGGGTTCGGCGGGACGGGCGAGTTCCAGGGCCCGCAGCATGAGGTCGGCGGCGGCCGAAGGTGCGGCGGCGGTCATGTCCTCGGCGGCGGCGCGCAGCTCGCGGATCGCCGCCACGTCACCTGCCCGCGCGCCGTGCCGCAGGTGCTCGGCCAGCTCGGCCGCCGGGCTGCCCTCCAACCGCAGCACGGCCGCCGCCTCGCGGTGCAGCGCCGCCCGGACGGCGGCGGGGAGGCCGTCGTAGAGCGCCTCCCGGATGAGGTCGTGCCGGAACGCGAGCCGGTCGCCGTCCTCGACGAGCGCCTGCGCCCGCACGGCCGCCCGGACGTCCGGGAGCAGCGCGCCGGGCGGCATGCCGAGCACTCCCGCGGCCTCGTGCACGGTGAACGGCCGCCGCAGCACCGCCCCCGCCTCCAGCAACCGCCGCGTCCCGGCAGGCAGATCGCGCAACCGCCGCTCGACGGCCGCGCCGAACCCGGCGGGCAGGTGTCGCTCGACAGGGGCGCCGAAGCTCGAGGCAGGCCCAGCACCTTCGATCGTCGCCACGCCGCCTGACACCACGACCCGGCCCTCCGCGCGTAGCCCGTTGAGGGCCTCTTCCAGGAGGAACGGGTTGCCGCCCGCGGCGCGTGCCAGGTTCAGCACCGAAGGCCCCGGGCGCGCCCCGAGCAGGCGCGCGCAGAACTCGGCCGCCTCGTCCTCGCCGAGCGGTGCCAGCGGAACCCGCCGGGCGCCGTCGGAGACGAGGGCGTCGATCGCGGGCTGCGCGGGGAACGGCCGCCGCCCCAGCAGCCACACCACCGGCGCACCGGCGGGTTCATGGATGAGGTGCCGCAACGCCAGGCAGGTCAGCTCGTCGGCCCACTGCGCGTCGTCCAGGACGATCGCCGTCGGCCCGGCTCGGGCGGCCCGAGCGACCACCTCCGCCGCCCACCCGAGGGCGTCGAACCCGCCGGGCGGCTCGCCGAGCCGGCCGAGTGCCCGCAGCAGGGTGGACAGCGGCGCGACGCGGTCGAGCTCGGTGGCGCGCCCGTACGCGACGGCCATGCCACGCGCGCGCGCCGGCCCCGCCGCCTCCTTCAGCAGACGGCTCTTCCCGATCCCGGCGGGCCCCTCGACCACCAGGGCCCCGGAACCGGACGCGAGCACCTCGTCGGCGGCGGTCAGCGCCTCCCGCCTGCCCACGAGGTCCATGTCAGCGGCTCCGTCCGTTCCCCAGGCGGCTGCGGACGACGACGTCGTGCAGGGCCTCGTCGGCCGTGGCCCGCTCCGGCAGCCGTGAAGCCTGGTGTGCCTCCTCCAGCGCGGCCGTCATCCGCGCGACGTCCCGCTCGAAGTCCGGCCCCGCGGGCGCGGCGACGTGCTCGGCCGCGCGCTTGGCCGCCACCAGGCCGGGCAGGTACGCGGGCCCGTACGCGTACAGGCGGGTCAGGTCGGCCTCCAGCTCGCCGGTGCGCATGAGGTGGGTGCCGGTGGCGAGGACGCGGAAGGTGTACAGCAGCGGCTTCAGCTCGCCGTTCCTGCCGAACAGCCGCCACTGCGTGCGCGCGAAGCCGAGATAGTGGTGGGCGTGGTGCCGGGTCACGCACCCGGGGGCGAGCGCGACGAGCTCCTCGTGCACCGGCGACGACGCCACGACCAGCGGCGACAGCAGCTGCTCCAGCACGTAGCCGTTGCGTCCGAGCAGCAGCCGGCAGAACTTCGCCACGTCGTGGGTGACGAGGTCGACCTCCACGCCCTCGCGCGTCCAGGTGCGCTCCAGCGTCGCGGGTCCGTGACGCAGCCCGGCGACCTCGGGGACCGGCAGCACGTGCGCCCCCCGCAGGTCGACGTCGGAGTCGGCCGACGGGAAGCCGTACAGGTGGGCCCCGCTCACCGTGGCGAAGACCGACGGGTACGGCTGCCCGCCGGGGATCTCCGGCAGCCAGGGCGGTAACGCCGTCACAGATGCTCCTTCCGTACGCCGACCAGGAACTCCTCCACCCGATCGCGGTCGGGCAGCGGCGGCAGCGTGTTCGCGGCCGCGGCCAGCTCCGCCGACAGGCTCTCACGCCAGGCGTCCACCTCGGCCCACGGCACCTCGCCCCGCCTGATCGCGAGGAGCCGCTCCCGGTGCTCGCCGACGCGCACCATCGGCTCGCCGTGCCGGACGAGATGCAGCCCGCTCAGCAGCAGCCGCACCATGTGCATGGCCTGCTTCCACTTCGGCCGTTCCTGGTCGAGGCGGCGGAACTGGTCGAGGGCGTACCCGGCGAACGTCTGCCGCGCCCGCTCCGACAGGAACGCCTCGCGCAGGTCGAGCAGCCGCTGCCCGGCGGGTGTGACCACCTCGACGACGGGCGACCACAGGCATTCGAGGACGGTGGGGTTGGCCTGCAGCGCGAGGCGGCAGAAGCGCTCGACCTCCCACGAGAACTGCTCCGGCAACGGCCCGTCGCGGTGGGTGGCGGGCTTGTCCAGCCGCCAGAAGGCCGCGGTCGGCGCCACGAACACGCCGCGCCGGTCGGTGTCGGAGCAGTCCGTCTCCAGCGCGTACGCACGGGATCCCGTCACGACGGAAAGGATCATGTCTTCGCTCACCCCCATATCTTGCGCCACGGGGGACCGCCTGTTCTGATCGATTGGTGAGCGGCTACGACGAGACCTACCAGCACAGCATCGAGCGGCCCGAGGAGTTCTGGGGAGCGGCCGCGCTCGGCATCACCTGGGACCAGCCGCCGGCCACCGTGTTCGACGGCGCGCGCTGGTTCACCGACGGACGGTTGAACACCTGCTACAACGCGATCGACCGGCACGTGGCCGCGGGCCGCGGCGGGCAGCCGGCGCTGATCCACGACAGCCCGGTCACCGGCACGTCCCGCACGTACACCTACGCCGAGCTGCTCGACGAGGTGGCGCGTACGGCGGGGATGCTGCGCGACCTTGGGGTGACCGCCGGCGACACCGTGGTGATCTACATGCCGATGGTGCCAGAGGCGGTCGTCGCCATGCTGGCCTGCGCCCGGCTCGGGGCCGTGCACTCGGTGGTCTTCGGCGGGTTCGCGGCCAGGGAGCTGGCCGTGCGGATCGACCACGCGCGGCCCAAGGTGGTGCTGTCGGCGTCGTGCGGCATCGAGCCGTCGCGCGTGGTGGCGTACAAGCCGCTGCTGGACGCCGCGCTGGAGCAGGCGGCGCACCGGCCGGAGCGGTGCGTGATCCTGCAGCGGCCGCAGTGCGCGGCCGAGCTGCGGGAAGGACGCGACCTCGACTGGGCGCCGGCCGTCGCGGACGCCGAGCCCGCGGGCTGCGTGAGCGTGGCCGCGACCGACCCGCTCTACGTGCTCTACACCTCCGGCACCACCGGCGTGCCCAAGGGCGTGGTGCGCGACAACGGCGGTCACGCGGTGGCGCTGCACTGGAGCATGGCCAACGTGTACGGCGCCGCCCCCGGCGAGGTCTACTGGGCGGCCTCCGACGTGGGCTGGGTGGTGGGCCACTCCTACATCGTCTACGCCCCGCTGCTGGCGGGCTGCACGACGGTGCTGTACGAGGGCAAGCCCGTCGGCACGCCCGACCCGGGCGCGTTCTGGCGGGTGGTGTCCACGTACGGGGTGCGCACGCTGTTCACCGCGCCGACTGCGATCCGTGCCATCAAAAAAGAGGACCCGTACGGCGAATACCTGAAAAAGTGGGACTTGTCGGGGTTGCGGTACCTGTTCCTCGCCGGTGAGCGGCTCGACCCCGACACCTACCACTGGGCCTCCGACCTGCTCGGCATCCCCGTCCTCGACCACTGGTGGCAGACCGAGACCGGCTGGCCGATCGCCGCCAACTGCGCCGGCATCGAACGCCTGCCCGTCAAACCCGGCTCACCGACGAAGGCCGTGCCCGGCTGGGACGTGCACGTCCTCGACCCCGACGGCCGCGACTGCCCGCCCGGCGTGGAAGGAGCGGTCACCATCAAGCTCCCGCTGCCGCCAGGAGCGCTGCCCACCCTCTACCGCGACGAGGCCCGCTACGCCCGCTCCTACCTGCGGCGCTACCCCGGCCACTACCTGACCGGCGACGGCGGCCACCTCGACGAGGACGGCTACCTCTACGTCATGGGCCGCATCGACGACGTCATCAACGTGGCCGGTCACCGGCTGTCCACCGGAGCCATGGAGGAGGTCGTCGCGGCCCACCCCGACGTGGCCGAATGCGCGGTGGTCGGCGTCGCCGACCCGTTGAAGGGCCAGGTCCCGATGGGGTTCGTGGTGCTGAAGGCAGGAGCGGCCCGCGACCCGGCGCAGGTGGAACAGGAGCTCGTCGCCCTCGTACGCGAACGCATCGGTCCCGTCGCCGCCTTCCGGCGCGCCGTCGTCGTCGCCCGCCTGCCGAAGACCCGCTCGGGCAAGATCCTGCGCGCCACGATGCGGAACATCGCCGACGGCGAGCCGTACGAGACCCCGTCCACCATCGAGGACCCGGCGACGCTGCCGGAGATCGCCGAGGCCGTGAAAGGGGTATGAGATCGTCCGGCGAACGCGCCCGCACGGCGGCGGCACACCCCGCATGATGGGACGACCCCCGGTCCCCTTGGAGCAGGCATGATCGAGACCCCGAGCTACGCCGACGCCCTGCGGATCCTCGCTTGCAGGGACGGCAGGCTCGTCAAGGTCGTCGGGTTCGCCTCGACCGCCGCGCGCACCGGGTACGCGCTGGCCGGCAGCGGGCAGCTGGCCACGACGAGCCTGCGGGACATGCGCGAGGCCATTCTCGGCTTCGGCGAGGACGTCCTGCGCCGCATGCCGGAGCTGCGCGGCGGCGTCGACCGGCACACCCGCACGCAGCGCCTGGCCGCCGCGCACGCCGTCGTCGTGGTGACGGCGTACTTCGAGGCGCTCGGCGCGGTCCCGCTGCCGTTCACGCTCGAGCAGCTCGACCGGGGCGAGCCGATCTCCCACGGGGTTCCGACGCGCGAGCGGTTCGCCCGGCTGGTGGCCACCATGCTCGTACGGCCCCTGCCCACGCCCGAGCCGCACGTGCCGTACGCCGACACCCGCGAGGCCGTGGAGCGGGTGTTCCAGCGCATGTCGGAGGCCGTCGCCGGATACGTCGGCGGCCTGGCCGTATGGGACGAGCTGACCGTCGACGACCAGCTCCTGCTGCCCCGCCTGCTGGCCGAGGGCCCGCCCGCCAGGGCCCTGCGCCGCTACGAGGACGACTACCGCTCCCTCGCGATCGACAGCCACGAGTTCGGCGTGCGCAGCCTCGTCACCGAACGCCCGCAGCCGTCCACCGCACTGTCGCGGGTGGCGTGGCTGCTCGCCGACCTCGCCCCGCCGCGCGTCGGCGACCGGCCGCTGATCCACCGGGTCAGGATGGCCGCCAACGCCCTCGACCAGCCGCTCCTGCAAGCCGGCAAGCTGCCGGAGGACGTGTCGCTGCCGCTGCTCGGCGAGGGATACCTGAGCCCGCGCTGCCGGGTGGCGGAGCTGACCCGCGACTCGGCGCCGGCCGACCGGGGCTGGTGGGACGAGCAGCGGCCGCTGGCCGACCTCGAGGCGTTCCTCGCCGGACACCTGACCTCGCTGCGCGCCACCCAGGCGCCGCTGCTCGTGCTGGGCGAGCCAGGCTCGGGCAAGACCAAGCTGGCCGAGGTGCTGGCCGCCCGGCTCGCCCGCTCCGAGTTCCTGCCGATCCGGGTCGAGCTCGGCGCCGTACGGGCCAGGGCCGGTATCGCCGAGCAGATCGAGCAGGCCGTCGCCGCCGTGCTCGGCGAGGAGATCGGCTACGCAGACCTCGTGGCGGCCGGCGACGGCGCGATGCCGGTGATCCTGCTGGACGGCTTCGACGAGCTTGTCCAGGGCGGCGTCCACCGCTACGACTACCTCGAGCGGGTCCGCGAGTTCCAGGCGTCCGAGGCGGCTCTCGGACGTCCCGTCGCGGTGCTCGTGACCAGCCGCACCGTGGTGGCCGACCGCATCCGCTTCCCCGAGGGCCTGCTCGCGCTGCAGCTGCGGCCGTTCGACGACGAGCAGGTACGCCAGTGGCTCGACATCTGGGACCAGGCCAACCGGGCCCTGCTCGCCCGGCGCGACCTGCGGCCGCTGCCCGCCGAGGCGGCGCTCGTGCACGGCGAGATGGCCAGGCACCCGCTGCTCCTGCTGCTGCTCGCGCTCTACGACGCGGGCGGCAACGCGCTGCAGCACGACCACGGCCCCCTGGCCCGCGCCCGCCTGTACGAGGTACTGCTGCGCGACTACACCGAACGCGAGACCGGCGGCGCGCAGCGGGTGGCGATCGACCAGGAGCTCGTGCTGCTCGGCGCGGTGGCGCTGTCCATGCTGGCGCGCGGCAGCCAGGTCGTCACCGACGAGATGCTCCGCCGCGACCTGCCCGCCCTGTGCCACGGCGGCGAGGAGGAGCCCGGCGAGGACGAGCCCCGCACCGACTGGGCGCGCCGGGCCACCGGGCGCTTCTTCTTCGTCCGCCGCAACGGGCACGCGTTCCTGCACTCCACCTTCGGCGAGTTCCTCGTCGCCTGGCTCACCATGTACGCGGTGCGCGACCTCGACCGCCGCCGCCGTCTCCTCGGCGACGAGCCGCTCGCCCTCGTCCAGGCCGTGGACGACGACCTGCTGTACGCGGTCACGTCCCACTCCTGCCTGGCCGAGCGGGGGCCGATCATCGGGTTCGTGCTGGAACTGCTCGACCAGGTGCCGTCCGAGGTGCGGGCCCGCTGCGTCGAGCAGCTGGCCGGGCTGCTGCGGCGGTCGCTGCACGAACGGCCGCGGCGGCACTTCACCGGCTTCCGCCCGGTACGGCACACGATGACCCGCCGCCTGGCCGCCTACTCCGCCAACCTCGCCCTCCTCGTCGTGGCCGCCGCCGAGAAGCCGGTGACGGTCTCGTCGATCCTGCACGGGCCCGACCACCTCGAGCGGTGGACGTCGCTGACGTACCTGTGGAAGGGGCAGCTCGGGCAGGAGGGCTGGGACGGGCTCGTCACCGCGCTGTCGGCGCGCCGCATCATGACCGACGGCGTGGAGGACGTCCTGCTCGGCGCGGTCCCCGACGGGACGGGCGCCGGCATCGGCGCCAGTACGGGCAGCGGCATGGGGGACGTCGTCGTGGCCGTCGCGACCGGGCAGGCGCCGCACCACCGCCGGCTGCTCGACCTGCTCGTGCGGGCGGTGGGGGAGGGGCGGTCGCTGCCTTACCCGGAACGTGCGGGCATCCTGGAGGAGCTGCTGCGGGCCGGCTCCGTCCGCACGCCCGCCATCTACGCGGCGCTGGGCGGGCTGTGGCGCGACGAGGACGGCGACCGGGAGGAGCTGCGGCCCCTGCTGGAGGCGATGCTCGCCGACCCCGCCGACCGGATGGCGACCTGGGACCAGCTCGTCAAGGCCGGCATCCCCGAGTCGGCCCTGTGGGAGATCCACCAGGACGCCCTCCTCCCGGGAGACCCCCGCCGCCTCGACTGACCCGACGGCGCCCGGACGCCCTCCGCCGGAGGGCGCCGGCCCGACCTGCTGGGCCGGAGGGCACCGGCCCGACCTGCTGGGGCGGCGGGCGCCGGCCCGATCGGCTGGGGCACGGTGGGCGCCGGCCCGATCGGGGGGCGGCTCCGGTCAGAGCCAGCCGCGCTGCTCGGCCACGCGTACGGCCTCCGCGCGGTTGCGGGCGCCGGTCTTGCCGATCGCCGACGACAGGTAGTTCCGTACGGTGCCCTCCGTCAGGAACAGGCGGCGGGCGATGTCCGCCACGGTGGCCTCGCCGGCGGCGGTGCGCAGGACCTCCGCCTCGCGCTGGGTCAGCGGGTTCGGGCCGGTGGTCAGCGCGGTGACGGCCAGCTTCGGATCGACGACCCGCTCGCCCGCCATCACGCGGCGCACGGTGGCGGCCAGCTCGGCGGCGGGGGCGTCCTTCACCACGTACCCGGCGACCCCGGCGTCGAGCGCCCTGCTGAGATACCCGGGACGGGCGAACGTGGTCACGATGACCACTTTGCGGTCATGGAGCCGTTCGGCCACCTCAAGCCCGGACATGCCGGGCATCTCGATGTCGAGGAGCACCACGTCGGGCGCGTGCTCCCGTACGGCGGCGAGGACCTCGTCGCCGCGGCCCACCTCCGCCACGACGTCGATGTCGTCCTCCAGGCCGAGCAGCGCCGCCAGGCCGCCCCTGACGAGGTCCTGGTCGTCGGCGATCAGCACCCGGATCACGAGCCGCCGCCCAGCGGGACGCGCACGTGCAGCCGGTACCCACCACCGGGCGGCGTCCCGGCCTCCAACCGCCCGCCCACACCCCCCACCCGCTCGGCGAGCCCGGCCAGCCCACTACCTCCATGACCCGCACCGACCAGGGGCCCGGTCAGCCCGTCACCCGCGTGACCCGCTCCGGTCCGGGTGCCGATGAGCCCGTCACCCCCATGGCCCGCACCGGCCCCACCCCGTTCCGCTGCAGCGGCCGGGCCGCCGTTCGCCGCATCGGGTGCCGGGCGGCCGTCGTCGCGGATCTCCACCGTGGCCGACGTCGCGTCCACGCCTAGGTCGATCCAGCAGTGCCGGGCGCGGCTGTGGCGCAGGACGTTCGTGGCGCCCTCGCGTACCGCCCAGGCGAGCAGGGCCTCGGCGGCGGCGGGAACGGGCCCGTCGGCGGGGGAGACCGCGACCGCGATCCCGGCCACCCCCAGGTTGCGCGTCGCCGTCTCCAGCTCCTCCGACAGCGACGGCGCGCGGTAACCCGCGACGGCCCGCCGCACCTCGTCCAGAGCCACCCGCGCCGCCCGTTCCACCTCCGTCATCTCCTGACCGGCCCGGCCGGGGTCGGCGGCGGCGAGCCGCGCGGCGAGCTGGCTCCTGATCGTGATCGAGGTCAGCGTGTGGCCGAGCGTGTCGTGCAGGTCGCGGGCGAAGCGCAGCCGCTCGTTCTCCACGGCGAGCCGGCCCACCTCGGCCCGGGCGGCGTCGAGCCGCGCGATCAGCCCGCCCATGCGCCTGAGGCTGTCGACCGCCGCCGCCTGCGCCGCCACGGCGATCGGCACCCACCACACCTGCCCGGCCGCCTCCCCCTGGCTCAGCAGGACGGTCACCTGCAGGGCGGCCGTCGCGGCGCAGGCGGCGGCGAACGCCCGCCCGCGCAGCGCCGTGCCGAACGCGCTCACCGCGAACACGAACGACAGGTACACCCACGGTGGCCCGAGCACCGGCATCAGCGCCGGTCCGGACGTCACCAGCCCCGCCAGCGCCCACGGGCGGGGCTTCATGGCGTGCCCGCTGAACATCCGCCACATGATCGCCAGCCAGCTCGCGGCGAACACCGCCGTCGCGGCCGCCACCGCCACCACGGCCCACGGCTGCGGCCGCGCCGACAGGAACACCCACAGCGGCCAGCCCATCGGCAGCAGCCAGACGCAGGCCCCGGCCCTGGCGGCCCGCCGCCCGCGCCACAGGTCGAGGTCCTGTGCCGTACCGATGCCCGTCACACCGCCCGACGGTAACGCCACAGGGCGAGGGAGGCGAACAGCAGTGTCCAGAGGGCCAGCACCGCCAGCGGGACGCCCCCCGGCAACCGGCCCTCCAGAGCTCCCCACCCCAGGGACCCGGCCTGGTAGGCGGGGCTGTACTCGGCCAGTGTCCGCATCGCGGCGGGCATGGCCGTCACCGGCAGCCACAGCCCGCCGAGCACCGACAGGCCGAAGTACACGGCGATCATGGCCACGCTCGCCACCTGTCCTTTCAGCGTGTAGCCGAAGGCCACGCCGAGCGCCGCGAACGGCAGCACGCCGACCCAGATCAGCGCCACCAGCGCCGCCCACGTGCCGAGCGGCAGGCGTACGCCGTTCAGCAGCGCCCCGGCGGCCAGCACCACCACGATGCTCGGCACCACCCCCGCCGCCCCGCTGACCAGCTTGGCCGTCACGTAGCCGTGCGCGGGCAGCGGCGTCACCGCGAGCTGCCGCAGCCAGCCGTTGCCCCGCTCCAGCGCGATCGCCCCGCCGACGAACAGCGCGCCGCCCATGGCGCCGTACGTGGCCATCGACACCATCGTGTACGCGGCGGGATCGACGCCCCGCCCCGCCTGGGCGAGGTCCAGCACCTTGGTCCACAGCAGGTAGAGCAGCACGGGGAAGCCGGTCAGCATGACCAGCCCCACCGGGTTGCGCAACGCGCGCAGCAGCTCCAGCCTCAGGTACGAGCCCATCAGCCCCGCCCTCCCGTCAACGTCACGAACGCCCGCTCCAGGTCGGTGTCCTCCAGCCGTACGCCCGAGACCCCGTCGTAGGCGGTGAACAGCGCCCGCAGCGTCGCGTCGGAGTCACTCGTGCGCAGCGTGACCGCGCGGCCCTCGAGGCCCACCTGGCGCACGCCGGGCAGCGCCTCCAGCGCGGCCGGGTCGGCGCCGTCGAGCGTGCAGCGCACCTCGGTCCCGCCCACCATCGCCTTGACGGCGGCGACCGGGCCGTCGGCGACCACCTCGCCCCCGGCCAGCAGGACGACCCGGTCGGCGTACTCCTCGGCCTCGGCGAGGTAGTGGGTGGCGAAGACGGCCGTGCGCCCGGCCGCGGTCCGCGACCGCACCTCATGCCAGAGGGCGCGGCGGCCCTCGACATCCAGCCCGGCGGTGGGCTCGTCGAGCACCAGCAGGTCAGGGTCGCCCACCAGGCACAGCGCGAACCGCACCCGCTGCCGCTGCCCGCCGGACAGCCTGCCGACCGGCCGCCCGGCGAACTCCTCGACGCCCGCGGCCCGCATCGCGCGTGCCGCAGGCAGCGGTTCGGGGTACATCCCGGCGACCGCCGTGACCAGCTCGGCCACCCGCACGTCGTCCGGCAGCCCGGCCTCCTGCAGCAGCGCCCCCACCCGGCCCGAGCGCAGCGCCTCGACCGGCGTACGGCCCAGCACCCTGGCCGTGCCCGAGCCAGGGGCGAGCAGGCCGAGCCCGATGGACAGCAGCGTGCTCTTGCCCGCCCCGTTGGGGCCGAGCACCGCGACGGTCTGCCCCTCGCCGACGTCCAGATCGACGCCGCCGAGAGCGGTGACGGGACCGTACCTCTTGGTCACCGCCCGCATCTCCCACGCGTTCTTCGTCATGCCGACAGCGTGCGGCGCGGGGGTGTCGGCGGTGTAGTGCCGTACGTCAGCCGGACCCGTATGACGGATGTCATGCCCCGACCGCCGTACCTCTGTGGGGTGGCCTGCGGCGGCCGCGCGCTTGCGCGTCATGGGTGTGGGGCTCGTGGTCGCGGTGCTGGTCGACGCCACGGTGGTGCGGCTGGTGCCGGTGCCCGTGGCCATGGCGGTGCTCGGGGAGCGCAACGGGTGGTTCCCCAGACTGACCTTGCGGAGGCTGACGCCCAGGCGGAATGTTACGTAATATCCGAACATCACGAGCGTTGGGGGCGCCAGGGTGCCAGGACAGAACGTGGGTGTGGTCGTCGATCCGGCGGTGCCGCCGGAGGTTGCCGGAATGCTGCGTGCCAACGCCCCGCTGCTGTCCAGGATCAGAGCCGGATGGGTGCCACCCGCTGCCTCCGAGGAGTCGCGCCGCAGCGGCCCCTCGGGCGTCGCGCTGCTGGCGGCGACGCCCGCCGTGGTCGGACTCATGGCGTTGTTACTGGCCAGCCCGCTGAAATGGGCCGGGTTCGTGTTGCTCGGCGGGTTCGTGTTCGTCGTCCTCGTCAAGATCGCCTCGATGAGCGAGATCCCCGAGGACGACCGCCCCCACGAGCGCACCGTCTACGAGCACGCCCACCTGTACGAAGGCCGCTACCTGACGGCGGAGGACCTCGACCCGGAGGCGAGAGCGGTGCTCGCGCGGGCCCAGCACGCCATCGGGTCGGTGCTGCGCTCCCACGTCAACGCCGAAGGGCTGCTCGACGACGCCCGCAACGCGGTCATGCTGCCCGCCCAGGAGTGGGAGATCGCCCGGCTGCTGGCCAAGCTGTCGGCGCTGCGCCTGGAACACAGGGCGTTGCAGGCCCGGGGCATCGCGCCCGAGGTGGCCGCCGTCATCGAGCCGCTGGAACGGGCCCTGGCCGACAGCGCGTCCGCGGTGATCGGCCGCGTCGAGGCCCTGGAACGCTACGCCGGGCACGTCGCCGAGGCCGAGCGCGCCTTCCATGCCCGCGGTCAGATCGAGGAGTTGCGCGCCAAGCTGCCGCGCTACGAGGAGTTGCTCGCCGAGTCGGGCGCCGACGCGCTGGCCGTCCCCGAGATCGAACGCCTGGCCGAGGACGCCGAGGCGCTGGAGCGCACCTTACGCCGCAGCGTCAGCTCCGCCCATGAGGCGTTCCGCTACCTGGAGGGCTGACCCCCGGGACCCGCCGCCGACCAGCCGCCGACCGAGGAACCAGCCAGAAGGAGCCGGACAAAGGAGCCAGAACGTGCCCGGACGCCAGGCGAAGGTGATAGTCGATCCGGCCGTGCCCGACGACGTCGCGGCCCTGCTCCGCGCGCATCGCAGGCTGCTCGTACGCTTCCACGCGGGCTGGGCGCCAGCCCGTAAGCGACCGCGTCCCGTGGCCGGCGTCATCGCCCGCGCGGCGCTCGCCACCACGTCGGTGACCGTGGCGGCGTACGGCCTCCTCCTGCTCGTCGCCGGGCGCTTCCCGGCCTTCGTGACGATCATGATGGTCGCCACGCTGCTCGCCGTCGGCGGACTGGTCAGGCCCCGCCGGGACGTCGAGGTGGAGCGGCGGGAGGCCCTGGAACGTGACGTGTACGACGCCGCCCGCCGCTACGAGGGCCGCTACGTGCTGCGCGACCAGCTCGACGAGGGCGCGAGGGCGCTGCTGTCCCGCGCGCAGGCGGCCGTCGACCAGGTCATGACCTCGGGCGTGCACGCCGACGGCCTGCTGGACGGCGTCCGCAACGCGGTGATGCTGCCCGCCCAGGAGTGGGAGGTCGCCCGGCTGCTGGCCAAGCTGTCGAAGCTGCGCGCCGAGCATCGGGAGATCGTCGCCGAGGGCGTGACCCGGGAGGTGACGGCCGCGGCCGAGCCCCTCGCGCGGGCGCTGGCCGGGAGTGAGGCGGCCGTGGCCGCCCGGGTGGAGGCCCTGGAGCGGTACGCCCGCCACGTGGCCGACGCCGAGCGCGCGTACCGTGCCAGGCAGCAGATCGCCGAGCTCTCCGCGAGACTGCCGCGCTACGAGGAACTGCTCGCCGAGTCGGGCGCCGACGCCTCGGCCGTGCCGGAACTGCACCGCCTGACCCAGGACGCCGCCGCCTTGGAGCGCGCCCTGAGCCAGAGTGTCACCTCAGCCCAGGATGCCTTCCGCCACCTCACCCCCGAGCGGTGACCCCAGCGGCCCTGCCGTCAGCGAGGTCCAGGGGCGCCGGGGCCAGGGTGGGACGGGGCACCGTGCCCCGCGGCCTCCATGAGGAGGTCGCACAGGGCCTCGGCCGCGTCGAGCCGGCCGAGCTTGGCCGCGGCCTGGCCCATCATGTGGCGCAGCTCCGGGTCGGCCAGCAGCGGTGCGAGCTCCGCGAGCAGCATCTCGCCCGTGGGGCGGGGTTCGAGCAGCGCCCGCGCCGCCCCTGCCTCAGCCAGGTAGCGGGCGTTCTTGCGCTGCTCGTCGCCGCCCGTCGGGATCAGCGGGATCAGCACGGACGGCTTGCCGATGGCGGTCAGCTCGGAGACGGTGCCCGCGCCGCTGCGCGAGATCACCACGTCGGCCGCCGCGAACAGGTCGGCCAGCTCGCCGCCCACGTACGGCACCGGGTGGTAGCGGTCGGCCAGCGCGGGGGGCAGCTCGACGGCGCGCATCTGGTCGATCCAGGCGGGCCCGCACTGGTGGACGACCTGCGCGTGCTGCAGCAGCCGCGGCAGGATCTCCGCGACCAGCGTGTTGATCTGCTTGCTGCCCTGGGCGCCGCCCGTCACGTAGATCAGCGGCACCTCGAACGTCAGCCCGAACAGGTCGTAGGCCGCCGCCCGGTTGCCCTGCAGCAGCTCGGGCCTGATCGGGTTGCCCGTCACCACCGCCTTCGCCCGCGCCGACGCGGGCAGGTGGTCGAGCGACGACTCGTGCGAGAGCGCGATCCGCGTCGCGAGCCGGGCCAGGATGCGGTTGGCGAGCCCCACCACGGTGGTCTGCTCGTGCATCACCAGCGGCCGCCGGATCAGCTTGGCCGCCACCCCGATCGGCACCGCCACGTAGCCCCCGGTCGACAGGACGACGTCGGGCAGGAACCGGGCCGCGTGCCCGATCGCCTGGAACACCCCGACCGGGATGCGGAACACGTCGGCGATGTTGGTGCCCAGCTCGCGGAGGTTGGGCCGGCGGCGCAGCTTGCCGGTGGTGATCGCCTTGAAGGGGATGCCGTGCTCGGCCGTGATCCGCGCCTCCAGGCCGCTGGCCGTGCCCACCCACAGCACGTCGTGCGGCAACTGGCGCCGTTGCACGGCCGCGAGGGTGGTCAGCGCAGGATAGGTGTGGCCACCGGTGCCGCCGCCGGTGATCAGCAGTCGCAGGGTTCGTGACATGCGATCAGAGTATGGCCGCACAGCGGAACCCTGTGTGCCCGGTCGAGGAGTCGGGGGTGTTCATGGTGCGGGCCGCGACGCGATAGCGGTTGCAGTAGGAGTCGTGACACATGTACGACCCGCCGCGGATGACCTTCGCGGCGCCCTCGGCCGGCCCCGCCGGGTTCTCGGCGTACGGCTCCCACGTGGTGCCCCACCAGTCGGCGGTCCACTCCCAGACGTTGCCCACGACGTTGTAGAGCCCGTAACCGTTCGGCTGGAACGACTTGACCGGCAGCGTGCCCTTGCTCGGCGCGCTCGGGAAGGGCCCCTCCCAGATGTTGCACCGCTGCCGCCCCTTGGACGCGAGCTCGTCGCCCCACGGGTAGCGCTTGCGCTCGAGGCCGCCCCTGGCCGCCATCTCCCACTCCGCCTCGGTGGGCAGCCGCTTTCCTGCCCACGTCGCGTACGCGGTGGCGTCGTTCCACGACACGTGGACGACCGGGTGGTTCTGCCGTGCGCCGATCGAGGAGCCGGGGCCCTCGGGCGAGCGCCACGTGGCGCCCTCGACCCCGGCCCACCAGGGCGCGCCCGGCACGGTCGCGTCCATCACGCCGCCGGTGGCGAACGGGTGGAACACGAACGACCAGCCGATCGCCTCGGCCTCGGTCACGTACCCCGTCTCCTTGACGAACGTGGCGAACTGCGCGTTCGTCACGCACGCCGGGTCGATGAGGAACGGCTCCAGCCGCACCTCGCGGACCGGGCCCTCGCCGTCCTCGGGGTGCCCGTCGGGGTCGTCGCCACCCATGAGGAACGTCCCGCCCGGCACGCGCACCATCCCGCGCGGCGCCTCCCGCCGCTGTGCGATCTCGACGGCGGCCGGGGACGGCCCCGGGGCGGTGTCTCGGCTCGGGCCGCAGCAAGCGCTCAAGGAACCCCCAAAACGTGTCAGGACACACCGAAGAGTAGTGCCTTCGGCGTGTTCTCGATCACAGGGCGCGCCCCTCCAGTCCCTCATGTCACCTGCGCTGGGGAGGCGGTGAGAAGCTCGGCAAATCAGCCCCCTCGGTTTCACCATAAAAGCCGCAAAAGGGTAGCGTTTTCCCATGCGACTAGGCGTGCTGGACATCGGTTCGAACACCGTTCATTTACTGGTCGTCGACGCTCACCGCGGCGCCCGGCCGATTCCGGCCTACTCGCACAAGGTCGCACTGCGCCTGACCGAGCACCTCGACCAGGACAACCGGCTCGGCGAGCGCGGCATCGGGCTGCTGGGCGACTTCGTCGAGGAGGCCGTCGGCATCGCCGAGGACAAGGGGGTCGAGGACGTGCTGGCCTTCGCCACCTCCGCCGTGCGCGAGGCCGCGAACGGCGAGGCCGTGCTGGCCGAGGTCAACGACCGGTGCGGCCTGCACATCCAGGTGCTGTCCGGGCGTGACGAGGCCAGGATGACGTTCCTCGCCGTACGGCGCTGGTTCGGCTGGTCCTCGGGACGGATGCTGGCCTTCGACATCGGAGGCGGCTCGCTGGAGATCGCCGCGGGAGTGGACGAGGAGCCTGACGTGGCCGCGTCGCTGCCGCTCGGAGCCGGGCGGCTGACGCGCGACTGGTTCACCGGCGACCCGCCGTCCGCCGACGAGGTGCGCAGGCTGCGCAAGCACGTGCGCGCCGAGATCGCGCGGACCGTCGGCGGCGTCGTCCGGTACGGCGTGCCCGACCGGGCCGTGGCCACGTCCAAGACCTTCAAGCAGCTGGCCAGGATCGCCGGGGTGGCCCCGGCGGGGGAGGGGCTCTACGTCTCGCGCTCGCTCACCCGCCAGGACATGGCCGAGTGGGCGGTCAAGCTCACCACCATGAGCGCCACCGAGCGCGCCACGCTGCCCGGGGTGTCCGAGGGCCGGGCGATGCAGCTCGCGGCCGGGGCCCTGGTCGCCGACGCGGCCATGGACCTGTTCGAGGTCGAGCGCCTCGACGTGTGCCCGTGGGCGCTGCGCGAGGGCGTGATCCTGCACCGCCTCGACCTGCTGCCAGGGGGCTTCGGCCCGGCGGCCGGCACCCAGGGGTAAGCGCGATCTATCCCCGTGCGGTGGCATGAACCGCTTTTTCGCGGGCATTTTCCGCCGAATGCTGACAGTGATCGGGTTGATCGGTTCGCTGGTGGTCGTCACCGTCCTCGTGGTCCTCGCCGTGCTGCTCGTCTCGGCCGTGACCATGGTCGCGCTGCTGACGGCGGCGGCCACGCTGATCCGCTGGCGCATCCTGTGGCGCCGGCTGCGCCACCGGACGGCGAACCCGGCGGGAGCACCAGCAGCAGCCGCAACCGGTGGGCTGCGGCTGCGGCTCGCCGGCGCGAGGGTGCCCGGCCGCCTGCGCGCCGACCTGAGCGGGAACGTCCCCCGGATACGCCGCCGGCTGCGGCTCGCGGCCGGGAGCGCGAAGGAACGGCCGGGAACACGAAGAAGGAGCGGCGGGGACTCCCACCGCTCCAGGCGCCACCCGCCGGCGACGGCGGAGCGCCACGCCTGACGCGCGCGGCGCCGGCGCTAGGTGGTCATGAGCTGCCGGCCCGCCGCGCCCGGCGCGTAGCGCAGCTGTTTCTCCAGGCACACCACGGCGCCGTGCTCGCGCCTGTTGGTGAACCGGATGTCGTCGGCGAGCGCCCGCATGATCTGCAGGCCGCGTCCGTGCTCCATGCCGTTCTCGCCCTGCGTGGCCTCGATCACCTTGCTCGCGTCGAACCCGTTGCCCGTGTCGACCACCTTGATCACGCAGAGATGGTCGTGGACGGACGCGCTGACGGTGTAGTCGTCACTCGGCGCCGCGTGCTTGATGACGTTGGAGCACGCCTCGGTGAGCATGAGCTCGATGTCGTCGCGGATCTGCGGCTCGACGCCGAGCGACCGCAACGTGCCGTCCAGCATCTGCCTGATCAGCGGGACGCTCGCCGCATCCCTGGGCAGGCGGAGCGCAATCGTGGCCTCCACGGGGCCTCCCTTACGTTCGGACGCGTGTCTGGCTTCTGCCCACGCCGGCCTGATCCAATCGTCCAGGTCAAAGAGCGCACCGGTAAAAGTCATGAATCCGGCAACGCGGCCGAGGCCGGGATGCTCCTATGGATGTCAAGCGATGTGTTCTTGATCGTTTGATGTGATGATTCGGTAGAGTTCGCGGGCTATGTAGCGCTTCAGGCAGCGGATGATCTCTTTCTTGGACAGGCCGTCTTGGGTGCGTCGTTCCATGTAGGCGCGGGTGCGTGGATCCCAGCGCAGACGGCATAGGACCACGCGGTAGAGCGCGGCGTTGGCTTGGCGGTCGCCGCCGCGGTTGAGGCGGTGCCGGGTGGTCTTGCCGGAGGAGGCGGGGATCGGGGAGACGCCGCACAGCATGGCGAAAGCGGCTTCGCTGTGCAGCCGGTCGTGGTTTTCGCCGACGG
>NZ_FNFB01000045.1 GCF_900100395.1 Nonomuraea maritima | reverse complement strand
CGTCTGCCGTTCAGGCCGGAGCCGATTTCGCTCACCACGTCGGCGATGGTCAGCCCCATCCCGGTGGCAGCCGTGACGACTCGGCCCGCCTGCCGCTCGAGGTCCGCCTTCTGGTCAGCGCTCGAGACCCGGCAGTACGCGACCGTCCGGCCGTCCCGTTCGGACGGCTGCTCGAGCACCAGGTACCGGCCGGTCGCGGTCTTGGTGACCGGGACCGGCATTTTCCCGTCTCGCGCCCACTGCCAGGCGGTCTGGTAGTGCACGCCATTCCGCCGCGCCCACTCGGAAAGTTTCACAGACAAATGATGCAGACGGAGACTGAAGATGACTGATGCTTCCGCTAGCAGCTAACAACCCCCACCACCAAGAGCGGATACGCCCCACCTCAGGCAACCGTCGACCGAACCTGAACTCTCCCGCCTCCAGTAACCGTCGATCCACACGCGGCCGGCCGGTGTGCGACGTAGCACGGACACCAGGCGGCCCGTATGGCCTGCAACATGGAAAGCGGAGCTTGGCCGATTGGCCCCCACGGCCATGCTCGACAACGGCGGAACTGGTGGCCCGTCCACCGCTCGTGCCGGGCGGGCGACGATTAGTGGCATTTCGACGGCGGGTGTGCGTCCGTCGTCGTAGCCCAGCACGGCACGGACATGCTGTGGCCTGACAGCGACTGGCGGGAACGGCGAGCACGGTCTGTGGGAGCCCGGGGCGCGTTCGACATCAGTGGTGGCGGGCATACCCACCGCCCTCGCCAAGCGGACGACAGCCTCGCAGCTGCGGTGATCGGCATGTGTTCGCCTCGTCGTAGCCGAGCACGGTGTGGACGCGAGGCAGCAGCCCGTGCGCGACGTGGCGGTTATGTGCAGTGGCCCGTGTGCGAGATCACCAATATGCAGGCCGGCCGGGGTGAGAGATCACCGGCAGGCCGGCCGGTGTGATCCGGCCGGCGGAGTGTGCGGGGGTCTCGGCGCCGTAGGCGGTGGTTAGAGGGTGTCACCTTCTTCGCGGCGGCGTTCGTTGTAGGCGCGCATGCGCTGCGGGTACCCGGTCAGCTGGACGTCGTACACCGGCAGGGCAAGGTTGCGGGCGACCTTGTGGATCACGGCGGGGGAGCCGACGCGCCGCCTGGTCCACTCGCCGTCGTCGGCCACCGCGACGGCGGTCGTGTCGGTCGCGAAGGTCTCTGGCTCGACATAGAACTCGACACCACGCCGTGAACGAGCGAAGGCGATCAGCGCCTCGATGTCGGCGTCTGTCGCCTCCCGGTCGAACTTCGCGATCTTACGACCGCGGAGTCGACGAATGCCGTAGCGGTCTCGCCATCTCATGAATCCTTTTTATACCGTCCGGAGGCTCCCTGCCGGGGATGATCTAGGGGAAAGATCCGGGATTCTCCCGATGGCAGGAGACGCCGCAGCGATGCAGTATGAGAGACGGTAGCCAGTTTCTCGGAGAAGAGGTATGGCGATTATGGCTGGGGTATCGAAAACTCCCGGGCCCGGAGAGATGCCGCCGGCTCATCTGCGCGTCACCCACCAGGACCGCGAGCACGTTGTCGAGCACGTCAAGGCCGCTTATGCCGACGGTCGTCTCGACAAATTCGAGTTCGACGACCGGCTGGAGCGCGCCATGACGGCGCGGACCCACGGCGATCTGATGCCCATCATGTACGACCTGCGTATGTCCCCGGCCGTGTCCTTCCCGCCGGCACAGTCGTCGGCCCCGACGCCCACGGCGGAAGCGTCGGAGAGCAACGAACGCCTCGCCGCCGCGCTCGCCCACTTCCTGCCGATCCTCGGCTTCCCGATCGTCGGACCGCTGCTTGTCCTGCTGATCGGCGGCAAGAGTTCGCCGTACATCCGCAAGCACGCGGTCGAGGCGCTCAATTTCAACCTCACGGTGGTCGGGGGGTCGTTCCTGCTGGCGATCTCCTTCGTCGGCATCGTGCTGGTGCCGTTCATCCTGATCGTGTCGTTGATCCTCGGCATCGTGGCCAGTGTTTCGGCTCTCTCGGATAACGAATACCGCTACCCGATGACGGTTCGCCTGGTGAAGTGACCCGCAAGCGACTAATCTCGCCGTCCGACTGCGGGTTTTTAACTGTTTCCGTACGCCTCGACGCACGCCGCGAGTCGTCGATTTCTCTAGCTATCGGATGTATTCCGATTTTGTAACCACTATGTCGCGAATCGTTCGACGCTCGAAAAGGCGGTGGGCCGAAAACGCCGGCGTGCTGCCGTGGGCTACAGCATCTTTTGCGGTGCGGGCCGCGTTGTCACAGGTCAGCCACCGTGGTGGCGCGGCTGGGGACCCGCGCGGCCACGGTGGCGACGAGCGGGATGTCAGCGGGCCAGCACCTGGTAACGCACGTGCATCACGCCCGCGCTCAGGTTGCCGATGGCGGCGAAGGCGGCCTCCGAGAGATCGAAGCAGCGTCCGCCGACGAAGGGCCCGCGGTCGTTGATCCGGACCGTGACCGATGCGCCGGTCGCCGGGTTCGTGACGCGCACTCGGCTGCCCATGGGCAATGTCCTGTGCGCGGCGGTCATGGCGCCGGGGTTGAAGCGTTCGCCGCTGGCCGTCATCTGGCCCTCGCCGTAGTACGAAGCGCCGCACGATCCGGAGGCGATCACCCTGGATCGCTGCCTCTGCCGCTTGGCCTTGCGGTACTCCTTCGCGCGGCTCTGCGCCTTACGGGCGTCCTCGGAGGTGTCCGCCTTGATGCTCTGCGCCTCGATCGTCTCCGTCGTGGCGGAGCCGCTGGTGGCCTTCACCTTGGGGAGGTGAGCAGAGGCCAGGGTCTTGGCCGGCTGGGGCGACGTGTGGGTCCGGGACGCCGTGACGGCCGGCGAGTGATGGATCGCGTGGGAGGCCTTGGGCGTCGACGCCGACCGGCTGTGGGGGCGTGTGGCCTTCTTCGGCGAGGCGGCAGGCCGGGCGATGGTCTTCGTGGCCGTCGGGGTGGTGGCGGGCAGGCTCAGGGCGACCGTGCGTCCGGGGACGTCGCCGCCTATGGCGGCCCACGCGGTGGTGGAGAGCACCGCGACGACGGCGGCGCCACCCGCGACGGTGGCCCAGCCGAGCTTGCCGGTGGAAGTGCGGAACGACGACTTGCGGGAGTGCTTGCCCAAGGTAAACCACCGTCCTGGCTAGGGGATACGGCAGGGAAAGGCTGCGTCGGGCGGGGGTGGGGGCGGACGGCGGCCGATCCGGTCGGCGGGGCAGGGCCCTGCGCGGTGAAGAAGAACATATGGGACAAACAGCAGGTAAAGGCAACATAATGGGATATCTAGTGACATAAATCACTCACGGCAAGATCTTTCGGATCTCTCTGTGTACGCCGTAGATCTTTCGATTCAGCGCCCAGAACCCCGGGAGATCACCGCGAAACCCACCCAGCTCGCGATCATCAGGGGACTCGCCCGCACCGGCCCCGCGATCCAGTCTCAGCTCAGCGACGCACTCGGCTGCGAACCACCCAGCGTCACCCTCATGGCACGCAAAGTCGAAGCCGGCGGCCACATCCGCCGCAAACCCGCCCCCTCCGACCGGCGCGCCATCGTCGTGGAAGGCCGACGCTCCCGCCTTGGCGACCACGGCCGCGAGCGTGGTGCAGGAGAGGAGATGGGATAGCGCCACTCCGCCGGCCGGCCCGCGCTCGTCTTCGCCGTCCGGTCCCTTGGGCGGGCCGGACCGTCGCGTCGTCAGCCGACAGAAGGGCAGAGAGCGGGGGGAGGGCGGCCGTCAGATCCCGGCCCGCAGAGGGGAGAAGGGGCGAAAAGCTGGGGAGGGCGTCACGTCGCAGGCGGTACGTCGGCGTGCGTGCCGGGCAAGGTCCGCAGGGTAGGGCACGTCCGTCCCCTGGCGCGGCCCTTAGCCCGGTGGCCGAGGCCAGAGCACCAGCGTGAGCGCGACTCTCGGCGCTGGCTATGCAGGTGGAACCGGGAGCCATATGTCGGTCGGTTTGAGAGCCACTTGTTGATCAACTACCTTGGAGTGTTAGTGAAAACGAGAGCCATGCCCTGTGGGTCTAAGGCATGGCTCCGGTTCGCGAGAGCTCTGCCGTGGTGGGTGCAGTCATATGTGGCGGCTGGCTGCGGAGACGAGCACACGCAACGCGCCAACGTGGCGGCCTTCCATATGTGGGGGCTCGTCTCCCGCATGCTCAACGGGGCCTACGAACGCGACCTGTCGATCTCGTTGCTCGGCGTGGACCTGCCCACAGCGGGCGCGCGACCACGGCATCGACGCGATCTACTGCTCGAACCACGGCGGACTCTCCGCCCTTGAACTGCTGCCCGGCGTCGTCGAGGCGGCAGGCGGCCTGCCGGTGCTCTTCGACTCCGGGGTCCGCAGCGGGTCCGACGTCGCCAAGGCCATCGCCCTGGGCGCCACCGCGGTGGGGATAGGCAGGCCGTACGCCCACGCGCTGGCCGTCGGCGGCACCGACGGGCTCGTCCACTACCTGCGCTCGGTCCTCGCCGAGCTCGATCTCCTCATGGCCATCAACGGCTACCCCACGATCGCCGACATCCGCCGGACGTGAACGGCCGCGTGCGTTCATTGCCACCGGCGACCACCTGCTGATCCGCCCGTCTGGACGAGGGGGCGGGCCACGTGCCGAGCTCGAGTCATGTGGAGGTGTCAGCCCCCTTCGCGCCAGCGGGAGGCGAGCTGGGCGCGATTGGCGCAGCCGGTCTCGTCCAAGATCCGGGTGAGATGCTTCTTGACGGTGTCGATTCCGACGAACAGACGGTCGGCGATCCGCTGATTGGTCAGGCCGTGGGCGGCGAGCCGGGCGACCTCCCACTCCCGAGGCGTCAGCCGCCAGTCGGTGCCAAGAGCGAGCTGCTCGCGGTGACGCGTGAGCTGCTCAACAGCCAGCGGTGCGAGGTGGCGCCGCAAGGTATGAAGTACGGCCACATCTCGGGCGGGCACGTGAGGGCTGTCGCGCACCGCCATACCGACGTAGAGCACCCCGGCCGCTCCGCCGTCGATCACCGTACCGACCTTGTCGCTGATCCCGTGCGGCCGCAGGAACCGTTCGCCATACTCCCCGTCCGGCGCCACCTCGTTCAAAGTGACCACGCCTGCGGAC
The DNA here is from genome assembly GCF_900100395.1 of Nonomuraea maritima. Lineage (GTDB taxonomy): Bacteria > Actinomycetota > Actinomycetes > Streptosporangiales > Streptosporangiaceae > Nonomuraea > Nonomuraea maritima. The sequence goes on along the minus strand of NZ_FNFB01000045.1, from coordinate 31,467 downwards.
ATCAGCAGCCGGTGCGTCCGCTCGGTGCGGAACGGATCAGCGTCAGCCCAGCGGGCGGCGTAATCGGCCAGGAAGCGCGGAGAATAACCGCCCTGAACTCCGCAGCCCTTCTCCACGGCCTCCCGCAGGGTGTCACCGTGCAGGACGGCGACCCCGGCGTAGCCGTACCAGCTCTGCAGGGCCCGCACCAGCTGTTCCTGGAATCCCCGCAGCCCTGGCACCCGATCGACCGCCTCCAGCACACCGACCAGACGCCGGTAGTCGGCGGCCGCCATCGGCTCGCCGGCCGGCAACGGACGGGGAACGGGCTGTGGTCCGACGAGTGCGTCTGCCATAGGCAGATTTTCCACCTTCGGGCCATACCGCCAGTAGCGGGTGGCCAGGCATCGTGATCACCGTGCTTCGGGCACCCCGCCGGAGGCACCGAGAAAGGATCACAGTGAACACGACGCCGAGCCCCCGCCGATGGTTGATCACCGGCGCCAACAGCGGCCTTGGTGCCGCCTTCACCCGGGCCGCGCTCGTGGCCGGCGACCATGTGGTCGCCGCGGTCCGCCGCCCGCAGACCATGGCCGAGGTGATCGCCGAGCACCCGGACCAGGTGACGGTCGTCGAGCTCGACGTACGTGACGCCGTTGCCTGCGGGCGTGCGGTCGAGACCGCCGGCTGGATCGACGTGCTGGTGAACAACGCCGGTTACGGGATTGTCGGCGCGATCGAGGAGACCACGGAGGAGGAACTCCGGGACGCATTCGAGGTGATGTTCCACGGCCCGTTGCGGCTGACCCGGCTGGCGCTGCGGCAGATGCGCGAGCGGCGCAGCGGGGCGATCATTCAGGTCAGCAGTATGGGCGGTCTGCTGTCCTTCGCCGGTGCCGGGGCCTACTGCGCCGCCAAGGGCGCGTTGGAGCAAGCCAGCGAGGCGCTCGCGGCCGAGGTCGGGCCACTCGGGATCGACGTCGTCATCGTCGAACCGGGAGCCTTCCGGACCGGGTTCGCCGGTCCGGCGCTGCACCTGAGCAAGCCGATCCCCGGTTACGAGGACACGGTGGGTCCGACACGGGCCTCGTTGACGGCTTCTCACGGCAACCAACCTGGCGATCCCGACATAGCTGCTCGCGCGGTTCTGGCCGTACTCGACCTGCCGGAGCCTCCACTGCGGTTGGCACTTGGCGAGGACGCGATCTCCGCCATCCAGGCGAAGCTCACCGCCGTGGCCACGGATCTGGAGGCCACAGCTCATCTCGGCCACCGAACCGCCATAGCCGGTGTCTCCGTTCGCCACTGATGCCGCCGGTGTTCGAATCCAGCCGAGAGACGGGTGAAGCCGATGAGCGGCTTGGCCCGTGAGTCGTCGTCTCCGACGTGCGGCTTCAAGCCCCGGAACGATCGCTCTGGCAACACCGTGAGACGCTGTGTGATGTGATCAGCTAGCTTGTTCGGCTCTGGCTCGGGTCTGGGCCAGACGGTAGGAGTCGGTGCCGGTCTCGAGGATGTTGCCGGCGAAGGTGAGGCGGTCGACGATCGCGGCGCAGAGACGTGGGTCGGTAAAGGTGCGGGTCCAGCCAGAGAAGGACTCGTTGGAGGCGATGGCCACGCTGTTTTTCTCCTCGCGTTCGGTGAGCACCTGGAAGAGAAGTTCGCGCCGTGCCGGTCGAGTTCCATATATCCGAGCTCGTCGATGCAGAGCAGGTCAACACGCCCATAGCGGGCAACGGTCTTGGCCAGCACCTTCTCATCGGCGGCCTCGACGAGCTCATTCACCAGCTTCGTGGCGAGGGTGTAGCGGACCCGGTAGCCCTTCATAGCGGCCTCTGTTCCGAGGGCGATGAGCAGGTGCGACTTGCCGGTCCCGGAGTCGCCGATGAGGCAGAGCGGTTGCCCCTTCTTAACCCATTCGCAGGTCGCGAGGGTGTGAATGGTGGCGGGGTCGATGTTGGGGTTGGCCTCGAAGTCGAAGGCGCGCAGAGACTTGTCGCGAGGGAACTGAGCGGCCTTGATACGACGTTCGGAGCGACGGCGGGCGCGGTCATCGCACTCGGCCATGAGAAGCTCGGCCAGGAAACCCAGGTAGGACATCTGATCGCGGGCGGCTGCCTCGGCCAGGTCGGGAAACTGGGCGCGAATGCTGGGCAGGCGCAGCATCCGGCAGGCCTGATCGATCGAGGCCTGGGCGGCTTGCTCGGTCATGCCGCGGTGGTGAGGCGTGGTCATGGGGTTCCTCCCTGGGCAGGACGCTCGCCGGCCGGTCGAGCGCGTTTGAGCAGTTGGTCATAGACCGCCACCGAGGGCGGCGGCCTGGTGTCGCGGGGAAGCTGGGCCAGGCGCCGTTCGGTGAGGAACGTGACCGTCGCGTCGGTGCTGGCGTCTTCGGCGGCGGTTGGAGGAGATGGCTCCTGGTCTTCCTCAGCCGCTTTGCGCGCCTCCAGCGCGACCGCATCAGCGGTGAGAGCTCCGGCCCGCAGAGCCGCAGCCAGGCCGGTGACCAGGTGCTCGGTCGGCAGGTGGCGGGCCAGCAGCAACACCTCGATCAGCGCGCGCGTTCCGTCCCGGTCGCCGTGGGCCTTGCAAGCCGCAGCCCACCACGCGTCATGAACCGGGGTGAACTTGCCCGCGGCTTTGGCCTGTTCCAGCGCGGTCGCGCCCGGGAGCGCGCCGGGTTTGCGGATCAAGACCTCCAGGTAGTGATCCAGCTCCAGACGGCGGGCCGCCTTGGCGAACAGCCGATCATGGCGTGCGACAATCTGCTGCCCGTCATAGACGATCAGTTCCGAGGCGTGCAGCATCACCCGCAGCTGCCGGCCGATGAGCCGAGCCGGAACCGAATATCGGTTCGTCCGGACCGTGATCTGGCTGTAGCGATCAACCCGGACCGGCAACAGCAGGCCGGTCTCGAACGCCTCCAGCGGAATTGGCCGCAGCAGCGGCTGCTCAATCGCGAAGTACTCGCCAACCGTCCTGGCCCGCGCCCCGATCCGCCGCCCCTCATCCTCCAGATCCCAGCGCTCGATCATCTCGTTCAGCTCGTCGAGCGAAGCAACCTCGGGAACCGGGACCAGATGGTTGCGGCGAAACCAGCCGATGTCGCCCTCGACCCCGCCCTTCTCGTGGGCGCCCTTGATCCCCGGCTGGCAGTAGAACGCCTCGACCCCGTAGTGCTCGCGAAACGCCGTCCAGCGGGCGGACTCCGTCCGGGCCCGGGTGAACCCCAGCACCGCGGAGACCGCGGCCTTCAGATTGTCGTAGCGGACCTTGCCCGTCGGGACCCCGCCCAGCACCCTGAAAGCGTGGACGTGTCCCTCGAAGAACGCCTCCTGGCCTCCGGTGGCGAGCACCCGATGGACCGCCTTGCCCGAGTACGACATCCGGAACGAGAACAGGAAGCATTTCACCTGCTCACCTGCGATCCGGACCGTCACGTCACCGAAGTCGACCTCCGCCTCGACTCCCGGCAGATGCGACTGCGGGACGAACGCCTCCGGCGGACCCCGTCCTGCCTCGACCCGGATTTCGCCCCGTCGGCGAGCGACGTAGGCGCGGACCATCTGATACGAGACCTCGGCGGCCTGGTGCTCATCTACCAGACGAGCGAAGATCCGCTTGGCTGTGTGGCGTTGCTTGCGCGGCGCATCCAGATCGGCCCGCAGCATCTCGTCGATCAACGGCTTGAACTCATCCAGCCGGCTCGCCCGCGGCGCCATCTTCTTCCTCGGCTCCGGCCACGGCTGACGCAACGCCTCAGCCACCGTGTTCCGGCTGACTCGATACTTGATCGCGATCTGCCGACCCGACAGCCCCGCACGAGAATCCCGGCGAATCGCCGCGAATACCTCCACCTTGGATTGGGGGTGTGTCACCAGCGTCTCCTCACAGGGAGTAACGCTTCGATACTCGCATTGCGAACCCTCAGGTGGCTCTAGAATTCGCTAACACGACCCCAGCCCCACCGGGCGCCACAGAGCCACTGACCGACATCTGGCTCTCGGATTCACCTACAGAGCCACGGCGCGGTGCGTCGGTCGGCGGGTCAAAGCTTCAGGGTGGGCGCGACGCCTGGCGTGGTGCGCTGGTCCGGAGGCGAGTTCAGGGCGGGCTGGTCGCGGCGCGGTGGCTGAGGGTGCTGAGGGTGCTGAGCAGTGCACCAGGGTGCGTACGACTCTCAGCATGGTGCGTCGGTCCGGGCGCAGAGCCTCCAGATGGGTGTGGGTCACGGTGCGGTGCACGGTCTGGGGCAGCGCGTCAGGGTGGGTGGGGCTCTCGGTGTGGTGTGCTCGTCCGGGGGTTAGAGCATCAGGGAGCGGACTGTGTCGACGGTGTCGGCTTCCTCGACGCGCTTGTCGGGGCGGTAGCGCAGGACGCGGGCGAAGCGCAGGGCCATGCCGCCCGGGTAGCGGGGCGAGCGCTGCACCCCGTCGAACGCGATCTCGACGACGAGCTCGGGCCGGAGCTTGACCGTCCACTGGTCGGTGGGGCCCTCGGCGAGTTCCAGGAAACGTTCGGTCTGCCAGGCGAGCAGCTCGTCGGTCAGGCCCTTGAACGTCTTGCCGAGCATCACGAACCCGCCGTCGGGGTGACGTGCGCCCAGATGGAGGTTGGACAGCTTGCCCTCTCGGCGGCCGTGCCCCCATTCGGCGGCGAGGACGACCAGGTCGAGCGTGTGGCGCGGCTTGACCTTGATCCAGCCGGCCCCGCGTCGCCCGGCGGCGTAGGGCGACATGAGCGACTTGACCACCAGGCCCTCGTGGCCCGCCTTCACGACGTCGACGAAGAACTTCTCGGCCTCGGCCACGTCGCCCGTCACCATGCGGGGCGTCAGCAGCTCCTGCGGCACCGTACGGGCGAGGGCCTCCTGCCGCTGGGAGTAGGGCAGGTCGAGCAGGTCGGCGCCGTCGACTCTGAGGGCGTCGAAGAAGAACACGCTCAGCGGTGTCGTGTCGCGCAGCCGTTCGACGTCGGTCTTGGTGGAGACGCGGCTCGCGGTCACCTGGAACGGGTGCGGCCGGCCGTCGGGCCGCAGCGCGATCACCTCGCCGTCGAGCACCACATCGGCGGACGGCATGCCCAGCACGGCCTCGACCAGTTCGGGGACCTGCTTGGTGATGTCGTCGAGCGTACGGCTGAAGACCCTGACCTCGGAGCCGGAGCGGTGCGCCTGGACGCGGATGCCGTCGAGCTTCCACTCCAGCGCGGCTGGAGCGCCGGCCTTCTCCAGCGCGGCGGACACGTTGGGCGCGCTGCCCGCCAGCATGGGGGAGACGGGCCGTCCGACCTCCAGCCGGAACGCCCGCAGCGCCGCCACCCCGCCGGCCAGCGCGGCCGCGCCGACGGCCGGCAGCGAGCCGCGCAGCGTGAGCGCCCGGCGTACGTCGGCCGACGGGACACCCGACGCCTTGGCCACCGCCTCGATCATGACGCCGTCGAGCGCACCCTGCCGGAGCTCGCCGTGCAGGAGCCGGCTCATGAACTGCTGCTCCTGGCTCGTCAGCCCGGCGAACAGCTCGGCCACCAGGGCTTTGCGCGCCGCCTGCGACCCCTGCCCGGACACCGCCTTGATGCGGCTCAGCAGCTCGTCGACCTGGGTCAGCGTGGCGGTGGCGGCCAGCTTGGGCTGCGGGATGTCTTCGAGCGTGCGCCAGCCGACGCCGACCTGCCGCTGGGGCAGATCGCCCGAAAGGTAGGAGATGGCGATCTCCGCCTCCTCCGGGCCGACCCGGCCCAGCAGCTCCGCCAGGTGGCCGATCTTGCCCAGCCTGGCGGACGTGCGCGTCACCGCTTCGGAAACCCGGACCACGTCGATCAGAAGCACACGCCTATGGTGCCTCACGACGGCGACATTTCCCCACCTCGAATCGGCATATCTACTCAGCGCACCGCCTGACGGCAATTAACCCACCAACGGGACGTAAAGGGCTGGGTGTTCCCGAACGCATCATTCGGGGACGGGTCCACGGGGGTGACGAGAACGATGTGCGTCCGGCCGCCTGATCAGAGTTCGTGCGCAGGGGCAGCGAAATGCCAGGAAGCAACCACTATGCGAGGCGCCACGCCGGCCAAAATGACTCCCAGGCGCCATGGGCCACCCAGCGGCCATGTTCTCTGTCGGCCGAACTACGCCGACCGGGACCCTGGTACAGAGCCTTCTGGCGCCCGCTCCGGACGGCCGGGGTCTGTGGGGGCTGGTCGTCTGGTGGGCGGACGGGCCTCGCGCGACCCACCACCAGGCACCGGGGTGGTGGTCGGGGTGGGCTTCGTGCGCACGCTCGATGGAGGGTGCTCAGGCGCCGGTGGCGCAGGTGGGGAAGGTTCGGCCTGAGTGAGGGCCGAAGCTGTGACACCTGGGTTTCCAGGCCTGTGCCCTGATGGACGGTAGCGCTCGGTCCCTGCGCTCGGGGACGGGCCGCGTGGACCTGTACGCCGCGTGACGGCCGGCCCACAGGGGTTCGAGGCCGAGGTTCGGCGGCCTGGTGTGTTTCGGTGCTCTGCTGTCGGAGGGCGGAGGGCGGGGACAGTCCGGCCTGTGCATGGCGGCCGGAGTGTCCCGCGCGGCTCCAACGGTCAGCTGACGCCGAGGAGGTCGACGACGAAGATCAGCGTCTCGTTCGGCTTGATGCGGGGCGGGGCCCCACGGGTGCCGTAACCGAGGTGCGGCGGGATGACGAGCTTGCGCCGGCCGCCGACCTTCATGCCCACGACGCCCTTGTCCCAGCCGCCGATGACGTGCCCGGCGCCCAGCGGGAACTCGAACGCCTGGCCGCGGTTCCACGACGCGTCGAACTCCTCACCGGTCGAGAACGACACGCCCACGTAGTGGACGCGTACGTTGTGACCGGCCTTGGCCTCGGGGCCGTCGCCCACGGTGATGTCCTCGATCTCCAGGTCGGCGGGCGGGTTGCCGCCGGGGAAGTCGATCTCGGGCTTCTCGAGTGCCACGAAGTGCTCCTGTAGCAATGGTTGACGATGAGAATGACCCGACGACTCTATGCGGTCGGGCCGTCCCCGTCGCTCACGGCCGCCGTTCGGCGCGGTGCCGTCCCGCCGTTCAGTGTCGCGGTTCAGTGCTGCCTGCCCCGACGTTGAGCAGCACCGTGAGGTCGGGTGATCACCAGCTTTGGTGCAGGGGCATGCCCTCGGCGAAGCCTGACGAGCTCTGGATGCCCACGATGGCCTTCTCGTGGAACTCCTCCAGGGTCGTCGCCCCCGCGTACGTGCACGACGAGCGCAGCCCGGCCACGATGGCGTCGATCTGATCCTCCACGCTGGGCCGCTTCGGGTCGAGGTACATCCTGGACGTCGAGATGCCCTCCTCGAACAGCGCCTTCCTCGCCCGCTCGAACGCCGAGTCGTCAGCGGTCCGCAGCCGCACCGCCCGCGCGGAGGCCATGCCGAAGTTCTCCTTGTACTTGCGGCCGTTCGCGTCGGTGTGGGTGTCACCGGGCGACTCGTACGTGCCCGCGAACCACGAGCCGATCATCACGTTCGACGCCCCGGCGGCCAGCGCGAGCGCGACGTCGCGAGGGTGCCGTACACCGCCGTCGGCCCACGCGTGGCGGCCCAGGCGGCGCGTCTCGGCGGCGCACTCCAGCACGGCCGAGAACTGCGGCCGGCCCACCCCGGTCATCATGCGGGTGGTGCACATGGCGCCCGGCCCGACGCCGATCTTGACGATGTCGGCGCCGGCGTCGACCAGGTCGCGCACGCCCTCGGCGGTGACCACGTTGCCCGCGGCGACGGGCACACCCGGGTCGAGCTTCTTGACGGCGCGCAGCGCGGAGATCATCTTCTCCTGGTGGCCGTGGGCGGTGTCCACGACCAGGCAGTCGACGCCCGCGTCGAGCAGCCCCCTGGCCTTGGCGACGACGTCGCCGTTCACGCCGACGGCCGCGGCGACGCGCAGCCGGCCGCCCGCGTCGACGGCCGGCTGGTAGAGCGTGGCGCGCAGCGCGCCCGTACGGGTCTGGATGCCGACCAGGCGGCCCTCCTCGTCCACGATGGGAGCGAGCCGATGGCGGCCCTCGTGCAGCCGCTCGAAGGCGGCGCGCGGGTCGAGTCCGGCGGGCAGCGTGAGCAGTTCGCTGGACATGACGTTCGCCAGCTGCGAGAACATGTCCACGCCCGCGCAGTCGGCCTCGGTCACCACGCCGACGGGCCGGTTCTCCCAGTCGACCACGATCACCGCGCCGTGCGCCCGCTTGGGCAGCAGCTGCAGGGCCTCGCCGACGGTCTCGTGCGGGGTCAGGGTGAGGGGGGTGTCGTTGACGAGGTCACGTTGTTTGACCCAGTCGAGGACCTCCGTCACGACGTCGAGCGGGATGTCCTGGGGGATGACGGCGATGCCCCCCCGCCGCGCCACGGTCTCGGCCATGCGGCGACCCGCGACCGCGGTCATGTTGGCCACCACGATCGGGATCGTGGTGCCCGTGCCGTCGTTCGTCGAAAGGTCGACTGCGAGCCGGGAACCGACCGACGAACGCGACGGCACCATGAAGACGTCGCTATACGTCAAGTCGTAATGGGGCGCGTGGTCGTTAAGAAACTTCACGTTCGTCCATCTTATGCGCTGACACGTCGACCGGGGTTTTCCCCTTTCCCAGGGGCTTATGATCGGCCGGGATGCTTTTTGGGGGGAAGGGGAGTGCTCGTGGAGCCCACTGAACGGGCCGAGTTGATCGTGGTGGGGTACGCCGTGCGTACCAGCAATGCGGATGAAAAGGATCCTGCGCGCGCGAAATTGCCGGCACTCTGGCACCGGGCCGGCGCGCCCGGGGCTTTCGCGCACGTGCCGAACCGCGTGGACGAGCACCTGTACGCCGTTCTGACCGACTACGAGAGCGACCACAACGGCGCGTTCACGCAGATCGTCGGAACGGGTGTCCGGACGGTGCCGCGACTGCCGGAGGGCATGGTGGCCGTGCGCGTCCCCGCCGGTCCTGCGCTGCGGCTGGAGGCGCGCGGCCCGATGCCGCAGGCGCTGGCGGAGACCTGGCAGCGGGTGTGGAACCACACCGAGTCGGGCGGCACGCCGGCGCGCGCCTTCACCACCGACCTGGAGGTCCATCACCCGGGGGGAGTCGACCTGTACGTGGCGGTCTGACCGGTCAGGCCAGCACGCCCTGGGCCCGGAGCTTGTCCGCCTGCTCGGCGGGCAGGCCCCAGCCCGACAGATCAGTCAGCCGGGTGGCGGGGGAGAGGTCCTGGCCGCCCGCGCCGAGCAGGCGCGGCGCGGGCGCCGGCTGGGTCACCTCGCCGACCTTGACGAAGGAGCCGCGGGCCATGTTGTGCGGGTGGGAGGCGGCCTCGGTCATGGACAGCACGGGCGAGACGCACGCGTCGGAGCCCGCGAAGAGCTCCTCCCACTCGGCGCGGGTACGGCTCATGAACGCCTCGGCCAGGCGGGCCCGCAACGCCGGCCACTGGCTCCTGTCGTTGCGGTCGGGCAGGTCCTTCAGTCCCATGAGGCTCACCATCGCCTCCCAGAACTGCGGCTCCAGCGCCCCGACGGCGACGTACTCGCCGTCGGCCGTCTCGTAGGTGTCGTACTGGGGGGCGCCGGTGTCGAGCAGGTTGGTGCCGCGCGGTCCCCAGAAGCCGCTTTGGGCCCCCTGGTAGAACATCGCGAACAGGATCGCCGAGCCGTCCACCATCGCGGCGTCGATCACCCGTCCCTGGCCGGTGCGCTCCCGCTCGAACAGGGCCAGCAGCACGCCGTACGCGAGCATGAGGCCGCCTCCGGCGAAGTCGCCGAGGATGTTGATCGGCGGCGTCGGCTTGTCTCCCGCGCGGCCTAGCTGCGACAGCACGCCGGAGACCGCGATGTAGTCGATGTCGTGCCCGGCGGTGGGGGCGAGCGGGCCTTCCTGTCCCCAGCCGGTCATCCGGCCGTAGATGAGCCGTTCGTTGACGGCGTGCAGGTCGCCGGGACCGATGCCGAGCCGTTCGGCCACGCCGGGACGGAACACCTCGATCACCACGTCGGCGTGGCGCACGAGCCTCTTGAAAGTCGTCACGCCCTCGGGGGCCTTGAGGTCGAGCCCGATCGTGCGCTTGCCCCGGTCCATGACATCGGTACGGGGCCGGTCGGAGACCGCCTTGACGCGGTCGACCCGGAGCACCTCCGCGCCGTGGTCGGCCAGCATCATCCCGGCGAACGGGCCGGGGGCGAGCCCCGCGAGTTCGAGTACGCGCACCCCGGAAAGCGGACCCCGGCGAACCTCAGGCATCGGTCTCTCCTTGCTGTGGGACCCCACCAGTAGAACAACATTCGGTGATCTCGTGCAAGCGGCCTTGCGGACAGACCGCCGAAGCGGTGGGAGGTATGGGAAACTTGCCCACTGTTCGGGTGGTCTACGGGCAACCGCGTCCAGCGGCTGTCCGCAGGAGGCGCGTGCGCCGCTACAGAGGTAGGACATGGTTTCGGATAGCAACCGGCTCATCGCAGGGCGTTACCAGTTGCTGCGCGAACTGGGCCGCGGGGGCATGGGCGTCGTCTGGGAGGGCCAGGACACGCTGCTCAACCGGCAGGTCGCCGTCAAGGAGGTGCTGCTCCCTGAGGGTTTGTCGCCGGGCGAGCAGGAGCGCCATCTGCTGCGCACGGTTCGCGAGGCCCGCATCGCGGCCAAGCTGAACCACCCCTCCGTCGTCGCGATCTACGACGTGGCCGAGGACGAGGGCCGTCCGTGGATCGTCATGGAGCTGCTGCGCTTCCCCTCGGTCGAGCAGGTGGTGCAGTCCTCGGGCGCGCTGCCGGTGCGCGAGGCGGCCGAGGTGGGCCGCCAGGTGCTGTCGGCGCTGAAGGCCGCGCACGCGGCCGGCATCCTGCACCGTGACGTCAAGCCGAGCAACATCCTGCTGGCCGAGGACGGCCGGGCCGTGCTCACCGACTTCGGCATCGCGACCGCCGAGGGCGACTCCTCGCTCACCAAGACCGGCATGGTCACCGGCTCGCCCAGCTTCCTGGCTCCTGAGCGCGTGCGCGCCGACGACGCCGGACCCCCTTCCGACCTCTGGTCGCTCGGCGCCACGCTGTACGCCTGCATGGTGGGACGCTCGCCCTTCGAGCGCGGCGACCCCATGAGCACGATCAACGCGCTGCTCAACGAGGAGCCCGACTACCGGCGCATCCCGCCGATCATGCATCCCGTCCTGCGCGGGCTGATGCGCAAGGAGCCCGCGGAGCGGCTGGACGCCGAGGCGACCGACCGGGAGCTCGCGGCCGTCGTCGCCGCCAGGCCCGCGTACGTCGACCTCGACGTGCCGGAGCGCAAGAAGAAGAAGGGCGCGGGCTCCGGCAGGGCGCTGCTGGCCGCCGCCGCGACGGTCGTGCTCGTCGTGGCGGGCGGCACGCTCGCGTACTTCAGGATCGCCGCGCCCGCCGAGGGCGCGCCGCGCGGCACCCAGGCCGCGGCGGCGAGCAGCCCGCTCACCCCGACCGCCACCCCACCGGCCGTCACGGCCACCCCGACGCCGAGCCCCACGGACACGGTGGCCACTCCCCGGACGCGCCCGGCGGTCCCCGCCGTACGGGTGTGGCGGTCGGGTGAGGGCTGGTCGATCCTGCGGCCGACCGGATGGCGCGGCACGCGCGCCGAGGCGTTGACCGAGTGGACCCGCGGGGACGGCCACGCCCACCTCGGGGTCGAGACGATCTACGTCAACCTCGACCCGAACCAGATCATCCGCGACTCGCAGGAGACGTTCCGGCAGAAAGCCGAGCGCGTCGTCAACCACGGCCGCCGGACGGTCACCCACCAGGGCGCCACGGCCGTGGAGTGGCAGTTCACCTGGATCGCGGGCGCCGAGAACAACGAGCCCTGGGTCACGCCGGGCACGCGTTACCGCGAGGTCAGGCGGGCCGTCGCGATCGGCGACGCCGCCTACGTCCTGTCGTGGACGGTGCCCGAAATGCAGTGGAAACGCAACAGGGCACTGATGCGACAGGTGTTCACCAGTTTTACTGTGAGGGCATGACCGCCTGGAACCTTCTTGCCCTCCCCCCGCTGCCCGAGGAGGCCATGCGCCGCCTCCTCGGCTCGCTCGGCGACAGGGTCTCTCTCCGCCTGCCCGCCCGCCGCGACCGTGAGGGGTTGCTCGCGGCGCTGCCCGAGGCGGAGATCGTGCTCGGCGACTGGACCGGCACGCTCGTGATGGACGCCGAGGCGGTCGCGGCGGCGCCCCGGCTGGCGTTCGTGCAGCAGCCGTCCGTGGGCGTCGACGGGCACGACCTCGACGCCCTGACCGCGGCCGGGGTGCCGCTGGCCAACACGCCGGGCGTCAGCGCCGTCGCGGTCGCCGAATGGTGCCTGGCGGCCACGCTCGCGCTGCTGCGCAAGCTCGCCGCCGGCGACGCCGCCGTGCGCGCGGGGGAGTGGCCGCAGCAGAGCCTGCGACCCCGTGATCTGCACGGCAGCCGCGTCGGCGTCGTCGGTTACGGCCCGATCGGCGCCGCCTGCGTCCGCATGTTCCGCGCGCTGGGCTGCGAGGTGTCCTACTGGACGCGCACCCCGCGCGAGGACCCCGGCCGCACCGACCTCGACACGCTGCTGGCGGGCAGTGACGTCGTGGTCGTCGCGGTCGCGCTGGCCGACGAGACCCGCGGCATCGTCGACCCCCGCCGGATGAAGCCGGGCTCCCTGCTGGTCAACGCCGCGCGCGGCCCGGTGATCGACGGAGAGGGGCTGCTCGCGGCTCTGCGCGAGGGCCGGCTGGAGGGTGCGGCCCTCGACGTGTTCGACGCAGAGCCGTTGCCGTCCGGTGACCCGATTCGCGCGTTTCCCCAGGTCCTGCTGTCACCGCACGTGGCGGGTGTCACATCCGGGGTCACCGTGCGGCTCATCGGGGCGGTGCTCGCCAACCTGACGGCCGTGGTGGAGGGGCGTCCGGTCGACGGGGTGGTGAACGGGGTGTCGCCGCAGGTGAGCCGGAAGTTTACAGATACTCGTGCCATCTAGCCGCCGAACTGGCACGATGAACAGTTTTCGTGTCTTTAACGACCCCGGTCTGTTCCGGGCAGCCGGGTGGAGATAACGTCTTACGGACGATCTCTACCAGCTCAAGGGGGTGTTTCCGTGACGACGATGTCGGCACACCAGCGGGCAGTAGAGCAGATCCGGCAGTCCTACACCGAGATCCCGGGCGACGCCGCGCCCCGACTGGCCAAGTCCACGTCCAACCTCTTCCGCTTCCGCGACGGCGCCAGGACCGCGAAGCTCTCGGCGAGAGACCTCGACCAGGTCATCAGCGTCGATCCTGAGACGATGACCGCCGAGGTCCAGGGCATGACGACCTACGAGCACCTCGTCGACGCCACCCTGCCGTACGGGCTGATGCCGTACGTGGTGCCGCAGCTCAAGACGATCACTCTGGGCGGCGCGGTCACCGGGCTCGGCATCGAGTCCACCAGCTTCCGCGACGGCCTGCCGCACGAGTCGGTCGAGGAGCTCGAGATCCTCACCGGCGACGGGCGCATCGTCGTGGCCCGCGCCGACAACGAGCACCACGAGCTCTTCAGGTCCTTCCCCAACTCCTACGGCACCCTCGGTTACGCGCTGCGCATCCGGATCAAGCTGCGCAAGGTCCAGCCGTACGTCCACCTGACCCACGTCAGGTTCACCGACGCGGGCAAGTGCATGCTGGCCATGCAGGAGATCTGCGACAGCATGGTCCACGACGGCGAGAGCGTCGACTTCGTCGACGGCGTCTTCTTCGGGCCTGGCGAGCTGTACCTGACGCTCGGCCGCTTCGCCGACCGCGCCCCGTATGTCTCCGACTACACGGGCATGCGCATCTACTACCAGTCGATCCAGAAGCGCAGCCGCGACTGGCTGACCGTCCGCGACTACCTGTGGCGCTGGGACACCGACTGGTTCTGGTGCTCGCGCGCCTTCGGCGTGCAGCAGCCGGTGGTCCGCTCGCTGATGCCGCGCCGCTGGATGCGTTCCGACGTCTACCGGCGCCTGGTGGCGCTCGACCGCAAGTACGGCCTGACCGCGCGCGTCGACCGCTGGCGCGGGCAGCCCGTACAGGAGTCGGTCATCCAGGACGTCGAGGTCCCGGTCGAGCGCGGGGCCGAGTTCCTCGAGTTCTTTCATGACAAAGTCGGCATGACCCCCGTCTGGATGTGTCCACTGAAGGCCGGCACGCGGTGGCCGCTCTATCCGCTGGAGCCGGGCAAGCTGTATGTCAACTTCGGGTTCTGGGGAATGGTGCCGCTGCCACGTGGCCAGTTCGACGGTTACCACAACCGGCTCATCGAGGGCGCTGTGCACGACCTCGACGGGCACAAGTCGCTCTATTCGACCTCGTTCTACGCCCGTGAGCAGTTCTGGCAGCTGTACAACGGCGACGCCTACTGGCCGGTCAAGCGGGAATACGACCCAAGTGGTCGCCTGCTCGACCTGTACGAAAAGTGTGTACGGGGAAGGTGAATAGATGGCTCTGGCATCCATCTTTGAGAAAATCGTCGGCCCTGACGCGAATCTCGCGTTCACGGCGTACGACGGGAGCAAGGCCGGGCCGGACGGCGCCGACCTGTCCATCGAGGTCAAGTCCCCGATCGCCGTGGCCTACCTGGCGCAGGCCCCGGGAGAACTCGGTCTGGCCCGGGCCTACATTTCCGGGCACATCGATGTCCACGGTGACATGTACACCTTGCTCGACCGCATGTGGAACATCACCACGAACGACCTGACGACGTCGGAGAAGATCGACGCCGTGCGGTCGCTGGGCGTCAAGCCGTTGCTCATGCGGGTGCCGCCGCCTCCGCAGGAGATGCGGCAGAGCGCTCTTGCCCGGCTCGGCTCGCGCCACGCCAAGCAGCGCGACGCCGAGGCGATCCACCACCACTATGACGTGTCGAACCGTTTCTACCGGTGGGTCCTCGGACCGTCGATGGCCTACACCTGCGCCTGCTACCCGTCGGAGGACGCGACGCTGGAGGAGGCGCAGTTCGCCAAGTTCGACCTGGTCGCCCGCAAGCTCGACCTGAAGCCGGGCATGCGGCTGCTCGACGTCGGCTGCGGCTGGGGCGGCATGGTCATCCACGCCGCCAAGCACTACGGCGTCAAGGCCCTCGGCGTCACGCTGAGCAAGCAGCAGGCCGAGTGGGCGCAGAAGGCGATCGTGGAGGCCGGCGTGGAGGACCTCGCGGAGGTCCGCTACATGGACTACCGCGACGTGCAGGAGACCGGCTTCGACGCGGTCAGCTCGATCGGCCTCACCGAGCACATCGGCAAGAAGAACATCCCGTCGTACTTCTCCTTCCTGTACGGCAAGCTCAAGCCCGGCGGGCGGATCCTCAACCACTGCATCACCCGGCCCACCGGCAAGGAGAAGACGTTCAACAAGGGCGGCTTCATCAACCGCTACGTCTTCCCCGACGGTGAGCTCGAGTCGGTCGGCTGGCTCGTCCGGCAGATGGAGGACCTCGGTTTCGAGATCCGCCACGAGGAGAACCTGCGCGAGCACTACGCCAAGACCCTGCGTCACTGGTGCGACAACCTCGACGCCAACTGGGACGACGCGGTGCAGGAGGTCGGCATGGGCACCGCCCGGGTGTGGGCGCTGTACATGGCCGGGTGCATCGTCGGCTTCGAGCGCAACAAGGTGCAGTTGCACCAGGTGCTGGGCGTCAAGCTGCACGACAACGGCCGCGCCGACGTGCCGCTGCGCCCCGCCGTCGACTGGCCCTGACGGACGTGGCACGGGAGACTCGGCGCGGCCGGCCTGCCGCGACCCGCGGCTGCTGACATCCCGGCGGGCGGCCCGCAAGCCTCCCGCCGCCGTCACCCGCCTCGTCGTCAGGCTCCCGTCGGCGTGCGTCGCCCGCTCAGGCCGCTGAGGACGACGGCGTCGCCTGCTCGCCCGGCGTGCTCTTGGCGCAGGGCCTTCTGTCCTTCGAGTGCCGCCCCCGGCTGACGCGATGCTCGTCGGCGACCGCGCCCTCTTTGCGGTCGGGCGGCTGCTCCTTGGGGTTGTGAGGCTTCGCGTGCCTGCCCACGTCGCTCTCCTTTGCGTGTCCAACTGCTTACCGTGACCGTACGGCTACTCCAGGTGTGACAGCAACCCGGATTCGGTAAAGGCGGACCCTGAGGCGAGGTCGTCCAGGGTGCCGCTGAGGGCACGCCAGGCCGGCTCGGTGTCGGGGGTGCGGGCGTGCGTCGCGCGGAACTACGCGACGAAGTCGGCCACGTCGTCGAGCGCCCAGCGCAGGCGGTAGAGCACGAGCATGCCGGGGTCGGGCGTGCGTCCGGTGGCGGCGGCGTAGCGGGCGCGGTCGTACGGCCCGCCTGCCCAGGGCCCGGAAGAGGCGGCCCGTACGATCTCCTCCAGCAGCGCCCGGTCCGCCGGCGCGACCGGCAGGGCCGGGGCCGTCACGGGCGGCAGCGTGGCGTGCAGCTCCGCGAGCAGGTCGATGACCGCGGCGCGGTCGTGTCCATGGCCTGCCGCAGCCGCTCGTACGGCTGCCGCCGCACGTCGGCGACGGTGACGAACCAGCGCCGCCCTCCGTGGTCGGTCGCGGCCCAGTGGTGGTCGCCGAAGCCGACGGGCATGTGGTCGACGCGGGTGGCGTCGATGCTCCAGTGCCGGGCCGGTGCGGGCCGCAGCAGCCCCTCGTCGAGGTCGTCCGGCCGGTCCCGCATGACGCTCACGTTACCGGCCGGGAACGCGCTACCTCAGCTCGCGCTTGAGGATCTTGCCGGTGGCCGTCATGGGCAGGGTGTCGCGGAACTCGATGATGCGCGGGTACTTGTAGGCCGCCATCATCTGCTTGCACCAGGCGATCAGCTCGTCCTCGGTGAGCTCGGAGCCGGGCGTGCGGATGACGTACGCCTTGACCTCCTCGCCGTGCGAGCCGTGGGGGACGCCGACGACGGCGGCCAGCGACACGCCCTCGTGGGTCATCATGACCTCTTCGACCTCGCGCGGGTAGACGTTGAAGCCGCCGCGGATGATCATGTCCTTGGCCCGGTCGATGATCGAGTAGTAGCCGTCCGCGTCGCGCGTGGCGATGTCGCCCGTACGGAACCAGCCGTCGCGCATGACCTCCGCGCTCGCCTCGGGCCGGCCGTAGTAGCCCTTCATGATGTTGTGGCCGCGGATGGCGATCTCGCCGGGGCCCTCGCCCTCGACCGTCTTCCAGTCGCTGTCGATGAGCTTCATCTCCACGCCCCAGATCGGGGTGCCGACCGTGCCCGGCTTGGTCGGCCGGCCCAGCTGGTTGAAGCTGGCCACCGGGGAGGTCTCGGACAGGCCGTACCCCTCCAGGATGCCGATGCCGAAGGTCTGCTCGAAGTCCTTGAGCACCTCGACCGGCGACGAAGCGCCGCCCGCCACGGCCACGCGTAACGTGTCGGGCTTCGCGACGCCGTCAGCGTGGATCTTGGTGAGCATGGCCCAGTACATCGTCGGCACGCCCGCGAAGAAGGTCACCTTCTCCTTGACCATGATCTCCAGCGCCTCGGCGGGGTCGAAGCGCGGCATGAGCACGACCGTGGCGCCGCGCAGGAAGCCGGTGTTCATGACGGTGGTCTGGCCGAAGGAGTGGAAGAGCGGCAGCACCGCGAGGTAGGTGTCCTTGCCCTCGTCGCTGGGGAACATGCGGTCGCTGACCAGCGCGTTCATCAGCATGTTCTGGTGGGTCAGCTCCGCGCCCTTGGGCCGACCTGTCGTGCCGGAGGTGTAGAGGATCACCGCCGTGTCGTCGGGAGCCGTCTGCACGGTCTCGAACGTGGGGGACATCCCGTCCAGCGCCGCCCAGAACGACTCGCCGTGCTCGGACTCGGTCGCGAGCGGGGTCGCGGGCAGGACGAAGAAGTGCTCGCAGCCCTCGGCCGCCTCGAAGCCCTCCCTGCCGCGCCGGCCGAGAGGCAGCTCCGGCGAGCCCTCGAAGCAGAACAGCGCCTTGGCGTCACTGTCGTCGAGGTGGTACGTGATCTCACGCGACTGCAGCAGCACGTTGAGCGGCACCACGGTCGCGCCCGCCTTGAGGATCCCGAAGTAGACGAACGGGAAGTACGGCAGGTTCGGGCACGCGAGCGCGACCTTGTCGCCCTCGCCGATCCCACGCGACACCAGCAGGTTCGCCACCTGGTTGGCCACAGTGTCGATCATGGAGTACGGCAGCCGCATGTCGCCGAAGACGATCGCGGTGCCGTCGGGGGTGTTCCTGGCGCTGTCCTCCAGGACGATCGACAGATTGAGCATGACGCCTTCCTCCTTGTGAGCGGCTTCGGCGCCATCCTCGCAGGAAGACCTACCGACTGGTAGGTAGGGAAGATTACAAGTGCATATGGACAGATCGGGCCTGACCCGGGCCGGGGTCCTGATGCTAGGTTGCGCAGTCATGGAGATCAGGACCGTCCACGCCAACGGGGTGGAGTTCGCGTATCTGGCGATGGGGGACGGGCCGCTCGCGCTGTGCCTGCACGGCTTCCCCGACACCGCGCACACCTGGCGACACCTGATGCCCGAGCTGGCCGCCCGCGGCTACCGCGCGGTCGCGCCCTTCATGCGCGGCTACGCGCCGACGGAGGTCCCGGCCGACGGCGCGTACGAGGGCGCGGCGCTCGCGGCCGACCTGCGCGCGCTGCACGAGGAGCTCGGCGGCGGCGACGACGCCGTGGTCATCGGCCACGACTGGGGCGCCTTCCCCGTCTACGCCACGGCCGGTCGCTTCCGCAAAGCCGTGACGCTCGCCGTGCCCCCGCCGGGCGCCACGGCGGGCGGGATCCTCGACTACGACCAGCTCAAGCGCTCCTTCTACGTCTTCCTGTTCCAGACGCCCATGGCCGAGACGGCGGCCTCCCGGCCTGGTTTCTTCGAACGGCTCTGGGGCGACTGGTCGCCCGGCTACGACGCGAGCGAGGACGTGGAGTTCGTCCGGCGCAGCATCGGCGACCCGGCCAACCTGCGCGCGGCCATCGGCTACTACCGGGCCATCCTCGGCGCGGCCCCATCCTCCGGTCGGCACCCCGAGATCGAGCCCGGCGTCGCGGGTGCGGTCCTCTACCTGCACGGCGCGGCCGACGGCTGCCTGGGCGCCGCACTGGTCAAGGGCGCTCAGAACCACCTGCCGGAGGGCTCCCGCGTCGAACTCGTACCCGACGCGGGACACTTCCTCCACCTCGAACGTCCCGCGGAGGTCAGCCGCCTGATCCTCGACTGGCTCGGCCCGGCCTGCTGACCGTCGCGCTCCCACGTACGGTGTACGTCACCCATTGACGTAAGTGCCCACTTTTCGAATGATGGCCTCATGAGCGCCCTCCACTTCGATCTGTCGGACCGTGACTTCTGGGCCCGTCCCATGAGCGAGCGCGAGGAGGCGTTCGAACAGCTTCGTGCCCGCGACACCCCCGCGTTCTTCGAGGAGCCGGAGATGGCCTTCGCCCCCAGGGGCCCCGGCTACCACGCGCTCGTCAGGCACGCCGACATCCTCGAGGCCAGCCGCAACCCCGAGGTCTTCTGCTCCGGCGACGGCGGCGCGACGAACATCCCCGACATGCCGGCGGAGTTCGCCGAGTACTTCGGCTCCATGATCAACATGGACGACCCGCGCCACGCCCGCCTGCGCAGGATCGTCTCCCGCGCCTTCACCCCCAAGATGATCAAGCAGTTCGAGAGCGACGTCGAGGCCGCCGCCGCCGCCATCGTCGACGACCTGCTGGTCAAGAGCTCAGGCTGCGACTTCGTGACCGAGGTCGCCGCCCGGCTGCCGCTGAAGATCATCTGCGACATGATGGGCATCCCCGAGCGCGACTACCAGTTCGTCTTCGACCGCTCCAACATCATCCTCGGCGGCTTCGACCCCGAGTACACCGGCGGCGAGCTCGATCAGCTCGCCGTGCGCCTGCTGAACGCCGGCATGGAGCTGCAGCAGCTGGTGCAGGACCTCGCCGCCCACCGCGCCGACAACCCCACGAACGACCTGATCTCGTCGCTGGTCAACGCCAACATCGACGGCGAGCGGCTCACCATGCAGGAGCTGGGGTCGTTCTTCATCCTGCTGGTCGTCGCGGGCAACGAGACCACGCGCAACGCCATCTCCCACGGCCTGCGCCTGCTCACCGAGAACCCCGACCAGCGCGCGCTCTGGCTGGAGGACGTCGACGGCCGCGCGCCCGGCGCGGTCGAGGAGATCGTCCGGCTCGCGTCCCCGGTCAACTTCATGCGCCGCAAGGTCACCCGCGACGTCGAGATGAACGGCAACCTCTACCGCAAGGGCGACAAGGCGGTGCTGTTCTACTGGGCGGCCAACCGCGACGAGAGCGTCTTCACCGACGCGCGGCGCTTCGACATCACCCGCCACCCCAACCCGCACGTCGGCTACGGCGGGCCGGGCCCCCACTTCTGCCTCGGCGCCCACCTGGCCCGGCGCGAGATCACGGTGATGTTCCGCGAGCTGCTGCGTCGCGTGCCGCACATCGAGGGCGGCGAGCCCGACCGCCTGCACTCCAGCTTCATCAACGGCATCAAGCACATGGAGTGCTCGTTCTAGCCGCCCGGCTCAGGACGCGATGAGCCTGATCTGGTTCATCACCTGACGGATGTCGGGCAGCAGCTCCTTCTTCTCCGCCGGGATCGACATGTAGACGATGGCCGGGACCTTCCCGCCGGTGTTCACGGCCATCGTCACGATCGTCGCCTCCGTCGTCTTCGACGTCAGCGAGTACGCGATCAACCGCCCGACCTGGTCACCCACCTTGATCGCCTGCTGGGCGACCTTGCGGACCTTGTTGTCCGGCGGGAAGAACTTGCCGCGGGCGCTGAAGACCACCTGCTTGATCGCCGGCTCCAGGTCCTCGGGGTCGTAGTACGACGCGAGCCGGTCCGGCAGCGGACCCGACAGGAACTCGGCGTACCGCTCCGGCGCGACCTGGACGTACTGCCGCAGGTCGTAGCCGTAGGTGCCCTTGACCGTCGGGCGCTCGTCGAGCTGCCACTCGCCGCCGAGGCGCGGGACGGAGATCCCGGCCGCGGCGTCGGTCACGCGGCCGACGACGGGCGATGGCTCGCCGGAGTACTTCGGCAGCGGCCCGATCTTCGGCTGGCCCTTCTTGGTGCCGGTGGACCCCTGCGAGGCCGCGGGCTTCTCGGCGGCGTTCGCGCTCGTCGGCTGATCCGGCGAGAGCGGCCCCCACAGGAACGCCCACAGCAGCGCGAGCAGCAGGGCGACGGCCACCGAGCCGCCGAGGGCGTACATCCAGACGGGCTTGCCGTCCTCGTCGTCGAGGTCCTGGTCGCCCATGGCCTGGTAGTTGTCGCCGAAGACGGTGTCCCAGAGCTCCTGCTGGCGTTCCGGCGGCGGGGTGCGCGAGCCGCTGATCTGCCCGGCCGTCACGAAGCGGTGCTCGGGGTCGGAGGGGTCGCGGCTCAGGTTGGAGCCGGGGCGCCCACCCCGGCCGTCGCCGGGAGGCCCGCCCGGGACGCCCTCGGGGCCGCCGTGCTCGCGCGGGGGCTGGCCGTAGGTCATGGTGCGCTCGTCGGCGGCGGGCCCGTGCGGGGGCGGTCCGGCCGGCGCCGGGTTGCCGGCGGAGGGGCTTCCGTACGCGGGTGTCTGCTCAGGCATCTGCTGGGGCGCCTGCTCCATCGGCTGCTGGGGCATGTACTCCGTCATCTGCTGTGGCATCTGCTGCGGCATCTGCTGTGGCATCTGCCCGGCCGGTGGCCCGCCGGCGGGCGGTGCCGGAGGCCAGGGGGCGGGGGAGGACAGGTTCGACCACGCGCCGGGAGTGGGCGTCGGAGGGAGCGCCCACGCGGGCACCGGAGCGGGCACGCCGTCGGACTCGGGGTTCGGGCCGCCGCCGGGGCCCTGCGGCCCGCCGTTCTGCTGCTGGGGGCCCTGAGGCTGTGCGGGGTGCGCGTCGGGACGGGGCGGATCGGGCCAGGCGGGGCCTCGCGACGGGGCCTCGGGCCACGACGGAGCGCCGGGGCCGGCCTGGTTGCCCTGCGGGCCGCCCTGCTGGCCGCCCTGCTGCTGGGCGCGTGCGGGGCCGGGCGGCTCTGGCCACGAAGGATCCTGGCGCGGAGGCTCGGGCCAGGACGCGGCGGGGTTGCCGGGCGGAGGCATCTCGGGCCACGACATCGGCACGGCGCCCTGTTCCCTGGCGGCGTCCGAGGCCGCGTTCGGCCGCGGCGCCTCCGGCCAGGACGATGGCACGTGAGGTCCGGAGTTCTCCGTTGCCATTGCTGCCGGTCCTCCCGAGGTTGTGTCCGGATGTCCCGTCATATCCGGATTTGACGTATCAGGCATGATCTCATGGGATTTTCCAGGAGATACGGGCGGGCTCGCAGCCAAACGCGGGAAGCCGTGCGGATCGGTCGGCGGGTCCTGCAGAGGCAGGTCGGCGTCCGGTCGGTAGGGCTCGAAGGACTGGGCCACGGCGTCAGGCTATTCTCGGGGGACGAATGAGGTCACAACGGATGCATCACCATCAGATCTCGCCGGACCTGAAGAGTCCATTGTGCCCGTAGAGCCGCCTAGAGTATCTGCGTTCAGCCGAAGACGTGCGCTAGGCTTGACTCATGCGTTCCGCGACCCTGCTTCTTAGTGGGCCGCGACGGCCCTGAGATCTCGCCGTCGCGGCTCCACCCCTCGTTGTGTGCTCGCGAGGGGTTTCTTTATGGGTCCGAATCAAGCCAGAAGGACAGCAGCCGTGAGTGAGTACGACCCGCAGGCACTGCAGGCCAAGTGGCAGCAGCGCTGGGAGGAGCAGGAGCCCTACCGCGCGAGCGAGGACGACGCCGACCCCCGGGAGCGTCGCTACATGCTCGACATGTTCCCCTACCCGTCGGGCGACCTCCACATGGGCCACGGCGAGGTCTTCGCCATCGGTGACGTCGTGGCCCGCTACTGGATGCAGAAGGGCTACAACGTCCTGCACCCGATCGGCTGGGACTCCTTCGGCCTGCCCGCCGAGAACGCCGCAATCCGGCGCAACGCTCACCCCGCGGAGTGGACGTACGCCAACATCGAGACCCAGGCCAACTCGTTCCGCCGCTACGGCATAGCGTTCGACTGGTCGCGCCGGCTGCACACCAGCGACCCCGAGTACTACCGCTGGAACCAGTGGCTGTTCATCCGCTTCTTCGAGCGCGGCCTGGCCTACCGCAAGGGCGGCCTGGTCAACTGGTGCCCCAACGACCAGACCGTGCTGGCCAACGAGCAGGTCGTGGCGGGCAAGTGCGAGCGCTGCGGCGCCGACGTCGTCCGCCGCGAGCTGACGCAGTGGTACTTCAAGATCACTGACTACGCGCAGCGGCTGCTGGACGACATGGAACAGCTCGACGGCTGGCCCGAGCGGCTGCTGACCATGCAGCGCAACTGGATCGGCCGCTCCGAGGGCGCCGACGTGCTGTTCGAGATCGAGGGCCGCGACGAGCCGGTCACCGTCTACACCACGCGCCCCGACACCCTGCACGGCGCCACCTTCTTCGTCGTGGCGGCCGACGCCGCGCTGGCCGACGAGATCGTCACCGACGAGCAGCGTCCGGCGTTCGAGGCCTACCGCGCCGAGGTGGCGCGGCTGAGCGACATCGAGCGCCTGTCCACCGACAAGGAGAAGACCGGCGTCTTCCTGGGCCGCTACGCGATCAACCCGGTCAACGGCGAGCGCATCCCGGTCTGGGCGGCCGACTACGTGCTGTCCGACTACGGTCACGGCGCCATCATGGCGGTGCCCGCCCACGACCAGCGCGACCTCGACTTCGCCCGCAAGTTCGACCTGCCGGTGCGGGTCGTCGTGCACACCGGCCTGGCCGACCCCGGCGAGACCGGCGAGGCGACGCCCGGCGAGGGCACGCTGGTCAACTCCGGCTCGCTCGACGGCCTGAGCAAGGCCGAGGCGATCCGCACGATCATCGATCACCTGGAGCGCGAGAGCAGGGGCCGGGGCACGGTCAACTACCGGCTGCGCGACTGGCTGCTGTCGCGTCAGCGCTACTGGGGCACGCCGATCCCGATCATCCACTGCCCCGACTGCGGTGAGGTGCCCGTCCCCGACGACCAGCTGCCGGTCACGCTGCCCGACCTGCGTGGCGAGGCGCTGGCGCCCAAGGGCGTCTCCCCGCTGGCCAGCGCCACCGACTGGGTCAACGTCGAGTGCCCCAAGTGCTCCGGGCCGGCCAAGCGCGACACCGACACGATGGACACCTTCGTCGACTCGTCGTGGTACTACCTGCGCTACTGCTCGCCGGGCTACACCGAGGGCCCGTTCGACGTCGAGAAGGTGCGCAAGTGGGGCCCGATCGACCAGTACGTCGGCGGCATCGAGCACGCCGTGCTCCACCTGATGTACTCCCGGTTCTTCACCAAGGTCCTGCACGACATGGGCATGCTCGACTTCACCGAGCCGTTCGTGCGCATGCTCAACCAGGGCCAGGTCATCAACGCCGGCAAGGCGATGTCGAAGTCCCTGGGCAACGGCGTCGACCTGGGCCAGCAGATCGACGCGTACGGCGTCGACGCCGTACGCCTGACCATGGTCTTCGCCGGACCGCCCGAGGACGACATCGACTGGGCCGACGTCTCGCCGGCCGCCTCGCAGAAGTTCCTCGCCCGTGTTCTGCGCGTGATGTCCGAGGTGACCAGCGAGCCGGGCGTGCCGTTCGAGAGCGGCGACGTCGCGCTGCGCAAGGTCACCCACCACACGATCGACGAGGTCACCAAGCTCGTCGACTCCTACCGCTTCAACGTGGCGGTGGCGCGCATGATGGAGCTCACCTCGGCCGCGCGCAAGGCCATCGACTCGGGCCCCGGCCCGGCCGACCCCGCGGTGCGCGAGGCCGCCGAGACGCTGGCCGTGCTGCTGTCGCTGGTGGCCCCGTACACCGCCGAGGAGGGCTGGGAGCGGCTGGGCCGCACCGGGTCCGTCGCGTTCGGCGGCTGGCCGGTGGCCGACCCGGCGCTGCTGGTGCAGGAGTCGGTGACCTGCGTGGTGCAGGTGGCGGGCAAGGTACGCGACCGCCTGGAGGTCGCGCCCGACATCGCCGAGGACGCGCTGCGCGAGCTCGCGCTGTCGTCCGACAAGGTCGCCCCCTACCTGCAGGGCATGCCGCGCAAGGTGATCGTGCGGGCGCCGCGGCTGGTCAACATCGTCCCGTAGTCAGATCCTGCGCAGAGCCGGCAGCAGCTCCTTCTCCGCCCAGTCGAAGAAGGGCTGCTGCTGCTCGTGGCCGATCTGCACCAGCGCGACGTGGGTGTAGCCGGCGGCGTCGAACTTCCTGACCGCCTCCACGACGGCGTCCACGTCGGCGCCGCACGGCACGCTCCGCGCCACGTCCTCGGGACGTACGGTGCCGCACGCGGCGTCGAAGTTGACCGGGCCTGGCAGTTCGGCCATGACCTTCCAGCCGCCGACGCCCGACCAGCGCCACAGCGCGTGCGCGCGCTGCCGGGCGACCTCTTCGTCGGGGTCGTACGACAGCGCGAGCTGGCCGTAGACCGGCTTGCCGTCGCCGCCCGCGGCGTTGAACTGCTGCACGACCTCCGGCATCGGGTCGTTGATCACCAGCAGGTCTCCGTAGGCGGCGGCCAGTTCCGCCGACTGACCGCCGGAGGCGGCGATGCCGATGGGCACCTGCCGCTCGGGCAGGTCGTACAGCTTGGCGGAGTCGACGTCGAAGAACTCGCCCTGGTGGGTGACGTACTCGCCGCTGAACAGCTTTCTGATGATCTGGACGGCCTCGGCGAACATCCGGTGCCGGGTGTCCACGGGCGGCCAGCCCTCGCCGATGACGTGCTCGTTGAGGTTCTCGCCCGCGCCGAGGCCCAGGGTGAACCGGCCGTCGCTGAGCACGCCCATGGTGGCCGCCTTCTGCGCCACCACGGCCGGGTGGTAGCGCATGATCGGGCAGGTCACGTACGTCATGAGCGGCAGCCGGTCGGTGACGTGGGCGACGGCGCCCAGCACCGACCAGCAGTAGGGCGAATGGCCCATCTCCTCTAGCCACGGGAAATAGTGGTCGGAGATGACGGCGTAGTCGAAGCCGATTCGCTCGGCGGCGGCGGCGTAGTCCACCAGCGCGCGAGCGGGGGTCTGCTCGGACATCAAGGTGTAGCCGATTTGTACCATGTGGCCGAACTACCCTGGTTTGTCGGGCTTAGTGGCCCTGAGAGCGCCGGCAGCACGCCAGCAACTCCTCGACCACCAGTCCCGTTCCCATGCCGAGCAGCCAGACGTCCTTCGCGATGCCGACGCCCTGCTCGGACGGCAGCAGGCTGCCCTCGCGGCGCATCCCGGGAAGGCGCAGGTAGAGGCCCACGAGCCCGCCGCCCAGGGCGGTCAGTCCGAGGCCGGCCACCAGGGACGGCACGAACGGGACCAGCAGGGCGGCGCCGATCGCGATCTCGCTGCGCGCCAGCAGGCGGGTGAACGTCACGGGGTCGAGTCCGCCGAGGAACGGATAGGCGGTCGTGGCCTGGCCGTGCGTGCGCCTGGCGGCCTCCTCGTCGTACTTGGTCATGGTGACCCCGGCCTGCAGGATGTAGGCGCCGGCCGCGAGGCGGGACGGCAGTTGATGCGTCCGTGCGAAGATTCTCATGGCCCCTCACCTGATCCCTTCGAGCTCCCCCTGCCCCGAGCGGCCGGGGCGTCCCGGGCTTGACCGTTTCCGGGAGGCGGGCCGTACGCTGCCAGGAAAAATCATGGGCTGCGCTTGGCTCCGGGCATTAGTGTCTAGCTGTGACAAATGGCGCTTACCTCAGATTTCCTCACCTGCACGGTGACCTGGTGACCTTCGTCGCCGACGACGACGTGTGGCTGGCACCGATCACCGGTGGGAGGGCATGGCGGTTCACCGCCGACCGTGTCCCGGTCTCGTACCCTCGATTCTCCCCCGACGGCAGCCGGATCGCCTGGGCCGGAGCCCGCGAGGGCGTCGCCGAAGTGTTCGCTGCCGAGCTCGACGGCCCGCAGGGTGACCGGCTGACGCACTGGGGCAGCGCCACGACCCGCGTCGCCGGCTGGACCCCCGGCGGTGACGTGCTCGCGATCAGCGCGGCGGGTGATGCCTCGCGCACGAGGCTCTGGGCCCACGCCGTCCCCCTCGACGGCGGGCCGGCCACCCGGCTGCCGTACGGATGGGTGAGCGAGGCCGCCGTCAGCGCATCTGGACGGGTCGCCACCGTCTCGGCGCTGTGGCGTGAGCCGTCGCAGTGGAAGCGCTACCGAGGTGGCACCGCCGGCAAGATCTGGGTGGACGCCGACGGCACCAGCGAGTTCACCAGGCTGTTCGCCGACAGCGCGGCGCAGTACTGGTCGGTGAGCTGGGTCGGCGACCGCCTCGTGTTCCTGTCGGACGACGACGGCGTCGGCAACCTCTACTCCGTCCTTCCCGACGGCTCCGACCTGCGCCGGCACAGCTCCCACGAGCAGTTCTACGCCCGCCACGCCGCCGGCGACGGCGAGCGGGTGATCTACAGCCACGCCGGTGACCTGTGGCTGCTGGAGAGCCTCGACGCCGAGCCGCGCCCGCTCGACATCCGCCTCAGCGGCCCCCGGCCAGGACGGGCGAGCCGCCCTGCGCCCCTCCGCGCCGCCGACTTCTCTCCCGACACCACCGGTCGCGCCAGCGTCGTCGAGATCCGCGGCACCGCCCACTGGGTCACCCACCGCGACGGTCCCGCCGGCGTGCTGCGCGCCGAACCCGGCGTCCGCGTACGGCTGCCGCGCGCGCTCGGCGCCTCCGGCCGGGCCGTGTGGATCTCCGACGCGAGCGGCGAGGACGGCCTCGAGGTCGGCACCCCGGGCGGCGAGGTCAGGGAGCTCGCCACCGGACAGCTCGGCCGGGTGCTGGAGCTCGCGGCCGCGCCCGACGGCAAGCACGTGGCCGTGGCCGCGCACGACGGGCGGCTGCTGGTCGTCGACCTCGACAGCGGCGACGTCCGCGAGCTCGACCGCACGACCGAGGGCGACGTGAGCGGGCTGACCTTCTCGCCCGACTCCGGCTGGCTGGCCTGGGCGCACCCGTACCACGAGATGATGTCGCAGATCCGGATGGGCAGGGTCGACGGGAGCACCGTCGTCGACGTGACGCCCGTGCGGTTCGCCGACACCAACCCGGCGTTCACCCGCGACGGCAAGCACCTCGCGTTCCTGTCGGTGCGCACGTTCGACCCGGTCTACGACGCCCACGTCTTCGACATGTCCTTCCAGGCCGGGTGCCGGCCGTACATCGTGCCGCTGCAGGCCGCGACGCCCTCGCCCTTCGACCCCTCGCTGCAGGGCCGCGGGTTCAACGGCGAGGACGACAAGCCCGCCAAGGACGAGGGCGGCAAGGACGAGGGCGGTAAGGACGACGCCCCGCCGCGCACCGAGGTCGACGCCGACGGGATCGCCTCCCGCGTGGTCGCGGTGCCGGTGCCCGCCGGACGCTACAGCAACCTGCGGTCCGCCAAGGACGCGCTGCTGTGGCTGAAGCACCCGCTCAACGGCGAGCTCGGCGACGGCACCGAGCCGAGCACGGAGATCGTGCTGGAGCGCTACGACCTCAAGAAGCGCGCCAAGACCGAGCTGGCCAAGGAGGTACGCGCGCTCGAGGTGAGCGGCGACGGCACCCGGCTCGTCCTCAACGGCAAGAACGGCCTGCAGACCCGCGCCGCGACCGAGGGCGACGAGGTCGTCACCGTCGACCTCGACCGGATCTCCGTCCACATCGACCCGGTGGCCGAGTGGCGGCAGGCCTTCCGCGAGGCGGGCCGCCTCATGCGCGACCACTTCTGGCGCGCCGACATGAACGGCGTCGACTGGCAGGGTGTCCTCGACCGCTACGAGCCGCTGGCCGGGCGTATCGGTGCCCAATCCGAGCTGATCGACCTGCTCTGGGAGACCCAGGGCGAGCTCGGCACCTCGCACGCCTACGCCGTGGCCAACGGTGCCGGTGTCGACTCGCGGCGCCGCCAGGGCCTGCTCGGCGCCGACCTCGTCCGCGACGACGACGGCGTGTGGCGGATCGCGCGCATCCTGCCCGGCGAGACGTCCGACCACGCCGCCCGCTCGCCGCTGCTCGCGCCCGGCGTCGCGATCCGTCCCGGCGACGCCGTCCTCGCGGTGGGCGGCCGGCCCGTCGACCCCTCCCGCGGGCCGCTCGCCCTGCTGGCCGGCACCGCCGACCGTCCCGTGGAGCTCACCGTACGGCCCGCCTCGGGCGCAGACCCGCGCCGCGTCGTGGTCACCCCGATCGCCGACGAGACGCCGCTGCGCTACCACGACTGGGTGGAGAACCGTCGCGCCTACGTCCGGGAGGCCTCGGGCGGACGGCTCGGCTACCTCCACATGCCCGACATGGTGGCCTCCGGGTGGGCGCAGTTCCACCGCGACCTGCGTACCGAGATGAACTTCGACGGGTTGATCATGGACGTCCGCGAGAACGGCGGCGGTCACCTGTCGGAGCTGGTGCTGGAGAAGTTGTCGCGCCGGGTCACCGGCTGGGGGCTCGTGCGCGGCATGAACACGATGCGCTACCCGTCGGACGCGCCGCGCGGGCCGGTGGTCACGGTCACCGACGAGTTCGCGGGCTCCGACGGCGACATCGTGAGCGCGGGCATCAAGAACCGCGAGATCGGGCCGCTGGTGGGCACCCGCACATGGGGCGGCGTGATCGGCATCGACTCGCGCTACTCCCTGGTGGACGGCACCCGCGTCACCCAGCCGCGGTACTCGTTCTGGCTGGAAGGCCCCGGCTGGGGCGTGGAGAACCACGGCGTCGACCCCGACATCGAGGTCGTGATCACTCCCCAGGACCGCGTGGCAGGCCGCGACCCGCAACTGGACAAGGCCATCGAACTCGCCCTCGCCGCCCTGGAAGAACACCCGCCCGCCACCCCGCCGGAGCTCCCGCCTCTGGCCTGAACCACGGGTCTCCTGGAGCATCCACGTGCCACGCCGCGGGCGTGAGTCACCATCGTGGGGTTCTCATGGGAGCCCGCCCGCCACGCGGCGGGCGGGCTCCAGCTCCGGGAGAGCTCCCGTCCGCCATGCCGCGGGCGGGAGTCACCAGGCTCGGACCAGGCGGTCGAGGATCTCGGTGAGGATGGGCTCGGTGGTGGCGAAGTTCAGCCGGACGCAGTGCTCACCACCCGGGCCGAACGCCGCCCCGTCGCTGAGCCGGACGCGGGCCTCGCGCTCGAGCACCTCCGCCATCCCGGGCCGTCCGGTCTCGAGCCAGGCGAGGTAGGTCGCCTCCGGAACCCGGTAGCCGATCCCGGCCGGCAGGCGCGAGGAAATCGCGTGCCGGTTGCGGTCGAGCAGCTCCATGGTGTCGGCCAGCCAGGCGTCCCCGTGACGCCAGGCCGCCACCGTGGCCTCGACGCCGAACACGTGCGTGGATCCGTACAGGAAGGGCGGCTGGGCCTCCAGCGCCTCACGGACGCCGCGATGACCGAGGTGGGCGACCGAGCACCGGATCCCACCCAGGTTGAACGCCTTCGTCGCGGACGTCAGCGTGACCGTCCGCTCCGGAAGGATCGTGGCGAACGGGATGTGCCGGTTCGGCTCGTAGACGAGGTCGGCGTGGATCTCGTCGGAGATGACCAGCAAGTCATGGCGTTCGGCCTGCTCGGCCAGCGCGGTCAGCTCGTCGCGGGTGAACACGCGGCCGGTCGGGTTGTGCGGGTTGACGAGCAGCAACACCCGGCAACCCGACAGGTCGGGCACCTCGAACCGCCACGTGCCGCCGTCCGGGATCATCTGGATGGGGTGCAGCGGGCGCTTCATGGTGTCGAGCGTCCCGAGGAACGGGTGGTAGGCCGGGGTGTGCAGGGCCACCCCGTCGCCGGGTGCCGTCGCCACGTGGAGGAGCACCTGGAGAGCCTGGTTGATGTCGGTGAACGACCGTACGTGGCCGGGGTCGGCCGACCAGCCGAAGCGGGCGGCCATCCGCTCGGCGAACGCCTCGGCCAGCGGCCCGGCACCGGGCTCCTCCAGCCACGTCGGATAGCCGAGATCCCCGCGGGCCCGGCGACTCAGAGCCTCGACCACCTCGGGCGGAGTCGGCAGGTCCATGTCGGCCACCCAGGCGGGGATGACGCCGTCTTCAACGGCCGCCCACTTGAGACCGTCATGCGACGACTTAAGGTCCACAGAGGGATAAGTGTGATCCACTCCCACATTCTAGATTTGCCACACATGACACGACATAAGCCACTCTGTCCATCCCCTGAAAGCGTGGAGACTCGGTTATGCGGCGATGGTCTCCTGAGACCTCGCCGTGGCGGCTGCTCGCGCGGTCATGATCTGCTGCTCGTAGACGATCGGGGGCAGCCCGTCGGCGGCGCTGTGTCGGCGGCGGGTGTTGTAGAAGTCGGCGATCCAGGTGGCGATCTTCAGGCGGGCCTCGGCCCGGGTGGCGAAGTGGTGCCGGTGGACGTATTCGACCTTGAGGATGGAGTTGAACGATTCGGCGGCGGCATTGTCGAGCGCGCACCCGACCCGGCCCATCGACTGCACGACGCCCCAGTGCCGGCAGGCGGCCTGGAAG
>NZ_FNFB01000028.1 GCF_900100395.1 Nonomuraea maritima | reverse complement strand
AAGGTCGTCCGGTCGAACCAGGCGCGGCCGGTGAAGGTCGCCTCGACGAACGCGGCCTCGCTGACGCGGCAGTTGGCCAGGCTAAAGTCGATTAGGGCGGCGCCGGTGAGGTCGAGGCGGATGTCCGGCCAGTGGCGGGCGTTGAGGTTACCGCTGCGGAATCGCCACCAGCGGCGGGTGGGCTGGTCCCGGTAGCGCAGGTGTGCGGCGAGGATGCGCTGGGCGGTCAGCCGGACCTGGCGCTCCTCGAATGGATCTCGACCCGTTGGCGCGGCGACGCCATCCTCAGTAGGGCGCGGCACGGCAGGCTCGTCCGTGATCTGGGCGGCCGGGGGCGGGGTATATGGCATGCGCAGGTATGCGCAGATCACGTCCACGATGGTCTGCCGGAAATGCGGGTCGGGGTTGTCCTGGGCGAGCTGCTCCAGGGCGTACAGGCCACCTAAACGGACCGGGGCCTCGGCACTGCCGAGCTGCTCTACGGCCTTGCCGTAGCGGTCGGTCACGTGGCCGCGCTCGCCGAGTTGGAAGGTGCGCCGGGCAGTGTCGGCGTTACGCGCGGTGTAGTAGACGGCGACCAGCGCGGCCAGCCCGGTCGCCACGGCGAGTACCCGGCCGCGGACCGCATCTAGGGCTGCCGCCAGATCTCTTCCGACCAGACCTGACGGCTCGCCGATCGCGACTCCGTCGATGTGCTCCAGTACCCAGCGCGCCCCCGGGCCCAGCACCCAGACGATCCCCGCCACCAGCGCCGCGCCGATCACAGTCATCACCGTCGGAACAGGCTTCACGGCCTCCACTCTGGCCCAAGTTCAGCCTCGCAGCTAGAGCCAGAGGTACGACGCGTGGCCCGTTTCTGCCGTAACCGGCGGCTCGCGGGCCTGGCCACAGTGGGCAACAGCTGAGCCCACTGTGGCCGTCCGGGCCGGGCGGCGATCCCTAAGAAGGAAGGATTCCTAGCTTCGAGAGGATCTCCAGCCCCAGATAGGTGGTCCCGGCGAACGCGGTCCCACCTGCGATGATCGCTGTCGTTGCCGATGCCTCGTTCCACCTGGTCAGGATGCCCGTGATGAGCGCCGCGATGGTGGCCGTAAGCAGCACAATAACGATCACCAGGATCTTCATCGTCATCTTTCTCCTCTAAAAGATGACCGGATCCCTTGGAAACGCCGGAACCCTTTGTACACGGCTGAGGTGCTCGAGGCGCACGAATCCGCCGTATTGCTGCTGTCCCGCTGTCCGGCGTCTCTACAGCGACATGTCCTCGTCTACGAACCTGATGCGGGTGGGGTTCGCGACGAACCGCAGCAGCTCGACGAGCTGGCCTTCGCGGGTGGCGATCACCTGGTCGTAGGTGAGGACTAGGGAGCGCTTCACGACCTTCAGCGCTTTCGCTTCCTCGTTGGTGGCCATGCGGGCGCCGATGACGCGCCGCACGATCGAGTACGGCTCCAGGCCGGCGTCGGTCAGGGCGCGGTAGATGCCGCCGGGGACTTGGTCGCGCTTGGCGATTGGGGTGTCGGCCACGGCGCTGTGAGGGTAGACCGCCTGGTCGAGGCGGGCCACGTTGTCGCTGATGGTGGCTTGGCGGTTGCGGATGACCACCTTGTCGCCGCTGTCGAGCTTGAGGAGGTCGGCGACGTCGGGGGAGGGTTCGACGGTGTCTACCTTCCCGGTGATCATCTTGCCCTCGGCGCCGGAGCGTTCGCAGCACGCGGCCCAGGGGAGCGGGCCGTTGCCGTGGGGGCCGTGCAGGACGAGGTCCACGACAATGGGCGGCGGCTGCACGATCATCCCTTGAGTGACGCTGCGGATGACGAGCTGCTCGGCCTTCAGGACCTGGATGGCGTGGTAGATCGTCTGATTTGAGGCGCCGTATTCAAGCGCGAGGAGATCCTGGTGGGGGAGGGGTAGTCCGGGGCGGTATTGTCCGCTCTTGATCTTTCCCTTGATGTCGTCGGCGATCTCGGCGAAGCGGGACATGCAAGTACCGTACCACCGTTCCCTAGGGAACGGTGGGGCTACTAGTGGACCAGTTCGGGCTCGGGCATCTTCGACGAAACCTGCCACAACCGCTCCGGCCTCCGGCGTGGCCACGACGCAGGCGCATGCACGTACATCTCCCTGTGTTCCGAAGTCGGCTGCATCAGCGAGGACACCACGGCCATCAGCTCGGACCAGGCCCACAGCGCATCTCGGCCGGGGCACGTCGCCGCGCACATCGTGACGCCGGAGCTGCTACCGACCACGATCCGCGCCTCCTCGGCGCGATCCAGGCGCTTCGTCGGGTGCAGGCGCTCATCGGCCTCGCCCGGGACGACGATCTGCACGGACACGATGTCGTCGACCCGCACGACCGTCAGTCTGTCCTGGGATGTCAGCCATGCCGTCATACCGGCAAGCGTGCGGCAAGCGTGCGGCCGTCCGCAAGCGATCTCGGATTCCGCTCTGGCCGGCTCTCTGACGGGAACGGGGACGCCAGGGTCAGAGACTTTGACGCCTTGCCGAGGAATGCGGGAGACGAGGCCCTGGTCGACGAGCAGGCTGATGGCGTTGCGGATGGTGGACCGGTCCGCCCCGTGAGTGCTCGCCAGATCGCGTTCGGAGGGCAGTCGGCTGCCTGGCGGGTGGTCGCCTCGCCTGATGGCTTGGGCGAGCACGTCAGCTATGCGCTCGGCCTTCGCGGGCGGCATCGGCATCCGGTCTCCATGTGCTCCTTGGTCGGGTTCCACCTTAGAGGCATCCATGATCCGCCTGGGAGTGGCGGGGATGCACGGCAGAGATACACGGGTTGCGGTATGGGTTTGGTAGCCCTACCATGAACCTACCAACAGGTTAGCGGGCAACCACCGCTGCACCTGGTGCCCTTCCGCCGCGAATTTCCCAACCAGCGATGACGGCCCATGAGCAAGTCCCAGGGCCCCGCATCACCCACCCTCTCCTTCCGACAGAAATCAGGTGACGATGAGCACCATCACGGCATCCGCCGAAGCCGCCGCCGACCAGACGACCGACAAGCGCACGGCCCCCCGCCCGCCGTTGGAGCACCTGCTCCGCGCCGAAGTCCGCAGCCTCGCCGACAAGGTCGGCGAGGACGGCATCTGCTCGCGCAGTGCCGGCGACGCATGGACCGCGCAGGGCCTGACCCAGCGTCGCGCCCGACTCCTGTGCAAGCCGTGCCGGGCGCGCGGCGCCTGCCTGCGGTTGGCCGTACTCGAGGAGGCACTGGCCATCGACACCCACGGCGGCTCGATCCACGACCTGCACGGGGCACGCGGCGGGCTCACCGGTCCCGCCCGCGCGCCGGAGGTCAAGCAGGTCCTGGCGGACATCAGGGGCGACCGGGCCCAGCGCAAGGCCGCCGCAATGGGGCATACGGAGACCTGCAGCCGCCCCACTCAATGACCCTGCAGCTTCGCAAAAAGCGCCAGCGGTACCGCCACCACATTGGGAGTTCTGATGTTCCTGCGTAGGCCCGATCCCCGGAAGGAAAGGGACGCTCTCGAAGCCGAGCGCCTCCGGATCGAGCGCCGCCGCCTGTCCGAAGAGGCCCGGCGCGAGGACGCTCGGGCGTCCGAAGAGGAAGCCCGAGCACGAGACGAGTCCGCCCGTACCGATCGAGAGAAGCGCCGCCGCCGCTCGGTCGAGCAATGGAAGACCCGCGCAAAGACAGCCGGCCACATGGCCGTCATGTCGGTGACGAACATCGGCGTCAACGGCGTCGCCGTCTCCGGCCAGGCGATGGCCTTCATGGCGCGTGGTCTTCCCCCGCTGTGGGCCATACTCGCGGCCGCGATCGTCGAGTCGGTCGCGGTGTACGTGTCCTGGCACGCGCACGTCGCTCTTCGGGAAGGTGACGCCGCCTGGACGACCCGGATGCTTTCGTATCTGGTCGGCGCGGGCGCGGGGTACCTGTCGTACACGCACGTGGAGGACTACCCGGAGCTGTTCGCGGCGTGCTCGCTCGCGTCCC
The DNA here is from genome assembly GCF_900100395.1 of Nonomuraea maritima. Lineage (GTDB taxonomy): Bacteria > Actinomycetota > Actinomycetes > Streptosporangiales > Streptosporangiaceae > Nonomuraea > Nonomuraea maritima. The sequence goes on along the minus strand of NZ_FNFB01000028.1, from coordinate 90,743 downwards.
CGTGGCTGTGGTCGATGCACTCGCGTCACCTGCACCGCAAGGACCTGCGCGAAAAGGGCCTCATCGACCCGAGAGCGCCGAAGTTCTCGCCGATGCGTTGGCTGCTGCACCTGCCTGAGACGTTCAAGGCGTTTCGGTGGGCGGTCGGCGAGGGTGTCCAGTCTCCGAGCATCGCGGTGCAGGTAGTTCGCCAGCGCCGCCGCGTGAAGAAGACGTGGAAGTCGATGGTCGAGGCCCAGCGCGCGGTCATCGAGGCGCAGCGCTCGCAGCTGCAGCTGACATTGACTCGGATGGCGGCGCTCGCGGAGGAAATTCACGGACCCGACCCGCGGGCGGCCGAGGCGGTGCACGACATCGCGGTGTTCGTGAACGAGGTCGGCGTCGGCCTGGTGCCGCGCTACCGGCCGCCGCTTGGTCCGGCTGTCGAGGCGGACCAGACGCCGCCTGTGCCCGCTGACCAACCGGACCAAAAGCAGGTGGGGGAGACCGCACCGCGGCCGCGATTCCGGACCCGGATCCGGGACCGATACCGGCTGCCGATCCGGACCAAGAGGCGGGCTCGAAGGCGCGCTGTTGGTCCGGTCGCCGCAGGGGACCATTCGGACCAAACGCTTCCGGCCGACGCGCCGGGCCCGGGTCGGCATGACCGGACCAACCGGACCAGCAAGCGGCCCGCCGGGACCGGTTCGACCGGACCAGCGGATCGGGTGAACGCGCTGCTCCCGCAAGGTAAGCGGATCGCTGCGCGGCTCCGGCGCGAGGGCGTCCGGCTGACCCGCCGCAGTCTGCAGGACGCGCTACGCGCTGAGGGCCATTCCGCCTCGACCGACGTCGCGAACGAGTTGGTCCGGGTTCTCTCCGGGCCGGGCAAACCGGTCCAGCGCGCCGCCCGCGGGGGCCGCACGACCGGACCAAGCACCGGACCAGACGTAGCCGCCGAGCAGCCGCTCGTCCGGACCATGCAGACCGCCACGACAGGAGATGCAGAGTGACCGCGGCCGCCGCCCAATACATGCCGATCCCGGCCTGGGACCACCTCGCCGACGACGCCGCGGCGATCGTCATGACCGAGCTGGAGTTCCGCGCCGACAGCCCGTACCACGTCCGCCTCTCCGTCGAGGGCGGCGCCGGCGTCGACGTCCCGCTGGACGTGCTCGCCGCGGGCCGGGTCGGGCGCGCGGAGTGCGCGGCGCTGTCCGCGTGGCCGATGGACGAGGAGTCCATCCGGTGGGACGTCCGGGTGCCGGGGGCAGAGCCGGTCGCGCTGCGGGTTCCTCGCTCGGTGCTCGCGAGCCACCTGGACACCCTGCCGGAGATCGCTCACGAGCCGGATTGGGACGCGTTCGCGAGGGAGTGCGCCGGGGGTTCGCTGTGACTGTCCGTGATCGCGCTCGTGGGCTCGTAACGCTGCAGACCAGGTCAAGGCCGGGTGTGCGGGGGGCCCAACGCGCGGGCGCGTTGCGCGTTGCGCGTTGCGCGCGCGAGGCCACCGTAACACGAATCACGCACCGTAGCGGAGGACAGATGGTGTCGAATCGCGCCGCGAACCGGCGCGCCGAGCACGTCGCGAACATCGCGGCCGCGGCCCGGGAGACGGCCACGCCGTGGCGGCTGTACTGGCGGACGGCGTGCTGGCTCATGTCGGAGTTGGCCGAGCTGTACAAGCGCGACCCGCGCCAGGCGCAAAAGGCCTGCACCGACCTGGCCGAGCAGACCCGCCAGTTCGCGGAGGCGCTCAACAAACAGGCGGGCGGTGGCCAGTGATGTTCCAGTACAACGCCCCTGCTGGCCTGCCCGTCGACCAGTCGAAGACGGAGCCGACCGAGCAGGTCGCCCCCGCAGCCGAGGTCGCGCCGACGTCTTCGCCGGCGCGCAGGCCCTCGTGGGTCCAGGTCCTGGAGGACCGGGCGCGCATGCCTGGCCTGCGTACGGCGCGACTTCCCTCGGTCGCCACGGTGCGCGCCTACCACCGGGAACGCGAGTACGTCCCGTGGGAGGCCGAGCTCCTCGACCTGCCCGCGCGCGTGCACGGCTGGTTCGCCGTCGCCTGGTGCTTCGGGTGCACCTCGATCGCGTTCCTCGGCGCGGGCGACTACCGCCGCCGCCTGACGAAGTTCCGCGAGGAAGGCCTCCCCGGCCTGTGCCGCGCGCAGCTGCCGCGACTGAAGACCCTGTCCGGTTTCCCCCGCGCGTGGGTCGCTTTCTGGTCCGCCGTCTGCTGGCCGGGCCTGAAGTTCTGGGGCCCGATCACGGCCGGGTTCTACCTGCTGATGATCTCCCTGCCCATCCTGCTGCCCATCCTGCTGTCCCTCATCTGAAAGGCCACCCCTCATGATCGGTCTCGTTCTCGGCGGCGGATTCTCCTTCGGCCTCGGCTGGGTCTTCGCGGGCATCCGCAAGAAGGACAAGCTGCCCGGCAAACCGCTCGGCGTGCTCGCGGTGCTCCTGCTGCTGGTGTTCTCGGCCAGCATGTTCCTGCTGCCCACCGGGTACCTGTTCGTGAACTTCGGCGCGTGGCTCGTGGAAATGGCCGCGCGCGGTTCGATGGCGACCCTCTTCGGGTCCGTGGTGCTGTTCCTGCTCGCCGCCGCGTTCTCGTTCCTCGCCGGCGCCGTCGTCAAGGACATCGCCAAGGACGCCAAGCCGGACATGCCGACCTTCGTGGCCTGCTCCGTCCTGTGGATCTTCGGCGGGATCGCGTACGGCTCAGTCTGGGGCCCGGTCGAGTACGCGGAGTTCACCGCCGAAGTGATGCGGCAGGCCGTGGAGAACTGGTCATGAGCGACGCCCTCATGGCGGTGTTCGCCGTCGTGGTGTCGCTCGCGCTGTTCGTCGTCGGCGGCTGGTTCTTCTTCCGCAAGCCCGGCGACGAGCAGCCCGACCAGCCGGTCGAGCACACCGTCGAGCGGACATGGACCGCCAAGACCATGAACGTCGCGATCGCCTGGTTCGGGCGTGCGCTCGGGCCGGGCCGGCCCGAGCACCAAGGCGGTGACCAAGGCGACGACGAGCAGCTGCAGCCGATTGACCTCGTGCTCGTCGAGCAGGTCCGCCCGCAGGCCCCGCCCCGGCCTGCGGAGCCGGCTCGTCCAGCTCTCGCCCCGCCGCCCGCGCTGGAGGTCGAGGTCGTCGACCGGCCGAAACCGACCATGGGCCGGCCCGAGCTCGAAGGCGAGGTCAAGCCCGCCGAAGTCGTCGAGCGGCCGCGCCCCGACTGGAACCTCATCGACTTGGAAGGAGTCGACATGTCGCAGGCTCCCATCGTGCCTGCCAACGACGGCACCTCCATGCAACTGCCTACCGTCCCCCAGCTGCAGGAGGCGCTGGCCACCGGCGGGTTCGAGCGGTTCATGACCTGGCTGCGGGCGTTCTTCCGCGCCAGCGGCGTCCTCGAGGCCGACGCGCGCAACGTGCACGAGGACGCCATGCACGTCGCCGCCCGGGCCCGCAACAAGTACGTCCTCGCGTTGCAGGCGTTCCAAGCCGTTCAGTCGGACGGCCTGGACTCTCGGACGGTCACCCGCATGTGGGAGGCGCTGGCCCAGGCCGAGCAAGAGGCTTCCGCGGCCGCGCTGGCCACGCACGCCACCGCCCAGACGGTGACCGCGTGCGGCGGTGGTCAGCCGACCGTGGCGGCTGTGATCAGCGCGCTCGACTACGGACACGGCGACGTCGCCCGCTCGGTGCGGTCCGCGCCCGTCCGGATCGTCCGCAAGTTCAGCTTCTACGAGAACTAGGGAGCGCCCGGTGGCCCGCCACACCACGCCCGACCAGCAGCCCGAAGCGCAGCCCGACCAGCACGAGGACGAGACCGAGGCCCTCGCCGAGGCCGCGTCCGCGTTCGCCAGGAGCGCCGCGCACCGCTACGGCCGCGCGGTCGCCCCGCACGTCACCGCCGCCGGCGTGTGGGGCACGGGCGCGCTCCTTCACCTGGCCGACGTGCCAGCGTGGCAGGCCCTCGTCGGTGAGGCCGCCGCCGCCGCCACCGCGGCGACGGTCCGCACCCTGTTCCCGAAGACGCGCGAGGCCCTCGCGTGGCGGTGGTGGCAGGCCGGCGCGGCCGCGTGGCTGCCGGGCGCGGCCGAGCTGGGCGCGTTCGGCGTGATGCAGAGCGCGTACTTCGCGGCGGCCGGCCTGTGGACCGTCCCGCACGTGTGGCGTCACCGCAACTACATCACCCGTCCGAAGGGCAAGCGCCGCGCGCTGGAAGCGGCGGCGCAGGCCAAGGAGCTGGAGGCGTCCGACCCGATCGTGATCCGGTGGGCGCAGAAGACGGCGGGTCGGAAGGGCGCCCTGGTCGACTCCAAGCTGACCAACCGCGAGGAGTTTCAGCGCGGCGGCGCTGCGGGGACGCGCTACCGGATCGTGCTGGACGGGCACACCACCGAGGACGCCATGCAGGCGCGCAAGCGGATCTGCTCCGACTTCGGGGTGGCCATCAACTTCGTGCACGTGGAGGAGCCGCCCGGTGGCGAGCAGAACGCCGCCATGGTGACGTTCCTGAAGCAGCTCGCTGTCCTGGAGCCGGAGCTGTGGACTGAGCCGCTGCTCGACATGGACACCGGTGTCCTGCCGATCGGCCCGTTCGAGGACGGCGCGGGCGATGGCGCGTTGCAGGTGTGGGAGCCGGGGTCGGGGCCGCTGCCGGTCGGGATCTTCGGCGCGATGCGGACGGGCAAGTCGTCGATCCTGAAGATCGCTTCAGCGGAGTTCGCCCGCACCGAGGGCCGGATCGTGCTCGACTACCTCGACCCGCAGGACGGGCAGAGCTGCCCGTCGCTGCTGCCGTACGTGCCGCACGCGCTCGGCATCAATGCCATCCGTCAGCGGCTGTACGCCTACCAGGCGGAGATGCAGCGGCGCCGCGCGCTGCTGTCGCAGATCGAGTGGGTCGACGAGGACGGGGTTACGCAGCGCGGAGTGCAGTCCTACGACCACCCGGGCGTGCATGGCATGCCGATGCTGGTCATCGCCATCGACGAGTTCCACCTGGTCGCGCGACACGAGGACCTGGCCACGATCGTGCACGACATCCTCGCCGAGGGCTCGAAGTGCGGCATGACGGTGTGGACGCTCGACCAGAACGTGTACGTCGGCGGGATGGGCGGCGGCGACATTCTCGCCCTGGTGAACTCCGGCAACATCGTGGTGCTGCGTGTCTCCGACCGCCGGATCGCGTCGGCCACGTTCGGGGAGCGAATGAACGCGTACCCGCACCTGATCAAGATTCATTTCCCCGGTACGCAGAAGAAGACGAAGGGCTGCGGCTACCTGCTGGGCGCCACCGACAGGCCGGTGATGATGCGTGCTCGCCACATCCCGAGGATGGGCGCGGTCATGCGCGGCGTGCCCGCCATGACGGTGAAGCTGCCGAACATCGCTGTCGAGCACGACGACGCCGCGCCGGCGCGGAAAAAGCGCGGCGGCAAGGGGCGTCGCTCGCCTGCGATCGCGACGGCCGACGTGGTCGACCTCGACACGACCGTGCAGATGCCGACCATCGCGCAGGCCGACGCCGCCGCGGCGCAGACGACGGTGCTGTCCCTGCTGGCCGACGCCGGCCAGGGGCTGACGGGGCCGCAGTTGGTGACGCGGTCGGGTCTGCCTCTGCCGGTCGCGTTCCGGGTTGCTGCGTCGCTGGTCGAGCAGGGCCGGGCTCACATGGACGGTGATCGTTATGTGATCGCGGACGGGGAGCGTGTGGCGTGATGACGACGATGGCGCGGTTGCTGGTGGTTCTGGCCTGGCTGGTCTGGTGGCAGGTGATGGCGGTGGTCTGGGTGGAGGTGCCTGCGGACCTGAGCATGGTGGTGCCCTTCGCAGCCCTGCTGTCGTCGGCATTGGTGCCCCTCGTGGCGATGGGGGCTCGTCTGTGGCCTGTCTCGTTAACGGTGACGTCGTCGTGGATCCTGGCGGCCCTGACGTGGGGCATGGGGTGGGGGTCGGCGCTGGTGGCGTCTGCGGTGGTCATGGTCATGGTGCTGAGCTGGGGTGACGGCGGTCGAGAGTGACCGCCACGCTTGAGACAAATGCGACACACGCACGTTCTTCTACGCGCTTTGACCTCGCATACTGGACAAACACACACATCGCGCTAAGGTGTTCGAGTCGCGACTGTCACGACTGGAACGACAAACGAGACACGCCTCACGGGTCTCGTGGCCATGAGTCCCAGCCCGAACAGTCGCCCGCCACCCCTCAGCACGGAAGGCCTGCGAAGCCGATGATCGAAAATTCGCGTGCGACACACCCGCGTACTTCTAGATTTCGAAATCCAGAATGCGCCATGATTGACGACCATGAGCGGACAGGTAGGCCGACCACGCGTGGTGGTCGCCAAGCATCCCATGTCCTGGAGGGACTCCTCCGTGTGGGACGAGGTGAAGGCCCTGCAGGAGAAGACGGGTCTGCCGCTGGCGCATGTCGTCGAGGCCCTGGCAGCCCAAGCCCTCGGCCGTACACCGACGACCATCGAGGAGCAGGCTCGGGCGCAGCAAGCCCAGCAGCAGCTTCCGCTCGACACGACGCGAAAGGCGATCGTGGCGGCCTGACCGGCCCCACGAACAACGGAGGAGAACCCCCAGACACTAAGAAAGCCGGGCAGAGCCCGGCTGTCTCAGTCGTGACGGTCCACTAAGTGGCTCGGCTCCCGAATGCTTTGGCCGGCGTACGGAGCTGAGCGACGAGGAGGATCGTCCGCCTTCCCACTCGGTGGCCCGGCAAGGCCGTCGAGCGGGCTTACTTGTGCCTCACCGCTAAGAAAGGCATCGCCATGATAACTGGCGACCGGGGGCTCATGCCAGCATGCCCGGAAACCCCAACCGTGCCGGACACGACACCGGCGACAAAACCGGCACGTCAGCCGCATGGACAGAACGCGACACGACTTCCGGTTTCCGGCGTGTCGGACCTCCCCAACCTTCTACGGACGGCGCCCTCCAAGGCGCTCATCCTCGCGGCCGTGCCGCGGGGCATGCGCCGCGCCTCCGACCAGCAGTCGTTCCTGCGCGCCCTACGCGAAGACGCCGACGTGCTGGAACTCCGCTACGACGGCTACGGCAACCTGCTGCGCATCGCTCAGGAGATCGCCTGGGCAGCCGACTGGGACACCATGTGCTCCCGCCCGACGATCGCGAAGGTCGTCGAGGAGACCGGCCTGTCCAAGGCCTCCGTCAAGCGGTGGGTCCGCTGGCTACGTGAGCACGGCTGGCTCGGCGTCGTCGAGCAGGGCACGACGGTGCGGTTCCGGAAGGGCACCTCGGCGGGCCTGGTCGACGACGGCCTGGGCAACCGGGCGGCCGTCTGGGTGATCTGCGTTCCTCGCGACATCACGCCTGTTCCGACCAACGACACTAGCGCTGACCAGGCTAAAGGCATAAATGAACCCCCCTCTGTCTCTCTCCCTGAGAGAGACAAGGAAGGTCCCACGCGCACGCGCGAGGCTCCCCGGACTGCTGGCCGCAAACTACGTATCTCGCCGACATGGGCATTGCACGAATCGCCGAGGACTAAACGCGACAGACTGGCCACATGCGAACGACTCCGGAAGGAGTCGACCGTGCTGCGGCACATGACGCCGTGGTTCCTGCGCTGGCTGCTGAAGCCCTTCTTCGTCGCTGGCTGGACAGCGGCCGACGTGCTGCACGCCCTCGACGTACGCCCCGACGACAGCCGGTGGACGTACACGTGGTCGAGCGTCCACGAGATCCGGCACATACCCGGCTGGGTGCGGCACCGCCTCGCGGCCTGGCTCGACGACAACGAAGAGGCGCTGCCTTCGCGGTCGCAGCTGGCGGCCGCGGCCGACGCCGTACGGCGCGCGGAGCAGGAGATGCGCAAGCAGGCGCGTCACGCGGCGGCGGCCGCGGCCGGCGTGGAGCTCGTGGAGGAGCCGAGGATGAGCCGCGCTGAGGCGCTGGCTCCGGCTCCTATCGCTGATCGCGCCTCGGATGGTCCGAGTGCTGACTACCGGTCGGTGCGTGTCGAGATGGAGCGTCGTCGCCGGGAGAAGGAAGCGGCCGAGCTGGAGATGCTCGCCGCCTACCGGGCTCGGAGGATGTCGTGACGGACGCGCGTCAGTGGGCGGCTCTGGCCCGTGAATGGCTGGCGGTCACCTCGCCGAACGCTGCGAGGGCGATGCAGGCGCGTGAGCTGGAGGCCCGGAGGAGTCGCCATGACGCGGCGCCGGAGGGCGGCTGGCGGTGGAAGCGTGCCGACCACGAAGCGGACGAGGACCTCGAGCACGCCGAGTGGGCAACGGAGCCCGAGGTAGCGGCCGGCCCGAGCCCGGAGGAGATCGAAGCGGCGAAGGAGGCCCTGCGGCGGGAGACGTCGCTGGCGCGGGCTCGTGCTCGTGCGCGGTCTGAGCGTGAGGGGCGGTCGGGTGATCATGCATGATGGGGCGATGATCGAGAACGCCACCCCTCAACCCCCCACACCTGAGAGCTGCACTCATCCTCGACGCGGAGGTCAGGAGCGGATCAAAGGCATGGGGACTGGTGACTATCACTGCTTCGAATGCCGAGAGCCGATGCCGTTCGTACGGCACGCCGGCCGATGCTGCGGGTCCGACAGGGTTCCTCACCCGGAGCACGGGCTCGCGTGGAGCTGCCTGAGCTGCGGCCGCACCTGGGGCTGGGTGGAGAACCGGGTTTCGTATGGTGCTTCCCAGCCGTCCGAGTCCGCGTAAGACATTTTGGACAGATCTACGAAGTAAAGCCGCGCGCTGCACACGGCGGAGGGGGAGCCACCCGGCTGGGGTGGCTCCCCCTCATCGTCATACCGGACACGCGGGCAGATTCCCGGCGTCGATGCTGGTGTTGCCGCCCTTCGGGACGGGCCGGCCCGTCTACGGGACCCGGCTTTACAACGTAGATTTGTCGTAAATGTCGCAACAGCGTTGGGACGCGACCGGTAGCAGCGCCTCGCAGATACCCGCGCTAGACCTGTCGTTGTCCACGGTGAGGCGCGATCAGGTCCGATCAAGTCCTAGCGGTATCGGAGATGTCCAAGGCTCTCAGAAGCGACTACAGCAGGTCTGACGTGGTGTTTCGTCGTGATCTCCTGTCCTGTCCTCTTTAGGTATACATACGTGCGGTGATCCTGGTATGATCGAGATCCAACTGAATAACAAGATCAAAACCGCACCGACCAGGGAAAACACCGAAGGAGAAGGGCGCGTGACCAGCCCGGCCACCACCGCCGCCCGTGCCACCAACCGGCAACTCCTCGGCCACCTCGTCGAGCTGGCCACGAAAGAGATCGCAGATAGCGCAAGCGGCACCGCAACCACTCCCGCCACCACGAAGGAGACCAAGTGATCGCCATGAAGAGCGATACCCCCGTCGTCGACGATCGTCCGGCCATCGACTTCTACTGGACGCCCGACGAGATGGCCGCCATCGTCGCGACTTCGGCAGGCGCCACCCGGAACGTGATCGACGGCGTCGCCTGGATGGCCGCCACCGACCTCCTCGCGGGCCACCACCCGCTGATCCCCTTCCACCAGGTGCGCGACGACATCGCCGTGCAGCTGTACGGCAGCGCCCGCACCTACACGGCCGACCACTTCGGCAAGACGTGGACCTGGTGCTCCCTCGTGCACGAGGCCGTCATGGCCGCCGACGACCACCTGTTCCAGGGCCGCGCGTACGAGTACGCCGAGCGTAACGGCGTCGCCACCACCCGCACGCGCGTCGGACGAATCATCACCGAGCGCGCGGCCGCGCACATCTGGCCGAAGGGCACCGCGCTCTGCCAGCGGGTCAACCCGAACCCACTGTGCCGCTACACCGAGCTGCGGGAGGCGCGCGAGTTCGTGATGTACCACGCGCTCGCCTACATCGAGGGCCACACCGGCAAGGCCCCGGCCCGGCGCGACGAGGGAGTGTTCGACCTGCTCGACGACGCCACCGCGAAGGCGCTGCTCGACCGCCTGGCCGTCATCGCTCTCCCGGCCAACTGATCACACAGCATAAAGCGCAAGCGGTATTGCAGGCTTAACTCGCCCCGCCCACCTCGGGCGGGGCGTTCCTGTTCTCTCAGAAAGGCGAACCCCGATGACCACCACCACGGCGACCAGGACCCAGGCCACCCCCGTGCAGATCGGCGAGCAGCTCGTGCAGCTGCTCCGCGCCGCTGACACCTGCACCGAGCAGGTGATCGCCCGCCAGCCCGGCGTGTTCGGGCACATCAACGCGGCTCTCGTGGAGCTGCTGCGCACGCAGGGCTGGGGCGCGAACCAGGCCGACGAAGTGATCAGGGCCGTCATGCTCGACCCGAGCGCGACGCTGCAGGAGACGATGCGGCTGATGCAGGCGCCCGTCGTGACGCAGGCGATGGCCGAGCAGGTCCGCGTGGCCGCCTGCAAGCAGCTCGACATGAAGCCCGACTACGTCCACGGCCTGCAACTGCTGCCCGAGTGGGACGACAGCGACCACCAATGGGTCATCACCTGGCCGGGCGTCGAGTGGACCCCCATGTTCCCCTACGGCGGCTTCAACGCGGACGGGATCGAGTACCCCGAGGCCGAGTTGCCGCCCGGCGTGTGGGTCGAGCGGCTCAACGACTACTCCGTGTCCGTTAACGCCCGCTAATCACACCACCCCCGAAAGGACATCACGATGCAGACGACCACCCCCACCCGCTCCGAACTGCTGAAGGCCGTGACGGAGGTCCGCGACGCGGGCGGCTCCACCACGCACATGCTCCACACCATCGCCCGCATGGTGGCCGAGCCGGCCGCGACGCCGGAGGAGTTCGAGCTGGCCTCGGCCAACGTCTTCGACTTGGCGGGCTTTCACTTCGACTGCCTGTCGGCCGCGTACGAGCTGAACACCGGCGCGACGCCGTACCCGCCCGACGCGACGTTCGACGCCCTGTCCGGCGACGACCAGCAGAAGGTCATCAAGCACGTCATCGTCGACTGCGGCGAGCTCGACCAGCCGGACGAGGAGCCGCCCACCCCGATCGCGCTGGCCGACCACCTGCTCGACGGGCTGAGGATGGCCAGAGCGCTGCAGGTCGAGTTCGGCAAGCACTTCGCCCCTGTCGCGGGCAAGGCCCAGGCGGCACTCTACGAGTTGTTGCTCACGCAGTCGGTGGGTCCGAAGCTGGCCATCGAGTCGATCGGGCACGCGCTGACGACCGGCGTCGCCATCAACCAGGCCATCGCGGAGATGGACGGGCAGCTCTAATGACCGTCATCGTTCCCGAGCGGGCCGGCTTCGGCGCGACGCCGCGGCCCGACCAGGTGCTTCTGCTGCCGGATGAGTCGTTCGTCTGCGGGTGCCGGAACATCGCCGAGTATGGCGGATTCCACGCCAGCGACCGAGACGGCAACCTCATGGCGGTCGGCCTCTACCTCAACGGCGAGGAGAACCCCGCCTGGGAGGGCTACTACTGGTGCGGCGGCTGCGGCGAGATCGTCATCGACGCCCGCCACCTGGTGTTCCCGCCGTCTTAAACCGCAGATGGCCGGACCTGTCGCCAGGTCCGGCCATCCAAACCCCGAGCCACCACAGCTCGAAAGTAGAACCAGCAACGGCCGCCAAGAGAGTCGGCCACTAGGTGCTTCCACCACCCTAACGCACCCGTACCCGTACACGTAGAGAGCAACGGGAGATCACCATGTTCGACGACGACTTCGGCGCCGACGCCGAAGCGATCGAGTCCGCCCGCATGGACGCTGACCTGGAGCAGGCCGACATGGACGCCGCGGGCGACGCCCTGTACGCCGCGTGCGACGAGATGGGCATCTGCCTACACGGCGTCGTGGCCGGCCACGGCGACCGGCCGGACGTGCCCGAGGGACACCAGCGGTGCCGCTTCTGCAGGAAGGTCGCCACCCCGCGGGAATTGAACGCTGACCGGACGGCCGCGTACGCGCGGCTGGAGGAGGCCGGAGTCCTGTGAACCTGTACTCCACCAACGAGCCATGCCCAAAGTGCAAGGCCGCCGCGGGCCAGGACTGCGACCCCGACTGCGTCCTCATGCAGGACCCCAGCGAATGGGTCGACGACGGCATCTCCGACGCCGACCCGGGCCTGTGACCGGGACGGCCGAGGGCATCGCGTGGGACCGGCTCAGCCCAGACGAGCACGGCCCATGCAAAGCAGTCGGCTGCTCCGTCGAGGAGATCACCACTGCTGTGATCATCGACGGGCAGCGGTACCCGCTCTGCCTCGAAGACGCCGAACTGATCCCTGGCTACACCACTGACCTGACCACATCACCCGAACGGGAGACCACGAATGCGTGACCAGCTCGTCGCCACCGGCGACCAGTACCTCGACGCCTTCCTTTTACTGTCGCGCGGCATGCGGTACCCGCAGCGCCAGCTGGAGGACGCCGAGACCAGCCTTCGGGAGGCGCAGAAGCGCGACCACACGCGAAACGGCTTCCACGGCACCGCCGAGCGGCGCCAGCGCGCCGAGAAGCGGTACGACGAGGCCAAGCGCGAGCTCGACATCGCTCGCCGCATCGAGGACCAAGCCGACCGCGACATCCGGCAGACCGCGCGGCCGCAGCTGCTCGCGCTGGTCGACGCCGAGATCGAAGCCCTGTGGGGCGACTTCTACACCCCCCGCGACACCACCGACTGGCGCACCGACCCCATGCCGGACGACCCCACCGCCTGGTGGGAGCTGCAGCCTGGCGCCGAGGTGCACATACGGTACGCGACGACCGGCGTCCGGTGGCAGTTCATCGAGCTGGGCGAGCCGCACCCGGACGCGCCGGGGATGCGGATCGCGCGGTACGTCGAGCGCAGCGAGATGCGCGGCGTGGCCGTGGTCGAGTTGGCCGTCCACCCCGAACAGCCGGTCGGCCGTCACGCCCGGTCGACGCAGATGACCATCACCCAACCCACCAAGGAGGAGCAGGTATGAACCCGCAGACGTTAATGGCCCGTGCCAACCTCGGGCACTGGACCGTCGCTAGGGACGGCCAGGCGCTCGTCCTGGAGCGCGACGGCTGGACCATCCGCGTCCTGTTCGACGGGACAGCGCCGGTCAAGGCCGTCGTCCGCGTTCCCGGATCGGCCGGCTGGCGGCACCTGAACCGCCGCGACATCACGACGCACGTGCGCGGCCGACGCGACCAGATGACCGAGTTCCGTGTCGGCGACCCGGTGAAGGTCGGCGATCGGGTCGGCCAGGTCGTCGACATGTACGTCGAGACGCCGACCGCGCTCACCAGCCGGGCGTGCCCCGTCCGGCTGGTCGTCTCGTACGTCGAGGGCGAGGAGCGCGCCAACCCGTATGTCACGTCCGCGCAGCACCTCCGAAGGGCCGTCGCATGACCACCATGAAGCCGATCAAGTTCTCCGTGGCGATGCTCAACAGCGCCCCGTACCAGGACCCGAACGGACGTCACCCGTACGTGATGACGGCCCGCGGCGAGGGCCGCGAGTGGATGCACATCGCGGGCTGCCCGCTGCTGCAGGAGCATCCCGTCACGCGGGAGGACACCGGCACCTACGGTGACCTGTGCTCCTACACCGCTGGCACGCTCGGCTGTGACCGGTGCCTGCCGCACGCTGGCCACCACGTTGTCCTCCCGGACGGCGGCAAGCGGTACCGGCCGATGGGCCCGATCGCGCACGGCCGCCACGGCGACCGGGACGTGGAGTTCGGCGAGTATGCGCTGGTCAACCAGAGCGGCGGCCGGTGGCAGGTCCGTGAGTGGGCCGCTGACGGGCAGGCCGCGCTCGACCGCGCCAAGGCGCTCGGCATCACCGTGATCCTCGGCCCGCCCGACAAGCGGTACGGCCTCCCGATGCTCCCGGAAGGGCAGGCGTGATGACGGACAACGACCTCACCTTCGGCGACGAGGACTACGAGCTGCCTGACGTCGAACGGCGCATCTGCCCCTCGTGCGGCACCAACTCGCGCATCATCACCCGCGGCGACTCGCGGGCGACGATCGTGTCCAAGTGCTGCGAGGCCCCACTGTCCGGGACGGCGGACGACCAGGACGACGAGCCCGCCGTGCTCGTTCTGGACGGCAAGCTCGTCTGCCCCTACGCCGACTGCAGCGCCACCGACGAGATCGTCGAGCTCGACGTGGCCACCCGGTCCAACGAGCTGACCATCATCAGGCCGGGCGTCATCAGCGTTGCACTCGGCGACAGCTGCTTCGAGAACGACGGCTTCGAGTGCGAGCAGTGCTCCCGGCGCGTGTCCCTGCCGGACGGCTACGAGCTCTCGTACCCGTAACTCCGCAAACCCCGCAACCACCACCGGCACCGCTGACGCACAAAGCGCCAGCGGTGCCGCTTGCGCATCGAGAAAAGGAACCCGAATGACTCTCAAGAGTCGACGCCGCCGCACCCGTCCTCGCGCCAGCTGGACCGAGGCCGAGAAGCAGGTGTGGCGCGAAAGCAAGGACGCTGACAAGAAGATCGTCAGCGACGCGGTCGTGATGGGCGCCCGGGCGCTTTCGCAGCGGCCGGACCTGATCGACGCGTTCCGCGAGTACGCGGCCCGTGTGCAGGGCCACCGCACGCTGCGCAACGCGCTGGCCATGCTCGCCCAGAACCCGAACGCGACGCGGGTGAACTCCGCGTTCTTCTGGGCGAAGGAGGACCGCGCCGTCCTGAAGACCGCCGAGCCGATGCGGGTCATCGCCCGCCGCCGCGGCGGCAAGAAGGTCGAGGAGTTCGAGAACAAGGAGACCGGCCAGACCGAAGAGGTCGACGCGGGCGAGTGGAGCGGGTTCACGTCGGAGCGGGTGTTCGACGTGCGCGACACCGTGCCGAAGAACCGGCCCTGCGACCACTGCGGCACCCACGTGGGCCTGCGCTGCCCGGAGACCTGCGCTGTCTACGAGGTGGTGCGCGGTCCCGCGCCGACTCGCGACGAGGTCCGCGAACTGCTCGACCGGGTGCTGAAGGACGACATCGGGTTTTTCCCGGCCGACGTCGACGGCGAGGGCGAGGACTCCGAGCAGTGATCACGATTAAGCACAACCATGAGGACGGCACCCTCGTGTACGGGACCGTCAAGGGCGACGGGGTGCTCGACATCGTCAAGAAGTGGGAGAACGGCCGATTCGCCTATTTCCCCAGCATGGCCAGGCAGGGCCTGCCCTGTATTGGTATCCGCAGCAGCCGCGATCAGGTGGCCGACCGCTACCGCATCAACCAGGCGGCTGAGGCGCTGCGCGCTGCCGGGTTCGACGTCACCGTCGAGATCGACGACGAATTTCGCGACCGCGCCCAGGTCCTGGAGGACAAGGCCGACCGGCTGGAAGACCGCCGCGACGCGCTGGAGCGGAAGGTCGAACGCCACGCCGGCGCGGCGGCCTCCGCTCACGAGCGGGCGTCGCAGCTCAGCGAACGGTTCGCGGGCGGTCAGCCCATCCTCGTCGGCCACCACTCGGAGCCGGGCGCACGTCGGGACCGGGAGAAGATGCACGCCGCGATGCGCAAGAGCGTCGACGAGGACAAGGCGGCGCACGAGGTGGCCCGCCGCGCCAGCGCGGTCGGCTCGCAGATGCGTCGCTCCGCGACCCCGGCCGTGACGGCTCGCCGCATCAAGACGGCCGAGGCCGAGCTGCGCAAGATTCAGAAGGCGTTGGACGGCCACGAGCGCAGGCATCTCGACCACGCGGGCGAGCCGTACTACATCGAGGTCCACAAGCCCGCCACCGGCGACTACCGAGAACGGCTGCTCGCCCGCAAGGCCCAGTTGGAGAACCAGCTCCAGTACGACCGTGCGCAGCTGGACGCCGCGGTGGAGGCGGGTCAGTACGTCGAGTGGGGCAAGCACAACGTGCACGTCGGCGACGTCGTCCGCTACTGGGGACTGCAGCCTCGCACCGTGGTGAAGGTCAACAAGGTGACGGTGAGTGTCGAGTCCGGGTACTCGTGGCCGGACAAGGTGAAGTTCACCGAGATCCGCGCCGTCGAGTGCCCGCACGAGGACACCATCTTCCCGGCCGCCAAGCCCAAGTCCGACAGCCCCGCCCCGCCCCCGCCTCCGGCGCCTGCGCGGCGCACGGTCCAGGCGCCGAGGTTGGACGTGGCCGAGCTCGCGGCGAAGATCGAGACGGCGGCCCTGGAGGTTCCGCGCGGCCTGGAGACGTTCTTCTCCACGCCCATGGTGGTCGAGCGGGTGATCGAGGCGGCCGAGATCCGTCCCGGCATGACGGTCCTCGAACCGTCAGCAGGGCGGGGCGCGCTCGTGAAGGCGGCCGCCCTGGCGGGCGCTCTCGCGGTCCACTGCGTGGAGCTGTACGCGCCGTTCGCGCCAGACCTGCTGGACATGGATGCCGTTGCCGACGTGACTTCGGGTGACTTCCTCCAGGTCGAGCCGGACAACTACCCGTACCGGTTCGACCGGGTCGTCATGAACCCGCCGTTCTCGAAAGGCCAGGACATCCGGCACGTCACGCACGCGCTCCGGTTCCTCAAGCCTGGCGGTCGGCTGGTCGCCGTCATGAGTAACGGCGTCGCCCACCATGTCGCCAACGTCGCCAAGGAGTTCCGCGAGCTGGTCGAGGCCCGCGGTGGCAGCATCACGCAACTGCCCGACGACGCGTTCGCATCGGCCGGGACCAACGTGAGCACGGTGCTCGTGGTCATCCCGGCCGAGGAGTAGAGCGCCGCCATACCCCCACTCACGGCCCCGCCTCCCCACGAGGCGGGGCCGTTCCCTTCACTACCTACGGAGAATCTGTGCTTAACCGGCTTTTCCCCGACGACATCGACGTTGTCGAGATGTTCGCAGGTGGCGGCGGCTCCGGAACCGGAATCGCGGCCGTCCCCGGCACCAAGCTGAAGTTCGCCGCCAACCACGCGAAGACGGCGAAGTGGACGTACGTCGCGAACCACCCCGACGTCGACTTCTGGCTCGGCGACGTCCAGGCGGCCGACGCCATCGAGAAGTTCCCCTACGCCAGCTTTTTCTGGGCATCTCCGGCGTGTCCGGCGTTCAGTACGGCCTCGGGCGAGACGCGGTACTTCGACAAAGAGAACCAGATGGCCCTCTGGGCCGACGACCTGGACGACCTCGACGAGCACCAGAAGACCCGCATCCGAAGTCGCGCCCTGATGGAGGAGGTCGTCACCTACCTGCGCCACTGCCAGGAGAAGCACGGCAAGCCGGTGCTGGGCTTCGGCGTCGAGAACGTGGTCCAAGCGCGCCTGTGGGCGCACTGGGACCGGTGGATCCGCGAGCTGCGGAAGCTCGGGTACATCGTCCAGATCCACGCCGTCAACGCCGCGCACGTACAAGGCCGGACCACGCTGCCCACCCCGCAGTCCCGCGACCGGATGCTCGTCTCGGCCGTCCACGAGTCCGTGGGCCGTACCCCGAACTACTCCAAGTGGTTCGACCCGTACGCCTTCTGTCCCAGCCACGGAGGATGGGTGCAGGCCGTCAGGGCGTGGAAGCGCCACGGCGTGGACATGGGCGTCTACGGCATCAAGCACGGCCAGTACGTGTGGGTGTGTCCCGAGGTGTCCTGCCAGGGGCAGATCATCGAACCTCCGGTGCTCCCCGCCGCCTACGCGGTGGACTGGACCGACCTCGGCACGCCGATCGGCTCCAGGAAGAAGACGAAGCAGAAGCCTGAGGGCCTGGCGCCGAAGACGATCGCCCGTATCCGTGCTGGCGTCGAAGAGCACTGGATCAAGCCGTTCATCACTCCCGCGGGCGGCACGTGGAACGACGGCCCCAGAGGAGTGGACGAGCCGATCTCCGCGCTCACCACGCGCGAGGCCAACGCGCTTGTCGTGCCGTGCGAAGGGCGCGACGGCAAGAAGGCCCGGCCGACCAGCATGCCGAAACGAACCAGCACGACTCGGCTGGAAGACGCCATCGCGTTCAACCCTGACTCGCAGCTCGGCGCGTTCCCGGCGTTCCTGTCCCTGATGCGGTCGGACCGGGCGCGGAACACCAACCCGACCACGGACCCGCTGGCCACCCTCGTCTCGGACGGCTCCAACCACGCGCTGGCCAGCGACCCCGACATGAAGGACGGGATGCTGCCGCTGATGTTCCCGTTCCGTGGCGGTGGAGACGAGTTCAGGTCGAGGCCCGCGTTCGAGGACCCCGCGCATGCGGTCACGGCCGGCGGCTTCCATCACGGGCTCGGCGTCCCTCCCGGCTGGTCGCCTCCGCCTTCGCTCCTGATGCGCAACAACGGCTCCAAGGGAGACGGGCGCGAGCACGTCACGCCGACCAGCGAGCACATGCGCACGGTCACCACGACCGGGCACCAGTCGCTCGTCACCGCTCCGCCCGGCCTGCCCATGCCCGAGACGCTGCTGATGGCGTACTACGGCAACGGCCGCGTGCAGGGCGTGAACGAGCCGTTGGGAACGGTTCCGACTCGCGACCGATGGGCGCTGCTCACCCCGGACGGCCAGATCGACGTGCAGTCCATCAAGTTCCGGATGCTCAAGCTCAAGGAACTGCAGCGTGCCCAGTCGTTCCGCGACGACTACCGGTTCGTCGCCGACACCGCGCGCGACAAGGTCAAGCTGATCGGCAACGCGGTACCTCCGCCCATGGCCGAGATCCTCGCGTGTGCTGTCATCGAGGCGATCCTCAACGTCGAGTTCGACCGGTTCGCCCACGACTACGCCCTTACCGCATAGCGCCAGCGCAACCGCTGGCAGAAAGGCACTACTCATGACCGCCACCGGAATGCTCGTCTTCGGCTACGACCTCGGCGGGCCCGGCGCTCCGCTCGGCTGGAAGATCCCCACAACCGCCAGCGGCCACCCCGCCGTGGACTGGTACGACCCCGCCGACCCCCACAACATCGGGTTCGGTGAGCAGGCCGCCGCCCACCTCATCACCCTCAAGGGCGAAACCCCGGCGATGGACGGCCTCGACCGCGGGTTCGCCGACGACCTGTGGGGCGTCCACCTGGTCGACTACGGAAGCGAAGGAGCCGAACGCTGGCTCGTGGTGTCGTACCGCACAGACGCGTCCGAACGATCCCCCGCCCAGCGCATCACCGTAGCCGAGCTCGTCGAGCACGAGCCCGCTGCCACGCAAATGCTGCGAGCCGCGCTCGACGCACTCGGCATCCCCGAGCCGGGGGCGCCGCAGTGGTACGTGGCCGCCCGTGAAAGCTGACAGATAGCGCCAGCGCTACCGCATGCAACCTCACCCCGCCCCGGCGGCCGGGGCGGGGCCCACCCGCAAGGAGACCCTGATGCAGCAACCGGCATGGCTGCCCACCTACGCCCGCGTCCCCCTCGACCTCGTCGAACTCGACGGCGACAACATCGTCCACGGCACGAAAGAGCAGCTCATGGAGCTGTGTCGCGAGCACAACATCCACCGGCGCGCCATCACCCCGTTCTCGACGAGGCTCGGCCGCGGCTACGTCATCCAAGGCACCGGCTCCCGCCGCACCAACACCGTCTGCCTGATGACCGAGGACGTGGAATGGGGCCACTACCGGATCCGGCCGCCGTTCTCCGCCTACGAGCCGTTCACGCAGCTGGGGGACCTGGAGAAGTTCCTGTCGGCGCTGATCGACGACTACCCGGAGGGAAGCCCCACACGGGCGCTGGCCGACGCGCTGATCGACGTCGGCCGCCTCTGGATGGCGACCAAGTACCAGGGCCACTCCCACATCGACACCCGCGAGCTGGACCAGGTCCTCGCCGTGCGGCTCAACCCGCACATCCACGCCTGGCTGTACCCGATCACGAACGTCGACCGCGACTACCACGAGCGGCTCGCCGAGTTCGACGAGGAGACCGGCCGCTACGCGGGCTCCCGCTACCTGCACCCCAGCGACTACTAGACCCAGGAGACATCCCCTCATGAAGAAGAACCACAGCCGCCCCGTCGACGTCGGCCTGCACTACGTGGCACGGCCCGAGCCGGACGACGACACCCCCACCATCATCATCCTGTCGTCCCCGCACGGGCCGTTCAAAGACGGCGTTGCCTACCAGGGGTACGCCTACCTCGCAGGCCACCTCGGCCGCATGCACTGGTCGCTCGCCGGCGGCGTCCACGACGACCCCGACGACTGCCTGGCCGCCGCCATCGCTCACGCGCGGGTGCTCCGCGACCAGGACAAGCCGCCGCTGCCCCGACGACACACTCCGATGATCGCTGGCCTGCTGCTGCTGGCGTACGAGCTGGCGGACAACGGGCTGCAGGAGCGTGCGCGATGAGCGGTATCGAGCGCGCTATCAGGGCCCGCATCCTGAGGGATCGGGAGCTGCTGCGCGAGGCCGCCGCCGCGGTGCTCGACGCCGCGGCGGTCACCAGCTCGACGCCGTGGCGGCCGGACGGCAACAGCGTGAACAGCCCTGGCACGTACGTCGCCATCGCCTACCAGTGCTTCGGCGACGCCGAATGGATGGCGCTGACGGACCCCACCCTGGCCGAGCCGCTCGCGGCCGTTTTCCGAGAAGCGGCCGACGAGCACGAGCAGCACGTCGACGACGACACCGGCGACCACGAGCGGTGCGGCGGCACCGTGCTCAGCGACTGTTCGTGTTTCGTCGCCGTCTACCTGATGGCCGTCCATCTGCTCGTCAAGGCCGGCCGCATCCCCACGCCGGAGTGAGCGATGCGGGCGCCGATCTACATGACGCCGTCGTCGACCGAGCCGATCCGCGAACAAATCCGCGCGGGCCGGCTCGGCGCCATCTGCACGCCGCGGCAGGGCAACAAGCTGGAGGAGGGCTGGGAGTTCTGCATCGACAACGGCGCGTTCAGCGGCCGGTACGTCGGCGACGACGAGTTCCTACGCCTCCTGCGGAAGCTCCGCCACCTGCGGCAGTGGTGCCGGTTCGTGGTCGCGCCGGACGTGCCGTTCAACCATCCCGGCACCTGGCGACGGTCCCGCGACATGCTGCGCCGGATCCGGGATGCGGGGTTCCCCGCGGCGCTGGCCGCCCAGGACCTGATGGACCTCGACACGTGGGATCACGACGACGACTACGACGTGCTGTTCATCGCCGGGACCGACGCGTTCAAGCTCAGCAGGGCCGCTGCAGCGCTCGCCGCCTACGCAGTCGAGATCGGCAAATGGGTGCACATGGGCCGCGTCAGCAGCCTCAAGCGGTACCGGTACGCCGCGGCGATCGGCTGCGACTCGGTGGACGGCACGTATCTCGTTAAGGCCCCGGACAAGCTGCTGCCCTACGTGCTCGGCTGGCGGGCCGACGTCGAGCGACAGGAGCCGGTCAGCCTGCCGGATATCGCGGACTTCCGTGACCAGTCGTACCTCCTCACGCAGCCCCGGCGGCCGACGCCGCTCGAGGTCGACGTGGCCGCACCTGGCCTGCAAGAGGCCCTCTTTTAGGGAGATGATCATGACTCAACTCGACAGTACGATTTGCCCGCCATGCGGACGTTCGAGCACCGGGTGCCGACACAGCCACCTCGGCTACCTCGCCGCCTGCGCCGAATCGGAGACGTGGTTCTACGAGCTCGTCGAGCCGCTCTGCGCAGACATGATGACCGTCTTCTACGCCTGGACGGCCGCCATCGAATGGCACCGGCTGATCAGCGCGCTCGTCGAGCACGAGCACCTGACGTGGCACGACGCGCAGCTGAAGGCCGCCGCGATGATCAAGGAGGTAGCGCCGTGACGCCCGCAGTGGATCCGAAGACGATGAGGGTGCACAAGCGAAGCCGGTTCGAGCAGTTCTGCGACCTGCACGCGCAGGGCGAGAACCCCTACGCCATCGCCGCTCGGCTGAAGGTGACCGATCGGACGATCTGGCGGTACCTGCGTGACCTGGAAGGACCACGCTCCAAGTACCGCTACCCGCAACTCATGCCCAGGGTGCTGGAGCACCTTAAGCGCTACCCGGATTCGGAGTTTACGTCCGGGGAATTGGCGCGCGTGCTGGGCGTTGCCTACCCCGGTAGCGACGCGGGGTACAACGGGACCAAGTTGAAGCCGACGCTGCGAAAGATGGAGGAAGAGGGCCTGATTGTGTCCGAAGAACGGCCCTACAACTCCCGCGGTTACCGCACCGAGAATCGCCTCACGGTGTGGTACTGGCTCGCCCCGGAGCACCGGCCATGACCATGTGCTCGTGCTGCGCGAAGAAGCCCGTCTACGTGCGTAAGCGCCTCCTGTGCCGAGCCTGCAACGAGCGCTGGCAGCGTGCGGGCCGGCCCGACACCGGGCCGCCACCGCCCAGCAAGGGCGGCCGACCTCGAGACCGCGCCACCGACGAGCGCGCGGCTGAGACCAAGCAGGCGCTGGCCGACGGGACAGCGACGCTGACCGAGCTGGCCGAGCGGTTCGGGGTGACGCACCAGACCGTCATGTACTACCGGGACCGGGCGGAGGAGGAGTGAGCGAGGTGTGCGGCGCGGCCGCGCGGCACCGGCTGTTGCAGGAGCAAGGCAGCCCCAGGTGCGCGGTGCTTCCTTCACAACCAGCCCCGCCCATCGCCACGGCACCGCTCACGCCGGCAGTCCCTGCCCGACTAGAAATGCTGATTCAGACAGCGCTACCGCTTGCAGAATCCGCTACGCTTTCGCCAGACCTATGGAGAGACGGGAGAAACCTGATGGCGAAGAGGACCAAGGATGACGTGGCCAAGGCCACGGGCGTGACGATGCAGAAGCTGAACGAGATCCTCGACTACATCGTGGGGGCCGTCGCGGCTGGCGACACGGTGCAGCTCACGGGGGCGTTCACGGTCAAGCCGGTGGAAGCGGCCGCGCGCACGGTGCGGGTGCCGTCCACGGGCGAGACGATGACGACGAAGCCCAAGAGGGTCCCAAGGTTCTCGGCCGGCTCCGACTGGAAGCGCGTGGTGGCGGCGGGCCCGAAGTCGTAGAGGTCTGGGATGGGAGGGCGAGGCTGCGGGGGCGGTCTCGCCCTTCTGTTTTCCACGGGACATTCGGCCGCCCCGAATATATGATGAATATATGAGCACCAAGCCGATCACCATCACCGTGGACGAGGCGGCCCACGCCTACGCCCAGCAGCAGGTCCAAGCCGGGCGCGCCCGATCCGTCTCCAGCTTCTTCAACCAGGCAGCCCTGCACCAGATGGAGGAGGACCGCCGCGCCGACCTCGCATGGCAGGAAGCCGTTGAACGCGCCCACCAGGACCCCGCCGTCACACACCGGGCACAGCGCCGCGCGGCCAAGGCGCGGGAACTGCTGAATGGCTGACGGGTACGTCCTCGACGCGCTCCTGCTCGCCGAAGTAAGCCGCGGCGATCCCGACGTGATCGCCCTCCTCCAAGAGCTGGACGCGTCCCAGATCCCCATGATCGTCCCCGCCCTGGCCATCACCGGCGCCACCGTGGAGACAGCCGCCACCGCCGACCAGCTCGCCGTCATGCGAGGCGTCGGCCGGCTCGGCTCGACTCGTCTGGCCGCTCTCTCCGTGTTTGATGACAGCGTGGATCTGGCGCACATGCGCAAGGAGATGGAGGGCGACCTGTGGGACGTCCAGACTGCTCTCCAAGCTGTTCTCCGTGGCTGCCCCATCCTCACGGTGGACGGCACGCACTGGGAGACCACGGCGAGAGCCTTATGGGGGCACCTCGTCGTGGTCCAGGTGTCTCAACTAGACGAGTAGGAACCCATGCGCATCGACGACTTTGAGGCTGGCGCAGAGCGCCTCCACCAGGCCGCGAGGGACCTCCAGGACGTGACGGTCGACGACCTGTACGCGGCCGGCAGCCACTTCGGAGAGACGCTGGCGGCGCTGAAGTCGCTCTCCCAGCAGGTGTTTGAGGAACTGGAAATGCTGCCCCAGCGGGTGATCCTCCGCTCCGACAACGAGGCAGACCCCGCGACGCATCGGCGCGCTGCCATGGTGCATGTGGCGTCGCTGCGGTCAGCGCTGGAGGAAGCTCAGGAAGCGGCCAGTCGCTACCACAATGCTGTGGGGCACCTCGGCGTCGAGGTTGACCTCAACGCAAGACGAGACAACTGATCTGCCGTCCCGCATCACGAAGGGCGCCCGCCAGCACGGCGGGCGCCCTTCGTTGTCGGCGGGGACAGTTAGTCGTCGCTGGGGTCCCCGAACTCTGACTCCAGCATCCACACAGCCTGCCGAAGGGTCGGGAGCAGCGCGCCCTTGCCCCAGTCCGGGTCGGCCTTGGCCGCCTCGATGAGGTGCTTGCCATCGCCCTCGCTGACCAGATCAGCGAACTCACGGAACCGCGACAGAACCGCAGGCGGCGCGGCCGCTCTCGCCTCCTTCTGAGGCTTCGTCTCCTCGTCGATGTAGCCCAGCGCCACAGCGGTACGCGTGATGGCCGCGGCCGACTTCTTGCCGGGGGTCTGCTTGAAAACCTCGACGGCCTTATCGTGGCCGCCGTCCTGCGTCCAGATCGGCCACAGCGCCTTGCCCTGCCCGGCGTTGACGGGCCGATCGGAGTGCGGGCTGACCGCCTGGACGATAGGGACGAGCCGGATCAGGAGGTTGGCGTACTGCGGCGTCCAGTCCCACCGGATGCGCAGGTACTCCTCCCATGAGGTGTACGGCGTCTCCGACTTCCTCCACATCTCGTTGTCGCGGACCAGGCCGAGCAGCGTGCCGACCTCGACCACGTACTCGTTCGTGGCCGCCGTGATACGGCTCTCCACCTCGTCCAGCGGAGAGTTGGCGTCGAGCTGAGAAACAAATTTGTTTCCCGCGGGCGCCGGAGACTGCGCCGGCACCGCGCCGATCAGCTCGTCCAGGACGCTGGAACCCGTCTCAGGCTGCGTCGACGCGACAGTAAATTTGGCCGCCATCGTCACCCGGCCTTCGGAGCGACGAGCATCCTGGTCAGGTACTGGAAGTCCTGGCGGACCGTGGCGTCGGGCGCGTACTCGTGCAGCGGCAGCCGGATCGACTCCAAGGTCGCCTCGCGCGCCTTCACGCTCTGCCGGACACCCATGACGAGCGCGTCCGGGAAATCGTTGCACATGGCGTCGAACACGTCCCGTGTCAGGTTCGACTTCAGCACCTCGGACAACACCACGGCGAGGATGCGCTGATCCGGCGTCAGCCGCTTCTTCGTCAGCGCCAGCGTCCGGTTCAGGTCCCGCAGCGAGTTGAGGTCGAACCCGGAGGCCTTGAACGGAACGACGACGTTGGGTGCGGCGACCAGGGCCGCGATGGTGAGCTGGCCGAGCGAGGGCCCGCAGTCCATGATCTCAACGTCGATCGGCTCGGTGGTCTCCTTGATGGCCTGGTCGATGACGTACTCAACGCCGGGAGGCGGGCCGAGCTCCACCTGCTTGAGGCTCGTGAATGACGGGACGATGTAGAGGTTCGGGACGCGGGTCGCGTAGGTGACCTCGTCGGCCGTCGCTTCGCCCTTGAACAGGTGCAGCAGGTTGAGCGGCTCGCCCTGGCCGGCCTGAGCTGGCTGGAACCAGTGGGTGACGCCGCCGCCCTGAGCGTCGACGTCCCATAGGCGGACGCGGTATCCCATGAGCGCCAGCTCGCAGGCGATGCAGCCCGCGGTGGTGGACTTGCCGGAGCCGCCCTTCTGCATGACGCAGGTCATCCGGGCGGGCGCGTCGAGCGGTCGGAAACCATTCGGGACGCGAGGTCGGAGCCACGGCGGAAGCTCGTCGCCAGTTGGAGGCGGGGCGACGGTGGTGGGTTGCATGCTTCTCCTCTGTGGTGGCGGGGTGGTGTCGCCGACAACTGCGACACATTCGACATCCTAGAGAGGTGATCAGCTGCAAGCACGCAGAAAGGCCGCCCCGGGTGGACGGGAGCGGCCTTTCGAGCAACCCAGGCGATCGTGCCTGAGGAGAACGATCATAGCTGTGCTGATCAGGGCGCAGGGATATCGAGACGATCACAGTACGCCGTCAATGCGTCGGCGATCACGTCGCTGCCAGTCCTGGACTGGCGACTGCACACCGCGACCAGGCGGGCCCGGGTGTTCTCCGTCAACCGGACAGCCGTCGGCTTGTCATCTCCGCCTCGCTTCTTCGTTCGCGGTGTCGGCAACGCCACCTCCGAACCTTCCGGCATCTGCTTGGGTGCACCATGGCGGCCGGCGTACGCGTTGATCGCGGTCTCCCACACCCCTTGAATGCTTTGGCCTGTCTGCTCGGCGGCGGCTTTCACTCGCGCGCGCGTCGCCTCGTCGAGCTTGGCGGCGGTGGAGTACAGGGTGGGCCGCTGGAACACCTTGTCACGGTCGTATTCGCCGGGGATGCCCAGCTCGTCGAACCAGGCGTTGAGTGCCTCGATGATGGTCTCGGCTCCGCCCAGGCCGAGGCGCGACGCTGCGGCAGCGAGACGCGCTCTGGTGTTGGTGGTGAGCCGAACGGTGGTTTGGAGGAGGTCCTGCCCGCCCTTGCGGTACTCCGTGGGGCTTGGAAGCTTCAGGTCCGCAGTGGCCGGCATCTCCTCGGGGATGCCGGTTCGATCGGAGAAGAAGTTGATGGCGTCTTCCCAGATCTCCTGCGGGCCTTGCCCGGTGCGCTGCACGGCGGCGGTGAGCCGATCGTCGGTGGTGGAGTCGAGGCGGGCGCTGGTGGTGTGGAGATTCGTCCATTGGGCTTCCCGGACGCGCATTGGCCTGCGAGGTGCCTGTGGTTCCGCTTGCGCTTTTCCGGGTTCGACGAACGCAACCGTTCTGGGGTCGGACTTCTTGCGGGGCATGGTGCTGCTCCGGGTGGTGGTGGCGGGGCGGGTTGGTGCTGTGTCTCACCGTATTGGTTCGGCCGCTGCTTTGTCGCGTCTCAAATGTTCCGTTATGTCCGGTTTTGAGGGGCTCTGAGATGTCCCCTAACGGTATAAACCTGTCTGACGGTCGGATAGCATCGGAGATGAGCGATGCGCGCTCTCCGACCACCACAGCACCGACTACACGCACACGCGAACGCAGCGGAAGACGCATAGAAAGCGCAAGCGGTAGCGCATTCGGAAGGGACAGTATGAAGCACAGAGCCACGGCGAGCCGGGTCGGCGATCCGTACGAGTACACCGTCGCCGGAAGCCCGGTCGCGGTCTCCCGCCACGACGACGGCAACACGATCTGCATCGACCCGCTGCCCGGCGGCCGCACCCTCGACGGCAGCCTCAGCGAAATGGCCCTCGACGAGGCCGAGAAGCTCGTCCACTCCCTGCGCGCGGCCCTCGACCAGGAGGAAAACTGATGACCGCCCCGCCCCCCGCGCACTACCGGTCCGCCGTCGACGAGCTCGTGCTCGATCCCGTTGTGAAGAGGATGGCCGCGCGCCCGCCCCTCGATGGTGAGCAGTGCATCAACAGCGACGGCGAGCTGCAGTTCCGCTTCCTCTGCCGAACCGCCGAGGACTACTTCAACGCGGGCGGCCAGCACCGCGGCCCCGTAGGCGCTATCGCCCACGCGCTGCTGCGGCTGCGCGCGGAAGCCGCCTTGAAAGGTCACTGCCGATGAGACGCGAGATCCACTCCAACTACCGTCTCGTCATCACGCCCGACCTGCGAGACGTGCTCCCGCGCGGCGACCACGCTGCGACTCTGCTCCTGCTCGACAGGGTTGCGGCCGCCACACACCGCCACGTCGACCACGTGCGCGGCGTCAAGGTCGAGTTCGACAAGCGCGCCGTGTGCTCATTCTGCGGATACGACTGGGAGACCGTCACCGAGGCGGATCTCGCCGAGCACCCCGAGGCCTACGAGGGCCAGGTCGTCGGTGAGCCGGTGTGCTGCGAGCCGGCCGCCGCAGAGTTCCGTGCCGAGCAGAACGGAGGCCTGTGATGTCCAGCAGATTGGACCCGGCCCGACTGCTGTCCGAGGCGCGCGCGCAGATCCCGCGAGAGTGGGCGAACAGCCTCGCCAAGTACCTGGAGGAGAAGAACCGTGGCTAAGGGCAAGCTGCCCGAGCAGCAGCAGCCGGGCGAAGGACAGCGGGAGTTCCACGAGAGGCGCCGCCCGTGGGGCGCGATGGTACACGCTGGCACGGAGGTCAAGACGTGCCGGTCGCGCATCGGCTCGGCCGTCGAAATGCTGCGTGGACAGCTCAACGGCCCGTCCTCCTACCCCATCCCCGTCTCTCAGCGGGCCCGCGTCGAGGAGTGGGAGCAGCTGCTGTCGCGCGTCCTGTCCGACCTGGAGGCCGTCGACGTCGACGCGTGGAAGCCGCAGATCCGCGAAGAAATCACCTACCGCCCGGAGGGACAGCAGTGATCGGCGAGACCCTGCACGAGCCGTACATGGAGGCGTGCGGCAACGCCGTCATCGCCCGAGGCGTCGAGATCAACGGGCTCCAGACCACGAACGACCCGATACGCGCGGGCGTGCTGCACCTCGGCGACCCGAACGAGGCGCCCGGCGACCGGCTGTTCTACTGGGATGAGGAGCGCGGCTGGGCGTACAGCAGGTGCGTCCCTGGCGAGAGCCCGTTCGACGTGGTCGACAAGATGACCTGGTTCGGTGACCGCGTGCTCCCGACGCCCGAGCAGTTGGCCGAGTTGGTCGCCACTCTCCTCGGCGGGGCGAAGCTCATGACGAGCTTCATCGGCCCGGACTTCCGCCGCGCCGGCGACGACGATGGGCTCGAGACGTATCTCGCGCACTACGCCACGGCGTTGGAGGTGGCATGACTGGCTACCGGCAGGACCTGCGCGTGCTGCTGGGCGACCCAGGCCAGCTCGCGCTGGAGCCCGAGCAGTTGATCGGGCAGATGGAGGACACGATCGAACGCGCCGGGTACGAGATCGTCGCGAAGACCTGGTCGACCAGCGAAGCCCCGACGCCGACCGTGTACGGGCCGACGAAGACGATCGGGGACCGCGAGCTGGTCCAGGGAGTCGTCATCCACCGGTACACCGAGCTGGCGCGGGGCGGCATGCTGTGGTCGATGATGCCGTGCTGCCCGCGGTGGGCGCACCTGAAGGCGGATGCTTGGCTGGAGTTCTCGGTACGGTGCCAGCCGTGCGGCGTCGACTACGGCGTGGGGCTGATCAGCGAGAGTGACGGCGGGTATCTGGCGGCGTTCGAGGTCACGCGGGACGCGATGCCCGTTCTGTCGCGGACCCGCTCGAACGCGAAGCCCATCGGCTAGGCTTTGATCACTGGCCTGTTGGCCGTTCTTCATCGCGAAGGCCCTGATCCCATCTGGGATCAGGGCCTTCGTCGTTTCCGGGTGGCGTGGCCACCACCGGGGCACCGTGCGGCTGGACCCCATCAGGACCTGTGCGGGGAAGCGCGGTCCTGGGTGCGAGGTGGTGGCCACGCCAGCTCAGGCACCCCCACAGGATGGATCGGTTCGGGGTCCGGTGGCGCCGGCTCGGGGAGGTCGTGCTGCCGCATGTCCTTCAGCAGCAGGACCTGGCTCGTGGCGAGCGTGTCCGGCAGGCGGCGGAAGTTGTCCCACGGGACGAACACGTTCTTGAGCTTCAGGTGCGGGATGCCGCAGACGTTAGGCCGGTACAGGTCGCCCAGCACTCCGGCTGACTCCGTCCAGCCCACCGACCACAACGTGACGTTCCTGAGCAGCATGGGGCAGTCGCGCAGCGCGAACGGGATGCAGGTCTGGCAGATGGGTGGCGCGTTGGTGCGGCCGGAGTCGACGTCGACCTGCTCGAACACCGGGGGCACGAGCAGCCACCAGAGGCGCTTCGTCTGCGGATCGCGCGCGAACTTGCCGCACACCTGGCACATGCCGTGATCCATGCACGCCCACTGCCGCCGGGTGTTCAGCTTGCGCATGCGGACCACACCAGCCCGGTTCGTTTTCACGCGGGCGCGCAGCACACCGTTGAGGTAGTCGGACGACTTCGGGTCCTGGTAAGAGAGCCTCTCTCCTCGGTCGGTGCCGTCGTCCGGTACGTAGATGATCGGGTCGTCGACGATCTCGCCGCTGTAGGCAATGACCTGGGGAATGATGGTGTAGCCGCTCACATCCAGTCTCCCGCGCCAAGCGTCGGACGGTTGCAGGGTGCGGTGACCCGGATGCGTCTCGTCGACTGATGGGGCGCGGGCACCTGCGCTGTCTGGGCGGCCTTGTCTTCCTCCGTGGCGGGCCGGTGGTACCTGTTGATGAGGCATTTCAACCGGTCAACGGCGAGTTGCCACTCAGTGGAGCGGTACTTGCCGTTTCCCATGAGGACGATCGGCTTTCCGCAGACGCAGATGTCGTGAGCCAGTACAACCAGGGCTTCCTCCAGGCCCTGAGGCAGCCCGGTGTTGTCCGGCGGAATGCGTGAGGTGTGGTGGTCTCTGGGTGGCATATCCACACGGTAATGGCACCTGTCCCTATCGGTCTAGGGCTTGTACTAGACGATTTAATAGAAGGATTAGAATTGCTAACTACATGTAGTCGCCGATGGGAGCACGTACCAGGACATCTAGCGTCCGTGACGTGCAGCTCAACCCGCGCGGCCCGCGGCCGCTCTACGACCAGCTCGCCGATGCGCTCCGCAAGCGCATCGATGACGGCGAGCTGGGCCCGGGCGCGTTGGTCCCTTCGGAGTCGGAGCTGATGGCGCAGTATGGCGTCGCACGGATCACCGCCCGCAGAGCCATCAAGGAGCTGCGCGAGGCGGGCCTGATCTATACCGTGCGAGGGGAAGGCTCGTTCGTCGGGCCGCAAAATGCACCGCGGGAGGCCCGCGCCGGCTGGCAGTTCCAGTCGATCGCCGACGACCTGGCCGCGAAGGTCCGGGCCGGCCGGTTCAGCGAGGAGACACCGCTGCCGTCCGAGACGCAGCTCTCCCAGGAGTACGGCGTGGCCAAGGGTACGGTGCGGCGGGCGCTCGGGCTTCTGCGCGAGCAGGACGTCGTCTACACCGTCCCGGGCCGGGGCACCTACCCAAAACCACCCAACGCGTCCCAATAGGTGTACCTGTTGTCGGGTGTCGGGGGTACCGTAGTCGCGTGACCACATCCCTCGACGAGGCCCCCGCCATGACGCCGGGGGAGCGCGTCGCGACTGGCGTGCTGGCCGATATCGAGGCGGGCAGACTCCGTCCAGGTGACCAGCTACCGTCCGAGCCGTACCTGCAAGCCGCGTATGGCGTCGGCCGCGCGGCCGTCCGATCTGGTCTCGAGCGCCTGAGGCGGAAGGGCTTGATCGTCACCGTGCAAGGCTCCGGCTCGTTCGTCACCGATCCCAAAGGCTGTACGCCGCCGATGTCAGCGACCGGGCGGATGCTGCACGACATTCGCGAAGGCATCGCGAAGGGCACCTTGAAGGCAGGAGATCAGCTGCCCAAGGAGCCAGAGCTGATGGCCACCTACAAGCTGTCCTCGCCGGCGATCCGCGCGGCTCTGCGGGAGCTGCGCCAGGAGGGTCTGATCCACTCACGCGGTCGGCACGGCCGTTTCGTCGGCCCTGAGGGAACGCAAGTTCGTCGAGAGGCGACGAAGGGCGAGAAGCTGGCCGAGGCGATCGCCGCGCAGATCCGCGACGGCCGCTACATGCCGGGCGACTGCCTGCCGGGAGAGGTGGCGCTGGCTGAGCAGTTCCAGATGTCCCGAAAGGTGGTGCGGGCCGCGATCGCCCTGCTGCAGGAGCAGGGCCTGGTCGTGACGGTGGCCGCGAAGGGCACCTTCGTCAAGGAACGCGAGGAGAGCTAAGGCGTCCGGCTGGCGTCCTGATAGCCGCGGCGGTAGGCGAGGCCGGCCAGGCGGCGGGGGCGGCCGAGTGCCGCGGTCGCGGTGACGCTCACCATGGCGAGCGCGGCCAGGGCGACGAGCATGGCGGGCGCAGTGCCTTTTAGGGCGTGCTCGATGAGCGCCACGATGAAGACAATGCTCATGGCGATCGCGGCGATGCGTGTCATGTGCGTTCCTTAGGGGGTCAACCCACAGATAGGGCCGTGGTCAACTTAGCCAGTCATGGTCAGGTGCGAAACACCGGGGTACTGCTGAACCGCCGCTGATGCCCGATCGTTACGGACGGTTCCTTTCCGGCTTGTCTGACGGTGACAACAAAGTGTCATGTGTCTAAAGTGTCAACCCGTTCATCTGGACATACCCGTCATTCAAGGATTTACATGGATCGCTCCGACGCGCACGGTGCGTAATGCCAGCCAAGCGGAAACCGCTATCCGGCTTCCGTGTCGCACCTACGCGCTACCCATCTCGCTTTGAAAGCAGCTCTTGACAATGATCACGCGTCTTCGCGCCGCCCTCGCTATCTCCGGCACCGCTCTGCTCGTCGCCGTAAGCGCTTCTTCCTCTGCTTGGGCCGACCCTGTCAGCCCTTCTCCCTCGCCGAGCGTGTCCGCATCCGAAAGCGCGACTGCCACTGCGCAGCCCACCCCCACCGCGGAGCTCACCCTCAACCCGCCCACCCCTGAGGCGAGCGCGACGCCGACCAGCACCACCAAGCCAGGCACCCGCACCAAGACCGAGACCATCCAGACCGTCTACAACCCTGACGGCAGCAAGACCATCACCCGCACCGTCACCGAGTCGACGACCACCGTGACCACCACCAAGGTCTCGGCGTCAGCCGACAGCGACGCCGGAGGCTGGTAGATCTTGGAAACGCTCACCATGTACATCGCCGCGGCGGCCACTTCGGTGGCCGCCGCGGTGGCCGCCGCCACCATCGCAACAGGCCTTTCCGGCATGACCGGGGCGGTCATCCTGCTGTGGGCCGGCGTAGCAGTGCTAGTCGCGACCTTGGCGGTCGTGGTCCACCGCGCCGTGGCGGCCTGGCGCCGGGCCTACCGCTTCGGCCTGGAACATGCACGCAGCACCGCCGCGCTGCTCCACCAACCAGCGCGGGCGCGGCTGTAACCAACCGGGATGCAACGAAGGAGATCAAGCCGTGCCCATGGGGATCGGCGACACCGGGGCCTCGATCTACATCTACTTGATCGAGGAAGGCCCAACGTCGACGCAGCAGCTTTTGGAACGTTTCGGCGGTCTGCCCGCCGAGTACGCACTCGAACGCTTGCGTGATGTCGGACTTGTCGTTGGTGAACCCGCCACTGCGCGCCACCCGGACTTCGCTCTGCAGCCTGTCGTGGCACAGGCGGAAGTGAGCCTCGCGCGTCTGAAGCTGCAGGCGGAAGAACTGCGCGAGGTGTACGAGGCGAACACTCAGTACGGCCCGAACGCGCCCGTGGAGGTCCTCAAATCGCGTCAGCGCGTCGGGGCCGCGATCGACGATCTCACTCTCGGAGCACACCGAGAGGTGATGCAGTTCGCCACTTACCCGTTCATCCCGCTTACGAGGGTGCATGCACCGGGGGACCCGGCGCGACGCAACCCGGACGGCACGGTGCGCCGGCCGAAGCGTCGCTTCATCTACGAGCAGGCGGTGCTGGACGATGAGAACGCCATGTCCGGGCTGCGGAACGTGGTGGCACTGGGCACAGACGTGAGGGTGGCCAAGAGTCTGCCGTTCAAGCTGATCATCTCCGACCGCGAGAAGGCGTTGGTGCCGAGGTGGCCTCGTGGATATCCGGATCAGATGTCCACGCTTCTCATCCGTGGCGGGTCATTGCTGGAATCCATGATCGTAGTGTTCGAGCATCATTGGAACGAGGCAGTTCCCTTGCGCGATCCCCGCCTGGCCGCCGCCGATAAGCACACCGAGCTGGATCCGGTCGACATGTCGATCCTGCAGTACATCGTGGCAGGGCAGACGGACGAACAGATGGCCCGGCTGATGGATGTGTCCAAGTCGACGATCCTGCGGCGGATCAAGCGGATGCGGGACCTCGCGGAAGTTGATTCCCGCCCAGCGTTGATCTTCCATGCCGCGCGTAACTGGCTGAACTGATCTCTGCGGGTCAGCGTGAGCGGAGCATCTCCATCTGACGCCCAACATTCTGGAGCAGAAGCTCGATCTGGGCGATGAGGAACTCCTCCATGCTGGCCCGCTCCTCGGGCGTGAAATTTGGTGCCGACCTGATCTCCTCAAGCTTCTGCCGGAGATGCTTTTGCACGGCGTCGGGGGTTACGTCGGGAGCGAGCACTGCGGACAGGATGGTGTCCTTGGGGGAGTGCTTGTCGATGATCTCGCGAAGCAGGCGGGCGGCCTCGGGCCGGCCGACTTCCTCGACCTGGTTGGGCGTGGCGTTGACTGCCCAGGCAACCCAGGCGTAGTCGAGATCGCTGGCACTGGTCTCGCCGCTTTCGATGCGGCGCAGCTTGTTGGGGTAGAAGTTGTAGCCCGCCGTCCGTGCGACCTTGTCGGCGATGGCCTTGAGAGGGACTTCGGGCAGCAGCTCGTCTCGCCGGGTGCGGAGGTGGTGGAGGAGTGCCGCGTCGGCAGGCCTCTGCGGTGGGGTGGGCACGGTGGCGTCCTTCTTTCGTGGCGTAATTGTCGCAACAGTACCAACGTGTACGCCATGTCGCCCAGGGCTGGACAAAAAAGCGATCACTAAAGGTGATCATGAAATCACGTGCAAGAGTGTCGCGTCTGTCACGTATGTACGCACCAAAGTGGACACACAGGACATGCTCACGATATGGTTGAGATCTCGGTTCAGCCTGTCCGAAACAAGATCAAATAGGGCACCGAGACCGCAATAACCAGCAGAAACGGAACCGAGCCCCAAGCGAGGACACCACACGTAACACCTCGCCAAAAGCGCAAGCGGTACCACTGACAAAGCCAGGAGAGTGAATGACCATCACGCCCCCCGCACCCGCCCTCAGAGTCACGGGAAAGCGCCTCGACGAACTCGTCGACGGTGTCATCAACAACCGGCTCACCGACGTCGGCGTGGCAGCCCGAGACCGGCTCGTCCAACTCCTCGACGGTGACGGGCAGGCCGCCGACCGCATGATCAACCAGCGCGTCAAGGACGTCGAGAACGACCCGGTGTTCCGCGTTGAGTGCGACCGCCTCCCCAACGCGATCCTGCTGGCCGCCCTCAACGCCGCCCACCTGGCCAACCAGCTCGCCGCCTACCTCTGCCTGTACCACGGCCTGGCGTGCGAGGTGACGATCGACCTGGAGCAGGGCGACGGCCAGGTCATCCCGATCGAGGGCGCCACCAGCCCCGTCTTCATCAAGGTGGCCGCGCCCGTCTACAACGCGCGGTGGCAGACCGCCGAAGGGCCGCGCGAGATGCTACGCATCACCGCAGAGCGGTTCAACGCCCGGCTCGGCATCGGGCTCGCCCGCCGCGCCTCCTTGCCGCCCGGTCACCTGAGCCGCGTGTGGGACATCACCGTAAGCGACGCGACCGGCCGCGACGTCACCAGCGACTTCCCGGTGATCCACCCTCGGCGAAGCGCAGGCGTGATCCCGTTTGCTGAGGCGTACGTCCCGCTCGACGCGACTCCGGCTCGGGTGGCCGCGCACATGGAGCGGCTCGTCGAGCGCTACCCAGACGTGTGGAAGGGAGGCCTCACCGAGGACGGGCTCGGCATCTTCCACTGGATGAACAGCGGCTTCCTCGTCGAGGTCCAGACCGTTCCCGAAGCGCCCGCCGCGTACACGACGCTCCCGGTGGCGATCCACCGCATCAACTGCGCAGCGCTCGGCGTGCCGATGAGCAGCCCCATGGACCTGGTCGAGCGGCTCGTCCGCGTCGCTGAAGCAACTTCGGTCCGGGACCGCAACACCATCTACCAGCTGGCCATCGGCGAGGTGACCGAGTGAAGCTCCTGCCCACGCCGTCCGACGACGAGATCACGGACATGCTCCACGCCATCCGCGCCCCGCACCCCAGCGACCCAGTGATCCAGCCGGCCCGCCGCCTGGTGTGGCGAGACCAGACCAACCCGGCCGAGAAGGCCCTGACCCTCTTCGACCGGTGGGTCTACGAGCGCGAGCGGGAGGACTGATGACGCCGAAGATCCGGCCCGGTGATCGCCTGAGGATCACCATCCTGTGCGAGGCCGACGAGCTCAAGCACGGCGACCAGCTGTTCGTCAGCCTCCCGCAGCCCAACGGCGTCACCAAGTTCGTCGGCGAGATCCCGCTGCACACCGAAGGCATCAACGTCGAGGTCCTCACCCCCGAGAAGTGGCCGCCCATCGAGGGCGACATCTGGGAAGACGGCCAGGACGTCGAGTGGTACGCGGTCCGCCGACATGGAAACCGAGAGGTCACCTTGGTCAACACGGGCGGGAACTTCGCCGTGGAAGACCTCGACGACATGCTGTCCATCCGGGGACCGTGGCACCTGGTCCGCGAGGGGCGCGAGCGCAAGTTCCAGGAGCCCCCGTTTTGATGACCACCCTCGTCACACCCACCGGCCGGTACCTCGGCCGGTGGGCCTCCGGAAGCCCCGAGTGGCACGCAGCACGTCAGCACCGCATCGGCGGATCCGACGTCGCCGCGATCATCGGCCTGTCCAAGTGGCAGTCCAAGTACAGCCTGTGGTGCGAGAAAGCCGGACTCATCGAACCCGACCCCCAGAACGACCAGCAGTCACGCGGCCACTTCCTGGAGCCTGGCGTGGCCGCCTGGTTCGCTCACGAGCACCCCGAGTTCGAGGTCGTCGAAGCCGGGACGTACGTGCACGCTGACCCGGATCGGGACTGGCAGCTCACCAACCCCGACCGGTTCCTTCTGCAGGACGGTCGCGTGGTCGGCGGACTGGAGATCAAGACCGACGCTGACGGCCGCGGCTGGGGGACCTCCGGAACCGCAGAGATCCCGTTCCACTACCTCACCCAGGTCCGCTGGTACCTCGACGTGACCGGCCTGCCGTGGTGGAAGGTCGCAGTCGTCATCGGCCGCGGCTTCGACTTCCGCGAGTACCACATCCTGCCCGACGAAGCCGACGCCGAGTGGATGCGCAGGCAGGCCGAGGAGTTCCTGCTCAGCATCGCGTGGGACGAGATGCCGCCCGTCGACGGCCACAAGGCCACCGTCAAGGCCATCCGCAAGCGGCACCCCGACATCGACAACGAACTCATCTACGACATCACCGACGAGCAGGCCGCCCGCTGGCTCCCCGCCCTCGCGGAGGAGAAGGCGGCGGCCGCCGAAGCGAAGTCGGCCAAGGCCCGAGCTGAGAAGGCCCGCGCCGAGCTGCTCGATGCGATGGGTCTGGCCGGCCGCGCCCGGTTCGGCCTCGACAACGTGGCTCGCCGCCAGGCGAAGGGCGGCGGCACCCCCTTCCTGGTCGTCGAATCCGACCTTCCCACCCCTGAACTGCAAGGAGTCGCAGCATGACCGCAGCAACCCCCAACCTGCCCGCTATCGCCACGTGGGACATGCCTGCCCGCATCAAGTACGCGCAGGACCTGTCCAACGCGGGCCTGCTGCCGGACGCCTACCGCAAGCAGCCCGCCAACGTGCTGTACGCGGTCGAGTGGGGCATCGCGCTCGGCGTCGAGCCGATGGTCGCCATCACCGAGGTCCACATCATCAAGGGCAAGCCGACCGCGTCGGCAGGCCTCATGTCGGCGCTGGTCCGTAAGGCCGGGCACAAGCTGCGCACGTGGGTGGAGCACGACGACGAAGGCAACGTCGTCAAGGCCGTCACCACCATCATCCGTGCCGACGACCCGGACTTCGAGTTCCGGGCGACGTGGACGATGGACCGGGCCCGGAAGGCCGGGCTGATCAAGCAGAACGAGAACTACCTCAAGTACCCCGAGCAGATGCTCAAGGCCCGCTCGGTGTCCGAATGCGCCCGGGAAGCCTGCAAGGAGGCGCTGCTCGGCTTCACCTACGTGCCGGAGGAGCTGGGCGCGGAGATGAACCCGGACGGCTCGTACGTCGTCACCGACGCCAGGGTGGAGGCGGGCGCCTCGGTGCGCGAGGCAGCCACGGCCTCGCAGGAGGTGACCGGCGTGGTCAAGGCCACCACCGATCAGCTTCGCCGCCTGGCCAAGCTGATGGACGAGAAGGGCGTGACTGACAAGCTCGGCTACCTGCATCTCGTCCACCCGGACTACACCTTCCGGTCGGCGGCTGACCTGACGCCGGCGCAGGCCGCCGCGGTGGAGAGCGCGCTCGGCCGGGGCGAGCACCTGCCGCCCACCGTGATGGAGCCGGAGGAGGCGCAGGCGAGCGCCGAGCCCGCCAGCGGGCCGGTCGCCGCGGCGCCGGACGAGAAGCTCGCCGGCGGCGAGCAGCCTCCGGCCGACGCCGACGAGCCCGTCGAGGGCGACGTCGTCGAGGACGAGCCCGCGAACAAGGATCAGCTGCGCGAGCTGGGCATCCTCATGACGGACGCCGGGATCACCGTGCACACTGGGCGCGGATCGACGAAGCTGAACGACGAGGCACGGTTCGCGTGGCTGTCCGAGTTCCTGAAGGTCCCGGTCGAGGGCTCGACGAAGAACCTCACCCACGGCCAGGCGCAGTCCGCCATCGACGAGCTGAAGCGGCTCCTGGTTGAGCGCGCCAAGCGGCGGCTCAGCCTCTACAAGCAGATCGACGAGTCTTTCACCCGGATCGGCATCACCAACGGCGAGGACCGCTTCCAGGACCTGTCCATCATCCTGGAGCAGCCGATCATGAACGCCGACGACCTGACATTCGAGCAGGTGGAAGCGGTGGCCCAGCTGCTGGAGGCGGCGCTCGGCGCGGAGCAGCCCCGCGCCACCTGGGAGACCATGGTTAGCGCCGCCAAGCAGGCGGCCGAGGCCCAGCAGGGTGAGCAGCAGGGCGGCGGCTTCTGATGGCGTCCACAGAGGTGGCCGTGCGCCACGTGGTGCGGTTCAGACCGCCCCGGTGGCGCGAGAAGCGCCCGGAGATTCCGCTGGTCCTGCCGCTGCCGAAGAACACCATGGATCCGCGCTGGCGAGCCTGCGCAGACCACCACCCCGCGTGCGACTGCCGAGAGGCTGAGCTGGCCGAGAACCTCGCAGAAGTGCGCTGGGAGCGGGACCACATGCTCCGCGTCATGCGCGAGGAACTCGCCGGACACGCGACCTGGGCGTACCGCAACAACAACGAGCGCGACCTGCTCGCCGAGTGCAAGTGCACCGGCTGCGTGATCGTCCGCCGCATCGAGTTCGCCTCGATTGGCGGAACGTCCATCACCCGGAGCAGCGAGCCCGGCCGCAACCGATAGCCCCGTCCGGGCGTCCGCGCACAGCCAGGACGCCCGGACGGCACCAACCCCTGACTCTCCCCTTGGAAGGACTGGCTATGACCAGCGAAGAGCAGTTCGGCATCAGCCCCAACGACCCGCTCGGCACGATGTTCACCGCCGACACGATCCAGATGCTCGTCGGCCAGCGCAACAGCCTGCTGGGGCAGGCCGAGCAGGTCCGGCAACGCGCCGACCAGGAAATCGCGGGCCTGAAGCAGCGTGCCCGCCAGCTGGAAGCCCTCATCCGGTACGCCGACCTGAACCGCGACCCCAGCAGCAGCCAGCCCTCTGAGACCACCGAGTGCACCACGTGCGGCCGCACCGCCAAGTGGATGACCGGTTTCGGCTGGTACCACGACATCGACGGCAAGCCCGAGCCTGCGGGTGATCAGTGCAAAAGTGAACCCCTCGCCACCGCCGCCCAGCCGGCTCGACTCCCGGAGTCGAGCCGCGCGTGACGACAAAACTCACACCAGACGCCTTCCCGAAGGCCTCCGGGGACCCAGCGACAGAGACGTACTGGCTGGTCTTCGTCAACAACACGGCGATGAACCCAGACCAGCTACTCACGATCGAGCACGCCGCAGGCGAATGGCGGCGGCTGGCCGACCAGGCGCGCGCAACCGGCTCCCCGACTCGCGTCGAGCTCGTGCAGGTCACGCCAGACGAACTCGACTGGGCGCCTGGCGGTGGCCAGTGAACCGACGCGACGACCGCCCAGATCTGTGGGCGCTGATCGGGCTGGTGCTGCTCGCGGTCCTGGCCGCTGCGGTCATCCTCGCCGCGTCGTCCCCGTTTCTCCTGGAAAGCGAGATCGTCAAATGACCACCCTCACCGTCCCCGGCACGGCCGCCGTCCGGGCCGGAGCCGCCGACATGCTCAGGACGGGCGGCTGGATCCAGGGCAGGTACTACTCCGAGAGTCCCACGACACCCGGCTTCGACCTGGTGGGAGCCATCAGCCTCGCTGCGGGCCTGCCCGTCACGGAGCTGGCCTGCGTCAAGCCGTCCAGCACGGACCCCGGCTACCTCGCCCGCTGGGACGTCGCGCAGCAGGTCTGCGCCGAGATCGCCGCGGTGCTCGGCCGGCCCAAGGACGAGGCGTCGCCGCCGCGGTGGCTGGCCTTCTGGAACGACCGCGCGACGCTCGTCGACGTGCTGGGCGCACTCGAAGGGCAGGCCGCCTGATGGAAGAGTGGTGGAACCGGCTGACCCGACGCCAGCGCGGGCTCGTCGTCGCGGCCGCGGCCGCGTACCTCGGCCTCAGCTTCGTGTCGGCGGGGATCTGGACGTTCATCACGGTCCAGCTCGTGCTCATCGTGTGCTGCCCGCTCAGCTACGCCTTCGGCCAGGAGGCAACGCGGCGCGAGCTCGAACGCCGCATGCAACTGACCGAGGCCCAGCACGATAACGCCGTCGACGCGGCACACCGCGCGATCCAGGCGCACGCCGACCTCGCCGGGGAGGTTCACGAGCTGCGGCGCGACCTCGCGCTCGCGCACCTGCGACAGGCGACGCTCCGCGCCCGCCTGACCGAGGCCGGAATCTCGCCCAACGACGACACCGAGGAACTCGACGCCGTCGCGGAGACCCAGCCCACCCCGTGAAAGACCTCGTCGTCTCCCTCCTGGCCGTGGTCGGCACCATCACGGTGTCGGCCGCGGCCGGGTTGGTCTTGTACGGGCTGTGGCTGCGTCGCCAGCACAAGCGGGCCGCTCGCGCGCGACGCGACAGGCGGGCCCGAGCCCTGAAACCGGACGACGTCACCGGCCAGGCAGGGTTAGCCGCCTGGCTCGACTACGTGGTTGATCACGACCTGCACGACATCGACACCCCGAAGGATTGGACATGACATTTCCCCGCGTCGTAGGGCTTGACCTCGCGGCCGAGCAGTCCGGGCTCGCGCTCCCGGACGGCAGCACCGAAGCGATCGTTGCTCCGAAGGTGAAGGGCGCCAGGTCTCTCGCCGACGACCTGGCCCGGATGGACCACATCCAGGCCCACGTCTACGACGTGCTGTTCCGGCTCAAGCCGGACATGCTTGTGCTGGAGGACTACGCGGCCAGCCTGCGCTCCGCAGCGGCGCACCGCCTAGCGGAGATCAGCGGCAACGTCCGGCTCGCCTGCTGGCGGTCTGGCGTGACGCTCGCGTTGGTCAACGTGATGCACCTCAAGATCTACGCCACCAGTAGAGGCGACGCGACTAAGAGCCAGATGGCCACCGCCGCGCTCAAGCGGGCCGGCGTTGAGTTCGCCACCGAGGACGAGTGCGACGCCGCGTGGTTGCGCTGGCTCGGCCTGGACTACCTCGGTCACCCTGCGTTCGATCTCCCGGCCACGCATCGGCGAGTCCTCAAGGACGTCAACACCGTAAGGCGGGTGTCCGCGTGAGCCGCCTGGTCGCGTTCCTCGTCATGGTGGCCGTCACCTGCGGCGCGTCCTGGATCACCTACCAGGACAGCAAGCCGGGCGGTGTCCTCATCTTCCTCGTCTGCATGGTCGGGTTCGTGGCCGCGCCGTACTTCCGGCTCATGGGCCTCACCAAGGACGACGACAAGCCGAGGACCTGATGCCACGCAAGCCGAAGCAACTCGGCGAGCCCGTC
Source organism: Nonomuraea maritima (assembly GCF_900100395.1). Taxonomy (GTDB): domain Bacteria; phylum Actinomycetota; class Actinomycetes; order Streptosporangiales; family Streptosporangiaceae; genus Nonomuraea; species Nonomuraea maritima. The sequence goes on along the minus strand of NZ_FNFB01000028.1, from coordinate 49,263 downwards.
ATCGTCGACGGTGAGATCGTCGGCTACCAGCTTCCCCTACCTGACCCGAAGGAGACACAGCGTGCTAACTCCCGCCGACGCGCTCGACGTAAAGCGCAAGCGGAACCGCAGCCGAAACAAGAAGGCCATACCGCGTAACACGGCTATTTGGTCCTCGGACGGCGCGACCCTGCTCGCCGTCGTCGAGGGCCACGTCACCCCGGACGACATCGCAGCAGCGCGACAGCTCGCGCTCCGCGCCACGGCATCGCAGTAGGAGAACCACACCATGCCCAGCACCGCCGAGCAGGTCATCAGCCGAGTCCTGCGGAGGAAGGCCACTCCCACGGCCAAGATCATCATCCGGGAACTGTTCGAGGCCGGATGCGTTATCGACGAACCCGACACCGGCGCCCCGGTCTGGCTGCCCAAGGGCCGCCTCGGCCGGGCCGCCGTGGAGAAGGTCGCCCAGCTCGTCAACGAGGGGCTGACCGTCGACCAGATCTGCACCGAGACCGGCAGAAGCCGCAGGATGATCGACCGCTACATCGCCGCTGCCTGCCACTACAAGCTGGTGGAGCGCAGGCCGCAGCGCAAGGCGCGGTCGTGACGTCGGCCCAGGCGCTGCAGCGCGCTATCGAGGAGGCCGCCCGGGCGCTCGCGCACCGCGTGCACGAGCGCGACGAGCTCCCCGAGGAGGAGAGATCCGACGCGCACGCGTTCGCCCTGTCGTACGTGACCGCGCAGGTCGGTCACGGCTGGCGGCCGACCGAGGCCAAACGCAGCACCTGGGCCCCCACACCACGAGGCGACCACACCGAGACGTACCAGCGTGGCGCGGCCCTCGCGCGGCGCTGGCTCAACCTCAAATCCGACCCTGATAAGGAGGGTTACCACGATGCAGGTCCCGTTTGACCAGCTCGGCAACCTGATCCGCCACCCCCACCGCTACCCGCACCCCGAAGAGATCGTCTGGGGCGGCGCCGACCCGTTCGAGGCGTACCTGAGGCTGCACAACGTCCGCGCCGCCCAGGGCTACGGCAAGTACGTCCTCTGGCAGGAGGTCCACGGCCACCGGGTCTTCCCGATGGACAGCGAGCGCGCGTTCGCCGTCGTCAAGAACACGGTGATGGACCACGGCACAGTCCTTGCTGACCGGCCGCCCACGTGGGAGTTCACGAAGGCCCACGCCCGCGGTGGCGACGCATACGGGATCAAGCTCGTCCGCAAGCGGTTCCTTGACCAAGAGGGCGGCGCCGACCAGGACCCCGAGGGGGAGTAGCGCCGTGACCTCCCCTCAGCCGCTCAAGCGCGCCTCCGTCGCGCTGCTCCGCCAGATCGCCGAGCACGACCAGGGCGACGGCGTTCTGTTCCAGCCCGCACCTCGAGGATGCCGCCGGCTCGACGGCACCGAGTACTCCACCCGAGAGGAGACGTTCCGCGTGCCGTCCCAGCTCGGGCACATCGCCGTCGACCACCCCCGGCTCGGCGTGTGGCGCGTCCAGCTGACGGACTCCGGCCGCGAATACCTCGCCCAGGCCGACGACCGCCGCGCCAAGCACGGCCCGTTCAAGGGCGCCACCGCGAACCTCGTCATCGTCGATGAGGCGGTGAACTGGTGAGAGAGATGGCCCCTGGCCACGGGTTCGTGCTGCTCGGCGACACGAACCACACCTACCGGCACCGCAGCACGTGGATACGTCGCTGGCGCGAAGGTGACCACCCCGCGTGCGCCATCACCCGCAAGGCGCGCGGCATCCCGTGCGGCCCGCCCGTCGCGGTCGTCCTCGTCCAGCACACGTCGAGCCGGCCCGACCGGACCGCCCCGGAAGCTGTCGGCGGCCGGTACCGCTCGCTGTGCCCGCTGCACCTGCCGTTCGCGGAAGGCGCGGCCGAGCTGGCCAACGCCTCGCACGGTGCGGCGCTCGACCGCCTCGTCCAGCAGTACCCGGACGACTTCAAGCGCTACCTCGACGACGAGGTGCAGCGACGCCGCAAGACCGCGACCGACCAGGCGATGCGGGAGCTGTCCCGCTTCTTCGTCAACACGGAGGGAACCCGATGACCGCGCTCGTCTGCACGGCCGTGACCGCGATCGCCCTGGGCACGCCGTGCGGCGCCGACAGCACGACCAAGGTCACCGCGCGGTGCGAGCACGGGCACACCCGCGAGGGCCTCACGTGCGACCGGCACGTCCAGCAGATGCGGCGCGGCCTCACGTACTGTACGTGTGCTTCATCGCGGCGTGTGTCTGCCCGGTGTCCGTGGTCCGGTCCGAGGCGGTGACCGCCGATGCCTAGCTACCGGCGCCGCAGCGGAGACGGAGACGGATGCGGCCTCGCAGTGGTCACGCTGACCATCCTCGCCAGCGCCGTTGTCGCGTTGATCGCCACAGCCCCGGACGACGACCCCGAGGTGGTCGCCGACTGCGTGCTCGCCACCAAGCAGGCCGACGGCACCTACCAGATCGTGGACGACCGGTACTGCGACGGCGGATCCCACGCCGCCTACTACCACTGGCTGTACGGCTCGTCGACCACGAGCCGGCCCGGATACGTGCGCGGCGGCACCAGCCTCAAGCCAGCGAACGCGGAGATCACCACCCGCAGGGGGACTGTGATCCAGCGCGGAGGGTTCGGCCGGTCGGGAGGGGGCGGCGGCGGGTGAGCGGCGAGGTGGTGCGTGTTCTCCAAGGTTGACGTCGGCCGGTGCGGCGACCACGGCCGGCCCGGATGCGGCCGGATGGTCCGGTGGACGAAGACAGAAGCGGGCAAGTGGCTCGCCGTCGACCTCCAGCCGGACCCGGGCGGCAACACCGCGGTGCGAAAAGACCTGCACGGCGTGCTCCGGTCGAGGCGCGTCACCAAGGACCAGCCGATCGCCCCGCACGAGAAGCTGATGATGCCGCACACCGCGACGTGCCCCGGCCCGAGAAAGCGGAAGAAGGAGGAGCCGCCGCCCAGGCCAAGGCCGCGGCCGCGCGCCGGCGAGCTGTACGAGCGGCTCGGCGTCGACCAGGCCGCCACGCAGCAGGACATCAAGACCGCGTACCGGCGTCTCGCGCGCGAGCTCCACCCCGACAAGAACCCGGGCGACTCCGCGGCGGCCGAACGGTTCAAAGGCGTGACCGAGGCGTACGACGTGCTGTCCAACTCGGAGCGGCGCCACATGTACGACCTGTCGGGGCGTCCACCGCGGGCTCGTTGACGACGTGCGCCAGCGACCGCTTACGGTAGGGGCCGACCACTTCCCTCGGTGGCGGCCCCCGCTTCGCATATAGGGAAGGAAGGCGGCACACAGCATGCCGTGGTTCAAGGTCGATGACGGATTTCACTCGCATCCAGCGGTCCTAGCGGCGAGCCCAGCGGCTCTTGGCTTGTGGGCGATGGCTGGGTCATGGTGCGTGGCCTACTCGACGGCGGGGTTCATTCCAGAGGGGACACCTCGTTCGCTCGGCGCTCGGCGCGCTCATGTCGCTGACCTGGTCCGCACTCGGCTATGGGAACGGTCGGGGGAGGGCTGGCTGATGCCTCACGCCGTACCGGCTGTTCCAGGCGGCCGGCCGATCGCCTTGTGGACGGTCGAAAGGGACGACTACCGCCGCACCATACCGTCTAACGTCCGGGTCTTCGTCTTCGACCGCGACGGCGACCGCTGCGTTCTGTGCGGCGCCATCCAAGACCTGACCCTTGATCACATCTTTCCATGGTCATTGGGCGGAGAGGACACCGTGGAGAACCTGCGGGTGCTGTGCCGGTCCTGCAACAGCAGGAAGGGGGCGCGGGTCTGATGGCGTGGGTTCGACTCGATGATCCCTTCCCCACGCATCGGAAGGTGCGGCACCTGTCTGACCAGGCGTTCCGGTTGTACGTTTCGGCGTTGTGCTGGTGCAACGCCAACCTGTCCGATGGGCAGATCCCGGAGCGTGAGCTGAAGTTTGTGAGCGACGTACGAGCTCCGAAACGGTACGCGAGTGAGCTGGTTTCGGTCGGATTGTGGGAGGAAACGGACTCAGGTTGGTGCGTGCACGACTACCTCGAATATCAACCGTCCGCTGAGAAGATCAGGGAGGGGCGTGAGGCTAAACGTGCACGTCAAGAGCGGTGGTTGGAAGGGAAACGCGACCGCACAAGATCACGCGGAGACGCGTCTCAAGACGTGTCCGGCGACGTGTCTGAAGACGCTGCCCCAATCCCATCCCAATCCCACTCCCAAAACAACTTCTCTAGTCAGTCATCTATCCCGCCGTACCCCGCTCGCGAACGCGACGACAACCAGACAGACGGACAGGACTTTTCAGCAGTAGACGCCATGGTGAAGCGCGAACTCGCTGCGCTCGCCGCGCACCCCATCACCGACCAGCAAGCCGCACACATCAGAGACCACATCCTCAGCAGAGCCCGCAGCACCGTGAAAAACCCCGCCAGGTACGTGCAACGCGCACTCCGCGCCAACCCCCATGAACACCTGCCCAAGCCCGAACCCCTACCAGGAGCGCACCGAGGCGTAGGCCGCATGTGCCCCACCCACCCGTACATGGAAGAACCCTGCCGAGCCTGCGCAGCAGACCGACTCGCCGCCGACTGACCCAAGGCGACACCACCCCGAAACCCGTCACCGACGCACCCAGGCCAACGCACCTGGTCGTCGATGGCGGGTTTTCGCATGAGCGCACAACGCAAAGCGCAAGCGACAACGCAGACAGAACACGCTCAAAAGACCTGACAGCGTCCACACACGCGAACGAACACACGCGCACCGGTACAAGGAGACCAGACACACCACAGAGGCCCTCAGAAGCGACAACAGCAAGTCGAAGGCAACCAGCCCAAGAGATGTGTGGGTGGGCTATGCCGGCGGCTGTTTGTGGGTGGTTGGATCTTGGTTCGGCGCGGCCTGGAGTTTAGTTAGGTTTCTTTCCTAATGCTGAACCGCTGGTCAGATAGGGGGCGGGGGTATGTCAGCGCCCGATTTTCATAACGTGTCGATAACAAAAACTTGACAGCCCTGGACGTCCCATTACGTAGGGAACGAGAGTGATCGCCATGAAGAACACACGACAGGCCAAGGCAGCGGGGGCGGCGCTTACGAGCGTCGCACTCACCGCCGCCGTACTGGCCATCACGGCAGGGTTAGCGCCCAGCGCGATCGGTGCCACACCGGTCGCAGCGCCGACCGTCACCCTTACGGGCACGTTCTGCCCGACCGTCACGGCGACCGCGATGGACAGCGGGGCCGCACTCTCGTTCGCGGTGTGCATCCCCTACGTGTCCGTGCAGGGCGACCAGGGCGAGCAGGGTCCGCAGGGACCGCAGGGCGAGCCCGGTGTTAACGGTTCGCAGGGTCCGCAGGGCGAGCCCGGCGAGAAGGGCGAGAAGGGCGACCCCGGCGACCCTGGACCCGCAGGGGCGCAGGGTCCGAAGGGCGAGCAGGGTCCGGCAGGCCCCCAGGGCCCGAAGGGTGACCAGGGCGACCAGGGCCCGGCAGGTCCGAAGGGCGAGAAGGGCGAGAAGGGCGCGCCCGGTGCGACCGGTCCCGCCGGTACGCCTGGCGTTGCCGGTACGACCGGCCCGCAGGGCAACGCCGGTACGCCCGGCAGGGACGGCAGGAACGGTCGGGACGGTTCGCCCGCCCCTACGGTCACCGCTACGCCGTCCGCCACGGGCACCGCGTCCAGCACGCGCCGTAGCGCCGTCCCGACCGCCAGCGCCACGCCTACGCGGACCACGCCGACCCCGACGCCCGTGGCGACGGATGAACCGTGGTTGCCCCTGTGGGTGCAGGTCTGCGCCTGGTTGCTGGTAGGTGCCGCCCTGGCCATCTACGTGCTTTCGGTGCGCATGAAGCGCCAGCGGAACCACTGACAAACCATCCCCTACGCCCGCCCCCGACCGGGGGCGGGCACCCCAACCGAAAGGCAAGATCCAAAATGGCTACTCCCGCTAAGGCCAAGGCCCAGACCGCCGAGCGCTACACCGACGAGCAGGTGACCGCCGCTCTCACCGTCGTTCTGACGTGGTTCCGTCGCGCCGCTAACGGCGTAATCAACCGCGCCAGCGACGCCAGCACCCCCGCCCGCCTGATGTGGCGCGCGTTCTCCATGCCCGTCGCGGGCATGGTGGCCGCCGTCATCGAGCACGGTTGGGCGGGCGACTACGGCACCAACCCGCAGCCTTGGGACGTGTCCCCCAAGGACCTCGTTGCCAAGGGCGCTAAGGGCATGGGCCAGGACGACGCGAGCCCGCTCGTTGACCGCGAGGCAGCCGGGAACCTGTCTCACCCGCAGATCACCCGCGCTATCGCGCAGGTCATCGGCGAGAAGGTCGATTTCACGATGGGCGAGCCGATGGCCGACCCGTCCAACGCGCTTGCCCTGCTGCTCACGCCCAAGGCGAAGTCGGAGACCGCCGCGAAGCTCCCGGAGGAGGAGACCAAGCGGATTAAGGCAATCATGCAGCTCGCCACCGACGACGACATGCGCGAGATGTTCGTCGCCAGGCTCACGCCGGAAGGCCGCGCCGAGCTGGAGAGGCGCGAGAAGGCCGCCGCCGAGCGCGCCGCGAAGAAGGTCAAGGCCGACGACGCCGAAGACGACGCCGCCACCGACCAGAAGTAGCCCCACCCGCCGCGCCCCGCACCGGGGCGCGGCACCCCCACCACCACAGGGAGAACCAGTCATGGACCAGATCAAGAAGAACGCCGCTTACGCCGCCATCGAAGCCGTGAGGGACGCGCAGAGCGCGTACGAGGGACACGGCCGGACCAGTTGCCAGCGGTGCATGTGGCACCAGCCGTGCAACCCGCGCGCCGACCTTCAGCGGCGCGTCTACATGGCCAGCCAGACCGCCCGCGCGGCCCTGCTGGACTACGCGCCGACCGGCAGCACCGTCGAGTACCACGGCCCCGCCGTCCACTTGCACGGGGTGTGGAGCATCGGCGACACGTGCCGCAAGTCGCTGCATGCCACGTTCCTCCTGATCAAGCCCGGCACGGGTGCGATCATCGAAGACGTGGCGGTAAGCGATGTCCGCCGTCCGATCGAAGCCGAGCCGACCGGCGTCCTCGCCGCCGTCCGGACCGCAGCCGCAGAGATCACGCGCCTACTCGCCACGTGCGGACAGCTCCTGCACGTGCGGGTGACCGCCGAACACGGCAAGGTCAGCATCACCTATGACGCGCCCATGTTCGCCCGGTACGAGACGCAGGCGACCTACACCCGCGCCCACGCCACCGGCAGGGCGCAGCAGGAAGCCTCTTACTGCGTGGCCGCGCTCCGATCGCTCCGCCGCATGGCCGAGCTTGCCGACAGCGGAGCGCTTGACGAGATCTACGGAGTAGCGCGAGCCAGCGAAGCGGCGCGGAGCCGACTCGCAGCGATCCCGACGCGCCGCCCGCGCGCGTAGCGCGAACCGCCCAGCGAACCCCGCGCGACAGCCAGTCGCGCGGGGTTTTCGCGCGCCCCGGACCCGCTCGTCAGCGAAGCCGGCTGGCCCTCTTCGGCTTGGTTCTGTGCGAAAGGATTTGATCTTGTACTGTGTGGGGGTCTGTCACCGGGGGTGTGTGTTGGCTGGTCAGGTGTGTGTTGGCCCGTGCAATGGTGGTGCGCGTCGCGTGTGGGCGTCGTTTCTTCGTGCTCGTGAGGTGCATGCGGATGCGGTGGATCGGTGGCTCGCGGAGGGCGGTGTGGGGGAGATGCCGCTCGAGCCGGTTCAGCCTGACGTGGCGTGGCGTGCGGGGGATCCGCTGGTGTGTGGTCGCTGTCGGGCGACGACGAGGCGCGCGCTGTTGGAAGTGGATGCGCTGGCGGCGGTGGTGTCTGCTCGTGGGGATGGGTTGAGGCCGGCGTCGCGCTGGTCTCGCGTGTCGGGGTCGCGGCCGCGGCCGGTGGTGTCGCCGGATGCGGAGCTGCTGGATGTGCTGGTGGGGGAGCTGCTCGACTTCGAGGACCTGGCCAGGGAGCGGTTGGGGTGCGCGGCGCGGGTTCGTGGTGCTCGGTCGGGGGTTGCTCGGTCTCGGTCGGTGGCGTGGTTGGTAGAGCAGCTGGTCGCGGTGCTCGCGGTGGAGGACCTGGGTGTGGTGTCGGCGCTCCGGCCGGCGGATGCTGAGCCGGTGCAGCTGGTGGAGTGGTCGCTCGGTTGGGAGGAGCGGCTACGCGCGGCGGTGGGGGAGGAGCCGGAGGAGTCGCACGCTCGGTGTTCGGCGTGTGGTGAGCGGTCGTTGCGCTGGGACGCGGGGTTGGGCGCGTTTGTGTGTTCGACGTGCGGCGGGCATGTCAGCGAGGTCGCCGAGCGGGGCCTGGTCGTCGACGAGGTGGGCGCGTGAGCGAGCTGTCGGTGCGGGCGGGCCGCTACGTGGCAGTGGTCAAGATCCTGTGGGAGGAGGACCACGACGTTGAGCCGTTCATGCTCGACGTCACCGGCGCGGACGATCTCCGTCGTCAGGCGCTCGACTACGCGGCGGACTTGGGCTGGAAGTTGATCTCTATCGAGCTCGATGCCACCTGGCAGGTGATCGTCACCGTTGAACGGCGGTGATGCTGTGCGTGATCGTTGGGGGTGCTACGCTCCGTGCCGGGCGTATCCGGTTGGTCGAGAGCGCTTCGTCTGGTGGGTGACCCTTTGGGCGGGGTCTTGGGGCCGCTTCCTGTTCGTGGGGGACTGGGAGGCGGCCCTTTCTCGTTGCCTGGTGTTGCGGCTGGTGAGGCGGGTGTGTAACACTTTGCGCCGACAGGTGTGGTGTACCCGTTACACGGTTGCGAGCCTCTGACCTGCGGAAATGCTAGCGAGACGCTGAGATCGCCTGTAACAAGATCGCTAGCTGACCCTTACTCGCCTATGCGAACCACTCTGTTCGTGCGCCTCCGCTGACTACAGCGCGTCCACCTCGCATGGTTGCCTGTCCGGAACGCGTCAAAAGCGCACCAGCGCACCATTTGCCCCCCGAGCCTCAGGAGGACGGCGTGCGCCCAGCCACGGCCCAGCAAGCAGCCGACCACCTCGACCGGGCAGCCTCGACCATCCGACAGTGGGCGTTCCGCTACGCCGCCCGCACCCTCGGCCGAGCCGGCCGCCAAGTCGTCTACGACCTCGACGACCTCGCCACCATCGAAGGCTGCATCTGGCGCGGCGACCCCGTACCCCCGAAACCCGAAGACCGCGACGAGCTCCGCGCCACCCTGGCCCGGGCCCGCGCAGCCTGAACACCCTCGACGCACCGGTCCCGAGTCAGCGCGGCAGGTCCCGCGGGGCCGGCACCTCGTACTGCTCGGATGCGGGAAACTCCACGGTCAGGCCGAACCGAAGCTTGCTCATCAGCTTGGACTCCAGCTGCCTGACCCTGGCGTCCGAGATGCCCAGGACGGCGCCAAGCTGCTTGCGCGACAGCGGCTCGGCGGCGACGAGGCGGTACACGAGGATCAACCGCTCCCGGGCGTCCAGTTCGACCGGGCGTCCGGCCTCGTACGTCTGCATGCTCCCGATTCTCCACCCTCGACAACAGGAAAGGCCCCCCATGCAGCTGCGACCCAACGTCCGCATCGTCGGCGCCGAGCGCGCCCAGGCCGCCCAAGCCGTAGCCCTCCGGTACCGCTCCGGCGAGTCGATCCGCGCGATCGCCCTGTCGATCGGCCGGTCGTACGGGTTCGTGCACCAGCTCCTCGAGGAGGCCGGCGCCGAACTCCGACACCGCGGCGGCGACACCCGCTCCCGCACCGAGACGAACACGACCACCTCGGCCGGAGCGTCCGCATGATCCCCTCGGAGGCTGCCAGCATCGCCGCGGCGAAAGCAGGCGAACTCCTCGACCAGGCGGCCGAGCACCTCGACGACACCGTGCACGTCCAGTCGTGCGTCACCCTCGCCGACGCATGGACGCGGCTGCACCTGGCCCTCGCGACCAGCTCCGCCGCCGCGAACCTAGACCAGATGTTCCCCGGCCTGCGCTGACCGCGGCGCACGTCGACGACGGCCTGGTCCTCCTCGACGCAGACCCACCCACAACCAGCCGGCCCGCGCCCGACCACGCCAGGGGGCACCACCCCCCAAAACGCAGAAGGCGCCGTCGCCCGTGAGGTCTCGTTTTCATGGCACAAGCAAGTTGATCATGGCTCCGATGGGGATCGAGATGAGCGCGCCGATGCCGACGAGCATCCAGTCGCGACGACGCTGGGCGCTGATGGTCGCCTTCGTCTCGCCGACGAGGAGCTGCCGCATCTTCTCGGCTTCGCCCTTGTTGATGTCCAGCCACCGAGCCCGCTCCTCACCTTCCGCGATGGTTGCCTCGGCGGCGGCTTTCTGTGATTCGAGTTCGCGTACGAGTCGGTCCATGAATTGGGCGGTGACCGCCATGGAGGACTCGACCATTGTGTTGAGTTCGCGTAGCCGTTCGGACGGGCTTCGTTCGGCTTGCTCGACTGCTGCGCGGCGCGGTCTGTCGGTGTACCAGCTGAGCACTAGCGACGACCCTAGGGAAACCACGGCTGCGCCACTGAAGAGCCAGAGCAGCCAGTCCGGCTCAGGATCAAAGATGCCTTCGGTCGTGCCGACGACAAGAAACACTAACGTCAGGCCGACTGCCGCGAGGGCTTTTTTGGCGGCGACGATAAGCAGCCGGGCTAGTGGTGGGGGAGTTGTCATGAGGTCATTGTCTGCCACGGCCGCGATCTCCGACGCCTGAAAGCGGACTCACCTCAAGATCGCTAAGACATGGTCATAATCGCTGTTATGACCATTGATCATTAGCTAGGCTGATCATGTACTCTCCCCTGCGGCAGAGAGAAAGTGATCATGAACCACGCGGAAGGCGGCCCGCCGAACCCGGCCGCACCCGACTTCACCTTCCAACACAGCGTCCACGTCATCGGCTTCAGCCCAGACGAACTCCGACGCCGCGCACTCCACGAAGCCGCACGCTTCTTCGGCGACGACGCGGAGCTGCACGTCGTGTCGGCCGAGTCCGAGCCGGACCCCGAGTACGACGGCCGTTACAAGGCCACCGTCGTGTTCCGGCAGGTGGAGCTATGAACGTGACGGCCTTCAGCGTCGGCGGTGGTTTCTGATGCGGAACCTTCAGCACATCGTGGCCCTGTTCGACGAGCTGGGCGTCCCCCTCGGCGCGGAGGATCGGCGCGCGGTCAACGCGCTGGCCGGCCTGGACCCGCAGGACCTGCGGGCGGTGCTCGCCCTGCTGCGGAAGACACACCAGGCGGTCAAGGGTGCGCCGGTGCGTGGTGGCGGGATGCTCAGCAACTATGAGCTCGTTCGCACGCATCTCCGCACCGACGACACCCGGCCGTCCAACTCCATCGAGCTCGACCCGGCAGCATCCGCGAGCGAAACGGCCGAGCTGTACGCCGCGGTGGTGCGTCGCGTCCACACTCGTTGGCCCGACGCTACCCCGGAAGGCATCGCCGCCGCGCTGCAGTCCCGCGCCCCGGAGGCCGCCGCCCTTTACGAGATCGCCGGCCCTGAGCTGGAGCAGCTTGCCGCAGGCAACCCGGCTCTGCAGGAGGCGCTCGCCGAGATCACTTCCCGCTCGGCCGAGCGCGAGCCGTGACCGCCGAACTGGTGCCGCGCGGGGGCGGAGAACTCGCGTTCCCGCCCGGTCTGCTCGGCTTCGCTCAGGACGCGACGATGTCGTGGCTGCTGTCGTACGACTCGCCGAACACGCGGGACGGCTACCGGCGCGACCTCGCGATGTGGTTCGACTTCTGCCGGGAGACCGGGCTTGACCCGCTCCAGGCGCGCAAGTCGCACGGCGACGTCTACAAGCGTTGGCTCGATCTCCGCGCCGTGGAGAAGACCGGTAAGGCGGTGCCCCCGGCCACCATGTCGCGGCGCCTGTCGTCGGTGTCGGCCTGGTACGACTACCTCGTCGACGAGGAGGTCATCGACGCCAACCGGTTCAAGGGCACGCGCAGGCCGAAGCTGTCGCGCAACCACTCCGAGACGACGGCGCTGACCTTGGCCGAGGCCCGTCAGCTGATTGCCGCGGCCGACTCTGACCACGGGCCGGCCCGGCTGCGGACGTCGGCGTTCATCCGGGTGCTGGTGCAGACCGGGGTCCGGATCGAGGAGGCAGTGTCGGCGGACTTGGCCGCACTCGGGTATGAGCGCGGCCTGCGAAGCCTGAGGATCGTCGGTAAGGGCACCAAGCCGAAGAGGCGCCGCTTGCCGGTGGAGACCGGGTATGCGATTGACCGGTATCTGGAGGATCGGGCTCGCCGCGCCGGCGTCGAGGTGTCGCAGCTGACGGGGCGGATCTTCGTGACGGACACGGGTGGCCGTTTCTACCGGTCGTCGGCGTCGGAGCTGGTGGCGCGGGTCGGCCGTCAGGCGGGGTTGAGCATCACGCCGCACGTCCTGCGGCACACGTGGGCGTCGATCGCTGCGGAGCTGGGCGCGGACTCGTTCGAGATCAAGGACGCGTTGGACCACGAGTCGATGGATACGACCATGCGGTACGTGCACTCCGGCCGCCTGTTGGAGCGGGATCCGTCGCAGCTGGTGGCGTCGGCGCTGGAGTAGAGGGAGGCTGCGTGCCCAGGTCGGGATCGAGCGCGCTGGACAAGTCGGCGTGGGTGCACCACTGCGGTGCGATCAACCTGGGTACGTGGGCTGACCGCGCGGTGTGCACTGGGTGCCACGTCTCGGTGGGGCACGCTGAGGATGTCGAGCAGTATCGGCTGCTCCGTGTCTGGTGATGCTGCGCTTTGATCGGACCAGAACGCGCTAGATAGACGCGCTGTAGTCAACGCTGAGCGTCTATCTAGCGCTTCCGCATGTAAGGGAATAGGTCCGCGACACGGTGCCTTAGGCGAGACGACAGCACGTTTCCGCTGGTCACAGCATCGCGCACACCATGATCATTACGCGCTCTTTCGCGCGTTTCCGCAGGTCACGCACCATGACGCGAGACACAAGAGACAGAAGCGCTCCCACGCTCGCACCGGTCACTGAGTGAACCTCGGCACTCCCTTGTACCTGTCGCGCATTGCCTCAGCCGGGACCTGATGCAGGTCATCGGCGGGTACCCACTCGACGAACTTCCGGTGCATCTCCCCGGCCCCCGACCGCGTGGTGACCACCCACGTCACCAGGCCCTCCCAGCGGCCGCCGTCCACCCGCCGCCAGGCCAGCAGGAACACGCCCCGATCATCGAACTCCCCCGCGGGTGCGTACGCGACCAGCGGCGGCTTCGGGACCGGATACGCCTCATCGTCGTACGGGTTCGGCTTCACCGGATCGCACACCTGATCGAATCGTCCACTACGTCACCATAGCGAGGAGGGCCCGCCTTGGATGCCCTGCGCCCTCCGTTCCAGTACTACGGCGCCAAGGGCAGGCTGGGCCCGTTCCTGGCCAGCCTCCTGCCGCCGCACGAGGTGTACGTCGAACCCTTCGCGGGCAGCGCCGCGGTGTTCTTCGCCAAGCAGCCCGTCCAGATCGAGACGATCAACGACATCAACGGCGACCTCATCTGCTTCATGAGGACGCTGCGCGATCGGCCCCGATCGCTGATCCGCGCGATCGAGCTGACGCCGTACGCCCGCGCCGAGCACCAGGCCGCCAAGCTGGGCGACAACACCGCGTCAGACCTGGAGCGCGCCCGCCGCTGGTGGATCCAGTGCACGCAGTCCCGCAGCGGTGAGGCCGGCGCCTCCTGGCGCAGGCCGACCTCGAGAACGCGGGTCAACAACCCGGCCGGCTCCAAGCGGGCCGCCGCGGCTCTGCGCTGGCACGCGGCTCGGCTGCGGGAGGCGTTCATCGAGCAGGTGGACGCGTTCGAGCTGATCGAGCGGATGGACTCGCCGCAGACCGCGATGTACGTCGACCCGCCGTACCTGCGCAGCACGCGGAACGAGTTCGGCTCTGGCCACTACGTCAAGGAGATGGACCTGGAGCCCGAGCACCGCCGCCTCCTGGAGGTCCTCGCCGCCTGCAAGGGAGCCGTGGTGCTGTCCGGGTACCGCAGCGAGCTGTACGACGAGCTGCTCTCCGACTGGCGCCGCATCGACTACCGAGTGCGCGCCTCCAGCTCAGACGAGCGGAGGCACGCCGTGGAGTCCGTGTGGATCAATCGCTAGGCCATTTACTCCTCATCGCCCTCCTTCAATGACAGGCCGAGGCGCTTGCGAAGCCATCGTGCTCCGTGGTGAAACATCCATGCGGTTGGAGCTGCGAGTACAGCGGAGCCCCATCCCTGTTCCGCCACGACGTTGATCAGAGCGGCGGTCGTCACTGAGCCGATGATCAGCCATGTCCGAAACTCCGTCGCCAAAATCCAGCACGTAACCTGTAGAACGGGTTCCCAACTCCGTCGGGCCGGATCCTTCAAGGCGCTGCGAAGCTGCACCATTCGGATGCCGTATCGCAAGGCGTGATAAACCTGCATGCTGGCAGTGGCCTTAGCTCGTGCCAAGTCGTACAACTCGCTGTGAGCTTCTTCGTCGTAGCGTTCGCGGTGAGCATGGGGCAGCATGAAGAGGGCGAGTTTAACCATGCGCGTGGCAGGGCGCGCGACTTCAACGCGAGGCTTGTCGGAAACCGGCTGGACGTTCTCATAAGGAACCACGGCAGGTCTGAACCGATGCCGGTCTAGAACGCGGTGAAGTTCGTAAGCGAGCAGCCGCACACGATCCTCAACGCTTGCAATCTCGTAGTTGGGTCGGGAGTTGCGGACCGCAGCGTGAAGAACGTCGAGCTCACGCTCCAAACGGTGGAAGAGCTCGAAGACCTCGTTCCCTGCATAGGAGGGGATGTTCGCCTCTTCGAGGCTAGCTGCTAGCTCATTCATCCACGTGGTGACGGCTCTACAGTCATACGCTCCATGTTCGGCGAGTGGCTCGATTCCGTTGTCTATTTCCTTGGCTATAAACTCCAAGATCAGGCAAGCCTCCTCCAGGCTGGGCTGACGATGCCTGATCGCGTATAGGGAGTTCGCGTCTGCAGTCATGCGGTCCCGCCCAACAGACCACGCCTTGCGGCAGAGATTCTGGCGACCTGGGTGTGCGCCGTGGCCAGGGCATCACGTGCCTGCACTATGCCATCCGGCGTGAGTCTGTAATAGCGGCGCCGAGGACGACCCTTCTCGTGCGGGTCGGCATCTTCCCAATGTGACGTGAGCCAGCCTAGCCCTTCGAAGCGGGCGAGAATCGGGTGGATAGTACCTGTGGGCAGACCGGCGGCTGCGCATATCTCCAGCCCGTACATCTCTCTTGTGGGGTCTTCGAGCAGGGCTCGAAGGACAAGTTGCGTGGGCAGCGTCATCCGCGGCCCTGCTCGTTTAGGCATGCTCTTACTCTACCTAGCCCCCTAAGTAGAGAACCACCTAATGCGGAAATTCACGCGCACGCTAAGAATGGAGTGGCGGCATGGACATCAAGGAGTACCAGCACGTGCCCGAGCTGGTCGAGGCCGTCAAGGTCCTCGGCGGCCAGGTCCCGGAGGTCGTGGCCTGGATCAACAAGCACTCGAACCTGAAGGGCATCATCGGCCGGACAGCGCTCCGCGGCCGCTCGGGCGAGTACGTCGACATCCAGACGCCTGAGGGGATGCGCCGCGCGTACCTCGGCGACTACGTCCTGCACGACGGCGGGGGCGAGTTCTGGCCCGTCGCGGCGTCGATCTTCGAGCGCCGGTTCTCCGAGCTGGGCGCGGCGGGCGAGTAGTGCGCATCCAAGTCCTGCAGCTCCCGCTGATCGAGATGGGCGGCATCCACGAGGAGCCGTTCGCGCTGATCGTGGACCAGGCCCAGCCCGGCGACGACACCGAGTCGCTCAACGACTTCTCGGAGAAGATCGGCGCCCGCGCGATGTGGGTGACCGAGCAGACCGTCGAGGTCGTCGAGCCGGCCCCGCCGCAGTGGATCGATGCCGTGGCAGCCGATGACGACCACCCCGAATACTGACCTGCTGCGGGAGGGCTGATGGCGGAGATCGCGCCGCAGGAATACCGGATGGTCGCGGTCCGCGACCTGAAGCCGCACCCGGACAACCCGCACCGCGGCGACATCGACGTGATCGTGGCGTCGATCCGGAAGCACGGCTTCTACGGGTCCGTCGTCGCGCAGAAGTCCCGGATGCGGATCATCGCTGGTGAGCACCGCTGGCGCGGCGCAACCAAGGCCGGGCTGAAGCACGTGCCCACCGTCGTCATCGACGTGGACGACGAGACCGCGAAGCGGATCATGCTGGCGGACAACCGGCTCGCCGAGTACGGAGAGTACGACGACGGCAAGCTCGCCGAGCTGCTCCAGTCGCTTCCCGACCTCGACGGCACGGGGTGGCGGGAGGAGGACCTCGCGGACATCCTGCACGACCTCGGCAACGAGATCGAGATCGTGCAGGACGAGCCCGCCCAGCCGAGGCCCGCGCCGGCCCCGGTCCCCGCCTCTGCCCGCGACGTTGACGAGGACGAGTTGGCCGACGTCGACGACGACCAGGCCGACGAGGGCCAGGACGACGAGGACGAAGAGGACGACGCCGGCGACGTTGGCCCCGCCGCGGCGGCCGCGCCTCCTCCTCGGCCGAAGGCGGGCGCGCTGGTCGAGCTGATCGTGCCGCTGACGGCCGCGCAGCACGACGAGGTGACGGGCCTGATCGCGGCCATCCGCGCGCGGGACGGTGCCGTGCCGCTCGCGGATGTGGTGGTGGCAGCGCTGCGAACGCACGCAGAGCGCCAGCGGTAACGCTGACGGAAGGAGGCGGCTCCCCTCATGGCTGAGGACGCACAGACGAAATTGGCCCGGCATGAGCGCCGCTACCAGGCCTTGCAGATGCGGATCGCCGGGGTCAGCAACGCGGTGATCGCTCAGCGGCTCGGCTATTCGTCGCCGCAGCTGGTGTCCAAGGACATCACGGCCGCGTTGAAGCGGGCCGCCAAGCAGGAGTCGATGGCGGCTGAGGAGTTGCTGAACCTGGAGATCAACCGGCTCGACCGGATGATGGCGGCGGTCTGGCCGAAGGTGATCAAGGGCGAGGTCAACGCCGTCGAAGCCGCGCTGAAGATCGTGAACAAGCGGGCGAGCCTGCTCGGCCTGGACCTGATCAACCGGAACGGCGCGGCCGACAACGACATGGCCAGCCTGCTCGGCAACATGCTGATCCAGCTGCAGCAGCGCCACAACGTGCCCGACCCGGACACGGACGTGATCCTTCAGGCCGAGGTGATCGGCGAGATCGGATACGACGACGCCGGGGGCGAAGCGTGAGCCTGGCCATGGCGATCAAGCTGTCGCCGAAGCAAGAGAAGAGCATCGCCGAGTCGACGGCCCGCCTGAACATCTGGCAGGGGGCCATCCGGTCGGGGAAAACCATCGCCTCGCTTATTCGCTGGGTGATCTTCGTGGCGAACGCGCCGCGAGGTGGGAGCCTGGTCGTCGTCGGCAAGACGAGCGACACCGTCGGCAGAAACGTCTTTGAGCCGCTCATGGACCCCGCGATCACCGGCCCGATCGCCAAAAGGATCACCTACACCAGAGGTGCGCCGACCGCGAAGATTCTCGGCCGCACCGTCGAGATCGTCACCTCCAACGACGCCCGAGCGGAGAACCGCCTGCGAGGCATGACGGCGGTTGGCGCGTACGTTGACGAGATCACGCTGATCGACCGGGCGTTCTGGGACATGCTGCTCAGCCGCCTGTCCGTAACGGGCGCCAAGTTGTTCGGGAGCACGAACCCTGACGCGCCGTCGCACTGGCTGAAGAAGGACTTCCTCGACCGGGCCCACGAGCTCGACCTCAGGAGCTGGCACTTCTCGCTCGACGACAACCACAGCCTCGACCCGGCCTATGTCAAGGCGCTCAAGAGCGAGTACAGCGGGCTCTGGTACAAGCGCTTCATCAGCGGCCTGTGGGTCATGGCCGAAGGCGCGATCTACGACATGTTCGACGAGGACAAGCACGTCGTCACCGCGCTGCCGCTGATGGAGAAGTGGCTGTCCGTGGGGATCGACTATGGCACGACCAACCCGTTCGCCGCGCTCCTGCTCGGCGTCAGCGTCCCCGACCGGGACGGGCAGCGCCGCATCTACGTCGCCTCCGAACTGCGGTACGACTCCCGCGCGGAACGCAGGCAGCTCACGGACGGCGAGTACAGCGCGCGGCTGACGGACTGGCTGGACAACATCCCCGGCACGTACGGGCCTGGCACGCACGGCGTCAGGCCTGAGTGGCTGATCGTCGACCCGAGCGCGGCCAGCTTCATCCAGCAGCTGTACCGGGACCACTACCGGCCGATGCAGGCCGACAACAGCGTGCTGGACGGCATCCGCACCGTCTCGAACGTGATCTCAGCCGATCACCTGCGGGTGCACGAGAGCTGCCGCTACCTCCTCGACGAGATGGCCGGCTACGCCTGGGACGACAAGAAAGCCGAGAAGGGCGACGACGCCCCGGTCAAGGTGGACGACCACAGCGTGGACGCCCTCCGGTACGCCGTCCACACTACGCAAGCGGCGTGGATTCGCCTCCTCGAACCCGTCCCCATGTACTAGCTCCAGATCGACACGTGCACTGCCCTAGGTGGGCGGCATCGACGTGGTCAGCCGCGGCGGATCTCCCCCTCGAAGCGGACGACGCCGACGGTATGCTGGTCGAACGCGCGTTCGCCTTCCGGCATGCTGACCCAGCCGCGGCTCCTGAAGGTGCCGCCGTACCCCGTGAATTTCCCCGTGGCCTCGACCACGGTGTACTCCACCTCCAGGGTGCTGTGGCCGTCCCCTGTAGGCGTGTGCAGGACGGCATTGTCCCGCGTGCGCAGCATGGAGCCGTCCTTGTCGAGGAAGACGTGGAGCATCGTGTACTCGACCCTGCCGTCGCCGACTTGCTTCAGGTCGCTGGTGGGCTCGCCGTAGGCGGCACCGTCGATGGCGCCTGTCACGGCGCCGATGCCGGACTTCTCGGTCAGAGTCAAGAGGCTGGCCGTGCCGCCCATGCTGATGCTGCCAGGTGCTTCGGTGTGATGCCGGTTGACCATGGGATCCATCCTTTCCGCTAAAGGAACGCAGGTCTCGCTCCATAGTCGGCGCCGCATGCCGAACAGCCAAAAATTTTTGCCGGTACGGCAAAACCGACCTGCCTAGACGCGCACCCCAGACACGCGGCCGGTTGTGGCGGCCTGGCCGCCCGGAGGTGCGTTGTGCTCCGCGCGGCTTCCCCGTGCGCGCGTCGAGCACACCGGTGCGGCCCCGGCCCCCTGCTGTTGAGGGGCAGCGCGGGGCCTGGGCCGCACCCAGGACCTGACCATCCCTGACCTGGGAGAGCCTCGTGGCCGACTTCACGTTCAACATCGCGCTGGGCCGCATCACTGAGCTGCACAACCGCGTCCGCGCCAACGACCCGTCCGGGTGCGCGCTGCTCGTGGTCGCCCTGGCCGCGGCCGGCATCGAGTCCGACGCCGACCTGAAGGACAAGGCGACGCTGTTCGACGTGCTGTCGGGCACCACCAACGAGGTTCCCACCGGCAACGGCTACGCGCGCAAGGTGCTCGTCGCGGCGGACCTCAGCCCGGCCGTCGTCGACAACACCAACGACCTCGTCAACGTCGACATCCCCGACCAGACGTGGACGCAGGTCCTCGCGGCGAGCGGAGCGTGGGCCAAGCTGGTCATCTGCTACCGGCCGTCCGCGTCCTCCACCGACTCGCAGATCGTGCCTCTCACCTGCCACGACTTCGCGATCACTCCCGATGGGACCGACGTGGTCGCGCAGATCGCCGCATCGGGCTTCTTCCGGGCGCAGTAGATGGCGGTCCGGTTCGACGCCGCTGGCGAGGACTACCTTCGTGTCGTCAATCTCTCCACGCAAGGTGCATGGTCGGTGACGTGCTGGGTGAAACTCTCCGCCGACCGAAACAACTACAGCAGCGCGTGGTGCATCGACAGCAGCATCGGCAATTACAACCTGCTCCAGACCGACAACGATGGCACGACGATGGGCTTTTTCCAGTCCAGCGTCACTCCTTTGGCCACGCGCGCGATGACAGTAGGCGTCTGGTACTTCATCGCCATCTCGGTCAATGGCTCGTCCGGGACGATGGTGTCCAGGGCAGCCAACGAGACGGCGTACAGCATCGCCACTTGGAGCAACGGCGCGGGTAACACGACGCACACGAACTTCCGCATCGGAGACTCTGTCTATGGCGGGGAGTGGCTCAACGGGTCCATCGCCGGACTCAAATGGTGGAGCGCCGCCCTGACGCAGACGCAGCTGGAGGCCGAGGCCAGCCAGTTCCTTCCTGTGCGAACGACCAATCTGCGCGCCTACTACAGGTTCAGTGGGCCGTCGACGACTGACAACTCCGGCAACGGCCTCACCCTGTCGGGAGGCAGCGGAGCCTCGACTGATACCGACCCTGTTCCCTTCCAGTCTGCGCCTGTCCGGCTGTCCAACAACTTCGATGTCAACGTTGCTGACGGAACCGCGATCACCCTCGCGAACTCTGGCGGCAACGCCGGGAATGCCTTCCACAAAATCGTCGGCCAGCCGTTCTATAGCAGCTGGATCCCACACCGAGACGGCGGCAAGACCGCCAGCAATGCGATCATCGGAGCAGGCGACCCGCACCTCGATTGGGAGAACGTCACCCAGCCCGGGAACACTTTCTGCGCCCGAATGTACATTTACCGGGACGGGACGCCCGCGGGCACGGTCCCGATGTTCGCGGCGCTTGGACCCTCCGGGGTCCTCTTCAAAGCGTGGATGTTCAACACCGGCCGCGTCGGGGTGTGGGATGCCGGCTCCGACGTCGAGTACATCAACACTGGGACGAGCAGGGCACCATTTGAGCAATGGGTTCGGTTCGAGTGGAGATTCGACCTGGGCACATCCGGCGTCGGCACTCTCGAGCAGTGGATGTACTTCTCAGCCGACTCGGCCGTCCACGACCACTACGCGATCGCAAACGTCGCATGGGGTGGCGTAAAGCCGAGCACCGTCGAGTTTCACCTCCGCAGAGATTCGGCCTGCGCGACCTACATCGACGACATCGCTATCTCCGACGTCAAGCTCGGGTCGGCGTTCTCGCAGATCGCTGAACCTATCGACCGCGTTACGGAGTCGAGCACGGCGCAGCCGATCAGCGCGCGCAAGCTCCGCATGGTCAGGCCCGTGTCGTCCGCCGAGACGGTGCTCGGGGCTCGGGTGCTGCGGGCTCGTCGGCTCAGCACGGCGACTGAGGCTGACGCTTCGGACATGCTCGGCAGGCAGAAGCGCCGCTCCGTGGGACAAGCCGCAGAAGCTGGGAACCCTGCGGACGCGGCCGGCGCGCACGCGCTCACGCTCGGCCGCGGCATCGAGTTCAGCGAAGCTCAGCAACTTGCCGCCTCGCTGGGCCCGATCATCCGGACGCTCGTCGAGAGCAGCATCGCGCTCCCGGTGACCGGGACGAAGATCCGCCATGTCGGCATGGCCACCACCGCGGACGTCGTCAGGGCGTCGCGGCCTGTCCATCAGCGGCTTCTTGGCGTTGCGGCGGATATGAGTTCGGCCGTCGTGCTGAACCGCGTCAAGCAGGTGCGCCTCAGGCCGGCGTCGGAGATCAGCCTGGCGGGCCGTTTCGGCACTGGCTTCGTCGTCCTGGTCGACGAGCTGGACCAGGCGCTGCCGATCGTCCCGCTGCTCTATCGCGGAGGCCCTTTTACCGGCGTGGAAGGGCCTGGCGAGACGTGGAGCGCCGACGTGCTGCGGCGCCGCTGGATCGTGGAATCGGCCAGCCGTACATGGAGCGCTGACCTGTCGCGGCGCAGCTGGGACGTTGACCCGCCCCGCGGCACCTGGTCCGCAACGCACACCTAAGGAGGCGTGGTGAAAACGATCTCGTCGCTTTCCCGCGAGTGGCTGCCGTTCTTCGTTCATGGCGCGACCGGCGTGGAGCAGGTGGAGATCGCCTTCACCGGGCCGGGCGTCGAGCCTGCCGAGAACGACTGGCACCCCGCCGAATGGAAGGCGGGTTCCGTCACGGAGGCCGGTGCGACGGCGCTCATCCTGTTCGGCCCTGGCGGCACGGTCTCACGGCCGGATGGCAGCTACCAGGCGTGGGTCCGTGTGACCGCGCCGGTCGAGCAGCCGGTACTGCCCGCGGGGCTCATCGACGTCGTGTAGGCCCGCCTGTCCGGCGACTGACAACAGAAGAGAGGCGTAAGAGCGATGCCGCTGCCGGTGCAGGATCAGGAGTGGCCGCCGCCGCACATCACGCGTGAGCTGCGGCTCTATCGACAGTGGGAGGCCTGGTACGCCGGAGATCCCGACCGGTTGGCCAGCGTGTACGGCGCGAACCAGGTCCATGGGATCGGTATGGACCCGAAGGGCTGGGACCGGCCGCAGAAGGGCGTGACCGGGGCTCTCAACCGCGTCAGCCGCTGGTTTTGGGGATCGGCGACGCCGGCCGGGCAGGTGCGCAGCACGAAGCTGCACGTCCCGATCGCAGGAGACATCTCGTCGACGTCGGCAGACCTGTTGTTCAGTGAGCCCCCGACCTTGCGGGTGAAGGGAAAGAACGGCCAGAAGCGGCTCGACAGCCTCATGCATGAGGCGGGCATCTATGGGTCGCTGCTGGAGGCTGCCGAGGTGTCCAGCGCGTACGGCGGGGTGTTTCTGCGGGTCGGCTGGGACACGGAGATGTACGACCATCCCGTCCTGTCGGTGCTGCCTCCGGACGCGGCGATCCCAGAGTTCCGGTACGGCGCGCTCTTCGCGGTCACGTTCTGGCGGGTGCTGTCGGAGAACGACAAGTGCGTGATCCGGCATCTTGAACGCCACGAGCGCGGCCGGGTCTACCACGGGCTTTACGAGGGCACCAGCGACAAGCTGGGCAAGCCCATCCCGCTGACCGAGCACCCCGAGACGGCGATCTACGCCGACAAGATCGACGAGGACGGCGGGTTCGACACCTACTACTCCAAGGGTCTGCTGGTCACGTACGTGCCCAACATGCGGCCGCACCGCCTGATCCGGGGGACCAGCCTGGGCCGGTCCGACTATCAGGGCGTTGAGCACCTGATGGACAGCCTCGACGAGGTGTGGACCAGCCTCATGCGGGACATCCGGCTCGCCAAGGGCCGCGTGATCGTCCCCGACCTCTTCCTCGAAAACCACGGCCGCGGCAAGGGCGCGAGCTGGGACCCGGACAAGGAGATCTACTCCGGCCTCGGCATGCTGCCGCCGCCCGGGGCCGCGCCGAACGCGATGCTGACGATCAGCCAGTTCGACATCCGCGTGGCCGAGCACGTCGAGTCGGCCAAGGCCTTGGTCGGTCAGATCTTGCGAGGCGCCGGATACAGCGCGCAGTCCTTCGGCGAGTCGGACGGCACCGGCCGGCAGCTGACCGCGACGGAGATCCACTCTCGCGAGCGGAAGTCGTTCAGCACTCGCGGCAGGAAGACGGGCTACTGGAATCCGTCCCTGATGTGGCTGGCCGAGGCGCTGATGAGCGTGGACCACGGCGTGTTCGGTACGAAGGTGTCGGCCGAGCGGGGCGAGGTGCACTGGCCGGACGGCGTCATCCCGGACCCGGAGGGGCTGGGCCGGACCGTCGAGCTGCTCAACCGCGCCCAGGCCATGAGCCTGGATGCCAAGGTCCGCATGGTCCACCCCGAGTGGGACGACCACCAGGTCACGAAGGAAGTCAAGGCGCTCCGTGACGAGCTCGGCCTGACGGTGCCCGACCCGGACCGGCTCGACGATGTTCTGATCCCCGAACTGGATGAGCAGGAGTGAGCACCGCGGCGGCCGAGGCCCTCGCGCAGCAGGAGCTGCAGCAGTTCGAGAACAGCCTCGATCACGCCCGCGCGGTGGCGGCCGTCTACTACGACGCGGAGCGGGAGCTGCTGCGCATCGTGTCGGAGTCGCTGGCGGCGAGGCTGGGCGAACCCGAGTGGGAGGGCGTTCGGTTCGCTGAGATTCGCGAGCTGAGACGCCAGGCCGACCGCGTGGTTGCGCGGCTGGAACGGCTGTCGGACAAGCTCGTCACGACCGGCGTGAACACAGCGTGGCGCCGCGGCGTGAAGCGCGCGATGACGGACCTATCCCACCTCGGAAACGCGAAGGGCATCGGTCAGGGCCAAGGCGTGATCGAGCTGGCCAGGCAGACGGTGCAGCGCGTGCATAGCGTTCACATAGGGGCGCTGCGCACCACGGAGGACGTGTACTCCCAGGTGATCGCGCAGGTGGCCGGCCGGGCGCTGGCGGGCGCGGAGACGCGCGAGCAGGCGACGAAGCGGGCGCTCGACATGTTCGCCCGCAAGGGCATCGCCGGATTCACGGACTCGTCCGGCCGGTCCTGGTCGATGGGCTCCTACACCGAGATGGCCGTGCGCACCGCGATGTCCCGGGCGGCCGTCGACGGGCACCTGTCCACGCTGCAGGAGAACGGCGTCGACCTGGTGATCGTGAGCCGTCTGCCGTTCACGTGCGAACGGTGTGACTTCTGGGAGGGGAAGATCCTCACCCAGGCGGGCAGCATCGGGTGGCGGCAGGAACTGTCGTACGTCTCCGATGAGATGGTCGACGTGCTCGTGGAGGGCACCGTCGAGCAGGCCCGCACGGCAGGCCTCATGCATCCGGGATGCGGGCACAACCTGCGGGCGTATCTGCCGGGAGCCACCAAGCGGCCTCCGGTGCAGCGCCACCCGGCGGGCTACCGCGACATGCAGAAGATGCGCCGCACGGAGCGCGACCTGCGGGCCGCGCGCCGCCAGGCGTCGGTGGCTCTGGACAAGACGGACCGGGACCGGGCCGAGGTGCGAGCCAACAGGCTGACCAACCAGATCCACGAGCTGGCCGAGGACAAGCGGCTTCCGGTCCGTACCGATCGGCAGAAGGCCAAGGTGCTGCCGCGCAGCCTGGAGACCCGCTCGGACGAGGAGCTGGCGGCGCTGCTCGGTCAGCACGCCGACGACGAGCCGGCCGTCAAACGGATCACGCAGGTCCTGGAGGAACGCGACCAGGAGCGGGAACGCGATCGGGACGAGCAGGTCACCTCGGCGTTGCGGGAACTGCCGGAGGACTACTCGCAGGTCACCGAAGAGCAGATTCTGGAGCTCGTGCAGCGCTTCTCGGCGGCCGGGGATGACGTGGCGCTGGAGCGGCTGCTGGCCGAGCTGGACCGCCGCGAGCAGAACCCGAACTGGCGCTACGACGTGGAGGAGACGGCCGAGGACCGCGCGGTGGCCGAGCTGCTCGACTCCGGCACGGACCCATTGGAGGCGTACGCGATCGTGTACGGCTTGGACCCGGAGGTGATGCGGCGGGAGGAGGCACGCGCGCACGTCGAGTCGCAGCGGCTGCCGGGCGAAACCCTCGACCAGGTGGTTCGCCGCCTGTACGACGAGTGGCTGGAGATCCATTACGTCGCGGCGGAGCGGTACACGCGCGGCGTGCTGGTCACCGCTGAGGGTCGCCGCCAGGGCGTCGACGGCCGGTCGCTTCTGTCCGGGCCGGCCGCCCGTGCGATGAAGTGGGCCAGCGACGAGCTGAAGGCCTGGTGGGAACAGCACCCGCGGATGACGCTGACCGAGTTCCGTGCGCAGGCCCTTGGCCGCGACTCCGACAAGAGAGCGGCGCGGCGGACCAGGGAGGACCGCAGGTGACGCTTTCCGAACTCGACCACAGGGCGGCCGTCACCACGGCGCGGTGGGCGGCGCTGACCCGCCGACCGGTCACCGAATGCCCGTACAACCCCGCGGGGGACGCGCGACAGCGTGCGCTCGCCTTCCTGTGGGTGCGTATCTACCGCAGGACCCAGTCAGCCGGGAGCTGACCGAGTCCTGTCCGCCTGTAGGCCCGCCTGGCGCGGGCCTTTCTCATGTCCGGCTCCGGGAGGGCCAATGTTCGATCACTCGATGCTGCCGACGACGCCTGGCGCGATCATCGGCTACCGCAAGTCCGGCAAGCCGATCCGGCTGATCGCCGGTGGCGCGCCCGAGGGAGAGGGAGGGGGCGAAGGCCAGCCGCAGGGCGAACCGCAGAACAGCGGTGGTCCTGAGGCCGGGGTCACGCAGCCCGACCAGCAGCAGAGCACCACCCCCGACCCGCTCAACTCCCGGCAGCGGGAGGAGCAGGTCAACCCGGACGCCATCAAGGTGGAGCAGCTTCCGTCGTGGGCGCAGAAGCTCATCCGGGAGACCCGCACCGAGGCTGCGGAGTTCCGCAACCAGCTGCGGGACGCGCAGAAGGCCGCCGACGAGGCCGCCAAGGCGAAGGGGCCGTCCGCTGAGGAGATCACTCAGCAGGTCCAGTCCGACCTGGCCAAGCAGATCGGCAAGGCGCTCGGGCTCATCGGTGAGGAGCAGAAGGAACTCACGCCGGAGCAGATCATCGAGCAGCTCACCGGTGAGCGGGACTCGACCGCGAAGGAGCGGGACGAGGAGCGGGACCGGCACCGCCGCGCGCTGATGGAGCTTGCCGTGCACCGGCAGGGCCTGAAGCTCGGCGCAGACCCGGACGCCCTGCTCGACTCCCGGTCCTTCCTGAAGAAGGTCCGCGACCTGGACACCGACGCCGACGACTTCGCGCAGAAGCTCGGCGAAGTGATCGAGCTCGCGGTGACGGAAAACCCCAAGTTCAAGGCCGGCTCCCTGGCGGGGCCGCCCAGCCGCTCGGGAGGGGAGTTCGCCGGCGGGCCTGGCGGACGTGCGCCCAACGCCGAGCCGTCCATCGACGACTTCCGCAAGCAGAGGACTGCGAAGAAGTCGTCGCAGTAACCGCCAGCGGTACCGCTGACATCCTTAGGAAAGGCCCGAAA
Organism: Nonomuraea maritima; assembly: GCF_900100395.1. GTDB lineage: Bacteria > Actinomycetota > Actinomycetes > Streptosporangiales > Streptosporangiaceae > Nonomuraea > Nonomuraea maritima. The sequence continues at coordinate 22,547 of NZ_FNFB01000028.1, read as the reverse complement.
TGGCTAACACCTTTCTGACTCCGAGCATGATCGCCCGGCAGGCTCTCGCCAACCTCTACGAGACGACGGTGATGAGCCAGCTCGTCTACAGGGACTACGAGGACGAGTTCGTGTCGCGCATCGGCGACACGATCACCATCCGCAAGCCCGCGAAGTTCGAGGCGAAGGACTTCGACCGGGAGACCGGCATCGAGATCCAGAACGCCGTCGAGGGCAAGATCCCGATCACTCTCGACCGTTTCGCCGACGTCTCCTTCGCTGTGAGCAGCGAGGAGCTGACGCTCGACATCGTCGACTTCAACGCCCAGCTGCTCGCCCCGGCGACCGAGGCGATCGCCCAGAAGATCGACCGCGACATCCTCAGCCTGCGGGCCGACGTCATGCACCGGCAGGTCGGCCTCAACACCGACACCACCGAGGCGTTCCGGTACGCGAACCCGCGTACGGCCATCGCCGCGCGCCGCGTCCTGAACCAGGCCAACGTCCCCAGCACCGACCGCTACATCGTGGTCGGTCCCGAGCAGGAGGCGCTCTGGCTGAGCGACGACCTGTTCAACCGCGCTGATGCCCGAGGGGATACCGAGGGCCTGCGCGAGGCCAACCTGGGTCGCAGGGTCTTCGGATTCGATAGCTACCAGACCCAGAACATCAAGGAGCCCGAGTTCCTGCCCACCGACCCGGCAGGTACAGAGCTCCCGGACCACGAGATCGGCGTGGCCTTCCACCGGACGGCGTTCGCCTTGGTCACGAGGCCGCTCGTGCTTCCGCAGGGCGCCGCGAACGCCCACGTCGAGTCCTACAAGGGTTTCGGGTTGCGCGTGGTCATGGACTACGACATCTCGAAGAAGCAAGACATCGTCAGCATCGACTGCCTGTACGGCGTGAAGACGCTCGACGAGAACCGCGCCGTGGTCCTCACCAGCGGCACGACCAAGACCAAGGCGTAAGGAGTGTCCGGAATGTGGGTCTACCACAACCGGAACACCGGGCTGACGGTCGAGCAGCCGGAGCGTAACCGGATCATCGAGTGCTACCCGCAGTGGACGATCGTTTCTTGTCCCGATGAACCGGCCGCTCCGGCCACTCCGTCCGCGCCGGGGCCTGCCACCGAGCAGGCCCCGGCCGGCCCGCCTCCTGGTCTTCCGCCTGGCCCTCCTCCTGAGAGCGCGAACAAGTCCATCTGGGTCGCGTACGCGGTCTTTCGCGGCATGGCCGAGAAGGACGCCAAGGCCCTGTCGAAGGCCGCGCTCATCGAGGAGTTCGGCCAGGACGACACCGACAACTGAGGAGGCCCGTGGTGGTGGTGTACGCGACGGCCGCAGACTACGCGGCCTTCACGGGTAAGCCCGCCCCCGAGGGCATCGATGCGTCCCTTGCCAGGGCCAGCGAACGGATCGACGAGCTGCTCATCGGCGCGGTGTACGACACCGACGACCAGGAGATGCCGACCGACCCGCGCGAGCGTGACGCGATCACGCGGGCGACCTGCGCGCAGGCCGCTTGGATGCTCGCGACCGGCGATCCGTACGGTGTCGCCGCGGCGTTCAAGGACATCTCGATCGGGTCGGTGCGGCTGTCGCGGGCCGGCTCGGGGGAGTCTGCTCCTGCCCGGCACGCACCGGACGCGGGCCGCATCCTGCACACCGCGGGCTTGCTGCCTGGGTACGCGTTCGACGTGGCTGCGTGGTGATCGCATGCTTCCTGACTGGCTGCTCCGACATGAGGCCACGATCGAGCCTTTCCAGGGTGAGGGCGCGTACGGCGTGATCTACGACGACGCCGTGACGGAACAGTGCCTGGTCGACGACGAGCGGCGGCTCGTCCGCGACGCCCAGGGCCTGGAGACCGTCAGCGACACGACGATCTTCTTCCGTCCCGGGGTGCACTGCCCCGAGGGCAGCCGCGTCACGGTCAATGGCCGCGTGACCACCGTCATCGCGTCGTACGCGCGTGACGGCGGCGGCCTGCCGACTCCCGATCATGTAGAGGTGGTGTGCCGCTGATGGCCAAGGCTGGCGTGAAGATCGACGTCGATGTCCGGCTCGACTTGAAGCTCGGGCCGGACATCATCGAGCACGAGCTGAACGAGGCGGCGTCGCGCGGCCTGTACCTGGCGGCCGAGCACGTCCTGACCGAGGCGGGCCCTCGTACGCCGTGGCGTGAAGGTCACCTGGAGAAGTCGGGTGACCCGCGTGAGCGGCCGGGCGCGGTTGCCGTGGACAACGGCCGGCTTGAGGCGGCGCTGGGCTACGACATCGCTTACGCGGCTCGCCAGCACGAGGAGATGGACTGGCAGCACCTCATCAAGGGTGAGCCCAAGTGGCTGGAGCGGACGCTCCGCGCCGAGGCCAGCACCGTCCATAAGATCATCGGCACTCAGCTGGAGAGGGCGCTACGCGGATGAGCCCGGAAACGTTCTCCCGCGACCTGCTCACCGGCCTGGCCGAGCTGCTGGCCGACGCCGGCGTCGGTGATTGGGATCCGGTCGGCGCGTACAAGCCGAACCAGCGTGCGATCACGCTCGGTGGTCTGCCGACCAAGCCGGACGAAGCTATCTCGCTGACGATCTACGGCACGGGCGCGGGCGGCGACGACGTCGACCAGTCGGATTCGACCGTGCTGGTGCAGGTCCGCATGCGGACGTCGACGGACCCGCGCGTCGTCGGCGACTACGCCGACAGGGTGTTCGCGGCGCTGCACAGCCGGTCGAATCTGACCTTGTCCACGGGCGTCGTCGTGCTGCTGATCCAGCGGACCATCGTGGCGCCACTGGCGCGCGACTCGTCCGGCCGGTGGGAGCGGCCGGACAGCTATGAGCTGATGACGGTCTGGCCTACGCCGTACCGCGACTAGCAGCTCCTTCCTTTTCCATCGCGCCGTCCCGCAGCAGCGGGGCGGCGCTTTCGCATGCACTGAAGGAGAGATCAGATGCGTAGTCTTCTCGCGCGCGACTGGCGGCTGGACGTGGACACGTCCATTCCGGGCGCGACTGAGCCGGCCTGGACCCCGGTCAAGGGCCTGACGTCGTTCGAGCGCAGCTCGGATGACAACACCGAGGAGGACGGCGACTTCGACGACGAGGTGGGCTACGGCAGCTCCGTCGTGACTGGCCGGACCTGGCAGATCGAGGCCGAGGGCCGCCGTAAGCGCACCGACGACCCGGTGTTCACGCCGGACCCCGGCCAGGAGAAGATCCGCAAGGCCGCGGGGGTCGTAGGCTTCAACGCCAACATCAAGGTCCGTTGGTACCGCAGGGACGGCGCCCCCGACGCGTTCGAGGGCACCTGCACGGTGACCGACTACACCGAGGGCGGCGAGACCACGGACCTTGAGCCGTTCTCGTTCACGCTGCTCGGCCAGGGTGCTCCCGAGGAGATCGAGAACCCGCTGGTGACTCCCTGATGGCGTCATTCAAGGACCTCGACGAGTTCTTCGACCCCACCCTGCCGCTGCCGGTCGGCGGGAAGACATACGTCATCCCGCCGCCCTCCGCCGAAGTCGGCCTGCTGTGCCAACGGCTCATGCAAGCTGGCGTGGCAGCTCACTCCGGCCAGGCGGTGGACGCGGAAGGGCTGAACCAGCTCGCCGAGGTCGTCCTCGACGACGACCAGGAGAAGGACCTCTACCAGCGCATCCTTGGCCCGGTCTGGGACCAGCTGATCGCCGACAAGGTCGCGTGGCCGAAGATCCTGCACGTCGGCCAGACAGCGCTGATATGGATCGCGGCCGGCATGGAGCCTGCGGCCAAGCACTGGGAGTCCGGCAGCGCGATGGGGGAAGCGGAAGCCCCGACTCGGACGGCAGCCTCGGCGGCGACGTCGACCCGGACTCGGGGCTCCGCGACTGGTACGACCCGGAAGACGGCCTCTCGGCAAAAGGCCACCGGGTCACCTGGCAAGAGCTCCTGAGCAGATGGGGGCTCGTCGAGGCTGATCTCCACAGCGAGTTCGGGATCGACCTCGACGAGCCCGGCCTGTTGCAGCGCCGGTCGTGGAGGTGGTTGCAGGCCCGCATCGTTGGCCTGCTGACCGCTGACACGCGGGTCGCTCGGGCGCTCGACCCCGGTGATAACGATGTGAGCCGCCGCAGACGGCATTGAGCGCCAGCGGTTCCGCTGGCATCCCTCGGCCGCCTTTCCCCTCGCCTCCCTTGTGATCGCGACACCCCGAGAGGTGGCTCATGGGCCTCAACGTCGGCGAGCTGTTCGCCACGATCCTCGTCAAGAACCGGTCGGGGCCGCCGATCAAGCAATTCAACCGTGATCTTGATGACGCGGCCAAGAAGAGCCAGTCCAGCCTCGGGACGGTGGCGTCGAACGCCGCCGCGATGGGCACGCGGCTGGTCGCCGTGGCGTCGGCCGGCTCGGTCGCGGCCGGTGGTCTCGCTGTCGCTGCCCAGGGCGGTATCGCTCTGGCGGCCGCGCTCGCCCCCGCGGCGGGCATCATCGCTGCTCTACCGGGCGCGATGGTCCTGGCCAAGGCCGCGACGGCCACGCTCCAGGTCGCGCTGGCGGGCGTCAGCGAAGCTTTCTCGGCCGCGCTGGCCGATGACCCGGAGGCCTTCAAAAAGTCGATCGCGGGTCTCTCGCCTGCGGCCCAAGCGGCAGCGAAGGAGCTCCGGGCGGCCAAGCCCGCCATCGACGGGCTCAAGAGCAGTGTCCAGGACGCGTTCTTCCAGCCGCTGGCCAGCCAGATCACGGCCGTGGCGGCCGCCCTGGTAGGTCCGCTGCAGTCGGGCATGTCCGGGGTCGCGCGGGAGTTCGGTCTTGCTGGCGCGGCCGCGGCGCAGTTCGCGTCGTCGTCGGCCTCGGTGCAGGCGGTGTCGGCGATCTTCACGTCGCTGCGGCAGGCGGTCGCGGACATGCGTCCCGCGATCGAGCCGCTTCTCGCGGGTTTTCGTGACCTGGCGGTGGTCGGCGCGCAGTTCACGTCCGGCCTGGTGCCAGGGATCGCTGGTGCTGCCGCGAAGTTCGGCGAGTTCCTGTCGCAGGCGGCGGCCAGCGGGCAGGCGCTCGGCTGGATGCAGGGCGCGATGGCCGTGTTCCAGCAGCTCGGCACCATCGTGGGCAGTCTGGTCGGGATCATCCAGTCGATCTTCTCCGCGATGCAGACCGGAGGCACGAACGCGCTTGGCGTGCTCGGGCAGCTGCTTGTGCAGCTGAACCAGTTCCTTGCATCGGCTCAGGGTCAGCAGATCTTGGTCACGATCTTCCAGAGCTTGTCGCAGGTCGGGTCGGCCCTGTTTCCGATCTTCCAGGCCCTGGGTGGCGCGGTCGCGCAGATCGCCCCGCACATCGCTAACATCGCGGTCGCGCTCGGCCCCGGGTTGGCCGCCGCGGTGACTGCGCTCGGGCCGGCTCTGGCCGCGCTCGGGCCTGGGCTAACACTCGTGGCTGAGATGCTCAGCAAGGCGTTCGCATCGCCTGAAATGCAAGCGGGACTGCTGGCGCTCGGTCAGGGAATCTCTGCGCTGCTGTCGGCGGTGGCTCCACTCCTGCCGCTGGTTGGGCAGCTCGCCGGGATCTTGGGCCAGACCTTGGGCATGGCGCTGACGAATCTGTCGGCCGTCTTGGCGCCGGTGATCGAGGCCTTGGCGTCCAGCCTGCAGCCGCTTCTCCCGCAGATGTCGTCCCTGGTCACAGAGCTGGCTGCGGCGGTGGGCCCGCTGGCAGCGCAGATCGGTCAGGTGCTCGCGCAGGCGATCCAGGTAGTGCTGCCGCCGTTCGTGGAGCTGACGTCGAAGCTGCTGCCGCCCATGATGAGCCTGGTCAAGAGCCTGATTCCCCTGGTTTCGACCTTTGTGGGCGTTTTGTCTGAAATTCTCGGTGCTGTGCAGCCGATCATCGCGCCGCTGCTTCAGATCGTGGGGGACATTCTGCCCAGCCTGATCAAGATCGTCGAGGGGGTCGTGCGGCTTTTTCGTGGCGACTTCAGTGGCGCGCTCGACATGATCGTCGACGCGGTCACGGGCCTCGGCTCCACCCTGATGAACGCCGGTAAAGCGCTCATGGAGGGCTTGTGGAACGGCATCGTGGCGGCGGGAAACGCGATCAAGAACAACATCGTCGGCTTCCTGCGCGACATCTTGCCCGGTCCCGTCCTCGACTTCCTCGGCATCCACTCGCCGAGCCGACTCTTCATGAAGATCGGTAAGGAAGTCCCGGCCGGACTCGCGCAAGGCATCCTCGGGGCCGGAGGTGTGGTCCGCACCGCCGCGCAGCGCATGGCGGGCATCGTCGCCGGCACCGGAATCCCGGACCTGGCCGCTCCAGGCGTGAGCCTTCCGGGCGGCATGTCCGTGGGCGGTCTCGGCAACGCCCGGACCGTGATCCACCAAACCAACTACTACCCGCAGGCCGAACCCACGAGCGTGAGTGTCAATCGCGGGTTGCAGCTCGCGGGCGCCCTGGGGGTGATCTGACGTGCCGTCGTACACGCTGGACGGTGTCCCGCTGGATCACCCCGCGGGCTGCTGGAAGCTCAAGCGAGGCACCCAGCGCAGGCCTCTGCCGGGGGCCCGCGCGGTCCGCGTCTCGGTCACCGGACGCGCCGGCGAACTGCCGATCGTCGGCCTCGATCACGAGGCCACGTCGTTCTCGCTGACGTTCGCTGTGACCGGGGCAACCCCGTCTGGGGCAGACGGCGGGTACGCGCAGATGGAAACCAACCTGGAGGCCCTGACCGCGCTACTCGGCGTCCGGAACCGGCTCATGAGCTTGCGCTACGAGGCGGGCCCGATCGCCCGAATCGCGGACGTGACGATCACAGCCGCGTCCGAGCCGGAGATCTGGGTCGGCGCGGCCCGCGCGCGGCTGACGGTCGTCGTCGAGGTTCCTGGTGTGTATTGGCGAGACGAGACGCTCTCCACCTGGTCAGGGTCGGCCAACACTGTCGACCAGGTGGTGACGACGCTCGCCGGGAGCACCGCGCCCATCACCGATGCGCTGATCCGCGTCACCGGGCCGGCCACCAACCCGACCATCAGGGACGTAGCCAGCGGCGGCACCGTCGCGCTGACGACGTTCGGCGCGAATACGATCTCGGCCGGGCAGTGGCTCGTCGTCGACGCACAGGCGATGCGGGCCGCGCTCGTCACCACGGACACGTGGGAGCTCACCGGGGGCACGGACAGGACAGGCGTGATGGTCGTGTCCGGGCCGGGGTCGGCGAACCGCTGGCTCCACCTCACGCCGGCGATGGCGGTCGGCGACCCGTTCTCCCGCGCGGTGGTCGTCTCGTGCACAGCGACGAGCACCACCTCGGCGTCGCGGCTCGAAATCCGGGCCCGCCGCTCCTACCTGTGATCCTGAGGAGGGGCGATGGACTTGCGTCTCGTGGTCTTCGCCCCTAACGGAGCCCGTCTCGGTCAGCTCTCCCACCCGCTCTACATCCAGGCGGCGTTCCCGCTCAACGACCTCCCCACCTTGAAGTTCGCCTACAGCAGGCATGCGCCCGGCGCCGAGCTGATCGCCTCGCCGTGCGAGATCGGGTTGCAGTGGTCGGCGGACGGCACCACGTGGACGGAGTACCCCGAGGCACGATTCCTTCTGCTGCGGCGCGAAGGCGACCAGCTCGACCAGTCGGCCACGTGGGAGTACACCTGCCCGAGCTACCTGTGGACGCTGCAGAAAGCGGTCACCTACGCCGCGTCGGGCGTGGAGCCGATCAACGGCAACCGCGTGTTCTCGTTCACGGCCACAGCGGGGTTGATCCTCCACACGCTAATGACCGAGGCGCAGAGCCGCGGCGCACTTTCCAGCTTGGGCTGGAATTTCAACGCGTCGCAGGACTCGTCAGCGGCGGCGTGGGGGGCCGTCATAGGGATGGGCATCCCGCTCGGCACGGACCTGTTGTCGGTGCTGATGCGCCTCGTCGACTACGGGCTGATCGACTTCCGGATGACAGGCCCGCGTCAGCTCAGCGCGTACGTGCAGGGCACGACCCTGGCGCGGGATCTGACCATCGGACCCTCCCCGGTCGCGTTGCGGGCCGGCCGCGATGTGACGGCCGCTCCGGACCTGGCCACGCTGGAGGACATGGCGTCGGCCGCGTACGTCGTGGGCGACAACAACATCCGACAGGAGGTCATCCAAGGCGGTGTCCCCATGCCGTGGGGCCGGTGGGAGGCCGGTGTGCGCGAGGTCGGTATCACCTCGACGGCCAGCGCCAACACCATCGGCACAGCGGTGGTGTTGCGCGGCTCGCAGGAGAGCGTGCAACGCACCCGCGAGATCAACATGAGCGTGGCCACGCATCTCCCCTTGCGCGACTACCAGCCGGGAGACCTGATCGTCGCGCCTGGAGACGGCGGACAGCCGGCGCGGATGCGAGTCAGGCAGATCACGCTGACGCGGTCGGCGCAGGGCGCCGTCGCGGGGAACCTGATCCTGGCTGACCGGCGTGACGAGTACCAAGTGCGGGTGGCGCGGCAGATCGCCGCGTTGTCCGCGCGCCCGTAACGACATCGAGGAGGACCTCGTGCAGGTCATCGTGCCCGGCGACCCGCAGCGGTTCGCGCTCCGGCTGGTGGCGTACGAGCCGGGCGGCGACCGTCTCGGCACGCTGCCCCACCCTCTCGACGTCGAGGTCGGCATGCCGCTCAACGACGTGCCATCGCTGCGGTTCAACTACCCGGCCGATGGTGTCGGGGCGGAGTGGCTGGCGCAGCCGGTCGAGGTCGCGCTCGAGTACGCCGTTGACGGCGGGGCATGGGTGGAGCCGGACGGGGCCCGGTTCCTGCGGATCAAGCGCGACGGGGACTCGACCGACCAGACCCGGACGAGCACGTACGAGTGTCCGGCCTGGTCGTGGCAGCTCCGCAAGCTGGTCATGTATCCGGGCGGGGTCATGTCGGAGGGGAAGCGCGTGTTCTCGGCAGTCACGCCGGGCGCGCTGCTGCGCACGCTCGTGCAGGAGGGTAAGGCCCGCGGCGCGCTGTCGCCGGCGCTGCCTCGGCGCGGCCTGGAAATCGACTTCGACACCACGAGCGACAGCGCTGGCCAGTTGTGGGACGGCGACAAGCTACTCACGCTGGAGGTGGAGCCCGGCGTCGATCTGCTCACCTTGTTGATCAACCTTGCCGAGCAAGGCGTGCTCGACTGGACGATGAGCGGCCGCACGCTGCGCGTCTTCCGTGAGGGCACCGTCCTGGGCCGCCAGAACGCGAGCGGGGGCAGCCCGGTCGAGCTCCGGTTCGGCCGCGACATCGATGAGGCGCCCGACAGCGCGACCCTGGAGGACTTCGCGACGGCGATCCTCGTCAGGGGAGAGAAGGGCCTGGCCGTCGAGGTCAACAACCCCAGCGCAGTCGCTCCGTGGGGCCGGTGGGAGACCAGCCAGTCGCAGGGCGGCGTCAGCGACACCGGAACCGCGCAGCTGCTCGGCCAGAACGCGCTGGAGCGGGCGAGCCGTGAGCGTGCGCAGCTTACGCGAGGTCTCCGGTTCGAGGCCGCGCGGTTCCTTCCGTTCGCGCACTACCGGCCGGGCGACTTCATCGCGGCGCCGGGCGAGGGCGGCCAGATGCAGGCCCTGCGCGTCCGTCAGATCACGCTCTCAGTCGACAAGGACGGGCGGGTAGGCGGCAACATCGTCTTGAACGACCGCTTTCTGGAGCGTGAGCTGAGGCTCGCCAGGCAGGCGGCCGGGATCCTCGCAGGCGGCGTCGGCTCGGGCGGTACGGGCGGGACGCCCGCGCCGGAGCCGGGCGGCCGCGAGCCGGCCGCGCCTCAGGGTTTGGTGGTCAACGGCGACGCGTACATCGACGACCAGGGGTACCCGCAGGGGCAGATCACCGCGACCTGGTCGCCGGTCGTCACCGACGTCAACGGTGTCGCGGTCGACGTCTCCAGCTACGAGCTGTACGCGCGGGAGAACCGGCCGGGCGACTACTGGCGGCAGATCGCCGTGGTCGACGGCGCAGACACCACGGCGACGTACTCGCCGCTGCGGGTCGGCATCGAGTACGCGTTCAAGGTGCGGGCGGTCACCTCATGAGGGGTCCGTTCTCTGACCAGGCGATTCTGGTTATCCCGGACGACACGACGCCTCCCTCGGTGCCGTCGACGCCTTCGGTGACGACCCGCCTCGGCATGATCCACGTCGGATGGGACGGACTGTCGGCTGACGGCACCGCCATGCCCTCGGACCTGGACCACGTCCGAGTGTGGCTGGCCGACCCCGACCAGCCGGGCAGCGAGTCCATGGTCGACGCGATGAGCGTCGCCGAGACGGTGGTCATCGGTGGTCAGTCGTACGGCGAGAATCGAGAGATCTGGCTGACTGCGCTTGACCGGTCGGGCAACGAGTCTGGCCAGTCTGGGCGCGTCACGGTGGCCACTCAGCCGCTCGTCAACACCGACCTTATCGGGAAGGTCATCAGCGGGGCGAACATCGTCAGCGGCACCGTAAACGCCGCCGACGCTGTGATCGCCAACACGGTCACGGGCAGCCTCATCCAAGCCAACGCGATCAACGCCGGTCATCTGCAAGCGAACGCGGTGACGACCGACAAGCTCGCGGCCGGCTCCATCACAGCGGGCAAGCTGGCAGCGACCCTGACACTGTCCACCCGGATCGTCGCTGGCAGCACGGCCGGGGCCCGGGTCCAGTTGGACAGTACAGGGCTGAAGGCATTCAACTCGGCCTCTCAGCAGACCATGCAGATTAGTTCATCCGGCGACGTGTCGCTTGTTGGGGCGCTATCCACTGCCTTCAGCGGAACCCGCATCGTGATCGACTCAACTCCGGGGCTGAGCCAAACGATCCGCTTCTATCCCGAGACGGGAAACAACTTCGCCGAGATTTCCTCCACGGGAACCTACTCGGGCGACCCGACAGGGACGATCCGGCTCATGTCCGGGACTTGGACCACACGGGACAACGTTTGGCAGGGCAACGGCTTTATCGCCGGCGCCGCGGTGGATCTCTGGACCGTGGACCATGTGTCTGGACTAACGGGCGGTTTTGTCCGTCTGTTCACGGACAGCGCCCAGATAGGCAACTCCCTCGCGTCGGCGGAGATGAATGGCTCCGGCGGCACTCTGCATGGCGAGTGGCGTTACAACGGATCTCAGCTGAAGACGTTCATCATCCCGCATCCTATGGACCGTGATCGCTGGCTGATCCATGCGACCACGGAGAGCCCGCACAACGGCGTCGAGTACTGGGGCAGCGTCACTCTCGACGAGGACGGCAACGCCGATGTTGAACTGCCCAGCTACTTCGAGACGCTTACGCACGTCGAGGGATGCACAGTTCTCGTCACCCCGGTCGGGACGACGGCCTCCGCTTGCTCAGCTACCAAGCCGCAGGGTGGCAGGTTCACCGTGCACGGCGAGCCGGAGCAGGAAGTGGGGTGGCTGGTTAAGGCGATCCGTAAGGACGTGCCGCCCGTCCTGGTCGAGCCCCGACGCGACGAGGTGGCAGTACGAGGCACAGGCCCGTACCGCTACTACACGACCAAGGAGTAACTGGTGGCGAAAGGCGCGTTCTCCGAACAGGTGATCATCCTCATCCCGGATGACACCACTCCGCCGCCGGCGCCGTCCGCCCCGACTGTGACCACGCGGCTCGGCATGATCCATGTGACGTGGGACGGGCTCGGCAGCCTCGGCGAGTCGATGCCGTCCGACCTCGACCGCGTCCAGGTATGGATGGCCGACCCGCTGGTCGGAGGGAGCGCCCGGGTTGTCGACTCGATGCGAGTTATGGAGACGATCGTCGTCGGCGGCCAGCCGTACGGCGCGGCCCGCGAGTTCTGGCTGACCGCCGTGGACCGCTCGGGCAATGAGTCCTTAGAGTCGGGGCACGTCACCGTGGCGACGCAGCCGCTGGTGGATACGGACGTGATCGGCAAGGTTCTCGACGGCGCCAACATCAAGACCGGGACGGTGAACGCCGCCGACGCGGTGATCGCCAACACGATTACTGGCAGCCTTGTCCAAGCCAGCGCGATCGACACGGGGCACCTTCGAGCGAACGCAGTGACCACGCCGATCCTGGCGGCCGGCTCGGTTACTGCGGGCAAGCTGGAGTCGGTCTTGACGCTGTCCACGCGCGTAGTCGCAGGGAACCCATCCGCTGGCAGGGTGGAGCTCAACGCCACGGGAATCCGGGGGTTCAACAGTTCCGGCTCCGAGACGGTGAGCCTCGCTAACAACGGGTCGTTCGCGCTGCGCAGCGCATCGTCCGGCGCCCGCATCCAGCTCGACGGAACCGGCTTCAGGGCGTACAACTCGGGCGGCGTCGAGACGGTCAGTCTGGCGAGCACCGGGTCATTCGCTCTCAAGTCGAGCTCCTCGGGCGCGCGCATCGAGATGGACAACACGGGCTTCCGGGCCTACGACAGCTCGGGCGCGCAAACCGTCTCCATCGGCTCGAACGGGACCGCCAGCATCACTGGGACGCTCATCAGCGGAAAGGCGGGCGAGGCCCGCGTCCAAATCCAACGGATTTTCGGCGGAACGTACTCGCCGATCGAGTTCATCAACCCCAGCAACGCCATCGTCGGCCAGATATGGGCCTACAGCGGCGGGTCAGGCCCAGCGTTGCAGGCCTCCAACTTCGACGGCGTCGTGCTCACCCTTTATCGCGGCGGTAGCGAGTTCCGGAACGACTTCGGCCCGTTGGACCTGGTCGGTTCGCCGGTGAGGATCAATGGTGGCGTCAAATCCTTCATCATCCCGCACCCTGACGACCCAGACCGGTGGCTGATCCACGCCTGCACCGAATCGCCGCACAACGGCGTCGAGTACTGGGGCACAGCCCAACTCGACGAACGTGGTGAGGCCCACGTTGAGCTGCCGGCCTACTTCGAGGGGCTGACGGAGGTCGAAGAGCGCGCCGTTTTCATCACAGCGATGGGTACGGGCCGCTCTTCCGCCTCAGCGACGTATCCGCTCGACGGCCAGTTCAGCATCTACGGCGTGCCGGGCGAGCGTGTGGCTTGGCAGGTCAAGGCGGTTCGCAGCGATGTGCCGCCCGTCAAGGTAGAGCCGCGCCGCGACGAGGTGAACGTCGCCGGTTTCGGCCCGTACCGCTACTACACGATCAAGGAGTCTCATGGATAACCCTCAGTCCTTCGCTGTCCCGCTGGAGCCGTACGCCCTGGTAGTGGCTGCTCAGCGCAACGAAGCGCTGGATCAGGCCGCGCAGTGGCAGGCCGTGGCTGTGCAGCGAACCGCCGAGCGGGACGAACTCCGCGCCGAGCTGGAGCGGCTCCGCGCCGAGACGAACGCTCAGGCGCCTCACGCCTGACCATTGCCGCAAGCCCAGGGATTGGAGATCACCATGGAGCTGTTCACCCCACCGGACACCGACATGTCCCTGCCGATTGGCGACGACCCGAACGGCGGCGCGGGGCCGGACCTGGAGAAGGTGGACCAGGCGGCCAAGCTGTTCTACCAGTACGGCCACGCCAGCCGCCGCTCCATCTACTCCGGCGGCCAGAGCCTGGTCCGGTCTGACCGCGCGTGGTTCGTGTGCGTCCGTGACGCTCCGGCCGACCAGCCTGTGCGGTGGCTGCTGTACGCGATCGCGGAGCGGGCGTTCGGCGTCGCCTCGTACCAGACGGCGCCGGTCTCGGCCGTGGAATTCGCTCAGGGCCTGGCCACGCAGGGCCGCACTGTCGTGGTCCGCCGATACGACAACTACGACATCGCCTACAGCCTGGACGGAGAGTCGATCCCGCTGTGACCAGTGAGGAGGTGCCCAACCTGGCACTCGCCTTGGAAACGTTGCGGCGCCTCGTCGAGGTCGGGTTCGAGAAGACCAACGGCTCCACGGCGCTCATCCTGCAGCGTCTCGACCAGGTGGACGACCGGCATGCCGAGCTGGCCCAGCGCGTCGAGCAGGACCGGGCTACCGCTGAGATCCGGTACGCGGCGTTGGAGGCCCGCCTCGATGCGGTCGAGCGGGAGTCGGTGACGCGCACGCAGCTGACGGAGCGAACCCGGCAAATCATCGGCGTCGTGACGGCGCTGGTTGCGGTGGCCGGCGCGGTGATCGCGCTGATCCAGCTGACGCGGGGCTGACCCGTTGACCGTGTTCCCCGCCGAGGACGGCGTGCTTGTCGTGCCCGCCGTCCTGCCCTTCCGCCTGACCGAGGCGGACCTGAAACTCACCGTGGCCGACTGGCTGGCCCTCAACAGCAAGGAGGAGATCGTGCCCCCGATCGAGGATGACGCGCCGCGGCCGCCGGCGCCGTGGATGGATGCGGACGTGACCGAGTTCGACCCGGATCAGTCGTGGCTGCCGCAGGAGCCGGGGTCGGTCGTCGAGGACCTGGAGGAGGTGGAGGGTGGCGAAGTCGCCTGAGGATCGCCTGCTCGACGTGATGCGAGCCCAGCTCGGGTACACCGAGTCGCCGAACGGCTGGTCGGTGTTCGGGCAGTGGTGGGCGAAGCGGCACGGCAAGCCGGAGGAGTGGGCCCGCGAGCCGTGGTGCGACATGTTCGTGTCGTGGGCCGCGAACAAGGCGGGCCTGCTCGCCGTGGTGGGCGACTCGGCGTGGACGCCGGGGCACGCGCAGTGGTTCAAGGACCGCGGCCAGTGGGGGCAGACCCCGCGCAAGGGCGCCGTGGTCTTCTTCGACTGGGCCGGCTCTAAGAACATCCCCGCGATCGACCACGTTGGCGTCGTCGAGTCCGTCCGTAAGGACGGCACGGTGGTGACGATCGAGGGCAACACGTCCAACCGCGTCATGCGGCGTGAGCGGTCGATGTCGGTCATTGCCGGGTTCGGCTACCCCCTCTACGGAGGCAAGAGCACCACGCCCGCCGCGGCGGCGGATAGGACGGAGGAGATCGTGAAGACGCTTCCGCTGTTGAAGCGCGGCAGTAAAGGCTACGACGTCAAGACCGTGTTCTACCTGCTGCACGCCCGCGGCTACGGCCTCAACGACAGCATCGACGACACGGTGTTCGGCGGGCCTCTGGAGGAGGCGCTGAGGGCGTTCCAGAAGGCGGCCGGGCTGAAGGTGGACGGCCAGTGCGGCCCGAAGACGTGGCCGAAGCTGCTGCGTATGGACTGACCGCCCTGCCTCGCCCTGCTCCGAGACCAGTCTCGGTTGAGTGCTGCAGACTGGTCAGGATATTGACGGGCGCCTAGATGTTGATTGCGTCGCTCGGGCCCGGATCTGGGCCGATGCGGACTCCACAAAAGCGAGGAGCGCAGCTTGCGAACGCTCCGCTTGCTCCTCTCGCGCGGCGTCATCCTGGGCGCGGTGGATGGCAGTAGTGACATCTAGTGCTTCCGACGCTAGCCGACCTAGCTCCGCGTCCGGATTGAGCAGCCGCAGCCTAAACAGCGCGGCCTTGGCATTCGCACGCTCGTTGAGCGCCTCATCCCGGGCGTTGATGTACGCGGACCCGCCAGGGTCCTCCCGCTTGCGATACCAGCGGGCACTCTGGCTTGCTCGGTACGAGGTGATGGCACCGGCGTATGCACTGTAGGCAGCGAGTTGTTCTTGCCAGAGCCGCTCCTCCCGGGCTTCTAATCGCGCCTGCTTTGCTGCACGCGCTTGAAAGACATAGGTAGCTGCGGCGCCCAGCAGTGTGCCGGCGATGGCGATGAGGCTCGTGATCGCACTCTGCATCCCGTCAGTTGAGCACGCTCTGATTGCTCCTGGGAGGGGGCTTCTATGTAGCTGCTCACGTCGACCGTTCGGTCTTAGCTGTCTGAGTACCACCCGAGGCTGAGCTCAGAAGTCTGGCCGTACGGCGGTGCTGGGCGAAACGAACTAACCCTGAGTGGCCCGCCCATCCGGGCGGCGCTTTTCGCATGTCCCATTCTCTCTGGAGGAATCATGCACGCTGAGCCCGTGACCTACGGCACGCCGATCGAGCGGAAGGTGACCGCCGCGACGGCCGGCTCGTACCTCGGCCTGGTGGCGCTCCTGGCCGTCCTGCAGACCGTCAGCGCCGACCTCGACCTGATCGCGTTTCTGCCTGACTGGCTGGAGACGCTCGCGGTCCCGCTTCTGCCCGGCCTGATCACGTGGGTGTCCGGCTACAGGGCCAAGCACACCGCGCGGCCGGACCTGCCGCTTGAGCAGCGGTAGCCATCCCGATCCGCTGTCGGACAACCCTTCGATCTGCCTGGAGCGTTAATGACGATCACGATCACCGGCGACGACATCACTGTGAACTGCTGCGGTTGCACCGCTAATCCTCCCGCGGCCGCCCCGACTGTGTTGCGGGCTGAGGACGTGTACGGACTGTCGTGCGCGACTCTCCTGCCGGAGCACGTCAACGGCGCTGCACCGCTGGGGCGGCAGATGGTGTGTGCGAAAGCCGTCCTGCCGGCGGGTAAGGCGATCACTCACCTGGGCGTGCTGCTTTCAAGCGCAGCGGAGGGTACCCGGTCGGGTGAGGCGCGGCTGGCGGTCTACAGCGAGGCAGGCGGTCTCGTCGCGGCGACGGCCAACGACCCCGAGCTGTTCATGACGTCCGGATGGTCTTACTCCCCGCTCGACGCCCCGGTGTCGGCTGAGGCGGAAGACCGGATGATCTGGCTGACCGCTCTCGTGCCCCAGTACAGCGGCAAGCAGCCCGGCTTCATCATGCTGGAGAACCCTATCTATTCGGAGCCGGACATCTACAACCCGAACGGCCGCCGGACGTTCACCCACCCCGGCCTGACCCAGCTGCCCACCGACATCGGAGGCGACTACCCGAACCTGACCGTGCTGGTTCCGATCGTGGGTGTCGACCTGACCGAGAACAGCAGCATTTGATCGTCTTACGCTCGAAGAGCATGGAACCATGCCGCTCGCGATGCGGACCTCCACGCCCGATCGTGCATGTTGGCACGAAGGGGATATCTGATGATATAACGGACCTAATTCTACATAACCCTAGAATTTTTGTGGCATGTGGAGCATCATGGCACAGCGCTGCGTGCGACTAAAAACCCCAAAAGGGGCATTCTGGCAGAATACCCCCCTTCTGGCGGCGGGCGCGTAGTCGGTTGTGTACTGTGCGTTCAACCGCAAGGTAAAGCGAGGCGGCTAAATCTGTCACTTGTACGAGCCTGCGGGGTAGCAAAAGGGTGGAGGGACCCACCGCCGGAATCCGGTCGGGCTAGGACCGGGGCGAGAGTCCCTCCTGGTTAGGCGGCGGCCCTGGCGTCGAGCTGGTGGTAACCGGCTCGATCCGGGGCCGTCACTTCCATCTGTCGAACAGGTCCAAGAAGAACCTGCCGACCGAGGCGGCAGCGCCCGTGATAGACGCCCACCTCGTCACCTTGTCGCCCGGGTCTACGGGCTTGCGGTCGCACTGGCACATATGGCACTCCATGTTCCATGCCCCTATGGGGGCTCTCAGACCAGCCGGTCGACTGGCCTAGGCCGGGTCGGCGGCCGTGCACAAGCTCCGACCTCGCGTGGAACAGAGAGCTGACCTCAACGACAATTAGCACCACTCCGGCGGCCCACCCAAAGGCTCGCCCAAACAGTGATCATCCCCGTCGCGATCGTTGTCCAGTACGCAGCAAAACATACCGCCATCGGAGAAAGTCTGTGGCCCCGGGATTGCCGAAGCGGACCAAGTTTCCGCTACAGGGCCAAGCATGAAGATGCTGACATGCCGTACCAAGGTTGCTATATTCCGGCATTTAACAAGAAGCCCCCGCTCGCCTCTTCGGAGGCGGGCGGGGGCTTTTCGCGTTTCTCCTGACCGGGTTCGGCGGCACTCCTAGGAGCTGTGATCGGTGGGTGTCACGCTACGCGCCAGCGCGGGGAAGGTCCCACGTGGGCCCGTCGGGGCTGCCCAGCCAAACGCGCTGCTCGTTCTGCGTAGCGGTGAGGCCGAACGCGGACAGGTTCAGCTTGCCAGCGTCCATCCACGTGGTGAGGGCTCGCTCGACCGCGTCCCACAGGCGGTTTGGGCCGGACTGGTGGACCGTCCACCCTCCCGCGTCCGCGGGCTCGACATCAGCATGCGAGCCCGATTCCACGTCGTGCAGTGCCAGGGTGTTCTCGATCCATGCGTGCTGCGCCTGGGGCGCAGCGAGCTGGGCCACGAATTGGCCCGTCTGGTCGGTCAGCAGCGCCGGGTCCATGGTGGTGTGGCTGACGTCTCCGACGCCGAGCTTCATCGTGCCCATGGGCGGGGCGGCGTGCGGCCGGGCGGGCTGGAAATACACGATGTCCGGGAAGGTGCCGCTCGCGGTGCCGTCGTCCGCGACCTCCAGGTGCGCCAGGGCGCCGGCACCGAGCCACCCCAGCATGGGCGCGGTGATCGTCCCGCCCGGACGGACCTGCCGCAACCACACCGGCGGGATCGTCCGCACCGCGCACGTGGCGATGAGCCGGTCGTACGGGGCGTTTTCGTTGAAGCCTCGCAGGCCATCGCCGACCAGCAGGGTCGGTGCGTACCCGGCCGCCACGATCGCGGCTTCCGCCCTGCGGGCGACCTCCGGGTCATACTCGATCGAGGTGACGGCCTCCGCGCCGATCGTATGACACAGCAGCGCCGTCGAGTAGCCGGTGCCTGTGCCGATCTCCAGCACCTTGTCGCCGGCGCTGATCCCGGCCGTGTGCAGCATGCTCACGACGAGGCTCGGCAGCGTGGACGATGACGTCGCCCATGCATAGGCGATCGGCTCGGTGGCGTCCTCGGCCATGACGCCGGCGACCTGCGTGACGAGGCTGCGGTCGCTGTAGACGAGGGCCAGCCAGTCCTCGCTGCTCATCTGCGACCGGTGCATGGGCACCCACTCGGCGGTGTCGTCGCGGAACACGTGGTCGCCGACGAACACCTCGCGCGGCACCGACTCCAGCGCGGCACGCCAGCGTGGAGAGCCGATCTGGCCGGCGAGCTCGTGCCGCAACTGGGCGGCTAGGTCGTTCATGCAATCATCCTTCCAAGTTGAGCAGGGCGTCGGCGATGGCTGCCGCTATCGAGTCCCTGTCGGGCAGCCAGGCCCATTGCCCGCCGGGGTTGCATTCCAAGAACACCCACGAGCGGTCGGCTCCGGAGCCGACCAGCCCGAAGTCGAAGGCGCCGAAGGTGAGGTCGAACCAATCCATGTAGAGCCGTATCGCGGCTCGGATCGGGGCAGGCACGTCGATCGGGGTGTGGACGAGGCGATCCGAGTCGGTGCGGCGCCAGTCGAGTGTGCCGTCCTGGTGGGTGATCTCGCTGGCGAACACGCGATTGCCTATCACCGTGACGCGGGCGTCGCCCGTCTTGGGCACCTCGGCCTGGAACATGTGGGCGGTGACGCTGACCGACTCGTCAACGTCGGCCGGATCTACACGCTGCGTCCAGATGGCCGCCACCTCGCCGCCCGGCGCCTCGGGCACTCCGCGGAACGACTTGTAGACGATGGGGCCGTGCTCGGCGGCGAACTCGCGGACGGCGTCGACGTCGTTGGTGATGAGGGTGGCCGGCACGGCGAAGCCCGCCTCGGCGGCCACCTGGAGCTGCGCTGGTTTCATTTCGGCCCGTGCCTCGGCGGCCGGGTGGTTGACGTATCGGCACCCCTGTAGGGCGGCGAGCATGCCGTCGAGCCCGTGCCGGGCCTCGGCGCGCGCAAACTCCCGCGCCTGCGGGGGCAGCTCGTGGAAGCGCCACGGCGACGGCCGGCGGTAGTAGAGCGCCTGCACGTCCTCCAGCGCTACATCCCGAGACGGGGTCCGCATCAGCCCGGACCATCCAACCTGATCGGCCCCGATCTGAGCGTTGAACGTCAAATCGGGGCCGATGTCAGCCGGATCCACCCGGGCCACCCGGGCGCCGCGCTGCACGAGCGCGGCGATGACGGGGTTGGCGGTGACATCGTCCATGCACGTGATCACCATGACGGTGCCCGGAGAGGATCGCATGGTTACTTCTGGTCGGTGTTCGAGTCGTCCGCGCTCGGGGACGCGTTCCCCGAGCCGTCATGCGGCCTCGACGTGGTGACGGTCTGGTACGTCGCCGCGGTGATCGGGACGGGCCTGCCGTCCCCGTCGCGGTAGATGGCGAGCTGGGTGTCCTCATCGAGGACGGTGGACGCCCATGGCAGGGGCACCGCTTCCATGTGCGGCGTCATGCGGCTCATGCCCCAGGGGCGTGTCGCGGTGATGGTCATCAGACCTCCTTGGTAGGGGCGCGGCGGCGGACACGATTGGGTGCGGGCCACCGCCGCGCCTGCGTGGGGTTGACCCGGCCCACCGCCTGCAGCCTTTCGCGAAGCGGCGGGCCGGGAGCCTTATTGGCCGGCCCTAGATCGGTGGTAGAGGCGGCCGTTGTTGATGAGGGCTGTTTGCCATGCCAGGGCCGAGGCGAGCGCGATAGCGTCGACCTGCGCCACACTCTGCTGAGCGCCAGCGGTCATCAGCTCGAAGGTCAGCGGGATGCGTAGCCTGGCCGTCCAGCTCTGCGCGCCGCTCGAATCGTTCGGCGCGTCGATGTCCCAACCCGGGTAGGTGTTGCGCAGCACGGACAGCTGCCGACCCCGAAGGTCCTGTACAAGCGCTGCCTGTGCCATGGCCTCACGAACGCGATAGCCGGTGATTCCCGCAGGCTGGTTGTCCGTGTTCAGATTCACGTATCTATGACAGCCGTGTGTGGTACGACTTCGGGAGAGGACGCTAGAGGCGAACCCCGATGTCCTCCCGTGTCCGCCCTCGGAGGTGCACGCGATGACTAAGGCTCCGGCCTGGGCCAGTCGGCTACGCGCCGAGAGGACACGACGAGGCTGGTCTCAGCGGGACCTCGCGGTGCGTCTATCTGCCGTAGCTGACAGATCGATGCCTGAACCGGAGAGCATGATCCGCCGAATCCGGGACCATGAGTCGGGCCGGCACCGGCCTGACGACGAGTACGCAGAGCTGTACTGCCGCCTCTACGGCCTGAGCGAGCACGCTCTCTTCAACCATACGGACGCTGAGACCGACCTCGGAGACGAGATCGACGCGATGGAGCTCGCCCGCCGGGCGGCGGCCAGCGATGTCGGCAGAGAGACGCTGGAGCGTCTTGAGGTCGCCGTGGATGACCTGGCATCCGCCTACCAACGGACTCCGCCGACGCAGCTCCTTGGGCGGGTGCGGCGGCACCTGGAGTACGTCGGGCGCCTCCTCGACGGCAAGAAAACCATCGCCGAGCATCGCCGCCTGCTCGTGGCCGGCGGATGGCTGTCGCTGCTCGGCGCGACGTGTCACATCGACCTGAAGCAGTACCCGGCAGCCGCCGCACGACTGCGGACCGCGGCCCAGTTGGCGCACCATGCGGAGCACCCGGAGATCAGGGCGTGGTGCCTGGAAACCGAGGCGTGGCAGGCCCTCACCGATGGTGAATATCACCACGCCTTGGTGCTGTCTCAGGCAGCGCAGGATGTCGCCCCACGTTCCAGTTCGGCCTTCATCCAGTCGACCGGGCAGGAAGGGAGGGCGTGGGCTCGTATGGGGCGGGGCATCGAAACTCGAGCGGCGCTGACCCGGATTCATCAGTTGGTCTCTCCCATGCCGATGCCGGATCAGCCGGAACACCATTACCGGTACGACCCGACCAAGAGCGAGGCGTACACCGTGACAACGCTCTCATGGTTGGGCGACCCTGCAGCGGTCGGCTATGCGCGGCAGGTCCTGGAGCGCCTGGAGTCCGCGGATGACGGCGGCCCGCGCCCGCGCAGGGCGGCCGCCGCGCGGTTAGATCTGTCCTTGGCTCTGCTGTCCACGGACGAGCCGGGGGAAGCTGGGCATGTGGCTCTCCAGGCGATCACGAGCGGCGTGCTGGTGCCCTCGAACTATTGGCGGGCGAAAGAGATCATCGCGGGTGTCGAGCAGCGAGGCCTCGCGGTGGCTGAGGAGCTACGGGAGGCGTACCGGGAGCTGTACGGCCCGTCGGGTCAGCAGCGGCCGCAGCTCGGCGCTTAGGTGTTACCGCGGCTATCGCCGCTTTCCGGTGTCGCCGACCCTGTCCGCATTATGGCCTGAAGTCCGCTATGTGTAGTTTCTTGTGGTATGTCGGTATGGCTCGGCCCCAACAGCATCCTGGTAGAGGTCATCCAGTTGGACACCCGCGCTCTCATGAAGGTGACGCAACGGGTCCACGGCCGCCGTTACCTTATCGGCTACTGCGCCACCATCGGGGAGCTCACCCGTCACGTTGATCTTGCGGAATTGGTCGAGGTCATAGCGTTCCCTGGATAGCCGCAATACCTGAGCCCGCAGGACAACGTAAAAGGTTCCGGCGCGACAATGCGATCTTGAGTTCTGCAGGTCGGGGTGCTCGGTAAGGAACTCTAGGTCAACCCCTCTGGCTCCTGCTCCTGCGCCGTCTCGGCTTCCGCGTCACCGCCGGGCGCGGCCAGGCGCAGGGTTGCCCACCCGTCCGCGCCCGCCTCAATCTGCCAGTTCGGCGGCCACAACCGCTGCGCGCTCATGGAGGGTGCCACCCGCACGTGGGCCAGCTGCGCCCGTTCCAGCCCCGTCGCCTTGTCGAACGATGCGTGCCTAGTGAAGGTCGCTTCGAGGAATACGGCGTGGCCTGTGAAGGTCGCACCATGGAACTCAGCGCTGCCGGTGAAGGTCGTCCGGTCGAACCAGGCGCGGCCGGTGAAGGT
>NZ_FNFB01000055.1 GCF_900100395.1 Nonomuraea maritima | reverse complement strand
TCGGTCAGCACGTGCAGCCAGAACTTCGCGCCCTCGCCCCCGTCGCCGGCCCACAACCCGAGAATGTCGCGCTCACCGTCGACGGTGACCGCCAGCGCCACGTAGATCGGACGGTTGGCGACCTGCCCATCGCGTAGCTTGACGTGGATCGCGTCGATGAACAGCACTGGATAGACAGGATCGAGCGGCCGGTTCTGCCACTCGGTCATGCCCTCCAGCACCTTGTCGGTGATGGTGGAGATGGTTTGCTTGGACACCTGCGCGCCGTAGACCTCGGCCAGATGCGCCGAGATCTCACCGGTCGTCAAGCCTTTGGCCGCCAGCGAGATCACCATCTCGTCCACGCCGGACAGGCGCCGCTGTCGCTTACGCACGATCTTCGGGTCGAAGCTGCCGTCCCGATCGCGTGGCACGCTGATTTGGACCGGGCCGACGTCGGTGATGACCGTCTTGGAACGGGTGCCGTTACGGGCGTTGCCGTTGTCGTTGTTTTCGGAGCGTTCGTGCTTGTCGTAGCCGAGATGGTCGGTTATTTCGCCTTCGAGTGCGGATTCCAGCACCAGCTTGGTCAGCCGGCCCAGCAACCCGTTCTCGCCGACCAGCTCGATGCCCTCGGCGCGGGCCTGTTCGACCAGCTCGTTGACGAGCTCTCGATCGGTGTCCTTGGTCTGCTTGCGCGCCACCTCGGCGTCCTCCAGGTCGATCTCCGTCGATGCCTGGACCACAGTAACCATCAGGTGCATCTCCTTTACTAGGAGTTACACCGAAGACCGTACAGACCCGCCGCGAACAGCAGCGCCCAGAGGACTCTCCAGGCGACCAGCGTCATGGTGCTGCCGGTGGGACGACCGTCGACGGTCACGGACCCTTCCTTCGCACAACCGCAGGTGGAGCCCTTCCCGGACGGCAAGGGAATCGGCAGTGACGTGCCGTTCCGAGCGATTGTAGGCCGTTGTGATCGTTTCAGGCGGAGATCGGCCGTGCTCTCAGGGGGCTACTGGGCGGGGGTGGGGTCCGGTGGGGTGTCGGTGGGCTCGCTGGGGGTTGGGTCGGTGGGTTCTTCGGTCGTCGGTTCGGGTGAGGGTTCTGCGGGCGGCTCTTCTGCCGGGGGTGGGCAGGTGGGGATTCCTGTGGGGGTTTCCGTCGGGGTGACGGTCGGTGACGTGTCGTCCGAGGGGTCGGGGACGGGTGGTGTCGGGGGCTCGGTGGGTTCCGTGGAGGTGGGGGCCTCTGTGGGGACCTCTGCGGGGGTCTCTGTGGGGGTTTGCTCAGGGGGGTCGGTGGGGGTGTCCGTCGGGGGTGCCGTGTCGGTGGGTTCGTCGCTGGGTGTTTCCGTCGGTGGTGGGGTTTCTGTCGGGTCCACGTACGGGTGACAGGTGACGGTGACCGTTGGGCCCGGTTCCGTGACGGTGACGGTCGGGCCTGGCTCCGTGACGGTCACGGTCTCGCGGACCGTCACGGTCGGCAGCGGCGCCATGGCGACCTCGGGTTGGCCGCGTTTGCGGTACATGCCCCGGCCGAGCCTGGCCGTGGTCTCGCCCTTGCCGCCGATGACGGTGATCTCGGAATTCGTGGTCGTGCACGAGCGTCTGGCGCACACCCGCTGCTCGACGGTGAAGAACGCCGCCCCCTCGTACGTGACGGAGACGTTCAGGTAGGAGACGCCGCGTCTTTTGACCACCCGCGTCTCGGCGGTGTACTCGGCGGGCGAGGTTGCCGGGGGAGAGGTGGTGGCCGGCCGGCCCAGGGGAGAGGTGTCGGAGACCCGGAGGGGTGTGGTGGCCGACGTCTGCGTGATCGCGACTCCGCCGGCTCCCGCGAGGGCGACGGTGCCCAGCAGCGCGCCCAGAATGGAGAATCTCATAATCCTGCTCTTGTCGGATATTTCACGGACAGGGTTCGTTGTTCCGACTTGTCAAGATTGGTCAAGAGTGAGACGCATGGAGAAGCGGTTCCGGTTCCGGCACGCGGCCAACATCGTCAACCTCTCGACGCCGCTCGGACTGCTGCTCGCCGCCGCCGGAGGCGCGTCCACGCGACCCGGCCCCGACGGGCTCATCCTGGCCTTCGGCTACCGTCCCCGCTTCCCGGTCGCGGCCGCCTTCACCGTCGGGAACGTCGTCCTGACCAGGGCGAACGTGATGAGCGACCGGCTGGTTCTGCACGAGGCCCGGCACGCCACCCAGTGGGCGTGGTGCGCCGGGCTCCCCATGCTGCCGCTCTACCTGCTGGCGACGCTCTTGTCCGTGGCGGTCTGCGGTCACCAGGGGTCGTACAACGTCTTCGAGCGGCTGGCCGGTCTGGAGGACGGCGGCTACCCCCGCAGACCGCTGTGGTGGCGTCGGTCCCGCCGTACGTCCTGACTGCTTCCGGTCATGACGTACGGCCGGTTTCGGGCCCTGGCCGCCGGGTAAGCGACGTGCCGTCGGCTCCGGACGACCGGCGAGAGGGGGCAGGCGTGAAACTGGAAGGGTCCGCGCTCCGGCTGACCATCTTCGTCGGCGACACCGACCTCTGGCACCACCGGCCGCTGTACCACGAGATCGTCCACCGGGCCCACCAGGCCGGTCTCGCCGGAGCCAGCGTCTTCCGCGGCATGGAGGGCTACGGCGCCTCCAACCACATCCACACCACCCGCATCCTGTCGCTGTCGGAGGACCTGCCGCTGGCGATCATCATCGTCGACACCAGCGACCGGATCCGCGCCTTCCTCCCCCAACTCGACGAACTGGTCACCGAGGGCCTGGTGATCGTCGACCCGGTCGAGGTCATCCGGTACGTGGGGCGTGCCTGAGGTCCTCGCGAAGGTCGAAGTGATCCGGTACGTCGGCGATGTACCGGATCAGGGGGACAGTTTGAGGGTGTGGACCTTGGCCTTCGCCACGGCGTCGGGGGTGGAGAGCATGGGGAGCAGGTCGCCGCGGGCCCATGTCTCGGCCTGGTCCCAGTAGTTGTCGTGGAAGGCGTGTCCCGACGCGCCCGTCAGGTTGACCCACTGCGACTTGTCCAGGTCCGACAGGTCGACGATCATCCGCATCGACGGCACGCTCGTGATCGCGTAACCGGTCTGGACGTTCCAGCCCGTGGCGTTCACCGCGTCCTTGCCGCCCGCGACCTTGAGCGGCCCCCGGTTGAGCAGCGCCTCCACCGGCGCGATGCCCGAGGTGCCGAGCGAGCCGTTGACCAGGTCGAGCTGGTGCAGGTCACCCCAGCGCCACGCCTTGACGTCCGTGCCGAGCCGGTCGGCGAGCTCCTGGTACGCCGAGGCCATCGCCTGTCGCAGGATGTCGTCGCGGTTCTCCTTGAGGTTCGTGGTCGTCACGTCGTCCCAGAACGGGTCGTCCGGGGTGTCGAGCAGCCGCCTGACGACCTCGTACCAGCGGTCGCCCCCGGTGGGCCAGGCCGACTTCGGCAGGTCGTCGTTGAACGTCAGCATGAGGAGCTGCCGCCAGACGGCGTTGAAGTAGGCGGCGGGCGCGGAGCCGAGCTCCTGCAGGCGGTCCCACTTCCCCAGCATCTGTCTGGCCTCGACCGCCGGGCCGGCGAGGTCGACCCGCATGAGGGCCGGGATCAGCGTGTCGGCGAAGCCGTTGTAGCTGTCCTGCTGGATGCGCGAGATCGCGTCGGAGTCGATCGGCCCCTTCTCGATGGCCTCCTTGAGCAGGGTACGGATGCGCTCGGAGCGGTAGCCGTACGCCCAGTCCATGGTGAGCAGGGGACGGTAGCGGTTGGGGTCGATGACGGCGTTGTTGGCCGTGACGATGAACCCGTCGGCCGGGTTCCGCACGGACGGCAGCTGGTCGAACGGGATCGGCGCGGGCTTCCAGTCGTACTCGCCGGTCCAGCCGGGGACGGGCACGGTGCCGTCGCCGTTCTCGCGTACGGGGATGCGTCCTGGAGCCTGGTACCCGATCGTGCCCGCGGTGTCGGCGTACACGAGGTTCTGGGCCGGCACCTCGAACAGCGCGGCGGCGGTCCGGAACTCCTCCCAGTTCGTCGCCTTGTCCAGCGCGAAGATCGCGTCGGCCGTCCGGCCGGGCGTCAGCGCCGTCCACTGCAGGGCCACGGCGTTCGCCTCGCCGCTGGGCCGGGCGTCGCCGATCACGTCGTCGATGAGGGGCCCGTGCCGGGTGCTCTTGACGGTGAGCGTGACGGGTTTGCCCCCGGCCACCTTGATCGTCTCTTTCCTGGTCTCCAGCTGCAGCTGCTGGCCCTTGTAGAGGTACGTGTCGCCCTCCACCCGCTCCAGGAACAGGTCGGCGACGTCGGGCCCCAGGTTGGTGAAGCCCCAGGCGATCTTGTCCGTGTGCCCGATGACCACCCCGGGGACGCCGGAGAAGGTGAACCCGGTCACGTCGTACGGGCACGCGGCGGTCACCTTGCGGCAGTGCAGCCCCGCCTGGTACCAGACGGACGGCATCTGCGCGGACAGGTGGGGGTCGTTGGCGAGCAGCGGTTTGCCGTCGGCGGTGTACTCGCCGGAGACCACCCACGAGTTCGACCCGAGGCCGTCGCGGTCGGCGGTGCCCAGCGTGTTCGGCACCGCGTCCAGCGTCCCGGCCGCGCGGGCGAGCGCGTCGCCGGCGCGGACGCGGGGCTCGGCCCGCTGGTCGAAGCGGTCGCGGTCGATGGTGCCCTCGTTGACGATCGGCAGGTGCCGGTCGTACGGGTAGCCGGGGAAGAGCTGGTCGACCCGCTCCTTCGGCAGCTTGGTGAGCGCGACGGCCCGGTCCATCTCGGAGTCGAGGTTGGAGCGGAGGTCCCAGGCCATGGCCTTGAGCCAGGCGAGCGAGTCGACCGGGGTCCACTTCTCGGGCTTTCCCGCGCCGCCGCTGAGCTTGAGGACGGAGTACTCGACGCTGCGGTCGGAGGCGTTCGGGTGGGCGTCGAGCCAGGCGTTGACACCCTTGGCGTACGCGTCGAGGTATTCGCGGGTCTCCTGGTCGAGCAGCGGCAACTCCTGCTCGGCGACCCGGCGCCAGCCCATCGTCCGCAGGGCCTTGTCGTTGTCGAGGGTGGCCGCGCCGAAGAGCTCGGACAGGCGGCCCGCCGTCGTGTGCCGGCGGAAGTCCATCTCGAAGAACCGGTCCTGGGCGTGCACGTAGCCCTGCGCCATGAACAGGTCGGCGGCGGTGTCCGCGTAGATGTGCGGGATGCCCCACTGGTCGCGGGAGACCTCTACTCCGCGCGCCAATCCGGGTAACCGCACCGTCCCGTCGAACTGCGGGAACGACTGCCGTACCGTATAGACGACCACGCCCGCCAGCACGACGGCCAGCGCGAGCAGAACGCTTAACACCCGAGCGAGCCACCGCAAAGGTCGTGGCATCCACGCAAAGGGCCTCACCGGCACCTCCTTCTACCCCGAACTGGGACTAAGTCTGACAGTCCGGGGTCACTCCTCCGGCCGCGTCAACGCCCTGACCAGCACTGCGGGAAACCGGCCGATACAAGATCGTCAACTACGGGGAGTGATCAGCTCCAGACCTGGCCCTCCGCGGTGTCGGACACGCGCACCCCTATGTCGGCGAGTTCGTCGCGCAGCAGGTCGGATGCCGCGAAGTCGCCGGCCTTCCTGGCCCGCTCCCTGGCCTCCAGCAGTTCGGCGGCCCCCGGCGGCAGCACCCGCGGCTTGCCGATGTCGGACGCCAGGTCGAGCGCGAGCACCTGGTCGAGGTGCAGGAACGTCTCGAACTTGGCTCCCGGCGCCACCGACTCGTCGCGTTCGAGCTCGCGCAGCACCCGCAGCGCGGACGGCGTGTCCAGGTCGTCGTCGAGCGCCGACTCCACGCGCTCCGCGTACGCGGTGGCCATGGGCGCGCTGACCGACTCCGACCACTCGGCCACCCGCGTCCGCCACCGGCGCACGGTACGGTCGGCGGCCCGCAGAGTGTCCCAGGTGAGGTTCAGCTGGGCTCGGTAGCGGTGCTCCAGGAAGGCCAGCCGCACCGCCAGCGGGTCGAGGCCGGCCGCCACCACGTCGGACAGCAGCACCACGTTGCCGGTGGACTTGGCCATCTTGCGCCCGTCGAACAGCAGATGCTCGCCGTGCACCCAGTGCCGCACGACCTCGTGGCCGGTCACCGCGTCCGACTGCGCCCGCTCGTTCTCGTGGTGCGGGAAGCGCAGGTCGATGCCGCCGGTGTGCAGGTCGATCCGCGGCCCGAGGAAGCGCAGCGACATGGCAGAGCACTCGACGTGCCAGCCGGGGAAGCCGCGGCCCCACGGTGAGTCCCAGGTCAGCTCGCCGTCCCCGGGCTTCCACAGGGCCCAGTCGGCGTGGTGACGCTTGCGCGGATCGACGGCCTCGATACGGTGCGCGGGCCTGAGCGCGTCGAGCTGGTTGCCGGAGATCTCGCCGTACGAGGGAAACGTCCGGACGTCGAAGAACACCCCGCCGTCCGGCACCGTGTACGCGTGACCCTGCTCGACGAGTTCCGCGACCAGCTCGATCATCAGGTCGACGTGCTCGCTCGCGCGCGGGGCGTGCTCCGGCGGGCGCAGGTTGAGAGCGGCGGTGTCGGCGACGAAGGCCTGCTCGTGCTCGCGGGCCGGCTCACGCGGCGAGCGCCCCTCGGCCCGCGCCTGCGCGGCCACCTTGTCCACCCCGCTCTCATCGGCGAGGTGACCCACGTCGGTGATGTTCCGGCAGGCCACGACCCGCACCCGCTGCCGCTCCATGACCCGCCTGATGACGTCGGTCAGCACGAACGTACGCAGGTTGCCGACGTGCGCCGGCCGGTGGACGGTCGGCCCGCACGTGTACATCCGCACCGCCCGGCCGGCCTCGATCGTCTCGACGTGACCGGCCCGGGTGTCGTAGATCCGCAACATCCCCCGAGCTTAACCGGGGGCCGCGCGCGACCCTAGGCTCCGAGGAAGCCCAGGATGTCGCGGTCGCCCCGCTCGCGCAGCCGGGCGATGACGTCCTCGCGGGTGGCCGTGTCGGGCAGCCCGATCCTGGCCCCGATCAGCCGCAGGCCCTCCAGCTCCGAGCTGACCGGCGCGGTGTAGCCGAGCAGGTAGAGCGCCCGGTTGATGGGCGGCATCGCGACGGGCGCGGCCGGCAGGTAGCGGGTCAGCAGCTCGCCGCCGTCGGAGACGGTGAGGAAGACGTGGTCGCCCTCGTTCGCCTTGTACTCGGCCAGCACGTTCCTGATCGACCCCATGGTGGGCTGGTTGTGCCAGCTGATCACCACGTCGCCGGACGGCGCGGAGGCGGTGAGCTGACCGCCCGGCGCCATGCCGAGGTAGGCGGCGAACCCGGTGGGCAGCGGCGAGCCCGACCCGCGCAGGTGCTCGGCGTTGACGTCGACCCGGTGCCACCAGCGGCCGTCGCGCGAGCGGAAGCTGCGCCGCGTCTCGGAGACGTCCTTGCGCGGCTGGTACGACACCTCCGATCCCCCCGGCGACGTGCCCGCCACCCGGATCCAGCCCCGCTGCGTCCGTTCGAACCCCGGCCCGCCCGAGTACGCGCGCACCGAACTCTCGCTCACGTCGTAGCGGGAGGTCAGGTTCGTCACGATCGTGCTCACGGACGCCTCGCCGCCCGCCCGCTCGATCTCCCTGGCGATCATCTCCCTGATGCCGAGGTACTCGTCGCCGCCCCAGCGCGTCAGGCCGTACTTGTTGCGGTCGACCCGGCGGAAGCGGTCGTCGGCGGTGAGCTGGTTGCGGATGCCGACCAGGCTGTAGTCCTCGCCGATGCGTTCCTGGATCTCCTCCGGCGACAGCGGCGTGCCCGCCACCGCCAGCACCGCCTCCGCCTTCTCGTTGATGCTGCGCGGCCACGGCACGACATGCTGGCCCAGCACCCGCAGCTGCGGGGTGGCGAGGATCCAGCGTTCCGCGACGTCCTCGCGGACGCCGAGCTGGGCGACCATGGTCACGGCCTCGGCGAGCGGACGCGGCCCGTCGGTGAACAGCTGCCGCGTCTTCTCCCGCAGGTCGTCGGCCCCGCCCGCGACGAACCACCCTTCTGCCTGCTCGTAGCCCGTCAGCAGCGTCCGGATGAACTGCCAGGCCGGGATGCCGAGCGTGCGCAGCTCGGCGCCGTGCCACGGGACGGCGGCCTGCAGGTCGTCGGCGGGCACCGCCGAGCCGAGCCGGCCGCGCAGCCACGCGACGTGCGCCACCAGCGGGGCCACCTCGGGCGTGCTCAGCCAGTTGCCGACGTGGTCGCGCAGGTCGCGCTCGATCTGCCTGATGCGCTCGCGGGTCACCGAGAACCGCTGCGCCAGCTCGTCCAGCGTGGCGCGCTGCTCGGCGTACAGGCGGTCGCGAGCGATGGCCCGCTGCCGGTCGTCGAGCGCCGCGAACAGCTCGTCGATGAGCTCGGGCAGCGGACGGTCCGGCCGCGCGGCGGGCGCCGCCACCTCCGGCGCGGGGTCGAGCAGCCGCTCGAAGACGCCGGTGAACAGCTTCTGCACCACGTCCTTGCCGAGCGTCTCAGGGGACCGCTCGGACTCGGCCGGGTCGGAGAACCGCAGCAGGGGGAGGATGTCGCCGAGCATGAGGTGTCCCCAGCAGGCCACGGCCAGATCGGCGAGGTGACCCGCCACCGTCTGCGTGCCCACGGCGGCACACGCCCGGTCGAGGGGGATCGCCTGCCACCAGGCCTCGGGCAGCAGGGGCTCCTCCACGATCGGCGCGATCTGCCCAGGGGAGGTCCAGCGCAGGGGTGGCGCGAGGTCGCTCAGGCTGAGGTTCATTGAGATCCAACCGGCAAAGGAGAGATATCCGCAGTTCAGAGACTATGTGATCAGAGGGGCAGAAAAGGGCTCCCTCTTCCGGAATAGGAGATATAAAGCTTCGATCGGGCTCGGGTGCAGGCGACGAACAGTATGCTCCGTTCGCGCTGCAGCGTACGAGCCCGTACGTAAGGATCTTGGGGTGGATCCGCGGGCGCGGGTTCAGGCACCACGCCCTCCGCCACCCCGACCAGCGCCACCCGCTCGAACTCCAGCCCCTTCAGGTGCTGGAAGGTCGCCGTCCGCACCGCGAGGCCGTCGAGCGCCCTCCTGGCCTCGCGCACCAGCGCGACGCTGCGCGCACCGACGGCGATCGCCTCGGCGGCCACGCCGTCGGCGAGCCACGACTCGACAGTGGCGCGTAACCCGGCCAGCTCCGACTCCGGGCTGTCGTACGCCCGCACGAGCGGAGGCTCGCCGTGCTGCGTCGCGGTCAGGCCGTGCAGGTCCGTCGCGCCCCTCGCCAGGCCCGTCGAGGGGCCGCCGCGCAGCCGTACGGCGAACGAGAGCGTCTCCCACGACAGCCGGTAGGAGACGGCGAGCGCGTGGTTCTCGGTGGGGATGCCCACCGCGGCCAGGGCGAGCCGCGTGTCGGTGACCCGCTGGTGCGGGTCGCCCACGATGAACAGGTCGTCGCGCGCGTGCGGCGCCGCCGCGCGCAACAGCCGCCACTGCGCCGCGCTGATGTCCTGCGCCTCGTCCACGACGATGTGACGGTACGGCTTGTGCCCCGGATCCACATCGTCGAGGAGATCACCCGTGGCGAGCGAGAGCAACCGCAACGCCTCGTCCGTCAACTCGGCCAGCGACCTCGCCTGCCTGCCGACCAGCGCGGGACGGCGGCCCTCCGCGTCGGTCACGATCCGCACGGCCAGCCGCTCCGGGTTGGCCACCTCGACCCGCTTGCGGATCACCTCGTCCTCGATCAGCAGGTCGAGCTGCGCCGACAGCTCCTCCGCCAGGCTCTGCGAGAACGTCACCAGCAGCACAGGACCGGCCCCGTGCGCGGCCAGGTACGCGGCGCGGTGCAGGGCGACGACGGTTTTGCCGGTGCCCGCCCCGCCGAGGACCAGCACCGGGTGCTCGTAGCCGCTCGTCTTGCCCAGCCGGTGCTGGGGAGGGTGCGGGAACGTGCACCAGCCGGGCGCCCGCAGCACCCGGTCGAGCGCCACCTTGTCGGGCACGAACACCGCCCGGTCGGGGCTGCGCAGCAGCGCGGTGTACAGGTCGTCGGGGTCGACCGGGCCCGCCGGTTCGGCGGTCGCCCGCCGGCCGTCGAGCTCGCGCCACGCCTCCGTCAACGTGCCGCCGCGCGCCAGCACCGCCAGCGGGGCGTACTGCGTGGGCGGAAGTAACGGCTCCAACGCCGCCACGTCCGCCTCGGAGGCGATCAGCCGGAACAGCGGCAGCGCCTGGACGTCGAGGCCCAGACCGAGCAGGTCACCGTCGCAGACGGGGTCGAACAGGCCCTGCGCGGCCGCCGGTCTGCGCAGCGCCGGCTCCACCCGTTCCAGGGCCTCGGCGTCCCACTCCTCGATGACGCCGATGACCGGGTTGACGCCGTAGCGGTGACGGCGGGCGAACGCCCACGACTCGGGGTCGGGCAGGACCGTCCGCAGCCAGTACACGTCCCGCTGCCGCACGACGACCCCGCGCAGGCCGTCGGCCAGGCGCAGGGTGGCCACCCGCGGATCCCTGGCGCCCCGCACCCGCTCGGGGTGCGGGGCGCCCGCGACGTTCAGCAGGAACCGGCGCAGCGCGACCACGACGTCCCTGCGCGCCGACGGGGTGAGCGCGCCGAGATCCCTCGGGAGGTCGGGGCCGATCGCGAGCCGCGGCACGGGCTCAGTCCATCAGTTCGAGCAGGTCACGGTCCCCACGCTCGCGGAGTCTGGCCAGCAGGTCGGGCAGCGGGACGGTGCCCGTCAGCCCGATCCTCGTGGCGATCACCCGTGCCGCCTGTTCCTTGGTGCCGCCCGGCGCCGTGTACCCGACCAGCCGGAGCGCCTTCGTGATCCGGTCGGCGCCCTCCGACGCGGCCGGCAGGTGCCGCGCCCGCAGGACGCCTTCGTCCGAGAGGGTCAGGAACAGGTGCCCGCCCTCCTTCGCGCCGACGTCACCGAGCAGCTGGGTGACGGACGTCAGCACCGGCCTGCCGTGCCAGGCCATGGTGAGTTCGCCCGCGGCGCTCCTGACCGTCCTGCTCTCGCCCGGCGACAGCCCCAGGTAGGCGGCGAAGCCCGTCGGCAGCGTGCACTCGCCTCCGGCGAGCTGCTCGGCGGTGACGTCGATGCGCAGCCACCACCTTCCGTCGGGCTGCCGGAAGCAGCGCCGGGTCTGCGACACGTCCTTCAGCGGCTGGTACGGACGCTCCGCGTGGCCGTTCGGCTCGCTCGGCGCCGGCGTGGCCGGGTGGAACGCCTGGAACATCGGCGGCCCGGCCGGCGAGTCCGCCATCGGCGGCCCGAACGCCGAGTGCGGCGGGACCTGCGGCATCTGCGGCGGCACATGCTGCACCTGCGGCTGCCGGACGTGGAAGGCGAGCGTGGCCCGCACGAACTGCCAGGCCGGCACGTCGAACGCCTGGATCGGCCGGGCGTGCCAGTCGGCCGCGCCGAGCAGCTGCTCCTTGGAGGCGTCGGCGCCGACCGTCCTGACCAGCTCGTCCAGATGCGCTCTGTACGGCGCCGCCGCGTCGCCCGCGAGCCACTGGTCGAGGCGGGTGCGCAGCTCGTACTCGGTGGCGGTGATGTCGGCGGGGGAGACGGCGAAGAGCTTGGCGAGCTGGTCGACGGCCGACGGCTCGTCGGTGAGGACGCGGTTCTGCGCCACGGCCCAGGTCTGGTCGTCGATGCCGGCGAACTCGGCCTCGATCAGCTCCAGCAGCCCGGCACCCTCGTCCGCCGCGGCGGGCTCGGAGTCCTCCGCAACCGGGACAGCCTCGGGCTCGGCCTCCTCGGCGGCCTCGTCCGGTACGGCTTCGGACTCCTCAGCCACAATCGGCTCGGGCTCGGATTCGTCGTGCCGCGCCGCGACCGGCTCGGCCGCGGCCTCGGCGTGCTCCGCCGCGACGGGCTCGAAGTCCTGGTCCAGCTCGGGCTCGGCGTGTTCCGCCGCGACCGGGTGGGGCTCGATGTCCTCGTCCAGGGTGAGCTCGGGCTCGCCGGGCGCGAACGACTCGGGCTCGGCCGCGGCCTCGGCGTGCTGCGCCGCGACGGGCTCGAAGTCCTGGTCCAGCTCGGGCTCGGCGTGCTCCGCCGCGACCGGGTGGGGCTCGAAGTCCTCGTCCGGCGTGGGTTCGGGCTCGGCGGTCGCGCCGACCGGTTCCGGCTCGTCGGCGTCCACGTGCACGTCGTAGTCGGAGGCAGCGTCGTCGACCTCGTGCGTCTCCGCGGGGGTCTCGGGGACCTCCGCGTCGGACGCCGGCCGCTCGCCCTCGGCCGCCACGGGCTCAACCACGGGCTCAACCACGGGCTCAACCACGGGCTCGACCGCGGGGGCGGGAGCCTCGTCGGCTCTTAACGCGTGCCCGGCCACGGCCTCCTCGGGCGCCGCCACGTACGGCTCCGGCTCGGCGACGACCGTCGGGCGGGGCTGCCCGAGACGGGACAGCACGGCGGTGAACAGCGTGTTCAGCACCGGCCGCGCCTGGATGAACGGCTGGTCCGTGAGCTCCCGCCCGGTCAGGGCGAGCAGCCCGGCCCACGAGCCGGCCCGGTGCAGCGCGATCGCGACCGAGGGCTCGTCGGCGTCGTCCGGGTCGAGGACGTGCAGCGCAGGCAGGACGTCGCCGACCGCCGCCGCGGGCCAGTGTTCCAGGGCGATCTCCGTCAGCAGCTCGCCCAGCGACTCGGGGCCGATGGCCTCGAGCACCCGGTGCACGGGCAGGCTGCGCCACCACGCGTCCGGCAGGTCCGGCTGTCCGGCGAGCAGCGTGATCGACGACGCGTCGCTCCACCTCAACGGTGGTACGAGGTCGCTCAGGCAGAAGTTCATCCTGTTCCGTTCACCAGCCCCTCACGCCGTGGCAGCGGTGCAGCCATGTTCTCGCTGCTCACGAAAAAAACCATAGTGCGGCAAAACAGCCCTACGCATCATCTCGTCGCATCAACGCCGAACGGCGGCGAAACGGAGACGCACGTAATCCGCCATCCAGCCCGACTCCCTGCGCAGCGCGGGCGCGGCCAGTTCGTTCACCCGCTGGAGCAGGGGTTCCACGATGTCGGGCGCCAGCCCTTCGAGCACCGATCCGGCGAACATGCGCACCCAGTCGGCGGCGCCGCCGGGGCACTCCTCCAGGGGAGTAGGCCGGTCGAAGTACTCGAGCAGCCGCACCATGAAGCCTTCCTGCTCGAGGCGGCGGGCGTACTCGGCGGGGGTGGGGAAGAACCACGGCAGCTCGGGCTCGCGCAGGCCGTACTCGCGCCAGGCGGTCAGCATGGCCGTGGTCAGCTCGGCGCAGTTGCCCGCCCCGCCCATCTCCGCGACGAAGCGCCCGCCGGGCTTGAGCGCGTCGCGGACGCTGGTGATCACGGCGCCCGGGTCGCGGATCATCCAGTGCAGCGCCGCGTTGGAGAAGACCGCGTCGTACGGGTCGACGACGGTGAAGTCGTGTCCGTCCCCGACGATGAAGTTGATGCCCGGATACTGCGCCAGCGCCTTCTCGATCATCGCGGGGGAGCCGTCGATGCCGAGGACCTCTGCCCCTCTGAAGGCGATCTGCGCGGTCAGCACACCGGTTCCGCAGCCCAGGTCGAGCACGCGCTCGCCGGGCCGCGGATCGAGCAGGTCGACCAGTGGCGCGCCCTGCGTCGAGACGTAGCCGAAGCTGCTGTCGTAGGCGCGACTGTGCCACCGCTCCAAGCTCGGTGTGTCGTATCGCAAGACGATCAGCTCATTTCTCGGACATGGGGCCCCGTGGCCATGCTGTCCGTTCACTTTAGAGCCTGAACGTCGCGACGACATATCAAGTCACATCGGACTCATCCCACACTCTTCGCCCACTCCGTCTTGAGGTACGCCTTCGCGGCGTCCGTCTGCGGGATGGTCATGAGGACGGGCGGGCCGGGCGCCTTGGGCAGATGGGCGGCCAGCTCCTGGTCGAGCGTGCCCTTCATGAGCATCGCCTCGGCGCGGGCCGGACGGGCGTACCCCTTCTGCAGCAGGTTCTGGCCCTCGTCGGAGAAGATGAACTCCTGCCAGAGCCGCGCCGCCGCCGGATGCGGGGCCGCCTTGCTGATCGCCTGCACGTGGTAGCCGCCGAGCGCCGCGTCGCGCGGGATCGTCACCTTCCACGAGTCGGGGTGGTGGGCGCCGCGGACGGCGTTCAGGTGGTCCCAGGTGATGATCGTGTTGGCCTTGGCCGGCTCGGTGAGCCTGCCCTCCTGCTTGAGCTTGGCGAACAGCGCCACACCCTGCGCGGGCTGCGGCGCGCCCGAACGCATGGACGCCGCCATGACGCCCCCGAAGCCCGCCGCCGAGCGCA
Source organism: Nonomuraea maritima (assembly GCF_900100395.1). Classification (GTDB taxonomy): domain Bacteria; phylum Actinomycetota; class Actinomycetes; order Streptosporangiales; family Streptosporangiaceae; genus Nonomuraea; species Nonomuraea maritima. The sequence continues at coordinate 6,462 of NZ_FNFB01000055.1, read as the reverse complement.
GCGGGTCGCCGTCGAGTGCGACCCGGTAGCCCGGCCGCTGCAGGTCGGAGAACGAGGCCGGCGGCTTGACCTGGCGCGGGTCGTACCCGATGGACATGTAGCCGCCGTAGGCGCCGTACCAGGCGCCGGACGGGTCCTTGACCTGGTCTGGCAGGTCGAGCCAGCCCTGCACCTTGTACGGCGCGAACCGGTCGGCCGCCGACACGGCGACGTCCATGGTGAGGTCGAACACGTCGGGCTTGAGCTGCGGGGCGACGTCGATCTCCCGCCTGCTGCTCGCGTTCGGCTCCAGCTCGTTGACCTTGATGCCGTACTTGTCGGCGAACCGGTCGATGAGCTCCCCGAAGTTCACCCAGTCGCGTGGCAGGGCGATGACGTTGAGCTGGCCCTCCTTCTTGGCGGACTCGACGAGCCGCTCCATGGTGGAAAAGCCGCTCTTCAACGAGCCGGCCTGGACGTTGATCGGCGGAAGCTTCTTGGCTTCTTCTGACGTGGAGTCGGTGGACGCGCCGCACCCGGCGCTCACGAGGATGGCTGCTGCGGCGGCGCAGGTACGTACAGTCACACAAAGAATACTTACTGCTACATCCGCCCAGGTCGAGGAGGCGCGGCCGGAACGACCCTGGCCGCGACCAGTGTCTCTTCGGGGATCTCCACTACGGTGTCGTCTTTTTTCCTGACTTTGAGCACGCCGTCGTCCCAGGACAGCAAGATGCCCACGGCGTCGCGAAACCCGCCGGGGACGCGTCTGCGCGTAGTCACACGAGCACCCACGTCGTGCGTTGTAATGGCGATGACGAGACGAGCGGCCACGAGTTTGCCACCCTCCGTTCCGGCTTGCTGGCAAGCACGGCAATACTAGGGCGTAGCAAACCGCGGTCGAAGTCATGCCATGGTGCTGGAGAAGAAGGAGCTCGAGGTGACCTACGTCATCGCGCAGCCTTGCGTGGACGTCCTGGACAAGGCGTGCATCGAGGAATGCCCCGTCGATTGCATCTACGAGGGCGAGCGCATGCTTTACATCCACCCCGACGAGTGCGTGGACTGCGGCGCGTGCGAGCCGGTGTGCCCCGTCGAGGCGATTTTCTACGAGGATGACCTTCCTGAGCAGTGGAAGGAGTTCTACAAGGCTAACGTGGACTTCTTCGAGGACCTCGGCTCGCCCGGTGGTGCCTCGAAGGTCGGCAAGATCGACAAGGACCACCCGGTGGTCGCCGCTCTGCCGCCGCAGGCCGAAGACCACTGACGAGTCCTGTCGACGTCGTGCACGGGGGCATCCGGGCCGGATGCGCCCCGTTCGCGTGATCGGTCCTGCGCCCGCCGGGGCGAAGCGACATCTTGGAGAACCGTGAACAAGCTGCCCGACTTCCCGTGGGACCGGCTGGAGCCGTACAAGGAACGCGCGCTGGCGCACCCCGACGGCATCGTCGACCTGTCGGTCGGCACGCCCGTCGATCCGGTGCCGCAGACCGTCCAGGACGCCCTGACGGCGGCCGCCGACAGCCCCGGCTACCCGCTCACCCACGGCACCAAGGCGCTGCGCGAGGCCGCCGCCGGGTGGCTGGCCCGCAGGCACGGGGTCACGGTCGATCCGCAGCACGTCCTGCCGTTGCTCGGCTCCAAGGAGTTCGTCGCGTGGCTGCCCACCTACCTGGGCGCCAGGCGGGTCGTCTTCCCCGAGCTGGCCTACCCCACCTACGACGTGGGCGCCCGGCTGGCAGGGGCGCACGGCACGGCCTCCGACAGCACCGTGGCGCTCGGTCCCGAGCAGGTCGACCTGATGTGGGTCAACTCGCCCGCCAACCCCACGGGCCGGGTGCTGCCCGCGGAACACCTGCGCAAGGTCGTGGCCTGGGCGCGTGAGCGCGGCACCGTGGTCGCCTCCGACGAGTGCTACATCGAGCTCGGCTGGGACGAACAGCCCGTCTCGATCCTGCACCCCGACGTCTGCGGCGGCTCCCACGAGGGGCTGCTCGCCGTCCACTCCCTCTCCAAGCGCTCCAACCTGGCCGGCTACCGCGCCGCGTTCGTGACGGGCGACCCCGTCCTGGTCAAGCGGCTGCTGGAGACGCGCAAGCACGCGGGCATGCTCATGCCGCAGCCCGTCCAGGCCGCCATGGCGGTGGCGCTCGCCGACGACGAGCACGCCGCAGAGCAGCGCGAGCGGTACGCCGCCCGCAGGGCCCTGCTGCGCCCGGCGCTCGAACGGGCCGGCTGGCGCATCGACCACTCGACCGCGGGCCTGTACTTCTGGGCGTCCAACGGGCAGAGCGCCTGGGACCAGGTGGGCAAGCTCGCCGAGATCGGCATCCTGGTCGCGCCGGGCGAATTCTACGGATCCGCGGGCGAGCGGCACGTCCGCGTGGCTCTCACCGCCTCAGATGAACGGATCGCTGCGGCAGTGCGCCGCCTCCAGTAGGATCGCCCCGCACGAGCCCGCGAAGCGGGATCGAGGCGTACAAATGGATACGGCGCTTATGCCGAGGCAGACCGCGAGCGGAGCGAGCTGATCGATGAGCATGACCTCCATGGTCGTACTCGGGCTGAGCATCGCCACCCTGCTGCTGCTGCTGGGGGCCTTATGGGCCACCATGCGGCCCGACAGGAAGGGACGCGCGAGCGAGCCGCCGGCCGAGGTCGCTCCCCCCGAAGCTCCGCTGGCGGCTCCGGTGGGCGCTCCCGGGCGGGCCGGCACCGACTACACCGACCCTCGCACGATCCAGGTCGGTGACCGGATCGACGTGCACGGGTCACCTCAGCGCGTCCTCGGCGCCATGTTCGTCTCGTGGCAGGGCCGGCAGTGGACCGAGTTCCTGCTGCGCGACCGCGCCCGGCGCCTGCAGTGGCTCTCCGTCGAGGTGCTGCCGGGCGACCCGCCGCACCTCGAGGTCAAGCTCTGGAGCGAGGTGCCCGCGCAGGGCATGGTCCCGGCCAAGAGCATGCTCATCATGGAGGGCGTGGAGTTCTACCCGGTCGAGCGCGGCACGGCCGCGTTCCGCTGCGAGGGCGACACCGGCACCCCCGAGCGGGGCCTGCTCGACTTCGCCGACTACCGCGCCGCGGACGGCCGGCTGCTGTCGTTCGAACGCATCCAGGGCGGCGCCTGGACGGCCGCCTACGCCCAGCCGCTGCCGCCCGGCTCGATCTCCATCGTCCATCGCGCTCACTAGCGCTTCACGTCAGGACAGCTCGACGCGGCGGGCGCCTGCCTTGCCGCCCGCCTTCCAGCCCACGCTCTCGGCGTTGTTGGACCAGGTCGCGCCGTTGTAGGCGACCTCGCTGAGGCCGTACCTGCCGGCGTGGGCCACCGACCAGGCGGCCACCAGCCAGCCCCGCTTCCTCGTGGTGATCGCCGTGCTGCCCAGCGCGCGGGCCAGCTCCTTGCGCGCGGCCGCCGTACGAGGGGAGGGCGCGGGCGTCGCCTTCTGCGGATACCAGCAGTGGACGGCCTGCGGCACGCGTCCGGTGAAGGCGGCGGCCAGGATCTTGGCCTCCGTCTCGTGCGGCGCGTACGCGTAGCCGCCCGCCGAGCGCTGCACGGCCTGCGCCGCCTCCGCCAGCGGCAGCTTGCGGTAGTTCTTCACCTTGACCAGCTCGGCGAAGAACTTGTTGGTCGCGTACACCGGGTCCATGATCTGCTTCTTGGTGCCCCACCCCTGCGACTCGCGCTGCTGGAACACGCCGACCGAGTCGCGGTCGCCGTCGGGCAGGTTGAGCAGCTTCGACTCCTGCAACGCCGTCGCGTACGCGATCACCACCGCCCGCTCGGGCAGCTTGCGGCGCGCCGCGACGGCCGCGATGGTGGCCGAGATCTCGGCCTGCTCGGGGTCGAGCGTGCGCGCGCCCTCGGGAGTGTCGACGGTGCAGTACGGCGCCTGCATCACCACGGGCGCCTTCCTCAGCAGAAGCACCAGGCCGATCGACACGGCCACGGCCAGCACGACGACGATGACCGCGATCGCGACGACTCCACGGGAGAAACGCAGGCGCACGCTGAAGAACCTACCTGCCATGGATAAGCTCCGTGGCCATGAGTGACGTGAGCACATCGTCCCCGATTCCCCGGGTTGTGGATGAGTTGTGGGAACGGCGGGCGGAGCTCTCGCCGGCCGACGCCGAGGCGCGCCATCTGGTCGTCGGCGCGGTAGATCTGCTCGACAGGGGCGAGGCTCGCGCGGCCCGCCTGGTGGACGGCGAGGTCGTCGCCGACGAGCGGGCCATGCGCGCCGTTCTGCTCGCCTTCCAGGTCCTCGGCATGGCCCGCTCGCAGGTGGGCGACTTCCACCACAACGACCGGATCCCGCTGAAGAGCACGCTCGACGGCGTGCGCGCGGTGCCGGGGGCGATCGCCCGGTGGGGCTCCTACCTGGCGCCCGGCGTGGTGCTGATGCCGTCGTTCACGAACATCGGCGCGTACGTGGACGAGGGCGCCATGGTCGACACCTGGGCCACCGTCGGGTCGTGCGCGCAGATCGGCAGGAACGTGCACCTGTCCGGCGGCGTCGGCATCGGCGGCGTGCTGGAGCCGCCCGGCGCCGTGCCGGTCGTGGTCGAGGACGGCGCGCTCATCGGCAGCCGGTCCATGCTCGTCGAGGGCGCCCGGGTGGGCGAGGGCGCGGTCGTCGGCGCCGGCACGATCCTGTCGGGCTCGATCCCGGTGATCGACGTCGAGACGGGCGAGGAGCTGTCGCGCGGCCGTGTGCCCGCGTGGTGCGTGGCGGTGGGCGGCACGCGGCAGAAGGAGTTTCCCGGCGGCACGTTCGGACTGCCGTGCGTGCTGGTGCTGAGGCGCCTCGAGCCGGGCCGCAGACATGACAAGGCGGCGCTCAACGGGGTGCTGCGCGAACACGGGGTGGACATCTGATGCTCGACCTGACCCAGGACGTACGCGCGCTGACGGCCGCGATCGTGGACATCGAGTCGGTGAGCGGGCACGAGCGCGCCCTCGCCGACGCGGTCGAAGGGGCGCTCTCCGCGCTGCCGTACCTGAAGGTGTCGCGGTCGGGGGAGACGGTGGTGGCCCGCACCCAGCTCGGCCGCGCCGAGCGCGTGCTGATCGCCGGTCACCTCGACACCGTGCCCGTCGCCGGCAACCTGCCCAGCCGGGTCGACGGCGACCTGCTGTACGGCTGCGGCACCTCCGACATGAAGGCCGGCGTCGCGGTCGCGCTGAAGCTCGCGGCGGGCCTGCCGGAGCCCAACCGCGACGTCACGTACGTCTTCTACGACTGCGAGGAGGTCGAGGCCGAGCGCAACGGGCTCACCCGGGTCGCCCGCGACCACGCCGACTGGCTCGCGGCCGACTTCGCGGTGCTGATGGAGCCGACCGACGGCGTGATCGAGGGCGGCTGCCAGGGCACGCTGCGCGCCGAGATCACGGTGACGGGCAAGCGGGCCCACAGCGCCCGGTCGTGGTTGGGGGTCAACGCCGTGCACGGCATCGAGCCGGTGCTGGCCCGCCTCAACGCCTACGAGGCGCGGCGGCCGGTGGTCGACGGGCTCGAGTACCACGAGGGGCTCAACGCGGTCGGCGTGAGCGGGGGCGTGGCGGGCAACGTCATCCCTGACCTGTGCGTGGTGACCGTCAACTACCGGTTCGCTCCCGACCTGTCGATCGAGCAGGCCGAGCAGCATGTACGCGAGGTCTTCGACGGTTTCGCGGTGAGCATCGTGGACGCGGCGCCCGGGGCGCGGCCCGGCCTCACGCACCCGGCGGCGGCGGCGTTCACGGCGGCGGTCACCGGAGCCGTCGGCGGCGAACCGCGCGCCAAGCTCGGCTGGACGGACGTCGCCCGCTTCTCCGCGCTGGGGGTTCCCGCCGTCAACTACGGCCCGGGCGACCCGAACCTCGCGCACCAGCAGGGGGAGTACGTCGCGCTGTCGAAGATCGTCGAGAGCGAGCGGGCGATGCTCGACTGGCTCTCCACATGAAAGTGGCTCTCCTCGCCGGCCATTTGGCGGGGAAAGCCACTTTCAGTCCCGAGCAGCACCCTCGGCAGTTAGACGCAGGGGGGTCGAAATCCGGTTCCTGTGTCTTCCAAGATTTTTCAAGGGGGCGTCCGGCCCTGTTCACCTGGGGATCTGCCGTGAGGGGAGAACCTGACGAGGGTAAGCGGCCGGCCGTGAAAGACATCCCAGGAGCGTAGATGTCAAGCCGCAACGAACTCTGCGTGATGCGACCAGGCGGTCGTCTCGTCGTAGAGGGTGCCGGTTTTGAGGCATCCGTGCAGGATGCCGACGAGCCGGTTGGCGACCTGACGCAGGGCGGCGTTGTGACTGGAGCCGCGGGCTCGTTGCCGGTCGTAGTAGGCCCGCGCGCCGGGCGAGAGCCTCAGTGCGCTGAAGGCCTGGGTAAGCAGGGCGTCGATGAGCCGGTCGTTGTGGATGAACCGGGCCAGGGCGACCTTCTTCTTGCCCGACGCGCGAGTGATCGGGGAGGTCCCGGCGTAGTTCTTACGGGCT
>NZ_FNFB01000079.1 GCF_900100395.1 Nonomuraea maritima | reverse complement strand
ATCGTAGGTCAGAGCGCATGTCACGCACCGAGGATGGAGCAACTACGTTCCGTGGCGGAGCCAAACGAATCAAGATCTACGGATGTAGTACAGGTACGGCCTGGCCCAATCGGGGAGTGCAGCGAGTATCCGCTCAAGGTCTCCGCGTGGATCGATTTCCCATGAGCATCCAGGACACGAGCACGTGGGCGGGAGCTGAGTCGTAGTGCCAGGAATGACGTCCCGGGTCCAGGCCAAGAGGGTCGCTGCCACTTCGCCCGGTTGCAGGATTGTGTGTTCAAGGGCGATAACCGCGGCCATAGGTCGGGCTGTGAGTCCGGGGACTTGATGGATAGAGGGTCTGTGGGTTCGGCACCGCAGCCGTCGTGCGCGAACCGCGGAAGGGCGCCTACGCGGCATGGCCCTTTCTGATCATCGTCGTCATGATGCCGATGATCCCATGCTGGCGGGCGCCGATGGAACGGTCTGGCTGCTCGCGATGTGCCTCCGGCGGGGGCTCTCCGGCTCCGGGATGACCGCTGAGTCGGACCTGAGGTCCGTAGGTGGCTGAGGTGGAAGCCTGATCATCCCGCCCGTCATCGACCCGGGACAAGCCGAGCAGACCAGGGCCACGGGGCCAAGGTCGTTCCTCCAGTAGGGGGCTCCACCTTGTCCCCGTGGCCCTGGCCCGCTTCCCCTTCGGGCGGGTCGACGGCAGACGGGATGATCAGGCGAGCAGGCTGTGCGCTCGCGCGAGAGACCATCATGCGACGATCTCGCCTCGTGATAAGTCAGAGGTTGGGTTGCGTGTCTCATAGGGAGAGTTTGTGGACGAGGACGAGAGCCTGCGACGCTATGGGCTTCGACCGTCTGGCGCTCATCTTGACGAAATTCGAGAGACGCTGAGAATCCACGCTGTGCTGGAGCGACGCGCGCAAGGCGAGGGCGACACCGAACTGATGAAGCTCTGCTGCGTGCAGTTGTTCAATGCCGGCGACCTGGACGATGTGCTGACGATCTGGGATGCCAAGCGGTCGAGCTGGGATGCTGACTCTTCTATCGATGTTCAGTTGCTCTGCGGCGCTGGACTTGAGGAAACCAAGGCGTATCTGACCGCGACGAACTCGCCGGCGGCGTTGGCGGTGCTGGACTGCCTTCTGCTGTGTGAGAGGGCCGGCGACTTCGAGGGCTTCTCCGTGGAGTCGACGTCACGTTGGTACGCGGCGTACTACTCGGATTGAGCAACGAGCGCTCGCGCCCGCCTGTGCCATATGCGTGCAATGATCTTGGGCATCAATGCCATCAGGCGCAACCGCGCCGCAGGCCGGAGGCTATCTCGCGGCAGAAACAGTCACGCGCTGTAAAACCGTCGGCTCAGCCTACGCAAGTTCGAACCTTGCACCTGCCACACGAGCCAGAAGAGGCCCGTCACCAGCAAAAACGCGGTGACG
>NZ_FNFB01000035.1 GCF_900100395.1 Nonomuraea maritima | reverse complement strand
TGGCTCGGCTGGACGACGCCGTGGACGACGACGCCCGCGGCATGCTGGCGCAGGGCGTGACGGGGTTGCGGCGTTACGGGCCGCAGGGGGAGCGGCGGTTGGACGATCTGGCGGTGTTTGTGCAGGCGTTCGCGCCGCCGCCGCGGATGCTGGTGTTCGGGGCGATCGACTTCGCCGCGGCGGTGGCCAGGGTGGGCAAGTTCCTGGGTTATCACGTCACGGTGTGCGACGCGCGGCCGATCTTCGCGACGGCCCGGCGGTTCCCCGAGGCCGACGAGGTGGTGGTGAGGTGGCCGCACGACTACCTGGCCTCGGTCGAGGTGGACGAGCGCACGGTGATCTGCGTGCTGACCCACGACCCGAAGTTCGACGTGCCGCTGCTGGAGGTGGCGTTGCGTACCGATGCGGGCTATGTGGGGGCGATGGGGTCGCGGCGTACGCACGAGGACCGGCTCGCGCGGTTGCGTGAGGCGGGGTTGAGCGAGGAGGAGCTGGCGCGGCTGCGCTCGCCGATCGGGCTGGACCTGGGGGCGCGTACGCCGGAGGAGACGGCGGTGTCGATCGCCGCGGAGTTGATCCAGCTGCGGTGGGGCGGTTCTGGACGCCCGCTGGCGACGACGGAGGGCCGCATCCACCACGAGACCCGCCCGGAGACCCCATGAGAGCTCCCGAAGTGGCCGGGCTGTTGCTCGCCGCAGGCTCCGGCTCCCGGCTGGGCCGGCCCAAGGCACTGGTCGAGTACGCGGGCGAGCGGCTGGTCGACCGGGGCGTGCGGCTGCTGGAGGAGGGCGGCTGCCATCCCGTCGTCGTCGTGCTCGGCGCCGCCGCCGTCCAGGTCCGCGGCGCGGTGACGGTGCGCAACCCCGACTGGGCCTCCGGCATGGGCTCGTCGCTGCGCGTGGGGCTCGCGGCGCTGCCCCCGCAGACCAGGGCCGTGGTGGTGGCGCTGGTCGACCAGCCGCTGATCGGCCCTGGCGCGGTGCGCGAGCTGATCGTCTCCGGCGCCGACCTCGCGGTCGCCACGTACGGCGGCCGCCGCCGCAACCCCGTGCTGATCGGCAGGGAGCACTTCGCCGGGGTGGCCGAGCTGGCCGTCGGGGACGTCGGGGCCCGCCCCTACCTCGCGGCGCACCCCGAGCTGATCACCGAGGTGCCCTGCGACGCGTACGGAGACCCCGCGGACATCGACACCCCCGAGGACCTGGGCCTGCTGACGCGCTCACAGACGGAGTGAGGCGATCGCGGCCCGGTGGTCGCTGCCCGTGGCGGGAGCCACGCCGGCCTTGGTCGCGGTCATGCCGCGGAACAGGATGTGGTCGGGCCGGGTGATCGGGAACTCGGCCGGCCAGGTGAACCCGAACCCGTCGCCCGCCACCCGCTGGGCGTCGGTCAACGGCGGCGTCAGGCCGCGCATGCCGCGGTCGGTGGTGGCGGTGTTGAGGTCGCCGAGCAGCAGGACGCGCTTGCTGTGGTCGGCGTCGATGAGCCGGCGGGCCTGCGCCAGGGTCGCGTCGCGCGACGTGGTCTGCCCGGGCCTGGCCGAGGCCAGGTGCATGACGTAGACGGTCACCTTGCCCTTGGGGGTGGTGACCACCGCGCGCAGCGCCCGCGGCCAGCCCAGGCCGACGTCGATCGGACGGGCGTCGCTGATGGGGTAGCGGCTCCACAGCCCGACCGTGCTGACCGGGTAGCGGTACTTGAACATCTTGTTGAGCTGCTTGGCCGCCGGGCCGCCGCTCGTCAGCTCCTGCGCGGCCAGCAGGTCGAGGTCTTTGGCGACCGTGCGTACGGCCTCGCCGGAGGCGTTGTTGCGCACGCCCACGTTGATCGTGCCGACGGCCAGGTCGCTCGGGCCGCCAGGAGGGGTGCTCAGCAGCGTGGAGCCGAACATCGCGGCCCACACCACGCCGGGCACCAGCGCCGCGAGGGCGGCCGCGGCGGAACGTGCCATCGCGGCCGCGGCGAGCAGCAGCGGGACCGTCAGCCCGACCCACGGCAGCAGGCTCTCCAGGATGGGCGTGAACCCGCCGAAGGCGGGGATCAGGCTGTGCCCCGCCAGGGCCACGGCCACGACGGCCGACACGATGACGACCACCCGACTCAGCACCCGATCAAACTTAGTGGCTGCCGCCCCGCTACGCCGACGCGATAACCTGTTCGCGTCTCAACGGAACATCATTCGGTTCACTGGGAGCCCAGCATGCGGATCGGGATGGCACTCAACTACTCGGGCGGCTTCAAGGAGACCGTCGCCGAGCTGGCCGACTACGAAAAGGCCGGGCTGGACATCGTGTTCGTGGCCGAGGCGTACTCGTTCGACGCCGTCAGCCAGATGGGCTACATCGCGGCGAAGACCGAGCGGCTGCAGATCGCCTCCGGCATCCTGCCCATCTACTCCCGTACGCCCACGCTGCTCGCCATGACGGCGGCGGGTCTCGACTTCGTCTCCGACGGGCGCTTCACGCTCGGCATCGGCGCCTCGGGGCCGCAGGTGATCGAGGGGTTCCACGGGGTGCCGTACACCGCGCCGCTGGGACGTACGCGGGAGGTCATCGAGATCTGCCGCAGGGTTTGGCGGCGCGAGCGCCTCGAGTACGCCGGCAACCACTACACGCTGCCGCTCCCGCCCGACCGCGGCACCGGCCTCGGCAAGCCGCTCAAGCTCATCAACCACCCGGTACGCCCGCGCATCCCGATCGTGGTCGCCGCCATCGGCCCGAAGAACGTCGAGCTGACGGCCGAGCTGGCCGAGGGCTGGGAGCCGATCTTCTACCTCCCGGAGAAGGCCGCCGAGGTGTGGGGCGGCTCGCTGGCTGCGGGCAAGGCCAGGCGCGACCCCGAGCTGGGCGAACTCGACGTGATCGCCCAGGCGACGCTGGCCGTGGGCGACGACGTGACGGGGCTGCGCGAGCTGGGCCGGCCGATGGCGGCCCTGTATGTCGGCGGCATGGGCGCCAAGGGCCGCAACTTCTACAACGACCTGGCCCGTCGCTACGGCTACGAGAAGGAGGCCGAGCAGATCCAGGACCTCTACCTGGAGGGCAAGAAGGACGAGGCGGCCGCGCTCGTCCCGGCCGAGCTGCTGGAGCGGACGTCGCTGATCGGCAGCGAGGGCTTCGTGCGCGACCGCGTCCAGGCGCTGAAGGAGTCGGGCGTGACCACGCTCAACGTCGCGCCGCTGGGCAGGACGCACGAGGAGCGGGTGAAGCTGATCGAGAAGATCAAGGAGATCGCCGCGGCCTGACGGAGGCCTCTCTCAGGGGCGGGGGCCGGCGTTCGCCGGTTTCCCGCCCTTCGTGTGCCGGGACGCGGGACGATCGGGGGCGACGGAGCCCGTTTGGGGCCTATGGTTGGGCACAAGTTCCTGATATTTGAGCATTGGCGGGGATATGTCCGACGCGACGCCGTCCTTGGTCGCTGACCGGTACCGGCTCGACGAACGCATCGGCAGCGGGCCGATGGGCGACGTGTGGCGGGGCTACGACACCCGGGCCGACTGGGTCGTCGCCGTGAAGGTGCTGCGCGCCAGGGCGGCGGGCGCCGCCACACGCGAGGTGCTCAGGCAGCACGCCCAGACGGTGGCCAGGGTGATCCACCCGAACGTGGCCATGGTGCTGGACGTCGGCGACAACGAGGGCGCTCCGTTCCTGGTGATGGAGTTCCTCACCGGCCTCAGCCTCGGCGAGGAGCTCGCCGCCCGCGGCCCGCTGCGCATCGTCGAGGTGTGCGACCTGATCGGGCAGGCGGCGGCCGGGCTCGACGCCGCGCACCGCGCCGGCGTGGTGCACGGGAGGGTCGACCCCGACAGCTTCCGTATGGCCGCGAGCGGGGTGCTCAAGGTCGTCGGATTCGGCATGGACGAGCGCGAGACCGCCTCAGGCAGCAGCCGGTACGTGGCCCCCGAGCGGGGCGTCGGTGAGGCCGCGCAGGCGCCCGGCGACATCTACGCGCTCGGCTGCGTCGCCTACGAGCTGCTGTGCGGGCGGCCGCCCTCCGAGGGTGCGCCCCAAGGGCCGCCCGTTCCGCCCAGCGCGATCAGGCCCGAGGTGAGCGCGGAGCTGGACCGGCTGGTGCTGGCCATGCTCGCGGAGGACCCCGCGAGACGGCCGGCGAGCGGCGAGGCGATCCGCCGGGCCCTCGCAGCCATCGCCCGGCCGCGTCCCGCCGCGCCGGTCACCGGCGCCTCCCTGCGCGACCCCGGCTTCGCGGCGCCCCCCGGCGTACCGGGGCACGGCGCTCCAGGCCCGCAGCAGTTCGGGCCCGGGCCGCAGCCGCGTGCCGGTGACACCGCGGTCATGCAGGCCGTCGACCTGGGCCCGGAACCCGGGCAGCGGCCGAACCGCAAGCTGGCCCTGCAGCTCGGCGCCGCCGTGCTCGCCATCGTGCTCGTGACCGTGGTCATGGTGATGGTCGCGGGCTCGCGCGAGGAACAGCCGCTCGCCGTGCCCACCACCGTCCCGACCACCGTGCCCGCCACCGCCCCCACGGTGGCGGAGCTCGAGACCCTCCCGACGCCCGAGCCGCAGCCGTCCCAGTCCCTCGTGAACAGTTACGGACCCGGCGGCGAGCCGACCGCCCTGCGCGAGACGGCCCCTCCCAAGGGGAGGATCGGCGAGTCCGTGCCGCCGGGCGGATGGAACGAGTGGACGCGGGCGTTCGACGACTCGCTGATGGCCCAGCAGCGCATGGGCGGCATCGACCCCCGCGTGGCCGGCAAGGCCCGCGACAAGCTGAGTAAGGCGGCACGGCGCGTCCGTGACGGCCGGCCGGAGGCGTCGCTCCACGAGATCACCGACGTCTACCGCGACCTCGAGCGCGCCCAGCGCGAGGGCCGCATGGACCCAACAGGACCGGCGTCGGACTTCATGCGGGACTGGAGCCTGCCCGGCCGCTAGGGCGAGCGGACGGCCGCGAGGGAGGCCCCGAGATCAATGGGCCGTTCCTGGGCCCTTCACGGACCGCTAGACTAGAGGATCGAGTTCCGATCACCGCTGAGCCTGGGGTCTACCTTCCGGGCCGGGGCGGGGTTCGCATCGAGGGCACTCTCGCGACACGTGTGGGCGGGCCGGAACTTCCACGAAGACGACCAAGAAGCTGCTCGTCCTGAAGAGCGGCCGCACCCAGGAGAAGAACGAGTGGCGACGACCAACGACCTCAAGAACGGCATGGTGCTGAAGCTCGAGGGCGGTGACCTCTGGAGCGTTGTCGAGTTCCAGCACGTCAAGCCGGGCAAGGGTGGCGCGTTCGTGCGCACCAAGCTCAAGAACGTCCTCTCCGGCAAGGTCGTCGACAAGACCTTCAACGCCGGTGTCAAGGTCGACGTGGCCAACGTCGACAAGCGTGAGATGCAGTTCTCGTACAAGGACGGCGACGAGTTCGTGTTCATGGACACCGAGACCTACGACATGGTCAACGTGCCCGCCGCCACGGTCGGCACCGCCGCCAACTACATGCTGGAGAACACCCTGGCCACGGTGGCGTTCAACGAGGGCGCCGCGCTCTACGTCGACCTGCCCGCCGCCGCCGAGCTGACCATCGCCAACACCGAGCCGGGCCTGCAGGGCGACCGCTCCACCGGCGGCACCAAGCCGGCCACGCTCGAGACGGGCGCCGAGATCAAGGTCCCGCTGTTCATCACCACCGGCGAGAAGGTCAAGGTCGACACCCGCACCGGCGAATACCTCGGCCGGGCCTGAGGTGTCGGCACGCGGTAAGGCGCGCAGACGAGCACTCGACATCCTCTTCGAAGCCGAACTGCGTGGCGAGGATCCCCTGAAGATCCTCGCCGAGCGCGTGACCCGGCAGGAGCCGCCGGTCAACGAGTACACCTCGGCGATCGTCGAGGGTGTCGCCCGGCACCACGCGCGCATCGACGAACTGATCACCACCTACGCAGAGGGCTGGACCCTCGACCGGATGCCCGCCGTCGACCGCAACCTGCTGCGGGGCGGCACGTACGAGCTGCTGTGGATGCCGGACGTGCCCGAGGGCGTGGTCATCAGCGAATGGGTGCACCTGGCGGGCGAGCTGTCCACCGATGAGTCGCCGCAGTTCGTCAACGGGCTGCTGGCGCGCTTCAAGCAACTCAAGCCAAGCCTCACCCTTTAGACACCCTTTTTGGGCGGACCGCGACCCCGGTTCCGGGGTACGTTCCAACCACGGCCCGTCCCCCGGGCCGGGAAGCCGTACGGTGAAGGGCGCGTCACCAGCCGCGACGCGCCCTTCGCCATGCCCGGACCCCTTCGCCAGGGGCCGGCGCGTGACGCCTCCCGAGGTTTCGCTACGGGTCTGCCAGGAGGGGAGCGGGCGCTCCCGCGTACGGCGTAGGCTGGGCCCGTCCGCGAAGAGAGCCGTTCGCGAAGTGCGCGTTCGCGAGGGCGCCGTCGCGAGGAAGAGGGAGGCGAGCCGACGTTGCGTGCAGAAGGCGTGACGAGGACCCCGGCGGTGCGCACCGCCGTCGTGTGGGACGCGTTGCGGTCCGTGCTGGCCGAGCGTACGGCGGCCACCGGCCGTGAGTCGCTCGACATCGTCGACGCGGGCGGCGGCACCGGCGGGTTCGCCGTGCCCCTCGCCGTGCTCGGGCACGCCGTCACGGTCGTCGACCCGAGCCCCGACTCGCTCGCCGCGCTGGAGCGCCGGGCCAAGGAGAAGGGCGTGGGCGTGCGCGCCCTGCAGGGCGACGCCGCCGACCTGGGCGAGCTGCTGCCGTCCGACGCCGCCGATCTCGTGCTCTGCCACAGCGTGCTCGAATACGTCGAAGACCCGATCAGCGCGCTCAGCGCGGTCGCGGGCGTCCTGCGCCCCAGCGGCGTGATCAGCGTGCTGGCCGCCAACCCCGTCGCCGGCGCCATCCACCGGGCGCTCGCCGGGCAGTTCGACGACGCCAGGGCCGTGCTCGCCGATCCCGGCGGCAGCTGGGGAGACCGCGACCCCACGCCCCGGCGCTACACCGCCGACACGCTCGTCGAGCTGCTGTCCTCCACGGGGTTCGCCGTCGGAGCCGTCCAAGGGGTGCGGGTCTTCACCGACCTGGTCCCGAGCCGGCTCGTCGACGCCGACCCGCGGGCCGCCGAGGCACTGGCCGCCCTGGAGCAGGCCGCCGCCACCCATCCCGTGCTGCGTGACGTCGCCACGCAGCTGCACGTCCTGGCACACCGGAGCTGACAGCAGGGGAAGGACGACGTGACGGACACACCTCGCGGTATAGAACGCCTGTTCGGATAGAATCGACGGCGTGTCCCGCAAGCAGATCACCGGCATCGGCCCCGTCCCGCAGACCGGGGCCGATGACAGCGGCTGCCCGATCCTCCACGTCGACATGGACGCCTTCTACGCCAGCGTCGAACTGCTCGAACGTCCCGAGCTGCGCGGCCGTCCGGTGATCGTGGGCTCGACCGCCGGGCGCGGCGTCGTGCTCAGCGCCACCTACGAGGCGCGCGCCTACGGCGTCCACTCGGCCATGCCGATGAGCCGGGCGCGCCGGCTCTGCCCGCAGGCCACCGTCATCCCGCCCCACCACGGCAAGTACGCCGAGGTGTCCCGGGGCGTCATGGAGATCTTCCACACGATCACCCCGCTGGTGGAGCCCATCGCCTCCGACGAGGCGTTCCTCGACGTCGGCGGCGCCAGGCGCAGGCTCGGTTCGCCCGCCGTCATCGCCGCCATGATCCGCGAGCAGGTCCTCGACCGCTACGGCATCACCTGCTCGGTCGGTGTGGCCCCGAGCAAGTTCGTCGCCAAGCTCGCCTCCAAGCAATGCAAACCCGACGGGCTGCTCGTGGTGCCGGACGGCGAGGTGGTCGACTTCCTCCACCCGCTGCCGGTGTCGGCGCTGTGGGGCGTCGGCGAGCGCACCGAGCAGAGCCTCGTCCGGCTGGGCATCCGTACGGTCGGCGACCTGGCCCGGGTGCCGCCCGCCACCCTCCGTCGCGAGCTGGGCCAGGCGGCCGGCGGCCACCTGGGGGCGCTCGCGTGGGGGCGTGACGAGCGCCCGGTGAGCGCCCACGTGCCCGACAAGAGCATCGGCAACGAGGAGACGTTCGCCACCGACGTCGACGACCCCGAGGTGATCCGGCGCGAGCTGCTGCGGCTGTCGGAACGGGTGGCCGCCCGCATGCGTAAGGCCGGTCACGTGGGAAGGACAGTAAGTGTGAAGCTTCGCCGGGCCGACTTCTCGACGATCACACGCTCGCGCACGTTGCGCGAGCCGACCGACGTGGCCCAGGTGATTTTCGCCACCGCCTGCGAGTTGTTCGCCGCGGCCGGTCTCGAACGGGTGCGGTTGCGCCTGGTGGGGGTCAGGATGGAGAACCTTCGGCCGGCCGCCGAGGCCGCCCGCCAGCTGGGTCTGGGTGAGAAGGAGACCGGCTGGCGCGAGGCGGAGCAGGCCATGGACAAGGCGATCCGGAGATTTGGCCCCGACGCGGTGCTCCCAGCATCCCTCGTACGTGGCAAGCTTGATGAAATAGAGACATGACGTTGATGTCCAGATTTGCGAGGGCGTCTGTGTCACGATTTTGGGGTAAGGGGGGCGAGATGGTCCACAATAGAGCTGTGACGTCACCTCCGGTTTGGTCTGCGTTGGACGTTTGCTTTCGCCTACGTCTACAGCCTCGTATTCTGGGGATGACCGACCGCGAGGTTCGGACACCCCGTGTCGTCCGTTGCCGTCTTCCCCGTCCTGGGGCCGTCCTTGGGAGGCGCCGTGCCGCTCTCTGAGCACGAGCAGCGCTTGCTCGACCAGATCGAGCAGGCCCTCTACGCCGAGGACCCGAAGTGGGCCAACACCGTAAGGATCAGCGACCCGCGCAGCCATTACAAGCGTCGCCTGGTCAAAGCCACCGTCGGCTTTGCCCTCGGCGTCGTCATCATGATGGTCGGCGTGGTGTTGAGTGGCGCCGCCCTGATCCCGCTCGGCGTCGGCGGTTTCGTGGTCATGCTCGCCGCGTGTCTGTGGGGTCTGTCCAGCTGGAAACGCATGAACGGATTCGGTGACTCCGCCGCCCCCGCCCCAGGCCAGGCCGCCCCTCCGGGCAGGCAGGCCCGCCGGAGCAACCGGGGCACCTTCATGGAGCGCATGGAAGAGCGCTGGCGCCGTCGTCACGACGAGCGCTGACCTCTGCACACACGAACGTGCGGCCGGCCCTCGAGGGGGACGGCCGCACGTTCGTTGCGGTCAGGAGCCCTTCTGAGCCGCGGTCCACCGCAGCCTGATGGTCTCCAGCAGGTCGAACCCGTCGAGCAGGCGCTCGCCGAAGCCGCGCAGCCGGCGCAGCGTCGACGGCGGCAGCAGCACTGCCCGCACCCGCCGCCCGCGTGGCACCCAGGCCGCCAGGGCCTTGCGCACGGTGCGCAGGTCCTGGCGCATCGGCCCGATCCGGCCCGGGTTCCTGGCGTACAGCACCCGCTCCACCGCCGCGGCGATCGACGCGAGCGCCGCCGCCGGGTCGTCCTCGAGCTCGTACTGCTCCGCCAGGCGGCGGGCCAGCGCCCGCGGGCTCTCGCTGGGCACCCGCGCTATGCCGTAGTCGTAGAGCAGGTCGTCCAGTTCCGCCCACGCGGCCACCACCGCCGACGGCTGCCGGCCCGGTGACGCCGTCGCCGCCCGGTCGCCGGACGGCTCGGCGTCGTCGCGGCCCAGGCTGCGCACCCGCCGGGTCCTCGTGACCAGCCGTATCGCGGCGGGGATGAGCAGCACCAGCGCCAGCGCCGCGGCCCCGATGCCGATCATGCCGATCAGCGGCATCGACTCGTCGACGTCCACCGTCCCGGCCGCGGCCTGCCCCTCGGCCTCCAGCTCGCGGATGTTGCGCCGGGCCTGAGGGTCCTGCGGCGTGTCGTCAGCGACGCTCGACGCGCCGCTCGTCGGCGCCGCCGTCGCCACCGCCGTCGCCTCGGGCCTGGGCTGCGAGTACTCCGGGACACGAGCGCTGCCCTGGCCGGCGGCCCCCGCAGGGGTCGGCTCGAACGGCAGCCAGCCCACGCCCTCGAAGTACAGCTCCGGCCAGGAGTGCGAGTCGTTCGTGCCGACCGACCAGCGGCCCGCGAGCTGCACGCCGCCCGTGTAACCGATGGCCACCCGCGACGGGATGCCCACCAGCCTGGCCAGCACCGCCATCGAGGCGGCGAACTGCTCGCAGTAGCCCGCCCGGTCACGCAGCAGGAAGTCGCGCAGCGCCGAGGCGCTGTGCCCCTGCGTACGCAGGTTGTAGGTGAAGCCGCCGTCCGTGGTGAAGAACCGCTGCAGCGTCACCGCCGCCTCGTACCGGGACCCGGCCTCGGCGGTGAGGTCGGCGGCGAGCTGCCGGACCTCGGGCGACAGGCTGTCCGGCACCTCGAGGTAGCGCGGGTCCACGTTCGGCTCGCGGTCGCCGATGGAGTCGAGCAGGTCGGCGGTCGGCTGCGGCTCGCTCGTCTGGACCTGATACTCCAGGCCGGCGGCCTCCTCACGGGTGGAGAAGACCATCAGGGTGTCGACGTCGGCCCGCCAGTCGCCGTCCACCTGGATCTGCCGCGGCGGATAGGGCAACGGCAGGAAGGCCAGCCGTTCGATCTGGTCGCTGATCCTGATGTCGGTGACGACGTTCTTCTTCGGGGTGCCCGCCCCGAGACCCGTGGGCTCGGGAAGGGGACCGTTGTCGGTCCGGTTCTGCGGCGCGCCCTTCGGCTCGGTCATGCCGAACTGCTGGCCGTCGAACGTGTCCAGCGCGTAGATGCGCAGGTAGCGCGGGATGTTGTCGCTGTTGGTGTAGCTGAGCACCTCCTGCGGCTCCGGCAGCTCCAGCTGGCCCTTGAGGTTGGCGATCGGGTTCGGGATGCTGATCGAGTTGCCGCGTCCCGCTCCCGTGCCGCCCACGCCGAAGGTGAAGAACGACACCGGCTCCATCGCCGGCAACAGGGCCGGCAGCAGCACCGCCATCGCGATCGCGGCGAACCCGATGCGCTTGCCCGACAGCCGCAGTCCGTTCGCCGGCATGGACCCCGCCGCCGGCGGGCCCGCCGGCACCCGGGTACGGCGCACCAGCACCGCCCTGCCCCAGCGGCCCACGCGCTCGTGCCCGTCGGCGACCAGCAGGCCGATGAAGCCCAGCGCGGCCAGGATGAACGCCGGCCAGCTGATGGGGTCGGGCAGGATCGTCGCCGGCACCATGGCGAGGGCCAGCAGCGGCAGCCCGGCCAGCGCGGCCCGCCGCAACCGTACGGCGAACAGGTCGACGACGATCGCGATCAGCGCCACGCCGCTCGCGGTCAGCAGGGTGATGCCCTCGGTGTCCGGCACCGGGGCGGCGTAGCGCTGGATGTCCGCCCACCCGACGCCGAGCAGCCGGACCAGCTCCACGACCGACTCCTTGGTCGGCACGAGCAGCGCCCACGCCTTGTCGGAGGTGAAGGCGAAGGTCAGATAGATCCACGTCACGGCCAGGCCCACGAGCGGAGCGGCCCACGCGGGCAGCGCCAGGCGGCTGCTCAGCAGGCCCGCCCCCATGACGGCGAGCACCGCGCCGAGCGACGTCCAGAACCAGTTGCCGCCCCCGAAGAGGGGGGAGAGCAGGAACGCCGCCGTGAAGGCCGCGGCTCCCGAGGCGATCGTCAGTCTCATGCCGCGCCTCCCGCGGGGTCGAGCACGTACCTGCCGCGGTTGGCGGCCTCCCGCCAGACGGACGAGATCGGGACACCGGCGGGCAGCCGGACGATGCGCCAGCCGGATCCGGCGAGGATGGTCTGCGCCGCCTCGAAGTCCTCCGCCGTGCTGCGGTCGCTGCCCTCCCAGGTGCTCAGGTCGAGCAGCACGGCGACGGCGGTGATGCCGCTGTGCCGCAGCTTCGCCAGCTCCCGCGCCTCCTCCGGGTCGAGCGCGCCGACCACGGCCACGATGAGCCCGTCGCCGCCGCCCTGGCGCAGGGCGGAGACGCCCATCTCCAGGGAACGGGCGGGGCTGTGCCGGACGATGGCCAGCGTGTCGAGCAGCGAGTGGCTCACGCTGTTGTCGGCCAGGTGCTCGGTGCCCTGGTCGGTCACCAGCCGCAGGCCGAGGCCCTCGCGGGCCAGGTGCACGCCGATCGAGGCAGCGGCCGAGACCGCCGTCTCGAACGACGAGCGCGGCCCCTCGCCGCGGTGGGCGTGCCGGCGGGTGTCCAGCAGGAGCGCGCCGCGGCTCTGCCACTGCTGCTCCTCGCGGCGCACCATCAGCTCGCCGCGGCGCGCGGTCGAGCGCCAGTGGACCCGCCGCAGGTCGTCGCCCTGCCGGTACTCGCGCGGTGCCACGTCGTCGTCGCCTGCCGCCGCCACACTCCGCGTACGGCTCTCACCCCCGCCCGACCACTCGCCCGACAGCCGTACGTGGGGCAGCGCCGTCACCTGCGGCGTCACCACGAGCGTGTCGCTGATCGTGAAAGAACGGGTCAGCTCGACCAGCCCGAACGGGTCGGCGATGCGAATGGACAGCGGGCCGATCGCGAACTTGCCGCGCAGGTCGGAACGGACCCGGTAGTCGATCTCCCGCACGCCCTTCGGCTCGACCCGGTCCAGCACGAACCTCGGCCGCACGCCCAGCGCGTACGGCACCGTGTCCTCGATGAGCAGCAGCCCCGTGGGCAGCCGGGTGACGTTCTCCAGCCGCAGGGTCACGGTTGCCTCCCCGCCCACCTCCGCCCTGGGCGGGTCGAGACGCCGCGCGCAGCTCAGCCGGTAGCGCGTCCGGGCCACCACCATCGCGGCCAGCAGCGGCAGCGCGGTCACGAGAACGCCGATCCTGAACAGGTCGTTCTCGCCGAGCAGCACGGCCATTACCAGCGCGGCGATCCCGGACGCGAGGAACGACCTGCCCCGTGAGGTCAGCGCCCGCAGTCCGGCACTCACGACGCTCGCGTCTCCGGCACCGGTACGCGCCTGACCAGTTCGCTCACGACGTGCTCGGGCAGGCGGCGCTGCCCCTGGGCCTCGACGCTGGGCAGCAGCCGGTGGGCCAGCACCGGGATCGCGAGGTCCTGCAGGTCGTCGGGGATGACGTAGTCGCGGCCGGCCAGCGCCGCGTGCGCCCTGGCGGCGCGTACGAGCTGCAGCGTGGATCTCGGGGAGGCGCCCAGGCGCAGGTCGGGGGAGTGGCGGGTGGCGACGACGAGGTCGATGGCGTACTTCTTGACCGCCTGGGAGACGTACACGCCGCGGACGGCCTCGATGAGGGCGCGCACCTCCGCGGTCGTGGCGACGGGCTCCAGCTCGTCGAGGGGCGAGGTGCCCCCGTGCACGTCGAGCATCTCGAGTTCGGCGGTGGGCTCGGGGTAGCCCATCGCCACGCGTGCGGTGAAACGGTCGCGCTGCGCCTCGGGCAGGGGGTAGGTGCCCTCCATCTCGATGGGGTTCTGGGTGGCGATCACCATGAAGGGAGCGTCCAGTCGGTAGGTGTCGCCGTCGACCGTCACCTGGTGCTCCTCCATGCACTCCAGCAACGCCGACTGGGTCTTGGGGGAGGCGCGGTTGATCTCGTCGCCCACCACGATGTTGGCGAAGATCGGCCCGGGTTTGAATTCGAACTCCCGCGTCTGCTGGTTGTACGCGCTCACTCCGGTGATGTCGCTGGGCAACAGGTCAGGGGTGAACTGCACCCGGCGTACGGGACAGTCGATCGAGCGGGCGAGCGCCTTGGCCAACATGGTCTTGCCGACGCCGGGGACGTCCTCGATCAGGAGGTGCCCTTCGGAGAGCAAGACGGTCAACGTGAGGCGGACGGCGTCGCTCTTGCCCTCGATCACCGATTCGATGGCCGTCCGAATGCGGTGCGCGGTGGAGACCAGCTCGTCGAGCTGGGGAGGGACGTCATGGGTAACTGCCACCAGGCCTCCATGAGAAGTGCGCCGGCTGACCCGTGAGATGCCATTGCCGGAGCCATGCCATTCCTTTTCCATTGTCTGTACGACCCTACGACGCTGGGGGTTCTAGAGCGACATTTGTGGATAGGTAACGCAACCCCCGTTTAGTGCGCCTCTTCTCGCATACAGGGCCGAACTTCACGACTCGTGCGGCAGGTGTTCGCTCCACATTCCTCCACCGGTGGCCTTCCGAACGCCCGCGTCCCCTTATTCCACGGGTCTTTCAAACCGCCGACACGCCCACGGGCGGGGGCCGCCCGCGCGCCGCCCTCCACTCCGCTCCATCGCGCTGACCTGCGGTAACGCATCGGAAACCGATGATGAAGACGGTTCGAATCAGTTGACGGTGGGGAGAAGTGGAGTATGGTGGTGCGCAGTGGAGGGCAGGTGCACCAGCGCTGAGCGCTTCACGAGGCACGGGAGGTGGGGCCGGTGTTCCTCGGCACCCATCAACCGCGTCTGGACGACAAGGGACGGCTGTTCCTGCCGGCTAAGTACCGTGAGGAGCTGGCGGAGGGTCTTGTGATCACCAAAGGCCAGGAGCGATGCCTCTACGTGTTTCCCGTGGAGGAGTTCCAGCGCATTACCGAGGCTCTCAGCACCGCCCCGGTCACCGCCAAGGCGGTCCGTGACTACAGCCGCGTCTTCTTCGCCAGCGCGTCCGACGAGAAACCGGACAAACAAGGTCGCATCACGATCCCGCAGGGCCTGCGCCAGTACGCGGGTCTGGAACGTGACTGCGTCGTCATCGGGGCCAACACCCGGCTGGAGATCTGGGACGCGAAGGCCTGGGACACCTATCTCAACGAGCAGGAACAGGCGTTCGCCGACCTGTCGGAGGAGGTGCTGCCAGGGATCCTGTGAAGACCGCGGTCGATCCGTCGGTGACGTCGTTCGGCGAGGTCTCCACCCGCAACCACTGTCCGTCAGCTGATGCACCTTCCCCGGTGTCAGATGGCGGGCTCCACGAAGAGGGTGCGGATGGGGACCTGGCCGGACGGCACCGGGTGGGGACTCAGGAAACGACCGATGAGACGATCGCATGACGCGTCATCCGCGAGCCAAGGACGCGAGAGGGGGGTTCGGTGATGAACGACACCATAGGTACGGGTGGTCACGTTCCGGTGATGCTCGACCGCGTTCTGGAACTGCTCGGCCCGGCGCTGACGGGGCCCGAGCCGGTCGTCGTCGACGCCAACCTCGGTCTCGGCGGCCATTCGCAGGCCCTGCTGGACGCCCATCCGCAGCTGCATCTGATCGGCATCGACCGCGACCCCTTCGCCATCGACCACTCCACGCGCCGGCTGAGCCCGTACGCCGACCGCATCACGCTCGTCCACGCCTCGTCCGGCGACCTCGCCGAGGTGCTGGCCCGCGCTGGGCGCACCACGATCGACGGCGTGCTGTTCGACCTCGGCGTCTCCTCGCCGCAGCTCGACGAGGCCGAGCGCGGGTTCGCGTACTCCTACGACGCGCCGCTCGACATGCGCATGGACACCTCGCAGGAGCTGACCGCCGAAGAGGTGGTCAACACGTACTCCGGGGCAGAACTCACACATATCCTGCGCGATTACGGCGAGGAGCGCTTCGCCGGCCGGGTCTCGGGCCTTATTCTCAAGGAGCGCGCGAAAGAACGCATCACGTCGACCAAGCGGCTGGCGGAGATCGTGCGCGAGGCGATTCCCGCGGCGACGCGGCGCACCGGGGGCAACCCCGCCAAACGGACTTTCCAAGCGCTGCGCATCGAGGTGAACGCGGAGCTGTCCGCCCTGGAGGCGGCGTTGCCCGCGGCGCTCGACGCGCTCGCGCTCGGTGGGCGAGCGGTGGTGCTCTCCTACCACTCACTCGAGGACCGGCTCGCCAAGCAGGCCCTCACGGCGCGAACCAGGGACACCAGCCCGCCAGGGCTGCCCGTCCCGCTGCCGGCGCACCAGCCGAGGTTCCGCCTGCTGACGAGGGGAGCCGAGCTCCCAAGCGACGAAGAGCTCGCCCGCAACCCGCGGGCGGCCTCGGCCCGGCTGAGGGCGGCAGAGAGGATCCGTGTTGACGACTGAGCAGGAGACCGGCCGGGGTGCGCCCGTCCGCCGCGTCGCCCAGAAGACGGGGACGCGACGGACCACGACGCAGCCCCGCACCACGCCGCGTCCCCGTCCCGCCGCGCGCGCCGAGGCGGACGTGAAGACCGCGCGTGCCGGCGCCGGGGCGAAGAGCCCGGCCGCCGAGCGTCCCGCGACCCCGCGGCGCGGCCCCGCGCCGCGCCGGGTTCCGGCGCGCCGGCAGCGGGCGCCGTTCGTGCTGCTCGTCGTCGGTCTGCTCTGCGGTGGCCTGGTGAGCCTGCTGCTGCTCAACACCATGCTCGCCCAGGACGCCATCACCGACGCCTCCCTGCGCAAGGAGATCTCGGTGGCGCGCCTGGAGAACGAGAAGATCAACCTCGAGTACCAGCGCAAGACGCAGCCGAACGTCCTGGCCGAGATGGCCGAGAAGCAGGGCCAGCACCGCGACTGGGACGAGGTCAACAGCTGGACCAGCGCGGGCGACCAGGCCAGCCGGGTGGACACGGAGCGGTGAGGGAATCAGGCGGCAGGGGGCAGGGGCCCGGCCGCGGCACCGGCGGCGCCGGCTCTCAAGGAGGGCCCGGCGCCGCTCGTCGTACGCAGGGTGGACCAGGGCGCGCGGGACGCCAGGGTGGCGGCTCCTCCCGCTCCGACGGGACGGGCCGCCCTTCGTCGCCGGACACCCCGCCGCGCCGCCCGCCGGAGCGGTTCGACCCGTTCGACCTGCCGTTCGGACGTGACGCCGCCGACCGCGGCAAGCGGCCCCAGGACCCCGCAGACGAGGGGCGCGGCCGTCCCCGCGACGACGACGCCCGCCGCGGCGGATCCGGCGGCTCACGGCGCGGCGCGGGCGACGACGCGCGCCCGCGCTCCGACACGAACGGCCGGGCGAGCAAACGCCCGAACGACGACCGCGCGAAGGGCCGTCCGGCGCAGGGCAGGGACTCGGGGGAGCGGTCACGCGGCCGCGCCCCCCAGGGCCGTGACGGCGCCGAGAAGCCGCCCGGACGCGCCGGGCGTGACGGCGACGGCTCCTCGGGGCGCGGCCGGCAGGGCCGCGACAGCGGATCGCCGCCCCGCGGGAGCGGCTCCTCGGCGCGCGGCGCCGCCGCCCGAGGCGGCGCCCCGCGCGGGCGTGAGGACGGTCCGGTACGCCGTACCGGGACGGGTGCGTCCGCACCCCGGGCGGGTAGTACGCCCGGATCCCGGACGGGAGCCCGTGAGCAGACGCCCGGGCAGCGGCCGGGAGAGCGCCAGGCGAGCACCGCGTCGCGGCAGCGGGCGGGGGCGCGTCAGGAAGGGCACGAGCCGAGGCGGCGCGGTGGGGACGTCCCGCCGCCCCGCGGTCCCGGCCGGCCCCCCAGGCCGCCGCGCCCGCCGAAGCCGCCGCTCATGCTGCGTCTCGGCAATCCGCGACGGCGCATCAACATCGGCATCATCGGCATGACGTTCGTCCTGTCGATCTTCGCCGGCCGGCTGATCCAGATGCAGGGCCTCGACTCCAAGGTGTACGAGGCCGCCGCGGCCCGCCAGCGCCAGCACGTCGCGGAGATCCCCGCAAGGCGAGGCTCGATCACCGACGTCAACGGCCACGAGCTGGCCGTCACGGTCGAGGCCCGCGAGCTGTCGATCGACCCCACCAAGGTGCCCGCTGCCAGCCGCCCGGCCGTCGCGCGGGTCCTCGCCCAGCAACTCGGCAAGAGCGAGCAGGACATCGCCGCGAAACTGGCCAAGACCGACACCCGCTACCAGCTCCTGGCCCGCGACGTCGATCCTGTCGTGTCCACCAGGCTGATGCAGGCCGGCATCCCCTCGCTGTCCGCCGAGAAGACCTACCGCCGGCTCTACCCGGCGGGCGACCTCGCGGGCAGCCTCATCGGCTTCGTCGGCGACGAGGGCACCGGCCTCGGCGGCATGGAGCAGATGCAGAACTCCGTGCTGGCCGGCCGCGACGGCGAGCAACGGGTCGAGACGGGCCGCGACGGTCAGCGCATCCCGATGACGAGCAGCCAGCGCGAGGCTCCCGTCGACGGCCGCGACATCAGGCTGACCATCGACCGCGACATCCAGTGGGCCGCCCAGAAGTCGATCGCCGACCAGGTGCGCGCGTCCGGCGCCGACAGCGGCGCGGTGATCGTCATGGACGTCCAGACGGCGCGGATCGTCGCCATGGCCAACGCCCCCGAGCTCGACCTGAACAACTGGCGCAAGGCCCCCGCGTCCAGCTACGTCAACAAGGCCACGGCCGAGGTCTTCGAGCCCGGCAGCACCAACAAGGTGATCACCGCCGCCGCCGCGCTGGAGGCCGGCGCGGTCACGCCCGACACGGTCTACCGCGTGCCCGACAGCATCAGGTGCGCCGACCGGGTGCTGCGTGACGCCCACGCGCACAAGGTGGAGTCGATGACGTTCCGCGAGGCCATGGCGCAGTCCAGCAACGTGGCCACGATCATGGCGGCGCGCAAGATCGGCAGCGGGCGGCTGTACCAGATGCTCAAGGCCTTCGGCTTCGGCACCAGGCCGGGCGGCGGGTTCCCGAACGCCGAGGCCGGCCTGCTGCCCGACTACCGCAAGTGGTCGGGCAGCCAGAACTGCACGGTCGCGTACGGTCAGGGAGTGTCGGTGACGGCGCTGCAGATGGCCAGCGTCTACCAGACCATCGCCAACGGCGGCGTCAAGATCGAGCCGCAGATCGTGGCCGGCGCCACCGACGGCTCGGGCAGGTTCGTGCCCGCTCCCGCAGGTAAGCAGACCAGGGTGGTGAGCGAGACGACGGCCAAGGAGATCACGACGATGCTGGAGAGCGCGGTCGGCGCGGAGGGCACCGGTCAGCTGGCGGCCATCCCCGGCTACCGGGTGGCGGGCAAGACGGGCACCGCCGACCGCTACGATGCCGACCTCGGCCGTTACAACGGCTACACGGCCTCGTTCGTCGGGTTCGCGCCCGCCGACAAGCCCAGGCTCGTGGTGCTGTCGGTGGTGCAGAATCCCCGGAAGGGCCATTTCGGCGGGCAACTCGCTGCCCCCGTCTTCAAGGATGTGATGACGTTCGCCATCAAGAGCAGGAAGATTCCACCGACCGGCTCCGACGCCCCGCCGGTGCGGGCGCGCGCGGGACAGTGACCAGGGAAGGTACGCTCTCGCCGTGCGTCCCCCGTCGTCCATGCGCCCCATGTCGAGCTCGCCCCGCCCGCTGACCGGGCTGGCCACCATGCTCGACGCCGATTCCGGCTCCTCGCGCTCACCTCACGCCGCTCTGACCGGCGTCACCATCGACTCCCGCAACGTCATGCGCGGAGACCTCTACGTGGCTCTGCCGGGCAGTCAGGTCCACGGCGCCGCCTTCGCCGCCGACGCGATGGCGAGCGGCGCGGTGGCCGTGCTCACCGACCCGGCCGGCCGCGAGGCGGCCGTGGCCACCGGGCTTCCGGTGCTCGTCGTACCCGACCCGCGCGCCGTCCTCGGCCAGGTCTCCTCGTGGGTGTACGGCCAGCCGGCCCACGACGTCCAGGTGCTGGGCGTCACCGGCACGAGCGGCAAGTCCACCACCACCTACCTGCTGGAGGCGGGCCTGCGGGCCGCCGGCCACCGTACGGGTCTGGTGGGCGGCGTCGAGATCAGGGTCGGCGACCTGCGCTTCCAGCCCACGCACACCACGCCGGAGGCGTCGGTGCTGCACGGCCTGTTCGGCCTGATGCGCGAGGAGCGCGTCACCGCCGCCGCCATGGAGGTCTCCAGCCACGCGCTCGCGCTCGGCAGGGTCGACGGCGTCTTCTACGACGTCGCGCTGTTCACCAACCTGTCGCAGGACCACCTCGACTTCCACAAGGACTTCGACGACTACTTCGCGGCCAAGGTGCGGCTGTTCCAGCCCGAGCTGAGCCGCGTCGGGGTGACCAACGTCGACGATCCGTACGGGCGTGAGCTGCTCGGGCTCGCCAAGATCCCGATGACGACGTTCTCGGCGCTGGGCGACCCCGACGCGCAGTGGCGGGCGCTGGACGCCCGCCTCGGCGCCGACGGCAGCGCCTTCCGGGTGGTGGGCCCCGGCGGGGTCGAGGCCGACGCCCAGATCTCGC
Organism: Nonomuraea maritima; assembly: GCF_900100395.1. Classification (GTDB taxonomy): domain Bacteria; phylum Actinomycetota; class Actinomycetes; order Streptosporangiales; family Streptosporangiaceae; genus Nonomuraea; species Nonomuraea maritima. The sequence goes on along the minus strand of NZ_FNFB01000035.1, from coordinate 58,462 downwards.
TGCCCGGCCCGTTCAACGTCGCCAACGCGCTCGGCGCCATCGTGACGCTCGTCGAGGCGGGCGTGCCGCTCCAGACGGCCGTGCACGGCGTCGGGACCCTGACCGGGGTGCCGGGCCGGATGCAGCGCATCACGGGCGCCGACGACGACTTCCAGGCCGTCGTCGACTACTCCCACAAGCCGGGTGCCGTCGAATCGGTGCTGCGATCGCTGCGGGCCGTCACGGCGGGGCAGCTGATCATCGTGCTCGGCTGTGGCGGCGACCGAGATTCGGGTAAAAGGCCCATCATGGGAGAAATCTCCGCCAAACTGGCTGATGTGGCTATCTTCACGAGCGACAATCCCCGTTCCGAGGATCCGCTGGCCATCCTCGCGGCGATGATGGACGGGGCGCTCCACGTTCCGCAGCACGACCGCGCTCATGTGATCATTGAGCCCGACCGCGCGGCCGCCATCGGTCAGGCGATCGCCAGGGCCGGGCACGGCGACGTGGTCGTCGTGGCCGGTAAGGGCCACGAACAGGGCCAGTACGTCTCTGGCGAGGTGATCCCCTTCGACGACCGCGACGTGGTCGCCGAAGCGATCGACGCACGCAAGGAAAGCAGGAAGCACTAATGATCCCGTTGCCTCTGGCCAGGATCGCCGAGATAACCTCGGGCGCCCTGTCGGGCATGGCCGATCCCCGCGCTGTCGTGCGCGGGCCCGTCGTGATCGACTCGCGGGCCGTCGAACCGGGATCCCTCTTCGTCGCCATCAAGGGCGCGCGGGTCGACGGTCACGACTACGCCGCGCAGGCCGTCCGCGCCGGAGCCGTCGCCGTGCTGGCCACCCGGCAGGTCGACGCCCCCTCGGTGATCGTGCCCGACGCCGCCGCCGCGCTCGCCGCGCTCGCCACCGCCCAGCTGCGGACGATGCCCCAGGCCACCGTGATCGGCGTGACCGGCTCGGCCGGCAAGACCAGTACCAAAGACCTCCTGGCCCGGCTCACCGCCCGCATCGGCGCCACCGTCGCGCCCGCCGGCAGCTTCAACAACGAGCTCGGCCATCCGCTGACCGTGCTGCGGTCCGACGCCGACACCCGGTTCCTGGTGCTGGAGCTCGCCGCCCGCACCATCGGCCACATCAGAGACCTCACCCACATCGCGCCGCCGCAGATCGGCGTGGTCCTCAACGTCGGCACGGCCCACCTCGGCGTGTTCGGCGGCAAGGAGGCCATCGCCCAGGCCAAGGGCGAGCTGGTCGAGGCACTGCCGGCCACCGGTGTGGCGGTGCTCAACGCCGACGATCCGCTGGTGGCGGCCATGGCCGACCGTACCGAAGCGCGGGTCACGTGGTACGGGCGCGGCGAGTCCGCCGTCATCCGGGCGGACGACGTCGTGATGGACGAGCGCGGGCGCGCCTCCTTCACGCTGCGCACGCCGTCCGGCGACGCCCCGGTCTCGCTGCAGCTGTACGGCGCCCACGCGGTCGAGAACGCCCTGGCGGCCGCCGCGGCGGGCTACGAGCTCGGCCTGCCGGTGACCATCATCGCCGAGGAGCTGTCGCAGGCCACGCCGCGCAGCCGGTGGCGGATGGAGGTCACCGACCGGCCCGACCAGGTGACGATCGTCAATGACGCGTACAACGCCAACCCCGACTCCATGCGGGCCGCGTTCGAGATGTTCGGCGTGCTCGGCGAGGGGCGGCGGCGCTTCGCGGTCATCGCGGCGCTGCGGGAACTCGGCGACGACGGTCCGGCGCTCAACACCGAGCTCGGCCGGATGGCCGGCGCGGCCGGGCTCGCGGGCCTGATCGTGGCAGGGCCGGACGCCGAACCCGTCCTGCGCGGCGCCCACGCCACCGCCCAGGCCTCCACCCATGTCCCGTTCCCGGCGTCCCACCCCTGGACACCGGCCGCGTACGACGCCGGGCGTGAGATGGCCGCGGTGGGCGGAGCGCCACCAGGACCCGGCGCGGGTCCCGGCGGCACAGCGCCGAGCGCGGCCCCCGCCGAGCCGGTGACGGGCCCCGTGGGCGCGGTGCCGCCGCAGGCCCAGGGGACGTGGATCGTGCACGTGCCCGACGCCGAGGCGGCCGCGGCCCAGCTGGCCGGCCGGCTGCGTCCCGGTGACGCGGTGCTGATCAAGGGACCGAGGGCCATGGGCCTGGAGCGGACGGCCGAGCTGCTGCTCGGAGGTGCCGCACAGTGACCAACATCATCATCGCCGGCGCGGTGGGCCTGATCCTCTCCATGCTGGGCACCCCGCTGGCGATCCGGCTGTTCTCGCGGCGCGGCTACGGCCAGGAGATCCGCGAAGAAGGTCCCTCCGGCCACCAGGGCAAGCGGGGCACCCCCACCATGGGCGGTACGGTCATCGTGCTGGCCGCCCTGTTCGCCTACGGCGCCTCCCACCTGGCGCTGCTCGACCCGCCGACGGTCTCGGGCCTGCTCGTGCTGTTCCTCATGACGGGGCTCGGCGCGGTCGGCTTCCTCGACGACTTCATCAAGATCTACAAGCAGCGCAGCCTCGGCCTGCGCAGCGGTGCCAAGGCCCTCGGCCAGCTCGTCGTCGGCGCGGTCTTCGCCTTCATGGTGGTGCGCGAGCCCAACGTGTACGGCATCACCCCCGCCGAGACCCGCGTGTCGTTCCTGCGCGACATCGGCCCGTCGATCGGCATCGTCGGCTTCACCATCTGGGTCCTCATCATGATCGTCGGGTTCTCCAACGCGGTGAACCTCACCGACGGCCTCGACGGCCTGGCCAGCGGCGCCACCGGCGCGGTGCTCGCCGCGTACGTGCTGATCGGCAACTGGCAGCTGCGCAACAACTGCATCGACCAGCTCGGCCCCAACTGCTACTGGGTACGAGATCCGCTCGACCTCGCCGTGGTCGCCGCCGCGGTGCTGGGGGCGCTCATCGGCTTCCTGTGGTGGAACGCCCCGCCGGCGCGCATCTTCATGGGCGACACCGGCTCCCTCGCCCTCGGCGGCGTGCTGGCCGGCCTGGCCATCGCCACCCGCACCCAGCTCCTGCTGATCATCCTCGCCGGCCTGTGCGTGATCATCACCCTGTCGGTCATCATCCAGGTCGGGTTCTTCAAGATGACCGGGAAACGCGTGTTCCGGATGGCGCCGCTGCAGCACCACTTCGAGCTGAAGGGCTGGGCGGAGACCACGATCGTGGTCCGCTTCTGGCTGATCGCGATGTTGTGCGCGGCGCTCGGGCTCGGGCTGTTCTACGTCGAATGGATGCCGAGGGCATGAGTCTCACCTGCGTCGCCGGACTCGGGGTGTCGGGTGTCGCCGTGGCCAGGGTGCTGGCCGCGCGCGGCGAGCGCGTCGTGGTCGTGGAGTCGGTGGAGGGCGAGCGCCAGCTCGCCGCCGCCGCCGAGCTGGCGCGGGCCGGCGTGCAGACCCGGTTCGGGGAGCTGACGCTGCCCGAGGGCACGACGCGGCTCGTCACCACCGGATGGGCGCCGCACCACCCGCTCGTCGCCGCCGCGCTGCGGGCCGGCGTCGAGGTCGTGGGGGAGGTGGAGCTGGCCTGGCGGCTGCGTCCCGCGCAGGCCGCCCCGTGGCTGGCGCTGACCGGCACCAACGGCAAGACCACCGCCGTACGCATGCTCACCTCGATCCTGCTGGCCGCCGGGCGCAAGGCCCTGGCCGTGGGCAACGTGGGCGTGCCGGTGGTGCAGGCCGTCGGCGAGCCGTACGACGCGCTGGCCGTCGAGCTGTCCAGCTTCCAGCTGCACTGGTCGGGCACACTGGCCCCGCACGCCGCCGCCGTACTCAACGTGGCCCCCGACCACCTCGACTGGCACGGCTCCCTGGAGGAGTACGCCGCCGCCAAGGGCCGCATCTTCGAGCGCGCCGGCACCGTGATCTACAACGCCGACGACCCCGAGTGCACCCGGCTGGCCGCGTCCTACCCGGGCGCGGTGGGGTTCACCCTGCGGGCGCCGCGCAGCGGTCAGCTCGGCCTGGTGGAGGACCTTCTGGTCGACCGCGCGTTCGTGGCCGACCCGGTCGAGGCGGCCGAGGAGCTCGCCACGTTCGACGACATCCGCCCGTTCGCGCCGCACAACGTGGCCAACGCGCTGGCCGCCGCCGCCCTGGCCCGCTCGCTCGGCGTGCCGGCGGAGGCAGTGCGGCAGGGGCTGCGCGACTTCGTGCCCGACCCTCACCGCCTGTCGCACGTCGACCGGGTCGACGAGGTCGACTACGTCGACGACTCCAAGGCGACCAACCCGCACGCGGCGGCCGCGGCCCTCGCGTCGTACCGGTCGGTGGTGTGGGTGGCGGGCGGACTGCTCAAGGGCGCCGACGTCGACGACCTCGTCCGCGGGGCCGCCCCGAGGCTGCGCGGCGCGGTGCTGCTGGGCGCCGACCGCGCGCGGATCGCCGAAGCCATCGCGCGACACGCGCCGAATGTCCCCGTCGTGGACATTGCGGATCGCGAGACTGGTGCGATGGAAAGAGTCGTCACCGAAGCCGCCCGGCTGGCCTCGCCCGGGGACACCGTGCTGCTCTCCCCGGCGGGGGCCTCCCTGGACATGTTCGCCAACTACCCGGCCAGGGGGGAGGCCTTCGCGCGTGCCGTACGCGGGCTGAGGGCGCGGCGTGAGCACGAGCGCTGAGGAGCGGACGCGGCCGGCCCCGCGCGCGCAGGAAGGGCCGGGCAGCTGGGCCCGCGAGCAGCTGGGCGCGCTGAAGGAGCTGCTCGACAAGCCGCTGACCACGTACTACCTGATCATCATGTGCAGCGCGCTGCTGCTCGCGCTCGGGCTGATGATGGTGCTGTCGGCCTCCAGCATCGAGGCGCTGCAGCTGACCGGCAGCCCGTTCTCGTGGTTCATCAAGCAGTCGCTGTCTGCCGCGCTCGGCGTGCCCCTGATGTACGTCTGCTCGCGCCTGCCGGTCAAGTTCTTCCGCTGGGCCGGCTACCCGCTGATGGCGCTGTCGTTCCTCGCCCTGATCATGGTGCTGTTCATCGGCTCGTCCGAGCTGGGCGCGCAGCGGTGGATCTACATCGGCGATTTCACCATCCAGCCGTCCGAGCCGGCCAAGCTCGGGCTCGTGCTGTGGGGGGCCGACCTGCTGGCCAGGCGGGCGAGGCAGGGGCGCATCGAGTGGCGGCAGCTGCTGATCCCGCTGATGCCCGGCACCGCGATCCTGGCCGTCATGGTGATGCTCGGCCGTGACCTCGGCACCACGCTCGTGCTCTTCATGATCTTCCTGGCGCTGCTGTGGGTGGTGGGGGCGCCGGTCAAGCTGTTCGGCGGCATCCTGGCGCTGGCGGTGCTGGCCGCGGTCATCATGATCAGAGTGGAGCCGTACCGGATGGACCGGATCGGCGCCTTCCTCGACCCGTGGGCCGACGCGCAGGGCGCGGGCTACCAGGCCGTCCAGGGACAGATCGCGATGGGCTCCGGCGGCTGGTTCGGGCTCGGGCTGGGCAGCAGCCGGCAGAAGTGGAGCTGGCTGCCGCACGGCGAGAGCGACTTCATCTTCGCCATCCTCGGCGAGGAGCTCGGGCTCGCGGGCACCCTGATGGTGGTGGCGCTGTTCGGGCTGCTCGGCTACGCGGGCCTGCGCGTGGCCGTACGCGTCAACGACCCCTTCATCCGGCTCTCGGCAGCCGCCATGGTCGCCTGGATCGTCGGGCAGGCCACCGTCAACATGGGTGCCGTTCTGGGTGTCCTGCCGATCACCGGCATCCCGCTGCCCCTGGTCTCCTACGGCGGGTCGGCGCTTCTCCCCACATTGGCGGCGCTCGGCATGCTGCTGTCGTTCGCCAAACGAGAACCAGGAGCGCGCGAGGCCCTGGCCGCTCGTGGCCCCGGGGCGGTCGCCCGGGGCCTAAGCTGGCTGGGCCTGGGGGGTATGACCAGAGGTCGAATGACACGTTAGGGAGTGACCTGGATGAGGGTGGTCCTCGCCGGTGGTGGGACGGCCGGGCACATCGAGCCCGCGCTCGCCCTTGCGGACGCGCTGCGCCGCCTTGACCCCAGCATCGGCATCACGTGCGTCGGCACCGAGCGCGGCCTCGAGACGCGCCTGGTGCCCGCCAGGGGCTACGAACTTGAGCTGGTGCCCGCGGTGCCGCTGCCGCGGGCGATGACCCCCAGCCTGCTGACCATGCCCGGGAGGCTGGCCGGAGCGATCAACGCCGTGTCGGCCGTTCTCGACCGGACCAAGGCCGACATCCTGGTCGGCTTCGGGGGCTACGTCGCCACGCCCGCCTACCTGGCGGCCCGGCGGCGCGGCATGCCGATCATCGTCCACGAGGCCAACCCGCGTCCTGGGCTGGCCAACCGGCTGGGCGCGCGGCTGACCGACCACGTGTTCACCGGGTTCCCCGACGGCGCGCTGCCGAAGGCCGAGTACATCGGCACCCCGCTGCGCCAGGACATCGTCACGCTCGACCGGCTGTCCACGGGCGACAAGGCGCGCTCGTGGTTCGGGCTGGAGAACGACCGGCCGACGCTGCTGGTGTTCGGCGGCTCGCTGGGCGCCCAGTCGATCAACCAGGCCGCGCTGGCCGCTGCGCCGGCGCTGCGCGCGGCCGGCATGCAGGTGCTCCACGTGCTCGGGCCGAAGAACACCGTAGAGGCCGAGCCCCCGCCGGGCGACCCGCAGTACGTGCTGCTGCCGTACGTCGACCGCATGGACCTCGCCTACGCCGCCGCCGACCTCGCGCTGTGCCGCAGCGGGGCGCTGACCTGCGCCGAGCTGACGGCGGTCGGGCTGCCCGCGGCGTACGTCCCGCTGCCCCACGGCAACGGGGAGCAGCGTCTCAACGCCGAGCGCGTCGTGCAGGGAGGCGGCGGCCTGATGGTCGACGACGCCGAGCTGTCACCTGATTGGATCATCCAGAACGTCCTGCCCATCCTCCGTGACCCCGAGCGGGTCGCCGTCATGTCGGAGGCGGCGTCCCGGCTGGGGCGCAAGGACGCCGATATCAGTCTTGCCAGGAAAGTGTTGGAGATAGCCCGATGAGTCTCGTCAAGCTGGTCGATCCCGTCACCGTAGAAGAACTGGGACGTGTGCACTTCATCGGCATAGGCGGCGCCGGCATGTCGGGCATCGCCCGCATCCTTCTCAAGCGGGGCGTCCGGGTGACGGGCAGTGACGCGCGCAGCTCCGAAATGATCACCGAGCTGCGCGAGCTGGGCGCGACCGTCCACATCGGGCATGCCGCCTCCCACATCCGCGACGTCGACACCGTGGTCGTCTCGACCGCCATCCGCGACTCCAACCCCGAGCTCGGCGAGGCGCTCAAGCAGGGCCTGCGGATCATTCCGCGGGCCGCCGCCCTGGCCTCGGTCATGGCCGGTCGCACCGCGGTCGCCATCGCCGGCACCCACGGCAAGACCACCACCACCTCGATGCTCACCGTGGCGCTGCAGAAGTGCGGCGCCGACCCGTCCTACTGCGTGGGCGGGCAGCTCGTCACCACCGGCCTCGGCGCCGACGACGGCCAGGGCCGCACGTTCGTGGCCGAGGCCGACGAGAGCGACGGCTCGTTCCTCATGCTCGCCCCCGACATCGCCGTGATCACCAACGTCGAGGCCGACCACCTCGACAACTACGGCGACCCGCGGGCGGTGCACGACAGCTTCGCCAGGTTCGCCGACCGGGTCGGCTCGCTGCTCGTCGTGTGCGCCGACGACCCGGGGGCGGCCGAGCTGGTCCGGCGGGCCGCCGAGCGTGGCCTGCGGGTCAAGACGTACGGCGTCCAGGGCGAGGACTACCGCCTCAGCGACGTCCGTCCCGACGGGTTCGGCACGGTGTTCCGCATCGAGGGCAGGGGCGAGGTACGTCTGGCCGTTCCCGGGGCGCACAACGCCCTCAACGCCGCCGCGGCCATCGCCGTGGCTGACGAGCTCGGGCTGCCCTTCGAGGAGATCAGGGACGGCCTGGGCGCCTTCACGGGGGCCAAGCGCCGCTTCGAGGCCAAGGGCGAGGCCGGCGGCATCGCGGTCTTCGACAGCTACGCCCACCACCCGACCGAGCTCACCGCCGACCTGCGGGCCGCCCGCGACGTGGTGGCCTCCTACTCCGGGTCGGGCCGGGTGATCGCCGTCTTCCAGCCGCACCTCTACTCGCGTACGCGCTTCTTCGCCGACGAGTTCGGCCAGGCGCTCGGCCTGGCCGACGAGGCCATCGTGCTCGACGTCTACGGCGCCCGCGAGGACCCTGAGCCGGGCGTCTCCGGCGCGATGGTGGCCGAGCGCATCCCCCTGCCGCCCGAACGGGTGGCGTACGCGCCCGACCGGGCCACGGTGCCCGCGCTGATCGCCGCGCGGGCGCGGCCGGGCGACATCGTGCTCACCATGGGCGCGGGCGACGTGACGGAGCTCGGCCCCCAGATCGTCGCGCGCCTGTCCTGAGCCCTCCCTGCCGGGCGTGGCGCGGGAAGCCCGTGCCACGCCGCCACGTAGGGTCGGTGCGTCCCGTTCAGAGCCGATCTTCACAAGGGAGGGCGATGAAGGCGCGCAAGGCGTTCCTGGTGCTGCTGACAGCCGGGGTGGTGGGCACGGCCGCGTGGCTCGTGTTCCTTTCGCCCGTGTTGGGGGTGCGTTCGGTGGAGATCGTGGGAAATCTCACAGTGCCGAGCGACCGCATCAAGCAGCAGGCCGGCGTGCCCGACCTGCATCCCCTGGCCACCGTCGACCTCGCCGAGGTCGAGAGCCGGGTCCTCGCCATCAGGCAGATCGCCGCGGCCAAGGTCGACCGGGTCTGGCCCGGCACCGTGCGCATCGAGGTGACCGAGCGCGAGCCGGTGGCCGCGGTCCAGGCGGGCGACAAGTTCGCGATCGTCGACAGGCACGGTGTGGTGATCGAGGTCGCGACGGCCCGGCCGCCCGTGCTGCCGCTGCTCAAGGTCGACGAGCCGGCCGAGGGCGACCCCGCGACGATGGCCGCGCTGCAGGTCGTCGCCTCGGTCCCGGCCGAGGTGGCGGGCAAGATCCGTCAGGTGCGCGCCGGCACGGCGGAGGGAGTCACCCTGGAGCTGTCCGACGGTCGTACCGTCGTCTGGGGCGGCACCGACCGGCCGAAGGAAAAGGGCCGCATCCTGACCTCGCTGCTCCGGCGCGAGCGCTCGGCCACCCTGTACGACGTCAGCTCGCCCGACGTGGTGACCCTGAAGTGATCGTGATCGTCAGGGTCTGGCAACCCGGGGGCAAGAGGATCGCCGAGCCTGTACGGGACGCGGCCCGAGGCGTGAGAGCCTGTAGGCCGGGCTTTCGGCAGTGGAGGGCCACGATCAGGTGTTCGCGCGGAGCGAATAGGACAGCCCGCGACACGCCGGACGTGCTTGCGGCGCGGTTAGTTGACCCGCCTGGAGCGTAACTCCTACTGTCCGTATCAATCCTCAGGTTGACATAAATCTAAATCTCAACTTGAGGTTGAGAGTTACCGGAACTGATGAAAGCGGAGACGATCCGCACCGAAATGGCAAGTCAACGAGCGGAAAGGCCCCTCGTCGTGGCAGCACCGCAGAACTACCTCGCGGTCATCAAGGTCGTCGGCATCGGCGGCGGCGGAGTGAACGCCGTCAACCGGATGATCGAAGAGGGACTCAAGGGCGTCGAGTTCATCGCCATAAACACCGACGCCCAGGCGCTGCTGATGAGTGACGCCGACGTGAAACTCGACGTGGGCAGAGAGCTCACGCGCGGACTGGGCGCGGGAGCCAATCCCGACGTGGGCCGCAAGGCCGCGGAAGACCACCGTGAGGAGATCGAGGAGGTCCTCAAGGGGGCCGACATGGTCTTCGTCACGGCGGGCGAGGGCGGCGGCACGGGCACGGGCGGCGCTCCCGTCGTGGCCAACATCGCCCGGTCGCTCGGCGCGCTGACGATAGGAGTCGTGACCCGCCCCTTCAGCTTCGAGGGAAGGCGCCGCGCGATGCAGGCCGAGGCCGGCATCGAGACGCTGCGCGACGAGGTCGACACGCTGATCGTGATTCCCAACGACCGGCTGCTGTCGATCTCCGACCGGCAGGTGAGCGTGCTCGACGCGTTCAAGGCGGCCGACCAGGTGCTGCTGTCGGGTGTGCAGGGCATCACCGACCTGATCACCACGCCCGGCCTGATCAACCTCGACTTCGCCGACGTCAAGTCGGTCATGTCGGGTGCGGGCTCGGCCCTCATGGGCATCGGCCACGCCCGCGGCGACGACCGTTCGGTCGCCGCCGCCGAGATGGCGGTCTCCAGCCCGCTGCTCGAGGCCAGCATCGACGGCGCCCACGGCGTGCTGCTGTCGATCGCGGGCGGCTCCGACCTCGGTCTCTTCGAGATCAACGAGGCGGCCCAGCTCGTGTCGATGGCCGCGGCGCCCGACGCCAACATCATCTTCGGTACGGTCATCGACGACGCCCTCGGCGACGAGGTGCGCGTGACCGTGATCGCCGCGGGCTTCGACGACGTGCCGGGCCCGGCCGAGAAGCAGGTGCCCCGGCCCGCCGCGCGCCCCGCGGCCGCCCCGGCCGCGCCGCCCGTACGGCCCAGCCTGGCCTCGCCCAGCGTGAAGTCGGAGCCGTCCCCGCTGCGCCCTGAGCCGCGCGCTGAGGTGCGTCCTGAGCCCAGGCCGGACTTCCGGTCCGACCCGCGTCCCGAGGCCCGTCCTGAGCCGCGTCCTGAGCCCAGGCCCGAGGTACGCCAGGAGCCCCGGCCCGAGCCGCGTCCTGAGCCGGTGCGTCCGGTGGAGCCCGTGCAGATCGTCGAGCAGGACACCGGCGAGAGCGACGAGCCCTCCGGCCCCGTCTCGATCCCCCGGCCCGCTCCCGAGCCCGCCAACCCGCCCACGCCCATCACCTCCCGCATGTCGGAGCCCGCCAAACGTCCCCGCGTGGTCTTCGAGGAGCAGGAAGAGGAACTCGACGTCCCCGACTTCCTCAAGTAGTCGTCCGCTTTGACGCCGCTCCCCGCAGGATCCGGGAGCGGCGCCGTCGCGCGTATGAGGGAGAACATGTGAGAAGGGACGAGATCGCGGCCGGGCTCGCCGAGGTCGACGAGCGCATCGCGGCGGCCTGTCGCGCGGTGGGGCGCGGCCGCGACGAGGTCACGCTGATCGCCGTCACCAAGACGCGGCCGGCCGAGGACGTCCGCATCCTGGCGGAGCTCGGCGTGCGCGACGTCGGCGAGAACCGCGACCAGGAGGCCGCCCCCAAGGCGCGTGAGCTGGCCGGACTGCCGCTGACCTGGCATTTCGTCGGCCAGTTGCAGACCAACAAGGTGCGCTCCGTCGTCGAGTACGCCGACGTGATCCACTCCGTCGACCGGATCCGGCTGGTCGAGGCGATCAGCAAGGAGGCGGTCCGCCAGGGCCGCACCGTAGGCTGCCTGTTGCAGGTGGCCCTCGACGACGACCCTGGACGGGGCGGCTGCCTGCCTGCCGACCTGCTCCCGCTCGCCGACGAGGTGGCCCTCGCCGAGGGCGTGTGGCTCGGCGGGGTCATGGCCGTCGCGCCGCTGGGTGAAGAGCCGGCCAAGGCCTTCGCAAGGCTTCGTGAGCTGGCCACGCGCCTGCAGGAGCAGCACCCCAGGGCCACGATGGTCTCGGCGGGCATGAGCGGCGATCTGGCCGAGGCCATCGCCTACGGCGCGACACACGTACGCGTCGGTACGGCGTTGCTCGGTCGACGCAAGCCCTTCGTCAGGTAATGTCCCCTCAAGTGGGTCTTCAGGCCCACGATCAAGTAGAGGTCGATCAGCGGTGAGCTTCAGGGGGTACGCCCAACCGCCTCGGACGCGGCGACGGGCCCGAGCCAGTGCGACCATGAGCAGGAGGACGACGTAGCGATGGCCGGCGCGATGCGCAAGATGGCGGTCTACCTCGGTCTCGTGGAGGACGACCGCTACGAGAGGTACGAGACGTACCCGGACGACTACGCCTATGACGACGACGGGCCACGGCCCGGCGACGAGCGGCCCGTCGCCGTCCAGGACCGCGACGACGAGGCGGAGGCCGGGGGAGCGGCGCCCAGGCCGACGACGACCATCCTGGAGCGCCGTACGACCGATCTGGCGCGCATCACGACGCTGCACCCGCGCACGTACAACGAGGCGCGCACCATCGGCGAGCACTTCCGCGACGGCACCCCGGTCATCATGAATCTGACCGAGATGGTTGACAGCGACGCCAAGCGGCTGGTCGATTTCGCGGCAGGTCTGGTTTTTGGCCTACACGGCAGCATTGAACGTGTTACCAACAAGGTGTTCCTGTTGTCCCCTGCCAATGTCGAGGTGACCGCTGAGGACAAGGCGCGAATCGCGGAGCGCGGGTTCTTCAACCAGAGTTAGAGTCTCTGTATGCCAACCGAACCCAACCAGGTCTCGCCGAGGCCGGGAGGGCACACCAGAACTGGAGGCGCGGCCGGGCCGTGGAGATCGTGAGTCAGATCTTGGTCGTTGTCCTGTCCCTCTACCTGGTGCTGCTCATCGGCAGGATGATCTTCGAGACGGTGCAGGCTTTTGCTCGTCAGTGGCGTCCCACAGGCGTCGTCCTGGTGGTCGCAGAGGCCACATACACCGCTACCGACCCACCCCTCAAGTTCCTCCGCCGTTTCATTCCCCCGCTCCGGTTGGGTACGGTGGCCTTTGACCTAAGCTTCACTGTCCTGTTCATCGTGGTCCTGATCTTGATCCAGATCGCCGGACTGCTGCGATGAGCCGGCCGGTGCCGTGCCGGTCAAGTTCCAACTCGTGTCCGCGCTGAAGTGATTCGGTTACCGTCCTCCGGACAGACTCCAAGCGCGCCAAGGAGACCAAAAGATGCCGCTGACGCCCGCTGATGTGCGGAACAAGCAGTTCAGTACCACCCGGTTGCGACCGGGCTACGACGAGGAAGAGGTCGACGCCTTCCTCGACGAGGTGGAAGCTGAGCTCGACCGCCTGATCCAAGAGAACGAGGAGCTCCGCGCCAAGCTGGCCGAGTGCCTGCGTGGGAAGGTGCCGGGCGGCATGAACATGCCCATGGCCTCCGCCCCGGTCCAGGAGCAGCCCAAGCCCGAGATGATGGCCCCGCCGCAGCCGGAGCCGATGCGCGCCCCCGAGCCGGTGCAGCAGCCTGCCCCCGTGGCGATGAGCATGCCGCCGGCCGAGGACAACATGGACACCGCGGCCCGCGTCCTCGCGCTCGCCCAGCAGACCGCCGACCAGGCGATCGCCGACGCCCGCCGGGAGGCGGACGAGACGGTGACGCGGGCCCGGCGCGAGGCCGACGAGATCCTCACCAAGGCGCGCCGCCAGGCCGAGCAGGTCATCGGCGACGCCCGCGCCCGCGCCGAGACGCTCGAGCGCGACGCGCAGGAGCGCCACCGCCAGGCGATGGGCTCGCTCGTGCAGACCCGCGACGAGCTCGAGCGCAAGGTCGAGGAGCTGCGCAGCTTCGAACGCGAGTACCGCAGCAGGCTGAAGCTCTACCTGGAGAACCAGCTCGCCGAGCTCAACGTCGCGGCCGAGGGCAGCGGCGCGTTCCCGGTGATGCCGAGCGGTCCGCAGGGCCAGCCCGCTATGTCGCACGCTGTGCCGCAGGGTGGTCAGCCGCCTCTCCCCGGCCCCAACCCGTTCGTCGGTGAGGCTCCGCAGGGTGCTTTCCCCGGTGGTGACGGTCCCCACAACGACCGCCGGTAAAGTAGCGGGTCGCTAGGACCTGTCACTCGAAAGAGCCCCCCTGTGATCCTTATCAGTGCTGGTTTGGTGCTCGCGGCAGTGGTGCTGCTGATCGCGGGTTTCGTACTGGCGTTGCCGTTCCTGATCATGTGGTCCATCGTGGTGAGCGTGCTCTCCGCGCTGTTCCTGGTGATCGGGGCATTCCTGCGGCGGAACGAGCTTTTTCCCGGAGGTGGGCAGGCCGCTGCGCCGGCCACCCCCTCGAAAGGGCTCATGCCACCGGCTCAGCCGTACAACCAGACCGGCCTCGTGGTCCAGCAGCAGCCACGTCCACCGGCGCCGCAGCGGACGGCGGCCCCCCAGACGCAGGCCCCGCGCCGTCCGGTGGCGAGCGGCATCGCGCCGGACGCGATCGTGCTGGTCATTCCGGGGCGCAAGCGTTACCACGTCCCCGGTTGCAGGCAGCTGATCGGCCGGGATCACGAGGAGCTCACCCACGAGGAGGCACGCGAAGAGGGCTTCACGCCCTGCACGACGTGCCTTCCCGACGCAGTGCTCGGCGGGCGGCAGTCGTCTGCCGCCGACCCCGAGTCCGCCGTCTCTCCCGGTTTCACCGCAGCGAACCGGGCCGAGACCTCCGCGGAGACCCGCGGCCCACGGCCGTCGGTCACCCCGCCGAAGCCCGGTACGAAGGCTTCCACCCCCGACCCGGAGTCCGCCTCTCCTGAGGAAGGCGCCACCGGATGGTTCGGCCGCTCCCCGGCCGCCTCCGCGAGCAAGGCTCCCGGGTCCCCGTCCGCCGATACGTCCGAGCCTTCGGACGACGAGCAGGACGAAACCGAGACTTCCTATTTCCGGCCGCCGCACGAGTCGCCGCGCACGACCTCCCCGTCGTCCGCGTCCGGCGAGCGGCCGTCCTCCGGGTCAGCTTCTGGTGAGCGCCCGTCCTCCGCCGGATCCGAGTCAGGCAAGGGCACCGCGGGCGGATCGAGCGCGGGCAAGGCAGGTACGCCCGGCAAGCCCGGCCGCCCGACTGCGGCCTCCGGCGCCACGTCCGCTTCCGCGGGCAAGCCCAAGCCTGCTACGACCGAGGACAAGCCCGAAGCGGCCGAGGAGAAGCGCGCGGCGGCCAAGGGCAAGCTTGAGGCGGCCAAGACCGTTGGCGGGCAGCCCGGATCGCAGAGCGGTGAGCGGGGCGCGGCTGCCGAGGCGCAGGCCGGGGCTCGACCTGGCGCCAAGCCCGGGCGACCAGGTGCCGATCAACCGCGGCGTCCCGATGACGAGCCCGCGCAGTCGGGCGGCGGCAAGCCCGGCGCGACGACCGCTGGTGCTCGACCTGGCGCGAAGACCACCCGTCCGGGCACGGATCAGCCCGGCTCCGCGCAGGGCGACAGCAAGCAGGGCTCCGGTCAGCAGGGCTCCGGTCAGCAGGGCTCCGCGCAGGGCGACAGTGAGCGGGGTGCCGGTCAGCCCGGCTCGCCTGCGGCCACGCGTGACCGGTCCACTGAGGCTGGTTCGGCTGCGGCCGCGCGTGATCGGGCGGCTCGGTCCGGCTCGGCCGCGGCTGAGCCGGACCGAGCTGACAAGTCCGGCACGGCCAAGAGCGACCGGGTGAGTGCTGAACGGTCCGGCGGGTCGGCGGGCAAGAGCGGTGCGGCTGGTGGGGCGTCCTCCTCCTCGGGCTCCGGGGCCGGCGCGCGTCCGGGCGGCGGGGTTGCCGGCAAGGAAAGTAGGCCCGCCCGCGAGCAGGGGCGCACATCGGTCGTTGACGACGATGACGACCTCGGGGCCATCACGGCTCCTCAGCCTCGCGTGCCGGCTTCTGTGACGCCTGCTCGTCCGGGGTCCGGGCGTCCTGCGGAGTCGTCGAAGCGCCCGTCCTCTGGGGCGTCTTCTGGCGAGACGGTGATCTTCAATGAACGGCCCGCGTCGTCGGCCGAATCGGCGGCGAAGCCGAAGGGGCCGCTGCCGTCTGGGCCGCCCGCCGCCAAGGCCGCGGCCGCCGGACGCCCGTCCACCTCTGCCTCGGGGCGGGGGTCGGGTGACTCGGCGGGTGCCGGTGGCACAGGCGGCGCCGCCAAGCCGGGCGCGGCCAAGGCCGGTGACCCCAAGGGGGGTGCCGCCAAGGGTGACGGACCTGCCTCCAAGAACGGCAGTGCCTCCCGTACGGGTGGAGCCGCGTCCGACTCAGGCGCAGAGGCCGAAGCCGAGGACACCACCGGTCGTGACAAGCGCGGCGGCATCGTGAAGGTGATCGTCGGCACCCGGCGTTACCACAGCACCGTGTGCCCGCTGATCCGCGCGGCGGGCGACGCCGACGTGGAGACCATGGCCCTCTCCGCAGCGGAGACCGCCGGCCTCACCAGCTGCTCCATCTGCCAGAACGAGCACGAAACGGCCGGCTGACCGCAGCCCCTCGCGAAATGCGCGGGGCGTCCCCGGGCTGATACGAGGGCGCTCACGCTACGTCCGGGTCACCCGGCCTGGTTGCCCCGGCTGATGCGGTTGCCCGTGGGCATGTCCGGGTGACGGCGGGCCGCCCGCGGTATGTGCGGGTGAGCCCTGCCGATGCGGAGTGCTTGCCGCGCGTGCGGGTGACCGGTGGCCAACGCTGTCGTTACTGGGCTGGCCGGAGCTTGCATGTGGTCGGGTGGCGGTTGATTCGGGCTGTCTGCGGTATGTGCGGGTGAGCCTTTTGCCTAGGTCGGTGTGGGGGTGCCGGCCCACCCGGTGACAGGGTGGGCCGGTTCCCTGTTGGGTCAGGCGCGGCGGAGGTGGAAGGTCAGGGCGAGGTCCTCGTCCGTGTGGGGCGGGAGGGTGGGCTGGGTGCCTTCCTCGAACCTGGTGGCCAGAACCTCCTCGGCGACCACGTTGCCCTCCGTGCGGAGGGCGGCGGCGAGATCGGGGGACGTCGTCGTCCACCACAGCTCGATGCGGTCGGTGATCGACAGGCCGGTCGACTTGCGGGCGTCCTGGACCAGGCGGATGACCTCGCGGAGCAGGCCGGCGCGGCGCAGCTCGTCGGTCAGCTCCAGGTCGAGGGCCACTGTCTCGCCCGTGCCCGTGCCGATGGCGCCCGTCTCGACCGCCCAGCCCGAGCGGGGCTGCTCGGTGACGATCACGTCGTCGGGGCCGAGCGTGACCTCGCCCAGCTCGCCGGCCGTCACCGTGACGGTCGAGCCCGAGCGGAGGGTGCGCGCCACGTGGGTGGCGTCCGCGGCGGTCACCGCGCCGGCCACGAGCTTGGTCTGCGAGCCGAAGCGCTTGCCCAGGGCCCGGAAGTTCGGCTTCACCGAGTACGACACGAGATCGGCGCTGAAGTCGGACATGTCCTCAAGAGCCTGGACGTTCAGCTCCTCGGCCACCTGGGCACGCAGCTCGCCGGGCAGGGACTGCCAGCCGTGCGCCCCCACGAGGGCGCGGCGCAGCGGCTGCCGGGTCTTGACGCCCGACGAGGCGCGGGCCGAACGGCCCAGCTCCACCAGACGGCGGACGAGCGCCATCTGGTCGGACAGCTCCGGGTCGAGCAGGTCCTCGCGCACCTCCGGCCAGGAGGCCAGGTGCACGGACGGGGCCGAGTCGGCCGGGCGCAGGACGTCCCACAGGTAGTCGGTGAGGAACGGGGTGATCGGCGCGAGCAGCCGCAGCACCGTCTCCAGGCACTCGTACAGGGTCGCGAAGGCGTCCGGTGAGCCCTGCCAGAAGCGGCGGCGCGAGCGGCGGACGTACCAGTTGGACAGGTCGTCGAGGAAGTCGGCCAGGCGGCGGCCGGCGCGCTGGGTGTCGTACTCGTCCAGCGCGGCGGTGACCTCGCCCACCGTACGGTGCAGCTCGGCCAGCACCCAGCGGTCGATCAGCGGACGCTCGCCGGCCGGGGCGGCCTCGGCCAGCTTGGCCGGCGACCACGACTCGGCGTTGGCGTAGAGCGTGAAGAACGACGAGGTGTTCCAGAGCGTCAGCAGGACCTTGCGGACGATCTCCTCGAGGGTGTTGTGGCCCACGCGGCGCGAGGCCCACGGCGAGCCCGAGCAGGCCATGAACCACCGCAGCGCGTCGGCGCCGTGCTGGTCCATCAGCGGGATCGGCTCGAGGATGTTGCCCAGGTGCTTGCTCATCTTGCGGCCGTCCTCGGCCAGGATGAGGCCGAGGCAGAGCACGTTCTCATACGAGGACTGGCCGAAGACGAGCGTGCCGACGGCCATCAGCGAGTAGAACCAGCCGCGCGTCTGGTCGGTGGCCTCGGCGATGAACTGCGCCGGGTAGACGCCCTCGGGCTTGCCGCGCTCACCCCACTGGGCGAACGGCATGGAGCCGGAGTCGTACCAGGCGTCGATGACGTCGGGCACGCGGCGGGCCAGGGCGCCGCACTGCGGGCAGTCGAACGTGACGTCGTCGACGAAGGGACGGTGCGGGTCGAGGGCGGAGACGTCGCGGCCGGCGAGTTCGCCGAGCTCTTCCAGCGAGCCGACGCAGGTCAGGTGGGAGTCGTCCTCGGTGCACACCCACAGGGGCAGCGGCGTGCCCCAGTAGCGCGAGCGCGACAGCGACCAGTCGACGTTGTTGCGCAGCCACTCGCCGAAGCGGCCCCACTTGATGGTGTCGGGGTACCAGTTGGTCTCGGCGTTCGCGGCCAGCATCTGGTCCTTGACCGCGGTGGTGCGGATGTACCAGGACGGGAGCGCGTAGTAGAGCAGCGCGGTGTGGCAGCGCCAGCAGTGGGGGTAGCTGTGCTCGAAGTGGCCGCCGCGGAACAGCAGCCCGCGGGCCCGCAGGTCGTCGGTCAGCTGCTCGTCGGCGTCCTTGAAGAACGTGCCGCCGACCATGGGGACGTCGTCGAGGAAGCGGCCGTCGGGGCCGACCGGGTTGACCACGGGCATGTCGTAGCGCCTGATGACGGCGAGGTCGTCGGCGCCGAAGGCGGGAGCCTGGTGCACCAGGCCGGTGCCGTCCTCGACGGTGACGTAGTCGCCGAGCACGACGTAGTGGGCGCCGGGGATGTCGACCAGGTCGAACGGGCGGCTGTAGGTGGTGCGCTCGAGGTCGCGCCCGGTGTAGCGGGCCACCTCGGTCACGCCCTCGCCGAGCACCGACAGCAGCGGCTCGGCCACGACGAGGACCTCGCCGTCGGTCGTGCGGGCCGCGACGTAGGTGACGTCGGGGTGGACGGCGACCGCGGTGTTGGAGACCAGCGTCCACGGCGTGGTCGTCCAGATGAGCAGCGAGGCGCCGAGTTCCGCGAGCGGACCGGACGTCACGGGCATCCGGACGTAGACCGACGGGCTGGAGACGGTCTCGTAGCCGCCGGGCTGGCCGAGCTCGTGGTCGGACAGGCCGGTGCCGCAGCGCGGGCAGTACGGGGTGATCCGGAAGTCGCGGAACAGCAGCCCCTTGTCGAAGATGACCTTCAGCGACCACCACACGGACTCGATGTAGGACGGGTCCATCGTGCGGTAGGCCTGCGACAGGTCGATCCAGTAGCCCATGCGCTCGGTGAGCTGCTCGAAGGCGTCGACGTGGCGCAGCACCGACTCGCGGCACTTGGCGTTGAACTCGGCGATGCCGTACGTCTCGATGTCCTTCTTGCCGGACAGGCCGAGCTCGCGCTCGACGCCGACCTCGACCGGCAGGCCGTGGCAGTCCCAGCCGGCCTTGCGGGGCACGCTAAAGCCGCGCATCGACTTGTAGCGCGGGAACAGGTCCTTGAACACGCGAGCCTCGACGTGGTGGACGCCGGGCAGGCCGTTGGCGGTCGGAGGACCTTCGTAGAACACCCATGCGGGGTTGCCGGCGTTCTGTTCCACGGAACGCTCGAAGATCTTCCCGTCCCGCCAGCGTTCGAGGACCTCGCGTTCGAGCGCGGGCAGGTCGACCTGCGCGGGAAGGGAGCGGAACGTTGGGGAAGACATCTCGGGCGGGACCTCCACGCTTGAGCGGCCGTCAGGGCTGTGCGTGAAGGGACGAAGCCTGGCGGCTCCGCGGTACCACCCTTCTTGGCCTCGCGCGGGCGAGGCCCTCTTCATTGCGCTGCTGCCGGTTCTAATGAGCTCGAAAGCCGTTCTTCCGGCGGCTCAGGGGTGATATCCCTCACAAGTCAGGGCCCCATCATCGCCTTGCAGACCTTAACAATAACGCAGAGCCGCCCCTGAGGCTTCCGCGTTTCGCGCCCCTGCTCGTACGCCGCTTAGGGGGACGTCCCCCAATGGGTCGGTACGTACGTCGTAAAGGGGGCAAAGTTGTGGGAATGGACGCCGCAAGGGAGGAGTTGAAAGCGCGGGGCGGGATAGTACGGGAGAGGTAAACCGTCCGGCGGGTCGTTTGCCGTTCCGTTATACGGATCCTAGGCTGCCCGCACCATTACGGCCTTGATCAGCATGGAGGCACCCATGGCGGCAGTCACGCCGACCACCACACCGTCGACGTGGTCCGACGAAGAGCTGGCCGAGGTACGCGGCAGGCTCCAGGAGGAGATCGACGCCCTCGAGGCGGACATCCACCGGCACGAGACGGAGATAGCCTCGGGTGACGTCACCCAGGGCGCGGGCGACGACCAGGCGGACGCCGGCGCGAAGACGTACGAGCGCGAACGCGAGATCGCCCTTACCCTGAATGCGCGCGATCTGGTCGCGCAGAACGAGCGTGCGATCGCCAGGATCGACGCCGGGACCTATGGAGTGTGCGAATCGTGCCACAAGCCGATCGGCAAGGAACGCCTGCAGGCGTTCCCGAGGGCGACGCTGTGCGTGGCCTGCAAGCAGAAGGAGGAGCGCCGATAGGATCAGCGCCGCCGGCCCCTGCCCCCCGCCGGCGCCTCCTCGCTGTGCTCACCGTGCTGGCGGCCGTGATCTACGCGGCCGACCTCGTCACCAAGACGGTGGTGCTCCGCGCGCTGGAGGGCAAGGCACCGCTCGTCGTCATCCCGGACGTCCTGCAGTTCCGCGTGATCTTCAATTCCGGTGCCGCGTTCAGCATCGGCACCGGGATGACCATCATCTTCACCCTCATCGCGGTGGGCGTCGTGGTCGCGATCGTGCGCACCGCCCGCAAGCTCGGCAGCCGGGGCTGGGCGATCACGCTCGGGCTGCTCCTCGGCGGCGCGATCGGCAACCTCACCGACCGGCTGCTGCGTTACCCGTCCGGGTTCGGGCGGCCCACCCAGCTGCAGGGGCACGTCGTCGACTTCATCGAGGTGCTCCCCGGCCACTTCCCCGTGATCGACTATTTCCCTGTGTTCAACATCGCCGACTCGGCGATCGTCTGCGGCGGCATCCTGGCCGTGATCCTCGCCTGGCGCAACGTGCAGATCGACGGCTCCAAGGAGGTGTCGAAGGGTGAGTGAGCAACGCAGCCTGCCCGTACCCGACGGCCTCGAGGGCGAGCGGCTCGACGCCGCCCTGTCGCGGCTGTTCGGTTTCTCCCGTACGCGTGCGGCCGAGCTGATCGTCGCAGGAGAGGTGCTGGTCGACGGCCGGCCGCCGGCCAAGTCGGACCGGGTGCGCGCCGGCGCGTGGCTCGACGTCACGCTGCCGCCGCCGGTCACCACGCCCATGCCGGTCGCCGAGCCCGTGCCCGGCATGACCATCGTGTACGAGGACGACGACATCGTCGTGGTCAACAAGCCCATCGGGGTCGCCGCCCACCCGACCGTCGGCTGGACGGGCCCCACGGTGATCGGCGGGCTGCTCGGCGCCGGCCACACCATCGCCACCAGCGGCGCGGCCGAGCGGCAGGGCATCGTGCACCGGCTCGACGCCAACACCACGGGCGCGATGGCGGTCGCCAAGAGCGAGCACGCCTACTCGTGGCTGAAGCGCGCCTTCAAGGAGCGTACGGTCGACAAGCGCTACCACGCGCTCGTCCAGGGGCACCCCGACCCGTTCAGGGGGACCGTCGACGCGCCCATCGACCGGCACCCGTCGGGCGACGGCCGCTTCGCGGTGGTGGCGGGCGGCAAGCCGTCGGTCACCCACTACGACACGATCGAGGCGTTCCGGGCGGCGTCCCTGCTGGACATCAAGCTGGAGACAGGGCGTACGCACCAGATCAGGGTGCACATGTCGGCGCTGCGCCACCCCTGCGTCGGCGACCTGTTCTACGGCGCCGACCCCACGCTGTCGGCCCGGCTCGGCATCACGCGGCAGTGGCTGCACGCGGTGGCGCTCGGGTTCGAGCACCCCTCGACGGGGGAGTGGATGTCGTTCAGCACCGACTACCCGGAAGACCTGCAGAAGGCCCTGGACGTCGTCCGCGACGAGTCCTGAGGCCGGTCTCAGCCCCTGCCCCTGCCCTTCCCTCTGCCCTTGCCCCTGCCCTTCTCGCTCTCGTGGCCGGAACCCGGTGAGCCCTCGACGTGGCCGGGGCCGGAGCCCGCGTCGTCGTTCTCCTCGGGCTCGGACGGTTTCGGCGACCTCGTCCGTTTCTCGCCGCCCTGATCACGTTGGCGGTCCTTCGGCGGCGGGGGCGCGTGCGTACGCCGGACCGGTCTGTCGGGGGTACGCGTGGCCGGGCCGTCGCGGACGGGCGGCGGCCCGCCGGACGGCGGCTTGCTGGACGGTGGCTTGTTGGACGGTGGCTTGTTGGACGGCGGGTCGGACGGCGGGTCGGACGGCTGCGTGGACGGCTGCGTGGACGATGTCCCGGGTGTGGTGGCCACCGCGGGGACGGGATCGCCGGACGGGGCCGCCAGCCGGTGCGTCAGCCACGACGCGCCTCCCGTGACGAGCCCGACCGTGAGGACGGCCGCGGCGACCGCCGCCACCGGTGTCCGGTGCCCACGCCGCCCTGCCGCCCACCGGAAGCGGCCCGGGGCGACCGTCTGCCCGGAGCCGCCTGTGGCGGCCATCTGCGCCGAGCCGCCCGCCGCGATCACGGTGAGCCGCCGTGCGGCCTCCTCCAGCGTCATCCGGTCGGCCGGGTCCTTGCGCAGCAGGCCGTCCAGCACGGGGGCCAGCACGCCCGCGCGGGCCGGCCGCTCAGGCTCCTGGTGCATGACCGCGCCCAGCGTCACGAGGGCGTTGTCGCGCTGGAACGGCGAACGGCCCTCCACCGCCATGTACAGCGTCACGCCGAGCGACCACAGGTCGGAGGCCGGTCTGGCGCGGCCGCCCCCCGCCCGCTCGGGGGCCATGAAGGCCGGGGTGCCGATCAGGATGCCCGTCCGGGTGACGGGCGCGTCGTCCTCCAGCGTCGCGATGCCGAAGTCGGTGAGCACGGCCCGGCCGTCGGCGGTCAGCAGCACGTTGTCCGGCTTGACGTCGCGGTGCAGTACTCCGGCCGCGTGCGCGGCGCGCAGCGCCTCCAGGAGTTGCCGCCCGATGTCCGCGGCCGCGCGCGGCGACATCGGCCCCTCGTCCCGGATCAGGTCGCCCAGGGTGTGCGAGCGTACGAGCTCCATGACGATCCACGGGTGACCGTTCTCCTCCAGGACGTCGTACACGGTGGCCACTCCGGGATGCGGCACCCGGCCGGCCGCCCGTGCCTCGCGGAGGGTGCGTAAGGAGAACACCTCGCGCTCGGGGCCCGTCAGGTCGGGCGGAGGCAGGATCTCCTTGACCGCCACGTCGCGGCCGAGCACCTCGTCGTGCGCGTGCCAGACCCGACCCATGCCGCCCCTGCCGATCGTTTCGAGCAGCCGGTAGCGCCCACCGACCATCGCCGCTGCCTCGGACATGCACCGCCGACTACCCGAGAACTCCTCGGACAAGCGCGGTGACGGCGGCCGCCGCGATCAGCACGACGAGGAACGGCGCCCGCAGCAGCAGCGCCACGACCGCGGCCAGGAGACCCGCCGTACGGGCCGGGTCGAAGGCCGGACGGCCCTGCTCCGTGAACACCTGCACGGCGATCAGCGCGGCGAGCAACGCCACCGGCACCAGCTCCGCGAACCGGCGCACCCGCGGGTGGTCCAGCAACCGCCGGGGCGCGGCCAGCCCTGCCAGCTTCAGCGCGTAGCAGCCTGCGCAGACCGCCACGACCGCCCACCACAACGTCACCGGACCAGCACCACCAGCACCGTCGTGGCCGACAGCAGCACGGGCACGCCCGGCGGGAGGAACGGGGAGGCGCACAGCGCCACCGCCGCGGCGCCCGCCGCCAGGCCGCGCAGCTCGGCGCTGCCCGCGAGGCGCGGCCACAGGATGGCGAGGAACGCCGCAGGGCCCACGGCGTCCAGGCCGAGCACGCCGGGGTCGCCCAGGGACGAGGTGCCGAGCGCCCCTCCCAGCGTCGTGAGGTTCCAGGTGAGGTAGAGCGCGGCGAACGTGGTCACGAAGCCCGTACGCGCCGCTTCCTGGGTGGGCTGGGCGAGCGCGACCGCCGTGGTCTCGTCGATGACGCCGTGGGCGGCGAGCAGGCGGCGCGGGCCGCGTACGCGAAGGAGGTCGGCCAGCCGCAGCCCGTACAGGGTGTTGCGGCCGCCGAGGAGCAGCGCGCCGAGGCTCGCGGCCACCAGGTCGCCGCCGGCGCCCGCCGCGCCCGTCAGCGCGAACTGGGAGGCTCCCGTGAACGCCAGCAGGCTCAGCACGCAGGCCTGCGGCACGCTCAGGCCCGCGGTGACGGCCGAGGCGCCGAAGGCGAGTCCTGACAGTCCCACGGCCAGGCCCACGCCGAGTCCGTCCCGTACGGCGGCGGAACGGTGAGTTGTCCGGTCCATGGGGACAGAGGTTAGGAAGGGCGGATACCGCCGGTCTTGTACGTTCCTGCGGCGGCCAGGAAGCGCGGGGACTCCCTGCGGAGGCTAGGAGGCGCGGGGGCCGCCGTTCTTGTATGTTCCCGCGGCGCGCTGGTAGGCGGCGGGTGGAACGCCCATGATGCGCTTGAAGTGACGGTTCAGGTGGGCCTGGTCGGTGAACCCCACCTCGGCGGCCACCCGCGCCGGCGGCAGGCCCGACAGCAGCAGGCGGCGCGCCCGGCCCACCCGTAGCGAGGTCAGGTACGCGTGCGGCGGCAGTCCCGTCGCCTCCTTGAACGCCCGCAGCAGCGCGAACGGCCGCGCGCCCACCGCGTCGGCCAGGGCGTCCAGCGTGGGCGGGTCGAGCAGGCTGTCGTGCAGCAGGCCGATCGCCTCGCGTACGGCCCTTCCGCCTCCCGAGGGCGGCGAGGATCGCGGCCTGGGGGTCGCGTGCCGGGTGAGCAGCCGCGCGAACAGCGTACGGCTCAGCGTCGAGGCCGACAGCGCGTCCTCGCGCTCGGCCGCCCGATGGGCGCGGGCCAGCAGCGCCGCCACGTGGTCGTCGCGGACCACCTGGCGGGGGAAATGCGGGGTGCCGGGCGGCCCGCCCAGCTCGGCGGCGATCCCGGCCAGCAGCGCGACAGACGGGTAGAGCATGCGGTAGGCCCACCCGCCGGGGACGCCCGCCTGGCCGGTGTGGGCGGTGTCGGCATCGACCAGCACCAGCTCACCGGTGCCCGCCCGGTGCAGGGAGCCGCGGTGGTCGAACTCCTCCACGCCCTCGACGATGAGGCCGATCGCGTAGCCGTCGTGGGCGTGCCGGGTGAAGCGGTGGGTCACGTAGCGGGCCTTCAGCAGGTCGGTCTCCGGCACCGCAGGATGCCGCCAGAAGCGCGCCCGCTCCTCCGTCACGCGCGCCTCATCACAGCGCCTCATCACAGCGGCTCCTCGCAGCGGCTCACGGCGCCTCCTCACAGCGGCCGGAAGGTCTTCAGGAACGTGTCGACGTAGTGGCGGTCCTGCTTCCAGCGCGCGTCCGTGGTCTCCCAGTAGACGGCGTACGGACGGCCGTCGGCGGTGTGGAAGCCGCGGTTGACCACATGGATCAGCACGCCGTTCCTTACCCGGGTGAACTCCCAGTCGGCGGCCGGGACGCCGAGGTAGTCGGTGGGGGTGATGCCGATCCGGGTGTACTGCTGGAACTGGCCCTTCGCCTGGATCTCCTTCTCCAGGGCGACCCAGTGGCTCTCCGGGTCGTCCCAGGGGAGGTCGGGGACGGTCCACTCCACGATCAGCGTCCCCGGGGTGCCGGGCCCGCTCACGTTGACGCTGTCGCGCGACGGGTTCTTCTTGGCCTGCCAGCCGTCGGGCAGGGCCAGCCTGAAGCGGCCCGCGGTGTTCGTGTACGTCCGCCAGCCGTCGGGCACGCCGCTCACCGTGGCGCCGGGCGTGGCCCCAGGGGTGGTGTCGGGGGAGGGGCCGGGGGTGGACGCCGGCGGTTTCGTCGGCCGGGTGACGGTGGGCTGCGTGGCTGTGGGGTGGCCGGCCGTGGGATGGGTGGCGTGGTGTGTGGGGTGATGGATGGGGGTGGTCGTGCCGGTGGCCGTCGGGCCGCCGCCCGCCGACGTCCGGTTGCCGGACAGCAGGACGCCCGCCGCGGCCGCCGCCGCCACGACGGCCAGCACCGCCGTTAAGGCGACCCACAGCGGCTTCGCGCGCCGCCGCCCGGCCGTCGCGGACGTGTTCCCGCCGGCAGGCGGGTATCCGGTCGCGGGCGTCCTGCCGGTTCTGGAAGGGCCGCCCGTGGCGTTCGGCTCAGGAAAGGGGAGTGGATCCGCGGAGGGCCTGTCACCCCTGGCGGGGTGGCGCAGCGTGGGCGCTTCGGCGGAGTCGAGCTCGGAGAAGGGCCGCTCGCCGACCGGCGTGGGGCGGGAGGAGGGCCTGCCGGCGAGCGGTGCGGGTCGGGAGGAGGCTTCGTCGGCGAGCGGCCCTGGCTGGGAGGAAGGCGCGTCGCCGAGCGGCGCAGGCCCGGACGAGGGCGCGTCGGCAGGCGGTGCGGGCCGAGGGACGGGGCCGTTGGCGCGTGGTGAGGGGCCGGGGCGCCAGGAGCTGGTGGTGATGTCGCGGAGCAGGTGGGCGGCTTCCTCGGCGGGCATACGGTCGTCCGGGTTGCGGTGCAGGAGGCCCATGATGACCGGTGTGAGCGCCCCGGACCGTGACGGTGGGCGCGGATCGTCGCGCAGCACCGCCGCCACCGTCGCCGCCCACGACTCGCCACGGAACGGCGGCGTCCCCTCGACCGCCGTGTACAGCGTGGCCCCCAGCGCCCACAGGTCGGACTCGGGCCGGGCAGGATCGCCGTTCAGCCGCTCGGGCGGCATGTACGCGGGCGTGCCCACCAGCCCGCCGGTCGCCGTCAGCCCCGCCTCGCTGTCCATCGAGGCGATGCCGAAGTCGGTCAGCACCACCCGGCCGTCGTCGGCCAGCAGGATGTTCTCTGGCTTGACGTCACGGTGCAGCACCCCGGTCGCGTGCGCGGCCCGCAGCGCGTCGAGCACCCGGTCGCCGATCACCGCGACCTGGCCGATCGCCAGCGGCCCGTTCGCGCGGACCACCTGCGCGAGCGAGCGGGACCGTACGAGCTGCATCACGATCCACGGGCGGCCGTCCTCCTCGACGACGTCGTGGACGACCACCACCGAGGGGTGGTCGAGGCGGCCGGCGGCCCGGGCCTCCCTGATGGTCCGGCGGTTGAGCTCGGCCCGCCGCGCGTCGTCGACGCCGGTGTAGCGGACCTCCTTGATCGCCACCGTACGGTCGAGCAGCTCGTCGTAGGCACGCCAGACGACGCCCATGCCGCCCTCGCCGATCGGTTCGATCAGCCGGTAGCGGTCGCCTACCTGCCTGTTCACCCGAGGAAGCCTACTTCGCGGGCACGAAGGTGTCGCAGAAGCCCTCGAAGAAGTGGTAATCGGCCTTCCAGTGGCTCTTGAGCGTGTGCCAGTAGATGGCGTACGCCCGCCCGTTGTCCGTGATGAACCCCCGGTTGCGGACCCGCGTCGGACCCGTGTTGGTGTTCCAGGTGAAGTCCCAGTCGGCTGCGGCCTTCTGGAACTCGACGCGCTTGATGTCGAGCTTCTTGTAGCCGCCGAAGTTGTTCTTCAGGTACGGCTCCTGCCGCTTCCAGTCCTTGTACGGGTCGGTGCCCGGCTTGGCGGCCTCCTCGATCATGAGGTACGCGTTGACGGCGGCGCCCGGGCCCTTGAACTTGACCTGCCGGCCGCTGCGCGTCCACACCTCCCACCCCTTGGGCAGGCCGATGGAGAAGCCCATCTTCTTGTCCTTGTACATCTTCCACCCCGCTGGCAGCGGGTTCTTCGTCTCCTTGGGGGTGGGCTTGCTGGTGGGGGTCTCGCTCTCGGACGGGCTCGGCGACGGGGACGGGCTCGGGGGCGTGCTCGCCGGCGTACTGGTCGCGGCGGACGCGGACGGCTGCGGCGCCGACGTGGCGGGCGTGGCGCTGGGGTCGGTGACGGCGGTGGCCGTCCCGCCCTCGCCGTCCGACACCGATCTCAGGCCGAGGTAGCCGCCGACGCCGGCGACGAGCACGACCGCCAGCGCCGCGGCGACGACCATGCCGGGCCGCCGCGGCTCGGACTTCCTGGCGTCCATCGTGGACTCGGCCGCGGGAGTCGGCTCCACGGTCACCGAGGGGATGCGCGCGCCGGTCTCGGGCAGGGCCGACGAGGCGGCCGGGGCCGGGCCAGGGTCGGTCGGGGTGTCGTCCACCACGGGCGCGTACGGACGCTTGGCCTTCGCGGGACGCTTCGGCTTGGTCGCGGGGGCGGGGACGTGCAGCTCCTGCGCGGCAGGGAACTGCGCGGTCGGCGGCGGGCTCGCCTGCGCGAGCGCCATGCGCAGCAGCCGCTGCGCCTCCTCGTACGTCAGCCGCTGCACCGGCTCCTTGACCAGCAGCCCGCTGATCACCTCGGTGAGCGGGCCGGCGTGCGGCATGGGGTCGGGCTCGTCGGTGAGCACGGCGTGCATGGTGGCCAGCGCCATGCCGCGCTCGTGCGGGGAGCGGCCCTCGACGGCCGTGTAGAGGGTGGCGCCGAGCGACCACAGGTCGGACTCGCGCCGCGCGGGGAGTCCCTTGAGCCGCTCGGGGGCGATGAACGCGGGCGTGCCCGCGAGTCCCGTCACGGTGAGCTGGGTCTCGGTCTCCAGCGTGGCGATGCCGAAGTCGGTGAGCACGACGCGGCCGTCGTCGGCGAGGAGGACGTTCTCGGGTTTGACGTCACGGTGCAGCACGCCCGCCTCGTGCGCGCGGTGCAGCGCGTCGAGCATGGCCAGGCCGATCTCGGCCACCCGCTTGGGCGGCAGGGGCCCGTCCTGTTTGATCACGGCGCCCAGCGATCGCGACTGGACCAGCTGCATGACGATCCAGGGCCGGTCGTCCTCCTCGATCACGTCGTGGACGACGATCACGTTGGGATGCTCGAACCGGGCCGCGGCCCTGGCCTCGCGCATCGTGCGCCGGTTGAGCAGCTGCACTTCCTCGCCCAGGGCGGCGGCGTACCTGACCTCCTTGACCGCGACGGTGCGGTCGAGGAGCTCGTCGTAGGCACGCCACACGATGCCCATGCCGCCCCTGCCGATGGGCTCCTGCAGTTGGTAGCGGCCGGCGATGCGGCGACCCTCCTGCTTGCGATCCGACGTCAACGGCCTCAAACCCTCCTCTAGGCCAAGAAATACTCCCATAGCGAGGGATCAACGGCGACTTGCCCGGAGGCGAGTCACCCATGTGGGGGCAGGTCCGGCAGGTCGGCGCTGGGTGTAGTCTGCGGACATGACTTGCTGTCGCTACGCGTTTACCGAGCCGGCTCCAGGAGAGCCGGTCGTCAGCTAGCGACCACCTGGAGTCGGCACGAGGCAGAGACACCCGTCTCTGCCTTTTTCGTTTTCGCCGCCGGCTCCGGGACAGCCGGCCGAATAGGGGAGTGACGGATGTCGTCGACCTTGGAACGGCACGCGGTCGCGCAGGGGCCTGCGGTTCCACAGAGGCACGCGGTCGGGCTCGGCGAGCTGCGGGTGGGCGAGGGGCCCGCCGTGGTGATCCGCGGCCGGGTGAGCCTGCGCGGGCGAGGGCACGCGGACGCCTCAGCGGTGCTGCGCGAACGGCACGTGCCTGTCGTGGTGGTGGAGCCGGCGACGGCAGCCGACCTGCCGGCCGTCGCCGAGCTGGCCGACGGGGTGGTGGTGGGCGCGTCATGGACGCGCGACATCCCGCTGGTGCGGGCGGCCGCCGCGCTGGGGCTGCCCGTCGTGGTGGAGCGGCGGCCGGGGGCGTCCCTGGAGGAGTGGCTGGGGCTGGCCGGCTACTGCGCCGCCGAGGGGGACGGGCGGGTGATCCTCTGCGAGACCGGGCGTCCTGACCTGGGTCTCGTGCGGGCGGCCAGGTCGGCCTCCGGCAGGCCCGTGCTGGTGGACGTCTCCTGCGACCCTGGCCTGTCGCCTGCGGCCGTCGCGGCCGGCGCCGACGGGCTGATCCTGTCCGTGCCGGAGCCCGTGACGTCCACGCCGTCCCGCCCGCGCGCCGTCGTCCCTGAGGAAGCGCCGTACGGCGTACCGGATGGCGCTGCTCGGGGCTCAGGCGACGGTGGGCAGGCCGGGGCGGACTGGCGGGTGGCCGAGGAGGCCGTGACCCTCGTCGGCGCGCTGCTGCGCGACGAGGCGCCCACGACGCTGCCCGCCTGCCGGCAGGCGATCGACCGGGTGGACGCCGCGCTCGCCACGCTGCTCGAACGCCGGGCCGCGCTGGCGGGCCGGGTGCAGCAGATCAAGCCGGTGGGCGGCTTCGCGGGCCGCGACGCCGACCGCGAGCGGGCCGTCGTCGAGCGGATGGCCGTGCGCGCACCCCGGCTCGGTCAGGCGCGCCTCGCGCCCATCATGAACGCCGTCATCGAGGCGGGCCTGCACCTCGCGGAGGAGCGCGCCGCTCACTGACCGCCCGGGTCGGTCAGGCGGTAGTTGTTCATGGGACGGCCGGGGCCCTGCGCGACCTGGGCGGTGACGAGCTCGGCGAAGCGGTGGTAGCCCTCGCCCGTCGGGTGGTAGCTGCGGGCGTCGACGGTCATCTGCTCCATGTCCATGTGCAACCCGTTGAGGTACGGCTGCGCGGTGCCGATCTCGTGGCCGGTGAACGCCTCGTAGGCGTCGACGTACTCGGCGCTGCCCGGGGCGCCGAACCCGGCGATCGTCCGGTCGAACTCGGACACCACCGACTTCACGGTGTCGTCGAGGCGGCGCGTCATGCCGTTCAGCCACTGCTGGTCGGCCACGCTCAGGTTGTCGTACGTGCCGGTGGGCCGCTCGGGGAACGGCCGCGGATAGCCGAGGACGATGACGCGGGCGTCGGGGGCGCGTACGCGCAGCTCGTGGAGCACGGTCCGCAGGTTGGTGGCGAGCTCGTCGATGCGCCGGCCGACGGCGGCGTCCTGGTCGACGCAGGCCGACGACCAGGGGAGCTTGACGATGCACGTGGTCAGCA
The DNA here is from genome assembly GCF_900100395.1 of Nonomuraea maritima. Lineage (GTDB taxonomy): Bacteria > Actinomycetota > Actinomycetes > Streptosporangiales > Streptosporangiaceae > Nonomuraea > Nonomuraea maritima. The sequence continues at coordinate 27,645 of NZ_FNFB01000035.1, read as the reverse complement.
CCTGGGTGAACCCCGCGTCGTTGCCGCCGATGCTCAGCGTGATCAGCCCGGCGGCGGCGTCGACGCGGGTGATCTGGGGCGGGTGACCCCACTGGCCGGTCAGCAGCTGGCGGGTCGTGGCTCCGCTGCAGGCGTAGAAGACGGTGCCGCCGGGGAACCGGTACGACTGCGCGACCTGCGGCGCGTACGAGCCCGTGGAGCGGTGGCAGCGGTCGGCGCCGTCGTTGACCGGCGGCTGGCCGGAGCTCCAGACGCCCTCGCCGGAGGAGAAGGAGTCGCCGAGGGCGACGTACGTGCCGCTCAGCGCCACCTGCACGGGCGTGAGCCTGGTGATCTGCGGCAACCGGCCACGCGCCTCGGGCACGGTGGGGCAGCCCGCGTCGAGGACGGCGCAGGCCAGCCTGGGCAGGATCCGGAGGGGCAGGAACGCCAGCGCGAGCGCGACACCCAGCGCGGCCGCCACCGAGATCCGGACGATCTTCCGCCGAGTCTCGTCCAGCATGACCTCCCCGAGTGACCTCCGCGTTGCGGCATCGAGACTACCGAGCCTCGGACGGGCGCGGGGCTGTCGCGGCGGCTAGGGTTCGGCGGGCGGGTCGGCGGGCCCGGCGGTGGAACCCGCCGGAGAGGCGGGCGCCGAGGCGGACTCGGTCAGGGCGGCGGCCGAGTGGCGGCGGTTGACCAGTTTCCAGCCCACCGCGATCCCGACCACCAGGGCGGGGATGAGGAAGAAGGCCACCCGCTGGTCGTCGTCGGCGAACGGCATCAGCAGCACCACCAGGGCAAGGAACGCGAGGGTGAACCAGTTGGTGTAGGGGGTGCCGGGCATCGGGAACGTCGAGACGTGACCCGACCTGCGCAGCCGCAGCTGGCAGTAGACCAGCACTCCCCAGGTGGTGACCACGCCGAGCGAGGCGCACGCCGTGGCGATGTTGAAGGCCCGCGCGGGCAGGAAGTAGAACAGCGCCACCCCGCCCAGCAGCATGGTGGCGGTGAACATGATGCCGCCGATCGGCACGTGACGGGAGCTCAGCGTCCCGGTGAAACCGGGCGCCTCCCGCTTCATCGCCATGGAACGCAGGATGCGGCCGGTGGCGTACAGGCCGGAGTTGCACGACGACGCGGCCGCGGTGATCACCACGAGGTTCATCGCGTCGGCGGCCCATGGCACGCCGAGACCGGAGAAGAACGTCACGAACGGCGACTCGGCCGCGCTGTAGAGCGTCCACGGCAGCACCATGCCGAGCAGCAGCACCGAACCGACGTAGAAGATCGCGATGCGCCACACCACGCCGTTGACGGCCCGCGGCATGACCTCGTGCGGGCGCGCCGTCTCGCCGGAGGCGATGCCGACCAGCTCGATCGAGGCGTACGCGAACACCACCGACTGCAGGCTCATGAGCACCAGCGGGAAGCCCGTGGGGAAGAAGCCGCCGTGGGACACGAGGTTGGCCGGGGTCGCCTGGCCGACGGCGAACACCACCAGCACCAGGCCCACGACCAGGAAGATCGAGATGGCCACCACCTTGAGGAGCGCGAACCAGAACTCCAGCTCGCCGAAGAGCCGTACCGACAGCAGGTTGACCGTCAGCACGAACGACAGCGCGATGAGCGCGGTGAGCCACTGGGGGAAGGCCGGCGCCCAGTAGTGGATGTACATGGCGATCGCGGTCAGCTCGGCGATGCCGGTGAAGGCCCAGTTGCACCAGTACATCCAGCCGCTGGCGAACGCCGCCCACGGGCCGATGAACTCGTTGGAGTACTCGACGAACGAGCCGGACACCGGGCGGTAGAGCACCAGCTCGCCGAGGGCGCGCATGACGAAGAACGCCGCCACGCCGGCGACGGCGTAGGACAGCACGAGCGCCGGCCCCGTGGCGGCCAGCCGGCCCCCTGCGCCGAGGAACAGGCCCACGCCGATCGCCCCGCCGATGGCGATCATCTGGACCTGACGGTTGCCTAGCGCGTGCGTGTATCCTTCGCTGGTCGTGTGCACCGCGTGCCCCTTCGAATACGGACAGTGACATCGAGGATATCCGGGCGGCCGCACGAGCGGTCGCCGGGGTCGCGTTACGGCCGGTCGCGCGCAGGAGTGTCGGCCGGGAGCACTAGAGTCGGTGCGCATCATTCTTCGAGACCGGGAGGCGCCGCTCCATGTCGTCCAGTGACTCGTTCGTCCATCTGCACGTGCACACCGAGTACTCGATGCTCGACGGGGCCGCGCGCCTGAAGCAGATGTTCAAACAGGTCGGCGACCTGGGCATGCCCGCGATCGCGATCACCGACCACGGCAACATGCACGGCGCCTACGACTTCTACCGGCAGGCGACCGGCGCGGGCATCAAGCCGATCATCGGCATCGAGGCGTACGTCGCGCCCGAGCTGCGGCACAACAAGAAGCCCGTGCTGTGGGGCGAGCCGCACCAGAAGAAGGACGACGTCTCGGCGGGTGGTTACTACACCCACATGACGATCTGGGCGCGCAACAAGACCGGCCTGCACAACCTGATGAAGCTCAGCTCGCGTGCCTACACCGAGGGCTTCGTGCGCAAGTGGGCGCGCATGGACGCCGAGATACTCGCCGAGCACGCCGACGGCCTCATGGCGACCACGGGCTGCCCGTCGGGCGAGGTGCAGACGCGGCTGCGGCTCGGGCAGTACGACGAGGCGATCAAGGCGGCGGCGAAATATCAGGAGATCTTCGGCAAGGACAACTTCTTCCTGGAGATCATGGACCACGGGCTCGACATCGAGCGCCGCGTCCGCGACGGGCTGACCAGGATCAGCCGCGAGCTCGACATCCCGCCGCTGGTGACCAACGACTCCCACTACACCTACGAGTCCGACGCCGCCTCCCACGACGCCCTGCTGTGCATCCAGACCGGCAAGCAGCTGTCCGACCCCGACCGGTTCCGCTTCGACGGCAGCGGCTACTACATCAAGAGCGCCGACGAGATGCGCGCCGTCGACTCCTCCGACCTGTGGGCCGAGGGCTGCCGCAACACGCTGCTGGTCGCCGAGAAGGTCGACCCGGCCGGGTTCTTCGAGTTCAAGAACCTCATGCCGACGTTCCCCATCCCCGACGGCATGACGGAGACCGAGTTCTTCCGCAGGACCGTCTGGGAGGGCATGGCCAGGCGCTGGCCGGAGGGCTACGACGACCAGCACCGCAAGCAGGCCGAGTACGAGATCGGCATCATCGAGCAGATGGGCTTCCCGAGCTACTTCCTCGTGGTCGCCGACTTCATCATGTGGGCCAAGCAGAACGGCATCCCGGTCGGCCCCGGCCGTGGCTCCGCCGCCGGGTCGCTGGTGGCGTACGCGATGGGCATCACCGACCTCGACCCCATCGCGCACGGCCTGATCTTCGAGCGGTTCCTCAACCCCGAGCGCGTCTCCATGCCCGACGTCGACATCGACTTCGACGAGCGTCGGCGCGGCGACGTGATCCGGTACGTGACCGAGCGGTGGGGCGCCGACAAGGTCGCCATGATCGCCACGTTCGGCACCATCAAGGCGAAGGCCGCCATCAAGGACGCCGGCCGCGTCCTCGGCTACCCGTACGCGCTGGGCGACCGGGTCTCCAAGGCGTTCCCGCCCGCCGTCATGGGCAAGGACATCCCACTGTCGGGCATCTTCGACAATGACCACCCGCGCTACGCCGAGGCGGGTGAGCTGCGCCGCCTCTACGACGAGGACGTCGACGTCAAGGCGACGATCGACCTCGGCAAGGGCCTGGAGGGCCTGATCAGGCAGACCGGCGTGCACGCCGCCGGCGTCATCATGTCGGCCGAGGTGCTGACCGACCACGTCCCGGTGATGCGGCGCGACTCCGACGGCGCGATCATCACGCAGTTCGACTACCCGACCTGCGAGACGCTCGGCCTGCTGAAGATGGACTTCCTGGGCCTGCGCAACCTCACCATCATGGACGACTGCCTCAAGATGATCGAGGCGACCACAGGTGAGAAGATCGACCTGCTCGCGCTCCCGCTCGACGACCGCAAGAGCTACGACCTGCTGGCCAGGGGCGACACGCTGGGCGTGTTCCAGCTCGACGGCGGCGGCATGCGCTCGCTGCTGCGGCTCATGCGTCCCGACAACTTCGAGGACATCTCCGCCGCCCTCGCGCTCTACCGGCCGGGCCCGATGGGCGCCAACTCCCACACCAACTACGCGCTGCGCAAGAACGGCCAGCAGGAGATCACGCCGATCCACCCGGCGCTCGAGGAGCCGCTGAAGGACATCCTCGACACGACGTACGGCCTGATCATCTACCAGGAGCAGGTCATGGCCATCGCCCAGCGCGTGGCCGGTTACTCCCTCGGCGCCGCCGACCTGCTGCGCCGCGCCATGGGCAAGAAGAAGAAGGCCGAGCTCGACAAGCAGTACGCCTCCTTCGAGCAGGGCATGAAGGACAACGGCTTCCCCGACGCCGCCATCAAGGCGCTGTGGGACATCCTGCTGCCGTTCTCCGACTACGCCTTCAACAAGGCCCACACCGCCGCCTACGGCCTCATCGCCTACTGGACCGCGTACCTCAAGGCCAACTACCCGGCCGCGTACATGGCCGCGCTGCTGTCCTCGGTGAAGGACGACAAGGACAAGTCGGCCCTCTACCTCAACGAGTGCCGGCGCATGGGCATCAAGGTGTTCCCGCCCGACGTCAACGACTCCGACTTCGACTTCACGCCGCGCGGCACCGACATCCGGTTCGGGCTGTCGGCCGTCCGCAACGTCGGCGGCAACGTCGTCGACGGCGTCATCGCCGCGCGCAAGGAGAAGGGCCGCTTCGCCGACTTCAAGGACTTCCTGCGCAAGGTGCCGGCCATCGTCTGCAACAAGCGCGTCATCGAGTCGCTGATCAAGGCGGGCGCGTTCGACTCGCTCGGCCACGTGCGCAAGGGCCTGGTCATGGTGCACGAGCAGGCCGTCGACGCGATCATCGACATCAAGAAGAACGAGGCCATCGGCCAGGACTCCCTCTTCGGCGGCATGGACGGCGGCGAGGACCAGACGTTCGACATCCAGATCCCCGTGGGCGAGTGGGACAAGACCACGCTGCTGCAGCTCGAACGCGAGATGCTGGGCCTGTACGTGTCCGACCATCCGCTGTTCGGCGTCGAGCACATCCTCGCGGCAGGGGCCGACTGCTCGATCGCGGCCGTCCAGGACGAGAGCCGGGCCGACGGGCAGGTGGTGACGCTGGGCGGCATCCTCAGCGGGGTGCAGCGCAAGGTCACCAAGAAGGGCGACACCTGGGTGCTGACCCAGCTGGAGGACCTCGAAGGCTCGATCGAGGTGATGATCTTCCCGTCGGCGTACCAGCTGTGCTCGACGATCCTCGCCGAGGACGCGATCGTGTTCGTCAAGGGGCGGATCGACAAGCGCGAGGACGTCGCGAAGATCATCGCGATGGAGGTCACGGCGCCCGACCTGTCCCAGGAGGCCGGTGGGCCGCTGCTGGTGAGCCTGCCGCTCAACCGGTGTACGCCGCCGGTGGTCGGGCGGCTACGAGAGGTGCTCAGCACCCACCCGGGCACGTCCGAGGTGCACCTGCAGGTCCACAACGGCCCGAAGACCACGGTGATGCGCGTGGGCGACCGCTACCGCGTGACCCCCTCGCCGGCCCTCATGGGCGACCTCAAAGAACTTCTCGGCCCCGCCTGCCTCGGCGCCTGACCCACCCCGGGGAAAGGCCCACTCCCGGCGGGTGGAAGGAGGGCTGTGATCCGGGGCGGGGGTGGGGGAGGATCGCGGGGTGAGCGAACTGCATGATCTGACCGCCACCGAACTGGCCCGTCTCATCAGGACCCGGCAGCTGAGCGCCGTCGAGGTGCTGCAGGCGCACCTCGACCGCATCGAGCAGGTCAACCCGCGCGTCAACGCGGTCGTCACCCTCGCCGCCGAGCGGGCGCTCGACGCGGCGAAGGCGGCCGACGCGGCCCGCCCCGAGGAGGCGGACCGGCCGCTGCACGGCCTGCCCGTCGCGCACAAGGACCTCGTCGACACGGCGGGCATCCGCACCACGTACGGCTCCCCGCTGTTCGCCGGCCACGTGCCCGACCAGGACGACCTCATCGTGCGGCGGCTGAGGGCCGCCGGGGCGATCACGGTGGGCAAGACCAACACGCCCGAGTTCGGCACCGGCTCCCACACCGTCAACGAGGTGTTCGGGGCCACGAGGAACCCCTACGACCTGACGAAGTCCGCCGGCGGCAGCAGCGGGGGAGCGGCGGCCGCGCTGGCGACCGGCATGGTCCCGCTGGCCGACGGCAGCGACATGGGCGGTTCCCTGCGCAACCCCGCCTCCTTCTGCAACGTGGTCGGCCTGCGGCCCACCCCTGGCCGGGTGCCCGACCTCTCCGACACGGCCGCCTGGTTCACGCTGGCGGTGTCGGGGCCGATGGCCAGGACGGTCGAGGACGTGACGCTCATGCTCGGCGTCGTGGCGGGATTCGACCGACGCTCACCGTACGCGATCAAGGAGGTTTTCGCGCCGGAGCCCGAGGAGGGCGTGGCGGGGCTGCGGGTGGCCTGGAGCCCCGACCTGGGCGGTCTGCCGGTGGACGCGCGCACGGCGGCGGTCACCGCGACGGCGCCGGCCGTGTTCGAGCGTCTCGGCGCGCACGTGGAGCTCGCCGACCCTGACCTGACCGGCGCGGAGGAGGCGTTCCGCACCTACCGGGCCTGGTACTACCTGCTCGCCCACGGCGACAAGACGGAGCTCGGCCCCAACACGGCCTGGAACGTCGAGCAGGGCCGCGGGGTCACGGGGGCCGACCTCGTCCGCGCGGAGGTGGCGCGCAGCGCCCTCTACCAGCGCATGGCCGCGTTCTGGGACACCTACGACATCCTGATCGCGCCGGTCAGCCAGGTGCCGCCGTTCCCGGTCGAGCAGCCGTACGTCACCGAGATCAACGGCGAGCCCCTGCCCGACTACCTCACGTGGATGCGTTCGGCGTACTGGGTGAGCGCGCTGCACGCCCCCGCCGCGTCCGTCCCGGCCGGTTTCACCCCGGACGGCTTGCCGGTCGGCGTGCAGATCGTCGGCCCGCCGTTCGAGGACGCCAGGGTGCTGCGCGTGGCGCGGGCGTTCGAACAGGCCACCGGCCACGGCCTGCGGCGGCCACCGCTCGGCGACGGGCTCTAGAGCTGCCCGCCGTACGGTTGGCGCAGGGATGACTCGCGGTAGCCGTGCATGCCCTCGAGGAGGGCGAAGAAGCCGACGGCGAGCAGGGGCCAGGACACCAGGACGCCGCGGGCGGTGAGCTGCAGGGCTCCAGGGACGATCGCGGCCCCGGGTGCCGCGGCGGCGGCCTCGACGGTGACCGATCCGATGGTGAACGCCGACCCGGCCCACTGCGTCAGGAACGAGGCGGCCGTCCCTCCCACGCAGAGCCCGAGCAGGACGCCGAGCATCCAGCGCCGGCCGGCCAGCCACGCGCAGCCGCCGCACACCAGGCCGAGCCCGCCGGTGATCACGGCGAACCAGCCGTCGGCCGCGATGAGCGCCTGCGTGGTGGGGTCGGCCAGCAGCGTGCCCTGGTCGGTGACCTGGAGCGGGACCCGCGGCGCGATGCCGGACCAGAGCAGCCCGGCGGCGGCCCCGAGGGCGGCGAGTGTGAGGACAGTTACCGCAAATGCGCGTACTTCCCTCGCCACGCCACTCCCCTTCGCATGTGTGTCCGAATCAGCTCGATGTTATCCCCGGCTAGGCTCGCTTCGTGATTGCAGAAGAAGTCTGGAAGATCGAACCCTCCGGCCCGCTCCGGGGGGACGTCGAAGTTCGCGGTTCCAAGAACGGCGTCTCCAAGCACATGGTCGCGGCCATGCTCGGCGACGGCGAGAGCAGCATCCACAACGCCCCCGAGGTGGGCGAGGTCGGCATCACGGCCGACATGCTGCGGGCGCTCGGCATCGGGGTCGAGATCTCCGGCTCGGAGATCAGGATCGAGAAGGGCCCTCGGATCGAGCCCCGGGTGCCCGACGCGTTCACCGGCTTGAACCGCATTCCCATCCTCATGCTCGGCCCGCTGCTGCACCTGGCGGGTGAGGCGTTCGTGCCGCTCGTCGGCGGCGACCCGATCGGGCGCCGTCCGGTGAACTTCCACGTGGAGGCGCTGCGGGCGATGGGCGCCGAGGTCGAGGTGGGCGAGACCGGCATCTTCGCCAAGGCGGCGCGCCTGCGCGGCACCCGGATCGAGCTGCCGTACCCCAGCGTGGGCGCCACCGAGACGGTGCTCATGTCAGCCGTGCTGGCCGAGGGCAAGACGGTGCTGAAGAACGCCGCGACCGAGCCGGAGGTGGTGGAGCTCGCGCTGTTCCTGCAGCGGATGGGCGCGATGATCGAGCTGTCGCCCGACCGCAGGATCGTCATCGAGGGCGTCGAGCGCCTGCACGGCGCCTCCACCTGGCTGGCCGGCGACCGCATCGAGGCATTCTCGTACCTGGCGGCGGGCCTGATCACCCAGGGCGAGGTACGCGTGCACGGCTGCCCGCAGGACCGCCTGGTCACCGCGATCACCACGCTGGCCAGGATGGGCGCCAAGTTCGACATCAACGACGAGTACCTGTGCGCCACCGCGCCGCCGGAGGGCCTGCGCGCGGCGGCGGTGCAGACCGACACCCACCCCGGGTTCATGACCGACTGGCAGACCCCGCTGATGGTGCTGTTCACCCAGAGCCAGGGCATGTCGGTGCTGCACGAGACGGTCTTCGAGAACCGCCTGGTGTACGTGCCCGCGCTGCAGAAGATGGGCTGCGAGATCGAGGTGTTCGACCAGTGCCTCGGCGGCCCGGCCTGCCGCTACCACGACACCAACGCCCGGCACTCGGCCGTGGTGCGGGGGGTGTCGCGGCTGCGCGGCGCCGACGTGACGCTGCCCGACATCAGGGCGGGCTTCTCGGCCGTGCTGGCGGCGGCGGTCGCCGACGGGACGTCCACGCTGCGCGGCGTGCACCACATCGAGCGCGGCTACCACCACCCCTTCGAGCAGTTCGCCTCGCTGGGGCTCGCTATCAGGCGGGACTCCGTGGAGCCCAGTGACGCGAGCAAGTAGCAGTAAACAACTGTAAAGACGCTGGAAGCGGGCGTTTGCCGCCGATCGGGACGTCGTACATCAAGTTACGTGACCGTACTCAGATCCGTCGCGGGACTCGGGTTGGTGGGGGCGCTCGGCGGAGTGCTGGTGGCCGCACTGGCCGTGCCCGTGGTGGGCGGGGGCGGCATCGCCACGCGCAACGCCGCGAACGTCCTGCTGGACCTGCCGCCCGCCCCGCGCGAGGAGCCCCTCGCGCAGGTGACCAGGCTGCTGGACAAGGACGGCCGGACGTTCGCGCAGTTCTACGAGGCCAACCGGACGACGGTCCCGCTCGCGAAGGTCGCTCCCGTGATGCGCCGGGCCATCGTGGCCATCGAGGACGCCCGCTTCTACGAGCACGGCGGGCTCGACGTCAGGGGCACCCTGCGGGCCCTGCTGACCAACACCCAGGCGGGGGCCGTCCGCCAGGGCGGATCGTCGCTGACCCAGCAGCTCGTCAAGAACATCCTGGTGGAGAGCGCCCGTACGGACGCCGAGCGCGACCGTGCCCGCGCGCCGAGCCTCGGACGCAAGATCACCGAGCTGCGGCTGGCGATGGCGCTGGAGAAGAAGTACCGCAAGGACGAGATCCTCGAGCGCTACCTCAACATCGCCTACTTCGGCGCCGGGGCCTACGGGGTGGAGGCGGCGGCCCGGCGCTTCTTCTCCACCTCGGCCTCGCGGCTGACGCTGACACAGGCGGCCACGCTGGCGGGGGCGGTGCGGATGCCGTTCTCGACCGACCCCTCGCTCGGGCGGGACCACCGGGCGAGGCTGCTCCAGCGGCGCGACCTCGTGCTCGACCGCATGGCCGGGCTCAACTGGATCAGCAAGCAACAGGCGGCCACCGCCAAGTCGGCGCCGCTCAGCATCAAGCTGCGCTCCGAGCCGGGCGGCTGCGAGCAGAGCGAGTTCCCCTTCTACTGCCTGTACGTCCACCGCGAGCTGCTGTCGAACCCGGTCTTCGGCAACACCGAGGCGGAACGGCGCAACCGGATGTCGAGAGGCGGCCTGACGATCAGGACCAGCCTCGACCCGATCGCGCAGCGCGCCGCCGACCGGGCCATCAGGGAGTACGTCCACCGCGACGACACCGAGGTGGCCGCCGAGGCCATGGTGGAGCCACGGACCGGACGCATCAAGGCGATGGCGGCCAGCAAGGGGTTCGGCCGCAACCCCGGCAACCGCAAGAACGGCCCGAAGACCACCTTCAACCTGGTCGCGGACGTCGCGCACGGGGGCGGGCAGGGCTTCCAGGCCGGCTCGACGTTCAAGGTCTACACCCTGGCCACGGCGCTCAAGCAGGGCTGGCGCTTCGGCGACGGCTTCATGACGCCCGGCTCGCTGGTGCCCTCGCAGGGTTACCGCAACTGCGACGGCCGGGCGGTCAACGACCCGAACGCCCGCATACTCAACGCCGGCGGCGAGGGGGAGGGCGGCCCGCACAGCCTGGAGACCGGCACGTGGAAGTCGGTGAACATCTTCTACATGATGCTGGAGCGCAAGGTCGGGCTCTGCAACGTCGTGCGTACGGCCAAGGCGCTCGGCGTGAAGCGGGCGGACGGCAAGCCGCTGCAGGAGGTGCCGACGTTCACGCTGGGGATCAACGAGATGGACCCGGTGACGGTGGCGGCGTCGTTCGCGACCTTCGCGGCCCGGGGGATGTACTGCCGTCCGCTGGCCATCGTCGAGATCATCGGCAGGGACGGGCGGCGTACGCGGGTGCCGCCCGCGTGCGAGCGGGTCATCGAGCGGCCGGTCGCCGACGCGGTCAACCGGGTGCTGGAGGGCGTGTTCGACAAGGGCACCATGACGGGCCAGGGGATCGGCCGGCCCGCCGCCGGCAAGACGGGCACGAACAACGGCTACACCTCGGCCTGGTTCGCCGGGTACACGCCGACGCTGGCGGCCGCCGTGAGCGTGGGCGACATCCGGGGCTCGTACCGGTTCCCGCTGCGCGGGGTGACGATCGGCGGCCGTTACTACGGCTCGGTGCAGGGAGCCTCGCTGCCGGGGCCGATCTGGGTGCGGTCGATGCGCAACGCGCTGCGCGGCACGGAGGCGCGCGGGTTCCCCGGGCCGAACCTCGCCCGCTTCGAGGGCGGCCACACGCCGGGCCTGGAGGAGGCGCTCGCCCGCGAGGAAGCCAGGAACGGCGAGCGCGGGGGCCGGCGGCGGCACGGCGACCGCGCCTTCGGCCGCCGCTACCGCGGGCTCATCCAGTGGCTGACGAGCGAGGGCCTGCTGCCACCGTCGTACGGCCCGCCCGACCGCGAACTCCGCCGTGAACCTTCCCGCGAACCCTACGGCGAGGCCCACCGCGTCGACTGGGACGGTGGGTGGTAGCTCAGCCCTGCCGGCCGATCGGGGCGGTGACGGCCCGGGTGAGGGTGATGAGGTTGTCGGGCTCGGTCTCGATCTGCAGGCCGCGCTTGCCCGCCGAGAAGTAGATCGTCTCGAAGTCGAGGGCTGAGGAGTCGACCACGGTCGGGAGCTGCTTGCGCTGGCCCAGCGGGCTGATGCCGCCGACGACGTAGCCGGTGACCCGCTCGACCCTGGCGGCGTCGGCCATCGCGGCCCGCTTGCTGTTGAGCGCGCCGGCGAGCGCCTTGAGGTCGAGCTTGCCCGCCACGGGCACGACCGCGACCGCGAGCCCGCTCTCGACCTCGGCCACGAGCGTCTTGAAGATCCGTTCGTACGGCACCCCGAGCGCGTCGGCGGCCTCCTCGCCGTAGGCCTGCGCGGAGGCGTCGTGCTCGTAGGGATGGAGGGTGAACTCGGCCTTGGCCTTGATCAGCGCCATGGTGGCCGGCGTGCCGCCCTTGCCTTTCGATGTGCTCACGACATCCGATTGTAACGAATCTACGTTGTAAAGGCGCGGCCGGGGGTGTACCCGAAGGACCTGCGGAACACCTCGATGAACGCGCTCGCCGACGCCCAGCCGCACCGGTGCGCGACCGTGGTCACCGCGACGCCCTCGGCCAGGAGCAGCAGCGCGTGGTGCAGGCGGAGCTGGGTGCGCCACTGGGGAAAGGTCATCCCCAGCTCGGCGCGGAACAGCCGGGACAGCGTGCGGTCGCTGCTGCCCGCGCCGGCGGCGAGCCGGTCGAGCGTACGTCCGTCGGACGGGTCGCGGCGCAGCGCGTCGCAGACGGCCGCGAGCCGCGGGTCGCGCGGCGTGGGCAGGTGCAGCGGCTGCTCGGGCGCCGCCCTGAGCTGGTCGAGCAGCACCGCGAGCAACCGCTCCCGCTCGCCGCCGTGATGGGCGTGAGCGTCGTCGGTGGTGTACGCGACGAGCAGTTCGCGCAGGAGGGGGCCGACGGCGAGGACGGCCGGGCGGTCGAGGCCCAGCGGGTTGCGCGTCAGTCCCACCAGGCGCAGGTCGGTGTCACCGTGCGCGCGATGCTCGTGGACCGTCCCCGCCGGGATCCAGATCGCCCGGTTGGCGGGTGCCACCCACGCCCCGGTGCCGGTGGTGACCGACACGACGCCGCGGCAGGCGTACGCGATCTGGTGGGTGTCGTGGCGGTGGGCGTCGATGCCGGCGCCTGGCGCGAGGGGACGCTGCCCGGTGGGTGCCAGCGGCAGGTGGCGGATTTGCGACATCATCTGGCACCTTATCGGAAGCGGGCCACCGGCGGCCGGCGACATGATCGAGGGGTGAACAGGGTCCCCACGCTCGCCGCCGGCCACGCCGCCGTCGACTTCTACCAGGGCGCGGTGCCCGCGCTCGTGCCGTTCCTGGTCACCGGGCGCGGGTACGGCTACGTCGCCGTGTCCGGCATCGTGCTGGCCGCGACGCTGCTGTCGTCCGTCGTGCAGCCGCTGTTCGGCGCGCTGGCCGACCGGCGGCGGCTGCCGTGGCTGATCCCGGTGAGCACAGTCCTGGCCGGGGCGGGGGTGGCGGCCGGGGGAGTGGCCGACTCGTACGCGCTGACGTGGTTCGCGGTGGCCCTGTCGGGGCTGGGGGTGGCTGCGTACCACCCGGAGTCTGCGCGCCTTGCGCGCGTCGCGAGCGAGGGCAGCCACGTGCGGATGAGCTGGTTCTCGCTGGGCGGCACGCTGGGGTTCGCCTCCGCTCCCGTGCTGGTGACACCGCTGCTCGCGATCTGGGGGCTGGGCGCCTCGCCGTGGCTGGCGCTGCCCGCGGTGCTGGGCGCGGCGCTCACGCTGCCCGCGGTCAGGGCGCTGTCCGGCGGCGGCGGGGCCGCGCGGGCCGCCGCGCCGGTCACGGGCCGCGACGACTGGCCGTCGTTCACCCGGCTGACGGTGGTGATCGTGTTCCGTTCGGTGGTGTACGTCGGCCTGAGCGCGTTCGTGGCCCTGCACCTGGGCGGCGGGACGGCAGGAGCGGTGGCGCTGTTCGTGCTGTTCGCGGGTGGGGCGCTGGGCACGGTGCTGGGCGGGCGGCTGGCGGCCCGCTGGGGCAGGGTGGCGACGATGCGGCTGGCGTACGGTCTGGCCGTGCCGGCGGTGGCCGGGGTGGTGTTCGTGCCGGGCCCGGCGGCGTACCTGTTCGTCGCCGCCTCCTCGATCGCCCTGTACGTCCCGTTCTCCCTGCACGTGACGCTCGGCCAGGACTTCCTGCCGACCAGGATGGGCACGGCGAGCGGGGTGACGCTGGGTCTCGCGGTGAGCGTGGGTGGCCTGGTGAGCCCGCTGGTGGGGGCGGTGGCGGAGGCGTCCTCGCTGCGGACGGCGCTGGCCTGTCTGGTCGTCTTCCCCGCGCTGGCCTGGTTGCTGGCGCGGACGCTGCGGGAGCCCGCGCAGGCGGTGAGCTGACCCGGCGCGTCAGCGGCGGACGGGCAGGCGCACCGTGCTGGTGTTGTCGCGCTGCGCCGGGTCGAGGAACGACGAGGTGACGCGCGCCTCGACGGGCCCTCCGCGCCCGGGGCCGGCCTTCACCCGCGCGGTGAGTCGTACGGGTGTGCCCGGATGGACGGCCCCGATCGTGCAGTCGGCCCTCCGGCCGGCGAGGTGGCAGCGGGCGCCGTCGACGCCGGACAGGCTCGTGCCGGGCGGCGCGATGAGGGTGACGGGCACCCGGTTGCTGGACGCGAGGCCGCGCGCGGCGACGGTGGCCGTCACCGCGGCGGAGCGGCCGGGGCGGACGGGCTGGTCCGGGCCGGACATCTTGACCGACAGCGCGTCGTACACGCCGTCGGGGTCGGCCTGCCGCACCAGCGCGCCGTAGCTCTCGGGGCTGAGCGTGGTGGCGACGGAGTTGCCCTCGGGCTCGCCGTCGTCCTTGCCCGCCGACAGCACGCCGATCAGGTCGCCGGTGCCGCGCACGAGCCACGGCCCGCCGCTGTGCCCCTTGTGCAGGTGGCAGTTGTCGGTCTCGAGCCGGCCCGGTTGCGGCGCCTGGGCCGCGGCGGTGACGATGGGGGCGAGGGTGACGCTGTGCGCCTGGTGGGTGCGGCCGACGCACCACAGCTGGTCGCGGCCGTCGTACGGGGTCATGCCGAGCAGGCCGGGATAGCCGGTCGTGGTGATGATGTGCCGGCCGCCGCGGTTGAGCATCGGGGTGAAGGCGCCGACCGCGTCCTGAAGGGTGCGCTTGTGCCGGCCGACCTCGATGAGGGCGAGGTCGTAGACGGAGTTCCAGTCGCCGCCGCTGATGCCGGTGTAGCCGTCGGGCTTCCACGCCTGCCGCCCGCCCCACCTGCCGTACGGTTCGCGCCGCCGCGCGTCGTCGGCGCGGCCGTCGTAGGCGGGCACGAACGCGAAGTTGGTGTGCCAGCGTCCGGCCGCCGAGCCCGGGGGGACGCTGTAGACGCAGTGGGCGGCGGTGACGACGAGGAGCCCGGAGGCCGAGCGGACGACGGAGGCGCTGCAGGAGTCGCCCTGCCCGAGGGAGTTGACGAAGAACAGCCGGCCGGTGACGCGGCTCTGGTCACGTCCCGTGTACGGGCGCTCGACGCGGGCGTAGCCGTTGTCGTCGGCGCCGGGCGTGAGCCGTTTGGCCGTGGGGACGCTGAGCGGCCGGGCGATGCGCGCGCTGGCGACGGGCGAGAACTGGGGGACGGCCCGTGGCAGGTGGGCAGGGCCTGCCGCGTCCTGCCGGTCGGGGGTCCAGTAACGCACCGCGCGCTTCGGCCGCATGATCGGGGACGAGTCGGCGTCCAGGGGGCGCGCCGCGGAGTGCCCTGGCGCCGCGCCTGGCTGGACGGGTGGCCGGCCGGCGGCGGGTGCGGGTGGCGCGAGGGTGGCGCCGGCCAGCGCGGCCAGGGTGGTGACGAGAGTTCTGCGCACTGTGTCCCCCGAGCGGTTCGACATTCTCTCAATTACTCTAAGTCACACTATGAGTGCGAAGCGTAGTTCGAGGTGTCGTGTCGCGTTCAGCCCGTGGCGGTGCCGCCCTGCTGCCCGGACCTGCCGGGCGGCGCGATCTCTTCCGTGCGGGCCTCCGACGGCTCGCGGTCGGGCCGCAGCCCCCGCCAGGAGGGGTGGCGCAGCCGCCCGTCGCTCGTGACCTCGGCGTACTGCACCTCGCCGACCAGCCGGGGCTCCACCCAGCGCGCGTCCCTGGCGTGCTCGCGCGGCACCGGCTCGTCGAAGGGCGGCTCCCGGCGCTCCAGCGGCGCGACAAGCTCGCCGAGGTCGCGCAGCATCGCCTGCGTGAACCCGGTGCCGACGTGGCCGACGTAGCGCAGTCGTCCGGCCGGGTCGTACGCGCCGAGCAGGAGTGAGCCGATCAGGCCCGAGCGCCGTCCGCCGCCCGGTTTCCAGCCCCCGATCACCACCTCGACGGCGCTGACGTTCTTGACCTTGGTCCAATCCGGGCTGCGCCGGCCGGGCCGGTAGGGGGAGTTCATCCGCTTGCAGACCACCCCTTCGAGCCCGAGCTGCCGGGAGGCGTCGAACGCCTGCTCGGCGTGGCCGGAGAACCACACCGGCACCTGCCAGCGATAGCCCGGGGTGAGCGTGCTCTCCAGCAGCCCCCGCCGCTCGGTGTACGGCAGCGCGATCGTGCTCTCGTTGTCGAGGTGCAGGATGTCGAACGCCATGAACGTCACCGGCACCGTCCTGACCAGGTGGGCCACGGCCGCCTGGTGGCGCTGGTGCATCCGGGGCTGCAGCGCCTCGAAGCTGGGCCGTCCGGCCTCGTCGAAGGCGACGACCTCGCCGTCGAGGACGGCCGCCCGCCTGTTCGTGGCGGAGGCCATGAGCTGCAGCTCGGGGTAGGCGGGGGTGACGTCCCTGCCGTTGCGCGACAGCAGCCGTACGGCGCCGTCCTCGACGTAGACGAGGGCGCGGACGCCGTCCCACTTCATCTCCACGGCCCACTCGGGACCCCGGACGGAGCTCAGGGTGCCGAGCTGGGCGAGCATCGGCGCGTAGACCGGGAGCCGCACCATGGTGCAGGCCGTACCCCGTCGCGTCGTCGGGCAGTGGCCGGCCGCGGTCTGAAGATGGTCAAGCGGGCTCTTCCTCGACCAGGTCGGCCAGATCGATGCCGTGCTCGAGCAGCTCGGCCACGGTGGCGCAGTAGCCGTGCAGGTAGGTGCGGCCGCCGACGCGGTGGCAGACGCGCAGCATCGGGTGGTCATCGAGCATGATGACCTCCACCACCAGGCCGTCCGGCCCGTGCCACCGTCCCATTCGTGCAGGGTACGAAACCTCTCCGGCTGGTCGTCGCGGGTGTCCCGCCGTCGCGACACGCAAGAGCGGTGAAAGCTGCGTATGGTTAGCTTTTCGCTACTGAACGTTTCTCTTGGTGTATCGCGTTAGTTCACCGACATCACGGGCAGAAGTGGCGGCCCAGGCTTTTCCCGGTCGTGGCCGTACCCCGTGGCGGCCACGGCAGCGCCCCGGCAGGCCCGGTCCGGGGCGACGGCGGCCGTCGGGCGCGTGTTGGCGAGCGCCACCCGGCGGCCGCCCTCTCTTGGTAGAGGGGCGCGGTCCGCATGCTGGACGGAACGCGACTCAGGGCGTGGACTCCGTAGACTGTGAGGGTGATTTCCCGTATTGACATGCGCGGTCCGCTGCCTGCGGATCTGCGTGACGTGCTGCCCCGCGCCGAGCTCGACGTCGAGGCCGCCCTGGAGAAGGTGCGGCCGATCTGTGACGACGTACGCCATCGCGGTGTGGCGGCCGTACGGGAGCTGACCGCCAGGTTCGACGGCGTCGAGATCGCCTCCACCCGGGTCCCGGCCGAGGCCCTGCGGCGGGCCCTGGCCGAGCTCGACCCCGCGGTGCGGGCCGCGCTGGAAGAGTCGATCAGGCGGGCCCGGCTGGTCCACCGCGACCAGCGCCGCACCGACGTCACCACGCAGGTCGTGCCCGGCGGCACGGTCACCGAGCGGTGGGTGCCGGTCGACCGCGTGGGCCTGTACGTGCCGGGCGGGCGCGCGGTCTACCCGTCCAGCGTCGTGATGAACGTCGTCCCGGCCCAGGAGGCCGGCGTCGGATCGCTGGCCGTGACCAGCCCGGCGCAGAAAGAGTTCGGCGGCCTGCCGCACCCCACGATCCTCGCCGCGTGCGCGCTGCTCGGCGTCGACGAGGTCTACTCGGTGGGCGGGGCGCAGGCCGTGGCGATGTTCGCCTACGGCACCGAGGAGTGCCCGCCGGCCACCATGGTGACCGGCCCCGGCAACATCTGGGTGGCGGCGGCCAAGCGGCTGCTCAAGGGCGTCATCGGCATCGACTCCGAGGCGGGCCCGACCGAGATCGCGATCCTGGCCGACGAGACGGCCGACCCGGTCCACGTCGCCGCCGACCTGATCAGCCAGGCCGAGCACGACACGATCGCGGCGGCCGTGCTGGTCACCACGAGCACAGAGCTCGCCGACGCGGTCGAGAAGGAGCTGCCGGGGCAGATCTCCGCGACCCGCCACTCCGAGCGCATCAACGAGGCGCTGAGCGGCAAGCAGTCGGGCATCGTGCTGGTCGACTCGCTCGACGACGGTCTCGCGGTCGTCGACGCCTACGCCGCCGAGCACCTCGAGATCCAGACGGCCGACGCGGCCGCGGTCGCGGCGCGGGTGCGCAACGCCGGCGCGATCTTCGTGGGGCCCTGGTCACCGGTCTCGCTCGGCGACTACCTCGCCGGGTCCAACCACGTGCTGCCCACCGGCGGCTGCGCCTGTCACTCCAGCGGTCTGTCGGTTCAGTCTTTCCTGCGCGGCATCCACGTGGTCGACTATTCGCGTACGGCGCTCGCTCAGGCGGCGGCCCACGTGTCGGTCCTGGCCGACGCCGAAGACCTGCCCGCCCACGGTGCCGCCATCCGCGCCCGTTTCGACTGGCGAGTGCCCACGGAGACGACGTGAACCTGGAAGACCTGCCGATCCGAGCCGATCTGAGGGGCAAGACTCCCTACGGCGCGCCCCAGATCGACGTCCCGGTACGGCTCAACACCAACGAGAACCCCTACCCGCCCTCGCCCGCGCTGGTCGCCGACCTGGCGGCCGAGGTCGCGGCGCAGGCCGGAGAGCTCAACCGCTATCCCGACCGCGACGCGCTCGCGCTGCGCGCCGACCTGGCCGCCTACCTCGGCCACGGCCTCACGACCGAGCGGGTGTGGGCGGCCAACGGCTCCAACGAGGTGCTCCAGCAGATCCTCCAGGCCTTCGGCGGGCACGGCCGTACCGCCGTCGGGTTCGAGCCGTCCTACTCGATGCACCCGATCATCACGACCGGCACGAGCACCGAGTGGATCGGCGCGAGCCGTGAGGACGACTTCTCGCTCGACGCGGGCAAGGCCGTCGCGGCGATCGAGGAGCACCGGCCCGACATCGTCTTCCTCACCTCGCCCAACAACCCGACCGGCACGGCGCTGCCCCTGGCGACGATCGAGGCGGTCCTTTCCGCCGCGCCTGGCATGGTCGTCGTCGACGAGGCCTACGCCGAGTTCGCCCGCACCGGCACGCCGTCGGCGCTGGCGCTGCTGCCCGACCATCCGCGGCTCATCGTCACCCGCACGATGTCCAAGGCGTTCGCCATGGCCGGCACGCGGCTGGGCTACCTGGCCGCCCACCCGGCGGTGGTGGAGGCGCTGCTGCTGGTGCGGCTGCCGTACCACCTGTCCACGATCACGCAGACGGCGGCGCGCGTGGCGCTGCGGCACCGCGCCGAACTGCTCGGCACGGTCGACACCCTGCGGCGCGAGCGCGACGACACGGTCGCCTGGCTGCGCGGCAAGGGCCTGGTGGTGGCCGACTCCGACGCCAACTTCGTGCTGTTCGGGCGCTTCCCCGACCGGCGCGCGGTGTGGGAGGCGTTGCTGGAGCGCGGCGTGCTCATCCGCGAGGTGGGCCCGCCGGAATGGCTGAGGGTGTCGATCGGCACCGGTGACGAGATGGCGGCGTTCCGTGCCGCCCTGGAAGGAGTCCTGTGAGCCGCGTAGGCCGCGTCGAGCGTGTCACGAAGGAGACCTCGGTCCTGGTGGAGGTCGGCCTCGACGGCACCGGCCGGGTCGAGGTGTCCACCGGTGTCGGTTTCTACGACCACATGCTGGCCCAGCTCGGCAAGCACGGGTTGTTCGACCTGACCGTGAAGACCGAGGGCGACCTGCACATCGACTCCCACCACACGATCGAGGACACCGCGCTCGCCCTGGGGGCGGCGTTCCGCGAGGCATTGGGCGACAAGTCGGGCATCCGGCGGTTCGGGAGCGCGTCCTGCCCGCTGGACGAATCGCTGGCCCAGGTCACCGTCGACCTGTCCGGCCGTCCGTACCTCGTGCACCACGAGCCCGAGGGCATGGCGCCGATGATCGGCCCCGACTACGACACGACGATGACCCGCCACATCCTGGAGTCGTTCGTCGCGCAGGCGGCGATCTGCCTGCACGTGCACGTCCCGTACGGGCGCAACGCCCACCACATCGTGGAGGCGCAGTTCAAGGCGCTGGCGCGGGCGCTGCGCGAGGCGTCCGAGCTCGACCCGCGCGCCACCGGCGTGCCGAGCACCAAGGGCGTGCTGTGACCGACAACCTGCTCGCGGGTGTGATGGTGTTCGTCGGGCTGTTCCTGATCGGCGGCGTGATCTCGCTGATCAGGCAGGGCACCAAGGTCGGCGCCGTGGTCTGCGCGGTGGGCGCGGCGATGGCGATCACGGCGGGGGTGCTGTGGTGGTGAGCAAGAAGAAGATCGTGGTGCTCGATTACGGCTCGGGCAACCTGCGCTCGGCCGAGCGCGCGCTGGCCCGCACCGGCGCCGACGTGAGCGTGACGTCCGACTACGAGACGGCTCTGGAGTGCGACGGGCTGGTCGTGCCGGGTGTGGGCGCGTTCGAGGCGTGCATGAAGGGTCTCAAGGCCGTCCGCGGCGAGCAGATCATCGGCCGCCGCCTGTCCGGCGGCCGGCCGGTGCTCGGCGTCTGCGTCGGCATGCAGATCCTGTTCGCGAAGGGCGTCGAGCACGGCGTCGAGACCGAGGGCTGCGGCGAGTGGCCGGGCACGGTCGAACGGCTCGACGCGCCCATCCTGCCCCACATGGGGTGGAACACCGTGAAGGTGCCCGAGGGCAGCGTGCTGTTCGCGGGCCTCGACGCGGCCACCCGCTTCTACTTCGTGCACTCCTACGGTGTGCGCGAGTGGGAGCTGCGCACCGGCGACGGCTTCGCCGAGCCGATCGTCACCTGGGCCGAGCACGGCGTGCCGTTCGTGGCGGCCGTGGAGAACGGCCCCTTGTCGGCCACGCAGTTCCACCCCGAGAAGTCTGGTGACGCGGGGGCGGCGCTGCTGAAAAACTGGGTGGCCACGCTGTGAGCGGACGGGCGCGTGACCGCACGCGCCCGCCGGGGCGGCCTGAAGGGGTCGGTGAGCGTCCGGTGAGCGTCCGGTGAGTAAGGAGCGTGCGCGCAGGCGCGCCGTACGCGAGGCCGAGCGGGCGCACGCCGTCCGGGCCAACGAGGAACGTCAGGCCCGGCGGGCCCGCCGCCGGGCGCTGGTGACCCGCCTGACCCCGCGCCCGGTGCGCTACGCCCGGCAGCGCGGCCTGGTCGCCCGCCGGCACCGCGCCCAGAACGCGGTGGTGGCGCTCGGTTTCGTGCTGCTGCAGGCGGTCGTCTGGCTGGTCTGGGGCTCGCTGACGGTGAGCCTGGCCGTGCTGGTCTTCTCCCTGCTGCTCGCACCCGTTGTGGTGACCCTCGCTTTCGACCGGAGGACCTGAATGTCGCTCGTGTTGTTGCCGGCCGTCGATGTGGTCGACGGCCAGGCCGTACGCCTGGTGCAAGGAGAGGCCGGCACCGAGACCGGCTACGGTGATCCGCTGGCCGCCGCGCTCGCCTGGCAGCAGGCCGGGGCCGAGTGGGTGCACCTGGTCGACCTCGACGCCGCCTTCGGCCGGGGGAGCAACCGCGACCTGCTCGCCGAGGTGGTCGGCAAGCTCGACGTGAACGTCGAGCTGTCCGGCGGCATCCGCGATGACGAGTCGCTGGCCGCCGCGCTCGCCACCGGCTGCCGGCGGGTCAACATCGGCACCGCGGCGCTGAAGAAGCCCGAGTGGTGCCGCAGGATCATCGCCGAGCACGGTGACAGGATCGCGGTCGGGCTCGACGTGCGCGGCACCACGCTGGCCGCGCGCGGCTGGACCGAGGACGCCGGCGACCTGTGGGAGGTCCTCGACCGCCTGGAGGCCGACGGGTGTCCCCGTTACGTCGTGACCGACGTGACGAGGGACGGCATGATGCAGGGTCCCAACCTCGACCTCTACCGCGAGCTCTGTGCCCGTACGGACAGGCCCGTGGTGGCGAGCGGCGGCGTCTCCAGCATCGATGACCTGGTCGCGCTCGCGTCGCTCGTGCCGGACGGAGTGGAGGGGGCCATTGTGGGCAGAGCCCTCTACGCTCACGCGTTCACGTTGGAGGACGCGCTTGTCGCGGTACGCGCGTAGTTCTTGCCGGGAGGGGGCGAGATGAACCTGGGCGGCGTCGGCATGGAGAGCACCGGTTACCGTGTGTTCTCCGGCGGCATCTGGGAGGAAAAGTACGGTTACGCCCGAGCGGTTGTCGCGGGCGGACGAGTGATCGTGTCCGGCTGCACGGCCACGGTCGACGGAGAGGTGCGCCACATCGGCGACGCCTACCAGCAGAGCCTGACCGCGATGGACATCGCACTGGAGGCCGTGACGTTGGGCGGCCTCACGCGCGAGGACGTCGTCATGGTGCGCTACTACGTGGTGGAGCACCGCGACTTCGACGCGGCCGGCCGCGCCATCCACGACGTCTTCCACAAGGTACGCCCGGCCTGCACCGGCGTGCGGGTGGCCGGGCTGGTCGACCCGCGGATGCTGGTCGAGATCGAGATCGAGGCACTACGAGCATGACCGTGTCGGTGAGAGTCATTCCCTGTCTCGACGTGGACGCGGGCCGGGTGGTCAAGGGCGTCAACTTCGAGAACCTGCGCGACGCCGGCGACCCGGTCGAACTGGCCAGGCGCTACGACGAGGAGGGCGCCGACGAGCTCACCTTCCTCGACATCACGGCGTCGTCCGGCGAGCGCGAGACCATGCTCGACGTCGTGCGCAGGACGGCCGAGCAGGTGTTCATCCCGCTCACGGTGGGCGGTGGCGTCCGCTCGGTCGAGGACGTCGACCGGCTGCTGCGCGCGGGCGCCGACAAGGTGTCGCTGAACACGGCCGCCATCGCCCGGCCCGAGTTGCTCACCGAGGCGTCCAGGCGGTTCGGCGCGCAGTGCGTCGTGCTGTCGGTCGACGCCCGTCGCGCGCCCGGCACCCCGAGCGGGTTCGAGGTGACCACCCACGGCGGACGGCGCGGCACCGGCATCGACGCGGTGGAGTGGGCGGCTCGCGGCGAGGAGCTCGGCGTGGGCGAGATCCTGCTCAACTCCATGGACGGCGACGGCACGCTCGACGGCTACGACCTCGAGATGCTGGGCGCGGTCCGCGCGGCCGTGCGGGTGCCGGTGATCGCGAGCGGTGGCGCGGGACGGCTGGAGGACTTCCCTCCGGCGGTGGCCGCGGGCGCCGACGCGGTTCTCGCGGCCAGCGTGTTCCACTTCGGCACGCTGAAGATCACCGAGGTGAAGGAGACGCTGCGGCGGGCGGGCCACCCGGTCCGTTGAGCGCCGAGAAGGGGGTCGCGGCTGGCCCGGCCCCCTTCGTCTCAGAAGACCCGCAGGTGGTGGGCGAGCTCGAAGCCGACGTCGCGGGCGGCGAAGGCGGTCGCCTCCGACCGTTTGACGGCCAGGTACGCCCGGCGCCGCAGCGGCCCCAGCGCCTCCATGAGCACCTCGTCGGCCTCCAGCGCGTCCAGCGCCTCGTCGAGGGACGACGGCAGCCGGGGGTAGCGGCCCGGCCGTGTGTCGGGGTCGACGTCGACCGGCTCGCCCGGGTCGAGCCCGCGCCGGATGCCGTCGAGGCCCGCGTGGATGACGGCGCCGAGCGACAGGTACGGGTTGGCCGAGGAGTCGGACGGCTTCAGCTCCAGGTTGGGCTCGCCGCTCTCACCGAGCGGGGAGCACACGCGCAGGGCGGCCTCCCGGTTGTCGGGGCCGTAGACGGCGTAGGCGCCGGCCCACGACCGGGGCGCGAGGCGGCGGAAGCTGTTGACCGACCCGCACGTCAGGGCGGTGAGCGCGGGCAGGTGGGCCATCAGGCCGCCGATGAAGCCCGCGCGCGCCGCGCCGTCCTCGGCCAGGACGTTGCGCTGGTCGCGCCAGAGTGACAGGTGCAGGTGGGCGCCGTTCCCGGCCTGGTCGGCCAGTGGTTTGGGGGCCAGCGAGGCCCACATCTGCATGCGCAGCGCCACGCCGCGCACGGTCTCGCGGTAGAGGACGTGGTTGTCGGCGGCGCGCAGCGCGGGCGCGTGGCGTACCGACAGCTCCTGCTGGCCGTGCCCGAGTTCGGGGTGGTAGTGCTCCACCCGCAGGCCCTGGTCCTCCAGGGCGCGGACGAGCTTCATCGTGTAGTCGTGGGCGGTGTCGAACCCGGTGGCGGAGTAGCACAGCGAGTCGTCGAGCGGCACCAGCCGGTCGAGGCCGCCGGCCGGGTCGGGCAGGCGCCGGCCGAGCGTGAACTCCGGCTCGAACGCGGCGACCAGCGAGTAGCCCTCGTCCGCGAGCGCCGCGACGGCGTCCTTGAGGAACGTGCGCGGGCACGCGTCCCAGGGCGAGCCGTCCGGCAGGCGCAGGTCGGACAGCATCGCCGCCCCGCCCGGGGCGTACGGCAACGGGACGTACGTGGTGGGATCGGGGACGATGCGCACCTCGCCCACCGGACCCATCTGCTCGACCTCCTGGAGCTGGTCGAGCATGTTCATCGCCATCATGGCCACCGTGTGCCCGATGCCCGTGCCGAGCCGTTCGGCGAGCCGCGAGCGGGACGCGGCCTTGCCGCGGATCACCCCGCCGTGGTCGGCGTACAGGAAACGGATCAGCTCGACGCCTTCGAGTTCGGCGCGTTCGAGGATGCGCCGTACGTGTGGGTCGAGCTGATGGGTGGTTGCGCCGGGGCGATCTCTCATCCTGTCTGCGTAACACGTTCCGGCACCGCGGGGAAGCACCGCACGCGGACAGGGCCGACTGTCAGTTCAGAACGCCTGTGAAGAACACCGCCAACTGGTTGGCTCCGGCGACGATTCCGTCGAAAACAGAGTTGACCGCGGTGGCGGCTTCGGCCGGCCGGGACAACAGGTAGAAGACCACGAACGCGACAGCCACGTAGGTGATCACCTTCTTGACCTGCATGGGGGGCCTCCTGCAGTTCGTTCCCAGCCGTATATACCCGGATCTGGGTGATCCGTAGGCATCTTCTATGAAGATGTTCTTGATCTTAACCGGGGGGCTTCTTCCTCTGCCATGGTATGGGGTCGATCCCCGCCGCGGAGGGCTTACCTGGAGGTATTTCCGTACGGGCATGGCCCGGCGGTGACGCGGGTCTGACCGCGCGTCACCGCCGTCCAGGTCGCCGTGTCACCGCGCGGTGAGATCTTGCTTCTGGCGCAGCGCGGCGGCGACGCCGCCGAGGGTGGCGACGGCGAGTGCGCCGAGGGCGGCGAGCGTCAGGGCGTCGGGAGCGATCAGCGGCAGCCCGCGCAGTGCCTGCCACAGCACCAGCAGGAACAGGCCGCCGTAGGCGAGCCCCGCGACGATCACGAGGCGGGCCCTGACGTCCTCGTCGCGCAGCGCCGTCCACCGCGCCGACAGCGCGGCGAGCAGCATCGCGAGCAGCGGGAGCAGCTGCAGCGCGTGCATGCCGACGAAGTGCGCCACCCGCAGGTCGCCACCGACGGTGCTCCAGCCGAGCAGCGGCAGGCCGGGGCCGCCGTCGGGGAGCCCCACGGTGTGGGCGCCGGCGAGGTTCTCGGCCCAGTTCTGGCCGGGCACCCCGGTGACCATGAGCGATCCGGACGCCAGGCCGAGCGAGGAGACGACCAGCCCGAGCCGTACGGCCCAGGTGCCGACCCGGTCGGCCTGGCGTTCGACGATCACGAGGATCGCGGCGACCAGGTTGGCGACCAGGAGCAGCCCGATGGTCACGCCCATGGCGATGAAGACGGCCCGGTCGAACGGGGTCGCCACGTTGAAGTGGCTGTGGCGGCCGCGGGCGGCCTGGAAGGTGATCAGGACGACCTCGATCGTCCCGGTCACGACCAGGAGTGTGCCCATCCACCGGCTCACCCGCCCGGCGCGGTGGCGCAGCGACAGCAGCCAGGCCCAGGTGAAGGAGTAGAGGGCGAAGGAGACGGCGAACTTCAGCGGCTTGACCCAGATCGGGAGGCCGTCGAGCGTACGCGGGTCGAGGACGACGAGCGGGAGGAAGATCACGCTCAGTGCGGCCATGACCGCGCAGAAGAGCATGAGCGGACGGTGCCAGGACCACATGGGGGGTTGCCTTCCGGATAGTGGATAGTGCTACTTCTTACTATCTATAGCTAAGCTATCCAAGAACGGCAAGAGGGATGTGAAGAACGTGCGCATGGCGGAGCTGAGTGAGACGACCGGGATCCCGGTTCCCACGATCAAGTACTACATACGGGAAGGGCTGGTCAGCCCCGGGCGGCCGACCGGCCGCAACCAGGCCGAGTACGGCGAGGAACACGCGCGCAGGCTGCGCCTCGTACGGGCCCTGACCGAGTACGGAAACCTGTCCATCGCGGTCATCCGCGACCTCATGGAGCAGATCGACAATCCGGGGCTACAGGAGTTCATGCTGCTCGGCGCCGCGCAGAAGACCGTGACCCGCCGCCAGGAGGCCCGGCCTGGGCCCAGCAAGGAGGAGGCGCAGCGGAGACTGGACGACCTGCTGGAACGGCGCGGCTGGAAGGGCCTGACCGAGGAACCCGCCTACCGCACGGCCGTGGGCGTGCTCGCCACGCTCGACGAGGTGGGTTACCACGACATGATCGACGAACTCGACGGCTACGCCGACGCGGCCCAGCGGGCCGCCGAGACCGACCTGCGCGTGCTCGGTCCCGACGTGAGCGACCGCGAGCGCGCGGTGGAGATCGTGGTCGTCGGCACCTCGATGGGCGACACGCTCATCGCCTCGCTGCGCCGGCTCGCGCAGGTCGCCATCGCCGAGCGGATGTACGCCGGCCAGGGCGGGTCAGACGCCGAGTGAGGCGGCGCGCAGCCGGGCGATGTCATCAGGGTCTCCGGTGAGCTCGACTTCTGCGTGCTCCTGACGGCCGAAGCAGAACATCAGCAGCTCGCTCGCCCGGCCGGTGACCTCGACCCGGGCGCCGTGGCGCGGACCGCCGAGCGCCACGCCCCCGCCCAGCCGGTGCAGCACGACGCCGACGGGCGCCTTGCGCAGCATCAGGCGGGCGCCGCCCGCGACCCGCTTCCAGATGAGCCGGTCGAGGTCGGCGGGCAGCTCGCGCGGCTCCCACGACGGCTGGGCCCGGCGGACGTCCTCGTGGTGGACGAAGAACTCGAGCGTGTTGACGGCCTCGTCGAGGGCGGGCAGCAGCGCGTACGCGCCGCCGGGCTCGCGGACGAGGCGGACGAGCTCGGGGTAGGGGTGCCGCTCCTTGACGCCGCGCTGCACCGAGGCGGTGTAGCCGGAGAGGGGCTTGACGGCGATCCCGGGCATGGCGTCGGGCCTGCGCTCACGCACGACGAGGTGAGCGGCGAGGTCGGCCGTGGTCCATCCTTCGCACAAGGTGGGCGCGTCAGGGCCGAGGCGGTCGAGCAGATCGCAGAGCGCGGTGCGTTCGCCACGAGCGTGAGTCACGTAGGCAACCCTACCTGCGGGGAATAACAGCTTGATCAGTCGTGATAGGGACATACGGAGAAAATGTCCTATTGAAAGACATCCCAGGAGCGTAGATGTCAAGCCGCAACGAACTCTGCGTGATGCGACCAGGCGGTCGTCTCGTCGTAGAGGGTGCCGGTTTTGAGGCATCCGTGCAGGATGCCGACGAGCCGGTTGGCGACCTGACGCAGGGCGGCGTTGTGACTGGAGCCGCGGGCTCGTTGCCGGTCGTAGTAGGCCCGCGCGCCGGGCGAGAGCCTCAGTGCGCTGAAGGCCTGGGTAAGCAGGGCGTCGATGAGCCGGTCGTTGTGGATGAACCGGGCCAGGGCGACCTTCTTCTTGCCCGACGCGCGAGTGATCGGGGAGGTCCCGGCGTAGTTCTTACGGGCTTTGGC
>NZ_FNFB01000031.1 GCF_900100395.1 Nonomuraea maritima | reverse complement strand
GAGCACATCGCGCTCCATCTCCAGCTCGGCGCGCTCCTTGGCCCACTCAGCTCGCTGCCGGCGCAGCCGGGCGAGTTCCTCCCGCTCCGATTCGGCCAGCTCACCACCGTTGGTGTCCTGCTCGCGGGCCAGCCGATCCATCTGCACCCAGTTGGCCAGCGTGCCCGCATTGATGCCCAGATCCTTAGCGACCTGCGCGATTGGCTTTCCTGTCTCCCGTACGATGCGCACCGCGCCCGCACGGAACTCTGGATCGAACCTGCGTCTGGTCTCTCCCACGACCCAACCTTCTCCTTAGGTCAGGTCTCCACGCTAGAAGGGGAAGTCCACTCACCCCAGACCCCATACGCCGGCGCCCCACGCCACAGGGGAGGATCTTAGGTGGCGACATCAACCCACGGTCATCGCAATCCACTGGCCCGAGAGCTAGCGCTCCCACCCAGATTTGACTGGACGCCCGATCAGCCCCCGGCCGGCCCCACCGCGCGCCCGCGCGCGCCCGTGGCGTTGCCCAGCAGGGCCGTCGAGGGCCCTGACCTCGATCATGTCCGCCTAAGACCTCGGCTCCGAGCATGACAGGTGTGGCTTTGGCTTCTAACGTGGCCGGGTGGTTCTTGGCTCCGGGCGTCGCCAGCGTGGCGTGTGGCGCGGGCTTCTGGTGTGGCCCGTGGCCTCTGACTTCTAGCGTGGCCGAGTGGCTGTTGGCTTCGGGCGTCGCTGGCGTCGCGTGTGGCGCGGGCTTCTGGCGTGGCCCGTGGCCTCTGGCTTCAACGGGGTCGGTGTGGCATGTTGGCCCGAGGCGTGACCAGTGTGGCGTTGGCCTCTAGTGGGCTCGTGGCCTCTGAATTCAACGTGGTCGGTGTGGCCTTTGGCCCCGAGCACGGTTGTGTGGGCATTGGCCCCCGAGCGTGGCCTGTCGCGCCGGGCGGGGCCGCGTACCCCATTGTTTGGGTCGCACTCAGGCGCGCCCGCCGGCGTTGGTGACCGGTGTCCAACGCCGGGCGTACGGCTGGCGTCCGGCGCGGGTGTTGCGCGCGCCGACGGCGCTACAGGCGGCGCAGTACCGCCACGACCTTGCCCAGGACGCTGGCCTCGTCGCCCTGGATCGGCTCGTAGTTGGCGTTGTGGGGGACGAGCCAGACGTGGCCGTCCTTGCGCTTGAAGGTCTTGACCGTGGCCTCGCCCTCGATCATGGCCGCCACGATGTCGCCGCTCTCGGCGACCGGCTGCTGGCGTACGACGACCCAGTCGCCGTCGGCGATGGCTGCGTCGATCATGGAGTCACCGGTGACCTGGAGGAGGAACAGCGTGCCCTCGCCCACGAGCTGCTTGGGCAGCGCGAAGACGTCCTCGACGCTCTCCTCGGCGAGGATCGGGCCACCGGCGGCGATGCGGCCCACGAGCGGGACGTAGGCGGCGGTCGGCCGGTTGACCGTGGGCTCCTCACCCGCGTCGGGGTCGACCCACAGGACGGGCTCGCCAGGAAGACGGACCTCAAGCGCGCGCGGCCGGTGCGGGTCGCGGCGCAGGTAGCCCTTGCGCTGCAGCGCGGTCAGCTGGTGCGACACGCTCGACGTGCTGGTCAGCTGCACCGCCTCGCCGATCTCGCGCATGGACGGCGGATATCCGCGTTGCTGCACCGAGTCGCGGATCACTTCCAGGATCTTGCGCTGCCTGGGGGTGAGCCCCAGAGCGTCTCGTCGGCGCACCGCGAGGTCGCTGACCCCACTTGTGTCATCCCGCTCGGTCATGCTCTTCCTCCTCGCCCGGTGGCCCGCCTCATCGGCGCGGCTCCCGGTCCGTGGTCTTGATGTCGCACACAGCGACGCTATCGCTGTTGAAGATCATCTTCAAACAATTGTTCGAGTCTTCCTCGAAATGGCCGTCCGTGTGGTGTACAACATCGTACGGGAGTTCGATCGACACCGTGTTCGATTCGCTGATCTTAATCGGGCCCTTCACCTCGGGCCGCACGGCAGGAGGTCATCCATGCGAACACCCACCAATATGGACACGACCAGCGAAGACACCAGCCAGCTCACCTTGATCGCCGATGTCACGCGGAGTACCGATCGGCGGTCGCTCAACAAACGCAAGCAGGCCACTTCGCGTCGAAATACGGGCTCGAGAGGGGCGGGTCCGGCAAACAGCGGAGAAGGGCCCCACTTGCGCCTCGTCCCGCCACCGCGTACCGGCGAGGACGAAACCACCGAAAATCGCTTCTCCGGGGCGCGCGAAGGACCGCGAGGTCGCAAACGCCCGCAGTCGAGCGCGCGTATTCGCACCGACGCGGTCGCCGTGCGTGGCCAGGCAAGCGCCCGGACCGGGCGCCAGGGCCTCTCCACCGTCCCTGACGGGCGAACGGAGGCGGCAGCGGAGACCGGCCGACCTCGTGCGCGGGAAGACGGCAGTACGGCTTCGCCGTCTTCTGGCGGTGAGGCCGGTGGTCGACCGGAGGGCCGACAGTCTCAGGCGCGGAGGTCGACCAGGCAGGTGTTCAAGGGACGACTGTCACGGGGGCGGTCGTCCCTGTTCCGACGGCCGCGAGGGGAGTCGCGGCCGAGCGAGCAGGGGCTCGCGCAACGGCGGTTCGGGGGGCAGATGAAGACGGGGCAGCAGTACGAAGAACAACTTCGGCATGAGCAACAGCACGAGGAACGGCTTCGACGCGGGCGGGGACGGTTGCCGGAGTCGGGAGGCGAGCGCGGGCGACGGGGGCGACGGCAGTCCGAGGACCGGTTCGAGGCCGAGCGGGGTCCCCGTCAACGCCGGGCGGGCGGGCCGGCGGTTGGGCACGGGCGGTTGCCTGGCGCAGGGGGCGACAGCCGGAGACGGGGCGAGCGGCAGGCAGGTATACGGCAAGCGGAGGCGCGGGAGACAGGAAGGCGGGAAGCCGGGGAGCCGCGTGCTGGGAAGCGGCAAGAAGGGGAGTCGCGTGGTGGGAAGCGGCAAGAAGGGGAGTCGCGTGGTGGGAAGCGGCAGGTAGGGGAGCCGCGTGCTGGGAAGCGGATTGTCCGGGGTTACGGATCCGGGGGAGAGCAGGGGCGTAGGTGGCGTTTCTGGGCGTTTCGTCAGCGGGGGTGGCGCTCGTGGGGGTTGCGGCACGGTGAGTCGTGGTCGGACGGGCTGGAGTTCGGAGGGGCCTTCGGGCCTGCCGCCGCCAGACGTACGGCTCCTCCTGTGCGGTTGACCCGGCGGGGGCGGGTGGTCCTCGTGATGGCGGCGGCCATGCTGTCGCTGGGCGGCTTCTGGCTGGGGACGCGCGCGGCGAGCGTCGCCGAGGTGCGGGTCGTGGTGACGGACCACTCCGGTCAGCCCTGGGTGGAGGTCAAGCAGGGTGACACCCTGTGGGCGATCGCCGACGCCCTCTCCGAGGGTCACGATGCCGGTGAGATGGCGGAGAGGATCAAGAGGCTGAACGGCCTGCCCGACTCACTCATCCGCCCCGGCACACGCCTGTACGTCCCTGCCGACACCGCTGCCCGGTGAACCTCCCACAGTGATGGTTGCCTGCCCGCCTTTGCCTGCTTGAGCAGCCGGTCCACGGCGCCGACCGACCTGAGTCCCCGCGACGCACCAGCCCGCGAATCTCGGGAAGCCGCCGGCGTTGGGAGCAAGGGCCAGGGCCAGAGGATCCCCAGTGACAAGAGGTTCCCAGGGCCAGGGGATCCCCAGAGCGTGATGGCCAGTGGCCAGCGAGTCCAAGTACCAGCGAGTCCAAGGACCAGCGAATGCAGGGTCAGGGATGTGGGAGAGGAGTCGTCAGGACCGGGGCCTGGGCGTCGGGAGGTTGCCTTGGGAAGGGTCCCGGAGGTCTGAGAGATGCCAGGGGCAGGGACGGGAGGGTCGGAAGTTGCCAGGACTGGGGCTTGGGCGTCGGGAGGTTGCGGGGAAGGGTCCCTGAGCTCTGAGGATGCCAGGGGCAGGTTGGGAGGGGTCGGGAGTTGTGAGGACCGGGGCCTGGGCGCCGGAGGTTGCCTTGGAAGGGTCCCTGAGGTCTGCCAGGGGAGTTGAGCCCTGGGCCAGGTGGTCACCGGAGAGTTCGGGGTCGGGTTGCGAGGGTGCAGGCGGTTGGGGGGTCAGGCGGCCGGGTGCTGAGCGAAAGTGCTCCGAGGTCGGAGGGTTGGCAGGGTCGGGGACGCCAAGGCCAGGCGAGGGTCGGGGCTGCCAAGGCCAGGCGAGGGATGGGCGGGCCGCCGGTGGGCGGGCGGGAACCTGCGGGTGTACCGCACTCCTGGGGCCGGGCGTCAAGGTCGGGGGACTGCGGGCGTTTGAAGGTTGCCTGGCCCAAGACCTGAGGTCAGGGGATTGACAGGTCGAACGGGTGGCCGGCCGGGTCGGTCAGCGTGATCCAGTCGGTGCCTGCCTGTAGCTGGGTGGCGCCGAGTTGCTCTGCCTGGGCGCCGAGTGCCTTCAGGTGGGCGGAGTCGTTGACGATGATGTCGAGGTGCCCCTGCTGAGGGTGCGCCGGGTCGGGCCATTGCGGCGGTGTGTAGTCGTTGACCTGCTGGAACATCAGACGCTTGCCGCCACCGGCGATGAGAGCCCCCTCGGGGCCGTCGTGGGTCACCTCCATCCCGAGCAGGTCGGCGTAGGAACGGGCCAGTGCCGATGCGTCGGGGGCGTCGATGGTCACCGCGAACAGTTGCGCCTGCGGGCCGACCTCGTCTCCCTGACACAGGTCGAACGGGTGACCTGCCGGGTCGGCCAGGGTGATCCAGGTGGAGCCGACGGCGAGCCGGGTGGCGCCGAGCGCCTCTGCCCGCCGGGCGGCCTCCTCGTGCCCGTCCACCAGCAGATCGAGATGGACCTGCTGGGGGCGCTCCTGCCCCGGCCACTGCGGTGGGAGGTGCTCGGCGACCCGCTGGAAGGCGACCTCCTGACCGTCTCCGGCCCGCAGCGTGATCCAGCCGTCCACCTGCCGGACGGTCTGCCAGCCGGTGAGCTCGGCGTAGAAGGAGGCGAGCCTCACGATGTCCGTCGCGTCGAGGGCGACGAGTTCCAGATGTCCTGTCGCTGCCATGGCGCCCATCATGTACGAGCACTCCGACAGAAACGGGGGTCGCTCGACCGAGCGAGACAGGACGGGTCAGGTCGGTGAACGGGGCAGACCGGTGGGGGCGGGGCGCGTTTTTGGCGCCGGTGGTGTGGTGGTGGGGCCTCTGCCGGTGGGCGTGGGAGGGAGTGCGGATGGGGGCCGTTAACATTGTGAGGTTTGTTTGCGAGCGAGGCCGCGGCCGTCTGCTGTGACGTTCTCACCTGCGGCTGGATCACCAATCTCCGGGCGACACGCCGGTGGCCCGTGATGCGGGTGGGTTGATCAGCGACTTCATGCGGAGGCGGGTGGTCAACTTGCGTTCATGCTCGCACGCTTCTACGGTTGGACCACAACATCTAGTAGTTACACCGATGTAGTTCACCACACCTTGTGTTTCCGTGACCGCTCCATGGCTAGCTGTGGAGTGTGCCCGAGCGTCCCCGTAATGACGGTTTCGGCGCGTGTGGTGGCCGGACGTCTTGGAGGCGAAAGCGTGCACTGTCCGTTCTGTCGCCACCCTGACACCAGGGTCATCGACAGTCGCTCCACTGACGACGGGGCGGCCATCCGGCGCCGCCGCACGTGCCCAGAATGCGGGCGCAGGTTCACCACGCAGGAGACCGTCCTGCTCATGGTGAGCAAGCGGAGCGGAGTGACGGAGCCGTTCTCGCGGGACAAGGTCGTCGCGGGCGTACGACGGGCATGCCAGGGCAGGCCGGTCAGTGAGGACTCACTGGCGCAGCTCGGGCAGCGGGTGGAAGAGGTCATCAGGGCAAAGGGCGCAGCCGAGATCCCCTCCAACGAAGTGGGCCTGGCCATCCTCGGCCCGCTTCGTGATCTCGACGAGGTCGCCTACCTGCGGTTCGCATCGGTTTATCGCGGTTTCGAGAGCCTGGCGGACTTCGAGGCCGAGATCTCACAGTTGAAGGCGGAGAAGGGGGAGTCATGACGGAGACGGCCAGCGGTTCAGTCGAGCGCGGGGGCAGGCGTCCGCGTAAGGGGCTGAAGATGAAGCGCATCTTCACCAAGCCGGGCGTGCACCCGTACGACGAGATCAAGTGGGAGCGCCGCGATGTCGTCATGACCAACTGGCGCGACGGGTCGATCAACTTCGAGCAGCGGGGCGTCGAGTTCCCCGACTCCTGGTCGGTCAACGCCGCCAACATCGTGACGACGAAGTACTTCCGCGGCGCCGTGGGCACCCCGCAGCGCGAGTGGAGCCTGAAGCAGCTGATCGACAGGGTCGTCGGCGTCTACACGAAGACCGGTCTCGAGAACGGCTACTTCGCCGGCGAAGAGGACGCCGAGATCTTCGACCACGAGCTGAAGCACGCCTTGGCCCACCAGGTGTTCTCGTTCAACTCGCCGGTCTGGTTCAACGTCGGCACCATGTCGCCGCAGCAGGTGAGCGCCTGCTTCATCCTCTCCGTGGACGACCAGATGGAGTCGATCCTGGAGTGGTACAAGGAAGAGGGCGTGATCTTCAAGGGCGGTTCCGGGTCGGGCGTCAACCTGTCCAGGATCCGTTCGTCGAAGGAGCTGCTGTCGAGCGGCGGCACGGCCAGCGGCCCGGTGTCGTTCATGCGCGGCGCCGACGCGAGCGCCGGCACCATCAAGTCCGGTGGCGCGACCCGCCGCGCGGCGAAGATGGTCGTCCTCGACGTCGATCACCCCGACATCGAGGAGTTCATCGAGACGAAGGCGCGCGAGGAGGACAAGGTCCGCGCGCTGCGTGACGCCGGCTTCGACATGGACCTCGGCGGCAAGGACATCGTCAGCGTCCAGTACCAGAACGCCAACAACTCCGTGCGCGTCTCCGACGAGTTCATGCGCGCGGTGGAGAAGGGCGGCGACTTCGGCCTGCGCGCCCGCCTGACCGGCGAGGTCATCGAGACGGTCGACGCCCGCAAGCTGTTCCGCAAGATGGCCCAGGCGGCGTGGGAGTGCGCCGACCCCGGCGTCCAGTACGACGACACGATCAACGACTGGCACACCACCCCCGAGACGGGCCGCATCACGGCCAGCAACCCCTGCAGCGAGTACGTCCACCTCGACAACTCCTCCTGCAACCTGGCCAGCATCAACCTGCTGAAGTTCCTGAAGGACGACAACACCTTCAACGTCGCCGACTTCGTCAAGCTGACCGAGCTGATCATCACCGCGATGGACATCTCGATCACCTTCGCCGACTTCCCGACGGAGAAGATCGGCGAGACGACCCGCGCCTACCGGCAGCTCGGCATCGGCTACGCCAACCTGGGCGCCCTGCTCATGGCGACGGGTCACGCGTACGACTCCGACGGCGGCCGAGCCGTGGCGGGGGCGATCACGTCGCTGATGACCGGGGTGTCCTACCGCCGCAGCGCCGAGCTGGCGGGCGTGGTCGGGCCGTACGACGGTTACGCCCGCAACGCCGAGCCGCACAAGCGGGTCATGCGCAAGCACGCCGCGGCCAACGACGACCTGCGCACGATCGGCTCCATGGACGCCAAGATCCACGCCGAGGCGTCGCGCCAGTGGTCGGAGTGCCTGAAGCTGGGCGAGAAGAACGGCTACCGCAACGCCCAGGCGAGCCTGCTCGCGCCCACCGGCACCATCGGCCTGATGATGGACTGCGACACCACGGGCATCGAGCCCGACCTCGCGCTGGTCAAGTTCAAGAAGCTGGTCGGCGGCGGCTCCATGCAGATCGTCAACCAGACGATCCCGCGGGCGCTCAAGCAGCTCGGCTACCAGCAGGAGCAGATCGAGGCCATCGTCGAGTACATCTCCGAGCACAGCCACGTCGTCGACGCCCCCGGCCTGCGCCGCGAGCACTACGAGGTGTTCGACTGCGCGATGGGCGAGCGGGCGATCGCCCCCATGGGGCACGTGCGGATGATGGCTGCCACGCAGCCGTTCCTGTCCGGCGCCATCTCCAAGACGGTCAACCTGCCCGAGTCGGCCACGATCGACGACATCGAGCAGGTCTACATGGAGGGCTGGAAGCTCGGCCTGAAGGCGCTCGCGGTCTACCGCGACAACTGCAAGGTCGGCCAGCCGCTGTCGGCGGGCGACGGCTCCAAGAAGCAGGAGCCGAAGGAGCAGGCGAAGGAGCCCGAGGTCAAGGTCATCGAGGTCAACCGGCCGACCCGGCGTCGCATGCCCAACCAGCGCCCGAGCATGACCACGCGGTTCACGGTGGGCGGCGCGAAGGGCTACATGACCGCTTCGTCCTACCCCGACGACGGGCTCGGCGAGGTCTTCCTCAAGATGTCCAAGCAGGGTTCGACCCTCGCGGGCGTCATGGACGCCTTCTCGGTGGCGATCTCCATCGGCCTGCAGTACGGCGTGCCGCTGGAGACGTACATGAGCAAGTTCGTCAACATGCGCTTCGAGCCGGCCGGCATGACGGACGACCCCGACATCCGGATGGCCACGTCGGTGATGGACTACATCTTCCGCCGTCTGGCCCTCGACCACCTGCCCTACGACGAGCGGGCGGCGCTCGGCATCTTCTCGGCGGCCGAGCGGGCGGCGCAGCAGCGCGGCGAGGACCCCGCGGCGCTGCAGGAGGCGGTCGACCGTGAGGCGCTGGCCCAGTCGGCGCCCATCGAGGTCGCGCCGAAGGCGGAGGCGCCGACGGTCAAGGAGCTGACGCTGGAGAGCCACCAGCGCTTCACGGCCGACGCGCCGCTGTGCATGACGTGCGGCACGAAGATGCGTCCGGCCGGTAGCTGCTATGTCTGCGAGGGCTGCGGCTCCACCAGCGGCTGCAGCTGACCGTACCGTCGCACCATCTGAAAGAGGGGCCCGCACCGCGCGGGCCCCTCTTCCTCATGGGCGCGTCAGGAGTCGACGAGGTCGCGCAGCGCGTCCGGCCGGTTGGTGATGACGCCGTCCACGCCGTGGCCGATCATGCGGCGCATGGCGTCGACGTCGTCGACGGTCCAGGTGAAGACCTCCATGTCGAACCCGTGCACGCGCCGCACGTACGAGGCGGACAGCGTCCCGTACTGCGGGTGGATCTGGGAGGCGAACGCGGCCAGCTCGCGCAGCCGCCCGGTGGGCGGTGTGCCGAGCAACCCGACGGCCACCTCGGGCATCAGCTCGTGGAACCTGCGCATCGACTCCCAGTCGAACGACTGCACGATCACCCGCCCGGGGGCCGACCACGAGGGGTGCCGGCGCAGCTCCGCGGCGATGCGGGCCTCGATGCCGGGGTAGAGCTCCGGGCTCTTGACCTCAAGCAGCAGGCCCATGCCGGAGTCCTGCATGGCGTGCAGCGCCTCGCCGAGCGTGGGCACGCTTTCGTGGGCGTACGCGCGTGACTTCCACGAGCCGGCGTCGAGCTTGCGGATCTGGGAGAGGGTGAAGTCGCGGACGTTCCAGGGGGAGCGGCCGGGGTGCACCTGCTCGACGTCGGTGGTGCGGGTCAGTGTCGTGTCGTGCATGAGGACGAGCTGGTGGTCCTCGGTCTCCTGGACGTCGAGCTCGAACATGTCGGCGCCCTGCTCACCGGCCAGCTCGAAGGCGGCGATGGTGTTCTCGGGCGCGTAGGCGGACGCGCCGCGGTGGGCGATCACATGGGTGGTCGTGCCGGGCTCGGCAGCGGTTGGTGGGGTCGCGGGAGCGGCGGTGATGACGGCGAGCGAGGTGGCGACGACGGCGGCGAGTCGCTCGAACATGAATCTCCTCTACTGGGGGAGAGACGACGACCCGACGATGACGGGGCTTTATGACAGGGAGTCGAGGGCAGAGTAGCCCGAGGGTGCCGCGCGGATGAGCATTCGACACGCGGAGAGCGTCACTCCGACGGCATGTCCAGGTACGTGCCGTACAGGCGCGTCACGGGGAGCCTGATCACCATGCGGCGGTCGGCCGCCATCTGCTGGAGGAACGCCTGCTCGTCGAGGGGATCGGCGAACGGCGGCTGCATGGCCAGCAGTTCCAGGCCCACCTCGTCACCCGGCCGTGTGCTCACGGGCGACAGCTCCGCCTTGCCCTCGGCCACGACGAACGACCAGAAGTCGTCGCTGGCGACGTAGAGCGCGCAGCGGGGGTCGTGGCGGAGCCGGCGGGCGTTGGGCCGGTCGGCGACGGTGGCGATGCGGATGACGCGGTGTTCGGGGTCCCAGGCGTACGCGACCGTGGACATCTGCGGCGGGCCACCGCTCCTGCTGGTCGCCAGCGCGCCGAAGCGCTGGGCTGCCAGCAGTTTCGACAGCTCGTCGTCCGACAGCGACCGAGGGCCGGGTTCCGCCATCAACCGTCCTCATGAGTACGCGGATATGAAATTTCACCCTATACCTAGCTAGTCGCGGACATCCGGAATCGGCCAGGGGGCCTCCCCTCGAAGTCGCTGAGAGATCCCACGTGCACCTGGGGCTACAACCCCGCTGACCGGTAGGTTGCCTGTCATGAATCTTGCTATTACCGGGGGATATGTCGTACCGGTCGACGGCGACCCCATCGACGGCGGAACCGTGCTCATCCAGGACGGGAAGATCACCGAGGTCGGCCGTGACGTGGCCGTGCCCGAGAGAACCCCCGTCGTGGACGCCGCGGGCGGCTGGGTGCTGCCGGGCTTCGTCGAGGCCCACGGACACCTCGGTGTCCACGAGGAGGCCGAGGGCTGGGCCGGCCAGGACACCAACGAGATGACCGACCCGAACGGCGCCCGCCTGCGCGCCCTCGACGCCATCAACCCGGCGGACCTGGCGTTCGGCGACGCCCTGTCCGGCGGCGTGACCACCGCGGTGATCAAGCCGGGCTCCGGCAACCCGATCGGCGGCCAGACGGTCGCGATCAAGTGCTGGGGCAGGTCCGTGGACGAGATGCTGCTCAAGGAGCCGGTCAGCGTCAAGAGCGCGCTCGGCGAGAACCCCAAGCGCGTCTACGGCGACCAGAAGAAGCTGCCCTCCACCCGCCAGGGCGTCGCCGCGGTGATCCGCGACGCGTTCATGAAGGCGCAGGACTACAAGGCCAAGAGGGACGCGGCCGAGGCCGAGGGCAAGCCCTTCGACCGCGACGGCACGCTCGAGGTCCTGGTCCGCGTGCTGGACGGCGAGCTGCCCTGGTGCCAGCACACGCAC
Source organism: Nonomuraea maritima (assembly GCF_900100395.1). Lineage (GTDB taxonomy): Bacteria > Actinomycetota > Actinomycetes > Streptosporangiales > Streptosporangiaceae > Nonomuraea > Nonomuraea maritima. The sequence goes on along the minus strand of NZ_FNFB01000031.1, from coordinate 76,504 downwards.
CGCGCCGACGACATCGCCACCGCGCTCAGGCTGAGCGACGAGTTCGGCTACCGGCTCGTGATCAACCACGGCACCGAGGGACACCTGCTGGCCGACACGCTGGCCGAGCGGAACATCCCGGTGATCATCGGCCCGCTGTTCACCAGCCGATCCAAGGTCGAGCTGCGCCACCGCTCGCTGAGCAACCCCGGCATTCTGGCGCGGGCGGGCGTCGAGCTGGCGATCACCACCGACCACCCCGTCGTGCCCATCCACTTCCTCGTCCACCAGGCCACGCTGGCGGTCAAGGAGGGGCTCGACCCGGCCGACGCGCTGCGTTCGATCACCGTGAACCCGGCCCGCATCATGGGCCTCGACGACCGGGTCGGCTCGCTGAAGCCCGGCCTTGACGGCGACGTGGTCATCTGGTCGGGCGACCCGCTCGACGTGATGAGCCGAGCGCTCAAGGTCTTCGTCTCCGGCCGCGAGGTGTACTCGTACGCGGACGGGGAGCCGGTCGTCGCGGACCCGTACTACCGCGAAGCGGCCGACCGTTAACCGCCTGTAGCCGGGCGGGGCGCATAGCGGGCCGGGCGGGCGGGAAGACAGGCACCACCATGACAGCACCGTCCCTCGCCCAGCGCCCCAGCAAGGCCCTGCTCGTCGGTCTCGTCGTGTCGGGCGTGCTCGCGCTGATCGTCCTCGCCATCATGTTGCGCGCCGGCGGTCCCGTCGGGTTCGGCCTGTCCGCGTTACTGGCCGTGGCACCCCTTCCGGTGCTGCTCGCGGCCGTCCTCTCGCTGGACAGGCTCGAACCCGAGCCGAGGCTGAACCTCGCGTTCGCCTTCGCCTGGGGCGCGGGCGTGGCGATCGTGCTCGGCATCGCCCTGACGCTGGCCGGCCAGGCCCTGTTCGCCCGCGCCGGCTACGGCACCGGGGAGGTCGAGTACATCGGCACCGTCGTGCTGGCCCCGGTGGTCGAGGAGGCGTTCAAGGGCTCTGCCCTGCTGCTGCTCCTGCGCCGGCGCAAGGAGATCGACGGCCTGACCGACGGCATCGTGTACGCGTCCATGGCCGGGCTCGGCTTCGCCGCCGTGGAGAACGTCGGCTACTACCTGCTCTCCTACGGCGAGGACGGCATCCGCGCCGCGGTGCAGCTGTTCGTGCTGCGCGGGCTGATCGACCCGCTCGGCCACCCGATCTACACGTCCATGATCGGTCTCGGGGTCGCGTACGCGCTGACCCGCAGGACCGTCGTGGCCCGCTACGCCGCCGTCCCGCTCGGCTACCTGGCGGCCGTCCTGCTGCACGGCCTGTGGAACGGGGCGGCCAGCGCCAGGTCGCTGGGCCTGCTGAGCGCCGCGTACCTGGTCATCATGGGTGCGCTGATCTTCCTCATCGTCGTGACCGTCAGAGAACGCCGCCAGCTCATCGCCAGGATGGGCCACTACCTGCCCGTCTACGAGGAGACCGGGCTGGTCTCCCCGGCCGACCTGCGGATGCTCACCACTTTGACCGGCCGCAAGGCGGCCCGCCAGTGGGCCAGGCGCAAGGGGTTCGGCCAGGCCATGAGCGACTACCAGCACGCCGCCACCGAGCTGACCATGCTGCACGTACGCGCCGAGCGACAGGGCGTCGATCCGGACAGGTTCCAGGCCGAGCGAGACGCGTATCTGGGGGCGATGGCGGACGCTCGCCGTTGGCAGGAGCAAGGTGACGAACCATGCCAGGATGGGATCAACTGCCGATAAAGGAGATCGCATGAGCTGGACGGAGATCGGGTCGGAAGCGGAGCTGCGCGAGCTGCTGGGCGAGGTCATGCCCCGGGCCGCCACGAAGGAGCGCGTACGCCTCCACGAGCGCGACCGGCAGTGGCTGGCGACGTCCCCGTTCTGCCTCATCGCCACCTCCGACCAGCACGGCAACTGCGACGTCTCGCCCAAGGGCGACCCGGCGGGGTTCGTCCACGTCATCGACGACGCCACGATCGCGATCCCGGACCGTCCGGGCAACCGCCGAGCGGACGGATTCCTCAATGTCCTGAAAAATCCGCACGTGGGGCTGATTTTTCTGATCCCTGGACGCAACGAGACACTGCGCATCAACGGCCGCGCCCGGCTCGTCCGCGAGGCCCCGTTCTTCGACGAGATGATCGTCAAGGGCCACCGCCCCCACCTCGCGCTCGTCGTCGAGATCGAGCAGATCTTCTTCCACTGCGCCAAGGCGTTCCTGCGCTCCTCGCTGTGGAAGCCCGACTCCTGGACCGCCGACGCGCTGCCGTCCCACGCGAGGCTGGTCAAGGACGTGCAGGTGGTGGAGGAGAGCGTCGAACAGCTCGAGGAGTACTACGGCGAGGCGTACGCCCGGCGCCTGTACGGCTGAGCCGAGCCGCCCGGCGGTCAGGCCGCGGAGGTCGGACCGCCAGGGAAGCGGATGACGTTGCGCCCGGTGTAGGCCCGCAGGTCGACCACCTTGGAGTCGGTCAGCGGCTTGCGGCGGCTCGCCGTCCGGATGTCGCGGACCGTGTGCCTGACCGGGTGCGTCGGCACCACTGCCAACTTCTTCATCGTGAGCCCCCCGTGATGTGCTTGTTATCGATATTAACTACAGAATCTCCCGTAAGTCGGGTGTAAGGATCGGGTCAGTAGGGAAGCGTGCGACCTGCGGGTGACCGCAGATCCAGCTCCACGACGGACCGGGTCCGCCGCCTGGCGGCCTTGCTGACTCTGAGGCGTTTCATGGTGTCCCCTTCCGGAGCTCGTCGGTGCGCGTGGCGGGCGGCCACCCGCCACGCGCACCTACGGCGGCCCGGTTCGACGCGGTCGCGTCGTGAGGGTCGCTCAGGTCCCGGGCGTGAGCCGGGCTGCCACGCCGATGCGGTTCCAGGCGTTGATCATCGCGAGTGCCACGAGCAGCAGGCTGAGCTGCCGTTCGCTGTAGTGCTCGGCCGCCTGCTCCCACACGGCGTCCGGCACGGCCTCGCGGTCGGCCAGCCTCGTCGCCTCCTCCGTCAGGGCCAGCGCCGCCCGCTCGGCCGGGGTGAAGACCGTGGCCTCACGCCAGGTGACCACCGACCAGAGCCGCTCGTCGCTCTCTCCCGCCTTCTTCATGTCGCGGCTGTGCATGTCGACGCAGTAACCGCAGCCGTTGATCTGGCTGGCGCGCAGCTTGACGAGTTCGAGCGTGCTGGTCGGCAACTCGCTCCCGCGCAGCAGTTTCTCCACCGCGAGGAAGTGGTGGTACACCTCGGGCACGTGCTGGGCGATGTTGATGCGCTGGGTCATCTCAAACCTCCGTGATGGGCTGTCGTACGGAGGACAGATCAAGTGGCTCGTTCGTGACAGGTCAGTGCGAAAAGCGGCCGGATCTCCGTCCGCGGCCCTTCAGCCGGGCGCGACAGCGGCCGGGCAGGCCGTACCGGACCCCCTACGGCCGGGCAGGCCGTACCGGACCCCCTACCCTCGATCGGGGCCGTACCCCACACGACGAGAAGAGGCGGAGGCCCAGACGGATGCCGTTGATCGTGATCAGCGCGGCGTGGGCCGTGTTCTGGGGAGCGTGGTCGGTGCTGCTGCCCGCGGTCAAGGTCGCGACGGGACTGTCCGCGGCCGACCTGGGCGCGGCGCTGAGCGCCGTACCCATCGGGGCCGTGCCGGCGATGGCGCTCGCCGGACGCTTCGCCCGCGGGCGCGAACGCGCCGCGCTGGCACTGGCCACAGTCCTGTTCGCGGTCAGCGTGGCGGGGGTCGGCCGCGCGACCACCGGTGGGCAACTCGCCGCGGCCCTGCTGCTGGTCGGCGCCACGAGCGGCGCTCTCGACGTGACGCTCAACCTCGCGACAGGACGCGCCGAGCGCGAGAGCGGCCGCCGCCTCTTCCAGGCCGTGCATGCCGCGTTCCCGCTCGTGGTCATCGTGACGGCCCCGCTCACCGGCCTCGCCCGCTCGTACGGGTTCGGCGCCGACACGGTGCTCGTGCTCATCGCCCTCGTCATCGGGGCCGCCGCCCTGACCCTGGTGGCGCTGCCGCTGGGCAGCGGCCTGCCCGATCGGGCGAAAACGCTGCCCGTACGGCGGCTGTGGGGCGCGGCGGCCGTGCTCGGCGCGCTGGCGGCCTGTGTCCTGGTGATCGAGAACTCGGTCGAGCAGTGGTCGGTGCTGCTCCTGGAGGAGCACCGCGACGCCACGCCCGTGGTGGCGAGCGCCGCGCCGGCCGCGTACATGGCGGCGCTGACGGTCGCCCGGATGGTCGCGCAGGCGCTGCCCCGGCTCCGCCTGCGTCCGCTGTACCTGGTGGCGGGGGCCGGGGGAGGGGCGGGCATCGCCCTGGCGGGGCTCGGCGGCAGCGTGCCGGTGTCGGTGGCCGGGTTCGCGCTCACCGGGCTGGCGCTCGGCCCGCTGGTGCCCGCCCTGCTCGCGCACGCCGCCGCCGACGACGCCGGTGGCACGCTCGTGTGGGGCATCTCCACGATCTCGTACGCGGGCTTCGTGGCCAGCCCCCTGCTGGTGGCGGGGTTGAGCGGCTGGCTCGGCCTCCCCGTGGCCCTGGCGGCTCTCGGGCTGCTCGGCCTGCCGCTCATCGCCCGATTTATCGCCGAACGCGGATAAAGGACGGAATATAAGCACCTATTGAGGAAATGGGACCATCAAACGGGGTATCCCGACCGCGGATCGTCGGTGAAGGGGACCATCATGGCTGTTTGCGAAACCTGCGGCAACGAGTACGACATGGCGTTCGAGGTGCACGCACAGGGAGCGGTGCACACGTTCGACTGCTTCCAGTGCGCGATCGAGGGCATGGCGCCCATCTGCGAGCACTGCGGCACCAAGGTGATCGGGCACGGCGTGCAGTCGGGCGAGCACTGGTTCTGCTGCGCCCACTGCGCCCGGGCCGAAGGCACCGAGGGCCTGGTCGACCGCGTCAAGGCCGGAGCCTCGGCCTGACAGTCGGGCACGGCGGACCCTGCGCCCGCCGTGCCCGATCAGGTCAGCGCACGAACCCGATGTTCTCGTAGTCGAGGTCGTGGAAGCCGCGCGCGCCCACGTTCGCCAGGCTCTCCTTGACCGCGACGTTCTGCGGCCGCTGGTAGAGCGGGAGCACGTTCACCTCCTGCCAGATGAGCTTGTCGGCCTCGTTCGTCGCGACACGGGCCCGCTTCTGGTCGAGGCTCTGCGACGCCCGGCGCATGGCCGCGTCGATCTCCGCCGACCCGGTACGGCCGAAGTTCGCGTTCCACCGCCCGTCGGTGGCGTTGGCGTAGATGCCGTAACTGCTCGACACCGGGAACGGCGTCCCGATGTAGGCGAACGGCGTGATGTCGAAGTTGCCGGGGATGACGTACCGGGTGAAGAAGTCGTCGCTCGGCACGGACTTGATGGTGATCTTCACCCCGATCTGGGCGAGCATGCTCTGCGCCAGCTCACCCTCCGCCTTGCTCACCTGCACCCCCGAGGGCACCACGAGCCGCAGATCGAGCGGCTTGCCGTTCTTCATCCGGACCGAGCCGGACATCCGCCAGCCGGCCGCGTCCAGCAGCTGCTTGGCCTTCTCCGGGTTGTAGACGCCGAGGCTGCCCGCGTTGTCCTGGTAGCCCTCCTGCGTGTTCATGAAGAAGTGGTTGTTCAGCAGCGTGGTCGGCCAGTCGAGACCCTGCAGGTCGGACTCCGCGATGGCCTGGCGGTTGATGCCGAGCTGGATCGCCTGGCGGACGTTGCGGTCCTTCAGCAACTCGCTGGAGCCGTTGAAGGTGAAGTGCCGGAAGTCGGGCCCGGCCGCCTGCCGCACCTGCGCTCCAGGGGTGTTCCTGGCACGGGCGTAGTCGGGCGCGGACGGCCCCACGTCGATGATGTCCAGCTCGCCGTTGCTGAACGCGCCGATCAGTGAGTCCTGCTCGGAGGCCCGGTAGACGATCCGGTCGAGCTTGGCCCGCGCGCCCCACCACGCGTCGTCGCGCACCAGCGTGATGGTCTTGGCCGTCTGGTCGAAGCCGCCGAACTTGAACGGTCCCGCCGTCACCGGGATCTTGTTCAGCCACGCGTTGTTGAACGCCTGCGGGCTGTTGTTGGTGGAGGCCGGCATGAGCGGCCCGAACAGCGACTGCCAGTCGCCGAACGGCCGGGCGAACGTCACCACCACCTCATGGTCGTCCTTGCCCCTGGCCACCTTCTCGATGTCCTGGTAACCGGTGGAGGAGGCGATCCGGTAGGCGGGGTCGCGCCCGTTGAGCGCCCGCCACTGCGCCGCGTAGTCGGCCCACGTGATCGGCTTGCCGTCCGACCACTTCGCCCGCGGGTTCAGTGTGTACGTCACCACCTGCTTCGGCCGCCGATCGGTCACCTCGGCGGCCAGCACGTAGTCGGGGTCGACCGAGATCTGCGCCTTCTCGTCGGACACGAACGGCGCGGGCAGCAGCGCGTTGCTGACCGCCGCCGCGACCGCGAGGTTGCCGTCGACGTGGTTGCGGTTCCACTGCGCGGGGAACTCGTTGATGCCCCACCGCAGCGTCCCGCCGTCGCGGACGTTCTCGCGCGGCTGCGGGTTGATGTCGAAGGCCTTGAGCGTACGGTCGTCGCCCGTGCCGTCCATGCCCCCCGGCCCGCCTCCCCGCCCCTCACCGCAGCCGGTCAGCAGCAGCGCACCCGTCACCGCGACGGCCACGACACGACGTGATGCTTCCATCGAACGAACTCCTCCTGGTCGATCTAGACGACTTCGCGGCTCTTCGCGTAGTGGCAGGCCGCGCCATGGTCGTCGGCCACGGCCCGCACCTCGGGCTCGACGTCCACGCAGAGCACGCGTTCGTCAGGGGTGAGCTCGGCCCGGAACTTCGGGCACCTGGTACGGAAGCGGCAGCCCGACGGAGGGTCGGCCGGGCTCGGGAGATCGCCCTCGAGCAGGATCCGCTCGCGCGACCGTTCGCGCACGGGGTCGGGCACCGGGATCGCCGACAGCAGAGCCTGCGTGTACGGGTGCGCCGGAGCGTCGTAGACGGCGTCGACCCGGCCGATCTCGGCGATCCGGCCCAGGTACATCACGGCCACCCGGTCGGCGATGTGCCGCACCACGGCCAGGTCGTGCGCCACGAACAGGTAGGACAGCCCGAGCCTGGCCCTGAGCGAGCCGAGCAGGTTGAGCACGCCGGCCTGGATCGACACGTCGAGCGCGGAGACCGGCTCGTCCAGCACCAGCAGCCGCGGCTCCAGCGCGAGCGCCCTGGCGATGCCGATGCGCTGCCGCTGACCGCCCGAGAAGCTCTGCGGGTGACGGGCGGCGTGCGAGGGATGCAGGCCGACCAGGTCGAGCAACTCGGCCACCCGGCGGCCGGGCTCGCGCGTGCCGTGCGTACGCAGCGGCTCGGCCAGGATGTCGTACACCGTCATGCGCGGGTCGAGCGCGGCCAGCGGGTCCTGGAAGACCACCTGCATGTCGCGCCGGATCGCGGTGCGCCTGGCCCGGTCGAGCCGCGCGGCGTCGTGGCCGAGCACGACGATCGCGCCCTCCTGCGGCGCGGTCAGCTCGAGGATCTGCGTCAGCGTGGTGGTCTTGCCGCTCCCGGACTCGCCGACCAGGCCCAGCGTCTCGCCCTCGCGGACGTCGAAGCTGACCCCGGCCACCGCGTGCACCGTGCCCACCCGGCGCTTGAAGACCGCCCCCTTGACCAGCGGGTAGTCCTTGACCAGGCCGCTGACCTCCAGCACCGTCCGCTCGCTCCTGGGCGCCCGATCGGGGGCCGGCGGCTGCCGCGCGGGCTCGTGGGGGCGTACCTCCTCCCAGCGGATGCACGCGGCGTGGTGCCCGTCGCCGACCGGGAACAGCGGTGGCTCCTCGTCGTCGCAGGCGTCGATGCGCATCGGGCAGCGCGGCGCGAACGGGCACCCGGGGGGCAGCGCGGCGGGGGAGGGCGGGTTGCCCTCGATCGGCGTGAGCGGCCGCCCGCCGCTGTCGACCCGCGGCACCGAGCCGAGCAACCCCACCGTGTACGGCATCCGCATCCGGTAGTAGATGTCGTCGACCGCGCCCACCTCGACGGACCGGCCGGCGTACATGACCATCACCCGGTCGGCGAACCCGGCCACCACCCCGAGATCGTGCGTGATCATGATGATCGCGGCGCCGGTCCTGGCCTGCGCCAGCTTCAGCACGTCGAGCACCTGGGCCTGGATGGTGACGTCGAGCGCCGTCGTCGGCTCGTCACAGATGATCACGTCGGGGTCGTTGGCGATGGCCATCGCGATGACCACGCGCTGCCGCATGCCGCCCGAGAACTCGTGCGGGAACGCCAGCGCCCGCTCCGCCGGCCGGGGGATGCCGACGAGGTCGAGCAGTTCGACCGCCTTGACCTGTGCGGCCTCCTTGCTGACCCGCTGGTGCACGCGGACGGCCTCGGCGATCTGGTCGCCCACCCGGTAGACCGGGGTGAGCGCCGACAGCGGGTCCTGGAACACCATCGAGATGGACCTGCCGCGGAAGGAGTTGAGCGCCCGCTCGGGAGCGCCGATCAGCTCGGTGTCGTGCAGGCGTACGGAGCCGGTGACCTTCGCGCCCGGCGGCAGCAGACCCATGATCGCGGCGGAGGTGACCGACTTGCCCGAACCCGACTCGCCGACGATGCCGAGAACCTCGCCCCTGCGTACGGACCAGCTCACCCCCCGTACGGCGTGGACGTCGCCGAACGACACGGTGAGGTCGCTCACCTCGAGGACCGGCTTCACCGCCGCCGCCCCGACGACGGGTCGAACGCGTCACGCAGCGCGTCGCCGATGAGGTTCACCGCGAGCACGGTCACCACCAGCAGCCCCGCCACGAACCAGAAGGTCCACGGCGCGTAGACGGCCGTCTTGGAGCCGTCGGCGATGAGCGTCCCGAAGGACACGTCGGGCGGCTGGATGCCGAACCCGAAGTACGACAGCGAGGTCTCGGTGAGGATCGCGGTGCTGACGTTGAGCGTGGCGTCGACGATCAGCAGCGACGACAGGTTGGGGATCACGTGCCGGAAGATGATCCGCACCGGCGGCACGCCCATGTAGCGGGCGGCCTGGACGAACTCGCGCTGCTTCACCGAGATCGCCATCCCGCGCACGATCTTCGAGGTGACCATCCACAGGAACAGCGCCAGCATGACCACGAACAGCGCCCACTGCCCTGGCCCGAACACCGGCGACAGGATGGCCAGCACGAGGAACGCCGGCAGCACGAGCAGCAGGTCGGTCACCCAGCTCAGCGTCCGGTCGGTCCAGCCAAGGAAGTAACCCCCGAACGAGCCCACCACCGCCGCCAGCGCCGTGGAGATCAGCGCCGCGAGCAGCCCCACGACCAGCGACTTCTGCATGCCGCGCAGCGTGACCGCGAAGACGTCGGAGCCCGTTTGGAGCGTTCCGAACCAGTGGCGGGTCGAAGGCGGCTGCATGAACGCGGTGAAGTCCTTGTCGGTGTAGGACCACGGGCTGATGAGCGGCCCCGCGAAGGCCAGCAGGAACATCAGCGCGAGCACCGCGAAGCCGATGCGCCCCTGCGTCGAGGCGAAGAACCGGCGCGCGACCACGCGGGTGCGGGACGGCACCTTGGAGACGGCGCCGAACCCCTCGGCCAGCTGCTCCTCCGACAGCGTCATCAGGCCCGCACCCTCGGGTCGAGCGCCGCGTGCAGCAGGTCGGAGGCGAACGACGCGGCCAGCACGGCGACGGCGGCCAGCAAGGAGATCGCCGCGACGGTGTTGACGTCGTTGCTGAAGATCGAGTTGATCAGCTGTTCGCCCAGCCCGTGCCAGCCGAAGATCTTCTCGGTGAAGGTCGCCCCCGTCAGCAGCGCGCCGAACGTGAACGCGAAGTAGGTCACCACGGGGATCAGCGCCGTCCGCAGCGCGTGCCGGGTCAGGGCCCGCCGCCTGCTCAGCCCCTTGGCCCGCGCCGTACGGACGAAGTCGGCGTCGAGCACGTCGAGCATCATGTTGCGCTGGTAGCGGCTGAAGACGGCGATCAGCCCCACCGACAGCGAGATCGTCGGCAGGATCAGGTGCTGCAACCGGTCGACGAGATGGCCCAGGAACCCGGTGGTCAGGCCGTCGCTGTACTCGCCGCTGACCAGGAACACGTAGCGGCCGAACACGTTCTCGTTGGCCCAGGTGGCGACCAGGATGAGCACGTTGGCCAGCACCACCACAGGCACGGCCAGCACCAGGAACGACAGCCCGGTGGTGAGCCGGTCGAACCAGCCGTACTGGCGCACCGCCGCGAGCGCGCCCACGAGCACCCCGAGCAGGCTGCCGCAGATCAACCCCACGATGACCAGGCGGAAGGTGACGCCCATCCGCCTCTTGAGGTCTTCGTTGACCGGGGCGCCCGTGACCGTCTTGCCGAAGTCGCCGTGCAGCACGCCGCCCGCCCATGTCGCGTAGCGCTGCAGCAGCGGTGTCTTGTCGTTGAGGTTGAGCGCGGTCAGCTGGGCGTCGACCACGGCCGGCGGCGGTTTGGGAGTGCGGTCGGCGTAGTTGGATCGGGGGTCGAGCGCCGTGGCGGCCAGCAGGTAGGCGAGGCTGGCGGCGACGCTCACGAGCACGGCGTAGCTGAGCAGCCTGCGGGCCAGGAACCCCGCCATCGCCCCCCCTCTCGACGCGCACCACATGTAGCCATATTGCTACACCATGTTACGGACGCGTCGCAGGCGACCTGCCAAAGAAGGTCAACGACCGGAGAGCTCGTCGACCGCGGTGCGCACGTCGTCGCTGGTGATCGTGGTGAGGTCGGCCGCGCTGGCGGTGCCGCCGCGCCCGGTGTGGGCGGCCAGGCGCACGTCGCGGCGCATGGCCGCGCGCTCGAAGAGCGACCGGGCGAAGCGGCCGTTGCCGAGCCCGTCGATCAGCCGCTGCGCGCACACGTACGCGAAGACCTCGTCGAGGCGGCTCAGCGCGTCGTCGTCGAACTTGTCGCCCGACTTCTCGGCCTGCAGCACCGCGATCTCGCGCAGCTCGCCCGGCGAGTAGCTGGGGAAGGCCACCCGCTGGTTGAACCGGCTGGCCAGGCCGGGGTTGGTGGACAGGAAGGCGTCCATCTCGCGCTCGTAGCCGGCCAGCACGACGACGAGCCGGTCGCGGTCGTCCTCGGCCCGCTTGAGCAGGGTCTGCACGGCCTCCGCGCCGAACGCGTCGCCGCCCTGGTAGCCGGGGTTGACCAGGCTGTAGGCCTCGTCGATGAAGAGCACGCCGCCGAGCGCCCGGTCGACGAGCTCGTTGGTCTTGATCGCGGTCGAGCCCAGGTGCTGGCCGACCAGGTCGGCCCGGTGGGCCTCGACGACGTCGGGCCGGGCGAGCAGCCCGAGCGCGGCGAAGACCCGGCCGAGGACGCGCGCCACCGTCGTCTTGCCGGTGCCGGGCGGGCCGACGAACACGAAGTGGCGCATCTGCGGCGGCGCGGGCAGCCCGCGCTCCTGCCGCATGCGGGCGACCTGCAGCTGCGCGGCGATCGCGTGCACCTGGCGCTTGACCGGCTCGAGCCCTGCCATGCGGTCGAGGTCGGCGAGCGCGTCCTCCAGCGTGGGGGTGGCGACGTAGCCGCGGAAGCGGGCGGTCAGCTCCTCGAACGCCTTGGTGACGTCGGGCGTCGTGGTGGTCACCAGGTCGTGGGTGCTCGGCGTGCCGCCCGCGCCCACCACGCGCACGTCGCGGGCCTGCGCGGCGGCCTCGACCAGGCTGCGGGCGAAGCGGGCGTTGCCCAGCTCGTCGACCAGGCCGCGCCGGTGCACGTCGTCGTAGAGGCCGAGCAGCGCCCGCCGGGTGCCGGCGGCCATCGTGTCGCCCCTGCGCCGCTGCAGCAGCTCGGTGACCTCGACCAGCTCGGCGGGGGAGTAGCCGGGGAAGCGCACCCGCGTCGCGAACCGGCTGGCGAGGCCCGGGTTGCTGGACAGGAAGGAGCTCATCTCCTGCTCGTAGCCGGCCAGGATGATGATCAGCCGGTCGCGGTCGTCCTCGGCCCGCTTGAGCAGCGTCTGGACGGCCTCGGCGCCGAAGCGGTCGGGCTGGCCGTCGGAGGAGTTGATCAGGCTGTAGGCCTCGTCGACGAACAGCACGCCGCCGAGCGCCCGGTCGACGACCTCGTTCGTCTTGATGGCGGTCGCGCCGAGGAACTCGCCGACCAGGTCGGCCCGCTGCACCTCGACCACGTACGGCGTGTCGAGCAGGCCGAACGCGTAGAAGATCTTCGCGAGGGTGCGGGCCACGGTGGTCTTGCCGGTGCCGGGCGGGCCGGTGAAGACGAAGTGACGGGTGGGCCGTCCTGCGGTGTAGCCGGCCTCGGCGCGCAGCCGGGACGCCTCGATGGAGGCGGCGATCGAACGCACCTGCTCTTTGACCGGCGCGAGCCCGATCATGCTCTCGAGCTCGGCGAGGGCCTCCTCGACGGAGATCTGCGGCGGCGGGCCCGACCGATCGGCCGGCGCCTCCGGCCGGCCTTCGCGGACGCGTACGCGCAGCTGCCGCTCCTCGGCGGCGGTGACCTCCGCGCGGGCCCGGCGGGCGAGCACGAAGCGGTGGACGAGCACGGCGGCCGCCGCCGCGCAGGCCCCCCAGAACGCCGTGCCGGCGGAGAGAGGGGAGAGCGCGGCGCCGAGCACGGCCGCGGGCAGCAGCGCGAGCAGCGTCGTCGTCCAAGGGGTGACCCAGCGGATGAGGTGGGCGGCGGCGGCCACCGGCAGCGCCAGCGCCACCATGAGGTGCAGCCAGCCCGAGCCCGCGGGGAAGAGCGCCGAGAAGAGCGGCAGCGCCACCACGACCCAGCCCACGACCACCAGCGCGGTGGCGGCGGCGCGCGGGAAGCGCATGGTCAGCGCGACGAAGGCGAGCAGCAGCAGGACGAGGGGGAAGGTCTGCAGAAGGTCCCAGCCGAGCGCCGCGCCCGCGCCCATGGCGGCCACGAGGGCCACCGCGTAGAGCACCCGGCGCACGGCGGGAGGAATCTCGAAGTACCGCAGCCGAACCTTCTCGAACAGATCCCGCGCCGCGACCCGTCCCGCCGCCTGGGCCCTGTCGGACTCACGCATCACGCCTCCCCGGTCCGCCCCCGGTTATACCGCACCGGACCGACGATTGGGCGGACCTGACACGCTAGGTGGCGGTCACGAAACGGGCGATCTCGCGGCCGAGTTCGGCGCCCGCGTCCTCCTGCAGGAAGTGGCCCGCGCCTTCGATGACGGGATGTCGCAGGCCGGCCGCCCCGGCCATCGACCGGCGCAGCACGGGAGCCATGCCCCCGGTGATCGGGTCGCTGTCGGAGAACGCCACCAGGAACGGCCGGTCGAGCGTGGTGAGGACCTGCCAGGCAGCGCGGTTGGCGGGCGCGGCCGGGTCGTCGGGAGTGATGGGCACCAGACCGGGCATCGCCCGCGGGCCCGCTTTGTACGACTCGTCCGGGAACGGTGCGTCGTACGCCGCCCGAACCTGCGGCGTCAGCTCGGTGCGGCAGCCCGCCTGCACCAGCCGGCCGACGTCGAGCACGGGGGCCTTGGCGACGGCGTCCCTGAACCGGTGCCAGACGTCCGGCAGGGGATTGTCACCCGAGGGCAACCCCGTGTTGGCGGCCACGATCCGCGCGATCCGCTTCGGGTGCTCGGCGGCGACGCGCAGCCCGATGAGGCCGCCCCAGTCCTGGCCGACGACGGTGACGCGGTCGAGGCCGAGCGCGTCGAACAGCAGCGCGCGGGTCCACTCGACGTGGCGGGCGTAGCTGTGGTCGGCCGGGTCCGCGGGTTTGTCGGAGCGTCCGAACCCGACCAGGTCGGGCGCGACGGCGCGCAGCCCTGCCGCGGCCAGTTCGCGCATCACGTGGCGGTAGAGGAACGACCAGCTGGGTTCGCCGTGCAGCAGCACGACCGGCTCGCCGTCGGCGGGGCCGGCCTCGACGTACGCCATGCGGGGGCCGCCGGGCAGCTCGGCGTAACGGGGTTCGTAGGGGAAGTCGGGCAGGTCTTGGAAGCACGCGTCGGGGGTGCGCAGGAAACGCATGAACCGATTGTTCTCATCCGGGACGCTGATGTCGACCGGGGAATTCGCCGACGCGTACCTGTTTGGGGGTGACGCGCAGAACCCCGGCGTCGGCCAGCGCGACGCCGGACACCTCGGCCCACAGCCGCAGCCGGGGCGGGTCACCGGCGAACACCGCCACGCGGGGGTCCGCCTCGACGGCGTCCCAGGCCTCGGCCCCGGCGATCAGGCGCAGTTCGCCCGACGACGTCACGGAGGCCACCGCTCCCACGGCGCGCGGCCCCAGCGGACCGCCGTACGACAGGACGACGCCGCGGGCGGCCGAGAAGGCGCGGCGCACCTCGGCGTCCAGGGCCACGGAAGGCTCGCCGCCCACGGGCAGGTCGCACATGAGCAGGGACGACCGCCAGGGCCCCGGGCCGCCGCGCCACCACGCGCGCGCCGCCCGTACCACGAAGACGGGCACCACCAGGGCGAGCGCGCCGAACCCTGCCCGCCATGCCCACGCCGACCCGAGGAGCCCGCCCGCCGCGCAGGCGGGCGCGGCGAGCACCACCAGCACGGTCGCGGCCCGCAGCGGCACGTCCCCGCGGTGCCGGGCGCGCAGGTAGCCGCGCACCATCGGGTACGGCACCGCCACCACCGCCACGGCCGCCCGCGGGTCGACCACCAGGGCCCCTGCCGCCACCGCGACCAGCACCGACCAGGTCCTGCCGAGCACCATCCAGAGCATCACGCCCGCGTTGCGCCGCGCCGCCCGCGCCGCCGCGCCCTCCGCCTCGGGCGCGAGCGCTGAGAGCGCTGCCAGCGCCCGCAGCGGGCGTCCGCGCCACACCTCGGCCGGCGTCCGTACGGCCGCGAGCGCCGGCCAGCTCAGCACGGCGATCCCCGCGAGCCCCGCGCCGACGGGATCGTCCGGCTCCGCGCCGAGCAGCAGCCAGGCGGTGTACGCGGCCACCGCGACCGCCGCCGAGGCCACCCCCGCGCCGAGCCAGGGATCCCGCCGGAACATCGCCGGCACGTACGACAGGACCTCGACCCGGCGCGCGTGCCTGACCGTGAGCGGGACCAGCACCACGAGCACGGCGAGGCCGCCGAGCCTGGCCTCGGCCCCGACGCCGAGCAGGAGCGCGCACGTCCCGACCGCCAGCGTGGCCACGGCGACCAGCAGGCGCGCCTGGCGCGACCAGACCTCCAGCGCCCGTCTGGCCCTGCCGGTCTCGCGCGGGTCGATCGGCCAGGCAGGGTCGTGGTGCGGGCGCGGACGTTCCCAGCGCAGCAGGGCCAGGCCGAGATTGACGCGCGCCTGCGGATGGCCGGGGTCGCGGGCGAGCGCGGCCCGGTAGCGGCGGGCCGCGCCGCGGTGGTCGCCGCGCAGCAGCGCGAGGTCGCCCAGCAGGACCTCGGGGCCGGCCAGTTCGGGTGCGAAGCGCCGGGCGAGCTCGCCGTGGCCCTCGGCGTCGGCCCAGCGGCCCGGCGTCCGGCGCAGCGCCGCGGCGAGGCGCAACCGGGCCGGCCACGAGCCGGGGGCGAGGCGCACGGCCCGCTCGGCGAAGGGCAGGGCGTCGGCGTCGCGGCCGAGCCGCTCGTGGACGAGGCTGAGGAGCCGCTGCGGCCATTCGGCGCCTGGATCGAGGCCGGCCGCCCGGCGCGCGGCCTCCAGCGCCGGCTCGAGGCGTCCGGCGTTCAGCCTGGTCAGGGCCTCTTCACACCATTCGCGTGAGGACCGGTCGGAGGGGTCGTCGTCGGTGCTGCTCGCGTCGGTCCGCACGCGTCCATGATCGGTTCGCCGGGAAATCCTGAACAGGTCACGACATATGGCTGTATCTCGCTAGAGATGTTCGGAGACCCCGCGGCGGTGGGGATTCTGCCTGCCCGGGCCGTACGAGTGACCCGGCATCGCCCCTCGCAAGGGCCCGCCGTAGGTATAGGCTGCCACGCAGGCCGGGCGCCGGAGCCGCTGGCAGGGGCTCCGCAGGGAGCGACCGCCGAGCAGGGCTTCGCCGACGACCACGCGAGAGCGGGCCCTGTTATCCGGTTCGGGCCCGCAAGGAGGGTCATGACCGTCACCCAGTCCGCACCCCCCGTACGGACTGCAGAGCCGGAGCGGCACGATCAACGCTGGTCCGTCCTCGTCGTGCTCTGCCTCAGCCTGCTGCTGATCACGGTCGACTCGACAGTCCTGCACATCGCCGTCCCCGCACTGACCGCCGCGCTCGAACCGTCCGCGGTCCAGCTGCTGTGGATCATCGACGTCTACTCCCTGGTGGTCGCGCCGCTGCTGGTCATGTTCGGCACGCTCGGCGACAGGCACGGCCGCAAACGGCTCGTCCTGTACGGCTACGTGATCTTCGGTGTGGCCTCGGCCGTGGCCGCGTTCGCGCCTACCCCGCTCGTGCTGATCCTCGCGCGGGCGCTGCTCGGCGTGGGCGGCGCCATCATCATGCCGGCCACGCTGTCGCTCATCCGCCAGGTGTTCACCGACCGGCGCGAGCGCGCCGTGGCGCTCGGCGTCTGGAGCGCGGTGGCCGCCGCCGGCGCGGCCGTCGGGCCGCTCGTCGGCGGCCTGCTCGTCAACCTGTGGTGGGGGGCCGTCTTCCTCGTCAACGTGCCCATCCTGCTCGTCCTGCTGCCCGCCGCCGTACGGCTGCTGCCCGAGTCGAGGGCGCGCAAGGACCGCCCGTGGGACGCGCCCAGCGCCGTCCTTTCGGTCGCCGGGGTCCTCGCGCTGGCGTTCGGGCTCAAGGAGGCAGGGTCGGGCAGCCTCATGCCGCTGTGGGCGGCCGCACTGACGTTCCTGTCGGGTGCCGCGCTGCTGGTCGCCTTTGTACGCCGCCAGACCCGCCTGCGGTCGCCCTTCCTCGACCTCGCCCTGTTCGCCCGGCGCGAGTTCACGGTCGGCGTCATGGGCGTGCTGCTCGGCGTGTTCGCTCTGGTGGGCCTGCAGCTCATGCTCGCCCAGTACCTCCAGCTCGTCCTCGGCGACAGCCCGCTCAGGGCGGCGCTGCGGATGCTGCCCCTGGTCGTCTCCGCCGTGCTGGGCGGGCTCGCCGCGGCCCACATCCTGCCGCGCATCGGCATGCGGGCCACCATGAGCGGCGGTCTCGCGCTCGTCGCGCTGGCCCTGACCCCGACCCTGACCTGGGGCGTCGAGAACCACTCGGTGATGCTGGCGGTCTGCTTCGTCGGCATCGGGTTCGGCGTGCAGGTCGCGCTGCTGGCCGCCTCCGACACGATCATGTCGTCGGTGCCGGAGTCGCGGGCGGGCGGTGCCGCCGCCATCGAGGAGACGGCGTACGAGCTCGGCGCCGGGCTCGGCGTGGCCGCCCTCGGCACGATCACCGCGCTCGCGTACGCGCCCGGGGTGCCCGCCGTGCCCGGGGTGCCCGCCGGCGGCATGGACCAGGCCCGGCAGTCGCTGGCCTCCGCCGCGCACGTCGCGGCCGAGATCGGCGGGGCCACCGGGGGCGCGCTGCTCGACGCCGCCCGGTGGGCGTTCGTCAACGCCCTGCACACGACCGTGGTCGTGAGCGTCGTCCTGCTCGGCCTGACCGCCGCAGCGGTGGCCGTGCTGAGCCGTGATTGACCGAGCCATGATTGAGGTGTGCCATGACCCCCACAGGGCAGACATCTGTCGTGAAACAGGCCCTTCGTGACGTCGCAGCGTTAGTCGCCCGCCTCGGCGTGGGCGGCATCTTCTTCGCCAACGGCTGGGCCAAGCTGGAGGACGGACTCAAGATCACCGGGGCGCGGTTCCTCGAACAGGGGGCGCCCGCGCCCGGCGCCTGGGCCACGGTCACCATGCTCGCCGAGCTCATCGGCGGCGCGCTGCTCATCGCCGGCCTGGCGGTCTCGGTCACCGGCCTGGTCCTGTTCGCCGAGGCGCTCGCGGTCTTCCTGGTGGCCCCGCCGCTCAACCCCATCAGCCTCAACGAACTGATCCTGCTCGCCGCGGCGTCCCTGCTGCTCGCCGTGGTGGGCGCGGGACGCGTGTCGGTCGACCACATGGTGGTGATCCGGCGCAGGGAGACGCAGGCGGCCGACGAGTTCGCCGCCGACGCCGAGGCCGACCGGGTCATCTCCGCGCTCAAGGACCCCGACGCTCCTGCGGAGAAGAAGGACCCCGACACGCCTCCTCCGCAGAAGCCGAGGCCCCAGGCGGCGGGGGAGGACACCGCGCCGCACCCGCGCCCGCCCACCGCGGAGCTCGAGCGCGCCGATGAGCCGCCCCTCGCGGAAGGCGACACGCTGGTGGCCGGCCGCAAGAAGCCGCGCGGCCGCCGCACCCCGGCGGAGTGAAGGAACGCCGATGCGCCCCTTCACCCAGGTCGACGTGTTCGCCACGACGCCGTACGCCGGCAACCCGCTCGCCGTCGTCCTCGACGGCGAGGGCCTGGACACCGACGAGATGCTGCGCTTCGCCGCGTGGACGAACCTGTCCGAGACCACCTTCCTGCTGCCGCCGACGTCCGCCGCCGCCGACTACCGGGTCCGCATCTTCACCCCCGACGCCGAGCTGCCCTTCGCCGGACACCCCACCCTCGGCACCTGCCACGCCTGGCTGGAGGCCGGGGGCAGACCGCGCAGCGAAGGGGCGGTCGTGCAGGAGTGCGGCGCCGGGCTCGTCACCCTGCGGCGGACGGACGACGGCCTGGCCTTCCAGGCGCCGCCCCTGACACGCTCCGGCCCGGTGGAGGAGGAGCTCGTCCAGCGGATCGCCGCCGCGCTCGGCATCACCCGCGACGGCGTGCTGGACGCCGCGTGGGCCGACAACGGTCCCGGCTGGGTCGCCGTGCTGCTCCCCGACGCCGCGTCGGTGCTCGCGCTGCGGCCCGGCCTGGTGCCCGTCGACGTGGGCGTGGTGGGGCCGTACCCGGCTGGGTCGCCGTGCGACGTCGAGGTACGCGCGTTCTTCCCCCTTCGGGGCTCGACGGTGGAGGACCCGGTGACGGGGAGCCTGAACGCCGCGCTCGGCCAGTGGCTGATCGGCACAGGACGCGCGCCGCGCTCCTACGTCGCCTCGCAGGGCACCGCGCTCGGCCGCGCCGGACGGGTGCACGTGTCAGCCGACGACGACGGCGCCGTCTGGGTGGCCGGCTCCGTCGTCACGTGCGTCAGCGGCCAGGTCGCCCTGTGACCGTCAGTGGTGTGACCGCAGCGTGAAGCGCACCTCGTCGCCCGGCCGCAGCTGCGCGGCGACGGGGATGTCGGCGTCCCGCACCACCGCGATCACCGGGTAGCCGCCCGTCGGCGGATGGTCGGCGAGAAACACGATCGGCTGCCCGCTCGGCGGCACCTGCACCGCGCCCAGCACCATGCCCTCGCTCGGCAGCTCGCCCTGCCTGGCCCGTACCAGCTCGGGCCCGCGCAGCCGCACGCCGACGCGGTTGCTGTCCTGGGTGACGCGGTACGGCCGCGCGCACAGCGCGGCCGGCGCGCCAGGGACGAACCAGTCGTCGCGCGGCCCCGGCACCAGGCGCAGCACCGCCGGACGCGGCGGGGGAGGCGGCGCCAGGTCGGTCGCGATCTCCCCTTGGGGCGGCCCGACGGGCAGCAGCGTGCCCGCCCGCAGCGGTTCCGGCCCCAGCCCCGACAGCGAGTCGGTGGACCGGCTGCCGAGCACCGGCTCGACCGCGATGCCGCCGCGTACCGCCACATAGGTCCGCAGACCCCACGCCGGCGGCCCGAACCGCAGCTCGCCCCCCGCAGGCACCCAGAACGGCGCTCCCATGCCGGCCTCCGACGTGACGGGCGCGCCCGCGAGCGCCACCCAGGCCCCGTCGAGGAACCGCAGCCGCGCCGTCCCGTACGTCAGCTCGACGGCGGCCAGCCCCTCCGGGTTGCCGACGAGCCGGTTGGCCAGCCGCAGGCCGGGCGCGTCGGCCGCTCCCGAGCACGGCACCCCCAGGTGCGCGAGGCCCGGCCGGCCGAGGTCCTGCACGGTCGCGTACGGGCCTGGCGCCACCACCTCGATCATGCGCCGCTCACCCGCTCGAACCGCACGCGGACGCCAGGGAGGAGCAGCGCGGGCGGATCGGCCGTCACGTCCCACACCCGCGTGGACGTGCGCCCGAGCAGCCGCCACCCGCCCGGCGAGGCCGAGGGGTAGACCGCCGAGTACGGGCCGGCCACCGCCACCGACCCGGCGGGCACCGAGGTGCGCGGCGTCTCCAGCCGCGGCGTCCGCAGCACGGGGTCGAGCCCGGTGAGGTACGCGAACCCGGGCGCGAACCCGAGCCAGCCCACCGTGAGCTCGCGCCCGGTGTGACGGGAGATCACCTCGTCGACCGGGATGCCGGCCAGCCTCGCCACGGACTCGAGGTCGGCGCCGTCGTAGACCACGGGGATCGTCACCACCCGCCCCTCGCGCGCCGCCGGGCCGGCCCCTTCGCGTACGTCCTCCGCCAGGGACGCGAGCCGCGCGCGCAGCCGCTCCCGGTCGGCCCCCGGCGCGACCACGAGCACGGTCTCGGGCCCCGGCACGATCTCGACCACCCCGCCCGGCGGCGCGTCGCGGAGCGCGGCGTCCAGCCGGTGGGACATCTCCAGCGACCCGGTCTCCACGAGCAGCCCGTGCTCGCCGGCCGGCCGGATCACCCGAACGCCTGCAGGACCACCCCGGCCGCCAGCAGCGCGTCGCGGACGGCACGCGCCGACCGGACCGCCTCCGGGGTGTCGCCGTGGACGCACAGCGACCGCACCGGGACGGGCGCCGAACTCCCGTCGACCGCCGTCACGCACCCCCGCACGGCCAGGTCGAGGGCGCGGGCGGACACCGCCGCCGCGTCGTCGATCACCGAGTCGGGCATCGGGGAGCCCTCCGGGGTGCAGGCGCGGTCGGCGTACCCCTCGCTGACCGTCGGCACGCCCTCGGCCGCCGCCACCTTGTGCACGACAGAACCGGGCCGCGTGAGGACCGGAAGGGACGGGTCGTAGACGGCCACCGCGTCGACCACCGCCGTCGCCTGTGCCTCGTCGCGGCAGACGCGGGCGTGCAGCGCGCCGTGCGGCTTGACGTACGAGACCCGCCCGCCCATCGCCCTGGCGACGCCGTCGACGGCGGCCAGCTGGTAGAGCACGTCGGCGCACAGTTCCTCCGGCTCGACGTCCATCTCCCTGCACCCGAAGTGGGCCAGGTCGCGGTAGGACACCTTGGCCCCGATCGTCACCCCCCGGTCGACCGCCGCCGCGCACGTGCGCCTGATCGTCACCGGGTCGCCGGCGTGGAAGCCGCAGGCGACGTTGGCACTTGTGACGACGTCGAGGAGGGCGAGGTCGTCGCCCAGCCGCCAGATGCCGAAACCCGCGCCGAGATCCGCGTTCAGGTCGATCACCATGGCTCCATCATGACGAAGACGACCGTCCCGGCGTGGCGAGAACGGGCAGCTCGTCGAGCCGCAGTGGAACGTTCTTCAGATAGCGTCCGGAATGTCGGCGATGTCGTCGAGGGCAGAGGCGAGCTCGTCGGGGTCGCCGCCGATCCGCTCGGCGATCTCGATCAGCACGTGCAGGACGTCGTGACGGTCGTGGCCGAGATCGAGCAGGCGCTGCGCGGCCTCCCACAGCTGCGGCGGGTCGCCGTCCCACAGGCGGCCGGCGATCTCCTCGTGCCAGGCCAGGTGCTCCTGGTCGATCAGCCCCCCGTGGTCGACCTCCAGCAGCGTACGCCGGTCCGCCTCGTCGGCCGGGTTGAGCCGGTCGAGGTCGACGCCGTTGTGCGTGCCCTGCAGATAGGGGAACGCGAAGGCCCGCCTGGCCAGCGCCGACAGGTCGCCGTCCGGCAGCAGCCGCTCCAGCACCGGCCGGTCGATCCCGAACGACGCCGGATCGCGGTACGCCTCGGGGAACTTGCCCGTGGCCTCCCACACCGCGTCGAGCGTCGCCTTCAGCCCCTGCTCGGGCAGCCCCGTGCGGCGGGCCGCGAAGCGCACCCACGCCGACAGCACGTGCGGCATCGCCTCCTGCTCGGCCTCGCTCAGCATCACCTTGCGCGGCAGCCAGTCGAGCAGGAACGTCTCGCACTTGGTGGGGCTCACCCGCAGCGGCCGGTTGAAGTCGCGCTCGCACCCGTAGTCGATGATGTGGTCGGCGCAGCTCGACGCCGCCGACGGGTCGGACAGGTGCTCGGCCGCGTCGGAGGCGAGGAACTCCGCCGCCAGCATGGCCCGCCGCTCCTTGCTGTACGGGGCCTCGATGTGCAGCGGCGCCGGCCGCTTGCGCCCCGGCGGCAGCGCCTTGAGCCGCGCCCTGGCGAAGGCGTGGTAGGCGCTGTAGCTCTCGCTCACCGGCGGCGGCGTCTTGGGCTCTCGAGTGGCCTTCATCGCCGAATCGAGCAGGGCTCTGGCCTGCTCGGGCTGGATCTCCTCGAACAGCAGCATCGGGTTGCCGGCCGCCTCGGCCTCAGCCTGCTCCAGCAGCTTGTCGACCTGCGAGGACACCCACGCGTCGCGCGCCATGCCGTTCATGTTGTGGTCGACGACCATGACGAGCGCGTGGCGGTCGATCGGGCCCGCGCTGTCGGACGTGCGGTAGGCGAAGGTGCAGATGACGGTGTCCTGGTCGCCGTAGGCGTCGCGGGAGACGTAGCAGCCGGCCGGCTTGACCGCGCCGACCCGGTCGGCCCAGCCGGGACGGGCGACGCCCGACTCCATCATGGCCAGCGCCGCGCCCTCGGCCTTGGCGCCCTGGCGGGCCGTGCCGAGGTAGGCCAGACAGATCAGCAGCGTGAGTGACGCGGGGGTGCCCGCCTTGGCGGCGTAGTCGACGAGTCCTTCGCCGAGCACCTGCTCGACGTCGCCGCCCCTGACCCGCCGGCCCCACCAGGCTCCGATCATGTCGGAGACCATCAGCTCCGCGTCCAGCGGTGAGCGCACGGCCAGCAGCTCGCGGGCCGCCTGCACCATCTCCTTGAACACGTCGTCGGGCGGGGTGCTCTCCCGGGGATCTCGTCGGTGTCGGCGCACGCCCTCACTCTCTCGTATTCCAGGCGCGAACGCTGCGGAGAACACGGCCCGGTGACCCCGATGTTATCGGTCGGTCACGTTCCAGGCGGGCACGTGGCGCAGGCGCCCGGTCGACGTTACCGAAGACCCCTGGGCGGGGGCGCGGAGTTGACGATCGCCAGCAGATGCTCGCGGGCGATGCGTTCGACGATCTCGGGCGTCGCGGAGATGCCCAGATGCTGCGCGCACGCGCACGCGTCCGCTACGCAGCGTTCGATCGTGTCCACGGGTACGGTCAGGAACTCTTCGGCCAGCCTGAGACTGACCGGCTCCCGCAGGAACCGTGTGGCCAGAGCGAGCATAGGTCTCAGATTCCCTCTGAAGACCTGGGGGCAAACCCCCAGGAACGTCGACACGGCGACTTGCGCTCTCATTTCACCTTTTCTCGTGTATCTGTCAAGCCTCCGCGGAGGCTGTGTTTCCCTTCACCTGACGTACATCCATGCCAAGCTGTGTCCATGCGCATCCAGCTCGCCCAGCGGAGCGAGGCAGACGAGCTCCTCGGCCGCAGCCCGCTAGCCCTCCTCGTGGGCATGCTGCTCGACCAGCAGATCCCCATGGAGTGGGCGTTCACGGGGCCGTACACCATCTCGGAGCGGCTCGGGCACGACCTGTCCGCGGCCGAGATCGCCGCCTACGACCCCGACGCGTTCGCGGCCCTGCTCGCCGCCAAGCCGGCGGTGCACCGCTACCCCAAGTCCATGGCGGCCCGCGTCCAGCAGCTCGCGTCCTGTCTCGTCGAGCACTACGACGGCCGGCCCGAGGCGATCTGGGCCGATGTGCAAGACGGCCCTGAATTGTTGAAACGACTCATGGCCCTTCCGGGATACGGGAAGCAGAAGGCCCAGATTTTTCTGGCATTGCTGGGCAAGCAGTTGGGGGTCCAGCCGTCAGGCTGGCGGGAGGCGGCCGGACTCTACGGCGAGGAGGGGGCGTTCCGATCGGTCGCCGACGTGGTCGACGCCGACAGTCTGGTCCGCGTGCGAACGGCCAAACAGGAGGCCAAGCGCGCGGCCAAGGCGCCGTAGCCGGACAAAAAGTGCGACGGCGAACAGGCGCTGTAACCTGATCTTGCTGCGCAACGTGGAGCGACTTTGACAGGATGCGTAGACCCTAGAGGCGACCGGGCAGCGGCGGGGGCTTCCGTCCGCACATGCCCATCGCCGATGATGTACTGCAGGATCCGGTCGCCCGGAGCTGCGCTACGCCGATACACAGTTATGGAGATGTGCCGCGTGGGAGACCCTGGCACGCGACGGAGGTGCCGACCATGAGCGCCGAGACCTCCGTTCCCCGTCCCCGGGAGTCGGATGTGGACATCTCTGACTCCGCCCTCTTCAAGGGCATGCTGTCGGAGGCCGAGTTCGCCTTCGCCTTCTTCGACGCCGAAGGCCGCGTCCAGCGGGTCAACGACGTCTTCAGCGACGTCGTCAGCGTGCCCGCCGACCGCCTCGCCGGCAGCCTGCCCGCCGAGGTGCTGTCCGCCGACCTCAACCAGATCATCACGCACGCGGTCCAGGCCGTCATCGACAGTGACGCACCGGTCACCGAGGGCCGCGTCCGCGTGCGCTCCGGCCGGGGCGAGACGCGGCAGTGGTCGCTGTCGTTCTCGCCCGTCCACGACGACGAGGGCGAGCTGCGGGCGGTCGCGCTGATCGGCCTCGACGTGACCGAGAGCCGCCAGACCGAGGAGGCGCTGCGCCGCAGCGAGGAGCGCTACCGCTCGCTCGTCGAGGCGCAGTCGCAGCTGGTCTGGATCACCTCGCCCACCGGCGCCGTGATCGAGGACGCTCCCCAGTGGCGCGCCATCACCGGCCAGGGGCTGGAGGAATACCTGGCCAACGGCTGGCTCGACGTCGTCCACCCGGAAGAGCGCCAGCAGACCGAGGAGGCCTGGCGAGAGGCGCTGCGCGGGCGCACCATGTTCGAGTGGAACTACCGCGTGCGCACCCGCGCCAGCGGCTACCGCCACTTCGAGGTCCGCGCGGTGCCGATCATCCGGCACGGCAGGGTGGTCGAGTGGGTCGGCGCCAACACCGACGTCACCCCGCAGCGCGAGGCCGAGGAGATGCGCGGGCGTCTGACCGACCAGCTCGGCGCCGCCGCCCTGCGCACCGCCCGGCTGCAGGGCGCCACCGCGATGCTGGCCGAGGCCCTCACGGTCGAGCAGGTCGTCCAGGTCATCATCGACGTGGGCCGTACCGCGCTGGCCGCCGACCGCTCGGCGGTCGCGCTGCTCGACACCGACCGCGCCGCGCTCAAGCTGATCAACGGCGAGGGCATCATGGAGGCCTCTGGCGCGCGGGGCGACGAGATCCCGCTGTCGCAGTCCAACGTCATGACCATGGCGGTCAACAGCCGCCGGCCCGTGTTCGCCGAGTCGCCCGAGTCGCTGAAGGCCCAGCTGCTGGAGGCGGGCGGCGACGAAGAGGTGCTGGCCGGGCTGCTCGCCAACGGCGACGAGCGGGCCTGGGTCGGCCTGCCGCTGCTCGCCGCCGGCCGCGCGTTGGGAGCGCTCCGCTTCTCGTTCACCCGGCCGCAGAAGATCTCCCAGGAGGACGGCGTCTTCCTGGAGGCGCTGGCCGGCCAGTGCGCGCTGGCCGTCGAACGGGCCACGCTGTTCGAGCGCGAGCACCGCACCGCCGAGACGCTGCAGCGCAGCCTCCTGCCCGACCGCCTGCCGGTGGTCAAGGGCCTGGTGCTGGCCCAGCGCTTCCGCTCCGGCAGCCGCCACGTCCAGGTCGGCGGCGACTGGTACGACGCGTTCGTGCTGCAGGACGGGCGGGTCGCGGCGGTCGTCGGCGACGTCATGGGCAAGGGCGTCAAGGCCGCGGCCGGCATGGGGCGCATCCGCAACGCCATGCGGGCGCTCGCGCTGACCAACCCGCCGCCCGCGGCAGTGCTCACCGGGCTCGATCGCGTCTTCGAGGCGACCGAGGAGGAAGAGCAGGTCACGACGCTGGCGTACGTGGTCGTCGAGCCGGTCACCGGTGAGGGCACGCTGGCTCTCGCGGGGCATCCGCCACCCGTGCTGGTGTCACCTCAGGGCACCGCGATCCTGTGCGAGCCCGAGCCCGGCACGCCGCTCGGCTGGCCGACGAGCCGCCGGCAGTTCCGCTTCGTGGTGCCGCCAGGACACACCGCCGTGCTGTACTCCGACGGCCTCGTGGAGAACAGGAAGCGCGGATTGGACGCGGGTTTGGCAGAGCTTTGCAGTGTTGTGACCGAAGCCCCACCAGAGGTGGTGGGTAGCCCACATATGTTGCTGGACTTCCTGGTTGACCGGATGTTGTCTGGATATGAACAGGATGATGACGTTACTGCACTCGCAATACACGTCCCGCCAGCCACGAAGAGTGACTGAATGAAACAGTCATAACGGTTGCTTTCGGGTATCAGTGCCCCGCTTACGTACGCACTACTGTCTTGGTCGGCCTAGGGTGGAGGTCAACCGCCGGGAGGTGGCCGTATGGAGTGCGGGGTCGTGCCAGAATGCTGTGCAGGTCCGTCGCGGTCCGCACGGCCTCACCGATCTCTGAGAGAGGCAACAGCCCCCCAGCGGGCATCTGGGTCCATTGTCGCCACGCGTTCGTTCGAGAGGTGTTCGTGTCGCCTGCAAGTTCGACTCGCTCGAAGCCACAAGAGCTGAACGAGCCCGTCATTCAGCGACTGCTCGAGCGTGGGCGCTCGCAGGGTTTCCTCGAGTCTGAGGATGTCCGTCAGGCCTTCGAGGAGGCGGACATCCCCATGTCGCACGCCGCCGCGTTCTTGCGGAACCTCAGCAAAGAGGGCGTGACCGTGGTGGTGACCGCCGCGGATTCGGCTGCGCCGAAGAAGAAGTCTCGAGGTCCAGCAAAGCGTCAGACTGCCGCGCCGGTCAAGACCAAGGCCGCGGCGGCAGCCAAAGAGCAGCAGCCCGACACCGTGACCGCGGTCGTCGGCACCACCGAAGCCGAGCCGGCCGCCAAGAAGGCGGCCCCTGCCAAGAAGGCCGCGCCCGCGGCCAAGAAGGCGGCGTCCGCCGCCAAGAAGGCCGAGCCGAAGAACGCTGGGCCTGCCGAGAGCAAGACCAAGTCGCCCGAGACCAGGGCCGACGGTGACGACGACGACATCGAGCTCGATGGCGACGTCGAGCTGGACGACCTCGAAGACCTCGACGTCGACGAGATCGTCGCCGAGGAAGACACCGAGGCCGACTCCGACTCCGAGGACGACGAAGAGCCCAAGGCCGCCGAGGTCGTGGTGCAGAAGAGCGAGGACGAGGTCCTCATCCTCTCCGACGACGACGATGACGCGCCCGTCGCGCAGGTCGCCGCCGCCGGTGCCACCGCCGACCCGGTGAAGGACTACCTCAAGCAGATCGGCAAGGTCCCCCTGCTCAACGCCGAGCAGGAGGTCGAGCTTGCCAAGCGCATCGAGGCCGGTCTGTTCGCCGAGGAGCAGCTCGGCTCCGAGTCCGACCCGCTGCCGGTCGACGTCAAGGCCGAGCTCGAGTGGATCGCCGAGGACGGCCGCCGCGCGAAGAACCACCTGCTGGAGGCCAACCTCCGGCTCGTGGTCTCCCTGGCCAAGCGCTACACCGGCCGCGGCATGCTGTTCCTCGACCTGATCCAGGAGGGCAACCTGGGTCTGATCAGGGCGGTCGAGAAGTTCGACTACACCAAGGGCTACAAGTTCTCCACCTACGCCACGTGGTGGATCCGGCAGGCGATCACGCGAGCCATGGCCGACCAGGCGCGGACCATCCGCATCCCGGTCCACATGGTCGAAGTGATCAACAAGCTCGCCCGTGTCCAGCGGCAGATGCTGCAGGACCTCGGCCGCGAGCCCACGCCGGAAGAGCTCGCCCGTGAGCTGGACATGACGCCCGAGAAGGTCGTCGAGGTCCAGAAGTACGGGCGCGAGCCCATCTCGCTCCACACCCCGCTGGGTGAGGAGGGCGACAGCGAGTTCGGCGACCTGATCGAAGACTCCGAGGCCATCGTCCCGGCCGACGCCGTCAGCTTCACGCTGCTCCAGGAGCAGCTCCACTCCGTTCTCGACACGCTGTCGGAGCGGGAGGCGGGCGTCGTCTCGATGCGCTTCGGTCTCACCGACGGGCAGCCGAAGACGCTCGACGAGATCGGCAAGGTGTACGGGGTCACCCGTGAGCGCATCCGCCAGATCGAGTCGAAGACCATGTCGAAGCTGCGTCACCCGTCCCGGTCCCAGGTGCTGCGCGACTACCTCGACTGACCTGGCCGAGCCGTAACGATCGAGCCCCGCACGGAACCTGTCCGTGCGGGGCTCTTTCGCGTCTGCCGGGTCAGGTCACGTTGACGTCGAGCGTCCACGGTCGGGTGGGGCGCGACGGCGCGCTGAGCTCGACGGCGTGACCGAGGTCGCTCAGCTGCTTGGCAAGCTCGTCGGGGGTGACGGGGTCGGCGCCGGATTCGAGCAGCGCTCGGGCGATCACGCCGCGCGTGGCCTTGGCCATGTGGCTGACGACCTTGCCGTCGCGGAACACGCGTACCGTGATCGCGCGGTCGCCCGGCTGCCACGCGCCCGCGTACGTGGCCGAGCGCAGGTCGACCACCAGGCCCGGCAGGCGGTCGAGCTCCTTCGTGAGCGCCGGGCGCCAGAACGCCGCGAGCCCCCCGATCGGCGGCAGACTGACCCCCATCGACAGGCGGTACGGCGGGATCCGGTCGTTGATCCGTACGACGCCCCACAGGCCCGAGAAGATCAGCACCGACTCCTCGGCCCGGCTCCGCGCCTCGCCGTCGAGCGTGCCGAGGCCCAGGTTGTCGTACAGGACGCCGGTGTAGAGGTCGGCGGCCGGCAGCGTCGGGGCGGTCTTCAGCTCGAGGTTCTTCGCCAGCTCGCCCGCCAGGCCCGGTGTCAGGCCGAGCGTCTCGAGGGCGTCGCGGCGCTTCGAGGCTCGGATGAGCGCGTTCAGCACCCGGGTGCGGTGCTTGGACAGGGACGCGAAGGACAGCTCACCGACGGGCGGGCCGCTGCCCTCCGACGCTTTGCCTTCAGACGGCGGCAGCAGAATCAACACAGCCCCCTAGCGTATTCGCCCAGGCAGCCCGCCCTGCGCCCGCGTGCCGCTCCGGGACTCCCACGCCTGGGATCTCCCGGTCCTCGGCTAACCTGCGCGGGTGAACTTCGACCTGCTCGTCCACGAGGCATGGCCCGCCTACGAACAGCGCCCGCACGACGGCTGGCTGCTGCGCTACGCGGGCGGGGTGACCAAGCGGGCCAACTCCGTGCTCGCGGTCGATCAGCCGTCCGACCTGGACGGTGCGATCCGCGCGGCGGAGGCGTTCTACGCGGAGCGCGGGCAGCGCTGCGTCTTCTCGATCGGTCCCGGCGTCATGCCCGGACTGGACGAGGAGCTCGGACGCCGGGGCTACGCGGAGGTCGACCCCACGTACCTCATGACGCGCTCTCAGGGGGCCGGGCACCCGTGCGCCGTGGGCGCGGTGCGGATCGAGGAACGGCCGTGGGACGGCTGGCTGGAGACGTGGTGGGCCGTGGACGGCCGGTTCAGCGACGGCTTGTCAGTGGCCGAGCGGGTCTGCACGGGAGTGCCGGCTTGGTACGCGGCCTACGAGGAGGACGGCCGGGTGCTGTCCGTCGGGCGAGGCGTCCCACAGGGCGACACACTGGGCATCTACTGCATGGCCACCCTGCCTGAAGCGCGCAGGAAAGGGCTCGCACGGACGATCCTGCGAGCGCTGACCCGGCACGCCGGCGTCGGGTCGGCGTACCTCGTCGTGACGGAGAAGAACACGGCAGCCCAGAAGCTGTACCGCAGCGAGGGCTTCGAGATCACGACCGGCTACCACTACCGCGTGCGCTGACTCTTTCACGGCTGTCCCTCGTCCGGCCGCCTGGACGGGGGGGACGGTTCCCGAAAGGGGCGGCGCATCCGGAAACAAGGCCCGTGGTGATCAGCGCCCGGCCTGGAGCTGGCGAGGAACGTTGGATTTATCGCCATTTTCCGGACTTGACCTTGTGTTCTCGCGAGGGCGGGTGGCTGCGAGCTTCCTGGAGGTCTGACGGATCCGTAGATGCCCTGGCCGGCCGCTTCCCATGGGTGTCCTGGGTCAGTGAAGCTGCCCGGCCTGGTTCAGGTGATCGAAGATGACCTGGTCGACCGGGGACACGCGGTCGCGGTCGGCGTAGCTCAGCCAGGCGACCTCTTCGATCTCGTTGCTGGGCGTCGGTGCCCCGTGATGGTCGGCGGTGTAGCAGGTCATCTGCACGGTGACGCCCTCGGCATGGCCGTGTGCCTGGGCCTGGTAGGTGCCGATATGGGTGGCGGTGGCGGGGATGATGGTGACGGCGAGTTCCTCATCGATCTCCCGTACGAGGGTGTCGAGGTCGCTTTCACCGGGTTCGCGCTTGCCTCCGGGGATGTAGTAGGCGTCCTTGCCTCGCGACCGGGTACTGAGGATCTTGCCGTGGTCCAGGTGGATCCAGGCAATCTTGTCGATGACGCTGTTCACCATGTGTGCTCCCTGGTGCCGGAGGTGGACGGATGGCTCACGCAGTCGCGTTCGCCGGTGATGCGTTGGTCGTGCGGGCGGCGCACGGGGAGTTCGATCATCTCGAAGGCTGAGACCATCGCGGAGCGCGGGTACCTCGACCTTCGGATCCGGTGCCGCACGGTGGCGACGGCCGGTCAGACGCATCTATAACGCGTAAACCTCACACCCTCCCGCATCCCCCACTTCAACATCAGGACCCGACAGCGCCTCTCACACATCTCTGGCCTCGGTAGGGGCCGGTCCTGCATCGGGGGATCCGCGTAGTGCTTGTGTCGGTGTCGGTGTCGGTGTCGGTGTCGGTGTCGGGGGCGGGTGGGCGTCAGCGCTCTCATGTATCTCTGGCCTCGGTATCGGGGGCCAGTCGTGTATGGGGGTGATCCGCGTATTCCATGCCTCGGTATCGGGGGCGGTCCTGTATCGGGGTGATCCGCGTATTCCTTGCCTTGGTGTCGGGGGCGGGTGGGCGTCAGCGTCCCTCACCTCGATGTCGGGGCCCTCTCGCGCGTCCCTCGCCGGGGCGCTGAGCGTGACTGCATCCAGGCTCGGGTGGGATGTCGGGTCTTCGAGGGTCGTCGACTGGCTTCGTGCCCGCTGCGGACACTTGGCGGCTGGGGTGTTCTTGACTGTGGTTCGCGTGGTGGCCCTTGTTCTCGGCGTTCAAGGTCTCCAGGGAGTGCTTCTCGGCGGTCGAGCGAGTCGACCTTGCGAACAGCGCTGTCGCAGCCAGCATTGGTGTTCCTCGGTCTGCGGCAGTACGGCCGCAGTCCAGTCGAGCGCGCGCCCCCGAGTCCCGGCGCTGGTGCGGGCACCGCCGTGCGGCTTGTCGACGCGCAGGGAGTCGGCTCGTGGCTCGGCCGGCGCAGCGATGGGCCGGCTCCTCAGGGATGTGCCGCTGTGAGCGGTGCGCGGTCGCGGGCGTCGTCTCGAGAGCATCGTCGATGGTCCGGGGATGGGGCAGTCTTCCGGTTCGAGCCGTCAGCCGGTGACCGAGACCGTCCACGACCTCTGGCACTTCGAGCCGACCACGCCGGTGTCACACCCCTTGAGGGTCCACCGGTAGCCGCCGTTGGTCCGCTGGCGGGTCCAGGCCTTGCCGCGGTTGCCGCCGACGAAGTCCTCCTGCCGTCCCTGCGGGTCGGCGGGGCTGGTCCAGCGGACGAGGAACTTGTCCCAGTTGCGGTCGGTGGCCTTCCAGTCGAAATAGGCGTATCCGTTCCTGGAGTACGCGGCCACCACGAGCTTGGAGCCGTTCTTGGGTGACCAAGCCATCTGACCGTGCACGAACGACTGCCTACGTCCTGCCCAGCCGACGCCGTTCATGTAGATGTCGGTCTCCCGCGTCGTCGGGCAGCCCAGCTTGCCGTGCTCGCCGCCCAACTCGGCCCACCGCGCCCCGATCAGCCCGTACGGCGCGATCGCGCAACCCGCGGAGGCGTGGGCCGGCGTTGCGACAGCGATCGTCCCGGCGAGCGCGAGGCCGGCGGTGACGGACAAGACCACGCGACTGCTCATCGAGCACACTCCCAAGGAACCAGACCCGCCTGCCTGTTCGTGCGGGTGCCGGATTCTTTGGTACGCCCGCCGCCTTGGCAGCCGCTTGACCGCCACTTGCTGGAGTCAGCTGGTGCGCCGTCACTCGTCGTGCCTCCGAGTCGATGTGCCGCCGCATGGCTGCCGCTTGCTGGAGCCTGAGCCGCTGCGCAACTGCTCGACCGCCGCTTGTTGGGGCAGCCGGTGTGTCGTCAATCGTCGGAGGGCTGAGCCGTGTGCCGCCGCTTGCTGGGGATCGGAGCCGATGCGCCGCCGCCCCGATGGCCTGGTGCTGATGCGGGTTGCGGGTATCCCCGTCCGGGCCGCTCACTGCTTTGGCGGGGAACACCGGTGTCCGCGTTCTTGCGCGTCGGGAGGGAGGACGGCCTTCGGGACGGCGGCCCTGCTCCGGGTGCGTGCGTGTCGAGCGGGGGAGTTGGTGGTTCTGCTCTGGGCGCGGTGGGGCGAGCCTGGGAGATGGCGGCCCTGCTTTCGCGGCTCGTGGGCTTGGAAGCAGCTCACAGTCAGCTCTGTTGCCGAAGGGGATGACTGCGGGAACGCAGAACGGCGACCCCGGATGGCCGGGGTCGCCGTTCTGGCTACGCGATATGTGGTTATCTCACACGACGGGCGCTTAGGGTCAGCGCTCGTCGCTGGGGGCGGTTGATCGAGTTTCGCTGAGTCGAGCCGACTCGTCCAGGATGTCGGCACCCTTCTCGCGCAGCGCCGCAACGTGCTGACGCCCATGGTGGGCGCAGAACAGCAACTCCCCACCCACGGGCAGGGTCGCGCGAATGTAGGCCTGGGCGCCGCAGCGGTCGCAGCGGTCGAGGGCCGTCAGCGGCTTAACGGGGGCGAGAGCTCCAGTCACGTATCGCCTTTCGGGTCACCCCCGCCGAAGCGAGGATCTGGCGTCAGTCACTTGGAACAACATCTAACCGGACCTGGAGCTTCCCAACCGCCTGCTCTCTACGCCCAGAGCAGAATGTGTCCGAAAGTAATGATGATCAGCCGGTTGGTAACAGCAAACGTTCCGCCATGGCAAGCTTGTACGCGCACGCAGGGGAACAACGGTAAGCTACGCACACGTGTTCGATGCTCAACACCAGGGGAGCGGGAGTGACGCTAGTCGAGGCGGGTTACACGGCTCGTCACCTGTCGGTGCTTGAGGGGCTGGAAGCCGTCCGCAAGCGCCCGGGCATGTACATCGGGTCCACCGACAGCCGCGGGCTCATGCACTGCCTCTGGGAAATCGTGGACAACGGCGTCGACGAGGCGCTCGCCGGCTACTGCGACCGCATCGAGGTCGAGCTCCACGCCGACGGCTCCATCGAGGTGCGCGACAACGGCCGCGGCATCCCGGTCGACGTCGAGCCCAAGTCGGGCCTGGCAGGTGTCGAGCTCGTCTATACGAAGCTGCACGCCGGTGGAAAATTCGGCGGCGGCTCCTACGGCGCGTCCGGCGGTCTGCACGGCGTCGGCGCGTCCGTGGTGAACGCGCTGTCCTCGCGGCTCGACGTCCAGGTCGACCGTGGCAGCCGCGTCCACGAGATCAGCTTCCGGCGCGGCGTCACCGGCGTGTTCGACGGCGACGGGCCCACGGCCAAGTTCAAGAAGAAGTCCGGCCTGCGCGTCGGTGCCGAGCTGCCCAGCAAGGCCACCGGCACCCGCGTGCGTTTCTGGGCCGACCGGCAGATCTTCCTGCCCGACGCCGAGGTCTCCCTCGACGAGATCCACGTACGCCTCAGGCAGACCGCGTTCCTGGTGCCCGGTCTCACCCTGGTGGTCTTCGACAGCCGTCACGAGGAGCGCACCGAAGAGGTGTTCCGCTTCGACGGCGGCATCTCCGAGTTCACCGAGTTCCTGGCGCGCGACGAACCTCTCTGCGAGGTGCTGCGGCTGCAGGGCGTCGGCCACTTCCACGAGACCGTGCCGGTCCTCGACGACCAGGGCCACATGACGCCCACCGAGGTGCAGCGCGAGCTCAGCGTCGACGTGGCGATCCGGTGGGGCAAGGGCTACGAGTCCACCGTGCGGTCCTTCGTCAATGTCATCGCCACCCCCAAGGGCGGCACCCACATCACCGGTTTCGAACGCGGCCTGGTCCGTACGATCAACGAGATCCTGCGCGAGACCCGCCTGCTGAAGAACGGCGACGACCCCGTCACCAAGGACGACATCTCCGAGGGCCTCACCGGCGTCGTCACGGTCAGGGTGCCGGAGCCCCAGTTCGAGGGGCAGACCAAGGAGGTGCTCGGCACCTCCGCGGCCACCCGCATCGTCTCCCACGTCGTCTCCCGCGAGCTCAAGGAGCTGTTCGCCAACCCGCCGCGCGGCTACAAGCAGCCGCTGCGGTCGGTGCTGGAGAAGATCGTGGCGGCCGCCAAGGCCCGCATCGCGGCCCGCGAGCACCGTGACAACCAGCGGCGCAAGAGTGCCCTGGAGAACTCCGCGCTCCCGGCGAAACTGGTCGACTGCCGCAGCGACGACGTCGACCGCAGCGAGCTGTTCATCGTCGAGGGCGACTCCGCTCTCGGCACGGCCAAGCTCGCGCGCGACTCGGAGTTCCAGGCGCTGCTGCCGATCCGCGGCAAGATCCTCAACGTCCAGAAGGCGTCCGTGAGCGACATGCTCAAGAACGCCGAGTGCGCGGCCATCATCCAGGTCGTGGGGGCAGGCTCCGGGCGCTCGTTCGACATCGAGTCCGCCCGCTACGGCAAGGTCATCCTCATGGCGGACGCCGACGTCGACGGCGCCCACATCCGCTGCCTGCTGCTGACCCTCTTCCATCGCTACATGCGTCCCATGGTGGAGGCCGGTCGGGTGTTCGCCGCTGTGCCGCCGCTGCACCGCATCGAGCTGACGAACCCCGGTCGGGGCCAGGAGAAGTACATCTACTGCTACTCCGACGCCGAGCTGCACAAGGTGCTGCGCGACCTGGAACGTCGCGGCAAGCGCTGGAAGGACCCGGTGCAGCGGTACAAGGGCCTCGGTGAGATGGACGCCGACCAGCTCGCCGAGACGACGATGGACCCGCGCCACCGCATCCTGCGGCGCGTGCGCATCGAAGACGCCGAAAGCGCCGAGCAGATCTTCAACCTGCTGATGGGCAGCGAGGTCGCGCCACGACGGGAGTTCATCGTCAACAGCGCCGCCGAGGTCGACCGCGACCACATCGACGCCTGACGGCCAAGGTCGACGGCAGCGACTCTGACGTGTCCCAGCCGCGGTCAACCACGGCTGGGAGTCTGACGTCTCTCGGCCGAGGCAAGCCCGGTGACTCCGACGCGTCTCGGTCGAGGTCAACCGCGGCTGAGTCCCTGGCGTGCACCGGATGGGGTTCAGCCCGGCTTGGCTCCAACGTGTGCGGCTGAGGTTGACGGCGGCTGTGACGCTGATGCTTCTCCGCCGAGCGCGGTGCGCCGGGGGCTGCGCCGTCGCCGTGTCGGCGTGCGTGGTTGGCCGGCGTCTCCTCCTGGTGGCGGGCATCGGTGGCGGCGGCCGCTGCGACGCGGGCCTGCCGTGCTTGATGGCGTCTGCGGCTGTGACGCGTCCCAGCCGGCGCGCGTGGTTGATGACGGTGGTGAGACGCTGGGCCGTGGTTGTCGGGGCTCGTTGCGGCGAATGGCTGCGCTGGAGTGTCGTCGGCCGTCCCAGGGGCGTGCTGGGGCAGTGACGCTGGCGCTCGTGCCGCTCGGCGCGCACGAACTGCGGCACGAGCGGCAGGTACGCCGCCTGGTCGTGTCGAGCGGCGCATCCGCCTCGCCCGCGCCCTCTGCGTCGGGTGATTGCCGATCAACTTGTGGAGAGCTGCCGTGGCGTGCGGTTGATTCCCTGCGTCGCCGCTGTGGTGGTGGCGGTCGTTTCCCTGCGTCGCCGCTGTGCTTCGCAGGAGGGTCTTCGGCAGCCGTG
Source organism: Nonomuraea maritima (assembly GCF_900100395.1). GTDB lineage: Bacteria > Actinomycetota > Actinomycetes > Streptosporangiales > Streptosporangiaceae > Nonomuraea > Nonomuraea maritima. Next base: position 40,575 of record NZ_FNFB01000031.1, on the reverse strand, counting down.
AGCAGTGCACGTGGCGGCCGGTGGATGTGCCGTGAGCGTGCTGATGGTGGCGGCGGGGATCGAACGTGCGTGGCATCTCGCCTGGGCATGTCGCTGTGTTGGCAGGCATGGTTGCTCGTACGGCGATCTTGATGCGGTGCGAGGCTCAGAAGTGTTGTTCGCTTGCACGCGGACCGGGGCGCGTTGATGGAGGGCTCCGGCGCCGTTTCGATCCCGTGGTGGGGCTGGTGGCCTGAAGATTTTCTGTGGTGAAGGGGTAGTGTCCGGGCGTAGCTGCTGGTCCGGGTGCCTGTGCGGGAGGCCGGGTGGGCGAGAGGAACCGGACGTGCGTCACAGCAATCTTGCCGATGTGTGGCTCGTTCGGCGGATGCGGCGGGTGGGTGGGCGGAGTGGCGGTGGAAATTTGCTGTTCCGTGTCGAGGGGTGGGTCCGGGCTCCGACTTACTGCGAAAGTACGGATCGAGAGTCGAGGAGATGACGTGAAGTTTCTGCTGATTATGCATATGAACCCGCAGGTCTGGGACGGCCTGACCGAGGAGCAGCGGCAAGAGGTGTTCGACGGCCACGGGGCGTTCATGGCGACGATCACAAAGTCTGGCGAGATGTTGGGCACCGTCGCCCTGGCCGACCCGTCGCAAAGCGCCGTCGTGCGGGTGCAGCGGGGAATGCCGGCGGTGACCGACGGGCCGTACGCGGAGGCGAAGGAGTACCTCGGCGGTTACTACCTGGTCGAGTGCGACAGCAAGGAGCGTGCCCTGGAGCTGGCGGCCCTCATCCCGGACGCTTCCGTGCCCGGGCTCGGCATCGAGGTACGGCCGGTGGTCTTCGCCAGTACGACCGAGGGCTGATGCCAAGCTCCTGCCAGGTCTCCGGGTGCGAGGTTCCGCCCGGGTCCCCCGGACGTGGAGTTCCTGCCGGGTCTCCGGGTGTGAGGTTCCGCCCGGGTCCCCGGATGTGGAGTTTGTGCCGGGTCTCCGGGCGTGAAGTTCCGCCCGGGTCCCCGGATGTGAAGTTCATGCCGGTCTGCGGATGTGGAGTTCCGGCCGGGGCTTCGCGCGGGGGAGGCGCGGCCGGAGGAGGTCGAGCGGGCGTGGGCTCCTGACCGTGGAGTCGGCCTTGGTCGCCTTCTGGTGACTCGCCGACGCCGCCACTGCCCGACCGGGTCCACGAACCCGGACCGTGTTGATGGTGACGACCCGTAGCGGGTGACGGCCCCGCTACGGGTCGTGTCATGTTCGGCCGCTCAGGCTTGCGGGCTGTGCGGTGGTCGCCCCGCGCAGGGCTCTGCTGCGGGTGGTGTTGTTCCGTGCATGCCCGGACGCTCAGGGGTCCGGGTGGGTGGAGAGGTGGCCCGCCTGGGGCGGATCGTCAGAATGAGGACGGGTTGAGTCGTCCTGTGTGGACGTCGTAGATGGCGCCTGCCACCGGCATGCCCGCAGGCAGGAACGGCGTCGCCCTGATGCGCAGGAGGTCGTGCCGGAGGGCCTCCTCCTGGTTCGCGATCGTGTGGTACTCGAGGCTGCGCGTGTCGACGCCGCGTGCGGCGGCCATCGCATGGACGTCGGCGTCGGTCACCTTCGCCATGCCGCAGTCGGTGTGCGGCATCAGCAGCACTCGTTCCACCCCGAGCACATAGACGGCCAGCACCAGCGTACGGAGCACGTCGTCGGTCACGCGCGCACCGGCGTTGCGCAGGATCTTGGCGTCGCCCGGCCGCAGGCCGAGCAGCCCCAGCGGGTCGATGCGGGAATCCATGCACGTCACGACGGCAAGTCCGCGGGCTGCGCGCCCGGTGAGCTCGGCATTGCTGAACGATTCGGCAAACCTCGTGTTGCCCTCATAAACGTCGTCGAACGCACTCATGCCATGAATGATCCCGCAAGCAGCAAAGTCGCTGGTGACCGGGGTGGCGACTCGGGCCGCACGTGCTGGAGTTGGCAAACGTGCCACGCAATCAGCTCACGATGCGTGATGATGTCGTAGCCGTATGTACGTTGCCGAAGAAGGTTGTCATGAGTAGGTCCGAATCGCTCGCCGCATATCTCCGTGCCCAGGCCTGGCGGCGCCTCGACCGCGTCGAGCTCAACGACGACGGCCGTAACGCCAGAAGCGCCTTGGCCCTCCTCGACACCGCCGCCTATGCCGCCGGCCTGCCCGAGGACGATCCGCTCATCCTCACGCTGCACGAGGCGGGCTGCTTCGGCCCCGGCGAGCGGTTCGACCCGGGCGAGGCGGGCACCAAGCTGATCAAGCACTGGGCGGGTGGAGAGCCGCACGAGCTGCTCATCGCCCTGCCGCACGCCATCGCCGCCGCCATGTGAGGTCATGCGGGCTGGTTACCCGGCTTCCACTTGATGCTGCAGCCGAGCGCCGGCCGCTGCTGCTCCGGCACGGGCCGTCCCTCGAGTAGCGCGTCGACGGCCGCCCGCAGCGACGACCCGGTCACCGGTACGGAGTTGCCCGGCCGCGCCCCGTCGAACTCACCCCGGTAGGCGAGCCGCAGCTCGGCGTCGTACAGGAAGAAGTCGGGCGTGCAGGCCGCCTTGTAGGCCTTGGCGACGTCCTGGGTGTCGTCCAGCAGGTACGGAAACGTGAACCCGGCCCGCGTGGCCTGCTCGGCGAGGTGGGTGGGGTCGTCGTCGGGATAGTTGACGCTGTCGTTGCTGCAGATCGCGACGATCGACAGCCGCGCCCCGTAGTCCTTGGCGAGCGCGCCGATGCCGGTTTCTATATGCCGGACGTATGGGCAGTGGTTGGAGAGGAAGACCACGAGGGTGGCGGGTGAGTCCTTCAGGTCTTCGAGCGACACGCTGCCGCCGTTGATCGCGGTCAGGTCGAAGGCGGGCGCCGGGGTGCCCAGTGGCACCATGGACGAATTGACAGCCATGACCCCATTCTCCCGGAGAGAGGCGGACATCCATGGGAGGCATTGCCGAGTTCCGTAGCATCGTGCTCGACTGCCCCGACCCGAAGGCCCTCGCGGAGTTCTACTCCGAGCTCCTCGGCTGGCCGATCACGTCGGTCGAGCACGACTGGGTGGTCGTCAGCGACGGGGGCTCGCCGAGGCGGCTGGCCTTCCAGCTCGCCGCTGACCACCGTCCCCCGACCTGGCCGGACGCCGAACGTCCCCAGCAGCTCCACCTCGACCTGACGGTCACCGACCTGGACGAGGCCGAGCGGCGCGTCCTGAAGATCGGGGCTCGCAAGCACGACCACCAGCCGAGCGAGGAGGGCGACTTCCGGGTGTACCTCGACCCGGCGGGCCACCCGTTCTGCCTCTGCGTGGACTGAGGCCGTTCGGCGAGGCTGACCCCGCGAGTTCCGCGGGGTCAGCTTTCACGTCACTCGTCGCCGGGCTCGGGGGACGCCGGGGCTTGCGGCGTGCCTCCGGGCAGGGCCTCCTCGGTGGAGGCCAGGGCGCCGCCGATCGCGCCGATGGTGTGCGTCAGCCGGACACCCGATCCGTCGCGCCGGCCGACCTCGTCCGGCAGCGGCACCGGCTTGCCGACCGCCGAGACCGCCTTCGCGGGCGCCGGCCCGGCCCAGGCGAGCAGGAGGACGTCCTCGCCCTTCAGGAAACGCTGGGCGCGTACGCCGCCCGTGGCGCGGCCCTTCGGCGGGAACTCCGCGTAGTCGGACACCTTGCCGCCGCCCACCTGCGTGCCGGGCAGCGCCGTGGACGACCCCGCGACCGTGACCACCTGAGCGGGGCTGTCGGGATCGACCACACCGAACCAGATGACCTGCGCCCCGTCGTCGAGGCGGATGCCCGCCATGCCGCCCGCGGGACGGCCCTGGGGGCGTACGAGGGCGGCGGAGTAGCGCAGGAGTTGCGCGTCGGAGGTGATGAAGACCAGGTCGTGGTCCTCGGAGACGAGCTCGACGGCGCCGACCACGCGGTCGCCATCCTTCAGGGTGATCACTTCGAAGTCGTCGCGGTTGGCCGGGTATTCCGGAACCACCCGTTTGACCACGCCCTGCGCGGTGCCGAGGGCAAGACCAGGGCTGTCGGGGTCGAGGGAGCCGAGCCCGACCACCTTCTCGTCGGGCTCCAGCGACACGTACTCGGACACCGGATGCCCGCCCGACAGCGACGGCGGGACGGCCGTGGGCGGCAGCGTCGGCAGGTCGACGACCTGGACGCGGATCAGCCGGCCGAGGGACGTGACCACGCCGACCTCACCGCGTACGGACGTCTTGACGACCGAGACGAGCACGTCGTGCGCCGAGCGCTCGCCCTCGCCCGACAGCGGCGAGGCGTCGGAGGTGCGGGCGAGCAGGCCGGTCGAGGACAGCAGCGCCAGGCACGGGTCGTCGGCCACCTGCAGCGACACCACCGGCGTGCGCGTCACGCCGGCCGCCTCGAGCAGGACCGTGCGGCGCGGCGTGCCGTACTTCTTGGCCACGTCGGCCAGCTCGCCGGACACCACCTGGCGCAGCTTCGTCTCGGACGACAGGATCTCGGTGAGCCGCGCGATCTCGTCGGTCAGCGTCTCTTTCTCGCCGTCGAGCTCCAGCTTGTCGTAGCGGGTCAGCCGGCGCAGCGGCGTGTCGAGGATGTAGGCGGCCTGGATCGCGGTCAGGTCGAAGACCTCCATCAGCCGCGTGCGCGCCTGCGCCGAGTCGTCGGAGGAACGGATGACCTGGATGACCTCGTCGATGTTGAGCAGCGCGATGATGAGGCCGTCAACCAGGTGCAGGCGCTCCTCGCGCTTGCGCCGCCGGAACTCCGACCTGCGGCGCACGACCTCGATCCGGTGGTCGACGTAGACCTGCAGCAGCTCGCGCAGCCCGAGCGTGCGCGGCTGGCCGTCGACCAGGGCGACGTTGTTGATGCCGAACGTCTCCTCCATCGGCGTGAGCCGGTAGAGCTCCTCGAGGACGGCCTCGGGGATGAAGCCGTTCTTGATCTCGATGACCAGCCGGAGGCCCTTGTGGCGGTCGGTGAGGTCTTTCAGATCGGCGATGCCCTGCAGCTTCTTGCTGGTCACCAGCTCCTTGATCTTGGTGACCACGCGCTCGGGGCCGACGTTGTACGGCAGCTCGGTGACGACGATGCCCTTGCGGCGCGGGGTGATCTGCTCGACCGTGCACCTGGCGCGCATGCGGAAGGTGCCGCGGCCCGTCTCGTACGCGTCGCGCACGCCCTGCAGCCCGATGATCGTCCCGCCCGTCGGCAGGTCGGGGCCCGGGACGAACTTCATCAGGTCGTCGAGCGAGGCGTCGGGCTTCTTGATGAGGTGGCGGGCGGCGGCCACGACCTCGGTGAGGTTGTGCGGCGCCATGTTGGTGGCCATGCCCACCGCGATGCCGCTGGCGCCGTTGACCAGCAGGTTGGGGAACGCCGACGGCACGACCGCGGGCTCGGTCTCCTGGCCGTCGTAGTTGGGCTTGAAGTCGACGGTGTCCTCGTCGAGCGACTCGACCATCAGCATCGCCGCCGGGGCCAGCCTGGCCTCGGTGTAGCGCATGGCCGCGGGCAGGTCGTCGGGGGAGCCGAAGTTGCCGTGCCCGTCGACCAGCGGCAGCCGCATCGAGAACGGCTGCGCCAGGCGTACGAGGGCGTCGTAGATGGCGCTGTCGCCGTGGGGGTGCAGCTTGCCCATGACGTCGCCGACGACGCGCGAGGACTTGACGTGGCCGCGGTCGGGACGCAGGCCCATCTCGCTCATCGAATAGAGGATGCGCCGCTGCACGGGCTTGAGGCCGTCACGAGCGTCGGGCAGCGCCCGCTGGTAGATCACCGAGTAGGCGTACTCGAGAAAGCTCGTGCGCATTTCGGAGGAGACGTCGATGTCGACGATCCGCTCCTCGAAGTCCTCGGGCGGGGGGGCAGTCGTGCGTCGGGCCATGTCGAACATTGTGCCGAAGCGTTCGGGTGCCCGCGACCGGTTGAGCCGCCCGAGGAGTTCGCGGCGGGCGTGAATCCGCCGCTGTACGGCGCTGTGGGCACGCGGTTTCCGGCTCGGCGGGCGCGAATCGTCGGTGGAAGCTGGTAACAAGGGAGGCATGATTGACGCCCCCGATGCCGTGATGCTCCGCGAAGAGGCCGAGGAACGGCTGCGGGCCCTGGCCGGTGAGCACGCCGTGCTCCGTGAGGACCAGTGGGCCGCCATCCAGGCTCTCGTGCTCGACCGCCGCAGGGTCCTGGTCGTGCAGCGCACCGGCTGGGGCAAGTCGGCCGTCTACTTCGTGGCCACCGCGCTCCTGCGCGACCTCGGCGAGGGGCCGACGGTCATCGTCTCGCCGCTGCTGGCGCTGATGCGCAACCAGATCGCCGCCGCCGAGCGGGCCGGCATCCGGGCGGTCACGATCAACTCCGCCAACCCGGAGGCGTGGGAGGAGATCTACGGCCAGGTCGCCGAGGGCCTGGTCGACGTGCTGCTGGTCAGCCCCGAACGGCTCAACAACCCTGACTTCCGCGACAACGTCCTGCCTGAGCTGGCCGAGAGCGCCGGGCTCGTGGTGGTCGACGAGGCGCACTGCATCTCCGACTGGGGCCACGACTTCCGTCCCGACTACCGCAGGCTGTCCACGCTGTTCGCGGAGCTGCCGCCGGGCATCCCGGTCCTCGCCACCACGGCCACCGCCAACGCGCGTGTCACCCACGACGTGGCCGAGCAGCTGCGGCTGCCCCCGGAGCTGCGTCCCGACGGTGACGACACGCTGGTCCTGCGCGGGCCGCTCGAACGCGACAGCCTCCATCTGAGCGTCGTCCGCCTGCCCTCGGCCGAGCAGCGGCTGGCCTGGCTGGCCCAGACGATGCGGGAGCTGCCCGGCTCCGGCATCGTCTACTCCCTCACCGTCGCCGCCGCCCACGAGATCGCCGGGTTCCTGCGCGATCAGGGGCTGGAGGTCGCCGCCTACTCCGGCCAGACCGATCCGGCGGAGCGGCTCGCGGCCGAGGAGGCGCTGCTCGGCAACAAGATCAAGGCCCTGGTGGCCACGAGCGCGCTCGGCATGGGCTTCGACAAGCCCGACCTCGGGTTCGTCATCCACATGGGCGCGCCGCAGTCTCCCGTGGCTTACTACCAGCAGGTCGGCCGGGCCGGGCGTGGTGTCGAGCGGGCCGAGGTGATCCTGCTGCCCGGCACCGAAGACCGTGACATCTGGGCCTACTTCGCCTCGCTGGCGTTCCCGCCAGAGCCCGTCGTCCGCACCACGCTCGAGGCGTTGGAGGAACGCGGCGTCATGTCCACCCCGGCCCTCGAGAACGCCGTCGACCTGAGCCGCAGCCGACTGGAGATGATGCTCAAGGTGCTTGACGTCGACGGCGCCGTGCGCCGGGTCAAGGGCGGCTGGGAGGCCACGGGCCGGCCATGGGAGTACGACGCCGACCGTTACGCCCGCATCGCCGCCGAGCGCCGGGCCGAGCAGGAGGCGATGATCGCCTACCTGACGACGTCCGAGTGCCGCGAGCTGTTCCTGCGCCGCTGCCTCGACGACGACACCGCCGCGCCGTGCGGGCGGTGCGACAACTGCACCGGCCGCCACCGCTCCACCGAGATCGGCGCGCAGGCCGTCGAGACCGCCCGCGAACGGCTGAGCCGGCCCGGCGTCGAGATCGAGGCGCGCAAGCAGTGGCCCACGGGGCTGTCCGACCTGTCCGGGCGCATCAAGCCCGAGCTGGGCGCCGAGCCAGGCAGGGCGCTGGGCCGGTTGACCGACATCGGGTGGGGCAACCGGTTGCGCGATATGTTCGCCGGCGACGACGGGCCGATGGCCGACGACATGTTCGCGGCCGTGATCAAGGTGCTGAGCGCGTGGGAGTGGCGGGAGCGTCCCGTCGCCGTGGTCAACGTCCCGTCGGTGGGGCGGCCGAAGCTCGTACGCGGCTTCGCCGAGCGGCTGGCGCAGGTGGGCCGGCTGGCGTACCTGGGCGAGCTGGGCTACCGGGCGGGCTCGCCGGGCAAGCAGTTCAACAGCGCCCAGCGGGTGCTGGCGATCAGGGGCACGCTCGCCATGCCGAAGGACGTCGGCGCGGCCATCGCCCAGTGCGGTGGCCCGGTGCTGCTGGTGGACGACCGTGTCGACACAGGCTGGACGATGACCCTCGCGGCCGCCCAGGTCCGCCACGCCGGCGCCCCAGCCGTCCTCCCCCTGGCCCTGGCCGTCACGAACTGACCCACCCGGTACGCCTGCCTGCAGCGCCTCCACGGCTGTGGCTGCCGGCAGAAGGTCCCGCGTCGACGAGGTCGGCGGCGAAGACGCAGGGGCGGGGGCGGCATGTGGCCGTTGGCGGCAGTCGCGGCCTGGGCGCCATGCGGCTGCTTCTGCCCTTGCTGACGCCTGAACCCGAAGGCGATGGTGACGGCTTGGGGCGCACGCGGGTCGTCGGCCGTGTTCGCGGCCTCGGCGGCTCCAGGGCCGCTGCTTGCTGTGCTTGTTCGCGCCTGGGCTCGGACAGCGGCGGCGCGTGCCGGGGCGGCCGCGGTCACTGAGGGGTGATGCCAGGGGCGTGAGACGGCACGCGACCGTGGTGCGTTACGTCGCCTGGAGTTAGAACGGGGGACGGGCGCCCAGGTGCATGATGGCCTTGGTGGCCAGGCGGCAGCCGGAGGCCAGTGATTCGGCGGGGGGCTTGCCGTCGAGCCATTCGGGCAGGAAGCCGGCGCAGAACGCGTCGCCCGCGCCCGTACCGTCGACGATCTTGTCGACCGGGTCGGCGGCGACGCGGACGGGGTCGGGGCGGCCGTTGCCGTACCAGAGCGCGCCCTCGGCGTTCAGCTTGATGACGACCTCGGGGAACCACGCGGTGAGGACCTTCGCGGCGGCCTCGGCGTCGTCGCGGCCGGTCAGGACCTTGGCCTGGTCGGTGTTGGCGAACAGCAGCTTGGCGCCGTTGGTCCACTCGAGGAACGGCTCGGCGCCCGTGCGATCGAGCGGTGCGGCCGACGCGCAGTCGACCGAGATCGACATGCCGCTGCGCCGGGCCATGTCGAGCGCGGCCAGGCCGGCGTCGCGCGAACCCTCGTTGACCAGCGTGTAACCCGACAGGTGCAGGTGGGAACCGTTGGTGAACAGGTCGCGCGGAAGGTCTTCGGGCGACAGAGCCGCGTTCGCGCCGGGGTCGGAGAGCATGGTGCGCTCGCCCTTGTGGGTGACGAGTACCACGCAGGTGCCGGTCGGGCGCTCAGGGTCCATGACGAGGCGGGCGTCGACGCCGTACCCCATCAGTTCCATGTCGCGGTTGCGGCCGGTGATGTCGGCGCCCCTGCGGCCGATGAAGGCGACGTCGCCGCCTTCGACAGCGAGCCAGGAGGAGATATTGGCCCCGGAACCACCACCGTGCATCGTCACGATCGCCGGGGTGTCGCTCGCCCTGGCGAGCGCATAACGGGCGCGAGCGACCGCGTCGGTCATGAGATCGCCCACCACGACGACCCGCGTCATGATGTCACCACCTTGCTGCCTTCGAAAACGAGCCTGGCCACGGCGAAACGCCACCGTAAAACTAACAGCTTCCAGGCTGTTCGTGGGGCCGACCCCGGAGACCGGGTGTGAGTCGATGCACAAGCGTTGTCCAACAGCGCCTCTGGTCATGGCATACGAAGCCAGGGTTACGCTCGACATCGTGGAGGCACAGTATCCGGCTCACTGGGAGGCCGACGTCGTCCTCGCCGACGGCGGCACCGCGCACGTCAGGCCCATCAGGCCGGCGGACGCCGACCGTCTCCGTTCGTTCTACTCCCGGTTGTCCGACGAGTCGATCTACTTCCGGTTCTTCGGTCCGCGGCCGCGGCTGTCCGACAGGGAGGTCGAGCGGTTCACCAACGTCGACTACGTCGGCAGGGTGGCCCTGATCGCCACGATCGGCGCCGAGATGGTGGCGGTGATCCGCTACGACCGCACAGAACCGGGCGAGGCCGAGGTGGCCTTCCTCGTCGAGGACGCCCACCAGGGCAGGGGAGTGGCGTCCGTCCTGCTGGAGCATCTGGCCGCGACGGCCCGCGAACGCGGCATCGAACGGTTCGTCGCCGACGTGCTGCCCGCCAACATGCGCATGATGGGGGTGCTGCGCCAGGCCGGCTACACCGCCCAGAGTCAGTTCGCCGACGGCGTCGTCCGCATGACGCTCGACCTGACCCCGACCGAGACGTCGGCGGAGGTCGTGGAGGCGCGCGAGCACCGGGCCGAGGCCCGGTCCATCAGCAGGCTGCTCGCCCCCGGCTCGGTCGCGGTCATCGGCGCCTCGCGCGCGCCCGGTGGCGTGGGCCAGACGGTGCTGCGCAATCTGCTGGCAGCCGACTTCACCGGTCCGGTCTACCCGGTGCACCGCGAGGCGCGCGCGATGGCGGGCGTGCGGGCCTACCCGCGGGTGAGCGACATCGACGACGAGGTCGATCTCGCCGTCGTCGCCGTGCCCGCGGAGGGCGTGATCGACGTGGTGAAGGAGTGCGCGGAGAAGGGCGTGCACGGCCTGGTCGTGGTCTCGTCCGGGTTCGGCGAGACGGGCGAGGAAGGGCGTTCCCGTCAGGACGAACTCGCCCGCATCGCCCGTTCGTACGGCCTGCGGGTCGTGGGCCCCAACTGTCTCGGCATCGCCAACACCGACCCGGCGGTCAGGCTGAACGCCACGCTGGCCGCCACCGTCCCGGGCCGCGGCAAGGTGGGCTTCTTCAGCCAGTCGGGCGCGCTCGGCACCGCGCTGCTGCAGCGGGTGGCCCAGCGCGGCATGGGCATCTCGACGTTCGTCTCGGCGGGGAACCGCGCCGACGTCTCGGGCAACGACCTGCTGCAGTACTGGGAGGAGGACGACTCGACCGAGGTGATCCTCCTTTACCTCGAGTCGCTGGGCAACCCGCGCAAGTTCACCCGGCTCGCGCGGCGCATCTCCCGCAACAAGCCGGTCGTGGTGGTCAAGACGGGCGACACCCCGGCCGGGCACTCGGCCAAGGAGCTCGGGCTGCCCGACTCGGCGATCAGCTCGCTGTTCGAGCAGGCGGGCCTGATCAGGGTCGACGACCTCTTCCAGCTCTTCGACGTGGGCCAGCTGCTGGCCTACCAGCCGCCGCCCGCCGGTCCGCGGGTGGCGCTGGTGACCAACTCCGACGCGCTCGGCCTGCTCGCGGTGCACGCCTGCCAGGCCGCCGGGCTCGAACCTCGCCCGCCGGTCAACCTGGGGCCGTCGGCCGGGGCCGCCGAGTACGGCGAGTCCCTCGCAAGCGAGCTGGCCGCGCCCGAGGTCGACGCGGTCGTCGTGATCTACACGCCGCCGATCCCCGGGGACGCCGACGCGGTGGCGGGCGAGCTGCTGCGGGTGTCCGAGGGGGCAGGCAAGCCGGTGCTGGCCACGTTCGAAGGGCATCTCGGGATGCATCCGTCGCTGCGCGTCAAGACGGGCGCGACGCCCGAGCGCGGCTCCATCCCCTCGTACACGGCCCCTGAGGAGGCCGTGCGGGCGCTGGCTCACGCGGTGCGCTACGCGAAGTGGCGCGCGCGCCCCGCGGGGCCGCTGCCGCAGCTCGACGGCATCGACACCGCCCGCGCGCGGGCCCTCGTCCGCGAGACCCTCGCGGCCGGCACGGCGGCGGCGCAGGACGCCGCCACGGCTACGGGGACGTTCGCGCAGGCAGGGCCGCCGGTGGAGATCGACGCGACCGAACTGCTGTCCTGCTACGGGCTGACCGTGTGGCCCACCGAGATCGTGCGCTCGCCGGAGGAGGCGGTGGCCGCCGCCGAGCGGCTCGGCTGGCCTGCGGTGGTCAAGGTCGCCGACCCCGGCGCCTCACGCCGCGCCGGCACCGTCCGGCTGGGGCTGACCGGGCCCGAGACGGTACGCCACGCCTACGCCGAGTTCGCCGAGCAGTTCGGCCAGGACGCCGAGCTGGCCGTGCAGCGCATGGCTCCGCAGCCCGCCGTCCCGACGGTCGTGGGGGTCGTGGAGGACCCCGCGTTCGGTCCTGTCGTGTCGTTCGGGCTGGGCGAGGTGACCGCGCGCCTCCTGCTCGACCAGGGCTTCCGCCTCGCGCCGCTGACCGGCGAGGACGCCGCGGCGCTGGTGCGGTCCGTACGCGCCGCCCCGCTGCTGTTCGGTCAGTACGGTTACCCGCCCGTGGCGGTCGGCGCCCTCGAGGAGCTGCTCGTACGCGTCGGGCGGCTGGCCGACGACCTGCCGGAGGTGGCCAGGCTCGACCTCGACCAGGTGCTCGTGGGCGAGTCGGACGTCATGGTCCTCGGGGCGCGCGCCACCTTGCGCACCCCGGCAGGGCCACGGCTCGACGGTGGGCCGCGCCGACTGTCCTGATGCGGCTGTGCCCGGTGAGGCCGGTGCGCAAGACGTTATAGAGCGTTATGCCGGGCGGGTGAGGGCACTGCCCGGCCCTGGCAGGATGGACCCATGAGGGAAACCCGAGTCTCCGCCGCGGGCCTGCGCGAAGCGATCGAGCGCAGCGGCTACTACCCCGACCTCGTCACCGATGCGGTCGAATCGGCCCTGGGCAAGGAGGCCGTGACCGCGTTCGTGGTCCATCACGAGGCCACGTTCGATCCCGCGATGGAGGTTCGCCGGCACGTCACCGTTCTGGTGCTGTCGGCCACGCGGCTGCTGGTCTGCCACACCGACGAGCACCCCGCGGTCGAGGGCGTCTCGGCGTCCCACGCCTCCACCACCACCGAGGCCGTGCGGCTGAGCCGCGTGCAGTCGGTGGCCGTCACCCGCGTGGTGCCCGACCCCGCCGCGTACGCCCCGGGCGTCCCTCCCACGGAGGTGACGCTCACCATCGGCTGGGGCGCCATCTCCCACGTCGACCTCGAACCCGCCACCTGCGGCGACGAGAACTGCGAGGCCGACCACGGCTACACCGGCGCCATCACCGCCGACGACCTGTCGCTGCGGGTGAGCGAGGCCGCAGACGGCCCTGAGGCCGTCACCCACGTGCTTGCCTTCGCCAAGGCCCTCTCGGAGGCCACCGCCCGCTCGGGCTCCTGACCGCTGCCCGCGCGTGCCCCGGCGCAGGTCCCGCGGTACGCGCGGCAGGTCGAGGCTTAGACTGTGGGAATGCTAGTGCCGGGGTACGGCGGCGGGTCGCTGACCGACCTGCCCGGCTCCCTGCTCGCCGCGCTGGGCCTGCGTGAGCCCAACGCGCTGGCGCTGGAGCCCGCCGACCGTGTCTGCCTCCTGCTGGTCGACGGTCTCGGCGCCGAGCTGCTGAGCGCCCACCCCGAACGCGCCCCCTTCCTGGCGAGCCTGGCGGGCCGTACCCTCTCCGCCGGGTTCCCCTCGACCACCGTCACCAGCCTGTCCAGCCTCGGCACCGGCCTGACTCCCGGCGAGCACGGCATGGTCGGCCTGATGCTCGCCCTGCCCGGCACCGGCCACCTGTTCAACTGCCTGCGCTGGACCGCTCCCGAGGGCCTGACGGTCGAGCCCGAGGAGTGGCAGCCCGCCGAGACGGTCTACGAGCGCGCCGCCCGTGCCGGGGTGCGGCCCGTGTACGTCGCGCCCGCCGAGTTCGAGGCCACCGGTTTGACCAGGGCCGTCTACCGCGGCGTACGGTACGCGCCCGCCGACTCCGTGGACGAGCGCGTCGCCCGCGCCCACGCGGCGCTGCGCGAGAGCCGTCCCGCCCACGCCACCGTCTACTACGGCGACCTCGACGCCGCCGGGCACATGACCGGCTGGGGCAGCGACGCGTGGCTGCGGCAGCTGTCCGTCGTCGACGACATGGCGCAGCGGCTCGCCGAGGGGCTCCCGCCCGGAACGGCGCTCTACGTCACCGCCGACCACGGCATGGTCAACGCCACCGAGCGGATCGACGCCGAGCGCGTCCCCGAGCTGACGGAAGGGGTCGAGCTGCTCGGCGGCGAGGCGCGGGCCAGGCACGTCTACACCCGACCTGGGGCCGCCAAGCAGGTGCTTGAGTCGTGGCGCGGCTTCCTCGGCGACCGGGCGCGGGTGGTCTCGCGCCAGGAGGCGGTCGAGTCGGGCTGGTTCGGCCCCCGGGTGCGCGAGGCGTGGCTCGAACGCATCGGCGACGTCGTGGCGGTCCCGTACGGCGGCCTGGTCCTCACCGCTCCCACCCAGCACCCCGTCGAGGCCCGCTTCGCCGGTTACCATGGCTCGCTGACCGCGGCAGAACAGCACGTCCCGCTCCTGGAGGTACGTTCGTGACCAGCCTGTTGATCACTCCCGAGCAGCTCGCCGAGCTCCGCGGCGCGACCGTGCTCGACGTGCGATGGCGGCTGGGCGGCCCGCCCGGGATCGACCTCTACCGCGAGGGTCACGTTGAGGGCGCCGTCTTCTGCGACCTCAACGCCGACCTGGCCGACCCTCCTGGCGAGGCCGGACGCCACCCGCTGCCCGAGCCGTCGGCCTTCCAGAGCGCGATGCGCCGCCTCGGGGTGTCCGACGACCGTCCGGTGGTGGTCTACGACGACACCGCCTCGACCGCCGCCGCCCGGGCCTGGTGGGTGCTGCGCTACTACGGCCACCACGACGTACGCGTGCTCGACGGCGGGCTGCCCGCCTGGCTCGCCGCCGGGCTGCCCGTCACCAAGGACGTCCCCGTGCCGGCCGAGGGCGACTTCACCGCGCGGCCGGGCGGCATGCCGATGCTGACGGCCGACGAGGCGGCGGCGCTGGCCGGTGAGGGCGTGCTGCTCGACGCCAGGGCCGCCGAGCGCTACCGGGGCGAGGTCGAGCCGATCGACCCGGTCGCCGGGCACGTGCCGGGCGCGGTCTCCGCCCCCACGACCGAGAACGTCGGCCCCGACGGCAGGTTCCTCGCCGCCGAGACGCTCCGCCACCGCTTCGCCGGGCTGGGCGTCACCGAGGGCGTCAGGACGGGGGCGTACTGCGGTTCTGGCGTGACGGCCGCCCACGAGGTGCTGGCGCTGGCGGTCGCGGGCGTTCCCGCCGCCCTCTACGTCGGCTCCTGGTCGCACTGGGTGGCCGACCCGTCGAGGCCGGTCGCCACCGGCTGACGTCCGCCCGGGCGTCGGTAGAGCGGCACGTCGCCGGCGCCGAAGCAGACGAAACCGGCCTCCTCGGCCTTCGCCGCCGCGCCGGCCAGCGCCGCGTCCGGCGGCTGCCCGGCCACCACGAGCTCGTGGAACACGCTCATGACCGCCTTCGCGGCCTCGTCGCGCACCGGCACCATCCCGGCGACCACGCAGGACGTGCTCTTCGCGAGGAACGTCCCCGGCAGCCCGAGCGGCGCGCCCTCCATCGGCGTCCGCGACATCCCGGAGTTGCACGCCGACAGCACCACGAGCCCGGCCGTACGCGGCAGCTCCAGCAGGTCGTACGCCATGAGGGGGCCGTCGTCCAGGGTGATGCCCGACACCAGCGGGGTGCGCGCGTGGAACACCCCATGGGCGGCCAGGTGCAGGACGTCGGCGCTCTCCAGCGCCGAAAGCACCGCCTCGACCTGGGCGGGCACCTGCCGCCCTCCGGGGTGGCAGGCGAGCACGTGCGCCACTTCGGCCTCGGCGTGCGCGAGCGCGGGCCCGGCCGCCGCGGCCACGACCGGCGCCCGGTCGGGGCGGGGCAGGGCGCGCGCGCGGCACCAGCCCGCGGCGCTGGCCGCCACGCTCACCGGCCGTTCGCGCAGGCTCGGCAGCGCACCCCACGGCAGCGTGTGCAGCGCGCCCACCGGAACCACCACCAGCGGCCCGTCACCCAGCTCGGGCGCGAGCGGCCGCAGCACGAGCCGTTCGACCTCGGCGGCCGCCGTCTCGACGACGGTCCGCTCCTGCTGGCGGCGCAAGGCGTACCGGAGCCGGACGATCGCCTCCTTGACCTCGCGCACGTCGCACAGCCGCCGCAGCAGCGTCCGCCGGCCGCTGACGAGCACGGCCAGCAGCGTGTCCTGGTCGGCGACGTACTCCACGAGGGCGCCCGTGCCGAGGTCCGCCCGCACCCGCTCGAGGTCGGCCGGCACGCTCGCGTGAGCGGGCGCGGCGACGGCGCGCCACCGTTCTGCCCACTTGAACACCTCCGCGGCCTCACCGCCCTGCGCCGCGAGCCCCAGCCCGAACGCCGCCAGCCGCATGCCCGACCGGGCCGCGTGGGCGCGCACCGACGGGTCGTCGAACGTCTCCAGCCGGCCGCTCACGTCCTCCAAGCCCTCGCGTACCGCGTGGAAGGCCGCCGGGAGGTCCTCGCGCAGCGCCGCCTGCAGCGCGAGCGCGTGCTGACGCACCGGCGCCGGGACCGCCGGAGGCTGGGCCGGCGCGCGCGACAGCGGCGTCAGCCGGGTGCCGGCCGGCGCGCGCGGCTCGCGCCGCTCGGCGTTCCTGGTGAGGTGGGCCAGCTGCGCCGAGGCGGTCGGGTGGTCGTCCACGGCGAGCGCCGCTTCTGCCGCCTCCAGGCGCAGCACCGCCGCGTCGGCGGGGTGCGCCGAACCGCCCTCCAGCGCGTCGGCGCACGAGATCAGCTCGGCCACCAGCTCCGGCGTGACGCTTTCGAGCGCCAGCCGGCACCGCAGCATGACCTCCGTGGCCTGCGGCAGCCACGACGTCCGGTCCTGGGCTGCGAGCTCGCCGGCGGCCTGCTCGGCCACCTGCATGGCCCGGCGCGGATCGCCGGTCAGCAGTTCGACCTGCGCCAGTTTCAGCCGGGCCTCGGCCAGCGCGCCGTGCGCGCCCGCGGCCTCCAGATCGGGTACGGCGAGGCTCAGCATCGCTCTGGCCTCGCCCGGCAGGTGCGCGG
Source organism: Nonomuraea maritima (assembly GCF_900100395.1). Lineage (GTDB taxonomy): Bacteria > Actinomycetota > Actinomycetes > Streptosporangiales > Streptosporangiaceae > Nonomuraea > Nonomuraea maritima. The sequence goes on along the minus strand of NZ_FNFB01000031.1, from coordinate 23,921 downwards.
CCAGCAGCGCTCCGGCGAAGTCGGCCCGCATCGTGGCCAGGCGTTCGGGGAAGCCGAACAGGGTGTCCTCGGCCTCGCGGTAGTGCTTGAACGCCCCCGCGATGTCGCCCCGCCGTACGGACAGGAAGGGCAGGTTGGCGGAGGACAGCCGGGCCAGGTGGCGCAGCCCGGCGTGCTCGGCGATCTGCAGGCAGGCAGTCAGGTCGCGCATGGCGGCGCCCCAGTCGCCCCGGTAGGAGTGGATCAGCCCCCGGTTGAGCAGCCCTCCGGCCAGGAACCGCCGGTCGTCGAGGGTGCCGGGCGCGGTCACCAGCGCGCGCAGTGCGCGGTCGCAGGCGGCCTCGGCCTCCTGATGGCGGCCCAGGCAGGCCAGGGCGACCGCGCGCTGGGTGTCGAGCTTGGCGCGGTCGAGCGGCGGCAGGTACGCCCACGCCAGCGCGGCCACGCGCAGGGCCTGCAGGGGATGGCCACGCTCGGTGCGTACGGTGACCAGCGACAGGCGGGCCTGGGCGACCCGCCAGGCAGGGGCTCCACGGGTGGCGATCGCCCGGCGCAGGTGGTGTTCTGCGCCTTCGAGGTCGCCCAGCTCGCGAGCGGCCAGCGCCATCGCCCGCAGCGCCACGGCCTCCGCCTCCGGCGACTCGGCACGTCCGGCGGCGGCGAGGACGGCGCGCGCGGCGCGCATCGCGTCGTCCGGATCGACCAGGGCACGCATCATGGCGGCCTCGGCCGCGGCGACGAGCCTGCCGCCGGATTCCTGCGCTGGTGGACTCATGGTGGCAGCTCTCCTGGCCGGTGCATCGCCGATCAGGGACGGATGCGCACCCAGGTGGTCTGGACGGGAGCCAGTCCGGGCCGGTGGCACACCACGCTGATCCAGCCCGGCGGCAGCCCGGTGACGGCGAAGTGGCCGGTGGGCCCGATCCGCCGGGTGAGGGTCATGTGCGGGGTGCGGACGTCGACCAGGGAGTCGTCGCCCGGATAGGGGGACACGAGCCCGGCGACGTCGATCAGCCCGTCGCCCTCGGTCACCTCCAGATCGAACGTGAGACCCGCGGCGACGAACCGGACGAGGTGGGAGCCGTCGTCGTCGCGGACGCCGCGTACGGCCGAGCACTCGGCGGGGGCGGCGGTCAGGGCGTGCGGCACCCGGAGGGCGAAGGCCTCACGCGCGGTGGCGGACACGTGACGGGGGATCGGGTCGTGCCCGGAGGACAGCCGAAGCGCCGCCAGGAAGTACTCGTCGTTGATCATTGCGCCGTCTCCTGTGTCGAGATCAGAGTGCGCAGTTTGTCGAGGCAGCGGGACTTGGTCGGGCCGATGCTGCCGACGGGGAGCCCGAGCCGGGAGGCCACCTGCTGGTTGCCCAGGTCGTTGGCGACGAGCTGGAGCAGGCTGCGGCAGGGCTCGTGCAGGGCGGAAACCGTCTTCCAGAGCAGGCGCCGGTCGTCGGCCTCGAGGACGGCCGCGGCCGGGTCTGGCTCGTCGACGACCTCGGCGGCGGCCAGCAGCGGACGGTCTTTCCTGAGGAGTTGCAGAGCCTCGCGGCGTACGGTGGTCATGAGCCAGGCGCCCACCCCGGCGGGCTCCCTGATCGTGTGCAGGTGCTGGAGCAGCCGCAGCCAGGCACCCTGGACGGCGTCGGCCGCGTCGGCGGGTCCGAGGCCGCACGCGCGGGCCACCGCCCACATGCGCGGGCCGAATCTCGACACCAGTTCGTCCCATGCGGACTGGTCGCCCTCGGCCGCGGCCAGGAGCAGCTCCGCCGGTTCGCGTGCGGCGTGCATGCGGTCTCCTTCCGTCAGCCCCCGTCAGCACCGAGAGGCGATGCCTCCCCGTGGTTGTCCGGGGACTGAGCGTAAACTTTACAGATTCGACCGGTCGGGAACTCCCAGATCGGAAATTTGGTCGGAGCGGTGGGCGACACGCCGACGCCTCCGGCCTCCGTGGCGCGTTTTCCTCGGCCGGCGGGGCGTCCTCTCACCGGGGCACCAACTTGGTATGGCCCCCCTCTGGTGTCGGATGGCGACCGACGGTAGTCTCTCCCTAGTCACTTGTGATCATCCCGGGGCGAGGCCGTTGGGGAAGGCGCACCTCGTACCAAACGGGAGGTCCGGTGTCTGCTCGTGGCGTCCTTTACGTCCACTCGGCTCAGCCCGCGCTGTGCCCACACATCGAATGGGCAGTCGCGGGTGTCCTCGGCGTGCCCGTAGACCTGACGTGGACGCCGCAACCCGCCGCGCCCAACGTGGTCCGCGCGCAGGCGGAATGGGAAGGTCGCCCGGGCATCGCGGCGGCCATCGCCTCCTCGCTCATGGGCTGGCAGCGCCTCAGGTTCGAGATCACCGAGGACGCCTCTCCCGGCGTCGACGGCTCTCGCCACGCCTACACGCCGACGCTGGGCGCCTTCACGGCGGTCATCGGCGCCGCCGGCGACATCATGATCCCCGAGGACCGGCTGCGCGCCGCGATGATGACGGCCGCGCAGGGCCGTTGCGTCCTGGAGGACGAGCTCGACAAGATGCTCGGCAAGCCGTGGGACGAGGAGCTGGAGCCGTTCCGGTACGCCGGCGACGGCGCGCCGGTCCGCTGGCTGCACGCCGCCGTCTGACCCGACCCGTCGCCCGAGCCCGCCAGACACCGGGGCGCCTGCTGTGAAGGGCTCCACATCCGACCTTGGTGCGGGGCCTCTACGAGAAAGAGGCCTCGCACCTTCGGGGCGGGGCCTGCCTGAACGGGAGAAAATGCCCGCACCCTTGGCGCGGGGCCTCCTTGAACGTGTGAAGGCCCGCACCGGAATCGGTGCGGGCCTTTCACGTGGAGAACGCGATTACAGCGGGATGTTGCCGTGCGCGCCGCGGGCCGGGGTGGCCTGGGCGAGCACCTTGGCGATGGCGCCGCGGGTCTCCTCGGGCTTGATCACCTCGTCGACGACGCCGATGTCCTGGGCCCTGGTCAGGCCGCCGGCGAGCTTCTCGTGCTCCTCGGCCAGACGCTGCTCCAGCTCGGCCCGCTCCTCCTCGGAGACGGCAGCGAGCTCGCGCCGCTTGAGGATGCGCACCGCGGCCACCGAACCCATGACCGCGACCTGGGTCGTCGGCCAGGCGAACACCTTGGTCGCGCCCAGGGCGCGGGAGTTCATCGCGATGTACGCCCCGCCGTACGCCTTGCGGGTCATCAGCGTCACGCGCGGCACCGAGGCCTCGGCGAAGGCGTGCAGCAGCTTGGCGCCGCGGCGCACCACGCCGTCGTGCTCCTGGCCGACGCCCGGCAGGTAACCGGGCACGTCCACGAGGACAACCAGCGGGACCCCGAAGGCGTCACACATGCGTACGAACCGGGCGGCCTTCTCGGCGGACGTGGAGTCGAGGCAGCCGCCGAGCCGCATCGGGTTGTTGGCGATCACGCCGACCGTCCGGCCACCGAGGCGGCCGAGCGACGTGACGATGTTGGGCGCCCACTTCGGGTGGAGCTCGATGCCGGGCTCGTCGAGCAGGCCGTTGACCAGCGGCTTGACGTCGTAGGCACGACGCGCCGACTCGGGCAGCAGCGACGAGAAGTCGACCTCGTCGATCGCCCCGGCGCGCACCCGGCCCTGGTGGCCCAGCAGCGTGGTGAGCTGACGCGCCTTGACGTACGCGTCGGTCTCGGACTTGGTCACGACGTGGACGACGCCGCTGCGCTTGCTGTGCGGCTCGGGACCGCCGAGCGCGGCGCTGTCGACGTCCTCGCCGGTGACGCTGCGCACGACGTCGGGGCCGGTCACGAAGATGCGGCCGGAGTCGGCGAGGATGACCAGGTCGGTGAGGGCGGGGCCGTAGGCGGCGCCGCCGGCGGCCGGCCCGACCACCACGGAGATCTGCGGGACGACGCCCGAGGCCTTCGTCATGGCGGCGAAGACCCGGCCGACCCCGTGCAGGGACTCGACGCCCTCGGGGATGCGCGCGCCGCCGGAGTGCCAGGTGCCGATGACCGGCACCCGCTCGCGGACGGCCACGTCGTAGGCGTGCACGATGTGCTCGCAACCCTCGACGCCCATGGCGCCGCCCTGGAAGCGGGCGTCACTGCAGAAGGCGACGACGGGAACACCCTCGACGCGCCCCATGGCAGCGAGCACGCCGCTCTTGTCCTCGGGGGTGATCAGTCGTACCGAGCCCTCGTCGAGGAGCGCGGCAAGGCGGACGCGGGGGTCGCGGGGATCAGCAGGCTCCTGATCGGAGCCTTCGGTCACCACTCGGTTGTCGAGCACGGTCATTTAAGCCCCCTTAAAGACGACGGAAACGTTGTGGCCTCCGAAGCCGAACGAGTTGTTGATCGCTGCGATGTCGCCGTCGGGCAACGTGCGGTTCTCGCCGTGGACGATGTCCACTTCGATGCCGTCGTCGAGGTCTTCGAGGTTGATGGTCGCGGGGACGATCCGGTGCTGCAGGGCCTTGATGGTGAAGACGGACTCGATGCCGCCCGCACCGCCGAGCAGGTGACCCGTCATCGACTTGGTCGAGGTCACCAGCGGGTGGGTGCCGATGGCCTTGGCCATCGCCTGCACCTCACCGACGTCGCCCGCGGGCGTCGAGGTGGCGTGCGCGTTGACGTGCTTGACGTCGAGGCCGGTGATGCCGGCGTCGTTGAGCGCCTGCGTCATCGCCATGATGATGCCGCGGCCCTCGGGCTCAGGCTGGGTGATGTGGTGGGCGTCGGCGGAGTAGCCCGCACCCGCGCAGTACGCGTAGATGCGCGCGCCGCGGGCCTTGGCGAACTCCTCGGACTCCAGCACCACGATGCCGGCGCCCTCGCCGAGGACGAAGCCGTCACGGCTGCGGTCCCACGGGCGGGAGGCGCCCGCCGGGTCGTCGTTGCGGGTCGACATGGCCCGCGCGGCGGCGAACGCCGCCATGTTGAGGCCGTGGATCGCGGCCTCGGTGCCGCCGGCCACCACCACGTCGGCGCGGCCGGACCTGATCATGTCCATCGCGTGGCCGATCGCCTCGGCTCCCGAGGCGCAGGCCGACACGGTGGCGTGCACGCCTGCCTGGGCGCCCAGGTCGAGGCCGATCCATGCGGCGGGACCATTGGGCATGAGCATCGGGACGGTGAACGGCGACAGCCGGTTCCAGCCCTTCTCGCGCCAGGTGTCGTAGGCGCTCAGCGTGGTCGAGATGCCGCCGATGCCGCTGGAGACCACGACGCCGAGCCGCTCCGGCGCCACCGCGGGAGTGCCGGCGTCCTGCCAGGCCTCGCGTGCGGCGACCAGCGCGAACTGCTCGCTGCGGTCGAGGCGGCGGGACTCCGGCCGGGGCAGGACCTCGGTGGGGTCGACCGCCGCCGTTCCCGCGAACTTCACGGGAACGGCGTCGATCCAGTCCGTGGTGAGCGTCTCGACACCCGACTGACCGGCCAGGAGCGCCGTCCAGGACGAGGTGACGTCTCCACCGACGGGCGTCGTCGCGCCAAGCCCGGTAACGACGACACGTACCCGGTTCGCACTCACGTTTTCGCGCTCCTTAGAGATCAGAGGGGTGTTCGATCAGCCCTGGATGAAGGTGAGGACGTCCTTGACCGTCTTCAGGTTCTTGAGCTGGTCGTCGGGGATCTCGACGCCGAACTCGTCCTGGGCGGCCACGGCGATCTCGACCATGGACAGGGAGTCGATGTCGAGGTCGTCCACGAAGCTCTTCTCGGGGGTCACCTCGGACGCCGGAATGCCGGTGATCTCGTTGATGATCTTGCCGAGGCCCTCGAGGATTTCCTGCTCGGTGGCAGCCATGTCGCTTGTTCTCCTTTGGATATTCGGTGTCTGTGCGGACGTGGCCGCACAAGCTCATGAAAAGACCGGGACCCCGTCTCAGGGGATCTCGATCACCTGTCCTGCGTACGTCAGGCCCGCGCCGAAGCCGAGCACCAGCGCGAGACCGCCCGAGCTGACCTCGCCACGCTCCACCATGCGGGAGAGCGCGAGCGGGATCGAGGCGGCCGACGTGTTTCCCGCGTGGACGATGTCGCGCGCGACGACGGCCTTGTCGGCGCCCAGCTTGCGGGCGATGGCCTCGACGATGCGCAGGTTGGCCTGGTGAGGCACGAAGGCCGCCAGTTCGGACGGGTCGACGCCGGCCCGGGCGCAGGCCTCCAGCGCCACCGGGTGCAGGGCGGTCGTGGCCCAGCGGAAGACCGTCTGGCCCTCCTGGTGGAGGAAGCTGTCGCGGTCCTTGACCTCGATGGCCTCGGACTTGTCGCCGGCGCTGCCCCACACCACGGGACCGATGCCGGGCGTCTCGGACGGGCCGACCACCGCGGCGCCGGCGCCGTCGGCGAAGATCACGGCCGTGGACCTGTCGGTCCAGTCGACCCACTGCGAGAGCTTCTCGGCGCCGATGACGAGGACGTTGCGCGCCGCACCGCCGCGCACGGCGGCGCTGGCGGTGGCGAGGGCGTAGCAGAACCCGGCGCAGGCGGCGTTGACGTCGAACGCGCCAGGCGACTTGATGCCGAGGCGGTGGGCCACCACGGCGGCGGCGTTCGGGATCTGCGTCTCCAGCGTGCAGGTGGCCACGATGACGAGGTCGACGTCGTCGGGGGACAGGCCGCTCGCCGCCAGCGCCTTGCCGCCGGCGATCGTCGCCATGTCCTCGACGGACTCGTCCTTGGCGACCCTGCGCTCCTTGATGCCGACCCGGGACTGGATCCACTCGTCGTTGGTGTCCATGGTCTTGGCCAGGTCGTCGTTGGTCACCACGTGGGCCGGCTGGTAGTGGCCGAGGGCCAGAACCTTGGCGCCGGCGGCGATGTCGGGGATCCTCACTTGATCAGCTCCCTGGCCGCCTCGAGGTCGTCTGGGGTCTTGAGCGCCACCGTCTGCACGCCGCGCAGCCCGCGCCTGGCCAGGCCGGTCAGCGTGCCGCCGGGCAGCAGCTCGATCATCGCGGTGACGCCGAGCCCCGCCATGGTCTCCATGCACAGGTCCCACCGGACGGGGTTGCTCACCTGCTTGACGAGCAGGTCGAGGAACGCGGCGCCACCGGCGACCGCCTTACCGTCGGCGTTGGACAGCAGCGTGACCCGCGGGTCGGCGGGGATGACCTGCTCGGCGGCCTCGCGCAGGCTCTCCACGGCCGGGGCCATGTGGTGGGTGTGGAACGCGCCCGCCACGGACAGCGGGATGAGCCTGGCACGGGCCGGCGCGTCGTCCTTGAACGCGGCCAGCTGCTCGGTCGTGCCGCCGGCGACGATCTGGCCGGCGCCGTTGATGTTGGCGGCGGTCAGCCCGTGGCGCTCGATGGTGGCCAGCACCTCGTCCTCAGCGCCGCCGAGCACGGCGGTCATGCTGGTCTCGGTGACGGCGGCGGCCTTGGCCATGGCCTGCGCGCGGTCGCGGACGAGGGACAGCGCCTGCTCGGACGTGAGCACCCCGGCCAGGGCGGCCGCGGCGAACTCGCCGACGCTGTGGCCGGCGACCACGTCAGGGGTCATGCCGAGCGCCTCGGCGGAGGCCAGCGCGGCGGCCACGATCAGCGGCTGCGCGACGGCGGTGTCACGGATCTCGTCGGCACCGGCCGTCGTGCCGTAGGCAACCAGGTCGAGCCCGACGACCTCGGACCAGGCGCCGAGCCGGTCGGCCAGCCCGGGGAGATCAAGCCACGGTGTCAGAAAACCTGGGGTCTGGGCACCTTGGCCCGGAGCGACGAGAACAAGCACAAAGCCCACCATGCCCTGTAGAACTCCGACACGATGATGGAGATCCGTACGAACTTTGTCCGGGGTCTTTTGTAGGAACGCCACAGTGGGGATTTCGGCACCGTTACGTTAGGGCACGCCAGTCCGCCGAACTCTCGGAAAGCCTGCCCAAAATCAGTCCCACCTGCAGGGTGAACGCGCTGCGGCCCTCGGTCGGCTGGTACCCCGTCAGCTCGGTGATCTTCTTCAGGCGGTAGCGGACGGTGTTGGGGTGCACGAACAGCAGCCGCGCCGTCGCCTCCAACGAGGTGCCCTGCTCCAGGTACGTCGCCAGCGTGTCGAGCAGCGGCGTACCGGCGAGCGGCTGGTAGACGTTCTCGATGAGCTGCCGGCGGGCGTCGGTGTCGCCGTCGAGCGCGCGTTCGGCCAGCAGGTCTTCCGCGTGCACCGGGCGCGGCGCGTCCGGCCAGCCGCAGGAGGCCTGCAGCCCGGCCAGCGCGGCCCTCGCGGAGCGGGCGGCGGCGTGCAGGTCGGGCACCTCGGGTCCGATGACGACGGGGCCGACCCCGAAGCGGGACACCACCTGCCGGGCGGCCTCCTCGACGCTGCCCGCGCCGCCGACGATGACGATCAGCCGGTCGGCCTGGACACCCGCCAGCAGGTCCATGCCGATACGGCGGCCCTTCTCGCGCAGCCCGTCGATGACCGCGCGCGGGTCGTCGTCAGGGGGATGCCCGGCGATGACCACCACGGGGGAGGAGGTCCAGCCGAGCGCGGCGGCCCAGGAGTGCAGCCCGTCGTCCACCTCGCCGCGGACGAGGGCGTCGACGATGAGTGCCTCCAGCCGGGCGTCCCATGAGCCTCTCGCCTCGGCCTCGCGGGCGTAGACGTGGGCGGCGGCGAAGGCCACGTCGCGCGTGTAGCGGAGCATGGCCTGCTGGAGTTCGTCCTCGCCGCCGGGCGCGGCCAGCTCGTCGGTCTGCGCCTCGACGACCTCCACCACGACCCGGACGACGTCGACGGTCTGCTGGAGCGAGATCGACCGCTTGAGCTCGCGCGGAGCTGTACCGAAGAACTCGATGCTGGGCGTGGGGCGGTCCTTGCCGGCGTGCTGGAACCACTCGACGAACGCGGCGATGCCGGCCTGCGCCACCAGCCCCACCCACGAGCGGTCCTCCGCGCTGAGCGCGCGGAACCACGGCAGCTTCTCGTCCATGCGCGCCATCGCCGCGGTGCCGAGCGAGCCCATGGCCCGCTCAAGCCTGCGTGTGGTGTCCTCCCTGGTCCGGTCTGTCACGCCTCTAGAGTGCCAGGTCCGTCCCAGTGTCCGGAACGGCCGTCGCCGCCTGTCGGGCGGCGATCGGCCGTACGGGGGCCGCTCAGATGACCGCGACGGCGGTGATCATGCCGATCGCCACGTGCGTGACGCTCAGCAGCCGCGCGCCCGGCTGCAGCTCCGGCTCCTGCACGAGCTCGCGTACGGAGATGCCGACGGTCTTGTCGAACAGCAGCATCGCCACGGTCTGCACCACGATGCCGACCAGGCCGAACACGGCCGTGCCCGCGAGCCCCTCGGCCAGCCGGCCGCCGGAGGACCAGATGGAGGCGGCCACGATGAGACCGACCGCGGCCATGGCGGAGCCGGCGAGCAGGGTGGCGTTCGGGTTGCGGCCCTTGCGGATGATCTCGCTGAGCTTGCCGGGCGTGGCCCAGTCGATCACGTAGAAACCGACGATCATCAGGATCACGCCGACGGCGGCGTATGCGGCGATGGCGCCCGCGCCGCGGGCGAGGGTCTCGAGAAAGGTCACGTCAGGTCCTGTTCAGGCGGATCGTTCGATGGGGGGAAGGGTCAGGCACCGATGCGGTGCGGGACGAAGGAGGAGGTGTCGTCGGTGATCAGGCCGGTCGACTCCCGGATGCCGAGCCCGGCGGCCTCGTCGGCGACCACCCACGCCCCGAGCACCGGACGCTGCCCCTCGAAGTCGGGCAGCGGGTCGAAGCCCTGGAAGACGTAGCCCTCGCGGCCGTAGTCGCCCGGTGTCTCCTGGGTGCCCTCGGGGGTGACGACGCGCATGGAGGCGCCCTCGCGGCCGAGCAGCGGTTTGGCGATGTAGGACGTCAGGTCGCGCGGGCTGTCGAGGTAGGCGGGCAGCAGGTTGGGGTGGCCAGGGTTGAGCTCCCACAGCACCGCCAGCAGCGCCTTGTTCGACAGCAGCGCCTTCCACAGCGGCTCGATCCACGTGGAGTGGCGTACGGCGTGGCGGCCGAAGTCGTCGGAGAGCATCCACTCCCACGGGTAGAGCTTGAAGACCGAGCGGATCACCCGGTCCTCGACGTCGACGAAGCGGCGGTTGAGTGCGTCCCAGCCGATGTCCTCCATGGCGACGGCGACCGTCGCCAGGCCGGCCTGCTCGGCCGTCTCCTGCAGGTAGGCCACCGTCATGGCCTCCTCGCCGGTCTCGTCGGCGTTGGTGAACGCGAAGTGCGTCGGGCCGGGCGGCAGCCGCAGCCCGCGCCAGCGGTCGATCAGCCGCTCGTGCACGGAGTTCCACTGGTCGTCGTCAGGGAACACGTCCTGGAGCCAGAACCACTGCACGACCGACGCCTCCAGCAGCGAGGTCGGCGTGTCGGCGTTGTACTCCAGCAGCCTGGCCGGGCCGGTGCCGTCGTAGCGCAGGTCGAAGCGGCCGTACAGGTGGCCGTCGCGCCGCTCCCACGAGCGGGCGACCTCCTCCCAGGCCCACTCGGGGACGGCGAAGTCGGCGAAGCGGCCGGTGGAGACCACGTGGTCGACGGCCCGCAGGCACATGGCGTGCAGCTCCTCGACCTGCTCCTCCAGCGCCTCGACCTCGTCGAGCGAGAAGACGTAGTGGACGGACTCGTCCCAGTACGGGCGGTCGAGGCCCGCCGGGTGGGCGGCCCGGTGATAGGCGAGGCCGTGGCTCTCGATCTTCTTCTCCCAGCCGTCCCTGGGCGGGTGGTGCTCGCGCCGCACGACGTCAGCTCCCGCCGGTCCAGCTGCGGCCGAAGCCGCCGCGCTGGATCGACTTGCCGCTGCGGCTGCTGATGTTGACGTCGGTGGGACGCAGGGTGGTGCCGCCCTGCATGCGGTTGCCGACCATGCGGCCGCCGTAGTACCACATGTACGCGCCCCGCGAGCCTCCGTAGTAGGCGTGCCCGTCGTCGCAGTAGTCGTCGTCGACGACCTCGTACGTGCCGTCCTCGCGCTGGATGACGCAGTCGGCGGTGACGTCGTCGTCCGTCGTGGCGGCGCAGTAGCCGACCACCATCACCGACAGCACCCCGATGACGACTAACGGCACGACCTTGGACGACTTGCGCGGCGGCTCCTTGGTCGCCTGCGGCGGTTTTGCCATCGAAACCTGCTTTCCTGGGCCGCTCAGCCTAGCGGCGGCCCGTCTCCCCGTTCAATGCGTGAATCCGGTCCGACGGCGCTCGGGTATGACGGAGGCATGGATCCCGTCGAGGCGTTGCGTGAGATCGCCTTCCTGCTCGAGCGTGCCGGCGAGCCGACGTACCGTGTGCGGGCGTTCCGCCGTGCCGCCTCCGTCGTCGCCGATCTCCCCCGTGACGAGCTCGTACGGCTGTCGGGCACTGGCGGCCTCGCCGACCTGCCTGGCATCGGCAAGGTGACCACACTTGTCATCAACGAAAGTCTGCAAGGCCAGGTTCCTACGTATTTGCGGCGAATGCGAGCGACCGCGGAGGTCGAGCTCGACGCGGAGACGGCCGCGCTGCGCGCCGCGCTCAGGGGAGACCTGCACAGCCACTCCGACTGGTCGGACGGCGGCTCCCCGATCGAGGAGATGGCCACGGCGGCCCGCGCGCTCGGCCACGACTACCTGGCGCTCACCGACCATTCGCCGCGCCTGACCGTGGCCGGGGGGCTGTCGGCCGAGCGGCTGGAACGCCAGCTCGACGTCGTGGCGGAGCTCAACGAGCGGCTCGCGCCGTTCCGGCTCCTCACCGGGATCGAGGTGGACGTCAACCCCGACGGCTCGCTCGACCAGGATCCGCGCCTGCTGGAGCGGCTCGACGTGGTGGTGGCGTCCGTGCACTCCAAGCTGCGGATGGACGGCGAGGAGATGACCCGGCGGATGGTCACCGCGATCGCCGACCCGCTGGTGGACGTCCTCGGCCACTGCACCGGACGCGTGGTGCGGGCGGGCGGCAAGCGGGGGGAGAAGCGGCCGGAGTCGGAGTTCGACGCGGAGCTGGTCTTCGAGGCCTGCCGTCGGTTCGGGGTGGCGGTGGAGATCAACTCGAGGCCCGACAGGCTCGACCCGCCCAAGCGGCTGATGCGGCTGGCGTACGAGATGGGGTGCGTGTTCGCGGTCGACTCCGACGCGCACGCGCCCGGGCAGCTCGACTGGCAGCGGTTCGGGTGCGAGCGGGCGGCCCGGTGCGGCATCGACGCCGGGCGGATCGTCAACACCTGGCCGCTCGACCGGCTCCTCGACTGGACGCGAGCCACGTGAGTCTCGCGGGGGGATGGCGTGCGAACGGCATGCAATAGGGCGTCGCGTATGTCATCGTGTGCAAAGGGCGTTTCGTTGTGAGAAGCGGAAAAACGGGCGATCTCACAGGGGTGCTGGCCGGAGCGTGAGACTCCTGTGTCGGTGGGGTTAGGCAGGTGTCGCGGGGACGCCGCGCGGCCCGCGATTGTCGGTGGCGGCACGTAGCGTCGCGGCTGTGAATCGAACCGACCGGCTCTACGCGCTCGTCGAAGACCTGCGCGCCATCGCCCCCCGCCGCCGCTCCGCCCGCGAGCTGGCCGAGCGGTTCGAGGTGAGCGTGCGCACGATCGAGCGCGACATCACCGCGCTGCAGGAGTCGGGCGTGCCGATCTACGCCGAGCCGGGGCGCAGGGGAGGCTACGCCATCGACAAGAAGATGTCGCTGCCGCCGCTCAACTTCACCCCCGCCGAGGCGGTGGCCATCGCCGTGGCGCTGAGCCGGGCCGGTGACCAGCCGTTCGGCCGCGAGGCGCGCAGCGCGTTACGCAAGGTCGTGGCCGCGATGCCCGGCTCCGAGGGCGACCTCGCCCGAGAGCTGGCCCGCCGCGTGCAGCACGTCCAGCCGGAGCCCGGCCCCGGCGACGACCTGCGGCCGCTCGGCGCCGAGGGCGTCTCCCGCGCGATCGAGCAGGCGCTGCTGCGCCGCCGCGTGCTGCGGCTCGACTACGCCGACGCCAAGGGCGCGCTCACCTCGCGCGACGTCGAGCCCGGGGTGTTCCTCGGCGGGCGCGGCGGCTTCTGGTACCTCGTGGCCTGGTGCCGGCTGCGCGACGACGTCCGCGTCTTCCGCCTCGACCGCATCGCCGCCGCCGCGGTCACCCCCGAACGCTGCCCCGACCGTCCTCTGGAGGGCTTCGCCACCGAGGTGCCCGAAATGGTGGTCCACGGCACAGCCCTCGACTAGGCGACACGGCACGCGAAAACACCGACGCAAGCCCGCCGCACGGGCCTCAGGGAGCACTGGCGCGAGGCTGTCGTACGGGCTTCACGGGACACCGGCGAGAGACGTCAGGCGAAAGCACCGACGCAAGCCCGTCGCACGGGCTTCACGGGATACCCGCGCGAGGCTGTCGTACGGGCTTCAGGAACGCCCGTGCGAGGGGTCCGCGTGGGGGTGGAATTCGTGGAAACACCGACATAAGGGTGTCGCGTGGGTGGGGGATTGTCGTCGTGCTCGACAGCACCTGACGACACTCGCCCGCGCCTGACTTCGGCGGTGTCGTCGGGATGTCCCGCAGCAGGTGATCGACACTCGCCGCCGGAGGCCGCCTTCCCCGCGACAGCCGGCCGGAGCGATTCACCCTTAGCCCTGGACACGCCGCCGATCGCCGAGCGGCGGCGCGTCCAGGGCCATATCAGCGGGCCACGTCAGAGAGCCCATATCCATGGGCCCACGTCAGAGGGCCCAGTTCAGAGGCCCACGTGAAAGGGCCCGGGTGAAGGGCCCACGTGAAAGGGCCCACGTGAAAGGGCCCACGTGAAAGGGCGGAGTCAGAGCGCGGCCGTCGACAGCCAGCGGTCCAGGAAGTCGCGGTCGCCGAACACCTCGACCGCGTCGGAGGAGCGCCGTCCGTACAGCACGAGCAGCAGGTCGGCGAGCGGGCCCCGTACGGCGACGTCGCCCTTGGCGTGGCCGCGCTCCCAGGTGAACCTCCCGGCCGGGCCCTGCGTGACGGTCCACTCGCCGTCGCCGTCGGTCGCGTGCAGGTGGATCGTCGCCCCCTCCGCGTCCAGCGTGGCCAGCCGCCGGGTGACCCAGCCGGCGTACGGCAGGTTGGTCAGGTACTCCTCGATCCCGGCGGCCGCGGTCGAGGCCGGGATCTCCGGCTCGATGCCGAGTGCGAGCTCGGCGTCGGCCCGGTGGATCATCAGCTCGAACAGCATCCGGGGCGCCCACCAGGACGCCCGCCGGTCGGGGCCCCACGTCCACACGGGCAGCGCCGGATCGGTGCCGCGCAGGGTGTCCAGCAACGCGGCGGCCCCCGCCCGCAGCCACGCCGTGTCACCCTTCGCGCCCTCGGGCAGCCCGCTCGGCACCTGTGGTGGCCAGACGCGCTCCTGCACCTGCTCGCGCAGCACGTGCGTGGCCCAGCGTTGGATGCGCCCCACGTGGGTGACCAGGTCGGCGAGCGTCCATCCCGGGCACGTCGGCACCGGGACGGACGGATCGCCCGTCAGCGCGACCAGCCTCGCCATCTCGGCGTCGATCTGCGGCGTGTAGTCCTTCACCAGCCCCACATTAGGCGCGAACCCCTCATCAGGCACTAGGCCGCGGGGCACGTGGCGCCCTTCTGCGGGAGCTTGCCGTCGATGAGGTAGGAGTTCACGAGCTGCTGGACGCACTTGCTGCCCGACAGGTAGGCCCCGTGGCCCTCGCCCTCGTACGTCACCAGCGTCCCGGTCTTGAGCTGGGCCGTCAGCTTGGGAGCCCACTCGTACGGCGTGGCCGGGTCGCCCTTGCCGCCGATCACCACGATCGGGGCGGAGCCGGTGGCGTCGATGTGCCGGGCCTCGTCGCTGCCCTTGACCGGCCAGACCCGGCAGAGCCCGCCCGAGCCCTCGCTGCCGAACAGCGGCGAGATCTTCATCGCGGCGGCCTCGGTGCGCCGCAGCGTCGCGATGTCAGGACGCTCGGCCGTGTCGACGCAGGTGATCGCCGGGAAGCTGGTCATCTGGGTGGAGTAGCTGCCGTCGGGGGAGCGCCCGGTGTAGGTGTCGGACAGGAACATCAGGCCCTCGCCCTGCCCCTTGAGCGCCGCGCCGAGCGCCTGCTCCAGGAACGGCCAGGTCATCTCGGAGTACAGCGCGGCGGCCACGCCGGTGGAGGCCAGCCCCTGCGTCAGCATGCGGTTGTCGACCTGCAGCGGCTGGGAGGTGAGCTGGTTCAGCAGCTTGGCGACGTTGGCGTTGGCGGTGTCGAGGTCGCGGCCCACCTCGCACGACCCGCTCTTGACGCACGAGCGCAGGAAGCTCTCGTACGCCTGCTGGAAGCCGCGCGTCTGGGCCAGTGTGCGCTGCTCGAACGTCACCGTGGGGTCGAGCGGCGCGTCGAGGACCATGCGGCCGACGTTCTTGGGGAACAGCGTGGCGTAGACGCCGCCGAGCTGGGTGCCGTACGACATGCCGACGTAGTTGAGCTTGTCGTCGCCGACGGCGGCGCGGATGAGGTCCATGTCGCGGGCCGCGTTGACGGTGCCGACGTAGGGCAGGACCTTGCCGGAGTCCTGCTGGCACAGGGCGGCGAACTGCTTGTTGGCCTCCTCGGTCTTGCGGTGCGTCTCCTCGTCGGGGGGCAGCGTGTCGAGCGCGGTGAAGGTGTCCATCTCCTTGCCGCCGCCGCAGCGTACGCCCGAGCTGCGCTCGACGCCGCGCGGGTCGAAACTGATCAGGTCGTAGCGGTTGCGCAGCGCCGCGAGGGCCTTGCCGGCCTGGTCGAGCGTGTCGACGCCCGACCCGCCCGGGCCGCCGAAGTTGAACACCAGCGAACCGAGCCGCTTGCCGGGACCGGTGGCCGTCAACTTGATGAGCGCCAGTTCGAGCTGCTCGCCGTCGGGCTTGCTGTAGTCAAGCGGCACCGCCAGCTTGCCGCATCGTACGGTGGCGTCCTTGCGGGCCGGGGGCGCTCCGTCGGGCCGCTTGATGTCGGTGCACGGGCCCCAGGCGATCGTCGCGGTCTGGTCGGAAGGGTTGGCCGTCTTCTGCGTGGCCGGCTGGGCCGGCTGGGCGGGCACGGACGAACAGCCGACGGTCAGGAACAGAGCGGCGGCTAGGACGCGACGCATATACAAACTTCCCCTCATAGGCCTTAGGGGGAGGTAGTGCCCACAATACGCGATCCCGCCACTCAACGCGGGTGAGGCGGCACGTACCCCTCCTCGACGTGCCGCCCCACCCGCCGGTCGGTGTCGGCGGGACGGAAAACGACGGCGCTCCCGCGAGTCTTCCACGGGAGCGCCCTCATGAACGGGTTCAGATGCCCATCGACTGGGTGTCGTTGCTCTCGGCGCCGCCGGCCTCGGTGACGCCGTTCTTCAGGTGGTAGCGGGCGATGGCCTCGCGCAGCACCTCGGCGTCGAGCTCGTCCCGCTTGACCAGGCTGGTCAGCACGGCCAGCGTGATGGAGGCGGCGTCGACGTGGAAGTGCCGGCGCAGCGCCGAGCGGGTGTCGGACAGGCCGAACCCGTCGGTGCCGAGCGAGGACCAGTCACCCGGGACCCACTGCGCGATCTGGTCCTGGACGGCCTTCATGTAGTCGCTGACGCCCACGAACGGCCCCCGCGCCCCGGACAGCACCTGGGTGACGTACGGGACGCGCTGCTCGGCGTCGGGGTTGAGCAGGTTGTACTCGTCGCACGCCATGGCCTCGCGCCGCAGCTCGGACCACGACGTGGCCGACCAGACGTCGGCCGACACGCCCCAGTCCTCGGCCAGCAGGCGCTGCGCCTCCAGCGCCCACGGGCCCGCCACGCCGGAGGACAGGATGTTGGCCTTCGGCCCCGGCGTCTGCGGCCCTTCGGCGAACTTGTACAGGCCCTTGAGCAGTCCGTCGACGTCGATGCCCGCCGGCTGGGCCGGCTGCAGGTAGGGCTCGTTGTAGACGGTCATGTAGTAGAAGACGTCCTCGGGCTGGTCGCCGTACATGCGGCGCAGGCCGTCCTTGACGATGTGGGCCACCTCGAACGCCCACGACGGGTCGTAGGCGACCACGCCGGGGTTGGTCGAGGCGATGAGCGGCGTGTGGCCGTCCTCGTGCTGCAGGCCCTCGCCGTTCAGCGTGGTGCGGCCCGCGGTGGCGCCCAGCAGGAAGCCGCGGCCCATCTGGTCGGCCATCTGCCACATCTGGTCGGCGGTGCGCTGGAACCCGAACATCGAGTAGAAGATGTAGATCGGGATCATGTGCTCGCCGTGCGTGGCGTAGGAGGTGCCGGCCGCGATGGTCGAGGCCATCGAGCCCGACTCGCTGATGCCCTCGTGCAGGATCTGCCCCTGCACGGCCTCCTTGTACGACAGCAGCAGGTCCCTGTCGACGGCCTCGTACGTCTGGCCGTGCGGCGAGTAGATCTTGGCGGTCGGGAACATCGCGTCGAGACCGAACGTACGCGCCTCGTCGGGGATGACCGGCACGAAGCGGTGGCCGATCTCCTTGTCGCGCATGAGGTCCTTCAGCAGCCGCACGAACGCCATCGTGGTGGCGACCTGCTGCTTGCCCGAGCCCTTGGTGAACGTGCCGTAGACGTCGTCGGAGGGCAGCTTGAGCGGCCTGGCCCGCAGGACGCGCTTGGGCAGCACGCCGCCGAGCGCGGCGCGGCGCTCCTTCATGTACTGGATCTCGGGGTCGTCCTCGCCCGGGTGGAAGTAGGGCGGCAGGTCGCCCTCGAGGGCGGAGTCGGGGATCGGCAGGTAGAGCCGGTCGCGGAACTCCTTCAGCTCGGCCTTGGTGAGCTTCTTCATCTGGTGCGTGGCGTTGCGCGCCTCGAAGTCCTTGCCGAGCGTCCAGCCCTTGATGGTCTGGGCGAGGATCACCGTCGGCTGGCCGACGTGCTCGCGGGCCGCCTTGAACGCCGCGTACACCTTGCGGTAGTCGTGGCCGCCGCGCGACAGCTTGCGGATGTCGTCGTCGGTGAGGTGCTCGACCATCTTGCGCAGGCGCGGGTCGGAGCCGAAGAAGTGGTCGCGGATGTAGGCGCCCGACTCGACCGAGTAGGTCTGGAACTGGCCGTCGGGAGTGGTGTTCATCTGGTTGACCAGGACGCCGTCGACGTCGGCGGCGAGCAGCGGGTCCCAGTCGCGGCCCCAGACGACCTTGATGACGTTCCAGCCGGCGCCGCGGAAGTACGACTCCAGCTCCTGGATGATCTTGCCGTTGCCGCGTACCGGGCCGTCGAGCCGCTGTAGGTTGCAGTTGATCACGAATGTGAGGTTGTCGAGCTCCTCGCGCGCGGCCAGGCCGATGGCGCCGAGCGACTCGGGCTCGTCCATCTCGCCGTCGCCGAGGAACGCCCACACGTGGCTGCGGCTCGTGTCCTTCATCTGGCGGTTGAGCAGGTAGCGGTTGAACCGCGCCTGGTAGATCGCGCCGATCGGGCCCAGGCCCATCGAGACCGTGGGGAACTCCCAGAAGTCGGGCATGAGCCGCGGGTGCGGGTAGGACGGCAGGCCGCGGAACCCGTGCGACAGCTCCTGGCGGAACGCGTCCAGCTGCGACTCGTTGAGCCGTCCCTCGAGGAAGGCGCGCGCGTAGATGCCGGGGGCGGCGTGCCCCTGGAAGAAGACCTGGTCGCCGGACTCGCCGTGGTCCTTGCCGCGGAAGAAGTGGTTGAAGCCGACCTCGTAGAGCGAGGCCGCCGAGGCGTAGGTGGCGATGTGGCCGCCGACGTTGGTGCGGGCGTTGGCCCGCGACACCATGACGGCCGCGTTCCAGCGGATGTAGGCGCGGATGCGCCGCTCGACGTGCTCGTCGCCGGGGAACCATGGTTCGCGCTCCGGCGGGATCGTGTTGATGTAGTCGGTGCTGCGCAGGCCCGGCACGCCGACCTGGTGCTCGCGCGCCCGCTCCAGCAGTCGGAGCATGAGGTAGCGGGCTCTGGTGCGGCCCTCGGCCTTCACGACGTTGTCGAGCGACTCGAGCCACTCGTTGGTCTCGCTGGGGTCGACATCAGGCAGTTGGCTGGGTAGGCCGTCGCTGATGATCGAGAAACGCTGGCGTCCGGAAGCCACTGGGTCTCGCCTTCCGAGATGGACTGATGTCTGGTCTGGGTCGTCTTCCATCCTGGTAGCTAGCCGTAGAAAACGCATCTCTACTGGTTGGTAACCAGAGTGTCCCTGCTGGCAGGGGGCACTTCTCTGGCCTAGACCACCGATGGTAGGACGAATCGCCACCAAAGGTTACATCCCTAGGGCATTTTAACAAGACAGGAAAACGGATGAAATTTCGCTCGTATGCCTATCCTTGCCCTCAGCCTTGTGGCGTAACCTTTCCCCTCCCCCGATCAGGGGAGGTTCTCACCCGCTGGAGGGCGGTTGTGCGGCGCGAGTCTAGCCGCCGTCCCTCCCGCCGCGCCCTCAAGGGCTCCTGGGGATCGGTGCCGGCGCCCGGTCTGATGGCGTACGGCGATGGCGGGTGCCGGGCATCAGCGGCGCGTAACGGTTCCATCAATTTTGGGCCTCCCTCTAGAGAAGGGGCAAAGGTTTCGAATCTCGCTTTTCGTCCGGCATTCCGCGTACCAATCTGGAGGTATGAAGGCGACGGTTGGAGACCGGCTCCTGGTTCACGCGAATGCCGTGGGCGAAAGGGACCGGACCGGGGTGATCACGGAGGTCATGGGGCCGGACGGCACGCCTCCGTTCATGGTGGAGTTCGACGACGGGCACACCGTCCTGGTGTTTCCGGGGCCCGATGCCCTCGTCGTCCATAAGTAAGCTTTCCGCGTGAGATCCGAAATCTTCGCGGTGTCCACGGGTTCGCGCGAGACGGTGCACGACATCACGTCCGAATGCGCCGCGTTCGTACGTGATCAGGGGGACGGACTGCTGCACGTGTTCGTGCCGCACGCCACAGCGGGGGTGGCGCTGCTCGAACTTGGTTCGGGCAGCGACCACGACCTGCTGGCGGCTCTGCGTGACCTGCTTCCGGCCGACGACCGCTGGCGTCATGCCCACGGTTCGCGCGGCCACGGCAGGTCTCATGTCATGCCCGCGCTCATCCCGCCGTACGTCACGATCCCCGTGCTGGACGGGCATATGGCGCTGGGCATGTGGCAGTCCGTGGCGCTTGTGGACCTGAACGTCGACAACCCGCAACGCCAGGTTCGCCTGTCGTTTTTGTCTGATTGATTCTGACCGACTACGGCCGTACCCGTGGCGACCGTTGACGACTGAGGGTCACAGCGTGTGGACTGTGCCGAAGCGATAAACCGCATAAGCGGGGCCACTCAAGCAGGAGGGATAAACGTGAGCGCGACCGCGGGTCAGGCGCAGGGCGAGCGCGGCCTGGCCGAACGACTCGGCCTCAAGCCGGGTCAGGTGGTGCAGGAGATCGGTTGGGACGAGGACGTCGACGACAAGCTGCGCGACTCCATCGAGAACCTGACCGGCAACGAGCTGCTGGACGAGGACAGTGACGACGTCGTCGACGTGGTGCTGCTGTGGTGGCGCGATGGAGACGGAGACCTGTTCGACGCTCTGACCAACGCCATGCGATCACTCGCCGACGGCGGCCAGATCTGGCTGCTCACTCCCAAGGCCGGGCGCGAGGGCCACGTGGAGCCGAGCGACATCGGGGAGGACGCGGCGACCGCAGGTCTCTCGCAGACCAGCAGCATCTCCGCCGCACCCGATTGGTCCGGTACGAGACTGGTCACACCGAAGGGCCGCCGGTAAGAGCCCGAGCGCCTGCCGTACGGCAGGATGGTGACCGTGAAAGCGCATCCTGCCGAGGTCGGCGCCCTGGCTCCCGATTTCGAGCTGCAGGACCAGCACGGCGCTCCGGTGAGACTGTCCCGGTTCCGGGGACGCAAGGTCGTGCTGGTCTTCTACCCGCTGGCGTTCAGCGGGATCTGTCACGGTGAGCTGTCTGTCCTGCGCGATCATCCGATCGACGACGCGCAGGTGCTGACGGTGTCCGTCGACTCCGTGTTCGCCCATCGTGCGTGGGCCGATCGCGAGGGCTTCACGTTCTCGCTGCTCTCCGACTTCTGGCCGCACGGACAGGTGGCCCGGGCGTACGGTGTCTTCGACGAGGCGAAGGGCGTCGCGCAGCGCGGCACCTTCGTCATCGACCGCGAGGGTGTGATCCGCTGGTCGGTGGTCAACCCGAGCTCCCAGGCGCGTGACGTGGCCGACTACGTCAAGGCGCTCGCCGACATTTCGTGACTTCGTACGGAGGAATCGATGCCCTGCTACCGCTGCGGGGCCCGGCAGACGGACCCGGTGCGCGGGGCGAGTCCCTGGCAGCGTGGTGTGCGCGACGAGTCGCAGGTGCTCGTCTGTCCCGACTGCCAACGGCTGCACGACCTCGACCTCGACTCCTGCGCGACCTGTGGGTCCAGGACGTTGATCTGCCGGCTCGGCGAGGTCGAGTGCCGGGCGTGTGGAGCCGTACGGACGGCACGGGCGCCCGAGACGGTGCGGACCGCGACGGTCGCGGCCCCTCCGGGGCTGGCCGCGGAGGTGGAGGCGGCCCTGAACCGCGTCCTGGGCCGCGCCTGAGCCTCGGGGTGGGTGGCAGGCCCGCACGGGCGCTTGAGAGCGGTGTGAGGGCCGCTGAAAGGCTCCTGGGCACCGGGTCGGGTAGTCGTTGGCCGCGTCGGGAAACGGGTCGGGAGGGCGTCCTGCCCGGGACCTGAGCGGTGTCGGACCGCGAGCCGGACGGCGTGCGGCACCTGGGGTGGAAGGGCGTACGGGGGTGAGCGCCCGTCGGGCGGCCTTTCCAGACATTTGTTGAGCTGCGCTATCGTTCCCTTTCGTGTCCGCTAAGAGTTCGTTCGTTGTCGCGCTTGACGTCGGTGGCACGTCCATGAAGGGCGGCCTGGTCAGCGACACCGGCGTGGTGCTGCTGAGCGAGCGCCGGCCGACCCCCCGGGCCGAGGGCCCGGACGCGGTCGTGGCCGCCATCTCCGCGTTCATCAGCCACCTGGCCTCCTCCGGCGACGGCGAACCGGCCGGGGTCGGCCTCGCCGTGCCGGGCCTGGTGTCCGAGCACTCCGCGATCTACGCGACGAACCTGGGCTGGCGCGACGTCCCCGCCACCGCCTTCACCACCCTGGACATCCCCATCATGCTGGGGCACGACGTCCGCACCGGGGGGCTGGCGGAGAGCATCCTCGGCTCGGGACGCGGCGTGTCCGACTTCCTCTTCCTCCCCATCGGCACGGGCATCGCCGGAGCCTCGATCATCCGCGGGGAACCGTACGGCGGGTCGTCCGGCTGGGCCGGCGAGATCGGTCACACCCCGGTGTTCCCCGACGGCGAACAGTGCGCGTGCGGCCAGTTCGGCTGCCTGGAGACGTACGCGTCGGCGGCCTCGGTCGGCCGGCGCTACAGCCAGCGGGCCGGCGTCGAGGGCGTCCGGGCCGAACAGGTGGTCTCCTCCGACGACCCGATCGCCATCGAGGTGTGGGACGAGGCCGTGGAGGCCCTCTCGCTGGCCCTGGCGACGTACACGCTGCTCCTGGACCCCTCGGTGATCGTCCTCGGCGGCGGCCTGGCCCAGGCGGGCCCGGCCCTCTTCGACCCCGTACGCACCCGCCTCATCAAGCGCCTGGCCTTCCGCGAGGCGCCGCCGCTGATCCCGGCCGCGCTGGGGGTGGACGCCGGAATGCTCGGCGCGGGCCTCTTGGGCTGGCGGGCAGCCGGCCGCCCCGAACTGGGACCTGACTGGTCGGTGGATGTGCGGTCGGAGCCGTTGGTGTCGTAAGGTGTAGTGCCGATCAGGGGCGGTTAGCTCAGCGGTAGAGCACTCGCCTTACAAGCGAGGGGTCACTGGTTCGAACCCAGTACCGCCCACCTGAAAACGAGCCCGGCCAGCGATCACGCTGCGGGGCGGTCGCTCATCAGCTGCCGTCTGGACGCGCTCACGTGATCTCGCCGTGTGCCGGAGGTCGTGGAGTGGACATTCGGACGGTGCTCGGTGTGTGGTGGACGAGATGTGGCTGCTTCGCAGGCCGGGATCGTGGTCGTCTGGTCCGTACCTGTCAGTCAGGGTTTGATCTTCGTCATCCGTTCCAGCAGGAAGGTTCTGGTCGGGAGCGGTTCTGAGCCCAGGGCGTCAAGGATCTGGCCGCCTTGATGTGGCACGATGCCTGCATGCAGCTTGATCAAACTCTGGTGGACGCGGCCATCGCGCAGATGGATCGGCGATGGCCGGTCGATGAGCCAGGTGGTGCGGCGGCCGTCTACCTGGAGGACGGGGAGATCCTCACCAGCGTCGGCTTGGACAACCTGAATGGCGGAGTTTCGCTGTGTCATGAGACCGGTGCCATCTGCCAGGCCTACACGCTCAACAAGAAGGTCACTGCATCGGTGTGCGTTTATCGGGCTTCCGAACGTGACCGCGTCCTCGTCCTTCCCCCGTGCGGCATCTGCCAGGAGCGTTTGGCGCTGTGGGGGCCTGACGTACAAGTCGGTGTGCCTGACGACTCCAGCGTGACGGGGTGGGGCGTTCGCACTCTTCGTGACGTGAACCCGTTCTACTGGGGATCACAGTTCACGGAAGACGGTGCCTGGCCTGCCCCTGAAGTCCACTTCTCTTGACCCGGCTCTGGCCCGTCGCGCCCTTGGTGAGCAAACACCAGCCGGAATGTTCGACCTGCTCGCCGCTACCGAACGCACTTGGTCAGGCGGGATTCTGCGGCCCCTGTCCTTCGGGCGGACGAGGCGGACGGGAAGCCGGTGGACTGGTACATGAGATATCGCTGCCATACACAGGTTGAATTCGTAGAGCCGGTCATGTGGTCACGGTGGTCTCCTCGATGATGAGTCCGGTCTGAGCCAGGCAGCCATCGATCAGGTGGGGCCGGTACTGAATCTTCTTGAGCTTGCGCTTGACGATCCGGACGAGTGTGGTCAGGTCGGTGACCACGAAGTTGGCCATGGAGCGCCGCATCAGCGACCAGACGCCTTCAGTCGGGTTCAGGTCGGGGGCGTAGGCCGGAAGCTGGTAGATACGTAACCAGTCGGCGTTGGCCTCGGCGAAGCGGGCCAGTTCGGCGACCA
>NZ_FNFB01000034.1:31359-81145 GCF_900100395.1 Nonomuraea maritima | reverse complement strand
CCAGGGCCGACAGATCCCGTTGAGGACCCAAGGTCAGTCAGTCGCTGGGTCAGACCCTGGCGGGAGACGCTCATCTACATCATCACTGTCAGTCGTTCATGACGCCGTAGGAGTCGGCGCGGAACAGGAACGACGCCCACGAGCGGTACGGACGCCAGGACTCGGCGAGTTTCCTGTAGGACGACGGTGGTGCGTCCTCCGCCAGGCCGTACGCCTCGCGCAGGAGGGCGAACAGTCGCGGTTCGTCGCCGGGGAACGCGTCGGGCGCGCCCGCGCCGCGGATCAGGATGAGCCCGGCGGAGAACGGGCCCACCCCGGGCAGTGCGCGCAGCTGCGCGAGGGCCTCCTCGGGGGTGAGCGAGCGCAGGTGCTCGGTGGTGAGCAGGCCGTCGAGGGCGGCCCTCGCCAGCCCGCGCAGCCACTCCTCCTTCTGCGCCGGCAGACCGAGGGCTCCGGCCTCCAGCAGGCTCACGGGCGGGGGGAAGACGGTGCAGTCGTGGCCGTCGACGACGACCGTCGCGCCGTACCGTTCGGCGATGCGCTGCTTGAGGCGGGCGGCGATCAGCATCGAGGAGCGCTGCACGATCACCGCCCAGCAGGCCGCCTCCCACGGGCTCCAGAAGCACACCGGCCGCAGCCCGGGGCGGCGTCGCTGCAGGTCGCCGAGCACCGGGTCGGCCTCGCCGAGCTTGGCGAAGCCCGTCCCGTCGACATCCAGGGACAGGATGCGGGCCACCTCGGCGCGGATGCCGGGCCCGGGGGCGCGCGTCGTGGCGACCTCCACCCCGCCGGGAACGCCTGTCACGCGCACGCCGATCGGCCGCCAGTCGCTCTCGGAGCAGTAGGCGAAGCGCAGCACCCGCCCGTCGGTGGGCAGCGCGCTGGTGGCCGGCCAGTCTTCGAGGAAGCGCAGGGAGGCGTCGAAGTCGAACGGCCCCTCGGCGGTGATCGTGAACCCGTGCGTGGACATGGGCGTATGGTAGGCCGCTCCTCGGCGGCCGGGTTCCGGCAGGACGCGGCGCACCATGGGTATGGGGTGTCCTGGAATAAGACGACGAGGGAGAGTGGTCAGCATGCGCGAACGGATCCTCGGGCGGCAGGGGCTCACGGCGTCGGAGCTGGGCTACGGCGCGATGGGCATCTCCATGGCGTACGGGCCGTCCGACGTCAAGGAGGGGATCGCGACCATCCGCCGCGCCCACGAGCTGGGCGTGACGTTCTTCGACACGGCCGAGCTGTACGGCCAGGGGGAGAACGAGCGGATCGTCGGCGAGGCGCTGGCGCCGGTCCGTGACGAGGTGGTCATCGCCACGAAGTTCGGCTTCGACTTCACCGGCACCCGCCCGAGCCGTTTCGACAGCCGTCCCGAGCACATCCGCGAGGTGGTGGACAACAGCCTGCGCAACCTGCGCGTGGACGTCATCGACGTGCTCTACCAGCACCGCGTCGACCCCGACGTGCCGATCGAGGACGTCGCGGGCACCGTCAAGGAGTTCGTGGACGCCGGGAAGGTGCGCTGGTTCGGGCTGAGCGAGGCGGGCGCCAACACCATCCGGCGGGCGCACGCGGAGCACCCCGTCTCGGTGCTGCAGACGGAGTACTCCCTGTTCGAACGGGACGTGGAGGCGCTCCTGCCGGTCGTGCGCGAGCTCGGCATCGGGTTCGTCGCCTACTCGCCGCTCGGCAGGGGGTTCCTGACCGGGCAGGCCAAGCCGGGCGCAGAGTACGACCCGGGTGACTTCCGCACCCGCGACCCGCGGTTCCAGCCGGGCAACTACGAGAAGAACCTGCGGGCCACCGAGCAGCTGACGGAGCTGGCCGCCGACATGGGGGCGAGCCTGGCGCAGCTCGCCCTGGCCTGGGTGCTCGCCCAGGGCGACGACATCGTGCCGATCCCCGGCACCCGCAACGCCAAACGGCTGGAGGAGAACATCGCGGCGGCCGACCTCGGGCTCGACCCCTCAGCTCTGGAGCGCATCGCTGAGATCCTGCCGCGTGGCGGGTTCGGCGCACGCTACCCGGAGGGAGCCTTGCCGTCCTGGGACTGAACAGGCCTCAGGCGAAACCGGTGAAAGCCCGTACGGGAGGGGTAGGGGCGGGCGTAGCCGGACGAACAGGGGGTTACGGTCATGGGCCGCATAGCAGAGTGGCTGAAGAAAGCCGAGGACCTGGCCAGAGGGCACTCCAGGCAGACCGACCAGATCCTGGAAAAGGCCGAGGAGTACGCGAAGGAGCGCACCGGCCACAAGTACGACGAGCACATCACCAAGGGCACGGACGCCGTCCAGCGCCGTTACGGCGGTGGCGAGGCGGAGAGGCAGGCGGGCGGGGAAGCGGGCGCGCAGTCCGAGCGGCCCCAGCCGCCGCCCCAGCGGCAGCCCGAGCCGTCGGAGGAGCACGAGCGGCGGACGCCGCCGCAGGGCTGAGGCGGTGACCGGACGGGCCGGCGGTGTTCCCGCCGGCCCGTCCGGCGTGGACGGTTCAGGAGCGCGCGTCGTCCAGGACCTTCTGCGCGTCGCGCTCGAACGACGCCCGGGCCCCGAGCGTCACCAGGCCGCCCACCACCATGGGGACGACCAGGATGTACATGCCTCCGACGAGCGAGCCGAGCTGGTCGGAGGCGATGCCGACGACCAGGGAGCCGAACGCCCCGCCGGCCGTGATGAGCAGCTGCAGGACGGCGAAGCCGAGGCCGCGCGCCGCGGCCGGGACGACGTCCGCCAGGCACGCCGTCATGTTCGGGATGGCGATCGACATGAGCGAGGACGACAGCAGCACGAGAGCCGTGAGGGCGCCGATCGAGCTCGTGGCCAGCGCTCCGGCCAGGACGAGCGAGCCCGCGGTGATGCCGAGGCCGCCGGCGAGCAGGCGGCCGCCCTTGCGGGTGCCGTGCCACGTCCTGCCCAGCCACGACCCGACCAGGGTGCCGGTGAGCGTGCCGACGATGGTGATGAGGCCGCTCAGCGACCCGGCCGTGCCGACGCTGACGCCGTACGAGCGCACCATGAGGGTGGGCATCCAGTAGAAGATCCCGGCCAGGCCCAGGGTGAGGAACGACAGGCCGATGCAGACGAAGACGAGCGTCGGGATCCTGACGACCTGGCCGAACTGCCGCCAGAAGGGCGGCTTGGCCACGTCGGGGGCGGGCTCGGTCGAGGGGGCGGCCGGGTCGCCGGTGGCGACCAGCCGGTCCAGCTCGCCGCGGCGCGGCTCGCGCAGCATCCAGACGAGCAGGGCCGTGAGCACGCCTGGCACGACCATGACGAGGAACGCCGTACGCCATCCGAAGGCCTCTGCCAGCACGCCGCCGAGCAGTGTGCCGATGCCGCCGAGGTAGGTGGTGACGCGGGTGAGCCCGTACGCCTTGGCGCGGCTGGCGGGCGGGTAGTAGTCGGCGAGCAGGCTGCCCGCCGCCGGGTTGTCGATGTTCTCGGCCGCGGCGAGGACGACGCGCATCATGTAGAACATCGCGAAGCCGGTCGCGAGGCCGGAGCCGAGGGTGGCGACGGCCCAGATGAAGACGACTATCGCGATGATGCGCGTACGGCTGAAGCGGTCGGCCAGGTAGCCGGCGGGAAGGGCCACGACGGCGGCGGCGAGGGCGGCGGCCGTGGGGATGGAGCCGGCGGCTGTGTCGCTGAAGCCCCATTCCGCCTGGATCAGGGGGAGCACTCCGGACAGGAGGTTGCTCTCGATCCTGTCCACGAGCCCGACGATGAACAGCACGATGAGGGGCGCCCAACCGAATGGGGCGCGGGACTGCGCGTCGATGGTGCCAGTACGCGGCGAACCGAACGTGCCGACCATGCCCACCCTTTCGCTAGGAGATCCTAGAATTGCGTTCTAGGGCAATATTCTAGACAGAGTGGCAGAAGTCACAGCGTTCGTAAATGGGTGATTACTGGGAAATTTCTGGACTCGTGAGCTCCTGTACGGTGTGCGCATGGTCAAGGGGGCACTGCTCGTCGCGGGCACCACGTCCGACGCCGGAAAAAGCGTCGTCACCGCCGGGATCTGCCGCTGGCTGGCCCGTCAGGGCGTCCGCGTGGCGCCGTACAAGGCCCAGAACATGTCGCTCAACTCGTACGTCACCGCCGACGGCGCCGAGATCGGCCGGGCGCAGGTCGTCCAGGCGCAGGCCGCGGGCCTCGAACCCGTCGCCGACATGAACCCGATCCTGCTCAAGCCGGGCAGCGACCGCCGCAGCCAGGTCGTCCTCATGGGCAAGCCCGTCGCCGACGTGGACGCCATGGAGTACGGCGAGCTGAAGGACATGCTGCGCGCCACCGCCCTGGAAGCGCTCACCCGGCTCAGGAAGCAGTACGACGTCGTGGTGTGCGAGGGCGCGGGCAGCCCCGCCGAGATCAACCTGCGCCGGGGCGACATCGCCAACATGGGCCTCGCCAGGGCCGCGAACCTGCCGGTGATCGTGGTCGGCGACATCGACAGGGGCGGGGTCTTCGCCGCGTTCTACGGCACGGTCGGCCTGCTCGACGCCGCCGACCAGGCGCACGTCGCCGGGTTCGTGGTCAACAAGTTCAGGGGCGCGAAAGAGCTGCTGGATCCCGGCCTCGACATGCTGCGGCGGATGACCGGGCGCGAGGTGTACGGCGTCCTGCCCTGGCTCGACGGGCTCTGGATGGACGTCGAGGACTCCCTCGCCCTCGACGGCCGGCGGGTCACCTCAGGCGCGCCGCACGGCCGGCAGACCCTCCGCGTGGCCGTCGTCCGGCTGCCGCGCATCTCCAACTTCACCGACGTCGACGCACTGGCCGCCGAACCCGGCGTGACCGTCCGCTTCGTCACCGACCCGGCCGAGCTGGACGACGCCGACCTCGTCGTGCTGCCCGGCTCCCGGGCCACCGTCGCCGACCTGGCCTGGCTGCGCGAGCGCGGCCTCGCGGCGGCGATCCGCGCGCGGCGCGGGCCCGTCCTCGGGATCTGCGGCGGGTTCCAGATGCTGGCGCGCGAGATCGTCGACGAGGTCGAGTCGGGCGCGGGCCGGGTCGAGGGGCTGGACCTGCTGCCCGTACGGATCACGTTCGCGCCGGACAAACGCCTCGCCCGTCCCGTCGGCGAGGCGTACGGCGAGCAGGTGCGGGCCTACGAGATCCACCACGGGGTGGCGGAGGTGGAGGGCGGGGAGCCGTTCCTCGACGGCTGCCGGGTGGGCGACGTCTGGGGCACCACCTGGCACGGCGCCCTGGAGAACGACGGCTTCCGGCGCGCCTTCCTGGCCGACGTGGCCGAGCGGGCGGGCCGGGCGTTCGTCCCCGCGCCCGCCACCGACTTCGCGCGGCTGCGCGAGGACCGCCTGGACGCGCTCGGCGACCTGGTCGAGCGGCACCTCGACACCGACGCCCTGCTCCGACTCATCGACAACGGCCCGCCGGAGCTGCCGACCCTGCCGCCAGGAGCGCCCGTCTAGAACAGCTTCGTGGTCACCTTCGAGGGGGCGGGAGCCTTGATCGAGACCTTGGCGCCCCACTTGGTGTAGCGGCTGTCGACCGTGACGGCGTCGGTCTCCGAGTTCTCGGTCGTCGTCCACGTGCTCCGCAGCCTGCTGACGAGCCCGCCCGAGGTCAGCCAGAGGGTGTAGCCGACCTTCACCCCGTTGTCCTGGTTGCGGATCCGCGCGACCCAGGGCGAGACCTTCTTGAGGTCTCCCACGGTGATCGTGCCGGTGACGGAGTTCTTGTCCCGCTTGCCCTTCCTGAGCAGGGCGGCCAGCGTCTTCGGCTCCGCCGCGTTGATGATCTGCGCGGCGCCGCCGGGGTAGCCGCCGCCGGTGGTGGTCTTGTACCAGGGCTTCTTCTTGTCCTTCAGGACGATGCTCAGCACGCCTCCGGAGCGGTAGACCGTCTTGCCGATCCCGATGACCCGCTCCGGCTCCTGGCCGCCCTCCATCGTGATGTCGTAGCCCGACAGGCCCTTCCTGCCGAACTGGAAGACGCCCTTGTTCCCGCCGTACTCGCGCGCGTCGGTGCCGTCCGACCAGCTCACCTTCTCGACGAAGTACACGCCGCGTCCGGGCTTGAGCTTGGCCTGGAGCGCGCGGACGGGGTCCGCGGCGCTCTGCGTGGCCGCCTGTACGGGGGCGACGCTCACTAAGACGGTCGCGCCCGCGGCCATGAGAATCGCGATCTTCTTCATGGCAGGTGATCGTGCCCGGCGCTGATCACGGTAAGGGGACGGGACAGCGTCGATCCGCGTTCCGGAAGGGAAGAGCTCGGCAGACTGCCGGATTCGCCCAGTGACGCGACACCCCCGCGGGCGGGACCATGCGGCCATGACAGCAGTGGTGCAGGCCGAAGGGCTGACCAAGTACTACGGCAGGCGCCGGGGCCTGGAGGACCTCACGCTCGACATCCAGCCGGGCGAGATCTTCGGCTACCTCGGCCCGAACGGCGCCGGCAAGACCACGACGATCCGGTTGCTGCTCGACGTGATCAGGCCCACCCGGGGCCGCGTCCAGGTGCTCGGCGGTGATCCCCGCGACCCGGCCGTGCGGGCGAGGATCGGCTACCTGCCGGGCGAGCTCGCGCTGGAGGGCCACGAGCGGGCCCGCGACTACCTCCGCTTCCTCGGCCGCGTCCGCGGCGGCGTGCCCGCCTCCCGCATCGAGGAGCTGGCCGAGCGGTTTGAGGCCGACCTGTCGGTGCAGATGGGCAAACTCTCCAAGGGCAACAAGCAGAAGGTCGGGCTGATCCAGGCGTTCATGCACGAGCCGGAGTTCCTCATCCTGGACGAGCCGACCGGCGGGCTCGACCCGCTGGTGCAGCACGAGTTCCTGGCCATGCTGCGCGAGGTGCGCAGGTCCGGCCGTACCGTGCTCATGTCCTCCCACGTGCTCGCCGAGGTCGAGAGCGTCTCCGACCGCGTCGGGATCGTGCGTGGCGGCCGCCTCGTGGCCGTCGAGAATGTGGCCGCGCTGCGCGAGAAGGCGGTGCGCCGGATGGAGCTGCACTTCGACGCACCCGTCCCCGCCGCGGACTTCGAGGGCCTGGCCGGCGTGCGCGACGTGCGCGTGGAGGGCGCCGGCGTGCGGTGCACCATCGACGGCCGCCCCGACGCGCTCATCAAGGCGGCGGCCCGCCACACCGTGGTCCACATGGTGAGCGCGGAGCCGGACCTCGAAGAGATCTTCCTGACCTACTACAGCGACGAGGAGCAGCACAGTGCTCGCCAAGAGTCTGCGTGACAGCCGCCGGACCCTCGTCTGGTGGTCCATCGGCCTCTGCGCGTTCATGGGGCTCTACCTGGGCGTGTACAACTCCGTCCGGGAAAGCCCCGAGGTGTACGGCCCGGCGGCGTTGGCCAAGTTCCCCGGGGCGCTCAGGGACCTCATGGGGCTGCAGGACTTCCTGTCCGGCACCGGCTACCTGCAGTCGGCCGTCTACCAGGTGTTCGTGCCGATGCTGTTCGTCGTGTGCGCGACGACGCTGGCCAACCGGGCGATCGCCCAGCCCGAGGAGTCGGGCACGCTCGAACTGGTCCTCACGCTGCCGGTGGACCGGCGGCGGCTGGTGCTGCAGCGGTGGGCCGCGCTCGTCGTGTCGCTGCTCGTCGTGGCCGTCGTGACGCTGGCCGTCGCGTGGGCGCTGAGCGCCGCCCTGACCATGGGGGTGCCGTTCGGCAGGATCCTCGCCGCGCACACCGGGATGTTCCTGCTCGCGCTGCTGTTCGGCACGGTCGCGCTGGCCCTCGGCGCCGCCACCGGACGCCGGGTCGTCGCCTCCGCCGCCGTCGGGGTGTGGCTGGTCGCAGGGTACGTCGTCGTCACCATGGGCAGCGGCGTCGACGCCGTGGCGTGGCTGAAGTGGTTCTCCCCGTACCACTACTACATCGACGGCAGGCCGCTGTACGAGGGACTGCCCGTCGGTGACTACCTTGTTCTCGCGGGCGCGACGGTCGTGTTCGCGCTCACCGCGGCGCTCGCCTTCGACAGGCGTGACGTAGGAGTCTGATGGCGATCTCCGACCTGCCCGCCGACCTGCCCGCCGACCTGCTCGGCGGGCACCGGCAGGCGCTGGCCGGTTGCGCCGCGACCGGGCGCTTACCGGACCGCGAGACGATCGAGGCGTACCGCGCGGCCGGCGTCCGCGCCGCCGAACTCGGGGTTCCGCTGCGCACCCTCGTCGACCAGGCCCTCGCCGCCGGCGAGGACCTGCCTTCGCAGGCTCAGTTGCTGCCCGCGCTGCGCAGGGCGGTCTCCGCGCTGATGGCCGGTTACGAAGGAGCCCAGCTCGCCGCGATCCGGCGGGAGGACGACGCCCGCAGGCAGTTCGTGGACGACCTGCTCCAGGGCCGGGCCGAACGCCTCGCCGAGCGGGCCGAGCACTTCGGGCTGCGCCTCGCCGAGTCGTACGTCGTGGCCGTGGCCCGGGGGCTGCGCGACGGCGAGCAGGACCGGATCGAGCGCGAGCTGATCGCCCGGTTCGGCTCGCACAACGTGCTGGTCGCCGTGCGCGACGAGCTGCTCGTGTGCGTCGTCCCCGGCAGCCTGCCCGCAGCCGTGGGGGAGTTCACCCATCACGTACGCGCCCGCTTCCCGCCCGGCTGGCGGGTCGGGGTCGGGCGGCCGCATCGCGGGCCGGGCGGCGTGGTGACGTCCTACCGGGAGGCCGCGCAGGCGCTGGAGCTGGCCGACCGGCTCGGGCTCAGGCTCGACGTGGTCAAGGCCGCCGACCTGCTGGTCTTCCCCGTGCTGCTGCGCGACAGGGGCGCGATCGAGGACCTGGTGACCAGCGTGCTCGACCCGCTGCTGCGCGCGCGGGGCGGGCACGAGCCGCTGCTGGAGACGCTGGAGGCGGTGTTCGCCTCGCACGGCAACCAATCGGCCGCCGCGCGGCGGCTGGGGGTGAGCGCGCGGGCGGTGACGTACCGGCTGGAGCGGATCAGGCGGCTGACGGGCTTCTCGCCGGACGACCCGACGCAGCGTTTCACCCTGGAGACCGCCGTCCTCGGCGCCCGCCTCCTCGACTGGCCCCAGGGCTTCGCAACGTCCGGCTGACGGGTGTCAGAGCAGCGCCCGATGCTAGGACGCGTGGCTCAGGCCGTCCGGTTTTGTGCACCCCGGCGAGCACAGCGAAGGTCGCTCATTGCACGCGCGCCATACACCACCGTCAGGGCCAGGTAAAGCCTCGGACATTTGAGCACAGTGATTCTCCAGGTCATTACCTGTACATTCGGAGCCTGCGATGGCGCTGTGGCTGGCGGTAGAGGGGTGCCTGTGGAGGACCGGTCCAAAGCTAAGTGGCAGCTCTACACCACTCCATCCGGGGCTGAAGTCGTCAGCAAGGAGATCCATGAGGTTCTCCAGGGGAAGCCTCCTCTGCTCGAGCTGGGCCACCTGATGCAGCGCATCGAGGACGGCAATGTGCTGGATCGAGACGTAAAGCACCTGGGTAGAGGCCTCAAAGAAGCCCGTCTGAGCTACGCAGGCAACGAGTACCGCCTGTACTACACCGTGCTGACAGACGGTGAGCACCTGCTGCTCGGTCTGAAGTTCCACAAGAAGGGCGGCGGCGCTCAGAAGCGAGCCATCGATGCGGCGCGGGATCGGCTGGCCGAATGGCGAAGCAGAATATAAGGTTAAACCGATAGTGGGAGGTAGGCGTGGACCGCGACATCGCCGCACTGCTCGGGATTGACCCTGATGATCCCGAAGTTCAGCGTGAGAGCGCAGCCGTCGAGCGAGACATGCGTCTCATCGAGGCCTTGGTCGGTGTGCGCAAGCAACTGGGCCTCACTCAGGCGGAGGTGGCCGAGAGAATGGGGCGAAGCCAGCCTGCCGTCTCCGACTTCGAACGGGTTGGCGGGGATCCCCGCATGTCCACGATCAGGCGCTATGCGCTGGCGGTGGGCGCTGAGGTGTGCTACATCGTGCGGACGCAAGGCATGGCTTCCGGCACCACATCGGCGCCGGCTCACGTCGTCATCCACGGAGCGGCGGGCGCTATAGGCGCTGCCCCCACGCGTGGGGCAGGTGCGCTGGAGCTGAAGAGGGCTGCCTCCTGATGGAAGGCTTTCTCGTTCTGAGCGATGCCGCCAGCACCGATGTCGCAACAGGGAAGATCAACCTGCTCGGAGCGGGTTGGTCGGTCACGGGGCCTGTGGTCCCGATGGCGGCTGTTGCTGGTTTCCTTCGCATCCCATGGGATGACGTCGAGGGAAAGATCTCTTTCGTGGTGCGGCTCCAGGACGAAGAGGGGCGGCCCGTTCGGCCTTTCGCCGACAACGATGGGGTCCTCTCCTTCCATGGTGAGTTCGCACCCCATGCTGATCAATCGGAGCCGATAGGAAGACGGGTCCCGTTGACCCTCAGCTTTGCCATCCAGATCCCACCGCTGCCCCTGGCTGCCGGTCGCGTCTACGAGTGGATCTTGGAAGTAAACGATGCTGAGGTCGCCTCCGCACGGTTCGTGGTCAGGGGGGAGCCGCCCACAGAGGGTGCGCAGGCGGGGGCGAAGGAAGAGGCTCTGGGTTCAGGCGTTCTGATCGACTGATAGCCGGTGTGGTCACGCACCTCGGCCGAGGTGCGTGCTGATCCGCGGACCGATCAGCCAGGGGGCGGCGACGTACCGGCTGGAGCGTTCAGGCGGCCGGCGGGGGTCAGGGCGTGTGGCTCGTGGCGAGGCGGACGCCGAAGCCGACGATCACCAGGCCGGTGAGCCGGTCGAGGAACCGGCGCACGCCCGGCGAGCGCAGGAACCCGCTCATCCACGAGGCGAACAGGATCAGCAGCGCGCTCCACAGCAGCCCCTCGGTCACGTGCACCCCGGCGAGCAGCAGCCCCATGAGCGCGTGCGGCGCGCCCTCAGGCATGAACTGCGGCAGCATCGCCACGTAGAACACCCCGACCTTGGGGTTGAGCAGGTTGGTGAGCAGCCCGCGGCGCAGGCCCGCGCCGAAGCGCAGCTCCTCGCGCGCGTCCTCGCTGTCACCGGGCACCGACCGGGTGAGCAGCATGCGCAGCCCCATCCAGACGAGGTAGGCCGCCCCGGCCCAGCGCAGCACCTCGTACGCCAGTTGCGAGGCGGCCAGGAGCGCCGACAGCCCGGCCGCCGTGAGCAGCCCCCAGGAGAGCGTGCCGAGCTGGATGCCCAGCGTCACTCCCCAGGCCGGACGCCGACCGGCGAGCAGCGACGTGCGCAGGACCAATGCCGTGTCGAGACCGGGTGTCACCGTCAGCAGCGCCACCACGGCGGCGAACGACAGCATTGATCCTGCTATGTCCATGGGGTCAGGGTATGAGAAGCAGCTTCCCGTGGGTACGTCGCCCGGCCAGGTCCTCGTGGGCCTGCCGCGCGTCGGCGAGCGGGTAGCGGTGCGAGATGGAGATCCGCAACTGCCCCGACGAGATCCAGCCGAACAGGTCGGAGGCCCGCCGCAGCAGCTCCTCGCGGTCGGCGATGTAGTGGATGAGGGTCGGCCTGGTGAGGAAGAGCGAGCCCTGCCTGTTCAGGACCTGCGGATCGACCGGCGGTACGGGGCCGCTCGCGGCGCCGTACAGGGCCATGAGGCCGCGCGGGCGCAGCACCTCGAGGCCGCCGTCGAACGTGGTCCTGCCGACGCCGTCGTACACGACGTCGATCGAGCGGCGCAGCGGCTCGACGAAGCCGTCGTAGCGCAGGACCTCGTCCGCGCCCGCCTCGCGGGCCAGCTTCTCCTTCTCGCTGGTGGAGACCGTGGTGAAGACGGTGGCCCCCTTGAGCTTGGCGAGCTGGACGAGCAGCTGCCCCATGCCGCCGGCCCCGGCGTGGACGAGCACCCGGTCGCCCTCGCGCACCTCGTGGGTGGAGTGGGTGAGGTAGTGGGCCGTCATGCCCTGCAGCATCGCGGCGGCGGCCACGTCGGCGGATACGCCGTCCGGCACCGGCACCGCCCGCGCGGCCGGGACCACCGCCTTCTCGGCGTAACTGCCCAGCACGTTGGCCCACGCGACCGTGTCGCCCACGGCCACACCCTCAACCCCGGGACCGACGGCGGACACCGTCCCGGCCCCCTCCGACCCGATGGAGGTGGGCAGGTCGAGCGGGTACGCGCCCGAGCGGTGGTAGATGTCGATGAAGTTCACCCCGCTGGCGGCGACGTCGACCACGAGCTCCCCGTCACCGGGAACCGGGTCGGGACGTTCGACATATTCAAGAACCTCTGGACCGCCCTGGGCGGAGACGATGATGGCATGCATACCCCATAGTCAACTCCGCCCGCCCCCCACACTCCACACCCACCCACCGACCACTCACCACCCCCACCCCCCCAGTCGGCCTTCTTTTTCGTGCCGTCGCGCATACGCTGCTCGGTTGCCGCTGCCCGCCTGCGCGGGCGCCCCCGGACCGTTCAGCGGGCTGCGACGGCAGGCTGCTGCGGTACGTCGACATGCGGGTCGGTGACCGCAGGGGACGGGCGTTGCGTTCATGTGGTGGTGCGGATCCTGGCCGTGTGGTCGGCGTACATCCGCCTGCCGAGCAGGCGCCACATGAGGCGGGCCGGTGGCGGCATCGAGCGCAGGAACCACGCCTGCTCGCGTTCGGTGGCGTCCTCCAGGACGACCCCGGCGAGCAGCAGCTTCGCCTTCAGGCCCGCGGGGCCGTTGGCCATCGCGGCGTGCTGGGGCGCGAGCCACTCCGGCACGGTCAGGTGCTCGTGGATGAGCGGCAGGACGGCGCGTTCCTCGAGGTCGAGGTGGTCCTCCAACGCCGCCTCCAGGCGCAGCAGGAAGTCGGTCACCCGGTCACGGAGCCGCGCGTCCGCCGCACGCGACCAGTCCGTGAGATGCGAACGGATCGCCTCGACCAGGTCGGCGACGACCTCGTGCTGCGCCTCCATGGTCTGCACCAGCTGCTCCTCCAAGGGGACGCGCTGCCGCAGCAGCGGCCAGAGCAGGGCGTCCTCGCCCTCGTGGTGCTCGTGCAGCATGTCGAGGACCAGCAGCGCATGACCGGCCAGGACGCCGGCCCGCCCGGTGTCACCGGCGGCGACCTTGGACAGCAGCACGGGCAGCAGGCTGAGCTCCCGGCGCAGCGCCTTGTGGATGACCTTCATCTGTGCGGTCTCCGGCTTGTCCCGGGGCGCGGAGGGGTCGATCAGGTTATCCGTCGTCATGGTCATACTTTCAATGGAGAGTCGTTACGATGAAAGTGTGACACGGCGTCCCTACACCTCGAAAATCCGGGTCGCGGCGGCTCAGGAAACCCGTACCGCGATCCTCGACGCGGCCCTCGCGCTCTTCGCCGAGCGCGGCTACACCCGTACGAGCGTCGCCGCCGTGGCCGAACGGGCCGGGGTGGCGGTGAACACCGTCTACACGAGCGTCGGAGGCAAGCCCGCGCTCGTCCGCGCGCTCACCGAGTGCGGCGCCGCCGACATGGTCGTCCACGAGGTGCTCGACGAGGTGTCGCGGCTCACCGACGGGCGCGAGATCCTGCGCGCCACCGCGCGCGGCACCGGAGAGGTCACCCGCCGCCA
Organism: Nonomuraea maritima; assembly: GCF_900100395.1. Classification (GTDB taxonomy): domain Bacteria; phylum Actinomycetota; class Actinomycetes; order Streptosporangiales; family Streptosporangiaceae; genus Nonomuraea; species Nonomuraea maritima. The sequence goes on along the minus strand of NZ_FNFB01000034.1, from coordinate 67,672 downwards.
GGCCGCGATCCTCGCGGTGCTGCTGGACAACCGCACGTCCGATCCGGCGGTGGCCGAGGCCGCCGCGCTGGCGGTCCGCCGCTACCGCGACAACCTCGGCCGCATCGCCGACCGCCTGGCCGAACTCGCCGTACTCCGCGACGACGTCGACCGCACCAAGGCCGAGCAGGTCCTCTGGTTCCACTTCGGGACGTCGGCCTGGACCGTCGTCCACGAACTCGGCTGGACCTGGGAAGAAGCCGCAACCTGGCTGTCCACCCAAGCCACGCACGCCCTCCTCCACCCCGACCACCCGTAAAACGGAAGACAGGAAAGCAACCCCGCGGCCGCGCCCTGCTCGCCCACGGCTGAACGCGACCTCAGGAAACGACATACGCCCCAGCAGCCCGGCCACCGCCGTGGGTCCGTTTCCGCCGCTGTGCGTCCCCGGGTCGTGACACCGGCACGGCCACGAACCACAGGAAGCACACTCGTAGGCCCGCGCCAGGCCGGGAACGGCTGTGCCGGTGACGGGTCGGGTGGGCGGCTGTGCGTCCGTCCGGACCTGTGAACGCGATTCCGGAACACGGCACGCGCGTGCTCGCTTTGGTCAGCCGCCCCGGACCGGCTGCTCGCCTCCGGACGCGAGCCCGGGCTGCCCACTCACGTGGTGCGGGAGCGGGGTCACAACGGGCAGTCGTGCTCCCGGTGCTCGTCGAGCGTGCGGAGCACGTCCGCGCAGGCCTCCGCGAAGCCGGCCAGCCGCTCGTGCCCCAGCACGTCGATGAACAGGGCGTGAACCATCTTCGTGTGCTCGGGGACGGCCTGGTTGATCGCCGCGTAGCCCTTGTCGGTGAGCCGCACGTCGGGGTAGCGGCGGTCGTCGGTGTCCACTCGCTCGACCAGCCCGCGTTGCACCATCCGGGTGAGCTGGTGGGACAGGCGGCTCTTCTCCCACTGGGTCGCGGCAGCCAGCTCGGCGACGGGCATCTCCCGCCGCTTCGACTCCGTGAGCCGGACCAGGACCTCGAAGTCGGCCGCGGACAGGTCGTACTCGCGCTGCAGGTGCTGCTGCAGGTGCGAGTTGAGGTGCTTGGCCATTTCGATGTACGTGCGCCACATCCGGTCGGCCTCGCCGAGGTCCTGCTCCCATCCCATGACGACCATCCTACCTGTTGGTTGATGTATCAACCTGGCGCTGTATGGTGGCCTGGTTGATACATCAACCTGAACATGTGAGGTTTTGTCTCTGTGAGCGAGCAGCAGATCATCGCCGTGGTAGGCGCGACCGGAGCGCAAGGGGGCGGGCTGGTCCGCGCGATCCTCGACGACCGCAGTGGGCGGTTCGCCGCGCGAGCCCTGACCCGGGACCCAGGTTCGGCGCGGGCCAGAGAACTGGCCGAGCTCGGGGCCGAGGTCGTCGAGGCCGATCTCGACGACGCGGGCAGCCTGCGCAAGGCGTTCGACGGCGCCCACGGCGCCTTCGTGGTGACCAACTTCTGGGAGCCTCGCACGCCCGAGGAGGAGCAGGCGCGGCCCGCGACCACCAAGGAGCGGGAGCAGGCCGGCAACGCGGCGCGGGCTGGGCCGGAGGCCGGTGTACGGCATTTCGTCTGGTCCACGCTGTCCGACACCCGCGGCTACTTCCGGCCGGGCGACGGGACGCCGAGCTTCGAGGGCACGTACAAGGTGCCGCACGCCGACGGCAAGGCCGAGGCCGACCGGTTCTTCCTCGAGTCGGGCGTGCCCACCACCTTCGTGCAGGCGAACGTCTACTACGAGGCGTTCCTGGACATGTTCGCGCCCCGGCGTGACGAGACGGGGGCGCTGGTGCTGCCGCTCGGGTTCGGCGAGGCGCGGGTGGCCGCCCAGGCCGCGCAGGACGTCGGCAGGACCGTGCTGGGAATCTTTCGCCACGGGATCGGGATGGCCGGCAGGCGGGTGAGCGTCGCCGGGTCCGTACTCACCGGCGCGCAGTACGCCGCCGCACTGAGCCTGGCGCTCGGCGAGCCCGTCACCTACCAGGCGGTCAGCCCCGACATGATCCGGGCCGCGGGGTTCCCGGGCGCCGGCGAGGTCGGCAACATGCTCCAGTACCTGATCACGGCCGCCCCGGACATCGTGGAGCTCATCGACCCCGAGCTGCTGCGCGAGCTGAACCCGAGGCTGCAGTCGTTCGACACGTGGCTGGCCGCCCACCGCGACGCCATCCCGCACTGACCGGCGCCCGTCCCTCCCCGCGCGTGGTCCCCCCGGTGAGCCGTCCCCTCCCCACGCGCGGTCTCCCCCCGGTGATGTCGTGAAGCCGTGTTACGACACCGGCAGCAGCCCTGCCCACAGCACAAGCTGTGGGCAGGTTCCCGGCGACCGGCGGCACCGTCGCCGGTCGCCGGCAACCTCACCGCCGCCCTGGCCGACCCGGTCGCCGTGTCGAGGATCGGGCTGGTCGTCTGACGCGCCTGCGGTGGTGACCTGCCCGCGGTGGTGACGTGCCGATGGTCGGGACGTTGGGCGAGGCGGTGCTTGGGGTGCCTTCTGGTGGGTCAGGGGATGCGGGCCAGAGCGCCAAATTCCAGGGCTACCCAGATGGACTTGTCGGGGCCGACTGTCAGGCCGTGGGGTTCGGGGGTGGGGGCGGGCTTGTCGTGGGGGTGCGGTGGGGTGGGGAGGGGGCGTTCGGTGATGGAGCCGTCTGGGGTGATGCGGCCCAGGTGGCCGGTGGACCATTCGGTGAACCAGAGTGCGTCGTCGGGGCCGGTGACGATGGCGTGGGGGCGGGAGGCGCGGTCGGGTAGGGGGTATTCGGTGAAGTTGCCGGATGTGTCGATTCGGCCGATCTGGCCTGCGGCGATTTCCACGAACCACAGGGCCTCGTCCGGGCCCAGGGTGATGCCTACCGGTGCGGCGGCCTCCGTGGGGAGCGGATGGATGGTGATCTCGCCTCTTGGTGACACGCGGCCGATGGCGTTGGCCTGGTTGAGGGTGAACCAGCAGGCGTCGTCGGGGCCTGCCGTGATGAAGGCGGGCATGCCGCCCTCCAGCGGGATCGCGAACTCGGTCAACGCGCCGTCTGCGTCGATGCGGCCGATCTTGCCTGGCTGCATCTGGGTGAACCACATGGCGCCGTCGGGGCCCGCCGTGATGCCGTAGGGGGAGTCGGCCGGGTATGTCGTCACGTGTCCGTCGGGGGTGATGCGGCCGACCCGGCCGCCCCTGCCCTCCGTGAACCACATCGCGCCGTCGGGGCCGGGCGTGATGACCATGGGCTGACCGTCGGGGTCGAGCTGGTGGATCACGGGGTCGCTGCCGGGCCGCAGCCTGCCGATGCGTCCCTCGTGGACGAGCGTGAACCACAGCGCCCCGTCGGGCCCGGTGGCGATGCCGTACGGGGCGCCCGCCTCGATCATGGTCAGTTCGGTCATGAGATGCGTCCCCCTGCAACGTTGATCACGGTGCCGCGGAAGCGGCTGACGAAGGCGCGGTCGTGTGACACGACGACGAGCGCGCCCCGGTAGGTGTCGAGCGCCTGCTGCAGCTCTTCTGCCAGCACCGGTGAGAGGTGGTTGGTGGGCTCGTCGAGCAGCAGCAGGTCGTGCTCGCGGGGCAGCAGGCGGGCGAGCGCCAACCGGCGTCGCTGGCCGACCGAGAGCGTGCCGACCTTCTGGGTGAGCGCGGAGGGCCGGAACAGCCCGGTGCTGAGCAGCGCCGCCCTGCGCTCGTCGGGGTCGCCCAGCCCGCCGTACGCGTCCAGGACCGACAGGTCGGGGTCGAACGCCACCTCCTGGGCCAGGTAGCCGACCTTCAGGTGGCGTGCGTGCGCGGCGACGGCGCGCAGCAGCGTCGATTTGCCCGCCCCGTTGGCGCCTCTGACCAGCAGCCTGTCGCCGGCCGAGATGGTCAGCGCGGGCACGTGGAGCCGGTCGCCGATGTGGACGTCGCGCAACTCCACCAGAACCTCGGAATCGCCCGCCACAGCGCACCGCCCTGCCGCCACGCCACTTCCAGGCAGCAGGCGCTGGGCCAGCGTCGCATGTTGCGGCCGGGAGTGCCCGGTCAGCGTCGCATGTTGCGGCCGGGGGTGCCCGGTCGGCGTCGTAGGTCGCGGCTGCGGACGCTCGGTCACCTGTGCATGTTCCGGTAGCGCGTGCTCGGTCGCTTGTGCATGTTCCGGTAGCGCGTGGTCGGTCACCTGTGCGTGCTCCGTCGCCTGTGCACGTTTCTGTGGCGCGTGGTCGGAGGCCGAGCCTTTCAGCAGTCGGTCGCGGCCCGTCGCCGGGTGCTCTTCCTCCTGCTGCTGGTGGTTGGTCGCTGTGTCGTCTCCCGGCGGCGGCGGGGTGGTGGCGCCGCGTGGGGCGGGGTGCGCGTGGAAGGTGCCCTGGAAGCGGAGAGGGTCGGGTGGGCGGGGGACGGGGGATTCCTCCAGACGGCGCAGGCGTTCGTGGGCGTTGCGGACACGGCCGGCGACCGACCTCTGCACGCGCCCACCGGCGCGGTCGTAGGCCATCTTGTTGTTGTCGCGCATCGCGCGGCCGGCGGCCACCCGGTGAGCCGTGGTGGACGCGTGCTCGCGCACCTGCCGCACCTCGTCGCACCAGGCGGCGTACGCCTGCTCCCAGCGTGCCCTGGCCGCCGCCTTCGCCTCGAGGAACCCCGGGTAGCCGCCGCCGAAGCGGGTGACGGTGCCGTGCTCGACCTCGACGACGGCCGTGGCGACCCGGTCGAGGAAGACGCGGTCGTGCGACACCACGACCACCGAGCCGCGGTGCTCGCGCAGGCGCTCTTCGAGCCAGGAGAGCGCCGACCCGTCGAGGTGGTTGGTCGGCTCGTCGAGCAGCAGCACGCGCGGCCTGGCGGCCAGCACACAGGCCAGGCCCAGGCGCGCCAGCTCGCCGCCCGACAGGCTCGACAGCCGCCGGTCGGGCGCCACGTGGGCCAGCCCCAGGCCGTGGAAGGACTTCTCGACCCGGGCGTCGGCCTCGTAGCCGCCCTTCAGCTCGTACGCCGTCAGCAGCTCGCTGTATTCGTCCATGACCTCCTCGGTCAGCGCCGACTCCAGCTCGCGCATGCGGAGCTCCATGGCTCGCAGCTCGGACAGCGCCACGTCGACGGCCTGCCGGACGGTGTGGTCGGGCGGGAGGTCGAGTGTCTGCCCGAGATGACCGAGGTCGTCGGACACCAGCGCCTCGCCGTCGTCGGGGCGCTCGACACCGGCCAGCAGGCGCAGCAGCGTGGACTTGCCCGAGCCGTTCTCGCCGACGATGCCGAGCCGCTCGCCGGGCTTGACGGACAGGGACACGTCGGTGAGAACGGCGCGGCCGTCGTACGACTTGGACACTCTTCTGAGAATGGTCAGGGTGGAACTCCAATCGCAACTCTTGTAGCTTTAGTTTGTCACATCGAAGAGGTAAACGCAACTGGAGTAGTCTTTGGAGCCTCAGAAGCGCCCCGGCGGGCGCAGCGCGCGCGTCCGCGAAGCCGTACGGCAGGCCACGCTCGCCGAGCTGGCCGAGCACGGGTACGCGGGCCTGACCGTCGAGAACGTCGCCGAACGGTCAGGAGTGCACAAGACGACCGTCTACCGGCGGTGGGGCGGCATCGAAGGGCTGATCTCCGACGCCCTCGAGCTCGCGGGGGAGGAGCCGTGGCCGATCCCCGACACCGGCTCGATCGCGGGCGACCTGCGGGGCGTCGTCCAGCTCGTACGGAGCGGGTTCGCCGATCCCGAGCTGGGGCCGGTGTCGTCGGCGTTCGTGGCCGCGGCAGTGCAGGACCCGGCCGCGGCCAAGGCGCTGCACGACTTCTTCGCGGCCAGGCACGAGCAGTCGGCCCAGGTGGTGCGGCGGGCGATCGAGCGCGGCGAGTTGCCCGACGTCGTCGACCCCAGCGAGGTGATCAGGGTGGCGGTGGCGCCCGTCTACTACCGGCTGTTCGTCGCCCACGAGCCGGTGAGCGAGCACGACGCCGACCGAGCCGCCGACGCGGCCCTCGCCGCCGCCCGCGCCGGGGTCCTCTGAACAGCGCCCGGCCCTCGCGGCCGCCCCGCGCCGAAGCACACGCGCTCGTGCCGAAGCACACGCGCTCGTGCCGAAGCACACGCGCTCGTGCCGAAGCACACGCGCTCGTGCCGAAGCACACGCGCTCGTGCCGAAGCACACGCCCGCCCGTGCCGATGCACGCGGCGCTCGTGCCAAGGCACACGCGCTCGTGCCGAAGCACACGCCCGCCCGTGCCGAAGCACGCGGCGCTCGTGCCAAGGCGCGCGGGCTCGTGCCGGAGCAAACGCCGTCCGTGCCGATGCACGCGGCGTCCGCTTCTCGCCGCAGACCAGTGCCGGAGTAGATGGCGTCCGGCTGTCGCTGCCGCTCAGTGCCGGGGTTCTCTCATGGTGCCGGTGGGGTCAGGGCCGGAGGTTGCCGCGGAGTTCGAAGTCGTCGAAGGTGGTCTTGAGCAGCGACGAGCCGTCCTTGGTCGTACGCGCGAACACCCCGAGATACCCGTTCCCGATCCCGCTCGGGTCCTCCACCTGCTGCACCCGCGTGCCGTTCACCCACATCGTCAGCCGCACGGACGTGCCCACCTGCTCGCAGGCCACCGTCAGCCGCGCCCGAGCGGGCAGCCCGTCCACCCGGACGGGGCCCGACAAGGTCGAGCCAAGCCCGTTGAAGACCCGACGGATCCGCGCGGTCCCCCGGGTGTCGAGGCCGAACTCGTAGTACGACCCGTCCTCCGTGCTGTGGCAGTACAGGCCGTACTCGCCGATGCCGCTGACCTGTCTGATGTCGGTGGTGACGCTGATGACCACGGTCTCGGGCAGCATCGGCGGCGACGTGGCCGCCTCGTGAGAGTTGCGCGGCGGCCTGACGACGTACGGGGCGGGCGCCTGGGCCCAGCGCTCCACGCGTCCGGGCTGCACGTCGAGTCCGTACGTGCCGTCGGCGCGGTAGCCGTGGGCGGCGGGCTCCTCTGCGTCGTACACGCCGGCCCAGCCGGACGGTCGCGAGAAGTCCTCGGTGTAGAGGACCTCCAGCTCGGGCGGCCCGTCGTGGGCGAGCAGCAGCCACGCGCCGGCGCCCGCGCCGAGCGCGAGGACCGCGGCCGCCGCGAGCCCCATGTAGAGCCGCCGGCGTCGCTTCGGCGGAGCGGGGGCGCCGGTGTACGGCACGGTGCCGCGCTCCTGCCAGCTCACCTGCACGGTCCGTGCGGCGAGCTCCGGCGCGGCCGACCGCCCGACGAGGTGGTCGAGCAGCTGCTGCGCGGTGGGCCGCGGGCCGGAGCTCTTCTGCAGCGCCGCCTTCACCAGCTCGCGCAGCCCCGGCTCGACGGCATCGAGGTCGGGCTCGTTGTTGAGCACCTGGTAGACGATGGCGGCCAGCGTCTCGCCGCCGAACGGCGAGCGCCCGGTCGCCGCGAACGCGATCAGGCAGCCCCACGAGAACACGTCACAGGCGGGCGAGACGGGCTCGCCCTGCAGCACCTCGGGGGCCATGTAGCGGGGCGTGCCGACCAGCTCGCCGGTGGTCGTGACCCCGCCGAGCGTGTCGAGCGCCCGCGCGATGCCGAAGTCGATCACGCGCGGCCCGACCGGCGACAGCAGCACGTTGGACGGCTTCAGGTCGCGGTGCACGACCCCGGCCGAGTGGATGGCGGTGAGCGCGGTGGCCACGCTGACGGCCAGCGCGTCGAGGCTGGAGCCGCGCAGCGGCCCCGACTGCTGGACGGCGGCCTCCAGGTTGGGGCCGGGCACGTACTCGGTCACGACGTAGAGCTGGTCGCCGTCGAGCGCGGCCTCGATCACGGCGGCCGTGCAGAACCGGCGCACGCGCTGCGCCGCCTCCGCCTCCCTGCGGAACCGCATGCGGAACTGCTCGTGCTGGCTGAGCTCCGGGTTGATCACCTTGATGGCGACGCGTTGCCCGGAGGGGTCCTCGGCGAGGTGGACCGTGCCCATCCCGCCGCGTCCCAGCACGCTGAGCAGCTTGTAGGGCCCGAGGTGGGAGGTTTCTCCGCTCACGGCGCGTTAGCTTACCCACACGGAGAGCATCCTCACGGAAATGCGCACTATGTACGTTCGTCGGCGCGCCGCTCCCCGTAGACGTGTTCCGCCGGGGGCAGGCCGTCGTGCGGCGAGACGACCAGCACGCGGCACCCGGCGGCCGTGGCCGCCGCGACCCCGGCCGGGCTGTCCTCCAGCACCACGCACCGACCCGGCGCCGCCCCGAGCCGCCGGGCGGCCTCCAGGTACGGGTCGGGGTGCGGCTTGCCGCGCGGGGTGTCCTCGTTCGCGATGACCAGGTCGAACGCGTGCCCCAGCCGCGGCAGCACCAGCTCCACGATGCTCCGGGGCGAGGCGCTGACCAGGGCCGTCGGGATCTCCGCGGCGGCGAGCCCGGCGAGCAGCTCAGGAGCGCCGGGCACCACCGGCAGTTCCCCGGCAAGGCGCTCGGCGAAGGCGTCCGTGAGCCGCTCGGTCATGGCCGCCGCGTCGCGGCCGTCCGGCAGCAGGTAGGCGGCCACGTCCTCGATCGTGCGGCCGTGCACGTGCGGCGTGTCGGCCGCGGAGAGGGGACGGCCGAGGGACTCCGCGACGGAGGCGACCGCCTCCCACCACAGGCCCTCGGTGTCCACGAGCGTGCCGTCCATGTCGAGCAGGACGGCGTCGGGGGCGGGCACGTCAGACGGCGTCGGCCGCGACCGGCGCCGGCGCCGCCACCGTGCGGGGCGCCACCAGGACGGGACGCTCCACCAGCCGCACCGCGACACGCGTCCCCGCGCCGAGCCGGATCGCCTCGTGACCCGGCACGTCGGCGAGCACCTCGCCGCCGTCCACGGCGACCCGCAGCCGTACGGACGCGCCACGGAACGACGCGGCCACCACCTCGGCGGTGCCGTCAGGGTCGGGCGAGACCTGGACGGCCTCGGGACGGATCAGCACGTCCACCGAGGGTTCGGCAGGCACGGGGCCGTCCACCGGCAGGACCTGCCCGAGCACCGTGACCCGGTCGCCGGAGACGTTCCCGGCCACGTGGTTCATGGTGCCGACGAACTCGGCCACGAACGGCGTCGCCGGCCGGTCGTACACCTCGGCGGGCGCGCCCACCTGCTCCAGCCGCCCGTCGCGCAGCACCGCCACCCGGTCGGCGACCGAGAGGGCCTCCTCCTGGTCGTGGGTGACGAAGATGGTGGTGATGCCGAGGTCGAGCTGCAGGCGGCGGATCTCCTCGCGCAGCGCCACGCGCACCTTGGCGTCCAGCGCCGACAGCGGCTCGTCCAGCAGCAGCACGCGCGGCTCCAGGGCGAGCGCGCGCGCGAGGGCGACGCGCTGCTGCTGGCCGCCGGAGAGCTGGTGCGGGTAGCGGTCGCCGTGGGTCGGCAGGCCGACGAGTTCGAGCAGCTCGTTCGCCTTCCTGTGCCGGGTGGGCGCGTCGACCTTGCGGACGCGCAGGCCGAAGGCGACGTTGTCGCGGGCGTTCAGGTTGGGGAAGAGCGAGTAGGACTGGAAGACCATGCCCGCGTCGCGCTTGTTCGCCGGGACGTTCGTGACGTCCTTGCCGTCCACCAGCACGGCCCCCGAGTCGGGCTGCTCGAACCCGGCCACGCAGCGCAGGGCCGTGGTCTTGCCGCAGCCGGACGGGCCGAGCAGGGCGACGAACTCGCCCGGCTCGATGACCATGTCAAGGCCGTCGAGCGCGACGGTCCTGCCGAACGTCCGCCGCAGCCCGCGGAACTCCACCGATGCGGTCACTTCTTCTTCTCCCTACCGAAGACGCTCGACACGGCGAGCAGCAGCATCCAGATCAGCAGGAGGCTGAGGATGGACACCGCGACCGAGAGCTGGCCCTTGGAGCCGGAGACGGTCACGATCCACACCGCGAACGGCTCGTAACCGAGCAGGCTCGCCACGGTGTACTCGCCCAGCACCAGGGCGAGCGTCAGGAACGAGGCGCTGGCCAGGGCCGAGCGCAGGTTGGGCACGATCACCCGGAACAGCACGTACGGCCACGAGGCCCCGAGGTTGCGGCCGGCCTCCACCAGCGTCCTGACGTCCATCGTGCGCAGGCCGGCGTCGAGCGAGCGGTACACGAACGGCAGCACCAGCACCACGTACGCCAGCACCAGCACCACGGGGAAGCCGGGGTCCTGGATCGCGACCAGGGTGCCCCAGAACGGCGTCGGCGCCAGTACGTCGGTGCCGACGCGCAGCGACGTGCCGAGCCCGGCGACGAACGTGATCGGCGGCACCACCAGCGGCAGCGTGCAGAGCACCTCCATCACCGGCCGCAGCCGCGGCGCGAAGAGCCGTACGGCCAGCATCGCGGGGAGCGCCAGCAGCAGCACCAGCACGATCGTCGCGGCGGCGAGGCCGAGCGAGAGCGCCAGCGAGCGCGCGAAGCCGTCGGCCGTGACCAGCTCGCCGTACGGTGCGAACGACACCCCGGTGGTGGGGGTGTGGACGGTGTACCAGAACGAGGCCCCGAGGGGCACCAGGAAGTACGCCGTGGCCAGCACGAACACGACGGCCCGCCACACCCGCGGCCGGCCCGCGGCCCGCCGGACGGGCGGCACGGCAGGGCCGCGCTCCAGACCGGTCATTGCAGCCATCGGGACGTCCTCCTCTGCAGCGGCAGGTAGATCGCCATCACGAGGCCGGCCACCACGACCATGTCGAGGCTGAGCGCGAGCGCGATGTTCTCGTGGCCGATCAGCACGTCGCCGGTCAGCGCGCTGGCGATCTTCAGGGTGACCAGCGGGACGACGGTGCCGACCATGGCGTTCGCGGTGGCGTACGCGGAGAAGGCGCCGCCGAACAGCAGCACGACCCCGCCGAGCATCGCGGGGGCGAGCACCGGCAGCGCGACGAAGCGCCAGTAGTGCCAGGCCGTGGCGCCGTTGTTGGCCGCCGCCTCGCGCCACTGGGGCCGCAGCCCGTCGAGCGCCGGGGCCATGGACAGCACCATCAGCGGGATCGAGAAGTACAGGTAGACGATCACGAGCCCCCAGAAGGTGTACAGGGACCCGGACGGCAGCCCGATCAGCCCGCTGACCACGCCGGAGTTGCCGAGCGTCGCGATCCAGAAGAACGCCAGCGGCACGCCGCCGAAGTTCGCGAGCACGCCCGAGGCGGTCAGCACGGACTCCCGCAGCAGCGTGAAACGGGAGGTGACGACGGCGTAGGCGAGGAACGTGCCGAGGACGGCGCCCAGCACCGCCACCACGGCCGACAGCCGCACGCTGCCGATCATGGCGGTCAGGTAGCCGCCCTGCAGGCTCTGCGACACGTTGGCCAGGCTCGGCCGGCCCTGTACGGTGAACGCCCCCACGACGAGCGCGACGGCGGGGACGCCGAACACCACCGCGTAGAACGCGAGCAGCGGAAGCGCGCCGAGCCGGCCCCTCGAACGGGACGAGCTCATCCGGAGATCGCCGCGTCCCAGCCGCTGGCGACCTTCTCCTTGGCCGCGGTGACCTGCTCGGTGGTCGGGAACTGCGGCGTGCCGTCCACGGCCGGCAGCTGCGCGGCCAGGGCCTGGTCGACGGTGCCCTCGGTGGTCATCGTGGGCAGCAGGACGGGACGGGCGAAGCCCTTGAGGTAGAGGTTCTGGCCCTCGGCGCTGTAGATGAACTCCTGCCACAGGCGGGCGGCGGCCGGGTGGGGGGCGTCCTTGTTGATGGCCTGGGCGTACATCTCGAAGTACTTGCCGTCGCTCGGGATGTTGACCTTCCAGTCGATGCCCTTGGCGGTCATCTGGGGAGCGTAGGCGGCGTTGTTGTAGTCCCAGTCGATGCTGATCTGGGTCTCGCCCTTCTCGATGGTCGCGGGCGTGGTCTCGACCGGGTTGAAGTTGCCGGCGTCCTTCAGCTTCTTGAAGAAGTCGATGCCGGGCTGGATGTCGTCGAAGGAGCCGCCGTTCGCCAGGGAGGCGGCGAGCACGCCGGCGAAGGCCGAGCCTGCCTTGGTCGGGTTGCCGTTCAGCGCGACCTTGCCCTTGTACTCGGGCTTGAGCAGGTCGGCGAAGCTCGTCGGGCAGGTGGCGATCTTCTTGGCGTCGCAGCCGATGGAGACGTAGCCGCCGTAGTCGTTGACCCAGAGCCCGGTCGGCTCCTTCTGACCCTCGGGGATCTTGTCGAAGGTCTGCGTCTTGTACGGGGCGAACAGGCCCTCTGCGGCGCCGCTGAGCGCGAACGACTGCCCGAGGTCGAGCACGTCGGGAGCGCGGTCCTGGCCCTTGCGGGTCTTGACGGCGTTGATCTCGTCGGAGCTCGAGGCGTCGGGCGTCTCGCTCTCGATCTTGATGCCGTACGTGGCCTGGAACTTCTCGATGATCTCGCCGTAGTTGGCCCAGTCGGGCGGCAGCGCGATGACGTGCAGCGTGCCTTCCTTCTTGGCCGCCTCGACCAGTTTGTCGAACCCGCCGAAATCGGCGGCGGACGTGGCGGTGGCCGCGTTCACTCCTCCTTCCGAGGCTTGGGTGGTCTGGGTGCTGGGGGCCGCGCCGCAGCCCACTGCGACGAGGGAAAGAAATGCGGCAACGCCGGCCGCACGAGTGCGAGGTGTGAACACGACGCCTCCATGTTCCAGGGGGTGTGGCAAGAATCTAGGGGAACTTGTACAAACAAGCGAGCCCTAGTAAGTCGCATAAATGTTGCTCTTATGTGAATGGGGAAGGACGGGGATGGTGGCGCGCTATGAACGGATCGCTGAAGAGCTTCGTAAGGAGATCCTTTCCGGCGCCCATCCCGTCGGCTCCCCGCTCCCGAGCGAGACGGAGCTCGCCGAACGGTACGGCGCCGCCCGCGGGACGGTCCGCCAGGCGGTGGCGGTACTGGCCGCCGAGGGCCTGGTCGGCTCCCGGCAGGGCGCACGGCGCATCGTGCTCGGAAAGGTGCGCAGCCAGAGCTTCGCCGAGCTGCACAGCTTCGCCCAGTGGGCCCGCGCGAACGGCAACCGCTACGGCGGCCAGGTGGTGGAGCAGCGCCGCAGGCGCGCGAGCGGCGCCGAGTCGGCCAGACTCGGGTGCGACGACGTGCTGGAGGTGCTGCGCGTGCGCACGCTGGAGGGTGAGCCCGTCCTGCTGGAGCGCACCGTCTACGCGGGCTGGGTTGCGCCCGCCGTCGAGGGGCTCCCCGCCGACTGCGGATCGGTCACCGAGGCGCTGTACGAGTCCGTCGGCCTGGTGTTCGCCTACGGCGAGCACCTCATCGACGCGGTGGCGGCCGGGGCCGTGGACGCCCGGCTGCTGGGCGTGCGCCGCGGCAGCCCGCTGCTGCGCCAGCGCAGGACCACGACCACCCACGAGGGCCGGCCCGTCGAGACGTCGGACGACCGTTACCGGGCGGGCAGCGTGGCCTTCAGCATCCGCAACTCGATCGGCGCCAACCCCCTCGCACGGCAGGTGGGCGACTTGCGTTTCGAGCGCTGAGAACATATGTTCGATACATCAACACCCGCCTTCCCCCGGGTGGTTCAGGAAGAGAACCGAAGCCGCGGGGAGAAGCGTCTTGAGCAGACTCTATGGCGATCCGATAGAGGTGTGGACCCGAGACGGGGAGCCGGCCCAGTTCGTCTGGCGTGACCGGCTCTACCTGGTCCGGAGCGTCCTCGACAGCTGGGTGATCGCGCGCGAGTGGTGGAAGACGGGCGAGGGCGACCCGGGTGAGCGCCGCTTCTGGCGCGTGCAGGCCGGCCCCGGCCGCGAGGTCGGCTCCTACGAGCTGCGTTACGACACCGCCGGCGACGGCTGGCTGCTGATGCGGGCGTGGGACTGATGGCGCCCCCGTTCCCGCACCTGCACGTGTCCTCCGCGTACTCCATGCGCTACGGCACCGCGTTCCCGCGGGCGCTGGTGGGGCGGGCGCTGGAGCACGGGATGGACATCCTGGCGCTGACCGACCGCGACGGCCTCTACGGCGCCGTCAAGCACGTCCGCGCGTGCGCGGACGCCGGCATCGCGCCGGTGCTCGGCGTCGACCTGGCGCTCGGCGTCCCCGAACGCACCTCCGCGCCGGGGATGCGCGCGCCCCGGCCGCGCACCGCGCCCGACGCCGAAGACCGCGTCACGGTGCTGGCCCGCGGCAAGGGCTGGTCGCGCCTGTGCCGTCTCGTCACGGCCGCCCACCTCGCGGGCGACGGGCGCGGCACGCCCACGGTGACCCGCGAGCTGCTCGGCGAGTTCGCCGGCGGCCCAGGCCGCCCGGGTCTCGGCGCCGACGACGGCCTCGTGGTGCTGCTCGGGCCCCGCTCCGACGTGGGCCGCGCGGTCGCCGAGCGGCGCGACGACCGCGCCAGGACACTGCTCGGCCTGTGGCGCGCCGCGCTGCCCGGCGTGGTGGTCGAGCTGGTCGACCAGTACGGCTACCGCGACGCCACCACCGCCGTGCGCATGCTCGCGCTGGCCGAGTCGATGGGTGTGCCCGCCGTGCTGACGAACGCGGCGCGCTACCTCGACCCGGCCGACCACCAGGTGGGCGACGTGCTCGACGCGGCCCGCCGGCTCGTCCCGCTGCACCCGCGCCACCTCGAGGGCACCACCTCCCACGCCTACCTCAAGAGCACCGCGGAGATGGAGCGGGTGGCGGCCAAGGTGTGCGCGGGCGACGGCGAGCGGGTGGCCCGGCTGCTGGCCACCACCCGGTTGCTGGCCGAGGCGTGCGCGATCGACCCGCTCGACGTGCTCGCGCTGCGCAACGACCCGCCCGCCCTGCACCTGCCCGAGGTCGGCGGCGACCCGGTGGCGATGCTGCGCGGCGGCGTCGCCGACGGCCTGGCCCGGCGCGGCCTCGACCGCTCCGCCGAGGCCAGGCGGCGCCTCGCCGACGAGATGGCGATCATCGAGCGCAAGCGCCTGTCCGGCTACTTCGTCGCCGTGGCCGGCATCACCGGCATGATCCGCGACATGGGCATCCGCTGCGCCGTGCGCGGTTCGGGCGCCGGCAGCCTGGTCAACTACCTCATCGGCATCGGCGAGGTCAACCCGCTCGACCACGGCCTGCTCATGGAGCGCTTCCTGTCGGAGGGCCGGGTCGGCCTGCCCGACATCGACGTCGACGTCGAGTCGGCCCGCCGCCTCGACTGCTACCAGGCCATCTTCGACCGCTACGGCGAAGACCGGGTGGCCTGTGTGTCCATGATGGAGACCTACCGGGCACGCAGCGCCATCCGCGACGTCGCCGGGGCGATGGGCCTGCCGCCGCACGAGATCGACGCCATCGCCAAGGCGTTCCCGCACATCAGGGCCAAGCAGATCACCGCGTCCCTGCACGACCTGCCCGAGCTGCGCGAGAGCAGGCTCGGCGAGGCCGGGCTCGACCGGGTGTTCCGGCTGGCGGAGAAGCTCGACGGCCTGCCGCGGCACATCGCGCTGCACCCGTGCGGCGTGCTGGTCGGCAACGCGGGGCTGCGCGACCGCACGCCGGTCGAGAGCAGCCTGCTGGGGTTCCCGATGTCGCAGTTCGACAAGGACGACGTGGAGGAGGCCGGGCTGCTCAAGCTCGACGTGCTGGGCGTGCGGATGCAGTCGGCGATGGCGTACGCGCTGAGCGAGATCGAACGCGTCGACGGCGTCGTGGTCGAGCTCGACCGCCAGAGCGGTGACGACCAGAACGTCCAGTACGTCCCCCACGACGACCAGGACACCTACGACATGATCTGCGCCTCCCGCACCCTCGGCTGCTTCCAGATCGAGTCGCCGGGGCAGCGGGAGCTGGTGGCCAAGCTGGAGCCGCGCAGGATGCACGACCTGATCGTGGACATCTCGCTGTTCCGTCCAGGGCCGGTCAACTCCGACATGGTCACCCCCTACCTGGAGGCCAGGCACGGGTGGCGGGAGCCGCACTACCCGCACGAGCGGCTGCACGAGGCGCTGAAGGAGACCCACGGGGTCGTGGTGTTCCACGAACAGGTCCTCAAGGTCATCTCGGTGATGACAGGGCGCGACCTGTCGTACGCCGAGAAGCTGCGGCGCACCCTCGACACGCCGGAGGGGCGCGAGCGCGTGCGCCGCGCGTTCGTCCCCCTGGCGCAGGCCAACGGCTTCGACGACGCGGCCGTGGAGCGGGCCTGGCAGGTGCTGGACGCGTTCGGCGCGTTCGGGTTCTGCAAGGCGCACGCGGCGGCGTTCGCGCTGCCCACCTACCAGTCGGCGTGGCTGAAGCGGCACCACGCGGCGGCGTTCTTCGCCGGGGTGCTCACGCACGATCCCGGCATGTACCCGCCGCGCGTCATCATCGACGAGGCCCGGCAGTGCGGGGTGAAGATCCTGCCCCTCGACGTCAACAAGTCGGGCAAGGACTGGCGGGTGGAACGGCTCGGCCCGCGCGTCAGCTTCCGCGTCCGCCCCGCCGAGCTGGGCGACGACGACCCGCGGCGCCGGGTGAAAGACTTCCGGATCAGCGAGATCGGCAAGGGGTACGCGCTGCGGGTGCCGTTCTCGGCGGTCAAGGGGGTGAGCGAGGCGGAGGTCGAGCGCATGGTCGCCGGGCAGCCGTACACGTCGATGGCCGACTTCTGGGACCGCGCCAGGCCCTCGCGTCCGACGCTCGAACGGATCGTGCAGGTCGGCGGCCTCGACGCGCTGCACGATCTGCGCCCGGGCGGGCCGCGCTGGCGGCCGGGCGAGCTGACCCGCCGCGACCTGGTCGCCAGGGTGGGCGTGCTCGACCGGGCCTCGGCGGCGGGCGTGCACGCGGGCCCGCGCAGGTCACGGCGCTACGACCGGCACGCGTCCGGCTCCCCGCGGGGTGAGGAGACGGTGGCCGTGCAGCTCCCGCTCGGCTTCGGCGAGCACCTGCCGCCGGGCGAGCTGCCCGAGATGACCGAGGCCGAGATGGTCGAGGCCGAGCTGGAGATCCTCGGCATCGACGTCAGCCGGCACGTCATCAGCTTCCACGACGAGCTGCTCGACGCCCTCGGGGTGGTGCGCTCCAAAGACCTGCTCGCCCAGCGCAGCGGGGCCGAGATCCTGGTCGCGGGGGTCAAGGTGGCGACCCAGACGCCGGCCGTGCGCTCGGGCCGGCGGGTCATCTTCACCACGCTCGACGACTCGACCGGGCCGATCGACCTGACGTTCTTCGAGTCGGTGCAGGGCCGGTGCGCCTCGATCGTGTTCGGCTCGTGGCTGCTGCTGGCCAAGGGGGTGGTCCGGCGTACGGGCGTCCGCGCGGTGTCGATGCGGGCGGTCGACTGCTGGGACCTCGCCGACCTCGACGCGCTGTGGCGCTCGCGGGGGATCGAGGCGGTCCGCGAGGTCATCGACCGGGCCCCGGAGGAGTCGGCGGGGGTCGGCGGGCGCGCCATCGAGTACGCCAACGGTTTCTGCCTGTCGCCGTACGCCGACCTCGGCCCCGCGCTCGGCAACCCGCCCCGCCGGCTGTGGCACGCCAGCCCGGGCAGTTCGGGCCCCACGGCCGCGTGAGCCGCGCTCAGCCCTTCTGCAGGCCCGGGTGGCCGAAGGAGCCGCTGTGGGGCGTGCGTTCGAGCACCAGCTCCGCCGGGGCGGTGCGGCCGGCCCGCTGCAGGGCGGTCAGCTCGCGTACGGTGGCCGCGCACAGCAGCGCGGCCACGACCGCGCAGACGAGCTCCGGCACCCCCACCCCGGTCAGGTCGCCGTCGGAGGTGCTGAGCGGCAGCCGGATCGTGACCAGGGCGAGCATGGTGAGCCAGCTCAGCCACCACCCGGCCAGCAGAGCCAGCCAGCGCCCCCGCCCGCCCGCAGGGGGCCTGGCGCCCCGCCACACCCCGTCGACCAGCACCGCCGGGGCGACCAGGTTGACGCCCGGCACCAGCCAGGCGGCCGCGACGGGACCCGTGGCGGCCGAGCGGTCGTTGGCCTGCCTCGCCCGCACCAGCCAGGTCACGTACGCCGCCGCGGCGGCGATCGAGGTGCCGGCCACCAGCATCATCAGCACCGCGAACACGGTCACCGCCCCGATCACCGCCTCGGCGTCGGCGCCCTGGGGACGCCCGCCGAACGCGGCGAGCTGGGCCGTGAGCCGGCGGCCACGGGTCTGCTCGAAGATCACGAGGGCGCAGAGGGAGAGCACCTGGGCGGCGAGCGTCACGTAGACGGCGGACGCGGCTCTGGTCGGCACTGCCTGGGCGTTGCGCACGTTGATCTCCCCCCGGGCCATGCGCTGGGTTCTGTCTCACTTGTATCCAGGCGGCCCCGCCGTTAATCAGCTCACCACACCGGATTCCCACGCCCAAGCAGCGATTTCCACCCGATTGCGGACACCCAGCTTCGACTGGATGCTGCCCAGATGCGTCTTCACCGTCGACAGCGACACGAACAGCTCCGCCGCCACCTCCTGGTTCGTCCGTCCTCTGGCGACCAGGCGGACGACGTCCAGCTCGCGCTCGGTCAGCGGGTCGCCCGCCGGGGCGGCCGGGCCGGGCCGGGCCAGGTGCCGCAGCAGCCGCAGCGTCACCGACGGCGACACGAGCGCGTCGCCGGCCGCGGCGGCCTTGACCGCCTCGATCAGCAGCGTGGGCCCGCTGTCCTTCAGCAGGAACCCGGTGGCGCCGGAGCGCAGCGCGCCGTAGACGTACTCGTCGAGGTCGAAGGTGGTGACGATGACCACCCGCAGCGGGTTCTCCACGCCAGGCCCGGCGAGCAGCCGGGTCACCTCCAGGCCGTCGAGCTTGGGCATCCGGATGTCGAGCAGGCACACGTCGGGCCGCAGCCTCCTGGCCTGCGCGACCGCCTCGGCGCCGTCGGACACCGCGGCCACGACCTCCATGTCGGGCTGCGCGTCCAGGATCATCTGGAAGCCGGTGCGGACCAGATGCTGGTCGTCGGCGATGAGAACCCGAATAGTCACGGTTCCTACCCTAGGGATCAGCCGTTCGGCCGAGTGACGCTGGACGCACGGCCGATCCGGCGGCCATGTCCGCGCCGGAAAGCTGATCGGCATGAACGACGTGCTGGTTGGACGGGCCATGAAGAAGAGCTTCGGGCAGACGGTCGCCCTCGGGGGCGTGGACATCGCGATACAGGCCGGTGAGGCACTGGCGATCATGGGACCGAGCGGGTCGGGCAAGTCCACCCTGCTGCACTGCCTGGCCGGGATCATGAAGCCGGACGCGGGCGAGGTGCACCTGCAGGGGCAGCGCATCGACGCGATGGGGGAGCGCAAGCGCAGCGAGCTGCGCCGGACGAGGTTCGGCTTCGTCTTCCAGTTCGGTCAGCTGCTGCCCGAGCTGCCCGCCGAGGAGAACGTCGCCCTGCCGCTCATGCTGGGCGGCGTGCCGAGGACGCAGGCGGTGCGGCAGGCCCGCGAGTGGTTCGGGCCGCTCGGCCTGCAGTCGATGGAGACGCGGCGGCCGGGGGAGCTGTCCGGCGGCCAGGCGCAGCGGGTGGCCATCGCCAGGGCACTGGTGAGCAAGCCGGCCGTGGTGTTCGCCGACGAGCCCACGGGCGCCCTCGACCAGCGCACCGGCCACGACACCATGCGGCTGCTGGTGGAGGCGACCAAGCACAACGGCGCGAGCCTCATCGTGGTCACCCACGACCCGAACGTGGCCGGCTGGTGCGACCGTACCGTCGAGGTGCGTGACGGGCAGCTCGTGAGCGGGGTGGCGGCGTGAACCTCGCGCTGACCTGGCGGCTGCTCAAGGGCGGCGGACGCAGGGGGATGCTCGGCACCTGGCTGACGCTCGCGGCCGTCGCCGTGGCGACCGGGCTGCTGCTGTTCGCGGTGGCGGCGAACTTCGCCTTCCACGACAGGGGGGAGCGCGGCGCCTGGCGCAACCCCGTCCCTGTCGAGTCGGGCGGGGTGGCGGTCGAGGCGACGCGCAGGGACTTCGTCCGCGACCAGGCGATCACCGTGGTCGACCTGGCCACGCTGGGCGGCGAGGCCCCCGCCCCGCCGTCCGGTCTGCCCCGCTTCCCCCGTCCAGGAGAGGTGTGGCTGTCGCCCGCGCTGAGCGAGCTGGCAGCGGAACTGCCCCCGGAGCAGCTGGCCGCGCGCTTCCCCCGCCCGGCGGGGGTGCTCGGCGACGAGGCGCTCGTGTATCCGGGCGAGCTGGTCGCCGTCGTCGGCCGCGCGCCGGACGACCCGGCGATGAAACCCGGCAGCGCCGAGGACGCGATGTTCGGCCTGGCGCCCGGCCGGGTCGCGAGCCTCGCTGGTACGCCGAGCCGGGACGCCACGAGCTACCAGGCGCTCGCGGTCGTCGCCGGTGTGCTCATGGTCGTGCCGCTGCTCGTCTTCGGGGGCGCGGCGGCCCGGCTCACGGTGGCCAGGCGCGACCAGCGGCTCGCCGCGCTGCGCCTGATCGGCGCCACACCCGGCCAGGTGGTGGGGATGACCGTGGCAGAGGCGCTGATCGTGGCGCTGGCCGGCGCGGTGACGGGCACGGTCGCGTACGTGCTGGCCGCGCCGCTGCTGGCCAGGATCGAGATGCAGGGCGGCCCGTGGTTCACCGCGGACGTGTTCCCGCCGCTGTGGGTGTTCGCGGCGGTGCTGGTCGCGGTGCCGCTGCTGGTCGGCCTGTCGGCGGTGGTGGGCCTGCGGCGCGTGGTGGTCAGCCCTCTCGGCGTGGCCAAACGGGAGACGCCGCCCGGCCTGCGGGCCGTCCGGGTGGTCGCCCTGCTGGTGGTGCTGATCGGGTTCCCGCTGCTGTCGAGGAAGGCCGACGTCGTCGTCATCGGGACGGCGCTCGCCGTGGCGTTCCTGTGCGTCAACCTGGTGGGGCCGTGGGTCGTGAGCCTGATCGGCCGGATCACCGCCAGGGCCGCCCGCGGCCCGGCCCGGCTGCTCGCCGGCCGCCGCCTCGTCGACGACCCGCGCGCGGCCTGGCGGACGGTGAGCGGGGTGGCGCTGACCGGGTTCGTGGCGGGCTTCGTCGGCCTGCTCAGCCCCGCGCTCGACCAGGCGCCCGCCGGGCCTCATGAGCTGCGCGTCGAAGCGTCAGCCGGCCAGGTCGAGCAGGTCGTCACGCAGGCCCGCGAGCGCCTCAAGGAGGCCGGTCTGACCGCGACCGTCAAGCCTGAGGACAGCGTCGTGATCGCGACCGTCGGCGGCGCCGCAGACGACGCCACGGTGGACCGGGCCCGGACCGCGCTGGCCGGGCTCGTCCCGGGGCGCACGCCCACATCCTTCCGCGACGACATGCGGTCCGCTGAGCAGCTCTTCTCCGATGTCCAGGTGGGAACGATCGTCGTGCTGGCGGTGTCGTTCCTGGTGGCCGTCACCAGCTCGGGGATCACCGCCATGTCGTCGGTGCTCGACCGGCGGCAGACGTACGGGCTGCTGCGGCTGGCGGGGACGCCGCTGGAGCTGCTCGACCGGGCCCGCCGGGCCGAGACGCTGATCCCGCTGACGGTGATGGGCGGCGGGGCGATCCTCGTGGGCGCGTTCTGCGCGCTGCCGTTCGTGCTCGGTTCGATGAGCCCGGTGGGGGTGGTCACGCTGGGCGGGTGCGTCGTCGTGGGGTTCGCGGGCGTGATCGGGGCGGGCGCGCTGAGCCGTCCGCTGCTGCGCGCGGTCACCGAGGACCCGGCGCCCCGCCCCGACTGACCGCTCAGCTCTCCCGGACGGGGGTGACGAGCGTGGACGTGGGCGCGGGTGGCGGCTTTGGGGCCTGTCAGCCGAGGACGAGGTCGCGGACGGTCTTCAGTGAGGGTTCGTCGCGGGGGCCCATGACCAGGAGGCTCGTCACGGGGCTGCGGTGCCAGAGGTCGAGGCGTTCCTTGATGCGGGCGGGTGGGCCGACGAGGGAGATGCCGTCGGCCAGTTCGTCGGGGATCGCCTGGAACGCCTCGTCGCGGCGGCCGGCCAGGTAGAGCGCCTGGATGCGCTCGGCGGCCTCGGCGTAGCCCATGCGGCCGATGATGTCGGCGTGGAAGTTGCGCCGCCGGGCGCCCATGCCGCCGATGTACAGGGTGAGCATCATCTTCACGCCGTCCAGCGCCGCCCGTACGTCGTCGGAGATCACCACCATCACCATGGCCGCCACGTCGAACCCCTCCGGCGCGTTCGCCAGCGACGGGCCGTACATCTCCTCGATCTTGGACGGGAACGCGAACAACGGCAGCCAGCCCTGGCCGAGCTCGGCGGCCAGGGCGACGTTCTTCGGGCCCTCGGCCCCGAGATAGACGGGGATGTCCGGCCTGAGCGGGTGCGTGATGAGCTTGAGCGGTTTGCCCAGGCCGCCGGGCAGCGGCAGCGGGTGGTGCGGCCCCTCGCTCGTCACCGGCTCCTCACGCCGCCACACCTTGCGCATGATCTCGACGTACTCGCGGGTGCGGGCCAGCGGCTTGGCGAACGGCTGCCCGTACCAGCCCTCCACGACCTGCGGGCCGGACGCGCCCACGCCGAGCAGCAGCCGGCCGCCGGTGAGGTGGTCGAGGGTCATCGCCGTCATCGCCGTCGTGACCGGCGGCCTGGCGGAGATCTGGGCGATCGAGGTGCCCAGCCTGATGCGGGTGGTCCGCGCGCCGTACCAGGCGAGCGGGGTGAACACGTCGCTGCCGTACGCCTCGGCGGTCCAGACGGAGTCGTAGCCGAGCCGTTCTGCCGCCAGCACCGTCTCGGTCGCGTCGTCGGCGTGGCGTTGCCAGTAACCGAGGTTCAGCCCGAGCCTCACGTGACACCTCCGGAATCAAATTCCATTACGGTGGCGGGTCCTTCGCGTGTCAATGGGATGTTCCGGGGAAGTCACAGTCTGTGCACAAGGGTCTCTGGCGTATCGCCTGTCTGCTGCTGCTTGTCCTGCCGGCGGCCGAACCGACGATGGCTGAGAGTGACACCCGCCCCAACATCATCATGGTGATGGCCGACGACCTCGAGGCGGGGACGCTGCCGTACTTTCCCCACATCACCCAGGAACTGGTCAACCAGGGCACCTCGTTCAGCCGGTTCTTCGTCACCAACTCCTGGTGCTGCCCGTCGCGGTCGTCGATCCTGCGCTCGCAGTTCGTCCACAGCCACGGGGTGTTCACCAACACCCCGCCCGAGGGCGGCTTCGACCGCTTCCACACGCTGGGGCTGGAACGTTCCACGATCGGCACCTGGATGCAGCAGGCGGGCTACCGCACGGCGCTCATGGGCAAGTATCTCAACCACTACCCGGGGGCCACGGCCGCCCAGACGCACGTGCCGCCCGGCTGGAACGAGTGGGCCGTCCCCGTGCGGCACCTGTACGAGGAGTACGGCTACCGGCTCAACGAGAACGGCGTCGTACGCGACTACGGCTGGGCCGAGCAGGACTATTTGACCGACGTGCTCGCCCGCAAGACCCGCGACTTCATCACCGGCTCGAACCAGCCGTTCTTCATCTACCTCTCGCCGATCGGCCCGCACAACCCGGCCAACCCCGCCTACCGGCACGCCGGGGCATTCCCGCTCGCCGCCGCGCCGCGCACCCCCAACTTCAACCAGGAGGACGTCGGCGACGAGCCGCACTGGCTGCGCGCGCGGCCCCCGCTCACGCCGGCGCAGATCACCGAGGTCGACGAGCGCTACCGGCGGCGGCTGCGGTCGATGCTCGGCGTGGACGACCTCGTCGGCACGGTGGTGCAGACCCTGCGCGACACGGGAAAGCTCGACAACACCTATATCTTCTTCACCTCCGACAACGGCTTCCACCTCGGCACCCACCGGCTCAAGCAGGGCAAGACGACGCCGTTCGAGGAGGCGATCCGGGTGCCCCTCGTCGTCCGCGGCCCGGGCGTCAAGCAGAACGCCACGGTCTCGCAGATGGGCATCACGATCGACCTGCCGGTCACGTTCGCGGCGCTGGGCGGGGCCACGGCGGCCTCGTTCGCGGAGGGCCGCAACCTGGCGCCCCTGCTTCAGGGCCGCCCGCCGGCGCAGTGGCGCAGGAACGCGCTGATCGAGTTCATCCGTCCGGCCAACCCGAGCTCGGCCGCCCAGACGCCGGTGCCCGCCTACCAGGCGCTGCGCACCGAGCGCTACACGTACGTGCGCTACGAGACGGGCGAGCGGCAGCTCTACGACCTGCAGACGGACCCGTACCAGCTGCGCAACATCGCCGCCTACGCCGACCCGGAGCTGATCGGCAACCTCGACACCCGCCTGGCCGCGATGGTCACCTGTTCGGGCCCGACATGCAGGCAGGCGGACATGCGTCAGTGACGCCGTTCAGGACGGGAACAGCGCCGGATAGGCGTGGGCGAGGTGCTCCGCCACCGCCAGGACCGCCTCGTCCGGCTCGCCCGCCTCGATGGCGCGCAGGATGCGTACGTGGTCGGCGCGCAGCACGGACGTGTCGCCGAGGCGTCGCACCGCCTCCACCGAATACCTGCGCATCGAGTCGCGCAGCGACCGCATGATGGCCGCGACCAGCCGGTTGCCCGAGGCGTCGGCGATCGCGCAGTGGAAGGCCGTGTCGTGCTCCACGAACTCCTCCGCGGTCGCGGAGGCGTCCATCCCGGCGAGCGCGGCGGCGAGGGCCGAGGTGTCGGCGCGCACGGCGGCGGCGCGGGCCGCGGCCCACTGCTCGATCAGGTGGCGGGTGTCGATGACCTCGCGCATCTCCAGCCCCGCCAGGCCGAGGTGCAGGCGGAGCAGGTCGGACAGCGCCGAGTGGGGGCGGGAGGTGAGCACCGCGCCCGCGTCGGGGCCGCGTCCTGCCTGCGAGGAGACCACCCCGAGCGACTCCAGCACGCGCAGGGCCTCGCGTACGGACGAGCGGCTGACGCCGAGTTGCTCGGCGAGCTGGCGCTCGGCGGGCAGCCGGTCGCCCACCGTGAGGCCGTCCTCGGTGATGCGCCGCTCGATCTGGGCGAGGACGTCCTCGAACGTCCGTGTCCGCTTGATGGGACGCCAGTCGGTGCCGTCCAACGAAGCCTCCCTGATATTGGCCGGAACCTGGTGATTCGGTATGGTCTGACCATACTGTGGTCGGACCATACCCCTGGAAGGAGAGCCGTGCGAGTCGCCCTGTTCATCACGTGCGTGAACGACACGCTCTTCCCCGGCACCGGGAAGGCCGTCGTGTCGCTCCTGCGCAGGCTGGGCTGCGACGTCGACTTCCCCGCCGCCCAGACGTGCTGCGGGCAGATGCACGTCAACACCGGTTACCGGACGGAGGGCACCCGCCTCGCGCGGCACTTCACCGAGGTGTTCGCCGGGTACGACGCCGTCGTCGCGCCGTCGGGGTCGTGCGCGGCCATGGTGCGCGAGCAGTACCCGAAGCTGGCCAGGCCGGGCAGCAGGGGAGCGGCGGCGATCGCGGAGGTCGCGCCGAAGGTGTACGAGCTGTCCGAGTTCCTGATCGACGTCCTGAAGACAGAAGACGTAGGTGCATATTTCCCGCACCGGGTGACATATCACCCGACGTGTCACTCGCTCCGCGGGCTGCGCCTCGGCGACCGTCCCCTGCGGCTGCTGCAGAACGTCCGCGGGCTGGAGCTGGTGCCGCTGCCCGGCGCCGAGGAGTGCTGCGGGTTCGGCGGCACGTTCGCGGTGAAGAACCCGGCAGTCTCGGCCGCGATGGGCGCCGACAAGACGCGTGCCATCCAGGACACCGGCGCCGAGGTGCTCTGTGCGGCCGACAACTCCTGCCTGATGCACATCGGCGGCACCTTGCGCCGCCAGAAGACCGGCGTCAGGACCATGCACCTCGCCGAGATCCTCGCCTCGACGGAGGAGGACTGATGAGCGCCACTTTCATCGGCATGCCCGGCAACTTCCCGAAAAATGCCGAGAAAGCCGTACAGGACTCGCAGCTTCGCTTCAACCTTCGCAAGGCCACGCACACCATCCGCGACAAGCGCGCCGAGGTGGTCGGCGAGCTGCCCGACTGGGGCGAGCTCCGCGCGGCAGGCAAGGCCATCAAGGACGACGTCCTGCACAACCTCGACCGCTACCTGATCCAGCTGGAGGAGGCCGTCACCCGCGCGGGCGGCACCGTCCACTGGGCGCGCGACGCCGCCGAGGCCAACCGCATCGTCACCGACCTGGTCAAGGCCACCGGCGAGACCGAGGTCGTCAAGGTCAAGTCGATGGCCACGCAGGAGATCGGGCTCAACGAGGCGCTCGCGGCGCACGGCATCGCCGCGTACGAGACCGACCTCGCCGAGCTGATCGTCCAGCTCGGCGACGACTTCCCCAGCCACATCCTGGTGCCCGCGATCCACCGCAACCGGTCGGAGATCCGCGAGATCTTCCTCGACAAGATGCCCGGGGTATCGCGCGACCTGACCGACGACCCGCCGGCGCTCACCGAGGCCGCCCGCCTCCACCTGCGCGACCGCTTCCTGCGCAGCAAGGTCGCCATCTCCGGCGCCAACTTCATGGTCGCCGAGACCGGCACGCTGGTCGTCCTCGAGTCGGAGGGCAACGGCCGCATGTGCCTGTCGCTGCCCGAGACCCTCATCAGCGTCGTCGGCATCGAGAAGCTGCTGCCGTCCTGGCGCGACCTGGAGGTCTTCCTCCAGCTGCTGCCGCGCAGCTCCACCGGCGAGCGGATGAACCCGTACACGAGCATGTGGACGGGCGCCGTCGAGGGCCAGGAATTTCACCTCGTGCTGCTCGACAACGGACGCACCGACGTGCTCGCCGACGAGGTCGGCCGTCAGGCGCTGCGCTGCATCCGCTGCTCCGCCTGCCTCAACGTGTGCCCCGTGTACGAACGCGCCGGCGGCCACGCGTACGGCTCCGTCTACCCCGGCCCGATCGGCGCGATCCTCACCCCGCAGCTGCGCGGCATGACGACGGACCTCGACGCCTCGCTGCCGTTCGCCTCCAGCCTCTGCGGCGCCTGCTACGACGTCTGCCCGGTGGCCATCGACATCCCCGAGGTCCTCGTCGACCTGCGGGCCAAGGCGCCGCACGCGGCGGCCGAGCGGGCCGCCATGAAGGTCGCGGGCTGGGTCCTCGACGACCACGAACGGCTGGCCACGGCCCAGCGCGCCGCCACCCGGCTGCGCCGGTTCGTACCGAAGAAGGGCCTGCCCGGCCCCATGTCGGCCTGGACCGACACCAGGGACGTGCCGGAGATCCCGGAGGAATCGTTCAGAGACTGGTGGGAGCGTGCCGGACGCTCCGCGAGCGCCGAGGAGCGGTGAGCGACCCATGGCAAGCGGAATGAGCGCGCGCGAGGAGATCCTGGCCAAGGTCCGCGCGGCCGTGGCGGGCGCGCCGACCGTCGAGATCCCGCGCGGTTACCGGACGCGGCGGCAGGTCGACGATCTCGTGGGCCTGTTCGCCGAGCGGGTGGGCGACTACCGGGCGATCGTGCGCGTCGTCCCGTCCGCCGAGCTGGGCGCGACGATCGACGCGTGCGTCCACGGCCGCCGCATGGTCGTCCCCGACGGCTTCGGCCGCGACGGCGGCTGGGACGACCTCGACACCGCCGACGGCGTGATGACCCACTGCGCCGTGGCGATCGCCGAGACGGGCACCATCGTCCTCGACCACGGGCCCGGCCAGGGCACCAGGGCGCAGACGCTGGTCCCCGACTACCACCTGTGCGTGGTCCTGGCCGACCAGATCGTGCCCGGCGTCCCTGAGGCCGTCGAACGGCTCGACCCGTCCCGTCCGCTCACCTGGATCAGCGGCCCGTCCGCCACCAGCGACATCGAGCTGAACCGGGTCGAGGGCGTGCACGGCCCCCGAACGCTGGAGGTGCTGATCAGTACCTGAGCACCGCGGTCACGTCGTCCACCGCGTCGGTGAACCACAGCTCGGCGTCCGTCGTCGCGGCGGCTCTGACCAGGGCCGAGTCCGTGCGCTCCCGTACCGGGTCCGCCACGCCCCAGCGGCGCAGCTCGGCCGGGTCGGTGGCGAGCTGGGTGCCGCCCTCACCGATCCACACCGGCTTCGGCAGCAGCCTCTCCGGCAGCAGCAGCGCGTGCACCCGGCCCTCACGCAGCGCGTGGCAGACCCGGGCGGTCCCCGTGGGGCTGCCCGACTCCAGGTGCCGCTCGACCAGCTCGGCGCGCCTGCGGTCGAGCCACTCGTCCAGGGCGCGCTCCACGTCCCGCTCGAACTGCCCGTGGTCCTCGCGGCTGCCGTGCTCGACCATCGTCACCCGGTCGGCCGACTTGGTGCCCAGGTGGTGCAGCAGGTACGAGCGTGATCTGGCCTCGCCGGCCACCAGGATGAGCTCGATGCCGAGCCTTCGTACCTGCTCGTCGATCTCGTGGGCGACCGCGACCGCGTTCCGCTCCCAGCACTCCTCGACCGCGCGCTCGTAGCGCTTCTGCGACCAGCCGCCCTGCGACGTCTTCTGCAGCGGCCACGCGGCGGCCTCCACGGTGGCCCGGCGCGGCGCGCCTCCGGCGAACACCGTCAGCTCGGCGCCCGCGTGGTCGACGATGACCCGCAGGTGCGGCACGTTCTCGCCGCGCTGCATGAGCAGCGGTGTGACGTGCGGCAGCGGCGACCACACGGCGCACTCCTGCGGCGCCCGTTCCAGCGACTCTGCCAGCACCACGTCACCGTGTGCGGCGAACAGCGCCCGCCCGGGGGCCGCCCGCATCGCCTCCTCATGAAGGGCCTCCAAGGTCGCCTCGTCGGCCTGGCCGTCCTGCGCGAGCGCATCGCGCGCGCCGCGCCAGTGCGACTTCCGCTCCGGCCCGGTCAGCGCGCCCAGATAGGCGGACGCGTACGGTCCGCGCCGTTCGTACAGCGGGCGGATGAAGTCGAGCCGCACGGGCGATCACCTGCCTTTCTCGACCCCGATGCCGAGGGACCGGGCGATGTCGGCCATGTTCGTGAAGTTCCGCTCGGGCAGCGACTCCACCAGGTCGAGCACCCGGTCGGGAGCGCCCTGCCGCCGCGCGCGCCGCAGCAGCTCCTGCTTGGACCGCGGCCAGTGGGTTTCGCTGAGCCATTTGGCCAGGTCGCTGCGGAGGTTCACGTCCCGCGGGGTCATGCCGTCCGGCACGCCGGGCCCGTGTCCTGGCGGGTACGACTGCATCGGCTCCTCGCCGCTGGACGGCATGGCCTCGGGCTCCTTCCACTCCTCGGCGTGCGTCGGACCGTTGCCGCGCACCAAGCCCTGGGTCTCATGTTTCTGCTGGTCGTCCAGGCGGGGTCCGTGCTTGTCGCTCCCACGTTGCATGGCGATCACACCCCTCTCAACGCGCCCCTACCCCCACTTTCCTGGGCAAACATCGCGGCTGTACGCTGCCGACGTGATCGACAGCGACGTACGCATCCCCGCGCCTCGACTGACGCTGCGGCCCTTCGGCCCCCAGGACGAGCGCAGGATCCGGTCGATCATCAGCTCCGAGGTCCGGTTCCTGCCTCCGGGCGCCCCCGCCCACGCCTCCGGCGTCCCGCAGTGGCTCGCGACCGGCGTGGACGAGCTGCGCCGCTCCGGCCAGGGCGTCCACCTGGCGATGGTCGACGCCGAGGGCCTCATCGTGGGCGCGATCAGCCTGTTCAAGACCTCGTGGACGGCGGGCACGACCGAGGTCGGCTACGGCGTCCACCCCCTCTACCGCAACCGCGGCTACGCCACCGAAGCCGTCCGCACGCTGACCGCGTGGGTGTTCGGCACCACGCAGCTGCGCCGGGTCACCCTGACCGCCGACCTGGACAACCTCGCCTCGCTCAGCGTCGCCCAGAAGTCCGGCTTCACCTGGGAAGGCGTGCTGCGTGGCGCCGAGCTGGAGGACGACGGGCCGCACGACCTGGTGGTCTTCGGCCTGCTGCGCGACGACGACGGCCGGCCCTGCCCCGTGCTGCCCAGGGAGCAGGTGCGGACCGAGCGGCTGCTGCTGCGGGCCCCGTCCGAGGCCGACGTCCCCGACCTGGCCGCCACCGCCGCCGACCCGCTGACCCAGGCCATGACGGGCGTGCCGCGCGGCTACACCGAGGCGCACGCGCACGCGTTGCTGGCGGCCACCGAACGGATGCGCGTGCGGGGCCACGGCATCGCCTGGGCGGTCGAGGAGCTGGCGAGCGGCCGGTTCGTGGTGAACGTCGACCTGCGCGACATCGACTGGCACGGCAGGACCGCCGAGGTCGGCTACATGACCGCGCCGTGGGCGCGGGGCAACGGGTACGCGGGCGAGGCCGTGCGGGCCATCGCGCGCTGGCTGTTCGACCAGCACGGCTTCCGCAGGCTCCAGCTGCGCGCCTCCGTCGCCAACCCCGCCTCGCAGCGGGTGGCGGAGAAGGCCGGCTTCGTCCGCGAGGGCGTGGCGCGGGCCTCGCTCGCCGGCGACGACCTGATCGTCTACAGCCTCGTCCCGTCGGACCTGCACTGAGCGGTCCCGCACCGAAGTGACCCGGGGGGCAAGGGACACCGGCCTGACCCCCGCGACCCTTTGTGCAAGCGCGCGTCAGCCGTCACTCTGGAGATGAGGACGGTGAGGCGCATGATCACGGTGGTCGGGTGGGACGGATCCGAGCTGTCGGCCGAGGCGGTGTCCCGGCTGCGGGAGGCCGCGCTCGTCGTGGGCCCCGACGACCTCGTCCGCCGGCTCGCACTCACCGCCCCCACCGTCACCGACGAGGCCCTGGTGCACACCGTCGACGAACACCTCGAACACGGCGAAGGCCCCCTTGCCGTCCTCACCGACGGCGACCCCGGCTTCTTCGGCGTCGTCCGCGCCCTGCGCGCCCACGGCATCGAACCGGACGTCCTGCCCGCCACGTCGCCGATCACCCGCGCCTTCGCCCGCGCCGGGCTCAACTGGGAGGACGCGCTGGTCGTCGCCCCGTCGGGCCCGGAGCAGCTGGCGAAGGTCGTCAACGCCTGCCGCGCCCACCCGAAGGTCGCGCTGGTCGTCGCCCCCGGCGTCAGCCCGGCCGAGATCGCCAGGGAACTCGCGCCCACCACGCCCAGAGCGCTCATCGTCTGCGAGGACCTCGGCGGTCCCGACGAGCGCGTCACCCACAGCCGCATGGGCGAGGCCACCACCCGGCCGTGGAAGGACCCCGACGTGGTCCTCGTCCTCGACCCGCTGCACCGGCCGCCGAAGGAGCGCAGCTGGGTGGCGGGCGCCCGTCCTGGGCCGCAGGAGTGGGCGCTGCCGTCAGAGAGCGGGGTCCCGGCCGAGGTCAGGGCGTACGTGCTGGCCAAGCTCGGCCCGCGGCTCGGCGACCTGGTCTGGGACGTCGGCGCAGGACGCGGAGAGATCGCCGTCGAGTGCGCCCGGCTGGGTGCGGCCGTCATGGCCGTCGAGCGCGACGGGGAACTGTGCGCCGGGCTGCGCGCGAACGTGCTCGAACGCGGCGTCAAGGTGGCCCTGACGAGAGGGCACGCGCCGGCGGCGCTGGAGCCGCTGCCCGACCCCGACGCCGTCCACGTGGGCGGCGGCGGCCCCGACGTGGTGGCCGCCTGCGCCGCGCGCCGCCCGAGGGTCATGGTGTGCGTGTTGCGGCAGGTGGAAGAGGTGGTGAAGGTCCTGGAGCGGCTGCGGGAGAACGGCTATGACGGTGCCGGCACCCGGATTGCCGCGTCCCGGCTGGTTCTCGACCCCGACGGCGCTCACCGCCTGGTCGAGGCCGACCCCTTCTTCGTGGTGCATGCCACACCGTTGCGTATGACATGACCTGTTCCGTGCCGGTGCCCATCGGTTATCCTCGCGTGACCTAAATCCCTTGCACCGGAGATCCCCACCATGAAGCCGCCCCTCCTGCTCATCGGGCAGGGCTCCCAGGACGACGCCTACGCCGCGGAGTTCGGCCGGTTCGTCCACCGTCTGCGCTGCCGCCTCGACCAGACGGGCGCCGACGTATCGGGTGGTTACCTGGAGCGGGCCACGCCCCGGCTGAGCGAATCCGTCGCCTCCCTGGTCGCCCGGGGACACCACCGGCTCGTCGCGATGCCGCTGAGCCTGAGCCGGGCCGGTGACGACCTGTCCGTCGCGCTGGCCATGGAACAGCAGCGCCACCCCACCCTCGAGTACGACTACGGCCGCCCCCTCGGCCCCGACCCCCGCGTGCTCGCCCTCCTGGCCGAACGGCTCAAGGAGGCCGCCGACGAGGTCACGAAGCCGCGCGCGCTCGAACTCGTCGGTGCCAGGCCCCGGCTGCGGGCCATCGACGTCCCCGCCCACGACGACCCGCACGGCCACGTCGAGCCGGGGGAGACCGCGGTCGTCCTCGTCGGCGAGGGTTCCACCGACGCGACCGCCAACGCCGAGGTCCACCGCGTCTCGCGGCTGTTCTGGGAGACGCACGCCTACGACTTCATGACCGTCGAGACCGCGTTCGTGTCGGTCACCCCGCCCGGAGTCCCCGGCGGGCTCGAACGCTGCCGCCGCCTGGGCGCCAAGCGCGTGATCGTGGTTCCGTACCTGCTGTTCGCGGGCGGATCGCTGGAGCGCGTGTGGGCGCAGGCGCTCGCGTACGGCGCCGGCCACCCCGACCTCGACATCCGCTGCGCCGAGGTGATCGGCGACTGCGAGACCCTGGCCGACGTCGTCATCGATCGTTACGAGGAAGCTCTGCGACTCGTTCCCGAGGAGGCAGCCCGTGCTCGCTGAGACGATCGCCGCGATCCGTCCCGCCGACCCCGTCGCGCTCGCCGAGGCCCGCGCGCACCAGGACCGCCTCACCAAGCCGCGCGGCTCGCTCGGCGTGCTCGAAGAGGTGGCGGTACGGCTCGCGGGTGCGGCCGGTGTCAGCCCGCCGCCGCTGCCGCAGCCGGCGGCCCTCGCGATCTTCGCCGCCGACCACGGCGTCCACGCGCGCGGCGTCAGCCCGTGGCCGCAGGAGGTCACCGTCCAGATGGTCGCCAACTTCCTGGCCGGCGGCGCGGTGGCCAACGCCTTCGCCGCCCAGACCGGGGCGTCCGTGACCGTCGTCGACGTGGGCGTCGCCGCCGACCTGCCCGACGCGACCGGCCTCGTCGGCAAGAAGGTCGCGTACGGCACCGCCGACATGACCGAGGGCCCCGCCATGAGCGCCGACGAGGTCCTGCACGCGCTGGAGGCGGGCATCGTCGTGGCCCGCGACCTGATCGCCGGCGGCGCGCGCTGCCTGATCACCGGCGACATGGGCATCGCCAACACCACCGCCTCCGCCGCGCTCGTCGCCGTCTTCACCGGGAAGGACCCGGCCGGGGTGACCGGACGCGGCACCGGCGTCGACGACGAGACGTACGAGCGCAAGGTCGAGGTCGTCCGCGAGGCGCTGCGCGTCAACGCGCTGCCCGGCACTGGGCTGCCGGGCACTGGGCTGCCGGGCGCTGGGCTGCCTGGTACTGGCGCGCCCGGCGAGGCGCTGCGGGCGCTCGCCGCCGTCGGCGGCCTCGAGCACGCGGCCATCGCCGGATTCATCCTCGCCGGCGCGGCCGCCCGGGTGCCGGTGATCCTCGACGGCGTCATCGCCGGCGCCGCCGCGCTGGCCGCCGCCGCGCTCGCCCCCGATTCGATCGACCACTGCGTGGCGGGCCACCGCTCGGTCGAGCCCGGCCACGCCGCGGCCCTCGACCACCTCGGGCTGCGCCCGCTGGTCGACCTGGAGCTGCGCCTGGGCGAGGGCACGGGCGGCCTGCTCGCCCACCCGATGGTGTGCGCGGCGGTACGCGTCATGCACGAGGTCGCGACCTTCGACTCGGCGGGAGTGACCGAAAAGCCCGTGTGATGATGGGCAGATGTCCCGATACGGATCGATGTACGGCCCCGACCTCACGTTCCTGGGGGTAGACCGCTGCGACGTCGGCGACCCGGCGAGCTACGCGGACGCCGACGTGGTGATCATCGGGGCGCCGTTCGACGGCGGCACCTCCAACCGGCCGGGCGCCAGGTTCGGCCCGTCGGCCCTGCGCCAGGCGTGCTACCTGCCTCACGACGGTTCCCGGCCGAGCCTCGCGCTGCGCGTCGACGCCCTGCGCGACCTGCGCGTGCTCGACGCGGGCGACGTCGAGTGCTACTCGGGCGACGTGGAGGGCTCGCTGGCCGCGATCGAGGAGGCCGTGCACAGGATCGCCGCCTCGGGCGCGATCCCGCTGGTGCTCGGCGGCGACCACACCGTCGCGCTGCCCGACGCGCGGGGCACCGCGCGGGCGTACGCGCCGGGCCGCACCTCCATGATCCACTTCGACGCCCACGCCGACACCGGCGACATCACCTTCGGCCACCTGTACGGCCACGGCCAGCCCATGCGGCGGCTCATCGAGTCCGGCGCGATCAGGGGCGACCGGTTCCTGCAGCTCGGGCTGCGCGGCTACTGGCCCGAGCCGGAGACGCTGAGCTGGATGGCCACCCAGAACATGCGCTCCTACGAGATGACCGAGATCGTGGCGCGCGGGCTGGACGAATGCCTCACGGAGTCGTTCCGGATCGCGCTCGACGAATGCGACCAGGTCTTCCTGTCGGTGGACATCGACGTCTGCGACCCCGGGCACGCCCCCGGCACCGGCACCCCGGAGCCGGGCGGGCTCACGGCCCGGCAGCTGCTCGACGCCGTACGCCGGATCTGCTACGAGCTCCCGGTGGCCGGGATGGAGGTCGTCGAGGTCGCGCCGCCCTACGATCACGCGGACATCACCGCCTACCTCGGCAACCGGGTTATCCTGGAGGCTCTGTCAGCGATGGCCAGACGCCGCAAGGACGACGAGGGCGGGCCACGCTGGGATCCGCGTCAGCCGCTGCTCGACGGCCGTTGATTGATGCGCAGCGAACGTCACCGTCAAAGCCGGTAGGTTGAGTTCCTTAACACATGCTTCGCGAACGGGAGATTCCCCCCATGGGCCCATACCTCCTCGGCCTGCGGCTCTCCGGCCGCCGGGTTCTCGTGGTGGGCGGGGGCCGCGTCGCACAGCGGCGGGTCCCCGCGCTGCTCGATGCCGGTGCGGAGGTCACCGTCGTGTCGCCGTCCGTCACGCCGGCCCTCGACGACCTGATCGCCACCGGCCGGGTCACCTGGCACGCGCGACCGTACGAGGTCGGCGACTGCGACGGCGCCTGGCTCGTGCAGGCCTGCACCGACGACCGGGCCGTCAACACCGCGGTCGCCGCCGAGGCGGAGGCCAAACGCGTGTGGTGCGTACGCGCCGACGACAAGGACGCCGCCGCGGCCTGGACACCAGCCTCCGGCCGGGTCGGCGAGATCACGGTGGCCGTCACCGCGGGCGGCGACCCGCGCCGGGCCGCGGGCATCCGCGACGCGGTCGTCGAGGCCCTGCGTGACGGCACCGTCGACGCGCGGCGCAACCGCACCAAGCCCGTGGGCGTCGCCCTCGTCGGCGGCGGCCCCGGCGACCCCGGCCTCATCTCCGTACGCGGGCGGCAGCTGCTCGCCCAGGCCGACGTGGTGGTCGCCGACCGGCTCGCGCCGCGCGCACTGCTCGACGAGCTCGCCCCCGACGTCGAGCTGGTCGACGCGGCCAAGGTCCCTTACGGCAGGTCGCTGCCGCAGGAGACGATCAACGAGCTGCTCGTCGACCGCGCCCGCCAGGGCAAGTTCGTCGTCCGGCTCAAGGGCGGCGACCCGTTCGTGTTCGGGCGCGGCGGCGAAGAGATGATCGCGTGCGCCGAGGCCGGCATCCCGGTGCTCGTCGTGCCCGGCATCACCAGCGCGGTCGCGGTGCCCGCCGCCGCCGGGGTCCCGGTCACCCACCGAGGCGTGAGCCAGGAGTTCCACGTCATCTCCGTCCACGTCGCGCCCGACGACCCCCGATCCACCGTCGACTGGCCCGCGCAAGCCCGTTCCCACGGCACGTTGGTGCTCCTGATGGCCGTCGAACGCCTGCCAAAAGTGGCAGAAGCACTCATCCGCTACGGACGTTCGCCAGAGACTCCCGTAATGGTGGTGCAGGACGGTACCCTTCCGACCCAGCGGGCGGTTACCGCTTCGCTTTCCACCGTGGCCGACCGTGTGTCCGCGGCTGGGATACGGCCACCGGCGATCGTCATCGTCGGCGACGTCGTGAGGGTCGGCCAGGAGGTCGAGATGGTTCGAGCGGAGCGCTTGCCGTGAACACGGCCATGGATGACGGGAGACACGAGTCACCCGCGGAGCAGACGTTGCAGTTCCGCCCGGTGACCGACGACGACCTCGACGAGGGGCGTCGAGACGACGCCGCCTCCGACGGCGGCGACCGGCCGCACGCGCCGAATCGCGGCGCCACCGAGCCGGCGGCGCCCGACCGGCAGGCCGGCGAGGCCCCGGCCCAGCAGCCTGGACGCGGGCCGTCCCTGTTCGACCCGGGTCACCGGTCGGAGGGCCGTCCCGCAGCCGGGCCGTCGCTGTCCGAGCGCGGCCAGGGGGCGGACGAGCGACCCGCGTCCGATCGTGAGGCCCAGCCGGCGGACGAGCGACCCGTGGGCGGGCGGTCCCTGTTCGAGCGCGGCGACCAGAGGCCTGGGGCGCTGCCCACGCGTGGGCGGTCACTCTTCGAGCCCGGCGATCACGAGCCGTCCGGGCGTGAGCGGTCGTTGTTCGAGCGTGATGGTGAGGGTTCGGG
>NZ_FNFB01000034.1:0-31164 GCF_900100395.1 Nonomuraea maritima | reverse complement strand
CTGAGCCGTCCGGGCGTGAGCGGTCGTTGTTCGAGCGTGATGGTGAGGGTTCGGGTGGGCCTGAGCCGTCCGGGCGGGGGCAGTCGCTGTTCGAGCGCGACGGTCCTGCGCAGGAGCCGCCGACGCGCAGGCCGTCGATGTTCGAGAAGCCAGCGGTGCTGCAACAACCAGCCGCCCCGACCACCTCGCCCGACATGCCGGAAACGCCGTCCGAAAGGCCGTCCCTTTTCGTCAAGCCCGCCTCGCTGGGCGGCCCCGGATCCCGCGCGGCCCCCGCCGACGTACCGGCTGCCGGTGAGGAGGCGGACGCGGCGTCCAGCGTTCCGGTCGAGCACGACCCTGCCGACACCGCCGTGATCCCCGCGGTGTCCCGCGACGCCGCGCCGCGCGTTCCCGCCGCGCCCACAACTCCGCGCACGCCCGACGACACCGCCACGGAGGCGCGGCCGGACACCCACACCCCTGCGCCCGCAGCCCCTGAGCCCGCTGAGCCGGACGCCGAAGCGGGCAGCGCAGCGGAAGCTTCCGGACGCGCGAGCCTCGCGACGGGCGAGGCCGACTCCGCCGCGACCGTGCCGGAACACGAGACCGGCCCGGAAACCGACGACACGATCGCGGAGGTGGCGGCAGGTGCCCCCGAGGACGTGACGTCCGCCTCGGCCGACGAGCCTGCCGGTGACGCGTTCGCCGGCACGTTCGGCACCGCGACAGCCGAGCCCGGCGACAGCGCGGCGGCCGACGACATGTCGCACCGCAGCACCTCCGACGACACCACTGCCGTTGCGGCGGCGGATCCCGACGCCGAACCGACCGTCGGTGAGACCGCCCACCCGTCCCACGACGAACCCGGACCGACGGCGGAGGCCGAAACCGCCGAAGCCGCGGAACCTGCCCCGACAGGCGACACCGCCGAGACGAGCGAGCCGACTCAGGAAACCCCGGCTGTCGAGGCGGACGAGCGCCTGAAGACTGTCGAAGACCGGGCCGCCGACAGCGGCGCTACCAAGAGCGGCACTGCCGAAGACCGGGCCGCCGCGGACCTGACCACTGATGACCGGATCGTCGCAGCCGGCGCGACCGTTCACCAGGTCGCTGAGGGCAGGATCGTCGACGCCGGCGCTGCTGTGGGCCAGGTCGCTGAGAGCCGGGTCGTCGAGGACAGCCCTGCTGCAACTCATGTTGCCGATGACCGGGCCGTTGAGGACGGCGGCGCTGCTGCGGACCAGGTCGCTGATGACCGTGTCGCCGAGAGCCGTGTCACCGCGGGCCTCAGCGCCGGTGACGGGGCAGATGACGGGGTCGGTGGGGAGGAGTTGCCGGCGGAGCTGGTGGAGGCCCTGACCTCGGCGCTCGGCACGCTCCGCGAGACCGTCGCCGGCCTGAGGTTCGGCCTCGACCTGCCCGGAGTCGAGGAGGCGAGGAAGGGCCAGGCGGCCCTGCTGGCCCAGCTCGACGACTATGTCCTGCCCCGCATCAAGACGAGCACCGCCCCCGCCCTCATCGTGGTCGCGGGCTCGACCGGCGCGGGCAAGTCCACCCTCGTCAACTCCCTGGCCGAGAAGAACGTCTCCCGCACCGGCGTACGCCGCCCCACCACGGGCCACCCCGTCCTGGCGTGCCACCCCGACGACCACAGGTGGTTCGCCGAGGGCGAGCTGCTCGGCGGCCTGCCGCGCCTGTCCGCCCCCGGCGACGACAAGCACGGCCTGGTCATCGTCGCGACCCAGAAACTCCCGCAGGGCGTCGCGCTGCTCGACACTCCCGACATCGACTCGGTGGTCGAGGAGCACCACGAGATCGCCCACCGCATGCTCGACGTCGCCGACCTGTGGATCTTCGTCACCACGGCCGCCCGCTACGCCGACGCCCCCGCGTGGAGCCTGCTGCGGCTGGCCAAGGAACGTGGCGCGCGGCTGGCCATCGTCCTGTCGCGGGTGCCGCAGAAGTCGTCCGACGTGGTGCTCAAACACTTCGTCCGGATGCTCACCGAGTACGGGCTGGGCGAGATCGACCGGTTCGTGGTGCACGAGTCCGAGGTCACCGACGGCCGGCTGCCCGACGCCGAGGTCACCGAGCTGCGGCTGTGGCTCGCCGAGCTGTCGGTCGACGAGAGGCGCCGGGCGCGTGCCGTACGCGAGACCCTCGACGGGGTGCTCAACAGCTTCCGCACCCGTGTCCCCGCGCTGGCCAAGCAGCTGGAGGCGCAGGTCGCGTTCCGGGCGGAGCTGCGCAGCGACGTGGAGGCGGCCTTCCTCGGCGCGCTCGCGGAGCTCGACAGGGCATCGCGCAACGGCTCCCTCCTGCACGGTGAGGTGCTCGCCCGCTGGCAGGACTTCGCCGGCTCCGGCGACCTCATCCGCTCGCTGCGGGTACGCAAGCGCGGCAGGGCCGGCAGGCAGGTGCCCGAACGGGTGCTGGCGTTCAAGGCGGCGGTCCGCGCCGGGCTCGAATCGGTGATCATCGCCGCCGCCAACCAGGCCTGCGAAGAGGTGGCGGCCCGCTGGCGGCACCGCGCCGAGCTGGGCGCCAAGCTGGGCGAAGACCTCGACCGGCCGTCCGACGATCTGGTCCGCCACACCACCCGGGCCATCGCGTCCTGGCAGGACCACCTGCTCGAGCTCGTCCGCACCGAAGGGGTGGCCAAGCGTTCGGTGTCGAAGATCGTCAAGTTCGACCCCGACTCGCTCGCGCTGATCTTCATGGTCGCCATGTTCAGCGGGGGCGCCGGTGAGGGCGTGCCGCACAGGCTCGTGAACGCCCTGCTCGGAGCCGAGTCGCTGCGCGCCATCGGCGCCAAGGCGCTGACCGACCTGCGGGCGCGGGTCGGCATGCTGTTCGACGAGGAGGCATTGCGATACGCGCAGGCGCTAGACTCCGCGGGCATTCCGGATGAGTCCGCCGCAACCCGCCTCTACCAGGCGACGTACAACCTCGAGGTCGCTAGATGACCACCATGACCACCAAGCCGGGGCTCGCCGCTCGGTTGTCCGCGCTCACCAAGGTGGTGGAGCTGGGCGCGGGGCGGCTCGACAAGAAACTGCTCGACGAGGCCACGGAGCTGCTGCTGCAGGCCGGCGACCGGCTCAAGCTGTCGTCCGAGCACACCGTCGTCGCCCTCGCGGGCGGCACGGGCAGCGGCAAGTCGTCCCTGTTCAACGCGATCTCCGGGCTCGACCTGTCGCCGACCGGCGTACGCCGGCCGACCACTGCCCGTACGCACGCCTGTGTGTGGGGTTTCGACGGGACGGGGCCGCTGCTCGACTGGCTGCAGATCCAGGAGCGCCACCGTTTCTCGCGGGCCAGCGCGCTCGACAAGGGCGACGGCCAGCTCCACGGGCTGATCCTGCTCGACCTGCCCGACCACGACTCGATCCGGGCGCTGGCCGACACTGAGGCCGACCGGCTGATCGGCATGGCCGACCTGGTGGTGTGGGTGCTCGACCCGCAGAAGTACGCCGACGCGTCCACCCACCGCCGCTACGTCACGGAGCTCGCCGGGCACGACGCGGTCACCGTGTTCGCGCTCAACCAGTCCGACCGGCTCACCACCGAAGAGCTGGCCGAGCTCGTCATCGACCTCAACGACCTGCTGCGCCGGGAGGGTGTCGAGCACCCGAGCGTCGTACCTACCTCGGCGGTCACCGGGCGCGGCATCGAGAGCCTCAAGAGCGTCATCTCGGCTGCGGTCGGCCGCAGGCGGGCCGCCATCCAGAAGCTCGAAGCCGACCTGGCGCGGCTGGAGCGGCGCATCAGCGAGTCCATGCCGCTGGGCGAGGCGCTGTCGGCTCCTTCGTCGGTCGACGAAGCCCGGCGCATGGGCCTGGCCGACGCGCTGTGCGACGCGGTGGGCGTTCCGGCGGTGGGCGACGCCATGGAGAGCGTCTACGCCGAGCGTTCGAACCGCTGGGTCGGGTGGCCGTACCCGCGATGGTTCGGGAAGTTCCGTAGCGACCCGCTGAAGAGCCTGCGGCTCGACGACGTGGGCAAGGAGGTCCGCAACATCGCCACGGCGGCGGTCAGCGCGCAGTCGGCCGAGGTCGCCAACGCGGTCCAGGCGCTCGCCGACGGGGTCTCCGTGGGGATGCACCGGGTGTGGCGATCGGCCGTCCACAAGGCGGCCAGATCCAACGCGCGCAAACTGCCGCAGACCCTGACGGACGACCTCGCCGCGGTCGCGCCGCCGCTCGACCGCGTGCCGGCCTGGTGGACGCTCCTGAGGGTGTGGCAGTACGTCCTCGTGCTGGCGTTCGTCGTGGGCCTGGCCTGGCTGGCCGTGGGGCTGTTCATGCCCGACCAGGTGCCGCCGGCGCTGGAGCTGCTGGGCGACAGCGAGGCGCTGCCTTGGGTGGGGCTGATGACGGTCGCCGTCCTGGGTCTCGGCGCGCTGTCGGGCGTCGCGTCACGCAACTTCGTCGAGCTGGGGGCGGCGCGCGAACGCGAACGCCTGGAACGCGAGATGCGACGCAGAGTCGCGGCCGTCTCCACCACCATGGTGGTGGAACCAGTCGAAGCCGAACTGACCCGCCACCAAGCCTTCTACACCGCCCTACGTGACCTGTCGGGCTGACCTCCACCGGCCTGCGTGTTTCCACCTGACTTTCATCGCCCTACGTGATCTGTCGGGCTGACCTCCACCGGCCTGCGTGTTTCCACCTGACTTTCATCGCCCTACGTGATCTGTCGGGCTGACCTCCACCGGCCTACGTGTTTCCACCTGACCTTCATCGCCCTACGCGACCTCTACTGACCGGCGAGAGGCGCCTCGCCATTTGGTGCTCCCTGGTCTCGCGCATCCTCGTGCCGCACCCGAAGGCGCGGCTGCTCACCGGTTCGCGCGCCTGGGCGCTGCATTCCGCTGTTCGGATGCTGGCTGGGTGTGTGGCTCGGCACCGCGCTCCGCTCGCCGGCTTCGACCCCAGGGCTGTGTCCCGCTGTGGTGGTGCTGGGTGTCCGGCTCGCCTTAAGCGTTTTGGGTGGGTTGTCCAACCTCGGCGTGCGAGCGGCCCGCTCCGGTTCAGGTGCGCTCGTGTGACGAGCGCCAGTGTCTGTGATCTCGATGCAGCTGCAGGGGGCTGCCGTCCGTCCACGGGCGTCACTGGGAGGTCGCGGGGCGGGGCTGTCAGCCCACAAGTACCGTTCGCGGAGGTCGGCGGGTGGGGCTGCCGTCCCGCGGGGACCCCTCGCGGAGGTCGTTCGTCCACAGCCATCCTGGCCGCTCGTCCGGTTGTCCACAGAACGGCGTTCTGCGGCCAGCGACATGGGCCCGTCCCGGCATGGTGTTCCCAGGTCGCGGGCAGTCAGCCCGCTGCAGGGAAGGCATCACATGAACGACATCTACGTCACACTCACCGGGAACGTCGCGGCAGAGCCCAGGCAGTACAGCTTCGACGACGGCACGAAGGTCACCTCGGTCAGGGTTCTCACCTCGCATCGCTACTTCGACAGGAAGACAGGCCAGTGGACCGACGGCGAGCGGGTCTGCTTCACGGTCCGCTGCTGGCGCGCTCTCGGCGAGAACGTCGCCACCTCCGTACGCGCCGGGCAGCCCGTGGTGGTGTCGGGCAAGCTGCGCATTCGTGAGTTCGGCGCCGAGGGCGACCGCCGCTTCGTCCCGGAGATCGAGGCCAGCGCGGTGGGTCACGACCTGCGCTGGGGCACGGGCGCCTTCACCAAGCCCGAGCGGGGCGGGGTGGTCTCGATCAGCAAGGAGATGCGCGACCGGCTCGACGAGGAGACCCGCGACTGGGCCATGGGCACCAGAGCAGGGCGTTCCCCCGCGCCCGACCTCGCTACGACCTCGCCGCCCTCCACGGCTGACGACTCCTCCACCGTCCGCTTCCTCGGCGCCCACCAGGCACCCGATGCCGACGAGACGTCCGAACCCGACGACGTGACCGAGGAGGCACTCGCGGCAGCATGACGCCACCCCGGTGGGAGGCGGCACCCACCAACCGCCGCCTCCCACCGGCCCCCTTATGTACATGGCCGCCCTGGGCCTTCGCACGCTCCGCGACGGCGCCGCCGGTCTTCTC
Organism: Nonomuraea maritima; assembly: GCF_900100395.1. Taxonomy (GTDB): domain Bacteria; phylum Actinomycetota; class Actinomycetes; order Streptosporangiales; family Streptosporangiaceae; genus Nonomuraea; species Nonomuraea maritima. The sequence continues at coordinate 25,132 of NZ_FNFB01000034.1, read as the reverse complement.
AGCTCTGCGGCGGCTCCTTAAGTCTTCGAGTGCTCCCGGCGCCGCGGGTCTTCTCAGCTCTGGGGTGGCTCCTTGGGTCTTCGCATGATCCGCGGTGGCGCCCTGAGCCTTCTCAGCCCCGCGGCAACGCCCGAGCCTTCTCTCGCTTCATGGGGGCGCCCTGATCCTTTTACGCTTCGCAGCCAACGCCCCAGGACCTCTCCCTTTCGCAGCGGTCGCCGGGGCCGCATGTGACGCCCACTCACAGGAGGTCCAGTCCGTCGAGAGCCTGTTGCCGCCGCCGCTGGGGACGCCGCTCCGCGAGGGAAGTCGTGCTGGTCGCGGGTGGCGGTCGGCGAGGGATACGGGGCCGGGCGTATCGGTGGAGCTGAGGGGGGTGGGTGGGAGGAGGGGGAGGGGCATCGGCCGGGGTGCGGGGGTGCCGCTTACCCGAGGGGCGGCCGATGGTCCGGTGGCCGTGTCAGCGCGGCTGAGGCAGCTGATACGTCCAGGTCACGCCCCGTTCCATGATGGCTCCTTTCCAGCACGGCTCTGCGTCGCAAGCCTGCCTTAGTTGCGGCAGGCCGCTCAAAACGTATCGGTTCCCGCCCCGCGCCGCACACTCCGCAATTATTGTGTTACACATCGTTAGTCAGGGAGGAGACGAGATGGCGGTCACCGGTCACGCCTCGGTCAAGTCTCGCGGCAGTGCGTCAACTCCGGCTGGGCGCTGGCCCCTGCTCGGGCAACGCCGCCCTCTTGTGCTCTACCTGTGTGCCATCGTCGCCCTCGATCTGGGGGCGATCGTTTTGTTCTCCGCCACCGCCTCCCTCCGGTGGCAGGACTTGGTGACGTTCGGCGCGTTGATGGCCTGTGGGGCGGTGTGCATCGAGGCCAGCAGGCGGCTCGGTATGCCCGCGGGCGTCTCGCGCGACCTGTTGTCGGCCTGGTGGCTGCCGGTGGCGCTGCTGTTGCCCCCGCTCTACGCGCTGCTCGCGCCGATCGTGCTGCAAGCCCTGCTGCAGGTACGGGTGCGGGCCACGGTGCTGCACCGAAGGGTGTTCAGTGCGGCGGCCATCGGCCTGGCCGCCTGCACGGCCAGTGTCGGTTTCCACTGGCTGGCCGCCGACCCGTGGGCGCTGTCGCGGGGGAGTGCCGAGCCGATCCTGTACGCGGTGGCGGCCGCGGTGCTGTTCGCCCTGCTCAACACCGCGTTGATCGCCGTCGCGGCGCACACGGCCGACCCTGACATGAGCTGGCGGGAGGTCCTGTGGAATCGGGAGAACGTCCTGCTCGACGTGGTGGAGCTCTGTCTCGGCGTCACCGTGGCGATCCTGTGCGGCCTGAACGAGGCGCTGCTCGTCCTCGCGCTGCCGCCTGTGGTGCTGTTGCAGCGCAGCCTGCTCCATGCCCAGCTCCAGGCGGCCGCCCGTACTGACGCCAAGACAGGGTTGCTCAACGCGGCGGCCTGGCAGCGTGAGGCCGACACCGAGATCGTCCGCGCCCGCCGCACGGGCGAGTGCCTGGCGGTGCTGATCCTCGACATCGACCACTTCAAACGCGTCAACGACGCTTACGGACACCTGGTGGGTGACCAGGTGCTGGTGGGAGTGGCTGCCACGATGCGCAGCCAACTGCGCGACTACGACGTGGTGGGGCGCTTCGGCGGCGAGGAGTTCGTCGTCCTGCTGCCGGGTGCCGACGCCGACGAGGCCCGCCAGGTGGCCGAGCGGCTGCGCATGCATGTCCGGCTCATGGCCGTGCCGGTGGACGACGGCCTGGTCAGGGTGACGGTCTCGGCCGGCGTCGCCTTGATGAACGCGCACGGCGACGAGCTGATCGACCTGCTGACGGCCGCCGACCTGGCCCTCTACCGAGCCAAGGAACTGGGCCGCGACCGCGTCTGCGTCCCGGCCGCCCAGCCCCCACGCCGCTCCTGAACGACCGCTTCTTCGGGTACGACGGTCGTGCCGCGCCTGCAGGACCGTGTCCATTTCTCCGTGGTCTTCTCCGTGGTCCGGCCGTCGTGCCGGCCCCAACGACCGTGTCTGCATCTCTGTCATTCAGCTGCCGACCGTGACCGAGTAGAGCGGCTCCGCCGGGCGGGTGTGTGAGGTGTGCTGAGCCGGCGTTCGGGTGGTGGGTTGGGTCGGTGGTGGTCTGGCGTGCCCATGGAGTGGATCCTCCGGGCGGGATGGGGGCGGTGGAGTGGATCTTCCCGGAGGGATGGAGACGGCGGAGCGTGCTGGACAGGGCTTCCGGGCGGAGTCCGGATAGTCGCGTGGGTTGGTGCTGTTGGTTGGAAGGGCGTCGAGTGGGCGAGTCGCGCGTCACATCGACGAACTCCTTGCCGCCCTGCCCGGCCTGGGCGAGCAGCGCGCGGTGCCCGGCGGCGTCCGGCGGTACCTCCACCACCGGTGGCTGGTGCGCCGGCACGCGTTCGATCCGCTCGGGGTGAACAGGTGCAGCGCGACGATCGCACCTGAGCCGCACCGGCCACGCGTGCGACCCCATGCGGAGACAGCAGTTCCAGCAGCCCGATCGCGTCGTCGGCATGCTGTGCGACCTGCTGAGTGGCCGGGCGCGGGACATCCGCGGCTGCTGGAGCGGCGGTGCGAGAGGTCGGGAGGGGTGGAAGTCATCCTGGCGGATGAGGTGGCGGGTGGAGTGGGTGAGGTTGTGGGCGAAGGGTGGCAGCGGGGCCGGGGTGATGGCGGGCTGGGGTGGGTTGGTGTGGTGTGGTGCTTGGGGGTGGTGGTTCGCCGGGCCGGTGGGGGTGGAGCTTTCCCAGGGGTGGGGAGGTGGGGTGGAGCGGCGGAAGCCTGGCCGGGGAGCCCCTAAGCTAGGGGACATGCCGGAGTACATCTACACGCTGCAGCGCGTGCGCAAGGCGCACGGCGACAAGGTCGTGCTTGACGACGTCACTGTGTCGTTCCTGCCCGGAGCCAAGATTGGTGTCCTGGGGCCGAACGGCACCGGAAAGTCGACGCTGCTCCGGATGATGGCCGGTCTGGAGCAGCCGTCCAACGGTGACGCCAAGCTCATGCCGGGCTTCACGGTGGGCATGCTCCAGCAGGAGCCGCCGCTCAACGAGGAGAAGACCGTCCTCGGCAACGTGCAGGAGGGCGTCGCCGAGACGATGGCGATGCTCCAGCGCTACAACGAGATCGCCGAGCAGATGGCCACCGACTACAGCGACGAGCTGCTGGAGGAGATGGGCAAGCTCCAGGACCAGCTGGAGCACCGCAACGCGTGGGATCTCGACAGCCAGCTCGAGCAGGCGATGGACGCGCTGCGCTGTCCGCCGCCCGACGCCGACGTGTCGAAGCTGTCCGGTGGTGAGCGTCGCCGCGTGGCGCTGTGCAAGCTGCTGCTGGAGGCCCCCGACCTGCTGCTGCTCGACGAGCCCACCAACCACCTCGACGCCGAGAGCGTGCAGTGGCTGGAGCAGCACCTGGAGAAGTACGCGGGCACGGTTCTCGCCGTCACCCACGACCGTTACTTCCTCGACAACGTGGCGGGCTGGATCCTGGAGCTCGACCGCGGGCGCGCGTACCCGTACGAGGGCAACTACTCCACCTACCTGGAGGCGAAGGCGCAGCGGCTCAAGGTCGAGGGCCAGAAGGACGTCAAGCGCAAGAAGCGCCTGGAGGACGAGCTCGAGTGGGTGCGCTCCAACCCCAAGGCGCGCCAGACCAAGAGCAAGGCCCGTCTGCAGCGGTACGAAGAGATGGCCGCCGAGGCCGACAAGCACCGCAAGCTCGACTTCGAGGAGATCCAGATCCCGCCGGGCCCGCGCCTGGGCACCACGGTGATCAGGGCCGACGAGCTGACCAAGGGCTTCGGCGACCGCCTGCTGATGGAGAACATCACCTTCGACCTGCCGCGTAACGGCATCGTCGGCGTCATCGGCCCCAACGGTGTGGGTAAGACCACGCTGTTCCGTATGATCACCGGGGCCGAGACGCCCGACACCGGTTCGATCACGGTCGGCGACACGGTCAAGATCTCCTACGCCGACCAGTCGCGGGGTGGCATCGACCCGAACAAGAACGTCTGGGAGGTCGTCTCCGACGGGCTCGACCACATCAAGGTCGGCAACGTCGAGATGCCGTCGCGGGCCTACATCGCGGCGTTCGGGTTCAAGGGGCCCGACCAGCAGAAGAAGGCCGGGGTGCTGTCGGGTGGCGAGCGCAACCGGCTCAACCTGGCGCTCACCCTCAAGCAGGGCGGCAACGTGCTGCTGCTCGACGAGCCCACCAACGACCTCGACACCGAGACGCTGTCGTCGCTGGAGAACGCGCTGCTCGACTTCCCGGGCTGCGCGGTGATCACCTCGCACGACCGGTGGTTCCTCGACCGCATCGCCACACACATCCTGGCGTGGGAGGAAGGCTCGAACTGGTTCTGGTTCGAGGGTAACTTCGCCGACTACGAGAAGAACAAGATCGAGCGCCTGGGTGCCGACGCCGCGCGTCCGCACCGGGTGACGTACCGGAAGCTGCACCGCGACTGACGGTGGGTGGCACGGCGCCGTGACGGGGTTCTCCGTCGCGGCGCCGTCGCATGTCGGGGTACTCGCCCGTGGCGAGGTCAGGTCTCGAGGCGGGACAGGGTGGCGAGTGACTCGATGAAGAAGTAGATCACGCGGAAGAACGTCAGCACGTCGCCCCGTTCCAGGCGCAGCTGCCGGTACATCACCACTCGCCCGGGGTCTGCGCCAGCGCGGAGTTCGTCCCAGGTGGCTTGGCTCGCGACCAGCACGTAGTCGGCCGCGCTGGGGTCGGAGGTGAGCTCCGCCGCCGCGCACGTGCCGTCCTTCCAGGTCAGGACGAGGTAGACGCCGCTTTCTCGCACGCCGAGCGCCCAGACGGCGGTGTAGCCGGCGCGGGCGCGGTCGATCCAGTTCCAGTACGACGGCAGCTTGCCGTCCCGGGTGGGGCCCGCGTCCACGGCGGCGCGGGCGGCCTGAGCCCATTCCGGGGTGAAGGAGCGCACGGATCAGCCTCCGGCGAGTTCGGGTTCGATGCGGGCGACCATGTCCTGGATGTCGGGCGGGATCGCGATGCCGACGTCCGTCAGCTTCATGTGCAACTGACGGATCATCAGCCGCCTGACCTCTTCGGGGGTCCAGCCGAGCGATTCGAGGGCGAGCCGGCGGCTGGCGGCGCCGTTGATGGCGAGGATCGTGCGCAGCGTCTCGTGGATCTGCAGCAGCAGCCGGGGGTCCTCCTGGACGGAGTCGCGCAGGAAGCGCATCCCGAACTGCACGTGCCGGGCCTCATCGCGGCAGGTGGCGGTGAAGCCGGTGTAGTAGCCGGGCAGGAAGCCGCGCTCGCGGCAGTACGTCAGCGTGATCTTCATGACCGACAGCGCGAGCACGCCCTCGATCCATAGGAAGTACGTGGTGCCGTACCGTACCCGGGCGGCCGGGTCCTCGGGGTCCTTGCGCAGTTCGTCGGCCTGGTAGGCGAGCAGCCCGAACGGCCCGACGAACGTCTCCGACACGTGCTCGAACGATGCGTCCAGCACGTCCTGGACGGAGTCGCCCGGCATGCCGACCACTTCGCGGTAGAAGCGGTCGAAGAACACGGTGTGGCGGGCTTCGTCCTCGATCTGGCTGGACATGTAGATCTTGGACTCCTCGGAGCCGCCCAGCATGAACACCGGCAGCTCCACCTCGACCTGCCGCTCGCCGTGGTGGAACCCGGCGGAGATGCCGACGAACGCGTCGCGCTCCTCCTGCGTCATGCGTTCGCGCCAGTCGACGACGTCCTGGGAGAAGTCGAGTTCGTAGACGTCCCAGCGCTGACGGAGGTAGCGCTTGTACAGCTCGGTGTAGCCGGGCAGGCGTTTGAGGTCGCGGTGCACGTACGCGAGCACGTCGTCGATGTCGAGGTCGCGGATGCCGCGCAGGTCGGAGTCGGCCACGTCGGAAAGCGAGGTCATCGTTGCGTCTCCCCGAGAGGGTGGGGGCAGGGGGTCGCCACGGCCCATTGAACCGCACAATCGACGGCGTGGCTAGAATGAAATTCTAGGATTGCCCGAGAGCGAGGAGCCCCCGCGTGGACCTGCAACTGGACGGCATCACCTTCGACCACACGGCGGTCGCCGCGCCCCGGATCAGGGACCTGCTGCCGATCTACCGTGACCTGCTCGGCGGCAGGCATCTCGGCGGCGGCGGCGACAACCGGATCGCCGGGTACCGTACGTTCCAGCTCACCTACGCCAACGGCAGCAAGGTGGAGCTCATGGAGCCGCTGGCCGGATCGACCTTCTTCGACAGCTTCTTCGAGCTCACCAGGGGCCGGGGCGGCGTCCACCACCTGAACTTCCACGTGGACGACATCGGGGCGGCCGTGGAGCGGCTGACCGCCAAGGGCTACCGGCTGCACGGGCTGAACCGGTCGGACCCCCGCTGGCAGGAGGTGTTCCTGCACCCGAAGGAGGCGCAGGGCGTGCTCATCCAGCTCGCCCAGCCGGGCTTCCGCGACGCGGACGAGCCCCGTCCGACGCTGGAGGAGGTCCTCGACGGTCGGGGTCGCAACGGCAACGGCATTCCCAGCCCTTGAGGGCCGGCGAGGGCTAGATCTAGAGTGGGATTCTAGAAACTAGGATGGGGAGGCCGATGAAACCGGCACCTAAGCCCACGCCAGAGACCCAGCCGTTCTGGGACGGCACAGCCGCAGGGGAGCTGCGCATCCAGCGCTGCCGGGCCTGCGAACGGCACTATTTCTACCCTCGCCCCAACTGCCCGCGCTGCGGCGGGGACCAGGTCGAATGGGTCCGCGCCAGCGGCCGCGCGACCCTCTACTCGTACGTGATCAACCACCGCCCCGCCCCCGGCTTCGCGGACGAGGCGCCGTACGCGATCGCCGTCGTGGAGCTGGAGGAGGGCGTGCGCATGATGACGAACATCGTCGGCGTGGAGAACGTCCCGGACAAGCTGCCGCTGGACATGGAGCTGCGGGTGGTGTTCGAGCAACGCGGCGACGTCCACGTGCCGCTCTTCGAACCGGCGGGAGGCGCCCGATGACCGTTGTGATCGCCGGAGCGGCCGAGACCGACGAGGTCGGCAAGCTGCCCCACCACTCCACGTTGCAGCTGCACCTGGAGGCCGCGCGGAACGCGCTGGCCGACGCGGGCATGACCATCCACGACATCGACGGCGTCGCCACCGTCGGCACGCCGGGCCCGGTGCAGATCGCCCACGCGCTCGGCATCACCCCCGCCTGGCTGGACGGCACGGGGGTGGGCGGCTCGTCGTTCCTGTTCCACGTCCGGCACGCGGCCGCGGCCGTCCGCGCCGGGCTGTGCCGTACGGTGCTCATCACCCACGGCGAGTCGGGACGCTCCCGCGTCGGGGCCGGGCGCTTCGGCATGGGGCCCGACTCGCTGCTCGGCCAGTTCGAGCTGCCGTACGGCGTGGTCGGTCCGCCGACGTCGTTCACGATCACGGCGCTGCGGTACATGAAGGAGACGGGCCTCACCCACGAGCAGCTCGCCGAGGTGGCGGTGGCGCAGCGACGCTGGGCGAACCTCAACCCGCGGGCGATGTTCCGCGACCTCATCACGGTGGACGACGTGTTCGCCTCCCGCATGGTGGCCTACCCCTTCCACCTGCTGGAGTGCTGCCTCGTGACGGACGGCGGCGGCGCGCTGATCGTCACCACCGAGGACCGGGCCCGCCGCACGCCGGTCTACCTGCTCGGCTCCGGTGAGTCGGCCGAGGCGCCGATGATCTCGCAGATGGAGGACTTCACCACCTCGAAGGGCTTCCGGCTGTCGGGCGAGGCCGCCTTCACCGAGGCCAAGATCGACCACGGGGACGTCGACCACCTCATGGTCTACGACGCCTTCGCCCACGTCCCCCTCTACGGCCTGGAGGACCTCGGGTTCGTCGGCCGCGGCGAGGCGGGGGCGTTCATCGCCGAGGGGCACACGTCCCCGGGCGGGCGGCTGCCGCTGAACACCAACGGCGGCGGCCTGTCCTACACCCACACCGGCATGTACGGGATGTTCGCCATCCAGGAGTCGGTGCGCCAGTTGCGCGGCGAGGCGGCGGCGCAGGTGCCCGGGGTGGAGGTGAGCGTGGTGCTCGGCAACGGCGGCATGTTCGCCTCGGCCGCCACCCTCGTGCTGGCCAACCGCCTGCCATGAAAAACGCGCGTGCGACGACCGCAAAGTCGTCGCACGCGCGCTGTCACTCCTTCCAGGTCACCAGGGCGTCCAGGGCCTCGACGCGGGAGCCGGTGACGAGCAGCGGGTTGACCTCGAGGGCGAGCAGGTCGTCGCCCAGTGCTGCGGCCAGGGCGGCGATCCGCGCCACGGTGCCTGCCACGGCGTCGAGGTCCGCCGGTTCGCCGCCACGCACCCCGTCGAGCAGGGCCGCGCCGCGCAGCTCCGACAGCGCCGTCCGCACGTCCGCGGCGTCCACCGGCAGGACGCGCAGCGCCGTGTCGCGCAGCGCCTCCACCCAGACCCCGCCGAGCCCGACCGCGAGGGTGAGCCCCCACGCCGGGTCGCGCACGACGCCCACGAGCAGCTCGACCCCGCCCGTACGCTGCGGCTGGACGAGCGCCCCCGCCATCGAAGGAACCGTCCCGGCCAGGGACCGGTACGCCCGCCGCACCTCCTCGGCCCCGCCGAGCCCGAGCCGGACGCCGCCGAGGTCGCTCTTGTGCCCGAGCCCCTCGGCGGCGACCTTGAGCACCACGGGGTAGCCGAAGCGTCCGGCCGCCGCCACGGCCGCGTCCTCGTCGTGGACGAGCTCCGACGGCACCACCGGCAGGCCCGCGGAGGCGAGCAGCGCGGCGGCGCGGTGCTCGGCCCACACGCCCCGCGCCCCCGACGGGACCGCGACGTCCACCGGAGGAACGTCGGAGGAGCGGGCCGGCACGCGCTCCCGCGCCCGCGACCAGCGCACCGCCGCCCCGATGGCGTGCATCCCGTGCTCGATCCCTCCCGCGACGTACGGGAAGCCGGTCTCCTGCTGCACCCGCCGCCCGAACTCGGTCACGTCCGTCAGCACGTTGCTGACCACCACGACCGGCACCGGCGACTCGGCGATGCGCCGGGCGCTGGCGGAGTAGAGGGCGAGCGCGGGGGCCGGGTCGGGCGGCGCCACCCGGGGCGGCTCCGACAGCAGCATGACGGCGTCGATCCCGGGGTCGGCGGTCACCACCTCGAGCGCCCGTCCCATCAGGGTCCGGTCGATGAGCACGTACCCGGTGACGTCGAGCGGGTTCTGCACGGTGCCGAACGACGGGACGATCTCCGACAGCCGCGCCACCGTCTCGGGTGCGAACGGAGGCAGCTCCAGCCCCTCGTCCTCGGCCCGGTCGGCGATGATCTCCGAGGCGCCGCCGGACGGGGTCACGACGCCGATCCGCGGCCCGGGCAGCGGGCCGGTCGAGGCCAGCAGGCCGGCCGTGATGATGAGGTCCTCCAGCGACCGCACCCGGATCACGCCGAGCTGCCGCAGCGCCGCGTCGATGACGTCGTCGTCGCCGACGAGCGCCCCGGTGTGTGCCTGGGCGGTGTGCGAGGCCAGCCTGCTGCGGCCGATCTTCAGCGCCACGACGGGCTTGCCCGCTTCCAGGGCGCGCCGGGCGACGCGGGAGAACTCCCGCGGGTTCCTGATCGTCTCCAGGAACAGCGCGACGACCTTGGTGGCCGGGTCGTCCACGAGGTAGTCGATGACGTCGGTGACGCTCACGACGGTCTCGTTGCCCATCGAGGTGAGCAGGCTGACGCCCACGTTGCGGGCCTGCGCGAAGGCGAGCACCGAACTGGCCAGCGCGCCGCTCTGCAGCACCACGCCGACCGCGCCGCGCAGCAGCGGCTGGGGGATGGGCAGCCCGTACGGGGTGATCCCGGCGGCGGCGTTGATGTAGCCGTTGCCGTTCGGACCGAGGACGGTCAGCGAGTTCTCGGCCGCGAAGGCCGCGACCTCGGCCTCCAGCCGCGCGCCCTCCTCCCCGGACTCCCCGAACCCGGCCGTGAGGATCACGTACGAGCGGATGCCGAGCTTGGCGCCGTCCCGCAGCACGCCGAGCACGGCCGCGGTGGGCACCATGACGTACGCGAGGTCCACCGGCTCGGGGATGTCGGCCAGGCTCCGGTAGGCGGGCGAGCCGTGCACCACGCCGCCGCGCGGGTTCACCAGGTGGACGGGGCCGGGGAAGCCGTGGGTGCGCAGGTTGGCCAGGGTGCTGACCGACCATCCCGACTTGTCCGTGGCCCCGACGAGGGCGATCGAGCGCGGGTTGAACAGCTCCGCGACGGACATGGCGCTCATTCCCCGATGAGGCCGAGCTTGGCGTGTCCCTTGATGAGGTTGCGGGCGATCGTGCGGCGCTGGATCTCGTCGGTGCCCTCGAAGATGCGCAGCAGCCGTAGCTCGCGGTACCAGCGCTCGACCGGCAGTTCCTTCGTGTAGCCCATGCCGCCGTGGATCTGCAGGACCCGGTCGACGACCTGGTTGGCCATGACGGCGCCGTTGAGCTTGGCGATGGAGGAGGCGTGCCGTGCGTCCATGCCCTGCGAGACCCGCCAGGCCGCGTACAGCGTCAGCCACTTGGCCGCCTCGATCTCCACCTGCGAGTCGGCGATCATCCACTGGATGGCCTGGTACTCGGAGATGGTCCGGCCCATGGACTTGCGGATCTTGGCGTAGTCGACGGCCATCTGCAGCATGCGCTCGGCCGAGCCGATGGCCCGCGCCGGGATCATGTAGCGGCCCTGCCCGATCCACTGCATGGCCAGCTCGAAGCCCTTGCCCAGCTCGCCGAGGATGTTCTCCTCGGGCACCCGGACGTCCTGGAACACCAGGGAGGCGGGCCCCCACTGGCCCATGGTGGGAATCGGCTCGGACGTCCAGCCCATGTCCCGGTCGACCAGGAAGCACGTCACGCCGTGCTCCTCGGCCAGGGCGAAGACCATGACGAAGTCGGCCTCGTTGCCGCCCGTGATGAACGTCTTCTCGCCGTTGATGATCCACTCGTTGCCGTCGCGGGTGGCGCGGGCGCGGATGTTGCGGGCGTCGGAGCCCGCGCCCGGCTCGGTGATGGCGAAGCAGGAGCGCCGCTCGCCCTCGATGGTGGGGATCAGGTAGCGCTGCTTCTGCTCGTCGGTACCGGCGTACAGGATGTTGTCGGCGCTGCCGCCGAAGGAGAACGGGACGAACGTCCGGCCGATCTCCATGGCGATGATGGCCGACATGATCGGCCCGAGGGCGGCGCCGCCGTACTCCTCGGGGGTGTTGATGCCCCAGAAGCCCGACTTCCTGGCTTTGGCGCGCAGTTCGCGCAGCACGTCGGGCTCGAGCCCTGGACGGCCCTCGCGCTCGTTGCGCAGCACCTCCGGCTCCAGCGGCATGACCTCCTTCTCGACGAAGGACCGGACGGTGTCACGGATCTGCCGTTCCTCCGCGGTGAGCGAGAAGTCCACGGCCGCCTCCTCATTTCTAGAATTGTCCTCTAGGACAAGACCCTCTTCCCGTCACGCGCCGGTGTCAAGAATCAGATTCTAGAATTCCTGGCGTTAGGATGTCGGCATGGCACGCAAGTCCTCGTGGGAGTGGAGCCGTACGGCCCAGACGCGCAAGAGCATGCTGCAGGCCGCGCGCGAGGTCTTCAGCGAGCACGGGTTCGCCGACGCCAACGTCTCCGACGTGGTCGCCCGCGCCGGATCGAGCGTCGGCAGCCTCTACCACCACTTCGGCGGCAAGACCGAGCTGTTCCTCGCCCTCTACGAGGACCACCAGGCCGCCCACGAGCAGGCGTCCGCCTCCAGCGTGGCCAAGGCCAAGAAGGACGGGGTGAGCGACCCCGTCGAGCTGCTGATCGCGGGCGCGCGCGCCTACCTCGCCGGGGCCTGGGAGCGGCGCGACCTCGTCAGGCTGTTCATCGACGGCGACGGGCCGCCCGGCTTCGAGCTGCTGCGCCGCACGCGCGGCCGCGAGTGGGTACGCCAGAACGCCGTGCTGCTGGGCGCCGGGGGCGACCATCTCGACCGCTTCACCGTGGCCGTGCTGACCAGCATCATCGGTGAGGCGGCGCGCGAGGTCGCCACCTCCGACACCGAGGAGGAGGCTCAGGAGGTCATCGACGCGGCCGTGACCCTGATTCACCGTCTCGACCCCCTCAGGCCGCTGCAGGAGAGCTGAGGGCGCCCACCGGCGGCGGGCGCCCCTGACGCTCAGGCGACGACCGCCCGGCCGCGGTCGATCACCACGGTCCCGTCGTCCTTCGCGGTACGGAACAGCACGTCCGTGCCGTCCACCCAGATCGACACCGTCAGCGACTCGCCGGGGAACACCGGGCTGCTGAAGCGTCCCGACATCGCCTTGAAGCGCGCCGGGTCCGACCCCGCGACAGCGTGCAGCAGCGCCCGCCCGGTCACCCCGTACGTGCACAGACCATGCAGGATCGGCCGGTCGAAACCGGCGCGGGCGGCGAACTCGGGGTCGCTGTGCAGCGGGTTGTAGTCGCCGGACAGCCGGTAGATCAGCGCCTGCTCGGGACGCGTCCCGTACGTCACCTTGTGGTCGGGCGCCCGGTCGGGCAGCGTCCAGTCGTCGCGCGGCCCGCGGTCGCCGCCGAAGCCGCCCTCGCCCCGGATGAACACCGAGCTACGGGAGGAGACGACCAGCTCGCCGGTCTCCACGTCCACCGCGCCGGCCTCGGTGGCGACCAGCGCGCCCGAGCCCTTGTCGTAGATGCCGGTCACCTTCGTGGTCGTGCGCACCGAGCCCGCCGCGGGCAGCTCGCGGTGCAGCTCGAAGCCCTGCTCCGCGTGGACGAGCATGGCCGGGTCGAAGTCGCCGAACCGCCGGCCGCGCGACTGGGCGATCAGGACGGCGAACGTCGGCAGCACCCGCTGCCCCTTCTCGGTCGCGAACTCCAGCTCGGAGGTGCCGGCGCCGACGCCGAGCGCGTACAGCATGGTGTCCTTGGCGGTCCAGGAACGCTCCTGGGGCTCGCCGTCGAGGCCGATCACGGAGTGGTCGAGCGGCATGTCAGTCCTCCCGTCCGGGGATGCGCCCGTTGGTCAGCGCGTTCGGCGCGGCCTTGTCCACCAGGGACGGGATGACCGCGCCCAGCTCGGCCGGGTCCCACCGGCTGCCCTTGTCGACGCCGGGCCCCGCGTGCCAGCCCTCTGCCACGCTGATCATCCCGCCGCGGACGTTGAACACCCGGCCGGTGATCCCGCGGGCCTCGGCGCCGGCCAGCCAGACGACCAGGGGCGCGATGTCGTCGGCGTCGGCGCCCTTGGCGCCCGCGGGGATGAGGTTCTCGGTCATGCGGGTGAGCGCGGCGGGGGCGACGGCGTTCACGGTGACGCCGTAGCGCTCCAGCTCGCGGGCCGCGATGACGGTCAGCCCGGCGATGCCGGCCTTGGCGGCGCCGTAGTTGCCCTGCCCCGGGTTGCCGTAGATGCCGGACGACGAGGTCGTGTTGATGATTCGCGCGTCCACCGGGTCGCCCGCCTTGGACTTGGCCCGCCAGTAGGCCGCGGCGTGGCGCAGGGGCGCGAACGTGCCCCGCAGGTGCACCTTGATCACGGCGTCCCACTCGTCGGCGGTCATGTTGACGAGCATCCGGTCGCGCAGGATGCCCGCGTTGTTGACCAGCACGTGCAGGTCGCCGAACCGCTCGATGGCGGCCTTGATCAGGCGTTCCGCGCCGTCGAAGTCGGAGACGTCCTCGCCGTTGACGAGGGCCTCGCCGCCCATGGCCTCGATCTCGGCCACGACCTCGGCGGCGGCCCCCGAGGAGCCGGTGCCGTCGACCTCCGCGCCCAGGTCGTTCACCACCACTTTCGCGCCCTGCCGCGCGAACTCCAGCGCGTGCCCCCGTCCGATGCCTCTGGCCGCACCGGTGACGATCACCACGCGGCCTTCGACGATCCCGCTCATCCGACACCTCGATCCTTGACCGGCTGACGTATGAATTAGATTCTAGTATTAAAATCTAGAAAGGACAGGGCCCCTTTTGACGGCGACGACCACCACCTCCCTCAGCTACGCCTGGCGCACCCTGTCGGTCGTGAGCCTGGCCAGCGTGCTGACCGGGCTCGGTGGCAGCGCCATCAACGTCGCCCTGCCGGAGATCGCCCGGCACACCGGCGCCGACGCCACGGCCGCGAGCTGGATCCTGCTCGGCTTCCAGTTGACCACGACCGTCCTCATGGTGGTATTCGGGCGGCTGGCGGATTTGTTCGGCAGGCGCAGGATGTACCTCGTCGGCCTGGCCACCTACACCGGGGCGGCCCTGCTCGCGGGGCTCGCGCCGAACGCGTGGACGATCGTGGCCATGCGGGTCCTGCAGGCGGCCGGCGCCGCCATGCTGCTCACCAACAGCGCCGCCCTGGTGAGCGACGCCTTCCCCCGCGAGCGGCTGGGCGAGGGCATGGGCGTGTACGTCGCCTCCTTCTCGATCGCCGGGCTGATCGGCCCCACCCTCGGCGGCGTGCTGGCCGAGAGCCTCGGATGGCGGTGGGTGTTCTGGTTCAACGTGCCGATCGGGATCATCTGCCTGGCGTGGGGAGCGATCGTCCTGCGGCGACCGCCCGCGAACGAGCGCGAGAGCGGACTCGACGCGGCGGGCAGCGCGCTCGTCCTGCTCACCCTGGGCGGGCTGCTGCTTGCCCTGTCGGAGTACACCCGGCTCGGCTGGGACCACCCCCTGGTGCTCGGCGGGCTCGTCGCGTTCGTCGTGGGCCTGCCGCTGTTCGTGCTCAGGGAGTCGCGCGCGGCCTACCCCGTCGTCGACCTCAGCCTGTTCAGGGAACGGGCCTTCGCCTTCGGCACGCTGGCCTCGTTCCTCAACGCCGTCGCCCGCATGGGCATGGTCTTCCTGGTCGCGCTCTACTTCCAGGCCGTACGGGGCGACGATCCCGTCCAGGCCGGACTGAAGGTGCTGCCGCTGGCCATCGCCGCGATGGTCGCGTCCGTCACGTCCGGCTTCCTGCAGCGCCTGATGAGCGCGCGGGCCCTCGCCGTGGCGGGGGCGGCGACGACCACGTGCGGGCTCGTGGTCCTGCTGTCGGTGATGTCCGTCAGCACGCCGTACCCCGCGGTGGCGACCGGGCTCGTCCTCATCGGCCTCGGCTCGGGGGTGTTCCTGCCGTCCAACACCACAGCCATCCTGGACGGGCTGCCGTCCAACCGGCTCGGCATCGTCAACGCCATGCGGCTCATGCTGCAGAACACCGGCAACGTCGTCGGCACCGGCCTGGTGCTGTCCGTCATCACCGCGCCGCTGCCCGCCGAGCTGCACGACCAGGTGTTCGCCGGCACCCTCGCCCAGCTCTCCGGCGAGGCCGTCGGGCAGCTCGTCACCGGCTACCGCTGGGCGCTCACCACCATGGCGGCCATCTCCGTGCTCACCGTGCTCGCCTGCCTGGCCCGGCGGCGCACCGCCTGACGCCGGCGGGTACGGTTGCGGACGTGGTTGAACGCACCTCCGCCGAACGGCATGTCCATCCGCGTACGGTGAGATTCGCCGACGTCGACTCCCAGGGCCACGTGAACAACGTGCGCTTCCTCGACTACCTCGAGGACGCCCGTTTCGCGATGCTGAGCATCGACCCCGTCCGCGAGGGCGGCGAACCCTTCAAGGGCATGGTCGTGACCCGGCACGAGGTCGACTACCGCCGCCCGCTGGGCTTCCGCGCCGAGCCCGTCCGGGTCGAGACCTGGGTGACCGAGCTCCGCACGGTGCGCTTCACACTCGAGTACGAGATCCTCGACGAGGCGGGGGTGTACGTCACGGCGAAGTCCGTCATCGCCGCCTACGACGTCGAGCGGGCCGCCCCGCGCCGGCTGTCCGAGAACGAGCTGCTCTACCTCAAGCGCTACCAGGCGTGATCGGCGCGAGGCGCTGGCGGATGCTGGCCCTCGGTGTCAACGCGCACGTCGGCGTCACCCTGGGCCTGTTCGGCCTGCCTCTCGTCATGCCCGAGATCGAGCGGCACTTCGGGGTGCCCCTCGCGGTGGCCGGCGTGATCGCCAACGCTCCGTCCCTCGGCATCCTGCTCGCCCTCGTCGCCTGGGGCGCGCTGGCCGACCGGCACGGTGAACGCCTCGTCCTCGGCGTCGGCGTGGGCGCGGCGGCCGCGCTGTTCTGCGCCGTCGCGTTCGTCGAGGCGACCTGGGCGGTGGTCGTGCTGCTCGCGCTGGCCGGCGCGGCGGGCTCGGCCGCGATGGTCGGCGGCGGCCGGATCGTGCTGCGCTGGTTCGACCCGCCGGAACGCGGTGTCGCCATGGGCGTGCGCCAGGTCTCCTACACCATCGGCATGGCCGTCGGAGCCTTCGCCCTGCCGCCCGTCGCCCGCGCGTACGGGCTGGCCGGCGTGCTGTTCGTGTGCGCCGGCGTGAGCCTGGTGGCCGCCGTGCTGGCCGGATCGTTCCTGGCGGAGCCGCCGCGGACGGTCACCGCGTCCGGCACCGCACCGGCCGGCTCGCCGTACCGGCAGCGGAAGCTGTGGCGGGTGCACGCCACCAGCGCCCTGCACGCCGTGCCGCAGAGCGTCGTCAGCACGTACGGCGTGACCTGCCTGATCGGCCTGTACGGGTGGGACGCCGTGGCCGCCGGGCGGCTGTTCGGCGTGGCGGCCGTCGTCGGGGCCGTGGTGCGCGTCGCCGCCGGCCGCTGGTCCGACAGGACGGGCCTGCGCATGCGGCCCCTGCTGCTGCTCACCCTGGCGAGCGTTGTCGCGCTCGCCTTACTGGTCGCCGGCACCCTCACCCGCACCGGGCTCGGCGCGGCCATGCTCGCCGTGGCCGCGGTGCTGACCGTCGCCGGCAACGGGCTCGCCTACCTCAAGGCGGGCGAGCTGGCCGGGCCGGCCTGGGCGGGCCGGGTGCTCGGCACCCACAACACCATCCAGAACGTCGTCGCCCTCGCGGTCACGCCGCTGGCCGGTCTGCTGATCAGCGGTCCTGGCCCCTGGACGGCGTTCGCGGCCGGGCTGGCCTGCGCGCTGATCTCGCTCCCGGTCATCCCGGTCCGCGGCGAACAGCGCGCCGACGCCTGACGGTCAGGCCTCCCGCCGCAGCCACGCCGCCGTGTCGGGCGGCAGAAGGCCCCGGCGCAGCGGGCCGCTCGACAGGATCACGCTGTCGTGGCCGGGCAGGCGTACGGGCTGGGTGCCGCAGTTGATCGCGCAGATCAGCGGGCCGCGGGTGAAGAAAAGCACTCCCTCGGGGGAATCCAGCCACTCCACGGTATAAGGAATGTTCCGTACCAGGTCACGGCGGTGCGCGAGGGCCCGGCGGTAGAACTCCAGGGTCGAGTCGGAGTCGCCCTCCTGCTTCTCGACGCTCAGCTCCGCGAACGTCGCGGGCTGCGGCAGCCACGGCCGCACCCCGCCCGGCGAGAACCCGTGCGAGGGCGGATCGACCGTCCACGGGATCGGCACCCGGCACCCGTCGCGCCCGGGCAACGCGCCGCCCGACTGGGCGAACACCGGGTCCTGCCGGGCCTCGTCCGGCAGATCCGTCACCTCGGGAAGCCCCAGTTCCTCACCCTGGTACAGGTACGCCGACCCCGGCAGCGCCAGCATCGCGAGCAGCGCCGCCCTGGCCCGCGCGAGGCCGGTGCCAGGATCGGAGGTGTCGTAGCGGGTGCGATGCCGTACGACGTCGTGGTTGGACAGCACCCAGGTGGCGAACGGCACCGCGGACAGGGTGTCGTCGATCACCTTCCGGAACGCGGTCGCCGACCAGGGCGCCTCCAGCCAGGCGAAGTTGAAGCTCTGGTGCAGCTCGTCTGGACGCACGTAAAGGGCGAGGTCCTCGGAACTGTCGGTCCACACCTCGCCCACGGCCATCCGCTCGCCCGGATAACCGTCCAGCAGCCGCCGCCAGTCGCGGTAGACGCCGTGCACCTCCGGCTGCCCCCAGACGGGCGAGGTCCCCTTGAACGACTGGTCGCCGACGTCGGGCAGGCCCTCGGCCTTGTACAGGCCCATCGCCACGTCGATGCGGAACCCGTCGACGCCGCGGTCGAGCCAGAACCGCAGGACGTCGAGGAACTCCCCGTGCACCTCGGGGTTGCGCCAGTTGAGGTCGGGCTGCGCGGGAGCGAACAGGTGCAGGTAGTACTGGCCGTCCTCGACCTGCGTCCAGGCGGGGCCGCCGAAGGTGGACTGCCAGTTGTTGGGCCGGTCGCGGAAGACGTAGCGGTCGCGGTGCTCGCCCCGCAGGGCGGCCTGGAACCAGACGTGCTCGGAGGAGCTGTGGTTGGGGACGACGTCGACGATCACCCGCAGGCCGAGCTCGTGGGCGTCGGCGACCAGGTGCTCGAAGTCGGCCAGCGTCCCGAACAACGGGTCGACGCCGCGGTAGTCGGCCACGTCGTAGCCGCCGTCGGCCATGGGGGAGGGGTAGAACGGTGTCAGCCAGACGGCGTCCACACCGAGGTCACGCAGGTAGGGCAGGCGTTCACGGATGCCGGGCAGATCGCCGACGCCGTCTCCTGACGCGTCGGCGAAGCTGCGGACGTAGATCTCGTAGACGACCGCGTCACGCCACCAGGGGATGCTCATGTGGCGTGTCATGCCCCGTCAGGTGGGGGAGTTCACCAGGCTGTGCGCCGCATAGACCAGATAGTCCCAGAGCCTGGTCTCCTGCTCCTCCGGCAGGTCGAGCGAGTCGAGTGCGTCACGCATGCGGCGCAGCCAGGCGTCGCGCTCCTTCTCGCCGATGACGAACGGCACGTGCCGCATGCGCAGCCGCGGGTGGCCCCGCTGCTCGCTGTAGGTCTTGGGGCCGCCCCAGTACTGGATCAGGAAGCCCCGCAGCCGCTCCTCGGCACCCGTCAGGTCTGCCTCGGGGTAGAGCGGCCGCAGCAACGGGTCTTCCGCGACCCCCTCGTAGAAGTGGTGCACCAGGCGCTGGAACGTCTCCTCGCCGCCGACGGAGTCGTAGAAGGAGGTCTCTGTCACGTTCCTTAGCTTATGGTGCCCCGGGAACGGCGGCGCACCGGCTAGCCGGCCACCAGCGGGATGCCGGCCTCGTCGAGGGCCGTCTTGATGCGCAGCCGCAGCTCCCTGGACACCTCGGCCTGCGCGGCGGGCACCGTCTTGACCGAGACCCGGAAGACCAGCGAACTGTCGGACAGCTGCTCGACGCCGAACACCTGCGGAGTCTCGACGATCTTCGCCTCGCGGAACTCGGTGTCGGCCCACAGCTCCTCGCCGAGGTGCTCCAGCACGGCCCGCACGCTCACCAGATCGGCGTCGTACGGCACCGGGACGTCCACGTAGGCCCGCGACCAGCCCTGCGACTCGTTGCCGACCCGGGAGATCGTGCCGTTGCGGACGTACCAGACGCGGCCGTCGGCGTCGCGCAACCGCGTGATGCGCAGGGTGACGGCCTCGACCGTGCCGACCGCGGCGCCCGCGTCGATGACGTCGCCGACGCCGTACTGGTCCTCCAGGAGCATGAACATGCCCGCGATGAAGTCCTTCACCAGCTCCTGCGCGCCGAAGCCGACGGCCACGCCCAGGATGCCGACGCTGGTCAGCAGGGGCGCGATGGGGATGGTCAACCGGTCGAGCACGGTGAGCGCCGCGGTGCCGAGGATGACGACCGAGGCGACGCTCTTGAGCACCGACCCCATCGTCTCGGCACGCTGCCGCCGCCGCTCGTTGAGCAGCGCGTCGATGCTGTCGACGGCGATGCCCTTGCGGAACCTGCTGGTGAGTGAGCCGCCCGTGGCCGCGCGGTTGACCACCTTCGTGATGACCCGGTGCGCGACCCTGCGGAGCACCCACGCGATGATCAGGATCAGGACGATGGTGAGCGCGCTGGCCGCCAGGGGAGCCCACGGCGCGTTGTCCAACATCGAAACCAGCGTAGAGCACAGAACCGTGTCGTTTCTGCACGTTCCAGCCATTTGCTGGCTCATCTCCTCCAGGCTGGTGGGAAGGCCTGAAGGCAGGGGCGATGGCGACGGTGTCACCAGCACTGTGGTGGATCCCCCTCCGGAAGCGGCTCGGCCGGCTGCTTGGACCGATTTGATCCAAAATACCGCCGGCTGAGCCGCCCGCCGTCACATGGCGCCGGGGAAGACGGGGACGCCGGCTCTCTGGGCCGCGGAGGGAGAGAGCAGACGCCCCGATGACGGGCGGCTCGGTACGGGACACGCACCCGGAAGCGCGTCTCGTCCCGGTTCCGGGAGGGATCCCCCGAACACCCGCCCGGATCCCCGGGCGGGCGGCTTGCATCCGTACGGCGCACCGGCGCCGTACGGAAGTCGTGTGGAAAGGGCATGGACGCCGGCCGGAACCGGCGGAGTGACCAGGGTCGTCCCAGAACGACCCTCCGCACCGGCCACTCCGCCGGCCCCTTCGGACCGCCGTGAGTGCGGTGAGCCGAGGTGGCTGCGCTCCACCCGGTTCACCACGTCGTCACTCGCCCACGGCGGCGAGCACGTGAGCGACCTTCGTCGCCGCACCGGCCGGGTCGTCGGCCGTGTGCATCCGTTCGCCCCAGGACCAGCAGTACCACCAGTCGGGCATGTCGGAGGATGGGGCCGGCCGGCAGGTGACGCTCTCGGACAGGCTCGTCGCGTTCGGATTGATGACCCGGACGAACCTGCGTCCGTTCTGGGCCTGGACCACACGCGCGAGCAGGCCACGGGCGCCGAGCTCGGACACGAGGCGCTCGAGAGGTTCGAAGTCGTCGTCCCGCACCGTACGTCCCCCCTCTGGATTCGTTGCTGGTGCGCCAAAGATGTCTCAAGTCAAGGACGTGCGCAACGAGGCATTACCGGTCACAGGCTGTCGCTTCTCCCTCATGGGTTGTAAGAAACAGTCCCGTGGAGGACGATCCTTAACCGTAAAGTGGTTTCTGGCGTTTTCAAGGCGTCCTCATTGCTTCATAGTCATGGGTAGAGCGCACAGCAATCTGAGGGCTACGCTGAGTCATCAGTTGCGGACCGGTCGAGACATGCGTTGAGAGGGGCCGGGATGATGTCCGGCAGACAGCACAGGGAGACTGAGATCGCGCGGCGGATCAGGGCCAAGGGCCTCGCCGCCGGTCGAACGTCGGCGCAGATCGCCGACGAGATCCACGAGGCATGTTCCGCCCACTTCAGCACCACTCGCATCAAGTCGCACCGGCTTGCCCACGGCATCGCCCTGGCCGACGTGATCGAGCAAGTCAGAGCTCTGTTCGAACGCGACTCCAAACCGACGCCCGGCATCGGCGAGACCCTGCTGTCGGCGTACGAGAGCGGGCTCAAGCGCCCCGGCCCCGAATACCTGCACTACCTGTGCAGCGTCTACCGGGTCGAGCCGGTGGCGCTCGGCTACGACGGCCCTTGCATCTGCGGCAACGGCCACCGCATGACGGGGGTGCTCGCCGAGCAACTCGGCGGCCGGTCACCGTTGCCCACCGAGCGCGAGCTCCGCATCCAGCCGATGCAGACCGAGCCCGACGCCGAGGAGGACGAGAACATCCTCCGCCGCACGCTGTTAAATCTGCTCAGCTCCGACTCCACCTCCTCCCAGCAACTGGACGGGCCGATCCTCGGCGCGTGCGAGGGCATCCGGCGGCGCATGGACGAGACGCTGGTGTCGGCCACCGTGTCGGCGGCGATGCTCGACCAGTGGGAAGAGGCCACGATCAGCTTCGGCCGCCAGTACACGACGACGCCACCGCTGCGGCTGCTGTGCGACGTGCTGCTGGAGCTGAGCGCCGTACGCACCGCGATGTCCCGCCGGCAGCCGATCGACCTGCAGGAACGGCTGTGCAGGATGGCCGCCCAGCTGTCCGGGCTGAGCGGCATGATCCTCATCAACCTCGGCGACCATCGGTTGGCCCGCTCGTTCTTCCGCACCGGGCGCACCGCGGCCGACGAGACCGGCGACCGCGCGCTGCGCGCCTGGATCTGCGCCCGCGAGTCGCTCGTCCCCCTCTACTTCGGCGACGCCCGCGAGGCGCTCAACCTCGCCAAGAAGAGCCGCGACCTGGCCGGCTCCACCCCGTGCCCGGCCCAGGCCATGGCGCCGGTCGTCGAGGCGAGAGCGCTCGCCATGCTGTCGGGCGGCGAGAGCAAGAAGGAGGTCGTCGACCAGGCCAAGCGGGCGCTCGCCCGGGCCAGGAACGCCTTCTCCCACATGAAGACAGAAGACCAGGAAGACGTCGCCTTCGGCTACACCGAGCGGCAGCTCTACTTCTACCAGGGCGACGTGCTCACCAAGCTGGGCCAGACCATCGAAGCGGAGGTGGTGCTCGGACAGGCGCTCACCAAGTACGAAGACCACATTCTCGACCAGACGCTGATCAGGCTCGACCAGGCGCAGTGCCGCCTGATCGACGGCGACCTCACGGAGGCCGTGGCCATCGGCACCCGGGCGTTGTCGCTGGTCAGCGACGAACACCTCACCGAACTCATCGTGCGTCCGGCCATGATGCTCGAACAGGCCATCATGGCGCGTGACCCGAACGCTCCAGGGCTCGACGACTACCGGGCCGAGCTGCGCCGGTCGCGTAAGCCCCAACTGAAAGGGCACGGTGCATGAAGCTGGCGATCAGACGTTATCGCTGGTCAGATCTCGACACCATCCTCGCGCTCCATCGGATCTGCCTCGCCGAAGTGGGCCTGGTCCCCGGTGACGGGGTCTACTACGACGACGACTTCCCGCGCATCCAGGAGATCTACCTCGGGCCAGGGGGTGACTTCCTGGTCGGCGAAGCCGATTCGCGGGTCGTCGCCATGGGCGGCCTGAAACCCGTCGACACCGACACCGCCGAGATCTGCCGGCTGCGGGTCCATCCCGAGTTCCAGCGCCGTGGTTTCGGCGCGGCCATGCTCGCCGCTCTCGAGCAGCGTGCGGTCGAACTCGGCTTCGGCAGCGTCCGTGGCGACACGACGCTCAACCAGCAGGCCGCACTCGGCCTGTACGCGCGCCAGGGCTGGCGCGAGCTGTCCCGGCAGCGCGTGGGCGACCTGGTGGTCGTCTACATCGAGAAACGCTTGGTCCCGCCCGCCGTCGTCGAACGGTAGGGCGCGACGGCCCCGCCTCCCCCTCCAGGGGCCCTTTCGAACGTCTCCCGGCGTGACGCCTCCGCCGGTCTCCTCGTCACGTACCGTGACTGATCAGCGTGCCCGCGCACCGCAACCTGACAAATCGGTCGGTACGCCGCCCGCAGGCGCCTGCGGATAGGGAACTACGAACCCGCGGGTGAGGCTCTTACCACCCAGGTGTAGAGGAACATCACCCGGCTGCTCCCTGTACATCTCCGGCTGCGAATAGTAGTGCCATGCTTTCCTCATGGCAGCCGTGCCCGCTCCCCGCCCCCTCCTGGGAGCCGTCCTTCTGTTGTTCGTCAGTGCCGCCTGGGGGTCGGCGTTCCCGCTGATGAAGGACCTCATCGACCGGTTACCGGTTGATGACCTGCTGGCCGAGCGCTACACGATCGCCGCGCTGACGCTGCTTCTCATCCGCCCGCGCTGCCTTCGGGGGCTTTCTCGCAAGACGTGGCTCAACGGGGCCGTCCTCGGGGTCATGTTCGGCGTGGGGCAGTCCGCGCAGGCGGTCGCGCTCGACAGCCTGCCGTCGGCGGTGTCCGGCTTCGCCGTCGGGTGCAGCGTGATGTTCACGCCGATCCTGACGCTGGTGCTGTTCCGGGCCAAGGTGCCGACGCGCATCTGGGCGGGGGTCCTGCTGGCGCTCGCGGGGATGGCGTCGTTCACGCTGCTCGACGGGGTGGGAGAGCACTCTTTCTCGCTGGTCGCGCTCGTCGTGACGCTCGGCGCCGCCGCGCTCTACTCGGGCCACACGCTCATGCTGGCGCAGTTGTCCAAGCGGCCCGGGGGCTTCCCCGCGTACGCGCTGACCGTCATCCAGCTGTTCACCATCGGCATGCTCACGGGCGGGGTGGCTGTCCGTGACGGCCTCCAGGTGCCCGCGAGCCTGCCCGACTGGACGATCCTTGCGCATCTGTCGGTCGTGTCGTGCGCGCTGGGCTTCCTGGCGCGCTCGTACGGGCAGGCCCACGTGCCCGCCGTGCCGAGCCAGGTGCTCATGTCGTCGCAGCCCCTGTGGGTGGCGGCGATCGCGGTGATCGGGTTCCAGGAGGAGATCGGCTGGAGCATGGTGGTGGGCGGCGTGCTGATGGCCGGGGCGATGCTGCTGGCCCTGCCGTCCAGGACGGCGGCGCTGGGCACCGCGCGCGACCGTGGCCGCCGCGACCTGCTCGCCGTCGCGGGCCGGGCCGCGAAGGTGCTGGCCGACGCGCGGGTGAAGCGCGCCGATCCGCTGCGGCTGCACCGGGGGCCGGCGCACTACGTGGCCAAGAGCGCCTGCGCCGACACCGACACCTGTCCGTGGCACACGCGTTCGCTCAAGGGGGGTGCGGAGCCCAGCCTGGAGCGGCTGATCGAGCGGGCCACGCACATCGTGCGGGCGAAGAACACGCCGGGGCCGGGTTGCTGCCAGTCGGTGACGCTGCTCGGGCGGTGTTTGTGCGATCTGATGGAAGATTCGCAACGTACGCGCGGAGCAAGCAGGGGGCGTTGGTTTCGCTCCCAATAGGTTAGATGCACCATGCGAAAAGCTAGGGGTTTATTATCCGTTCCTCGTCCGGTGCGACGCTAATAGATCTTGATATTCCCCAAAGTGGCCCAATAATGGGAAATTACCGACTGTGGAGGGGGATGTTATGAAGCGCATCGTCGTCCGTAAACCCGGAACCGCGAGGCTCGCCGGCACCTCCAGCGTCATCCACAAGGGGTCCACAACTGCTGCGCAATGAATCAGTCATCCTCAGCATTTCTTATTTGTTATCTTGACCGCGTGAAGCTTTCCGAGTGGGCGGCACGCAACGGCGTGCACTACCAGACCGCGTGGGCGTGGGCGAAAGAGGGCCGTATGCCGGTCCCGGTGCGCCAGACGCCGTCCGGAACGTGGCTGGTCGACGAGCCCGCCCCGGAGGCGTCCGGCCGGGTGGTGGCGTACTGCCGTGTCTCCTCCGCGGACCAGAAACCGGATCTTGACCGGCAGGTCGCGCGCGTGGTCCAGGGGGCCACCGGTCTTGGTCTGCCGGTCGCCGAGGTCGTGACCGAGGTCGGCTCGGGAGTGAACGGGCGGCGGTGCAAGCTGCATCGCCTGCTGTCCGACCCGCGGGCGGCGG
>NZ_FNFB01000033.1 GCF_900100395.1 Nonomuraea maritima | reverse complement strand
GTCACGGTCCCACACGTCCACGTCGAAGTAGTAACGACCGTTGGAGAAGTAGTAGTAGCCCTTGTAGTACGAACGCTCACCCCGCGACTCACCCCGGCTGAAACCGGAGTACCCGTCGAACCAGTGCTTCGTGAACGACACAGAACCGGCGGCCTGCGTGGTGGCGGCCTGCGCGGGAGCGGCGGCCACACCGGCCATGACCGCACCGGCGAGAACGGTACCGGCGAGAACGTTGCGAAGCTTCATGATGATCTGTCCCTGAGTGTGAGGAGAGGGTTCCCGGGAGCGGCGATCGCTCCCGACGACCATCAACTTAGGGATCAGCAAGCCCGCGTTCTGCGTACTAACGCACAGAGTGCACTACTGCACACTCAGGCGCCTGGTTTCAGGAGGGGATGCCCGGAAGGCTCCGGCAGGAGGTCGTCCGACGGACGCAGGCTCGACAGCAGCAGGGCCAGGTAGCGGCGGGGGGCGGGATCACCGGAGTGGGCGGTGGCCAGCGCCATGACGATGATCGCCGCCAGGTCGCGTACGCGCAGGTCGGCCCGCACCTGCCCCGCCTCCTGAGCCCTGGTCAGCACGGCGCCGAGCGGTCCCATGAACCGCTCGGCGATGTCGACGGTGAACGCGCCCGACTGCCGGGCCGCCTTCAGCAGCCCCGCGTGCGCGGCCAGCGTGTCGACGGCCGCCGTCAGCGCCTCCGCCAGCGCGCCCCCGGCGTCGGCTGCGTCGCGGGCGGCGAGCGCGAGCGGCTCGACCTCCTCGGCGAAGTACGTCTGGAACGCGGCCCGGATCACGCCGTCGCGGTCGCCGAAGCGCCGGTAGACGGTGGCGCTCCCGATGCCCGCCTGGCGGGCGATCTCTTCGAGGGAGACCTCGGGGCCGCGTTCGCGCAGGACGGCGATGGCGGCCCGGACGATCTTGTCGGCGTTGCGCAGCGCGTCGGCCCGCGGTCGCTGCTCGTGCACACGGTGAACGCTAGCAGCCGGTGTCTACCAGGCGACTTCGAAGGTCGTCAGGCCGTACACGACGTTGAAGGAGCGGAACTCCGGCGTGGTGCCGGTCTCGCGCAGCCCGGGGAAGCGCGCGAACAGCGCCGGGAAGGCGATGCGCATCTCCATCCTGGCCAGCGGAGCGCCCAGGCAGTGGTGCACGCCGTGGCCGAAGGCGACGTGGCCGAGGTCGCCGCGGGTGATGTCGAAGCGCTCGGGGTCGGAGATGAACGCCGGGTCACGGTTGGCCGCCGGCAGCGCGCACATCACGAGCGCACCGGCCGGGATGCGGGTGCCGGACAGCTCCACCTCGGTGGTCGTGACCTTGCCCGTGCCGGAGTGGACGATGCTGAGCCAGCGCAGCAGCTCCTCCACGGTGGCGCCGATCCGCTCTGGCTCCTTCTTGAGCAGTTCGAGCTGGTCGGGGTGGCGCAGCAGGGCCAGCGTGCCGAGCCCGAGCATGTTGGACGTGGTCTCGTGGCCGGCCAGCAGCAACAGCCCGGCGATGCCCACCAGCTCGTCGGTGTCGAGGTCGTCGCCGTGCTCGCGGACGAGCATGCCGAGCATGTCGTCGCCCGGCTCGACCTGGGCGCGGGCGACCAGCTCCCCCATGTAGGCGCGCTGTTCGATGCTCGCCGCCTGCCGCTGCTCCACCGGGAGCGAGATGTCCAGCACCTTGCCGGTACGTCGCTGGAAGCCGTCGCGGTCGGCGTACGGAACACCCAGCAGTTCGCAGATCACCAGGGACGGGATCGGCAGCGCGAAGGCGGAGACCAGGTCGACCGGCGACCCGGTGCGCTCCATCGCGTCGAGGTGCTCCTCGACGATCTCGTGGATGCGCGGCTCGAGGCGGCGCATCCTGCGCATGGTGAACTCCGGCGTCAGGATGCGGCGCAGCCGGGTGTGCTCGGGCGGGTCGAACGCGAGCAGGTTGCCGGCCCGCGCCTTCCTGAGCTCCTCCTCGCTGTACTGCGGCCGGCCGGCCGCCTGCAGCGCCATGCTCTGCGCGTTGCTGAAGCGCGCGGGGTCGCCGAGCACCGCCCGCACGTCGGCGTGGCGGCTGACGATCCACGCGTCGAAGCCGAACATGGTGGGCACCCGGCGGACGCCGTCGTCGTCGCGCAGCGCCGACAGCTCGGGGTCGGGGTCGAATCCGCTGCGCCGCATGTGCAGGGGCAGCGTCACAGAATCGCTCATGTCATCTCCCGATGGATCGGACTCGCCTTGACTGCATCCGTCAAAAACGAGAGTAGCCCATCACTTCGGTACGCGAGCGGGGCCTGGCACGTTGTCTTTCACCAGATGAAAACTCGGCTTTTCCGCCGTCGCGGCATCGCTGATCCTCATGGCGACGGCCGGTACGAGGCTGTCTTCGGTCGAGGTCGGCGAGGAGCGTGCGCGTCGTGTTTGTTCGTGACCAGTGGTACGTGGCGGCATACGGCTACGAAGTGGGACGCGACCTGCTGTCCCGGACAATTCTCGGCGAACCGCTGGTCCTCTACCGGACCGAGGACGGCGAGCCCGTCGCGCTCGCGGACAGGTGCGTGCATCGCCGCTACCCCCTGTCGCAGAGCCACCTCGACGGCGACACCGTCGTCTGCGGCTACCACGGCTTCACCTACGACCGCACCGGCGCGTGCGTGGCGGTGCCCGGCCAGCGACGCGTTCCGCGCACCGCGCGGGTGGCGTCGTACCCGGTGGTCGAGCAGGACTCGTTCGTCTGGGTGTGGATCGGCGAGCGGGAGCGCGCCGACGAGAGCCTGATCCCCCGCGCCCCCTGGCTCGCCGACCCCGCCTACACCACGGTGTCCGGCATGGAGCCGCTCGCGGCCAGGTACGAGCTGCTCGTCGACAACCTCATGGACCTGTCGCACGAGACGTACCTGCACGGGGGATACATCGGAACCCCCGAGGTCGCCGAGACGCCGATCACCACGGAGGTGGACGACAAGAACGGCGTCGTCCACGTCAGCCGGCACATGGCCGACGCCGCCTGCCCGCCGTTCTACGCCCGCTCCACCGGCATCGAGGGGCGCATCACGCGCTGGCAGGACATCGAGTACCACCCGCCGTGCCTGTACCTGCTGCACAGCAGGGTCGCCCCGGCCGGCGTGCTGCCGAACGCCGACGGCTCCGACCCCGACGGCTTCCACGTGGAGGTCGTCTACGCCATCACGCCGGAGACCGAGCACAGCACCCTCGACTTCTGGGCGGTCGCCAGGGACTTCGCGCTGGACGACCAGGGCGTCTCCGACTTCCTGCGGGAGAGCAACCGCACGGTGGTGCTGCAGGACGTGACCGCGCTCAACATCCTGGAGCGGGTCATCGCCACCGAGCCCGAGGGCTACCAGGAGCTCAGCATCAACATCGACACCGGAGGTCTCGCCGCCCGCCGGATACTCAAGCGGATGAGCGACGTTCGGTCATGAGTGACCGGACCGCCATGCTGCACGGCGACACCGTCTACCGGGTCCACTGGCAACCGGGCACCGACGTGCTGACGGGCGTGTGTCACTGCGGCGCCGCGCACGACTTCGAGGACCCCGTCGAGCTGTGGGAATGGCTGCTCGCCCACCCCGAAGGCCACCACCCCGAACAGCCCGCCGCCTTCGAGCCCCTTCCCCCTGCCTTGGGCAGCCCAGAAGCCCGAGGGAACGGAGGCCGAGCGTGAGCAGCGCCCGAGGGAACGGAGGCCTGGCGTGAGCACCCCCACCATGACCGAGCGTGACCTGGTCTGCGTGGTCGACCGCGCGGAGACCGTCGCCGACGGCGTGGTCCTGCTGACGCTCGCCGCGCTGGACGGTGAACCGTTCCCGCCCTGGGAGCCAGGAGCGCATGTGGACCTGGTGCTGCGGCCCGATCTCGTCCGTCAGTACTCCCTGTGCGGCGACCCGGAGGACCGGTCCGCGTTACGGATCGCCGTGCTGCGCGAACCCGACGGCCGCGGCGGTTCCCGCCACGTCCACGACGAGCTGACCACGGGAAGCGAAGTACGCATCCGTGGCCCGCGCAACCACTTCCCCCTGGTGGCCTCGCGGCGCTACCTGTTCATCGCGGGCGGCATCGGCATCACGCCGATCCTGCCCATGATCTCCGCCGCCGAGGCGGCCGGCGCCGACTGGCGGCTCGTGTACGGCGGCCGGCGGCGCGCCTCGATGGCCTTCCACGAGCAGCTGACCGCCGCCTACGGTGACCGCGTCAGCGTGCGGCCCCAGGACGAGACCGGGCTGCTCGACCTCGACACCCTGCTGGCGGACCCCGACCCGGGCACGGCCATCTACTGCTGCGGCCCTGAACCGCTGCTGGCGGCGGTGGAGGAGCGCGGCGCGTCGTGGCCGCCGGGCGTCCTGCACGTCGAGCGGTTCTCCCCGAAGGCGGACGACGGCCCGAACCACGCGTTCGTGGTGGAACTGGCCCGATCGGGCAAGGTCCTGCCGGTGCCTCCTGACTCCTCGATCCTCCAGGTGATCGAGGAGTCGGGCCTCTCCGTCCTGTCGTCCTGTCAGGAGGGCACCTGCGGCACCTGCGAGACCGTCGTGCTCGACGGCCTGCCCGACCACCGTGACGCGGTTCTCACCGCCGAGGAACGGGCGGCCGGCGACATCATGATGATCTGTGTGTCCCGCGCCACCTCTCCCCGGCTGGTTCTCGACCTCTGATCACAGGGAGCGCATCGTGCCCGTCCCACCTCCCTCCGCGGCGGCCGATCGGTGCAGGACGGTCACCGGCAAGGTGCTCGCCTTACTGGCCGCGTTCGGTCCGGACACCCCCGCGCTGACGCTCAGCGAGCTGGCCCGCCGGGCGGGGCTCTCCGTGCCGACCGCGCACCGCCGGGTCAGCGAGCTCGTCGCGTGGGGCGCGCTCGAACGCGGCCCTGACCGGCGGCTGCGGATCGGGCTGCGGTTGTGGGAGGTGGGCTCGCTGGCCCCGCGCGGCCTCGGCCTGCGCGAGGCCGCGCTGCCCTTCCTGGAGGACCTCTACGAGCTGACCCACGAGAACGTGCAGTTCGCCGTGCGTGACGGGCTGGAGGTCGTGTTCGTCGAGCGCATCGCGGGCCGGCATGCCGTGCCCGTGCTGACCCGGGTCGGCGGGCGGTTCGCCCTGCACGCCACCGGCGTGGGGCTCGCGCTGCTCGCGCACGCGGCGCCGGAGGTGCAGGAACAGGTGCTGGCCGCGCCGCTGCCCGCGTACACGTCGAAGACCGTGACCGATCCGATGGTGCTGCGGCAGATGCTGGCCGACATCCGCCGTGACGGTTACGCCGTGAGCGACGGGCAGGTCACGCTGGACGCCCTGTCGGTCGCCGCCCCCATCTTCTCCGCCGACGGCACCGCGATCGCCGCCGTGTCGCTGGTGGTGCGCGCCGACGGGGCGCAACCCGCCGCGCTCGCCCTCGCCATCCGAGGCGCCGCGCGCGGCATCGCCCGTGCGCTGCCCACGTTGAGGCAGCCCTGCTGACCTCGCGGGGACGGCGTTATCTCCGAGTCGTCCCGTTACAGGATTAAAAGACCTTCTTATCAGGAAAAGTCTTGTTACTTACCCAACGATGATCGACGGTCATCACTGGACGAGGCGGTGAAGATGGCGGAAGAGCGTAGGTCCGTCCTGCGGCGCGCCTTACACATCCTGGACACCTGCAAAGAAGCCCAAGGCGGTCTCAGCCTTTCTGAGATCAGCCGCCGCTCCGGCGTGCCGCTCACGACCACCCATCGCATCGTGACCGAGCTGCACCAGTGGGGCGGGCTCGAACGCGACGACTTCGGCGACTACCGGATCGGGCTGCGCCTGTGGGAGGTGGCGGCGCTCGCCCCCCGGTCGGTCGGCCTGCAACGCATCGCCCTGCCGTTCATGCAGGACCTCTTCGAGGCGACCCACCGGGGAGTGCACCTCGCCGTCCGGGAGAAGGACGAGGTCGTTTTCGTGGAGCGCTTCGTCAGCCCCGAGACGGCGAGTGAGCGCCCGCGCGTGGGCGGCCGCTACCCCATGCACGCCACCGCCGTCGGGCTGGTGCTGCTCGCGCACGCCCCCGCCGAACTCCAGGAGGAGGTCATCGGCGGGCCGCTGAGGTCGTACACCTCGAGGACCTGTTCGAACCCGCGCGAGCTGCGGCAGGTGCTCGCGCAGATCCGGCGCTCCGGGTACGCCATCAGCGACCGGCAGATCAACCCGGCGTACGCCTCGCTCGCCGCGCCCATCCACAACCCCGACAACACCGTCGTCGCGGCTCTTTCACTGATCGTGCCGCACACCGAGTCGCACACTCCCAACCTCGCCTACCTGGTCCAGGCCAGCGCGCGCGGGATCTCGAATGCCCTGGGAGCGCGCCGGCGGCGAACTCGGCCGCGCACCCCTTCCGCTATCCGGAAAGGCAGGTAGCCCGCCACGGCCAGGTAGGGCGACGCTCATCTTGACCGGCTTCGGGGTGTGAGGGCTGGTCAGATCGAAAAGAGGAGATAGACGGTGTCTTCCACCACACTCGCCTCGGCGTCCCTCAGCCGCAGGTCGTTCCTCCGGCGCTCCGCCTTCGCCCTGGCCGCCGCGACCGCCGGTCCCGCGCTGCTGGCCGGATGCGGTTCCGGCGACGCCGGCGCGGACGGCAGCGGGAAGGTCACGTTCCTGAGCTATCTGCCGCTCGAAACCCTCTCCCTCACACCCGAGCTGCTCGCCGTCGCGGGAGGCCACTTCAAGAAGCACGGCCTCGACGTCACCCTGCAGCCCGTGAAGGGGTCGCCGCAGGCCATGCAGACGCTGCTGTCGGGCATCGCCCCCATCACCCGGCTCGGCCAGATCGACGTCATGACCGCGGTCGCCGACACCGGACAGCCGCTGGTCACCATCGGCACGCTCAGCCGGGGCTCGTCCCTGCGCTTCGTGTACAGCAAGAAGCGCCACCCGCTCGCCAAGCCCGAGGACTTCGTCGGCCAGACGATGGGCGTGCCCTCCGAGGGCGGCACCAGCGACAAGGTGGTCTCGCTCGTGCTGGCCAACGCCGGGATCGACCCCGAGCAGACCAAGCGCCAGGTCGTCGGCCTCACCCCCGGCACGTTCAGCCTCGTGGAGCAGGGACGCCTGGCCGGGTACGTGGTCAGCGTCGACACCGCCACGATCCTCACAGCGCAGAACCCCGACGTCGGCCTGTTCAACCCCGGCGAGACCGTCAAATCAGACCTTCAGGTGTACGTCACCAGCAAGGACGCCCTCAAGAACGACTCCGGGACGCTGCAGGCGTTCATGGCCGGGATCGACGACGCCCTGTCGGCGATCGTGGCGGACGAGTCGCTCGACGAGACCGTCAAGCAGCTGCGCACCAGGTACTCCTTCGCCACCCTCGACGACGACAAGATCGCCAAGGCGAGCCTCACCCTGCTGCGGGAAAGCTGGACCGGCGGCGATCCGAGCAAGCCGCTCCTCGTCACCGACCAGGCGGCCTGGGCGGCCGGGTACACCGAGCTCACCGCCGCCGGCCTGGCCAAGTCCGGCGCGGACGCCGGCTCCTGGTTCGACAACAGCCTGCTGCCCAAGGCCTGAGTCAGCTGATCCGAAGGAGTCCGATGCCCACCGACAGCGCCGAGACGCTCCACCAGTCCACGAACGCCCGGCCTCCGGCGCCCGCCAAGCTCCAGCTGGTCGGCATCGGCAAGGAGTTCCACACCAAGCGGGCGAGCACGCACGCCCTGTCCGACATCCACCTGACGATCAGCGACGGCGAGTTCGTGTCGCTGATCGGCAGGTCCGGCTGCGGGAAGACCACGCTGCTGCGCATGCTGGCCGGTCTGCTCAGCCCGACCACCGGCCAGATCATGGTCGAGGGCAGGTCGCTGTGGAACGGCGCCAAGGTCGACTCCTCCGTGGTATCCCAGCTCGGGGTCGTGTTCCAGGAGGCCAACCTCTTCCCGTGGTACTCCGTCGCCGACAACATCTCCCTCCCGTTACGGCTGCGCGGGCTGGACGGACGGCAGCGGCGGGAGCGGGCGTACGAGCTCGCCGAACT
The DNA here is from genome assembly GCF_900100395.1 of Nonomuraea maritima. Taxonomy (GTDB): domain Bacteria; phylum Actinomycetota; class Actinomycetes; order Streptosporangiales; family Streptosporangiaceae; genus Nonomuraea; species Nonomuraea maritima. The sequence continues at coordinate 74,005 of NZ_FNFB01000033.1, read as the reverse complement.
CGTCGGGCTCAAGGGGTTCGAGAAGTCCTACCCTCGCGAGCTGTCCGGAGGCATGCGCCAGCGGGTCGCGATCGCCAGGGCCCTGAGCATCCGGCCGAAGCTGCTGCTGATGGACGAGCCGTTCGGCGCGCTCGACGCGCTGACCCGCGAACGGATGAACATCGAGCTGCAGCGCATCGCGCTGGCCACGAAGGCGACCGTCGTGTTCGTCACCCACGACATCACCGAGGCGGTCTTCCTGGGTGACCGGGTGGTCCACCTGACGCCGCGGCCGGGCCGCATCCGCCGGATCACGTCCGTCGGCTTCGAGCGGCCGCGCGGCATCGACGTGCAGACCGAGCCGGAGTTCGGCGCCATCGTCCGCGATCTGCGCCACGCTCTGGACGAGGAGGAGTAGGGCATGACGAGGGAAAGATCAAGACGGCTGCTCCCCTGGCTCAGCACAGCGCTGATCCTCCTGGCGTTCTTCGTCGCCTGGGATGTGTTCGTCCGCGTCACCGGCGTCTCCGAACTGGTGCTGCCGCCCCCGCTGACGGTCGCCGAGAGCCTCGTGACGGTGGTGACCGACCCGCTGACCTGGCAGCACGCCCAGGTCACGGCCATCGAGACCATCGGCGGGTTCCTGATCGCGCTGGTGTCCGGGGTCGCGGTGGGCGTCGTCCTCGGCAAGGTGGCGTGGATCGAGCGCGGCCTGCGGCCGCTGATCGTCGCCTCCCAGGTCGTCCCGAAGGTCGCGCTGATCCCGCTCTTCGTCATCTGGTTCGGCTTCGGGATGACGTCCAAGGTGGTCATGTCGGCGATGCTGGCGTTCTTCCCGATCATGCTGAACGTGCAGCTCGGCGTACGCTCCGTCGAGGCCGGACAGCGCGAGGTCATGCGCAGCCTCAACGCGAGCAGGTGGCAGACGTTCCGGCACCTCGAACTGAAGAGCACCATGCCGTACGTCTTCGCCGGCATGGAGGTCGGCATCGTCTTCGCGATCATCGGCACGATCGTCGGCGAGTACCTCGGCGGCAGCGAGGGGCTGGGCTACCTGGTGGTGCGGACGCTCAACGAGCTGAACGCCCCTGCGCTGTTCGCGGTGATCATCCTGCTGTCGGTCCTCGGACTGCTGCTCTACTTCGCGGTCCACGGCCTCAAACGCTTCTTCATCCCCTGGCACGAGTCCGTCTACGGCCTTCAGGACGGGAACCGGTGACTCTTCGCAGCAACCTTCCGCAGGGCAGCCCCCGCTGGGCCACACGGCGCGCGCAGTGGTTCGCGCTCGGGCTCACCGACGACGACCTGACCAAGCCGAAGATCGCGATCGTGAACTCGTCGTCCGGGCTCTCCCCGTGCTTCAGTCACCTCGACCCCATCGCCGCCGCGGTCAAGGAGTCGGTCGCGGACGCGGGCGGCGTGGCGTTCGAGATCAGGACCGTCGCGCCGACGGACTTCATCATGGCCGCCGGCGGCAGCGGCGGCTACGTCCTGTCGAGCCGAGACCTGCTGAGCAACGACATCGAGGCCGTGGTCGAGGGCGCCCAGCTCGACGGCATGGTTTGCCTGGCCTCCTGCGACAAGACGACCCCCGGCCAGCTGATGGCCGCCGCCCGGCTCGACGTCCCCACGCTGGTCCTGTCCTGCGGTTACCAGAGCTCGGGGCGGCTCGACACCGGCGAGCCGGTCGACATCGAGGACGTCTTCCTGCACGCGGGCCACCTGAAGTTCGGCGGCATCACGTTCGAGGGCCTGTGCGACATGAGCGCCCGCGCGATCACCGGACCGGGCGTGTGCACCGGGATGGGCACCGCGAACTCCATGCACATCGTCGCCGAGGCGCTCGGCATGACGCTGCCGGGCTCGACACCGGTGCGGGCGAACAGCGAGGCGATGTGGAACAGCGTCCGGGCGAGCGGTCGCGCGATCGTCGAGGCGGTGCTCGCGGGCCGCCGGCCGCGCACGATCCTGTCGCCCGGCGCGTTCGCGAACGCGGTTATGGCGGTGCTCGCGGTGAGCGGTTCCATCAACACCGTCAAGCATCTGCAGGCGATCGCCCGCGAGGCGGACACCGACGTCGACGTGTACGCACTGTTCGAGGAGTACGCCGAGGTGATCCGTCCGCTGTCCGCCGTACGGCCCAACGGAGAGGACACGATCGAGCGGTTCGAGGACGCCGGCGGCGCACTCGCGGTCCTCAAGCAACTCGGCGACCGCCTCGCCGGCGACGCGGTCACCGTCACCGGCGAGACGATGGCCGATCGGGTCGCCTCGGCGATGGTCAAGGACGAAGAAGCCATCCGGCCGCTCGCGCACCCGCGCGGCGGGCACGCGACCGTCGTCGTCGTCCGCGGCTCGCTCGCCCCCGGTTCGGCGATCGTCAAGCTGTCGGTCACCGAGGTCCGGGCCACCACGTTCGAGGGCCAGGCCCGCGTCTTCGACGACGCCCCGTCGGCGATCGCCGCCATCGAGGGCGGAGTGGTGCGACAGGGTGACGTCCTGGTTCTGCGCGGGCTCGGCCCGGTGGGCAGCCCCGGCATGGGCATGGCCTCCCAGACCGTCTTCGCGCTCAACGGCGCCGGGCTGACCGAGCACGTGGCCGTCCTGACCGACGGGCAGCTGTCCGGCCTGGTCAACAAGGGCATCGTCGTCGGCGAGGTCATCCCCGAGGCCGCCCTGCCCGGCCCGCTCGGCGTGGTCGCGGACGGCGACAGGATCGCGATCGACCTGGCCACCCGCCGCGTCGACCTGCTCATCGACGAGGCGGAGCTGACGCGGCGGCACGAGGAGCGCGCGCGGCACCGGGTGCCCGGCGGGACGTCCGGCTGGCTCCCGGTCTACGCGCGGTCGGTCGAGCCCCTCGCCCGTGGCGCGACGCTGCGCGGCAACGACCTTCCGGTGACCCCCGCCTGACCACGTCCTCCGAGGAGAAGCCTTGCCTCATCCGCTCACCGAACTCAAGATCAACACCGTCACCAAGAGCGGCGGTCACCCGCCGGAAGAAGTCACCGCGGACATCTGCGTGGTCGGAGCCGGCATCGCGGGCCTGTCCGCGGCCGTCGAGGCCCGCCGCCTCGGCCGATCCGTCGTCCTCGTGGACGCCCTGCCGGTGCTCGGCGGTCAGTGCGTCAACTCCCTGATCGGGCTGTTCTGCGGCGTGTACGGCAACGGGCCCGGCTACCACCAGCTGACCCACGGGATCTTCGACCCGATGTTCGAGGACCTGGGCAGGACGAACGACATCCACTTCAACAGAACCCACACGATGACCGTCAGCTACGACGAGGTCGCGCTCAGCCGGTGGATCGAGAACCTCGTCCACGCGCTGGGCATCCAGGTCGTGCTCGGCGCGTCCGTGCTCACCGTCGACGCGAGCGACGGGCACGTCCGCACCACGACCTTCGCCACCCGGCACGGACTGGTCCGGGTGGCGGCGGCCGGGTTCGTCGACGCCAGCGGCGACGCCTCCCTGACCTGGGAGGCCGGCATGCCCTGCCGGGTCCCCGAGCGCACGGTGTGGGGCTCGCAGCAGATCCGGCTGGAGAACCTGCGGGAGGAGTTCCAGCCCGGCCGGGAGGAGCTCGCCGCCCGCGTCCACGAGAAGGCGGAGCAGTACGGGCTGGTACGGCGCGACGGCCTGGCCTTCTTCTTCCCCGGACGGAACACCGCCGTGATGAACATGACGCATGTCGAGGCGCCGCTGCAGGCGGTCAGGGCTTCTCGGGCCCAGCTGGAGGGCCGGGCGCAGGCCGACCGGGTCGTTGAGTTCCTCCGCGAGGAGTTCCCGAAGGCGTTCGGCGAGGCGAAGGTCCGCACCTACGGCTTCCCCGGCCGCCGGCAGACCCGCTGGATCGCCGGCGTGCACCAGCTCACCGTGGACGAGGTCCGGTCCGGGGTGCGGTTCGAGGACGCAGTCGCCCGCACCGCCTGGCCCATCGAGCTGCACGACCGGGTGGAGGGATACGTCTGGGAGACGTACGACTCCGACCATGTGCACTACGTGCCGCTCCGCAGCCTGATCCCCGTCGGCGCCCACAACCTCGTCGCCGCCGGACGCTGCGTCGACGGCGACGCCGCCGCCCTGTCCAGCGTCCGGGTGATGGGCCCGTGCGCGGCGATGGGGTTCGGCGCGGCGCACGCGCTGGACCTCGCCGGCGACGGCAGCGTCCGGGAGATCGACCTGGCGGAGCTTCGCCGGCGCGTCTCCGAGAATGTCGACAGCTAGGAGGAGCCGTGAGACTGGCTGACGACGAGAAGGCGATGCGGGACGGCGCCGAGGGCCCCGCGGTGGCCGCCGCGATGGACCTCCTGATCCGCTATGGCGAGGCGCTCGGCGCCGAGCGCCTCTGCGACACGCGCAACGTCGCGGGAACCATGACGCAACCCTCGCCGATCAAGGCCACGCTGGTCCGTGAGGGCGGATGGAACAAGGCGTTCGCGACGATCAACCTCGACAGCGACGAGGAGTTCGACATCCCGCACATGCGGGTGCCCACGTGCCAGCTGCAGCACGGGTTCAGCGACGACGCGCTCGGCGTCGCGCCCTACCCGGCGAGCATGGTGGAGCTGCAGGCCGACGCCGAGTCGTTCTACGGCGCCCACGGCGTCAACATCCTCGCCACCTGCACGCCGTACCAGGTGGGCAACCTTCCGGTGCGCGGCGAGCACTGCGCGTGGATGGAATCGTCGGCGGTGGTGTACGCCAACTCCGTGCTCGGCGCACGTACCAACTGCGAGGGCGGCGCCTCGACGGGCGCGGCGAGCCTGACCGGGAAGATCCCCTGCTGGGGGAACCACCTGAGCGAGAACCGGTACGGCACGCACCTGATCGAGTCGGCCGTACCGGTCGAAGGGTCCCTCGACTGGGGGATGTTCGGGTACTTCGTCGGCGACATCGTGCAGGAGAACCGGCCGGTCCTCGTCGGCGACCTGCGGCAGCCCGACCTCACCGACCTCAAGCACTTCGGCGCGGCGACGGCCTCGTCAGGGGGCGTGGAGCTCTACCACATCCCCGGCATCACCCCCGAGGCGCCGACGCCCGAGGCCGCGTTCGGCGGGCGTCCCGCTCCCGAGAAGATCGTGTACGGCGAGCCCGAGCGCCGGGCCGTCCACGAGACGCTGAACAACCAGGGCGAGTCGGAGGACGTCGACTTCATCCTGCTCGGCTGCCCGCACGCCTCGCTCGACCAGGTCGCCAGGGTGGCCCGCGCGCTCGACGGCAGGCGGCTCAACCCGGGCACCGAACTCTGGATCATGCTGCCCCGGGCGCTGCGCGTCGTGGCGGAGCGCAACGGATACACCGAGAGCATCCGCAGGGCCGGCGGACGGGTGCTGACCGACTCCTGTCCTGCGATGTCGCGGTCGGCACCCGAAGGCACGCGCGTGTTCGCCACCGACTCGGCGAAGCAGGCGCACTACCTGCCCGCGATCCTGGGCATCGAGGCGTGGTTCGGGACGCTGGAGGACTGCGTCGATGCGGCCGTCACCGGGAAATGGCGAGGAGAACTGCAGTGACCGTCACGATCAAGGGCCGTGGCATCGTCCCCGGTCACGCCGAAGGAGAAGCGCTGGTCTCGCACGAGACGATCTCCGGCTGGGGCGGCATCGACCCCGCCACCGGCACCGTCATCGAACGCCGGCACCCGCTGTTCGGGGTCTGCTTCACGGGCAAGGTGCTGGTGTTCCCGGGCGCGAAGGGCTCCTCCGGCTGGTCGGGCTTCTTCCAGAGCACCCGGCTGTACGGCACGGCGCCGCTCGCGATGGTGATCGGCAAGCTGTCCACGAAGTCGGCGCTGGGCGCGGTGGTCACCCGGGTGCCGACCCTCTCCGAGCTCGACGCCGACCCACTCGACGTCGTCCGTACGGGTGACTGGGTCGTCGTCGACGCCGACCGGGGGCTGCTCACGGTCGGTGAACAGCGGTAGAGCGCTGCTCACCCGTTGTGGTCGCGCGTTCCGGCCTGCAAGATGACGGGATGCAGTCCTGGGCGAGAGTTGTCTGTGTGGTTCTGGTGATCGCGTTGCTCGGCGGCGCGCTGCTCGCTGCGATCAACGCCGTCACCAGTTCGTGGTGAGCCGGCGCCGCCGCTACCGCACGGGCTCGTGCGCGAGCTCCCAGGGCGCCACCGCCTCGGCGTCGTCGGCGCCGCGGGTTTCGCGAGCGTCGTCGTCCGGCGCGGGGCGCGGGCGGCGTCGGGTCCACAGCGGCCGGCTCGCCAGCCCTGCCCCCAGCGCCAGCAGGATGGCGACGGTGACCCACTCTCTGGAGCCGTCCTCGCCGTAGACGTGGTCGGGCCGCCCGGTGTCGAACGCGCGCACCGTCTGCCCGGCCTTCATCGTGTCCTGTTCCGAGTCGTAGAGGGTGACGCCCTCGCGGACCACCTTGCCGTCGTCGGACCTGAAGTCGCCCCGCCAGGTGCAGAGCCACTTGCCCGGATGGTGCTCGAAACACGACTGCCGTACGGCGGTGAAGGTGCCGTGCGGGCCGTCACCCGTCGCCGCCGCCAGCGCCGGGCCCGCCTGGTAGGCGGCGAACGCCAGAACCATCAGACCCCCGGCCATGATCACCGCGTCGAAGACCGACAGTCGGCGCCTTCGTCCCGCCTTCCGTTCCCCCAGTGAAGCCCGATCGGACGCAGCCACTTCCCCCTGCTGCACGTCTTACCACCCTCTATTGCGGATCCTCCCGATATCCACTGATGGACATTACCTCCCATTAGGACGCAATTGACCAGCGGCCTCGGTCTCCACCAGCGCAACTCCTGTCTCCACCGTCCCTGAGCAGGCAGGCGTGACGTTGGGCACAGCGACAGGGCCGGGAATTGTCGGTGGCTGAAGGCATGGTGGGTGCCATGACCGAGACGCCCCCCAGCACCGTCCTCGCCGACGACACCGCCTACGCCAAGGCCGTGCAGGTCGCCGTCGACTCCGCCGCCGCCTACTACGCCGACGGCACCTCCGCGCTCGACGACGACGCCTACGACCGGCTGGTGCGGGGCATCCAGGCGTACGAGGAGGCCCACCCCGACGCGGTGCTGCCGTCCTCGCCGACGGGCAAGGTGGCGGGCGGGGCCGTGGTGGGCGACGTGCCGCACACCGTGCCGATGCTGAGCCTCGACAACGTGTTCAAGGCCGAACAGCTCGCCGACTGGGCGGCCGGCCTCGAGCGGCGGCTCGGCCGTCCGGTCACGGCGTGGAGCGTCGAACCCAAGCTCGACGGCCTGGCGATCTCCGCCCGCTACCGGCACGGACGGCTCACGCAGCTCGTCACGCGCGGCGACGGCAGCGCGGGCGAGGACGTCTCCCACGCCATCGGCACCGTCGTCGGCCTGCCCGACCGGCTCGCCGACCCGGTCACCGTCGAGCTGCGCGGCGAGGTCATGATGACCAGGGCCCAGTTCGAGGCCGCCTGCGCCAAGCGGCAGGCGCACGACGGCACCACGTTCGCCAACCCGCGCAGCGCCGCCGCGGGCACGCTGCGCGCCCAGGACCGTCCGTACGTGTGCGAGCTGACGTTCTTCGGCTACGGGGTGGTGCCGCCGCCCGGCGACGACTCCGAGCAGGCCGTACTCCTGCGCGGGCTGCCGCACAGCGAGGTCATGGCCTGGATGGCCGGGCAGGGAGCGCAGACCACCGCCGCGACCTCGGTGGCCGGCATCGTCGCCGACACTCTCGACGGCGTCCGGCAGCGCGTCGACGAGATCGCCGCGGCCCGCTCCGAGCTGCCGTTCGGCATCGACGGCATCGTGATCAAATGCGACCTCGCCGCCGACCAGGCAGAGGCCGGGTTCAGCTCGCGGGCTCCGCGCTGGGCGGTGGCGTACAAACTGCCCGCCACCGAGAAGATCACCAGGCTGCTCGCCGTCGAGTGGAACACCGGCCGCACCGGCGTCATCGCCCCGCGGGCCGTGCTGGAGCCGGTCGAGCTCGACGGCAGCACCGTCACGTACGCCACCCTGCACAACGTGGCCGACATCACCCGCCGCGGCCTCATGCTGGGCGACAGCGTCACCGTCTACAAAGCGGGCGACGTGATCCCGCGCGTCGAGGCGCCCGTGGTCCACCTGCGCACCGGCGACGAGCGGCCGATCCCGATCCCGGAGGTCTGCCCGTCCTGCGGCGACGCGATCGACACCTCCCAGGAACGCTGGCGCTGCGTGCGCGGGCGCGGCTGCCGGGCGATCGCGTCCATCGTGTACGCGGCCGGCCGCGACCAGCTCGACATCGAAGGGCTGGCCGAGAACCGCATCAAGCAGCTGCTCGACGCCGGCCTGATCGCCGACTTCGCCGACCTGTTCTTCCTCACCCGCGAACAGCTCATCGACCTCGACCGCATGGGCGAGACCAGCACCGACAACCTGCTGGCCGCCATCGCCCAGGCCCGCACGCGCCCGCTGAGCCGGGTGTTCGCGGCGCTCGGCGTGCGCGGCACCGGCCGATCGATGAGCCGGCGCATCGCCCGCCACTTCGCCACGATGGACGCCGTCCGCGCGGCCGACGCCGAGGCCCTGCAGCAGGTGGAGGGCGTCGGCCCGGAGAAGGCGCCGGTCGTGGTGGCCGAGCTGGCCGAACTGGCCCCACTGATCGACAAGCTCGTCCAGGCCGGGGTCACCATGGTCGAGCCCGGCGCCGTGCCGCCGTCCGCCGACCCGCAGACGGCGCCCGCGGTCGACCTGCCGCTGTCGGCGATGTCGGTGGTGGTCACCGGAACGATGACCGGCCCGCTGGCCGCGCTCACCCGCAACCAGGTCAACGAACTGATCGAACGCGCGGGCGGCAAGGCCTCCTCCAGCGTGTCGTCCAAGACGTCCCTGCTGGTGGCCGGCGAGAAGGCCGGCTCCAAACGAACCAAGGCAGAAAGCCTGGGCGTCCGCATCACGACTCCGGAAGAATTCGCCGCACTCGTCGCCGACCTCCTGTGACTCCGATACCGACCCGTACCGACAACCCCCACCGACAACCCGTACCGACGAAAGGTGGAGAACGATGACTGAGCGCATCGACCCGGAACCGGCGACGGACCTCTCGCTTCGTCCGGTCGGGTGGGTGGAGTCACCGCTGCGCGAGCGAGCGCACGCACCGCGCCAGGCGGACGAGGGAGCGCCCGCCGCCTGGCTGGTGTTCGAGCCCTGGGTGATTCCGGCACTGGCCGCGCTCGCGGTGGGCGACGAGATCCTCATCCTCACGTGGTTCGACCGCGCCGACCGCCAGGTGCTGGCAGTACACCCACGCAACGACCCGTCCCGCCCCCTGACCGGCGTCTTCAGCACCCGCTCCCCAGACCGCCCCAACCCCCTGGGCCTGCACCGCACCACGATCACCGCCGTGGACGGACACCGCGTACAGGTGACCCACCTCGAAGCCCTCAACGGCACCCCCATCATCGACGTCAAGCCCGTACTGGGGGACGAACGCTGAGGCCCCGGGCGAGGCTGGCAGAGCAAACGCTGACGCGTGGGGCGTCGACACCCGTGGCATTACCACCCAGACAGCACAGCTGAGGTGACTGCCACGCACCACCCGGATGCGGAGTCGCGAGCACGGGGTCGCCTGCTTGCCACCGACTCCGTGACCTGGGCGAAATGTTGCGCACGCAGACGGCCTCGCACACACCGGCGCTCGCCCGCAAGCACTCCCTCACGTCGCGGGCCTTCATCCTGCTGCCACCCGCGCAACAGCGAACGTCGTCTGCACGGCGGTGCGGCGGCCGAGCCCTGGACAGCTCATTCGTGCACTTGAGCGACTTCGGCAAACATGCGCAACAGCGCTATCACGCAGTGACATACTGCTCGACGAGCTACGCACCCCCACCACTCCCGCATGTGGGCCGCCGGTGGACAGGATGCCCGAGTGCACGCTGATCGCGCCGGTGCTCACAGCTTGTACGCCGCCTGCCTCCGGACATAGCTATGCCCCGGCTGCATGCGGTGCAGAGGCAGGACCGGGGCCTATGTGTTGAAGGTACCACCACCTGTGCCGGCGGAAACCACGGATCGGAAAGGCGGTCACGATGCAGGATGCCGAGGCCGAACGGTTGAGTGCGCTGCTGTCCTCCGTCCGCCTCGCCGAATACCACCTGACCTGCGGTGGTGGCGCTGTCGCCGCCTTGCGGCTGCACTGCTGGAACACCGAGATCAGCGAAGCGTTCTATGGGCCCTTGCAGTACTTGGAGGTGGCCATGCGCACCGCGATGACGCGCGAGTTGACCACGTATTTGGGACGTGACGATTGGTGGAACGATCCGCGCCCTCAGCTCACCTACGGCGGCCGCCGGCGCATCAGCGAAGCTGAACAGCAGCTGCAGCGCATCGGGGTGATGCCCACGCCGCACATGGTGAGCGAAGAGCTGCCGTTCGGTTTCTACGTCTCGCTGCTTGGGCCGGGCAATGGCTATGACCAGCGGCTGTGGCGCACGGCCCTGTACCGAGCCTTTCCCGGGTACCGCGGACGCCGCCGGACGCTGCACGGCCGGGTCGATCACCTCAGAATCCTCCGCAACAAAATCGCCCATCACGGACCGATCCATCATCGTCACCTCGTTGCCGACCACGAGACGATCCTGCAGTGCCTCGACTACATCGACACAGGATTGGCGACCATGGTGCGGCGCCACAGCCGGGTGCCCGAGGTCCTCGGACGCCGCCCTTGACCGCAGGCCACCGACCCTGAGGAGGAGACAGAGGGGCGGGCCTGACCCCATCGTGGCCTCACGATACTGGCGCATGTCGGGAGGTTCGCCCGGCGCAGATTCGGGGTCCGACTTTCAACGTGGCACGGCATGGCTAAAGCTGACACCCTCGTCCCTGACAGCCAAAGAGCTTGAAGCCTTGAGCTAATTCTCGTGAATGGAGGGAAGAATGAAAGTCTATTTAAGATGGGGTATTGTGCTATTTATAGCAAGCGGCTTTATGGCGATTAATGTTACGCCCAATCCGCGCGATATTGCCATTTTTGCCGCATTGGCAATAGCGGGGCTTGGTTGCATGGTAGGCGCCGTCGCGGCTAGCGTCGCCGATTCAGGAAGGAGTGACAATGGCATAGAAGACCCTGAGCGGGAGTGAGGTGTCGTTGAGTAATATCTCTTTTGTCGCTCGTAAGCTCATGGCGACTACACTGCCATTCAGCTGTCCGCTAAATCGGGCCCAGCTTGGGGCGACGTGGGCCTGCTCCAGTGTGCCGACCGGTCAGAGCTCGGATCGGGGTCGGCGAAGAGCGGGCCGGGCATGGCGGGCGGCCGGTCGACGGTTTCGGTGCGGGCGCAACTACGGCCTGTTCAGTATCGCCCGTACACCTGGCTCCACTGCTGCGCGGAAGGCTGCGTCCAGTTCGGTGGGGGTGGCGGTGGTCTCGCCGTTCACCCATGCGCGCAGCAACCCCATGAACGCCCCGACCACGCACACCACCAGCAGGTCGAGCGCGGCGGACGACCGCCCGCCCGCCGCCAGCAGATCGCCCCGCACCAGCTCGGCGATCATCTGCTCCCCGCGGGCGATCACCGGCCCGCCGCCGTGCCGCCCCAGCAGCGCCCGGACGAGCCGCTCCTGCTCCTGCACGTGCTCGAACATGGGCAGGCTGAACGCGAACAGCCGTCCCGCGTCGGTGGCCGGCGTGGGATGCAGGAAGGCCATCTCGTCGAGGTTGCTGAGCAGCACTTCCTGCTTGTGGGTGAAGTGCGCGTAGAAGGTGGAGCGGCCGACGTCCGCGCGATCGATGATGTCGGTGACGGTCACCGCGTCGTAACCCTTCTCCAGGATCAGCGCCACCAGCGCCTCCTGGATGAGCCTTCGCGTACGCCGCACCCGCCGGTCTTCGGACAATCCACTGCTCCTTGTTCAGTACGGCACGGCCGGGCCGAACTGGTCGTTGACCCGATCTTGAACACGTCATTCACTATGAAACACAGTGTTCGTTATATCGGAGGGAACGTCCATGGCACTCGGAAGGCTGCTGCATAACCACGAGGAACACGCGGAGGCGGGCGGCACCATCGACCGCCCCCGCGCGTACGAGATCTTCACCTCGATCGGGTTCATCGGCGGACGTCGCGCCGCCTACACACGCCTGGCCACCGCGGCGCGTCCACGAGCGGGCGACCAGGTGCTGGACGTCGGCTGCGGCACCGGCTACCTGTCCCGGATCATGGCCCCGGTGATCATGCCGGGCGGCCGGGTCACGGGCATCGACCCCTCGCCCGCCATGGTCGACCACGCCACCCGGCGGGCCCCGGCCAACTGCTCCTACATCGTCGGCGAAGGGCAGGGCCTGCCGTTCCCGGACGGCTCGTTCGACCTGGTGGTCTCCAGCCTCGCCGTCCACCACATGCCCGTGGAGGCCCGGCCCCAGGCGTTGCGGCAGATGTTCCGCGTGCTGCGGCCGGGCGGGCGGCTGCTCATCGCCGAGTTCCGGCCGCCGGTCAACCCCCTGGGCCGGCGGATCGTCCGCGCGTTGTCCGCGCCGGCCATGCGGCACAGCCCCCAGGACCTGCTCGGCACCCTGATTCCCGACGCGGGGTTCGAGGTGGAGTCGGAAGGCGATCTGCCGTACTTGCTGTACTACGTCCGCGCCACCCGGCCGTAGCCGCTTCGGCCCTCCGCGAGCGGATGCGTGGGGCCCGCGCGAACGGGCGAAAGGGAGATCTGGGATGGTGAACGAGGGCCGAGGTGTTGTCACCGACGGCCGGGGCGCATGATCTGCGTGACGCGGGACGTCGCGGGCAACCGGTACGTTGCGCCGCCGGCCGGTGGGAGCCTTGGCCGTACCCAGCGAACGACGGAGCTGACGATGACCAGTGAGAAGTTCGAGTTCACCGGATCTCACGGAGTGCCGCTCGCCGCGCGGCTCGACCTGCCCGAGTCGCGCCCGCGGGCCTATGCGCTGTTCGCTCACTGCTTCACCTGCGGCAAGGACGTGGTGGCGGCGGCCAGGATCGCGCGGGCGCTGACCGACTTCGGCATCGCGGTGCTGCGGTTCGACTTCACCGGGCTCGGCGGGTCAGGCGGCGACTTCGGCAACACCGACTTCAGCTCCAACGTGGCCGACGTGGTGGCCGCCGCCGACCACCTCAGGGAACGGTTCGCGGCTCCGACGCTCCTCGTCGGGCACTCCCTCGGCGGTGCGGCAGTGCTGGCTGCCGCACACCGGGTGCCCGAGGTGCGGGCGGTCGCCACGATCGGCGCGCCCGCCGACCCCGCGCACGTGCTGCACCTGCTGGAGGGCAGCCGCGCCGAGATCGAGCAGCGCGGCGAGGCCGAAGTGGTGCTGGCCGGACGGTCCTTCCGCATCCGCAAGCAGTTCCTGGACGACATCGCCGTCCAGTCACAGGCCGAGCGCATCGCGCAACTGGGTGCGGCGCTGCTGGTGATGCACGCGCCGGGCGACAAGATCGTCGGCGTGGACAACGCCCGGCAGATCTTCGACGCCGCCCGCCACCCCAAGTCGTTCATCGCCCTGGACGGTGCCGACCACCTGCTCACCGACCGGAACGACGCCGTGTTCGCGGCCACCATGCTCGCCACCTGGGCCGCGCGCTACCTGCCCGATCAGTCTGTCCCGGAGGAGGAGTCTGGTGACGGGTTCGTCGTGGTGTCAGAGAACGGCGAGTCCCGGTACGGGCAGCACGTCACGCTCGGACGGCACACGCTCACGGCCGACGAGCCGCGGCCGGTCGGTGTCGACAGCGGGCCCAGCCCGTACGACCTGCTGCTGGCGGGTCTCGGCGCGTGCACGTCGATGACGCTGCGGATGTACGCCCGGCGCAAGCAGTGGCCCCTCGACCACGTGACCGTGAAGCTCCGGCATTCGCGCGTCCACGCGGACGACTGCGCCGACTGCGAGACCCGGGACGGTCACATCGACCGGATAGAACGCGTCATCCACCTGGACGGCAACCTGGACGCGGACCAGCGCCGGCGCCTGTTGGAGATCGCCGACAAGTGCCCCGTCCACCGCACTCTGCACTCAGAAGTCAAGATCACCACCACCGAGACACCGCCCAGCGAATAAGCCAACGTCTGATTCAGGAGCCAGTGCACCTTCCGCCTCAGCGCACCTCGCCGTCCCTTTTAAGGGGTAAAGGGGCCTCGGCGCACCTCTCCGTCCCTTTGGGGTGAAGGGGACAGGGCCTCCGCAGGCCGGCAGGACTCCTGCGGGCCGAGGGGCGCGGCCCCCGCAGGGAGGCCCGCGCCTCTGCGGGGCGGAGTGCCTGGGCCGGTGCAATCTCCGCCTTGGCGGGCCTCTTCGTGTCTTCGGGTTGAGGGTGGTGGCGCCCCTTGCAGGACATCCGCAGGTGAGGGGTCAGGGGGTTTCGCGGGTGCGATGGTAGTGGCGGCGGGCTTTCATGCGGTTGCCGCAGACCGCCATGGAGCACCAGCGGGCTCGGTTGGGTTTGCTGTGGTCGATGAGGAACAGGCGGCATTCCTCGTTGGCGCATGGACGCAGGCGGCCGGGGCTTGAGCGGCGCAACTCGTCCCAGGCGAGGACGACACGCGCGGCCGCCGTTCTGCCTTCAGGGAGGTCGAGGGTCCATTCCACGCTGCCGTCGATCAGCGTCGCACGGCGGGTCACACCCTCGACGAACGGCGCGAGCCCGTCCGGGGAGGCGTCGTGGCGGACGATGGCCTGCAGTACGGAACGCACCTCGCGCAGGGCGCGCCACTCGTCCACACCGGTCGGCCGGCCATGGGCGGACAGCCAGCGCCGCCCGGCGTCGGCGTCGGCGAGCTCGTCGCGCGGCGCCCCGCCGACGACGGGGGTGGTGTTCAGCAGGTCGAGCAGCAAAGTCTCGTCAACGTCCAACCTAACCTCCACAGGTCACCTTGACAGGTTATACCACCCCATGCTTACGTCTAACCATCAAAAACCGACCAAAGGGGTTAGACATGGCCGCCGTTCACCACCGTTACGCCACCGTCCAGGGCAGGCGTCTGTTCTACCGGGAGGCCGGCCCCGCCGACGCTCCCGTCATCGTGCTGCTGCACGGCTTCCCGACCAGCTCGTTCATGTTCCGCAACCTGATCCCCGCACTCGCCGCCCGCTACCACGTGATCGCCCCCGACCACCTCGGGTTCGGGCTGTCCGACGCCCCTCCCGCCGACGAGTTCACCTACACCTTCGACGCCCTCACCGACCTGACCGCCGGGCTGCTCCGCCACCTCGGCGTCACGCGGTACGCCGTCTACGTCCAGGACTACGGCGCCCCGATCGGCTGGCGGCTCGCGCTCGCCGACCCGAAGGCGATCACCGCGATCATCACGCAGAACGGCAACGGGTACGACGAGGGCTTCGTCCCCGCCTTCTGGGAGACCGTGTGGGCCTACCACCGGGAGCAGAACCCGGAGACCGAGAAGGGCGTCCGCGGCGCGCTGACCCTGGAGGCCACCAGGTGGCAGTACCTCACCGGGGTCCCCGATGAGAGCCTGGTCAGCCCGGACACCTGGCACCACGACTTCGCCCTGCTGTCGCGGCCCGGCAACGACGAGATCCAGCTCGCGCTCTTCCGCGACTACGCGACGAACCCGCCGATGTACCCGGCGCTGCACGCGTACCTGCGCGATCACTGCCCGCCGGTGCTCGCGGTGTGGGGCAGGAACGACGAGATCTTCGGCCCCGAGGGGGCCGGCGCCTTCGCCAGGGACGTCCCCGACGCCGAGATCCACCTCCTCGACGGCGGCCACTTCCTCCTGGAGAGCGCCGGGGACGAGGTCGCCGAACTCGTCCTCGACTTCATGGACCGGATGACCGCGCCGTGATCAGCGCAGGCATGCCAACCAGCGGCCGTGCGCGGCCCAGCAGTCGGCGTCGGTGAACCCGGCTGCCAGCGCCACCCTTCGGATGTCGCTCGCCGAGACGGTCGCCCAGCCGAACCACTCACCCACGAGCGGGCCGCGGCGCAGCCGTACCCGGTCGACCCGGCTGCGGGTCTCGGGCGGCGCCACGTCGGCGATGACCGTGCCGCCCGGCCCGAGCAGTTGCCGCACCCTGCGCAGCAGGGCCTCGGGGTTGCCGCCGATGCCGATGTTGCCGTCGGCGAGCAGCGCCGTGGCCCAGCGACCGCTGCCGGGGACGTCGTCGAAGACGTCCCGGAGCAGCGCGAACCCGCCGGCGCGGCGGGTCAGCGCGACGGCCCGTGGCGTGACGTCGATGCCGAGCGAGCGGACGCCGCGCCGGGTCAGCGCCACGGTGAGCCGTCCCGGGCCGGAGCCGATGTCCAGGGTCGGGCTGGAGCAGCGGCGCAGCAGGTCCTCGTCGCCGGGGATCGGCTCGAACCAGTGCGCGGTTTCAAGCGTGACGCGGGAGCCGTCCACGTACTCGAGCTCGGCGGCCTCTCCCGCGAGGGCGTCGGCGTAGAGCTGCCCGATCATCGGCCCAGCCCCTTCAACGTGGCGGCGAAGCAGGAGGACGGCGCCTCGGCGGCCACGGTCACGGCGTCCGCCACCGTGTCGACGTCGGTGAGCTCGGGCAGGTGGTGCACGTCCAGCCCGGCACGGTCGAGCCGGTCGAGCTGCAGCTTGCCGGTCTCCGGGTGCGACATGGGCACCCCGAGCACTAACGACGGGTCGGGGCTGCGGAGACCGAGCAGCCAGAAGCCGCCGTCGGCGGCCGGGCCGTACACGGCGTCGTGCCGCTCCAGCGCCTGCCCGGCCTCGCGCAGCAGCGACGGGGTGATCTGGGGGGTGTCCATGCCGATCAGCACGACGGGGTCAGGACGCAGGCGACAAGCGTCGGCGAAGGCCGCGGCCAGGCGCTCGTCCAGGCTCGTGCCGCGCTGAGGGATCAGGACGAAACCGGCCGGGAGCCAACCTCCGGGAAGCCCGTCGAGAGCGAGCACCCGCTGGGTGGCCGGCGTCGCGGCGACGGCCCGCAGGCTGTCGCGGAGCGCGGCTGTGGCGAGGGCCGCCGCCTCCTCTGGGCTGAACGGCGGGGTCAGCCGGGTCTTGGCCCGGCCGGGCAACGGCTCCTTGGCGAGCACCACGATCTGCGACAGGTGTTCGGTAGCAGGCAACGTACTCAGTCCTTACGAGTCAGCAGGTGATCCGCCACCGCGAGCAGCGCGACGGCGGCGAGGACGATCACGACGTTGACGCCGTAGTGCAGGGGAAGGATGGACGGGTTGTCGGCCCGCCGGCCCAGCGCCGACACGGTCGGCAGGGTGGCCAGCAGCAGCGTCCCCGCCACGATCAGGCCGGACCGCACCGACTGCGGCCATCGGCCGATCACGGTGCCGGCCACCACGATCCCCGGGGCCAGCAGGGCGTCGTGCGCCACGAGCAGCCCGCCGAACCACAGCGCCCACTTGAGCAGGACGCCCTCCGCGGCGAGGCCGCCCAGTCCGAGCACGATCAGCGCGGCGCCCGCCGCGTGGACGACCTTCCTCATGCCACCCGCACCTCCTTGATCCACTTGGTCTGCAGGGCGCCCGGCCGGTTCGGCGCGATCAGGCGTACGGGGAAGCCGTGGTCGAGGCGCAGCGGCTGCCCGTTGAGCTGCAGGGCCAGCAGGGTCAGTGGGTCGTTCCAGTGGGGTGGCCGGACCTCGCTGCTCCGGTACCCGCCCCGCTGTTCCAGCGACTCCACGGTGACGAACGCGTCCGGGGCGACGCCGGCCGACCGGAGCAGGTCGCGCAGCCGGACCCCGGTCCACTCGCACTCCACGCTCCAGCCCTCCACGCACGCGATCGGCAGGTGGACGGTGTGCTGCGGCATCCGTACGAGATCGGTGTAGGTGAGGGACAGCGGCGTACGGACGGCTCCGGTGACCTGCAACCGGTAGTCGGGGTCGGCGACCACGCCGGCCGCGGCCGCCGACCGGTTGACCGGCACGCCCTGAGGTCCGACACGAGGGTCGCGCGGGGCGAGGACGGCCAGCGACCGCAGCGGCGTCACCGTCTCACCGGCCGTGACCAGGGCGGTCACCCCGCACGCGGCGGCCACGGTGAACAGGAAGCGGCGGCGCTCCGGGATCTCCACGCGGGTCCACAGGCTGCGCCTGACCTTGGCCCACTCGTTCGTCACGTGGATGACGAGCGCGCCGAAGACGACGTAGGCGGTCCAGTAGTGCGTCTGAAGGAAGCCGAACGGCCACGGGTACACGTACGCGATGTTCAGCACCCCGGTCACGAGCTGGAACAGCGCGCCCGCCACCAGGAGCAGCACGCACAGCCGCTCGACGGCGTGACCCACCGAGCGGAACGGGGGCCACTGCCACAGCTTCGGGTAGACCGCCCACAGCTTGGCCAGCAACAGCGGGACCGTGGCGATGCCGCCGATGACGTGCAGCCCCTGGGTGACCCGGTACAGGTTGACCGGCCGCGACGGCCACAGCAGCCAGGTCGGCGGATGCTGCACGAAGTGGCTGAACAGTCCGGTGGCGAAGGCGACGGTGAAGCTCACGCCGAGCCAGGCGCCCAGCTTCGCGGCCACTTGCTCGGAGCGCAGGCGGCTGGTGAATCGGGCCGACAAAGTCGATATATCGGGAAAAATCATGAATGTATCTCCGCGAGACGATGCCGCCGTACGGCCCAGCCGATCAGCACGGCGAGCGCGGCGGCGGCGTAGAACGGGGACGCGAGGCCGTGCACGTTCGCCGGCCCGGTGGCGTAGGCGACGGCCCCCGCGAGGGGCACGCCGAGCCATTCCCACCGACCGTCCATGGCGGCCAGTGCGACGACCAGCAGCGCGTACCACGAGTACCCGGGCGTGAACAACAGCAGCAGCGAGCCGCTGACCAGCAGCGCGCCCTGCCAGGGCCGCTCGGCGTCGCCGCGGCGCAGAACGGCCAGGACGACGAGGCCCAGCAGCAGGATCGCCGCGTACGGCGCCCACGAGTCCGGCATGAGCAACCGCAGGACGGCGTAGCGGTTGCCGCTGCCGTCGTAGCGCTCCTCCTCGAGGTAGCCGGGTAGGTAGCCCGCGACGGCGGTCCCCGACAGCAGCACGTACGGCAGGTACGACAGCGCCACCACGAGCGCGGCGGGCACCGCGATCCTGGCGGCGCGCCGCCAGTCCACCCCGTTCGCCAGCACGCCGGACAGGGCCCCGGGCAACGTCGCGGCGGGCAGCAGCTTGGCGGCCACGGCCGCACCGAGCAGCGGGCCGCGGGCGCGGACCGCGCCGAAGGCCAGCACCACCAGCAGCACGCCGAGCACGTCGACGTGCGCGTTGTTCACCGCCTCGACCGGCACGGCAGGACACCACGCCCAGTACGCCGCCCGCCGCGCGCCCACGAGCCGGCACAGCGCGAGCGACGTGAGCACGGCCAGCGCCCAGCCGCCGAGCTGCAGGGGCTTGTGCCGTGAGCCATCCGGCGACAGCCAGTGGACCAGCAGGAAGTACCCCTGCGCGACCGGCGGATAGATCGTGGGAACGGTCGGGCGGTTGATCCGGGTGCAGCCGCCGTCAGGCAGCGGCCACAGGTCCTTGGCCCCGCAGTCGGCGGGGAAGAGCCAGTCGTCACGCAGCCCGCGCAGCGCGGGGTCGGCGGGCGGATGGTCGTACGGCGAGATGCCGGCGGCCTGCACCCGGCCGTCCCAGGCGTACCGGAACGAGTCGGTGCTGCTGCTCGGCGGGGTCGCCAGCCCGATCGTCGCCAGCGCGATGCCGCCGGTGACGACGAGGGCGGTCAGCCGCCGTTCCGGCACCCGCCTGACCAGCCACAGCGCCGCCGCGAACAGGGCCCAGGCCAGCAGGTACCAGCCCAGGACGGGTGGCCCCGCCACCATCTGGATCACGACGGCGGCGAGGGCGATCAGGGTTGCCCCGGCCAGGAGCGTGTGTCGGCTCACGGCCGTCAGCCTCACATCCCTGGCCCGGTTCGTAACCGTTGCGGCGGGTTCCGTTCGTCTCCCGTAAGAACCCTTACGGACCGCGAACGTACCCTCGGAACCCACGGGACGGCGGGCTAGCGTCGCCGTCATGAGAGTCATGGTCACCGGCTCGGCCGGGTTCATCGGCGGGCACGTGGTGGAGGCGGTGGAAGCCGCGGGGCACGACGTCGTCGGCCTGGACGTACGGACCGGCGCGGACGTCCGCGACGCCGGCGTTCTGGACGCCCTGCTGCCGGGGGTCGACGTCGTCGTGCACCAGGCCGCGAAGGTGGGCCTCGGCGTGGACGTCTCCGACCTGCCCGACTACGCGTCGGTCAACGTGTACGGCACGGCGGTCCTGCTGGCCGCCATGGCGAGGCACGGGATCGAGCGGCTGGTGCTGGCGTCCTCGATGGTGATCTACGGCGAGGGCCGCTACACGTGCGCCCTGCACGGCGAGGTCAGGCCGGGCCCGCGCGCCGTGACGGACCTGGAGGAGGGCCGGTTCGAGCCGCCCTGCCCGCGCTGCGGTGAGCCGCTGACCCGCGCGGTGATCGGCGAGGACGCGCGGCCCGACCCGCGCAACGCCTACGCCACCAGCAAACTCGCGCAGGAGCATCTGGCCGCCAACTGGGCCAGGGAGACCGGCGGCAGCGCCGCCGCACTGCGCTACCACAACGTCTACGGACCGCGGATGCCCCGCGACACGCCCTACGCAGGAGTGGCGGCGATCTTCCGTTCGGAGCTGGAGGCCGGCCGGGCGCCGAAGGTGTTCGAGGACGGCCACCAGACGCGCGACTTCGTGCACGTGCGCGATGTCGCGCGGGCCAACCTCGCGGCGATGTCGGCCGCCGCCCGTCCAGGTGAGCTGCGTGCCTGGAACATCGCCTCGGGCACCCCGCACACCGTGGGCGAGCTGGCCGCCGCGCTGGCCGCCGAGCGGGGCGGGCCGGAACCGCAGGTCACCGGGGCGTACCGGCTGGGCGACGTCCGCCACATCGTCGCCTCCCCGCAGCGGGCGCTGACCGAGCTCGGTTTCCTGGCCGGGATCGGTTTCGAGCAAGGCATGAAGGAGTTCGCCTGGTCATGACGGTCGACGTGATTCTGCCCTGTCTGAACGAGGAGGCCGCCCTCGGCTGGGTGCTCGGACGGATGCCCCGCGGCTACCGTCCGATCGTGGTGGACAACGGCTCCACCGACCGCTCGGCGGAGGTCGCCCGCTCCCTTGGCGCGAGGGTCATCAGCGAACCCGTACGCGGCTTCGGCGCCGCGTGTCATTCCGGGCTGCTCGCCGCCACGTCCGATCTCGTCTGTTTCATGGACGCCGACGCCTCGCTCGATCCCCGCCGGCTGCCCGAGGTGGCCTCCGCGGTGCTCGACGGGCGCAGCGACCTGGTCCTCGGGCGGCGGGTGCCGTCGGCCTCGGGCGCGTGGCCGCCGCACGCGCGGCTGGCCAACGCCGTCCTCGCCGCCGATCTTCGTCGCCGTACGGGTGCGTCCCTGCACGACCTCGGCCCGATGCGGGCGGCGAGGCGGGTCGCGCTCCTCGACCTGGAGCTGACCGACCGCCGCTTCGGCTACCCGCTGGAGATGGTGCTGCGCGCCGCCGCCGCTGGCTGGCGGATCGCCGAGGTCGAGGTCGACTACCTGCCGCGGGCCGGACGCTCCAAGGTGACCGGCACCGTACGAGGGACGCTGCGCGCGATCTCGGACATGCGCCGGGTCATGGCCGAGGTCAAGCCGTCGTAGCTCAGCGGTCGGGGGTCTGGTAGCTGTCGGGAACGCCGTCGCGGTCGAGGTCGGCTGTCTCGGACTCGTGGATGCG
Source organism: Nonomuraea maritima (assembly GCF_900100395.1). Classification (GTDB taxonomy): domain Bacteria; phylum Actinomycetota; class Actinomycetes; order Streptosporangiales; family Streptosporangiaceae; genus Nonomuraea; species Nonomuraea maritima. The sequence continues at coordinate 52,404 of NZ_FNFB01000033.1, read as the reverse complement.
GCGGTAGACGCGGGCGCGCAGTCGCAGGATCACCGTGGCCACCAGGGCGGAGGCCAGGGAACCGACCAGGACGGCGACCTTGACGTGGGTGTCGAGGGCGCTGCCCGCCCCGAAGGCCAGCTCCCCGATCAGCAGCGAGACGGTGAACCCGATGCCGGCCAGGATCGCCAGCCCGACCATGTCGATCCAGGCGAGGCCCTCGTCCAGGTCGGCGCGGGTGAAGCGGGCCACCAGCCAGGTCGCGGCCAGGATGCCGATCGGCTTGCCCGCCAGCAGGCCGAACACGATGCCGACCGCGGCCGGGTCGGTCAGGGCCGTGGCCAGCCCGCCGAACCCGCCGAGGCCCACGCCCGCGGCGAAGAACGCGAAGACCGGGACGGCGACACCGGCGGACAGCGGCCGGAACCGGTGCTCGAAGTGCTCGGCCAGCCCGGGGCCCGCCTCGGGTCCGCCGGCCTGCTCGCTGCGCGGCACCGGCACGGTCAGGGCCAGTGCCACTCCCGCCACGGTGGCGTGCACGCCCGAGGCGTGCACCAGTGCCCAGGTCACGAACGCGAGCGGCAGCAGCAGCCACCACGAGCGCACGCGGCGCCGTACGAGTGCCGCGAAGACCACCAGCGGGACGAGGGCGCCGAGCAGCGGCAGCACCGACAGCTGGGCGGTGTAGAACACCGCGATGATCACGATGGCGATGAGGTCGTCCACCACGGCGAGCGTCAGCAGGAACGTCCGCAGCGCCGTGGGCAGGAACCTGCCGATCACGGCCAGCACCGCCAGGGCGAAGGCGATGTCGGTGGCGGTGGGGATCGCCCATCCGCTCGCCGCGCCGGAACCGCTCGCGATCGCGAGGTACAGCAGCGCGGGCACGACGACCCCGCCGAACGCGGCGGCGACCGGCACGGCCGCCTGCCGCACGTCGCGCAGGTCACCGGCGACGAACTCGCGCTTCAGCTCCAGCCCGGCGACGAAGAAGAAGATGGCCAGCAGGCCGTCGGCCGCCCACGTGGCCAGGTCGAGGTCGAGGTGCAGCGCCGCGGGCCCGATGCGGATCGCCCGCAGATCGAAGTAGAGCTGCGCCCACGGCGAGTTGGCCCACACCAGCGCCACGAGCGCGGCGGCCAGCAGCAACGCCCCGCCGATGGTCTCCTTGCGCAGGATGGCGGTGATCCGCCGGACTTCTGACCACGTACGGTTGGGGAGCAGGCGAGGACGGCGGTGAAACGTGACGCCGGGCATGAAACTCCGCTCTGTAGAGGGATCACATGCCGACCAGACTTCCCGGCTCACCTACCGACAAGGTATCAGCACTCACAAAAACGGCATAACACCCCAAACACGCGACGCCCACGTTCTGTCGGTGGCGGTCGGCAGTATGACCAGCATGACGATGCGACCCCCCGACGTCTCCTGGCTCCACGGCGAGTACGGCGAGGAGTGCTACTCCTTCATCTACATCCGCGCCACGCCCGAGCAGGTGGTCACTCGCCTCGGCGGTCGATGGGAAGACTTCACGCCGGGCCCCTTCCCCGACGACCCCGACGACTTCCCCCACCACGGTGAGCCTCTCGGCGTCGCCGCCCTCGGCGACTGGACGTTCGTCCTCGACCCCGACTGGCTCGGCACGTGCGAGAGCGTCATCACCGAGCTCTCCCGGGGCACCCGCCTGGTCTCCCAGGCCGCCCTCGCCATCAAGGGCCTCGACTACTTCTTCTGGTGCGAGAACGGCGAGATCCGGTATGGCTGGGGCTACGACGAAGAACATCCGACGGAAACCCCGGACGAACTCAGGGACGCGATGGCGGCCATCGACCGGCTCTACCCAACGTTCCCCGAGTTGTACACAGGGCCGGCCTTCCTGCTCGTCGAGCACCTGACCGGGATCATGCCGTCCGAGCAGTTACTGAAGGACGCCGCGTTCATGTGGGGCGTCGTCCCGCGACCGGCCACGGGCTGACGGCAGGCTCGGGCGGAAGGCGCGGCCGAGGCCGGTGATGTCGAGGATGCGGCCGACTCTGGCGCCCACGTGCACCAGGTCCATCGTGCCGCCGGCGTCGGTGAGGGTGCGGCGCGCCGTCAGCAGGGCGCGCAGCCCGGCGGAGTCGCAGAAGGCGAGGTCGGCGGCGTCGATGGTGAGGCTACGGTGGCCCCGGTCGACGACCGACTCGACCGCTGGTTGCAGGCGCGGGGCGGAGATGGCGTCCAGGTCGCCGCTCAGCAGGAGGTCACAGGAAGCGGGGTGGTGCACAAACCGAATGGCCAGGGCGGTCATGGGATGGTCCCATCCACGGTGCGAAAGAAGTCGCCATGGCACGCAGGCCGCATGTGGGCGAGTCACCGCTTACGGACCATCGTACGCGCGCCGTTCCTGGGGGTCCACGAGCGCATGCCTGGGGAGGAACCAGGTTCCGTACGTATACTGCTCGCATGTCCCAAGCCACCTCCGAGGCGATCGAGCTGTGCGAGGAGGACCGCCTGTCCCTGATCCGCGACGTCCTCGAACGGATCGGCGACAAGTGGTCGGTGGTCGTCATCTGCCAGCTCGACGACACCACCCGGCGCTTCAACGAGCTCAGCCGGATGAGCAAGCCCATCACCAAGCGCATGCTCAGCGCGACGCTGCAGGGGCTCGAACGCGACGGCCTCGTGACGCGCACCGTCCACGACGCCAAGCCCCCGCGCGTCGACTACGCCCTGACCCCGCGCGGGATGAGCCTGCTCAGCGTCGTACGCGCCCTGGCCGGGTGGGCGGAGAACAACGCCGCCGGCATCGTCGAGTCGAGGGCGGCGTACGACGCCCGTTGACCCTCAGGGGACGGCGGCGAGGAACAGGTAACTGGCGCACAGCGTGAGATGCACCCCCGCCTGGAGCAGCGTGGCCCGGCCGGGGATCACGGTGAGGGTCCCGACGATCGCGGTGAGGCAGAGCAACACCAGGTGCGTCGCACCGAGCCCCAGGTGGAGCGGGCTCTCCAGCCAGATCGACGCCACGGCGATGGTGGGGATGGTCAGGCCGATGCTGGCCATGGCCGACCCGAGCGCGAGGTTGAGACTGATCTGAGTGCGTTTGCGGTAGGCGTTTCGGGCCGCCGCCAGCGTCTCCGGCAGCAGCACCAGCAGGGCGATGACCACGCCCACCACCGCGTGCGGCAGCCCCGCCGCCTCGACGGCCGCCTCGATGGTCCGCGACTCCACCTTCGCCAGGCCGACGACCGAGACCAGCGCCGTGATCAGCAGCCCGAGACTGATCATGGTCGTGCCGAGCGGCGGGACGGCAGCGTGCACCTCGACGCCGGTCATCCGCGTCTCCCCCACCCGCGTGGCGGCGAGCGCGGCGCCGGAGCCGCGCGCGGAGTGGTGCTCGGTGACGGCCGCTCCAGTGCGGCGGGCCCGTACGGCCTGCTCGACGACGCTGCTGAGCGGACGCACGACGGGAGGCGAGGTGGGCACGAAGTAGTCGCGGTGGCGGATGTTCTGCACGAACAGGAACAGCAGGTAGAGCGCCAGCGAGGCGGCCGCCGCGAAGGCCAGCTGGGCGCCGGAGAACTCGGGCCCGGGGACGCTCGTGGTGAACGACGGCAGCACCAGGCTCAGCCCCGACAGCGTCAGCACGGTCGCCAGCGCGGCGGTGGTGCCCTTGGTGTTGAAGGACGCGGTGCCGTGCCGCAACGCGCTGATCAGCACCGACACCCCCACGATGCCGTTACAGGTGATCATCACGGCCGCGAAGACGGTGTCCCGCGCGAGCGTCGCCGCGCCGGGGCCGCCGGAGACCATGAGCGTGATGATGAGCCCGACCTCGATGACGGTCACGGCGACGGCGAGGATGAGCGAGCCGAACGGCTCGCCGACGCGGTGCGCGACGATCTCGGCGTGGTGCACCGCGGCCACCACGGTCACGGCGAGCAGTCCGACGACGACGATCTCGCCCAGGACGGGCAGGGTGCGCCCCCAGGCGCCGACGAAGGCCAGGAAGGCCGCGAGCGGCACGACCCTGGCGGCCAGTTCCACCAAGGAGTCGCTGGCCCGGGTACCCGGCGAGGCGTTCAACCGTGGCCCTCCCGTGATCTCGTCGGCGCGCATGACGTCAGGTCGCTCGGCGGCGGCCCCGATGAGCGCCGTCGTTCCGCGAGGTCCCGAGCCCTGGAGGCGCGTTCGGCCCGCCCCGGTGCGTCATGGGGCTTGGTGCCCATTTTCGGACGGGATGGAACCTTTGAAGCGGACAAAAGGGGGCGAAACCGGCTCCCCGCGGGGAGCCGGTCAGGTGGTCAGCGGTTGTAGGCGAGGCTGTGAATGGGGTGCTCGCCCTCGGTCTGCAGCCGGTACTCGCGGCCGGACTTCTCGCGGTTGTCGTCGATGACCCGCTCGGAGGGCGCCTTCTCACCGCCCATGATGGCTTCCTGCATCTTCTCGAACCGCTCGTGCGCCTCCTGCACGTAGCCGGTGCCCAGCGTCGTGTAGTCGATCTGGGTCGCGATCAGCTCGCGTACGTACGCCTTGTTCGGCTCGAACGTGACGGGGGCGGGCAGCTCAGGCGCGCACACCTGCTCGGGGTCGCGGCCGTCGTGCCGCTTGAACAGCTCGGCCGCCAGGCGCAGGTGCTCCAGCTCCATGTTGAGGTGCAGCTCCCAGATGCTCTTCACCTTGGGGTCGGGCTCGGTCTCCATGAACGAGTGGTACAGGTAGCACTCGTTGTACTCGTGGTTGAGCAGCATCTCCCACCAGCTCTCGCCGGGGTCGACGAGCGACTCGTAGTGGGTGACGTGCTCCTCCTCGATCAGTCCGATCTCCTGGTAGAGCTGGCGGGCGATGGGCTCCATGTACATGGGGCCGACGTTCATGTAGAAGTTCATCGTCTGCTGCTCGGCCGACATGATGGTCAGCGCGTGCAGCTTGCTGATGGGCGCGGTGCTGTTGCGGTCGTACGGTTCGCGCACGTTGTCGATCGGGTTGCGGTGGTGCAGGTACGTCGGCCGGCCGGGCATCACCTCGGTGAGCTGGTCGACGATCTTCTCCGCCTTGCGGTGCTCGATCATCTCGTACAGGTTGGCGTACCGGTAGAGGTGGTCGAAGTCCTCCAGCACACCGAACTGGTAGGCCTGGCACAGGTACGGGTCCGGCTCCATCCGCGCGACCCACGCGGTCAGGTCGACCGCGACCTGCTCGTAGGCGAGCGTCGTCTCCAGCACCGACGACAAACCGGGCAGCAGCCAGTTGACCGCCTTCTGCTGCTGCGCCTCGATGTAACGGACGCGGGCGAGCTGCTGCTTCAGCTCGATGTCGGGGCAGTGGCGGGCCATGTGGTGGCTGAAGAAGACGGCCTCGGTCTCGATGCCGTTCATCGTGATGATGCGGCAGCGGGTGTACGGGTCGCAATGGTCGGGGTCGATCGGCGTGACGTTCAGCTCGCGCCAGTTGCGCAGCTGCTTGTCCAGCGGGATGCCTCGTTCGCGTAGTGGATTGAAGGTCATGCGCTTCCGCTCCTTTGCGGTGGAATGTGCAGGTGTGCCCGACTAACCGAGACTTCCCGGCACAACCTCTGCTCGCCCCCGCCCACGCCTCCAGAGTCGGTAAGGATCCCGGCTGGTCTTCTCGTACCGGAGCGTGTCGCCCTTCCCCAGGGGTAGGCCCCGCCCCGTACCCGAAGGAGAGGGACCGCACATGACCGCTCAGAAGACGGCGCCCGAGACGATGGGCGAGACCGACGTCATCGACCTGCTCCAAGCCCAGCACGGCATGATCCGGGACATGTTCGACGAGGTCGAGCAGGCACCGAAGAAGCAGCGCGGCGAGGCGTTCACCCGCCTGGTACGCCTGCTCGCCGTCCACGAGACGGCCGAGGAGGAGATCGTCCACCCGTACGCCCGCGGCAAGATCGACGGTGGCGACGGCGTCGTCGACGACCGTCTCGCCGAGGAGAGGGAGGCCAAGGAGCTGCTCAGCCGGATGGACGAGGCCGGCGCGGACGCCCCCGACTTCCTGGAGAACCTCGCGACGCTGCGGGCCGCCGTGGAGGCGCACGCCCGCGCCGAGGAACGCTACGAGTTCATCCAGCTCCGCGGCCACACCACGAAGGCCGAGCGGCGCGCCATGGCCGTCGGCGTCAAGGCGGCCGAGGCGATGGCCCCCACCCACCCGCACCCCGGCACCGAGTCCGCCACCAAGAACATCCTCGTCGGCACGCCGGTCGCGATGATGGACCGCATCCGCGACGTCATCCGCCAGACGATGGGCAAGAAGACCTGACGGCGCGAGCCATGCCCGCTGTGGACGTCCGCCGCCGCATCCGGCTGCCCGGCGCGATCCTCGGCGTCGGGCTCGGCGGGTTCGTGGACGGCATCCTGCTGCATCAGATCCTGCAGTGGCACCACATGCTCAGCAGCACCGCCGCCTACCCGGACGACACCGTGCCGGGCCTGCGGATGAACACGTTGGGGGACGGACTGTTCCACACCGTCACCTGGCTGGCGGTGCTGATCGGGCTCGGCCTGCTCTACTCCCGGGTCCTGAGCTCCCGCGGGCGCGTGTGGCGCTCGCGGGCGCTGTGGGGCTGGGTGCTGATCGGATGGGGGCTGTTCAACCTGGTGGAGGGCGTGATCGACCACCACCTGCTGGGCATCCACCACGTCCGCACCGGCCCGCAGGAGCTGTGGTGGGACCTGGGCTTCCTGCTCCTCGGCGCGCTGCTCGTCCTCGCCGGATGGGCGCTGCAGCGCACCGGCCGGGCGCTCGACCTGTGCCACGACGGCGAGCAGGCGGCATGAGCATGAGCGGCCACCACGCGCACGCGGACCCGTACGCGCTCGTGGCCGTGCTGCTCGTGGGCGCCGCCTACCTGGTGCTCGCGGCGCGGGCGAAGCGGTGGAGCCGGTGGCGTGCGGCGGCGTTCACCGCAGGGATCGCGCTCCTGGCGGCCGCGCTGACAGGGCCGGTCGCGGAACCGGCCGCGACCGACTTCCGTGGCCACATGCTGCAGCACCTGCTCATCGGGATGCTCGCGCCGCTGTTCCTGGTGCTCGGCGCGCCGATGACCTTGCTGCTGCGCTCGCTGCCCGCGGCGGGCGCGCGCCGTCTCAGCGCGTTGCTGCGCTGCCGCGCCGCCCGCGTCCTCGCCCACCCGGTGACGGCGCTGGTGCTCAGCGTGGGCGGCATGGTGGTGCTGTACTGCACCCCGCTCTACCGGCTCACCCTGACGGACGGACGGCTGCACGCCGCCGTCCACGTGCACTTCCTGCTCTCCGGATACCTGTTCGCCTGGGTGATCGCCGGCCCCGACCCGGCGCCCCGCCGCCCTTCGGTGCCGGCGCGGCTGGTGACGCTGGGCGTGGCGATCGCCGTGCACAGCGTCCTGTCACAGCTCATGTACGCCGGGATCGGCGTGGACGTGCCGGCACCCGTCGCGCAGCTGCGCGGCGGGGCCGAGCTCATGTACTACGGCGGCGACGTCGCGGAGCTGCTGCTCGCCCTGGCGCTCGTGTCCGGTTGGCGGGGTGCGCGGGTCAGCGCAGCGGGTCGAGGTCGGCGAACGCCTCGGGCTGCTTACCCGTGGTGATCTGCTCGGCCAGCAGCCGTCCGGTGATCGGGCCCTGGGCGATGCCCCACATGCCGTGCCCGCCCGCCACGTAGACGTTGGGGGCCTTCGTCGCGCCGATGAGCGGCCGTCCGTCGGGGGTGACCGGGCGCGGCCCCACCCAGACGTCGGTGCGTTCCTCCCAGTGCACCCCGCGCAGCAGCGGACGGGCCGAGGCGATGATGGCCTCCACCCGGGCGGCCACCTGCGGCGCGTCCGGACCGCGGAACTCCATCGTGCCCGCCACCCGAAGCCCGCCACGGTACGGCGTGCACGCCACCCGCTCCCCCGGCAGGTAGATCGGTCCGGGGATCGGATGGTCGACCGGCACGGTGAAGGAGTAGCCGCGACCGGCCCGTACCGGGACGCGCACCCCGAACCGCCGGGCGAGGCGGGGCAGCCAGGCGCCGGTGGCCACCACGACCGCGTCGGCCGACAGGGTGGTGCCCTTCGACGAGCTGACGACCACCTTGTCGGCGTCGGCGCGGATGTCGTCCACCTCAAGGGCGGAAAGGCTCGCGCCGCGCTGCATGACGGCCTTGCCCAGGGCGTTCACGAACGCGCCAGGGTCGATGTACCGCTGGCCGTCGATCCGCACGCCCGCGGTCAGCGCCTGTCCGGCGAGCGGCACCTGCTCGGCCAGGGCGGCGGCGTCGAGCACGGCGTGCTCCACGTGCTGCCCGACCGCCTCCAGCCGGCGCAGCTCGTGCAGCAGGCTCTCGGCCTGACGCGGCGTGCGGAACGCCGCGGTGATCGGCGCCGGGATGACGGGCGCCGAGACGCCATTGGCGGCGAGCACGTCGTACGCCTCGATGCTCTCGTCGTTGAGCGGCACGCCGGCGCGCGCAGCGCGGGTCCACGACCGCCAGCTGCTGTTGGCGGCGAAGCGCGTCAGGAACGACCACAATCCCGGGTCGAGGGTCGCGGGCACGTGCAGCGGAGCCGCCGGGTTGACCAGCGAGCGCAGGCCGTACCGCACGACGGAGGGCTCGTTGAGCGGGATGGCCAGGCCGGGTGCGACCCAGCCGGCGTTGCCCCACGACGCGCCGGCGGCGACGCCGCCGCGGTCGACCACTTCCACCTGGACGCCGCGTTCCTGCAGGAACCACGCGGTCGACAGGCCGACGACGCCCGCGCCCACCACGATCACCGACCGCGGCCAGTTGCCACCCATTCCACCCCTCCAACACGTACGGACGCCTCAGCATGACCTGGGCGGCGGTCCACGCCGTTGTGAGCGGACGACAATCACAAAGCCGTCATTGTGGATTCAGCACAACGGCGTCACGCGAGGTCCTCCAGCGCGGCGAGCACGATGGTCATGGCCAGGCGGCGGCGCGGGTCGAACAGGTCGAGCGGCACGAGCTCGCCCATCTTGCGCAGGCGGTTGCGCACGGTGTTGGGGTGCACCTCGAGCCGCTCGGCGGCCACGGTGAGGTCGCCCTGGCTCTCCAGCCAGGCCCGCAACGTGACGACGAAGCTGGTGCCGTGCCGCTGGTCGTGCCGCAGCAGCGTGCCGACCGGGCCGCGGGCCGGGGTGCGCCCGCTGCGCGCGGCGGTGCGCAGCCGCCGCAGCAGGATGTCGTCCCATGACTCGTCGTAGGCGGGCGGGACGGCGCCGGGTTCGGCGCTCTCGTGCAGCGCGAGGCACTCGTCGGCCTCCTGGCGGGCGGCGGGCAGGTCGGCGGCCTCGGCGGGCGCGCTGACCCCAGCCGTGACCCGCACCCTGGCGGGCAGCTCGGTACGCAGGGCCGCGATCCACTGCCTGGCCGTCTCGGCCCCCTCGGCCGGCAGGACGGTGTAGAGGGTGTCGCCGAGCAGCGCGCTGCGCCCGGGGCGCGACCAGCCGAAACCGGACGTGGCCTGCTCGAAGGCCAGCAGCAGCGCGGCGTGGCTGTCGTCGGGAGTGTGCGCGCGGACCGCGATCACCCGGGTCTCGCGTGGGCCGAGGCCCAGCCGGCTGAGCACCGTCTCGGCGTCGGCGTCACCCTCCAGCAGCCGGGTGACCAGGTCGGACTCGACCTGCCGCTCGAAGTCGGCACTGGCTCGGGAGCGCAGCAGGTGCAGCGCGACGGTACGCGCGCCGTCGGCCAGGGCGGAACGGTGGACGCCGGTCAGCGGGCTGTCGCAGCTGACCCACACCGTGCCGAGCAGCTCGCGGCCGGCCCGTACCGCGACCGCCATCCGCCCGGTCAGGCCGTGGTCGGCGTCGGCGGGGACGAACAGCGGCTCGTCGGTCGCCGCCAGGCGGGCGAACACGCCCTGCCGCTGGAACAGCTCGCGCACCCGTTCGGGCACCCGCCGTCCGAGGATCGTCTCCAAGCGGGCCGGGTCTCCGGCCTGCTGGGAGCGGGAGTAGGCGAGCACCTGCGAGTGGCGGTCCTCGATGGTGACCGCGCCGCCGATGGTGTCGGCCAGGTTGTCGGCCAGGGAGAACAGGTCGGTGGGGCCGCGTCCTGAGGCGGTCTCGCGGCTCTCCAGGACCAGCCCGTACACCACACCGGCCAGTTGGCTCCAGGACACGACCGGGTCGGCCAGCAGCACGGCCACCCCTGACCGGTCGGCGATCGCGGCGGCCTCCCTCTCGACGTCGGCGCCGACCCTGGTCGGGCGGACGAGGACCGCCGTTGCCCGCGCGGCGGCCGCCCACCGTACCGCCTCGTCGATCGAGCAGGTGCCGACGGCGAGGAGCACGTCGCCCGCGACGTGGTGGTCGCTGGCGTCGGGCATCGCCACGCTGCGCAGGCGCGCCGAGCGCGCCTCGGGACGGCCGCACAGCCGCACGCCGTACCCGCCGAGGACGTTCAGCAGGCGGTCCAAAGTGATCATTTCATCTCCAGGTGCGAAAGGGGGCGGAGCGATCCGCCCCCTTTCGTTAGTGTCAGGCGGCTTCCTTCCGCCGCTGACACTGGATGCACGTATGGGCCAGCGGCCGGACCTTCAGCCGCTCGAACGGGATGGGCGACTGGCAGTGGGAGCAGCGGCCGTACGTGCCGTCCGCCAGCCTGTCGATGGCCTGGGACAGCTCGGCCACGGCGCGTTCCGCCGTGGTGATCGAGACGACCAGCTCCTGCCAGGTGCCGTCGCCGCCGTTGCTGTCCTGCTCCTGCTCGCGCAGCCCGTGCAGGTGCCGGCGGTGCTGCTCCAGCTGCGTCTCCAGGTCCTGCCGGAGCGACTGGAGCTGCACGCTGCTGAGATGCGATGCCATGATCAGGTGGGTCCTTTCTGTGATGGGTCAGGAAGTCTGTGAGGGCGAGGCGCGCGTCAGCGGGCCGACGCGGCGAGCCCGGCCGCCAGGGCCGGCTGCAGGCACAGCCGCATCAGCCCGCGCACGGTGGCGTGCTGCGGCTGCGGCGCCGCGCCGACCGGCAGCCGCAGCACGGCCCGCAGCCGCCGCAGCAGCACCTCCTGCTGCGCGCCGCCGCCGGTGACCACCAGGCCTCGGGCGCGCGCGGCCGGGCGCTCGGCTGCGGGCACCCGGCGCAGCAGCCCCGCCGTCATCTCGACGACGTTCTCCAGCGCGTACGCGGCCAGCCCCGCGCTGGTGGTGGTGCTGAGCTGGAGGGCGACCGCGTCGGAGACGGCCCCCTCCTTGATCGCCACGGCCTCCGCGATGCCGGCCCCGACGTCCAGCAGCAGGCACGGACGGGGGTCGACGACGTCGAGGCCGACGCCGACGGCGGCGGCCAGCGGCTCCTCCACCAGCCGCACCTCGCACCCGGCGATCTCGGAGACCGCGACCCGGACGGCCCGGCGGTCACTGGGCGAGGCCGCCACCGGCACCCCGGCCAGCACCCGCTCCAGCGGACGCGGGTCGTAGTGGCAGGTGTTCTGCACCGCCATGCGCACCAGCCGCAGGCAGGCGCCCGGGTCGGCCACCATGCCGTGCCGCAGGGGCCGCACCACGTCTCTCCCCGGGTTCCCGTGGTCTCTCCCGGGGTCTCTCCCGTGGTCGCTCCCGTGGGAGCCGGGCGGCGACGACCGCCGTACGACGGCCGAGGGCCGGTCGGCGATCGCGTGCCCGCCCACCGACAGCGACCGCGTACGGGCGGTGCCCAGGTCGAGCGCCAGCAGGCGCCGCTCCTGCCTCATTTCGGCCTCCGTCCCGCCGCGCGAGGTCGCGCGACAGCAGCGGCGGACCGGCGGACGGCGGGCTGACCCGGCAGCCCGTGAACCCAAGCGACTACGGCCATGACGATGTTCGGCTCCTAGCTGACGCCAACGAGATGGCGGCACGACGAAAGCGGCCCGGACGTCGGGCGGCTTCCCTGAGGGATGTTCCTGAGGGGATGGGTCGTGAGACGTCTTCGTGGCGCGCCGGAACGCCCGCACCGGCGCCGGGCTCAAGCCCGCACGCGGAACGGTTGAGAGGGTGCGCCATCGGGCTCCGCGGCGTACGTGGTCGCGGAGCCTGGACGAAGAACGTCGGCTAAGCCTGCGGGGGGCTGCGGGAACCGGCGGTGCGGTGCGTCAGCTGCTGCGGCTCACGCAGCATGCCCGGGTCGGAGCCCAGCGCAGGAAGCAGCGCCAGATGCGCGAGCTCGCTGTGGCGTTCGCCGCGCAGCGGCGGCCACAGCGACAGCACGTGGTGCTCGCGGGCGTTGCTCGCCTGGGGCGGCAGGCCGGTGAGATCGGCGCCCGATCCGCTCAGCTGCCACACGGGGCCGGAGGCCGAGCCCTGCGCGACCGCGGGGCCGGAACTCGTGCGCCCTGACGCGCCGGCCAGCACCAGAGACAGCAGGACCAGGCCCATCGCGATGGTGAACGCGATGGACCCACGTGGAGTTCTCCACGGTCCCGTCATACGGCCGACCATAGCTCAGACCTCTGACAAAAGACATGTCCTGCCGTCCACGTGCGGTGCAGGGTCCCCGGCGCACGGGTCAGCCCGACGTGATCACGCCGCAGGCGATGCGTCCTCCTGAGTCGCCCGCTTTCAGGGTCTCGGCGTCGGGGCCCGCCGCGCCGGCCGCGGTGCGGTACCGGTCCGGGATGTTCGCGTGGTTGTCGGCCGCGGAGTGGACCATGATGGCGCTGCCGTCCCCGTCCAGCAGCTGCGCCACGGTGAAGCGGTCGGTCGTCATGGTCGCGGTGCCTGAGCCGTCCTTGCCGACCAGCAGGTTGGGCAGGTCTCCCGTGTGGTCGTCGTGGGAGTGCGAGTCGAGGTCCCAGTGTCCGCCGGCGCTGAAGAACGGGCTGCCGGTGGCGGGGTCCTTCGACTGCGCCTCACAGACGCCCTTGGTGTGGACGTGGAAGCCGTGGAAGCCGGCCGGCAGGTTCGACACGCCGACGGTGAGCCTGGTCATCCCGCCCCCGGCGTCCTCCACCTTGAGCGAGCCGACCGTCTGACCGGCCGCGTCCTTGATCACGGCGCCGGCGGGCGCGCCGTCGCGGGCCGGCAGCATGTCACCGAGGGCGGAGGCGCCCAGCGCGACGACCCCCACGCCCAGCACGGCAACCGGAACCAGTCGAACCATCCTCATCAGTGGTCTCCCCTGCTGTGTTCACGAGTCAGCGGACGGGCCTTTCAGACAGAACGTCACAAAGCCCCTCGCTGCGGGAGATCCCCCACCTTCGCCCCACTCCCCCCATACCGGGAGCAAAGCTTCCCCGTCCCCGGCGTGTCGTCAGGTGTGGCGTACGGCCCACACGGCCAGTTGGGCGCGGTCGCGCAGGTCGAGTTTGCGGAGGCAGCTGGAGATGTGGTTCTTGGCCGTGCCGGTGGTGATGTGCAGCGTGCGGGCGATCTCGCGGGTGGAGGCGCCCGCTCCGACCAGCCGTGCGACCTCGTACTCGCGCTCCGACAGAACGGGCGGCTCCTCCGGTGCGGGCATGTCGCCGCGCAGGGCGGCCACCAGGCGCTCGGCCGCCGGGCCGCCCAGCACCGTCTCCCCCCGCGCGGCCCTTTCGATGGCGTCCACCAGCTCTTCCGGCGCGATGTCCTTCAGCAGGTAGCCCTGGGCGCCGGCGCGCAACCCGCCGAAGACGAAGTCGTCGTCGTCGAACGTGGTCAGCATCAGCGGGGCGATGTCCGGATGCTGCGCCCGCAGACGGGTGACGAGTTCCACGCCGTTCATCCGCGGCATCTGGACGTCCACCAGCGCCACGTGCGGACGATCTCCAGGGGCCAGCCGGGCGAGCAGGTCGAGCGCGTCCACGCCGTCCTTCGCCGACCCGCACACCTCGATGCCGGGCTCGATCTGCAGCAGTTTGCGGAGCCCTTCCCGCATCAGCAGCTGATCGTCGACCAGCAGGACGCGGATCACGGCCGGCCTGCCGGCACCGTCACGCGCAACGTGAACCCCTCGCCGGGGCGGGTGTGCGTCTCGATGGTCCCGTTCACCGCTTCCGCTCGCTCCCGCAGGCCGCGCAGGCCCGCACCGTCGGTCCACGCATCGCCGTCGCCGCCCCGTCCGTCGTCGCTGATCGTGATGGTCACCGCCGCCTCCGTGCAGTCCAGCGCGACCCTGGCGTCGCCCGCCTTGGCATGCCGCAGCACGTTGGTCAGCCCCTCCTGTACGGCGCGGAAGCACAGCAGCTCGCGGTCGCCGTCCAGGTCGGGCCACCGGCCACGCGGGGTGAAGGTGATCGCGGTGTCGGCGCCGCCGAACGACTCCACCAGTGCGGCCAGCGCCTCGATCCCCCTCTTGCCGTCCATCCGCAGGGGACGTAACGCTCGCACCCAACGCCGCGTGTCGGCGAGGGCCTCGCGGGTGAGTCGCTGGGCCTGGCGCACCTCGTCCCAGGCCTGGTCAGGGTCGCGCTCGCGGTAGCGCTGCGCGTTGCTGAGCCCCAGGTTGATGACGGTCAGGTAGTGCCCCACCGAGTCGTGCATGTCGCGCGCGATGCGGGCCCGCTCCTCGCCGACGGCCAGCTCGCGCGTACGTTCGGCGAAACCGCGCAGCTCGGCGTGGGCCTTCTCCAACTTCGCCAGCAGTACGGCGGTCTCCTCCGCGCGGCGGTCGGCCTCGATCATCGCCACCACGACCACGAGGATCACCAGGCACAGCAGCAGCACCACCACGCCGGACACGATCGAGGCGACGACCCCCTGGCTGGGGTTGAGCAGGCCCAGCGCGAAGGAGAACAGCCCGGTGACGCAGGCGTAGGCGATGCCGCCGCGCAGCCCGTACACCACCAGCGCGTTGCCGACCGCCACGCCCACCACCAGCAGCGCGGCCACGCCACCGCCCGCGACAAGGAGCAGCGTGGATGCCAGGAACGCGACCGTGACCGCCTTGCGCCGCGCCGGCGCCGTGGCCTGCCACGGCAGCAGCGGCCACAGCAGGCAGACCAGGGGCAACGCGACGGCGCTCATGACGTAGAACGCCAGCATCAGCCCGTCGCTCGTGATGCGGTCGGTCGCCTGGAAGCCCGCGGCGACCACCACGAGCGCGCTGACCAGCACCGAACCCCAGAAACAGATCTGGAAGACGGTCGGGGGGCGGCCATCCGAGAAGCCGGCCCATGTCCCCGTCCGCGCCAACGGCCCGACATCCGGCATAGCCGGAGCATAACGGCGCCGACCGAGCCCGCCCAGCATGCCGATGAGCACGTACGCACCATGACGATCGGCATGTCGTGCCTGCCGTCAGGACATGACCCGTGCCCGATGCGCGCGACCGCACCGCCTGCCTACAGTCGAGGCGCGTCATTACGACGAAGGAGGCGGCGTGACCCAGCTGCGAACCCCGCCCACCGTGGACGCGGAAGGAGGCGGTGTGAACCGGACGGATCGTAGGCCCCGTCCGCCGTGGGCGGGAATCGTGGTGTCTGCCGCGAGCCTGATCGTCATGGCCGGCGTCGCCTGGGCGCTGTGGGACTCGCTGCCCACGGTCGTCGTGACGCGAGAGAGCAGCGGGCAGCGGGCAGGCGTCTCCGTCCCTCGGGCGGCGGCGGTGGCGGCGCTCCCTGCGACGTTGCTGCTCATCGCCGCGATCATGGTGCTGGCGACCGAACTCGGCGACCGCCTCCGGCCGTACGTGGATCCACGGCTGGTGGCCGGCCCCGACGCCCAGACCCGCTCGATGAACGCGCTCTTCACCCTGCTGCCGCTGTTCCTGCTCGTGCTGCACACGGGTTTCCTGCTCACCGTGTCCGGACGGGAGTTCCCCATGGATCGGGTCATGGGGGCGGCGTTCGGGGTCCTGCTCATGGGGTTCGGCGCCCTGCTCCAGAAGCTCTCTCCAGCCGGTGTCGCGGGGGCTGACACCCTGGGCCGCTGGACATCGGCCTGGCAGCGCTCTCAGCGGTGGGCGGGGACCGCCATGGTGGCGCTCGGCGCGGCCTGCGCCGTGGCCACGTTCCTGCTGCCACCCGTACTGGCGGCGGTGGGGTCAGCGGCACTCCTCGCAGTGATCTTCGCCGCGACCTTGGTACGCGCCTCACGCAAAACCCTGGACGACCAAGAAACCTGACCGCCACCTCACCCGCCTCGCCGTAGCCCCGATCACCTTCGGCGCCTACGACGTTCTGCCATGAGCCAGGTCGGGCTCCGGTATCAATCGTCTTCCCTGCCCCCGGCCACCGTACGGTCGGCACGTTCTTCGGGGCGGCGCAGCATCTTCACGACGACCCAGACGACCCAGATCATGGTCGGCAGAAGCAAGAGGCCCCACCCAAGGATTGGTGAGAGCACCAGCACGGTGTCGGGCACGTCGAAGAGAACCCTGTCGTCCACGACGGCGACCCTAGTGACAGAAGGCCGCGCCCACACCCCTTCCGCGGAAGAGCGACCCGCCGCCTTGACGAGCATGCGGTGCAGGACCACGCCGGGGCGAGCAGGTTCGGCGGGATCTCAGCCGGCTCGCAGGGCGGCGACCGCTTCGACGAGGCCTGCCGCCTCCAAAGCGTCGAGCACGTCATCGACGGTTTCCGGCGGGCGGCTGCGTGAGTCCGCGATCTGCTGCACACAAGCCCAGACGACCCTTCCGTCCACGTCGATCTGGTCCAGTACGAAGTCGTCCGGCGACTGCAGGTCGATACACCACGGAGCCATGTACTCGGCGGGAAAATCCTTGAGATTCGACGTGACGATCACCTCCGCACCCGCCTTGATCGCCGCGGCCGGCACATGCCGGTCATCCGGGTCCGGCAGCTTCAGCCCTTCGATCAGCGGCTCGTACCCCTCGACGAGGCAGTCCCGGACAGCGGAGTTCATCAGGCAGCGGAGCTTGGCGAGCTTCTCCGCAGGTATGTCGGGCCGGTTGGCAGCAAGATTGCGCTGCATCTCATCGAGGATCCGGTTGGTCCATTTGGCCTGCACCCGCCCCGTCATGGCAAGGCGGATGAGCAGGTCACGCAGGGCGTTGCCGTACAGCACGTTCGCGTCGTAGACCACTACGGGTGTCATCGCTCAGATGCCCAGCTCTTGCCCCAGCTCAGCGAGCTGATCGGCCGCAGTGCGGCGCTTGGCGTCGTCGCGGCGCCTGTACTCCTGGAGGTCTTCGTACTTGATCCGCCGGTGCTTGCCGATCAACCGGAAGGGGATCTCCCCCGTTTCCAGGAGCTTGATCACGTAAGGGCGCGAGACGTTCAGCATGTCCGCCGCTTGTTGTGTCGTCAGCTCGGCGTGCGACGGAATCACCGTGACTCCGCGCCCTTCGGCTGCTTGGGCGAGGATGAAGGCGAGCAGACTCACGGCCTCGCGAGGCAGGATCAGGGGATCCTCCCCCCCGTGCTCTCCGGAGACTCGGACGGTCGACTGCTCCGGATACCGCATGAGATAGTCCTTGATCCGTCGCACCGCACGACCGGCGACCTCGGCATCGATGCTTCCCGGCTGAACCCGTTTGGCCCGTACGTCCGTCATGACATCACCTCCTCTTCGCAGTATCCGAAGCAAACGAAATAAACGCAAGCACCGCATCGATACCGTCGTCCAGGGCCGGTCGTGGTAGCCGACACGGTGGAGGGGTGGCAGTGGGGAAGGGTGCGTAGGATCTCGGGCATGAGCAGCCCCATGCGTGAGCGCATCCTCGCCGCCGCGGCCGAGCTGTTCTACGCGTACGGGCTCCGCGCGGTGAGCGTCGACAAGGTCATCGATGCCGCCCGTACGACGAAGGTGACGTTCTACCGGCACTTCAGGAGCAAGGACGAGCTCGTCGTCGCCTACCTCGAACACCGCGCCGCGCTCGAACGCGACGGCATCGGTGCGGCGATCGAGCACGGCGACGGCGACGTCGACGCCACCCTGCGGGTGATCTCCGAGGCGGTCGGGGCGCTCGCCTGCGCGCCCGGCTTCCGCGGCTGTCCCTTCATCAACGCCGCCGCCGAGTACTCCGACCCCGACAGCCCGATCCGCAAGGCCGTCGACGCGCATCGCCGCTGGAACAGGGCGACGTTCGAACAGCTCGTCGCCCCGCTCGGCATCCCGAACCCCGGGGAGGTCGCCGACGACCTGATGCTGATCCGCGACGGCGCCATGGTCGCCGGCTACCTCGGCCGTCCGGAGACCGTCGCCGCCTCGTTCCTCCGCAGCAGCCAGGCCGTCATCGGCACCGGCGACTCACCCCAGGCCGTCTAGCTGCGGATCATCGACATCAGCAGCCCGTGGGTCTCGGTGTCGGCGGCGGCCACCAGCCCACGGCCCGCCTCGGCGGGGCCGCCGTCGATC
The DNA here is from genome assembly GCF_900100395.1 of Nonomuraea maritima. Classification (GTDB taxonomy): domain Bacteria; phylum Actinomycetota; class Actinomycetes; order Streptosporangiales; family Streptosporangiaceae; genus Nonomuraea; species Nonomuraea maritima. Next base: position 34,222 of record NZ_FNFB01000033.1, on the reverse strand, counting down.
CCGGTGACCACGCACCCGGCGGCCCGGCACAAGGCGATGCCGGCCGCGAAGTGCACGCTGCCCGAAAGGTCGCCGCCGTCGGTGACGTACGCGGCGCGCCTGCCGGCCGCGACCCAGGCCAGCGCCAGGGTCGTGGACACGACCCGAGGACGGAAACGTCCGGCGAACTCAGGATGGGCGAGCAGATCGACGGCCCGGAACCCCGGCGCACTCGGGAACGGCGGATCCAGGTTGACGTCCACCAGCCGGGTGGCGGGCGAGGGCACCAGCGGTGCGTCGTCGGCCCCGTCACGCCGCACCCAGGCGGTCTCCCCGTCGGTGAAGAACACCTCGCCGCCGAACGGGTCGGCCACCGCCGCCGCCCCGTCACGCAGCGCCACGTTGACGGCCACCAGCATGTTGCCGGCGGCGTAGTTCAGCGTGCCGCACAGGGGATCCACCAGCCACTGACGCACACCCCCGGCGGCGCCCTGCTGCCCGCCCTCCTCGCCGAGCACCGCGTCATCGGGCCGGGCGGCGCGAATGACGCCGAGGATCGTCTTCTCCGCCTCGACATCGGCGGCGGTGGCGAAGTCCCCGTCGCCCTTGTCGATGCGGTGGAGCCGCCGGCCGTACAGGGTGCGGACCACGTCGGCTGCGGCCCGTGCCCCGGCTACCGCGACTGCGGCGTCGTCGTCACTCGAGTGGATCACGCCGTGCAGAGTATCGAGCCCCCTAGCGGCGGCGGGTCAGCGGTCGCCGAGTGCCATGAACCCTCCGTCGGCGGGGAGCGTCACGCCGGTGATGTAGCCGGCCTTGGGGGACGCCAGGAAGACGATGGCCTCGGCGGCCTCGCGCGGTGTGCCCAGACGGCGCATCGGGACCTTCTTCCCGAGCTCGTCGAACGAGTCCTCGCCGATCATCGCCACCACGTTGTCCGTCCTGATGTGGCCGGGCGCCACCGCGTTCACCCGGACGCCGCTGCTCGCGAACTCGACCGCCCACGCACGGGTCAGCGAGTCGACCGCGGCCTTCGTGGCGCCGTAGGCGGAGGCCACGGCCATGCCGCTGAGACCGGCGACCGACGTGACGTTGACGACGCTGCCGGAGCCCTTGGCCGCCATCGCCCGCACCAGCGCGGCGGTCAGGAAGTACGTGCCCCGCAGGTTCGTGTCGACCAGCGTCGTGAACGTGGCCACGTCCTGCTCCACTGTCGGCGCGAAGGGGAACGCGCCCGCGTTGTTCACGAGGATGTCGACCTCTCCCGCGGTCTCCGCGAGACGGCTGACCGAGTCGAGATCACTGAGGTCGGCGGGAACGAACATGGCCCGTCCGCCTGCGGCTTCGATGTCGGCCACGACGGCCCAGCCCTTGGCGGCGCTTCGACCGGAGACGATGACGAACGCGCCCTCCGCGGCCAGCAGGAGCGCGGCCTCGCGGCCTATGCCCGAGGTGCCGCCGGTGACGAGCGCGGTCTTGTTACGCAACTGCATGGATATGTCGCCCATCTCTTCTGTGTGGAATCACGCGTCCCGACGAGGGACAGAACATGCAAACTCCAGCGGCCGGGAAAGCTTCCTGAAATGCGATCGGCCGCGCTTATCGAGGCGATCGTGAATGCCTTTGACCGGACTTGTGCCGGCCATTGTCGGCGGCTATGACGTACCAGGAAGACACGATGAACGGCGGGCGCTGTCACGCGACGTCGCGCCGTCGGGAACGCGCGGCCCGAGGCGCGGCCCCGCGCCTCGGACATCCCGAGGAGGGGTACGGAGCATGGGACTGCTCGAAGGCAAGGTCGCGCTCGTCACCGGCGGCACGTCCGGGATCGGCAGGGCTGCCGCGCTGCTGTTCGCGCAGGAAGGCGCCAAGGTCGCGCTGACCTGACGGCGGGCCGAGGCCGGGGTGGAGGTGGTCGAGGAGATCACCCGATCCGGCGGCGAGGCGATGTTCGTCAAGGCGGACGCGACCGACATCGCCGCCGCGTACGACGTCGTCGACCAGGTCGTCAGCCGTTTCGGCCGCCTGGACGCGGCTTTCAACAACGCCGGCACCGCCGCCGTCGGCCCGCTGACCGAACTCGGCGAAGAAATGTGGCACCACCTGGTCGACGGAAATCTCAAGGGCGCTTTCTTCTCGTTGCAGGCGCAGGTCGCGCAGATGAAACGCCAGCGGCGGGGCGGTTCCGTCGTTTTCAACGGCTCGGTCTTCGCCGAACTCGGCATCGCCGGGATCTCCGTCTGCAGCGCCGGCAAGGGCGGCGTCGCGGCGCTGGCCCGCGCCGCCGCCGTCGAACTCGGCCCCGACGCCGTCGGGGTGAACACCGTGAACCCCACGGTGATCCGCACTCCCCTGACCGAGGGCGGCATCTCCAGGAACGCGGACGGGTCCGAGAACCACCCGGACGGGGAGAAGATCCCGCTCGGGCGACTGGGCGAACCGGAGGACGTCGCCCGCGTCGCCCTCTTCCTCCTCTCGGACCTGGCCTCGTACGTCACCGGACAATCGATCATGGTCGACGGCGGCCAGAGCGTGAACTGGCCGCCGCCCACAGTCAGGGACGCGGCGCGGATCAGTCGGTGGCCAGGGTGGCGAGGAGGTGGTTGCGTTGGCGGAGGGTCAGGTCGCCGATGTCGGCGTCGCTGTCGATCCCGGCCCGCTGCAGGGTCTGGGCGATCGCGTCGGGGCTGCGACCGGGCAGGGCCCGGAGCAGCCACCCGGCGGGCGTGCCGACGGTGGTCGGGTCGGTACGCGACAGCAGCGCGTGCAGGGTGATCTGCCCGGCGGCGACGGCCTCGCGCAGCTGGCTCCTGCTGGTCGGCGCGGCGGGGGGCGGGGTGGCGGCCGGTGTGCCGGTGGGGCGGGGTGTAGCGGTGGCATGCGCGGCGGTGTGCGCGCTGGCGGGGGTGAAGGGCGTCGTCCGGTCGCTGAGCAGGACCTGCGCGGCGGCCAGCAGCGCGCCCACGCTGAGCGCGGTGGCGGCGACGGGCAGCAGGTGTCGTCGCCGCAGTCCGCCGTCCACGCGCGCCATCTGCAGCCCGATGACGGCGGTACGCAGCAGGACCCCGGCGAGGACGGCGAGGAGGATCGGCATGCTCTGGGGCGGCAGGGTCAGGATCTCGGCCAGCAGCACACCCGCCGCGGGGCTCAGGCAGGACGCCGTCAGCCAGGGCGCGAGCGGCTTGCCGGCCAGCTCCAGCATCGCCGTCAGCGCCAGGCCCTCGCTCGCGGAGTGCACCATGAGGGCGGCCACGACCACGACCGACAGGGCCAGCACCAGCGTCGTGCCCTCCATCATGCGGTGCACGATCAGCGCGCTCGCCGTGCCGACGCCGCCGAACACCGCGGCGTTGACCGCACGCTTGACCCTGCGATGCAGGCCGGGCGCGTGCCGGCGGCCCTTGCCGCCGCCGGTGTGCCGGTGACCGCACCCCCTGCGGGTGAAGTACGTGATCACGGAGTAGCCGAACACCCCCGCCAGGGCGATCGCCCACAGCGGTGTCCCGGTGTCGACGGCCTCCTGCCACGCCTCGGGCAGCAGCTCGGTCAGCACGGTGACGAGCATCGACGCGGACGCCACCGACAGCCACAGACCGATCTTGGACGCGTTCTTCCTGGCCAGCCAGGCGCCCGCGATCGTGGACACCACGATCAGCGCCACGGCCGCCCACGAGCTCCAGAGGGGCGGGTCGACGTTCATGCTCGGGTGCGCCAGCTCCCACTGCGGTGCCGGCCCCCTGAACGACAGGGACATGGTGGACGCCTTTCTCTGCGAGGGGTTGGCACGGCGGCTACAGGGGCGCCTGATCGGCGGAGCCGGGCTCACCGGCCGGCGGCCACGGCTGGGTCGTCGCGATCGACGAGGGGACGGCGCCGCGCCGCTCGATCAGCGCACGCAACTGCGCCAGCTGGACGGTGAGGCCGTGCTGCAGTTGCCTGCCGTGCTCGCCCACGGTCGCCTCCAGCTGGTCGATCTGGTCCTCGAGCGCCTCGCGGTGGGCGGAACAGGTCCGCTCGACCAGCACCTCGGCCGCGGCGACCGCTTCCAGCTGCACCTGCTCGGCCTGCGCGTACGCCTCGGTGATGATCTGCTCGGCCTGGAGCCGGGCGGCCTCGACGACGTCCGCGCCGGCGCGCCGGGCGCTGTCGAGGCGCTCCCCCAGCTCCTTGTTCTCGCGCCACAGCGCGGCGAGGCTGTGTTCGACGCGGGACAGGAAGGCGTCGACCTCGGCGAGGCTGTATCCCTCGCGCAGGCGGACCACGGTGAAGACCTGGTGGTGGACCGCGGCCGGAGTCATCACCTCCCACGGCCCCGCTCCGATGGTGTGGTCGCCGCTCGTCTCTGTACGGCCGTCATGGGGTCGGCCGTGCGCGGCGAACAGGACGTCGGTGTCGATGTCGGCGTGCATGACCGTCACCTTTCGCCGTCGGTCGGAGGTGGCGGCGGGCCGGGACGCGCGTCCGGCCGGGAACAGTGGGGAGGTGTCATGGTGGTGCCTTTCGCGAGGAAGCGGGGGCCGGACGGTGCGGGGCTCCCGCCTAACGCTATTACGGAAAGTGGTTCTCTGATTACTCTCCGTTTAAACACCTGCGCACTTGTTCATAGGTAAAGGCAGGGAGCCGCCTCTCCGCGCCGGCCCCACCGTCCCGACCCGAGGTGAACGACCTGGACAGCCCGCCGCCCCCCACCGCCGTCGACGGCTGCGCCGCCCGCGTCGTGGACGCCGACCGCGTCGCCACGGTCGTCTCCCGGATGCCGGCCGAGCCCGACCTCATCGACACCGCCGACGTGTTCGGCCTCCTGGCCGAACCGGGACGCCTGCGGTTACTGCTGGCCCTGACCGAGGGCGAGCTGTGCGTGTGCGACCTCGCGGTGGTCAGCGGGCTGAGCGAGTCGGCGGCGTCGCGCGCGCTGCGTCTGCTGCGCGCCCACCGCGTGGTGTCGGTACGCCGGACGGGACGCATGGCGTACTACCGGCTCGACGACGCCCACGTGCGCATGCTGCTGGACCTGGCCGTCGCCCACACCGAGCACACGGAAGCGGTCCACCCCGAACGCGACACCCCCGCATCGCCATGAATTCCGCCCTTGTGCGCGACAAGGGAGGGTTCACACCTTGACCACGAAAAAAGCACAAGACCAGTCCACAATCAGGTAATGCGTTTTACCTCACATTCCGGAATTCGAAGGTAGTCTCGAACTACCGAGGATTTCCCGAGCGTTGGCATTCAGGTCGGCGTCGCCCCCGGCGATACACAAGGGGCCCTTTCACAGGCCCGGACAGGCCGGCAACCATGAAGTCCGCGTTGCTCACCCCGCCCGCACCGCTGAGCGCTGTCAACGCCGCGCCCGCGGTCGACTCCACGATCCGGCTCTGGCTGGACCCCACGCTCAAGCGCCAAGGCACCAGCGACGGGGTGTGGTGGCCGTACTCCGGCGACGCCGCCGCAGAACTGCCCCGCCTCATCGCCGAGGTCGACCGGCGGATGGGCCGGATCACGCGACGCGTCGACGTACACGCCGACGCCTGGATCAACATTCCGTACCGCATCTCCGCGCGCGGCAGGGAGATCGAGGTCGGCTGCCTGCGCGGGACGGATCCGCACGTGATCGTCCTGACCTTCGCGGGCGCCGGGTCCGTGACCCTGCTGGTGAGCTCGCCAGGGGCCGCGCACGACCTGACGACGCACTCGCCCGACGTCCCGGCCACCGACACGCTGGACTGGGAGAACGAGGGCGGCCTCGTCGTCGACGAGAACGCCCCGCCATCGCCTCGGCCGCGCCCCACCGGTCAGGCCGCGAAGCGCGTACCCGCCCCTCGGCCCCGACCGGCCGTGAAGCGGACGCCCGCGCCTCGCATGACCGTCACCGACGCCTGCCCACTCGGGCACGCCGACCGGTCGGCGGCGACCACCGTGCGCCTGACCGGCGAGATCGACGTCTTCACGAGCCCTGCCCTGCGCACCTGTCTGCTGAGCACCCTGGAGTCCAGCACCGACATGCTCGTCCTCGACCTGTCCGGGGTGTCCTTCTGCGACGCCGCCGGCCTGGCCGTGATGGTCGGCATCCAGCGCCGCGCCCGCCCCCTGGGCATCACCCTGGCGCTCGCCGCTCCCCGCCCGCCCATGTCCCGGCTGCTGCACATCACCGGCCTCGACCGCAGCCTGCCGGTGATCTGATTCACGCGATCCGGTAGCCGACTCCTCGCGCCGTCTCGATGACCGGCGGGTCGCCGAGTTTGCGCCGCAGCCGGCCCACCGTGACCGTGACGGTGTTGGTGAAGCTGTCGGCGTTCTCGTCCCATACCCGTTCGAGCAGGGTTTCCGCGCTCAGGAAGCCTGGGCTTGCCCGCAGCAGCGCTTCGAGCACGGCGAACTCCTTCACCGACAGGTCGAGTCGCCGCCCGTCGCGGACGGCGGTGCGGCTCACCGGGTCCAGCACGATCCCGGCCACCTGCAGCGTCCGGGGCCGCGCGTCAGGTTTGCGGCGGGCCAGCGCCCGGATCCGGAGGATCAGCTCGGGGAAGTGGAAGGGCTTGCCGAGATAGTCGTCGGCGCCCAGGGTCAATCCGCTGACCCGGTCGCCGGGCGCACCGGCCGCGGTCAGCATCAGCACCATCGGCCGGCCCGCCCTCTCGGTGATCATCTGGCACAGGGTGTCGCCGTGCAGGCCGGGCAGGTCGCGGTCCAGGACCACCACGTCATACGGGGCGAGGTCCAGCTTGGCGGCCGCGGTGAGCCCGTCATGGGCGAGGTCGACGGCCATTCCCTGGTCGCGTAGCCCTTCGGCGACGACCTCGGCCAGGGCGTCGTCGTCCTCGACCACCAGGACCCTCACGCCCCCACCGGCACCTTCGCGGCCGGAAGGGTGATCGAGACGCGCAGGCCGCCCGCCGGCCGGGCGAGCAGGGCCAGCCGGCCGCCGTGGGCGGCCGCCACGGCCGCCACGATCGACAGGCCCAGACCCGAGGAGCCGGTACGTTCGCCGCCGAGCCGCTCGAAGGGCTGCACCAGCCGGTCGACCTGCCGCTGGTCGAGGACGGCCCCGCCGGTCTCGACGATCAGCGCCGTCTCCTGTGCGTCCGCGGAGCCGGTGATCCCGATCCAGCCGCCGTCCTCGTTGTGGGTCACGGCGTTGTCGACGACGTTGCCCACCAGCCGCGCCAGCAGCGCCGGGCTGCCCACGGTCGTCGTCGCCGGCGGCACGTCCACCGTCACGCTCAGCCCCTTCCGCCGCACGTCCGCGGATCTTCCCCGCAGTGCGATGTCGACGAGGTCGCCGAGGTCGACCGGCGCGGCGTCGGCGGGCGCGCCGTGCTGTGCCCGGGCCAGCACGAGGAACCCGTCGAGCAGGTGGTCGAGCCGGTCGAGTTGCCGGCGCAGGCGGGCCGCGAGCGCCACCGTCGAGGCGGCCGGGTCCGGCTTGGCGACCGCGACGTCCAGCGATGCCCGCATCGTCGCCAACGGCGTACGCAGCTCATGGGAGGCGTTGGCGACGAAGCGCCGCTGCGCGGTGAAGGACGCGTCGAGCCGTCCGAGCAGCTCGTCGATGGTGTCGGCGAGGTCCTTCACCTCGTCCGCCGGGCCGGCGACGGCCAGGCGTCGATGCAGGCTGTCGGCGGAGATGCTCCGGGTGGCGGCCGCGATGAGCCGCAGCGGCCGCAGGACGCGCCTGGCCAGCACCCGGCCGAGCAGCAACGAGACGACCGCCATCACGACCAGCGCCAGCAGCGAGCCGACCAGCAGCTGGCGGGACTGCTGCGCGTGCACCGCGGCCAGTTGCCCCTCCAGCTCCTGGATGCGCTGGTACGCCGCGGTCACGCCGCCCTGGTGAGGGAGGCCTCCAGCCGGGACGACGTCGCTCACGCCGCCGCCGGAGAGCAGGAAGGCCAGGCCCAGCAGGCCCACACCCGACAGGAGGAACACCCCGGCGTACAAGATCGTAAAGCGTGCTCCCACGGTGCCACCGCGCTGCCCCATCATGCCGCCAGCATGCCCTGGCCAACCTAACAACAGCATGACGGCGCCGGTTCGGGCCCTGTCACTCTCCGATCCGTACAACCGACGGCATGTCGACCATCGAACTCCTGCGGCGGGAATGGACCGCGTTCCGCCGCCCCGGGCGCCTGATCGCCCTGGTCGCCGCGGCCCTCGCCGTCATCGCGCCGGGTCTGCTGCTCACGCTCGACAACCACGCGTCCTGCCCGGGTCCGTGTCCGGCCACGCCCGTCGCCGGTGACGGCTCCGTCGTCAGTGACACGTTCTGGTTCCTGCATCGCGACCTCGGCCGCGAGGGCAGCATCACCGTCCGGATGACCTCGATGACCGGGACGATCACCTATCCGCCGCCGAGACACGACCGGATCGTGTCCGGGCTGGTTCCGTGGGCGAAAGCCGGGATCATCGTCAAGGACGGCATGCGACAGGGCTCGCGGTACGCGGCACTCATGATGACCGGCAGCCACGGCGTCCGCTTCCAGCACGACTACCGGAACGACGTCGCCGGAGACGTCTCGGCGCGGTCACCCCGCTGGCTGCGCCTGTCCCGCTCGGGCGACACGATCACCGGCTTCGAGTCCGCGGACGGCAGGCGGTGGCACACCGTCGCGAGCGCGACGCTCGACGGGCTGCCGGACACCGTGCAGGTCGGCCTCTTCGCCGCCTCCCCCGGCGACCTCACGCTCCGCGGCGCCATCGCGGAGGTCCGGTTCACCCAGGCCGTCGGCGTCTTCGACAACGTCACCGTCGAGGGCGGCGCCACCGGCACGTGGGACAGCGACCCCGTCGGCGAGATGAACCACACCGACTGGGAGAAGTACCACAACGCGTCGGGAGCCGTGGTGAAGGACGGCGTCATCACGATCAGCGGCACCGGCGACATCGGGCCGCTCGGCGAGGAGGGTACGCCTGGCGTCGACAGCCTGCTGACCGGCCTGCCGGTCGCGCTGATCATCATGGTCGTCGTCGCGGCACGCCACGGCACCCGCGCGGCGGCGTCCCGGCGATCGGTCGTCGCCCGGGCGCTCGTCGTCGCCGGGGCCGGTTTCGCCACAGGTCTGGTCGCGGTGGGCACCGTCCTCGCGGCAGGCCTGGCGCGGCTGGGAGGCAACGGCGTCGTGGTGGCGTCGCTGCCGGTGCCGACCGGCGCCCGGGTGATCCTCGGCCTCGCGGCGGTGCTCGCGCTCTGCGCCGTCGTCGCGTACGGGCTGGGTGTGTCGCTGCGCCGGAGGTGGTCGGCGGTGCTCGTCGGGGTGACGCTGGTCGCCCTGCCCTGTGCCGTCACGGCGTTGCCGCTGCTCCCCGACGCGGTCTCCGACTGGCTGCTGCGGCTCACGCCGGCCGCAGGCTTCGCGGTGAAGCAGACATTGGTGGAGTATCCGCAGGTGACGGCACACTACGCGGCGTCGGCCGGGTACTTCCCGCTGCCCTGGTGGGCCGGGCTCACCGTGCTGTGCGCGTACGCGGTGCTCAGCCTGCTGATCGCCGTCGGTCGTGGACAGCCTGAGAAGACTGACTGGCGATAGCGGCTTCAGTCGTCGGCGGTGAGTTGCACGGCGCGGCGGCGCAGGTCGGCGGCGAACTCCTCGGCTCGGCTCAGCTGGGTGCGCAGGGCCTCGCAGCGTTCGCGGGTGGCCTGTTCGAAGCGGCTCAGCCGCGTCAGCAGCTGCTCGCGCTCGGCCGCGGGAAGGGGCGTCTCGCCCGTCTCGTCCAGGCGGTCGGTGACGGCGAGGAGTTCGCCCATCTCGTCGAGCGTGAAGCCGAGCGGCTTCATCCGGCGGATCACCATCAGCCGGGCCACGTCGGCCTCGGTGTAGAGGCGGAAGCCGCCCTGGCTGCGCGCGGAGGGGCGGACCAGACCCACCTCGTCGTAGTGCCGGATCGTCCGCAGCGACAGCTCGGTGCGCGCCGCCACCTGCCCGATGTGCATGTGCTCTCCGTCGCCGCTCGCCGGGGTGCCGCCCTCGGCGGAGGGGAACTCTGATCCGTCCATCGTCTGCACGACCTCACTGCTCGGCTGGCCCGCCGGATCTCTACCCTAACGTTAGGGTAGGGTTACCGAAGTCTGGGCTGTCCGGCATGTACCGGACAGCTGCCCTGGCGCACCCTACCTGCCACGGCATCTCGCCTGCTGCCGCCCTCGGCCACCGCCGTCCCCACGAGGGCCGCTCATCACGAAGGACGTTCGTTGCCCAGCTCATCCCTGCCCGCCCACCTGCGACCCGGCCGTCCCGCCTGGCTGAAGCCCTCGGTGGCGCGCACCGAGATCCTGTCGGGGCTGGTCGTAGCCCTCGCCCTGATCCCCGAGGCGATCTCGTTCTCGATCATCGCCGGGGTCGACCCGAGCGTCGGGCTGTTCGCCTCGTTCACGATGGCCGTGGTCATCGCCGTCGTCGGCGGCCGTCCCGCGATGATCTCCGCCGCCACCGGCGCCATCGCCCTCGTCGTCGCGCCGCTGGCCCGCGAGTACGGCTTCGGCTACCTGGTCGCCACCGTCATCCTCGGTGGTCTCATCCAGATCGTGCTCGGCGCGCTGGGCGTCGCCAAGCTGATGCGCTTCGTGCCGCGCAGCGTCATGGTGGGCTTCGTCAACGCGCTGGCCATCCTGATCTTCATGGCGCAGGTGCCCGAACTGATCGACGTGCCGTGGCTCGTCTACCCGCTGGTCGGCGGGGCGCTCGTGCTGATGGTGTTCCTGCCCCGGCTGACGAAGGCGGTCCCGGCCCCGCTGATCTCCATCGTGGCGCTCACCGCGCTCACCATCGGCGCCCACCTGGCAGTCCCGACCGTCGGCGACCGCGGCGCGCTGCCGTCGTCGCTGCCCGTCCCCGGTCTGCCTGACGTGCCGTTCACGCTCGACACGCTGACCCTCATCGCCCCGTACGCGCTCGGCTTCGCGCTGGTCGGGCTCATGGAGTCGCTGATGACCGCCAAGCTCGTGGACGACATCACCGACACCCGCTCCTCCAAGACCCGCGAGTCCATCGGGCAGGGCGTCGCCAACATCGTCACGGGTTTCTTCGGCGGCATGGGCGGCTGCGCCATGATCGGCCAGACCATGATCAACGTCAGGAACGGCGCCCGTACCCGGCTGTCCACCTTCACCGCCGGGGTGATGCTCATGGTGCTGTGCATCGTGTTCGGGCCGCTCGTGTCCAAGATCCCGATGGCCGCGCTGGTGGCCGTCATGATCCTGGTCTCGTTCGGCACCTTCGACTGGCACTCCATCGCCCCGGCCACGCTCAGGCGCCTGCCCGCCGGTGAGACAACCGTCATGGTCGTCACGGTCGCCGTCGTGGTCGCCACCCACAACCTGGCCATCGGCGTCGTCGTCGGCTCGCTGACCGGCCTGGTCATCTTCGCCCGCCGGGTCGCCCACCTCGCCCAGGTGACCGCCTGCCTCGATCCCGACGGCAAGCAGGTCGTGTACGCGGTCACCGGCGAACTGTTCTTCGCCTCCACCAACGACCTGGTCTCCCAGTTCGACTACGGCAAGGACCCCGACGACGTGGTGGTCGACCTGACCGACGCCCACATCTGGGACGCCTCCTCCGTCGCCGCCCTGGACGCCGTCGAGGCCAAGTACGCCGCCCGTGGGAAGACCGTACGGATCGTCGGCCTCAACCAACCGAGCGCGCGCATGCACGCCGCGCTGTCAGGGGAGCTGTCGGGCAGCCACTGACGACGGCGATCAGGTGTCCCGCCCGATCGCGGTCAGCGCGCCGGCGAGCGCCGCGCACCCGAGCACGGCGAGGGTGAGGCGGGCCCCGGCGGCGTCCGGGCCGCCCGCGGCGAACAGCACCAGGGTGACGGTGGTGATGCCCAGCGCGGTGCCGATGCCCCGCGCCATGTTGATCAGCCCGCCGGCGGTCGCCGACACCCGTGCCGGGACGGCGGCCATGACGGCCGCGTTGTTGGCCGGGACGAACATGCCGAGTCCCGCGCCGAGGACGGCGAGGCAGGCCGCCAGCGGGAGGGGCTCGGTGGGCGCGACCGCCGCCAGCCCCGTACCGGCGGCGGCCGTCAGGGCGCCGGTCAGGCAGCGCGGCCGGTTGCCCCACCGGCGCGGCAGGGCGAGATCACTGGTGAGCGCGGTCACCGCGAACCCGGCAGGGAGCGCACTGAGCACCAGACCGGCGTGCGGCTCGCTCAGCCCGGCGGCGAGCAGCACCTGCGGGACGAGCACCAGCGGCCCGAACAGCACCAGGTAGCCGCACAGCGCTCCGCCCAGCCCGCGCGCCACGACCGGGTTCTTCGTCATGGCCGGGTGCAGCAACGGCACGGACGCCCGCGCCTCCCTCCAGCGCAGCAGCAGCGCGGACGCCACGGCGGCGGCCAGCAGGACCCCGACCGTCCATGGCGGCCATCGCAGGCCGGCCACCGCGGAAAGGGCCAGGAGCAGGCCGGAGGCCGCGCAGGCCAGCAGGACCAGTCCGGCCACGTCGAAGCCCCCGCCCTGAGCCCGCTCGCGGGAGCGGGGCAGCAGGTAGTGGCCCGCGAGCACGGCCACCACACCGACCGGCACGTTGATCCAGAACACCCACCGCCAGCCGACCAACGAGACGATCACCCCGCCCACCAGCGGCCCGAGGGCGAGACCCAGCGACTGCGCGGCCGCCTGGACCCCCAGCGCGGCCCGCTGCCGATGCCGGGGGACGCTCATCACCACCAGAGCCACACTGTTGGCCTGCAACATCGCGGCCCCCACCGCCTGCACCACCCGGCACGCCACCAGGACGGGCAGCGACGGCGCGAACCCGCACATCGCCGACGCCGCGGCGAACACCACGAACCCGGACAGGTAGACCAGCTTGCGGCCCCAAACGTCGGCGAGCCGCCCCGCACCGGCCAGCAGGGCCACGATGGTGAGCAGGTAGGCCAGCGCCACCCACTGCACCGCCGCCAGCGGCGCGTGGAACTCGCGCTGCAGCGCCGGGAAGACCAGCGTGACGATGCTGGCGTCGAGCTGCCCCATGAACGCGCCGATGCACACCGCCGCCACCGCCAGCCAGGGCGCGTACGGATGCTCCCGCACCCGCGCCGGGCGGGGCCGTTCGCTCGGCGGCCAGGGCATGGCCTCAGCGAACCCGCACGTCGCAGGCGGCGGTCAGGCGTCTCACAGGCGAACTCCCCCGTCGGCTGTCGTCGTCCACGCCGGCCGAGGGGGTGCGGCCACTGTCGCACGCAGTTTATCCGTTCACTCGGTCAGCACGGCGGCTCCCACCGGGTGAGATCATCGCCGGGAGCGGAAGGGGAACCGATGCGTGAGCGCTTACGCCCGAGACTGGTGGCCGCCGGCTGGGACTACCTCCTGATCGCGGCCTGGCTTGCGGCGCTGGCCGCGGTGTTCGTCCCGCTGTATCTGGCCGGGCTGTACCGGCCAGGCGCCCTCAACCCCGACGTCCTGATCGCGGCGGTGAGCGTGCTCCCCGTGCTGGCGTACCTGACCCTCTGCGAGGCGGGGCCGCGTCAGGCGACCTGGGGCAAACGACGGGCCGGGCTCGTCGTCGTCACCACTGGCGGGAAGCGTCCGGGCGCGGCGCGGATCGTCCTGCGCAACGCCGTGAAGCTGCTCCCGTGGCAGTGCGCGCACATGGCGGTGACCCGGCTGACGGCCGACGACACCTCAGCCAGTGGCATGGCCCTTCTCGTCGCGACGTACGCCCTGGCCGGGACGTACGTCGTCCTCCTGCTGACCCGCCGCGACCGAGCCACACCGTACGACCTACTGACAGCGACCCGGGTCGTCCCGAGAACCCCGACCACATGATCGTGACGACACGGTGGGAGCGCCCGCTCCACCAGAGGCCGTCGGCCGGCGCGCCGGCGATCGGCGAGGACTGCGTCGTCGTCCACGAACGCCACACCCGGCTCGTGTGCCTCGACCGCCGTTACGGCACGCCCCGCTGGGACGTCCCGGTGGGCACGTGGTCGACTTACGCCTCGGGTCGAGGCGCGTGGACACGTTCCTCACGCATGGCGCCTGTGTCCCCGCCTCGACGCCCGGCGTGGTCGCGCTGGAGGCCGGCTCCGGCTGTCTCGCCGTCGACCCCCGGCGCGGATCGGTTCTCAGCACGCTGAACATCGACCGGACGCGCGTCAGCGGCATCGGCCGGTGCGGCGGCGGATTCATTCTGGCGGGACGGGACGGCGTGCTCTTCCGTCTCGACTCCGGCGGGCGGATCGTGGACCGGTCGCGATCCGCCGGCCGGCTCACCGCGCTGCGCGACGCGGGAGCAGGAGAGATGCTCCTGCTCACCACGGGAACGCTGCGGATGATCACCCTTGACCAGTGCGTGCCTCCGATGGGGGGCGGGGGCACGCACTGGTGGCGGGGTGTCAGAAGCGCAGGCCGCTGGTTCCGCCGACGACCGGCAGGTTGAGGCGGCTGCCGTTCAGGTCGATGGTGATCCGGCCGCCGAGCGACGCCTCGTCGCGGGCGGGGCGGGTCTGGCTCGGGTCGGCGTTGTAGTTGCCGGTCAGCACCAGCCCGATGCGGTGGCCCGCCGGGATGACGTGCTCGGACGGCAGCGTGTTCCAGCGCACCTGGTACTTCTTTCCGGGCTTGAGGTCGTCGCTGCGGCGCAGGTCAGGCATGTTGCGGACATCCACGTGGCCCCAGGCGAGCACCCGTTCCGGCGTGATGGCCGTGGTGACCTCCATGGGGGTGGCGCACCCGGTGAGGTTGGCGAGGTTCTCCGGCTGGCACGGCTCCTGCACCAACTCCAGCGGCTCCTTGCCGGCCACGGTGACGGTCGGGCCCTCGCCGTAGTCGACCAGCATCGCCGACAGCAGCGCGCCGGTCTTGTCGGTGGTCATCCGGACCTCGACGCTCGGCGTGCCCGACAGCCGCACGTCCTGCGTCAGCGGCGGGGTGACATACGCCAGCCGGCCCGCGCGGGCCTGCGACGGGTCGCCGACCTTGAGTGCCTGGGACTCGACCTGGTCGACGAAGCTCTGCGTCTGGTTCCCCGTGGACGAGTCGGGCGACAGGGTGCCGGTGACCCCGCCGTCGGCCGGGCCGAGCGACAGCTTCACGTCGGAGGTGCCAGGTTCCGGCCAGCTCGCGTGCGTCTCCCACGAGCCGTCGGGCCGCTGGATGTCGGCCATCGGCTCGTCCATGATGCCGTTGTCGATGTCGTACAGCCAGTGGTCCATCCACCGGTGCATCACGCTCTGCCACTCGGCGTTGCGGAAGCTGGTGGGGTTGGCGTGGGCGCCGCGGTGGATCCAGATCTTGCGCGGCATCTGCCGCTTGGCGACCTCGTACCAGAGGTTGGCGAAGTGCATCGTCTTGACGTTGTAGTCGGTCATGCCGTGCACCATGAACACCGACGTCTTCGCCGTCTTGATCTTGTTCGCGGACGGGAGGTAGTCGCGGTCCTGCCAGAACGGGGTGAAGTCGCTGTCGCTGGCCTCCTCCTCGTCACCGAGCGCCTTGATGCGGTCCGCGCAGGCCGGGGCCGAGACCGAACCGGGGGCGCTGCGCCCGACCGAGACGTAGTTCGCGAGGTACTCGGTGTACCGGGTGCCCCAGCCGGCCCAGGGGATGCCCTGGTCGTTGGCGTAGCTGTACCAGTTGGAGATCGCCGCGATCGGCACGACCGTCCGCAGGCCCTCGACGCCCTCCGTGGCCACGGCGTTGGGCAGGGTGCCGACGTACGAGACGCCCTGCATGCCGACGTTCCCGGTGCTCCAGTCGGCGGCGGCCGGCGTGCCGTCGGAGTAGAAGCCGCGTGCCCGGCCGTTGAGCCAGTCGACCGCGGCCTTGATGCTGATGGTGTCCTCGGGGCCGCCGGTGGTCGGGCAGCCGAACGACCGGCCCGTTCCCTGCATCTCGACCTGCGCGATGGCGTAACCGCGCGGCACGAAGTACTCGTCCCACCAGCCGGGGAAGCCGCGGGTGGCGTCGGGCGCCGGCTGGGAGGAGCGCCCGTAGTACGGGCTCGCCTCCATGATGGTGGGCACCTTCAGCCCCGTGCCGGTCTCGCGCGGGCGGATGATGTCCATGGCGATCAGGTCGTTGTGCCCGTCGCCGTCGCTGTCCATCGGGGTCTCGACGTAGACGACCTCCTGGATCGCCTCGTCGTGGGAGAACACGGGCTGCGTCAGGCCGCCTTCGACCGCGATACCCGGCGCTTGCGCCTCCGCCGCCGCGGTCGGGCCCACGCTCAGGGCCGCGACCGTCGCGGTGGCCGCCAAGATCGAAACGGTCCGTGCTAATCGCATGCAACGCCTCCGTCACTCGTTCACGACTGACGAAGCGGGCGCGCGCAGGCCCACCGCCTCGTCAAACGGAGCGTAAGTAGGCCCCTGGGACGAGTCATTGGACGTCCGTTGCAAGATCGCGCCCCAACGTCCGACAAATCACTAAAAATCAGACTTTGGGGCGCGATCAGGCGGCGTCCAGGGCGAGGACGGCGAACGTGGCGAGCCAGTGGTCGCTGACGAAGTCGCCGGCGACCACCTGAGGCAGGGCGGCGCGCCGCTGCGCGGCGGCCGCGGCGGTGAGCAGCGGGACGCGCGCGTCGTCCGCCGGGAGGGCGGCGGCGATGGACGACAGCGCCGCCGCGCGGCTGAGCGCGAGCCCGATCAGGTGACCGATGTGCGGGTCGTGAGCGTCGGACACGACGGGCGGCTCCAGCAGGACCTGCGGCTCGCCGTGCGCGAGCCCCGGCAGGAACCCCGCCAGCCACGACGGGAACTCCTCGCCCGGCAGCACCCGCCGCATGAGGTCCGCCTCGGTGAGGGCCGGCGACACGAAGTCGTGCCCGGACGGCTCCCAGGCGGCCGGATAGTCGCGGTCGGTGCCGAACCAGCGCCGGGCGGCCTCGGTGCCGGCGTCGGCGAGGTCCGCGCACCCGGCGGGCCCGGCCGCGTCCAGGATCAGTCCCAGCGCGAACGCGCTGTTGGAGTGGACGCCGTGGCGGACGGGATAGGTGGCCTTGGCCAGCCACCGCTCGACGAGCTCGGCGACGGCCGCCACCGCGGGGCGCAGCGCGTCCGCCCACCGAGCGCCGACGTCACCGGCCGCGGCGCACTCGGCGGCCAGCGCGAGCAGCCAGGCCCAGCCGTAGGGGCGTTCGAACGTGGGGTTGGCCAGCAGGTAGCGGGCCTCGGCCTCCAGGTTCCCTGCCGTCAGGTGCCGGTCGAGCAGCCCGCGTACGGCGGCCTCGTCGATCCCGGCGCGGTCGCGCCGCAGCAGCCGGACGAGCAGCCAGTGCATGTGGACCGCGGAGTGCCAGTCGTAGGAACCGTAGAAGGCCGGGTGGTGGACGCGCGGCAGCGCGGTGTCGTCCGCTCCCCTGACGAGGTGCTGCGGGGCGTTCGGGAACTCCCGTGTCACGTTCTCCAGGGCCAGCGCGGCGAGCCGGGGCGCGAGGTCCGCGACCGACGGATCAGTGGAGTGAGCCACCGGTCTCCTTCAGGTCCGTGGTCGTGGTGACCGCCGCCGAGACGATGGCCGTCAGCGCGTCCGCGATCGACTGCGCCGACATCGACGGCTGGTCGCCGCCGGTGACCTGCTCGGGAAGGAACGGGACGTGCACGAAGCCGCCGCGCACCTCCGGCCGCTCGGTGGCGATGAGGTGCATCAGCCCGTAGAAGAGGTGGTTGCAGAGGTACGTGCCCGCCGTGTGCGAGACGTACGCGGGCAGGCCGGCGTCGCGGACGGCCGCCACGCACGCCTTCACCGGGAGGGTGGCGAAGTACGCGGCGGGGCCGTCCGCGACGACGGGCTCGTCCACGGGCTGGGCGCCCTTGTTGTCGGGGATGCGGGCGTCGTCGAGGTTGATGGCGACGCGCTCGACCGTGATGCCCGTCCTCCCGCCCGCCTGCCCGACGCACACGACGACCTCGGCGCCGGACTCCTCGACGGCCGTACGGAGCTGCGCGATGGCGTCGTGGAAGACGACCGGCAGCACCGCCGTCGTCAGCGTCACCCCGTCCGGCGGTGTCGCCGCGGCGAGCTGGACCGCCTGCCACGACGGGTTGACGCCGGAGCCGTCGAACGGCTCGAATCCGGTGAGCAGCACGTTGGTCATGGGTTTCCTCTCGTGTGCCGACGCCGGGGAGGCCGGGCCGACGACGTCTCAGCAGGTGCTTCAGAAGGCGAAGATCGACATGATCACGATGTTGCAGGCGAGCAGCGGGATCGCCGTCGGGATCTGCGCCTTGATCGGCCCGTACTGGTCCTTCAGCTCCAGAAGGGTGGCCGGGACGATGTTGAAGTTGGCCGCCATCGGGGTGGTGAGGGTGCCGCAGAAGCCGGCGAGCATGCCGACGGCGAGCACCACGTGCGGGTCTCCGCCCGCGCCCTGGATCAGCACCGGCCAGCCGATCGCCGCCGTCATGACGGGGAACGCGGCGAAGGCGTTGCCCATGACGAACGTGAACACCGCCATGCCGATGCAGTAGACGGCGACCGCGACGTACGTCTGCCCGCTCGGCAGCACGTTCGCGGTGATCTTGCCGACCTGCTCGCCGACGCCGGCCGTGGAGAACAGGCTGCCGAGCGTGGCGAGCATCTGCGGCAGCAGCATGGCCCAGCCCATCGCCTCCAGCAGCGAGCGTCCCTCGTTGATCGGGGTCGCGACGCGGCGCTCGCGCAGGATGAGCATGCCGACGACGAGGGCGGCGACGGCGCCGAAGCCGAGCCCGAGAATGGTCTCGCTGCCCTTCTCCAGGATCACCTGGCCGCCGATGGTCTGACCCTTGAGCACGGTCGCGCACACCACCGCCACCACGGGGATGGTGAGGGCGGGGATGAACAGCTTGCTGCCGAGCTTGCGGGCCGATTCGTCCCGCTGTTCGGACGTGGTCGTCCTCCGCTCGCCCTTGCCGGTGAGCCCGAAGCCGCCGAGTACCGCCATGACGAGCACCGCGACGCCGAGCGGCTCGGCGGGAGCCTGCTTCTGGACGACCCAGGTCGCGTAGATGAAGCCGAGGCCGAGCAGTCCCCAGAACGCGGCGGTTCCGTACCGCTTGGGGTTGGTGCTGTCGCGCAGCATCTGCACGGCCATCACCAGGAAGATGGCGCCGATCAGCCAGTAGAACCATTCGGACTTGATCACTTGACCGTCTCCCGCTTCGCGACCGCCGCGTCGAGCTCGCGGGCCAGCCACCGGTCCAGGGACACCATCCGGTAGCCGTGGATGACGAAGGCGCAGATCGCGGTCGGAATGGCCCAGATGGCCAGGCTCAGCGGCTCAAGGTGGGTGCCGTACGTCGTGTTCACGAAGCCGGTGATGAGCAGGATCGACCCGATGGCGATGAAGATGTCCTCACCGAAGAACAGGCCGACCGTGTCGGCGCTGGAGGAGTAGGACCTGATCTTCTCGCGGACCCGCTCGGGCAGCGGCCCGTAGCGGCGCTCGGCGGCGCCTTCGGCCATCGGCGCGACCAGCGGCCGCACCGACTGCGCGGGGCCGCCGATGTTGGTGAGCCCGAGCGCGGCGGTGATCTGCCGGATGAAGAGGTACAGCGTGAGGAAGCGTCCTGTGGTGAGGCCGGCGAGCTTGCCGATGAGGTTGCGGGCCTGCTGCTGGAGGCCGTACCGCTCCAGGAGGCCGATCACGGGCAGCGTGATGACGAAGATCGTCACCGACCGGCTGGAGGCGAAGCCGTCGCCGAAGGCCGCGATCACCTGCTGTGGCGACAGACCGCCCAGCAGACCAGTGACGATACCGGCCACTGCCACGACCAGCAGCGGGTTTTGTTTCAGGGCGAAACCGAGGATGACCACGGCAACACCAAGGAGAACGATCATATGGACGTCCCTTTTGGTACTGGTGTCCCGTCCCATATGGGGTGGAGGGGAGTTCCCCGAGAGGTTAAGGTATTGTTCAACAACCCCACAAGGGTGCAATGTGTCAACATGTGAGATCAGACGCGGCGGTGCACCTCTGCCCGTACCTCGCGCTTCCCCAGGCCGCACCACCTGCGGCTCCTCCACGACACATCGAACGAGCACCTGGAACGAGCGATTGGACGGCCACGACGTGACCGAGCAAGGTGACCGCGACACGGGGCTGAACGTCATCGACCTCAACGCAGACCTCGGAGAGGGCTTCGGCCGGTGGACCCTCACCGACGACGAGGCCCTGCTCGACGTCGTGACGAGCGCCAACGTCGCCTGCGGCTTCCACGCCGGCGACCCCTCGATCATGCGGCGGGTCTGCGCCCTCGCGGCCGAGCGTGGCGTGCGCATCGGCGCGCAGGTGTCCTACCGCGACCTCGCCGGGTTCGGGCGCCGGACGATCGACATGGCGCCCGACGAGCTCGCCGACGAGGTGACGTACCAGATCGGCGCGCTCGACGTGTTCGCCCGCGCGGCCGGCTCCCGGGTCTCCTACGTCAAGCCGCACGGAGCTCTCTACAACCGCGTGGTCACCGACGAGGACCAGGCCGCCGCCGTCATCGAGGGCATCCGCCGGGCCGACCCGTCGCTGCCCGTCCTCGGCCTGCCCGGCTCCGCGCTGCACCGCGCCGCCGTGGCCGCCGGCTCGCCGACGGTCCAGGAGGCCTTCGCCGACCGCGCCTACACGGCCGCGGGCACTCTGGTCTCGCGCCGCGAGCCCGGAGCCGTCCGCCACGACGAGGACGAGGTCGTGGCCCGCTCGGTACGGATGGCGGTGGAGCACGTCGTCGTCGCGGCCACCGGCGAACCCGTGCCCGTCGCGGCCCGGTCCCTGTGCGTCCACGGCGACACGCCGTCGGCGGCCCTCCTGGCCCGCCGCATCCGCGCGGCGCTGACCGAGGCCGGCGTCTCCGTGGAGCCCTTCGCGTGAAGGTGATGAAGGTGGGCACGCGTGCCCTGCTGGTGGAGGTCGGTTCCGACGCCGAGGTGCAGTCCCTGCACGCCGAGGTGCTCCGGCGGCGCGCCGCCGGGGCGATGCCCACCGTCGGCGAGATCGTCCCGGCCGCCCGCACCGTCCTCCTCGACGGCCTCGACGACCCGGCCGCGCTCGCCCGCGACATCGCCGGCTGGCACGTCACCGAGCAGGCGGCGGACGAGGGAGCCCTGGTCGAGGTGCCCACCCGGTACGACGGGGCCGACCTCGCTGGCGTCGCCGCGCACTGGCAGGTGTCCGAGGACGACGTGGTGAAGATCCACTCCTCCGCGGAGTTCCGGGTCGCCTTCTGCGGCTTCGCCCCCGGCTTCGGCTACCTGACCGGGCTGCCGGAGCGCTACGACGTGCCGCGGCTCGCCACGCCCCGCTCGTCCGTGCCCGCCGGGTCGGTCGCGCTGGCCGGGAAGTACACCGGCGTCTACCCGCGCTCGTCGCCGGGCGGCTGGCAGCTCATCGGCCGTACCGACCTGGTGCTGTGGGACCCGGCGCGCGAGCCGGCCGCGCTGTTCACCCCGGGTACGCGGGTACGTTTCGTGCCCGTCGACCGATGATCGAGGTCGTCCGGGCGGGGGCGCTGACCACCGTCCAGGACCTCGGACGACACGGCCTGGCCCACCTCGGCATCCCGCGCTCGGGCGCGCTCGACGAACCGGCGCACCGGCTCGCCAACCGCCTCGTCGGCAACCCTGAGTCGGCCGCCACCCTGGAGACGACGCTCACCGGCATCGCGGTACGGCCGCACGTGGCGACCACCGTGGCCGTCACCGGCGCCCCCGCCCCCGTACGGGTCGGCGGCCGCCCTGCCGCCTGGGGCGCGCCCGTCCACGTTCCCGCGGGCGCGGTGCTCGACGTCGGCACGGCCACCCACGGGGTACGCAGTTACGTCGCCTTCTCCGGCGGCGTCGACGTCGCCCCCGTCCTCGGCAGCCGCGCCA
Organism: Nonomuraea maritima; assembly: GCF_900100395.1. Taxonomy (GTDB): domain Bacteria; phylum Actinomycetota; class Actinomycetes; order Streptosporangiales; family Streptosporangiaceae; genus Nonomuraea; species Nonomuraea maritima. The sequence continues at coordinate 12,459 of NZ_FNFB01000033.1, read as the reverse complement.
CCGATCTGCTCGCCGGCCTCGGTCCGGCGCCGCTGTCCGGCGGCGACCGGCTGCCGCTCGGCACGCCCGCCCCGCGTCCCTGCCCGGTGGACACGGCCCCGCTGTCGGCGCCCGCGCGCGACCTCGTGCTCCGGCTCGTCCTCGGTCCCCGGCACGACTGGTTCACCGAGGCCGCGCTGGCCGGCCTGCCCAGGGCCCGCTTCCAGGTGGCCACCGCCAGCAACCGGATCGCGCTGCGCACCGAAGGGCACTCGCTCGAACGCGCCGTCCATCGGGAGCTGCCGAGCGAGGGGCTGGTGCTCGGCAGCGTGCAGGTGCCGCCCGACGGCCGTCCGCTGGTGTTCCTCGCCGACCATCCGACCACGGGCGGCTACCCGGTCATCGGCGTCGTGCCCGCCCCCGACCTCGCCGCCGCGGCCCAGGCCCGCCCCGGAACGAACGTAAGGTTCGTCCCGGTCGCCTAGGAGAGCGGGTTGGCGGCCATCCGGGTCGCGAGGTCGTTGCGGACGGATGCGGCGGCGGCGCAGTCGGGCTTGCGCCTCGCCTGGTCCTCGAACGACGCCAGGAACTCCGCGCCGAATGTCAGCCTCGGATAGCGGGCGAGCACGTCCGCCCGTACGTCGGCCGGGAACTGGTCGGCGTGCCGTCCGACGATCTCCCAGCTGGTGGCGACCTGCAGCAGGTGCGCCTCAGGGTCGGCGGCCGCGGACACGTCGTCGCGCATGTGCAGCACGATGATCTCCTCGGCCCGCGCGGCCCGCTCCTGCGGCCAGCCGGCCGCCGTGCCGAACACCCAGGCCAGCCGCCCGCCCGCCGTCTCGAACGGCACCGTGTGACTGTCGAACGACTCCGTCAGCCCCATGTCGTGCAGCAGCGCCGCGACGTAGAGCAGCTCCTCGTCGTGGGCGATGCCGTGCGCCTCGCCGTACGTCGCCGCCCACAGGTAGGAGCGGACGCAGTGGTTGAGCAGCGCGGGCGAGCAGAACCGCCCGACCACGGACATCGCCGCCGCAGCGGCCGGGGTCTCCGGAAACATGAACCCCAGTCTCACCCACCCCACACTCTCCACCTCCGCTCCCGAGCGCGTGTCACGCCAGGAACGACTGTCGTGGTTCCATGGGGAAGGACCCGCTTTCGATCGCTCCTTCGACGAGTCCGTCACTCGCCAGGGCCGTGTCCCCGTGGCGTACGAACGAATCAGGAGTGCCACGTGTCCCTTTCCTCCTCGCCGACCGGCGCCGACGTGGTCACCGAACGGCTCGTGCTGCGTCTGTGGCCCCCCGCCGACATCGCCGCGGTCGTCGGCGGCCTGCGGCTCGCGCACTGGGCGCGGGACTTCCCGTCCGCCGCCGACCGGCGCATCTCCGGCTTCGTCGCCGAACGCCCCGAAGCCATGTACGTGTACGGCCAGCGCCAGATCGTCGAGCGGGACACCGGTCTGGCGGTCGGCGCGATCGGGCTGTTCTGGCCGCCCGACGACGGCGTCATCGAGGTCGGGTACGGCATCGTGGAGTCGCGGCGCGGGCGCGGGTACGCCACGGAGGCCACCAGGGCGATGACCGCGTTCGGGCTGACCGCTCCGGGCGTGGACGAGGTGTTCGCCGACGTGGAGCTGGCGAACGTGGCCTCCGTACGCGTCCTGGAGAAGGCCGGGCTGCGGCGCGTGCGCTGCGACGGCACGACGGCCACGTACACCGCCAGGAGGCGGTGACCCCCGCCGGCCGCGAATCCCGGCACGGACGGGCAAGAGGCGTGGCACGCACGGAGAACCGGCGACTGCGCGCCCGTGCCATGCTCATGCAGGAGCGATCGAACGGGAATTGACCTCACGAGTCAGAAACCGGCCGGACCACACCTCGCACAGCCCGGATGACCGGCGGCGGCCACCCGGACCCGGGCCCCCTCATCTCCTTCGCCTCTTCCTCCACGACTGCCTCGGCACCCACGAGATCCAGAAAGGAGGTGAACAGCCATGACCGAAACGATCATGAAGTTCGGTGACCGGCTCCTGGAGAACTTCGTCCCCAGGATGACGGCCCACGCGTCCGGCCCCTGCCAGTGCGTGCGCTACTGCTGCGTCCGCTTCAGTTCCACGCTGGGCCTGACCGGAACCTACATCGAACACTGTTTCAGCGGCTCGGCATGCACGGGCTGCAGGGTCACCAGCACCCCGCAGAGCTGCTAGCAGCACCCGATCCCGTGCGCCTGCCCGTCCGACGCGCGATCTTCGAGGGAGGTGATGACCGATGATGCAAGTGATCATGAGGTTCGGCGACAGGCTGCTGGAACGGCTGGTCCCCAGGATGACGGCCCTCGCGTCCGGCCCCTGCCAGTGTGTGCGCAGTTGCTGCATGAAGGACGGCGGCCTGCCCGCCCTGCGCGGCACGTACATCGAGCACTGTTTCAGCGGCTCGGCATGCACGGGCTGCAGGTTGACCGGCGGTTACTGCTGACCGGTGAAGGCACGACGCCGCCGTGCGCCGTCACGGGCACGGCGGCCCCCGAACGACCGGCCGGCCGGATTCGCGCTGGGAGTACGCGTGGAATACCTAGCTTTCGGATGTCAACTGCTCGTCGCCCTCGTCTTCGCCGTCTCCGTCGCGAGCAAGCTCAGGGGCGACCGGCGGGAGTTCGTGGAGTCGACGCGCAAGCTGCTGGGCGCCCTCCTCCCGTCGGGGCGGGCCTCGACGGCCGCCGCCAGGATCGTCGCCCCGGTCGTCGTGGCCGCCGAGGCGGCCGTGGTGGTGCTGCTGATCCCCGCGCCGTCCGTGGCGCTGGCTCTCGCGGGCCTGCTCCTGGCCGCGTTCGGCGTGGCCATCGCGCTGGCGCTGCGCCGGGGCGTGGCCGCCCCCTGCCGGTGCTTCGGCGGGTCGGCGCGGCTGAGCGGGTGGCATCTCGTACGCAACGCACTGCTTCTCGGCGCGGTCGCCGCGGGGCTGACGCTCGACCCCGGCCCGTTCGGCGCGGCCGAGGCCGCCGGGCTGGCGGTCACGGCAGGCGCGGCGCTCGCGGCGGCCGTGGTGGTCATACGTCTCGAAGAACTCGGCGAACTGTTCGGCCCGAGGCTGTCGTAGCCGTCGGGGTGCTGGAAGGGAGCATGCAATGGCCGTGATGTGGGCCGCCATCGTCCTGGTCGGGGCGGTGTGCGCACTGGATCTTGTCCTGACCCTCGGGGTCGTCCGCCGCCTGAAGGAACACACCGCCCATCTGGAGCGTCTGCTGCAGGGCGGGCCGGCGGGAGCGGCGCTGGAGGGCACGCTGCCGACGGTGGGAGCCACCGTCGGGGAGTTCACCGCGACCACCCTCGACGGGGAGGAGATCGCGCGGAGTTCCCTGTCGGGTGAGACGCTCGTGGCGTTCTTCAGTCCCGGCTGCGCGCCCTGTGTGGAGAAGCTGCCGGGCTTCCTGGCCCACGCCCGCGAGCGCATCGGGGGCCGCAGCCTGATCCTCGCGATCGTGGCGCCCGGCGAGCCGGCCGCGACGGCGGAGATGACCGCCGAACTACGGCAGGTGGCGACGGTCGTCGTGGACGAGGACTTCTCCGACGGGGTCGCCAACGCCTTCTCCGTCACCGAGTACCCCGCGTTCTGCCTGGTCGACAGCGAGGGGACGGTCCTCGCGGTCGAGCGGGACGTCGCCAGGCTCGCGGCGCCCGCAGAGAGATGACGGCGCCCGACCACCGCCCGCTGGCGGCCGGGATGGTCCGGGCGATCGCTCTCGCCTGCCGGTCGGCTCCCTCCGCCATGGCCTGCTACCTGGCCCTCACCCTGCTGACGGCCGCGTTCCCTGTGGCGATCGCCTGGCTGACCAAGCTGACGCTCGACACCGTCGTGACGGCCGCCTCCGTCTCGGCGGTGGCCGGGCTGGTGGCCGGCCTCGCGGCGGCCGGCCTGGCGAACGCGGCAGTCCCGTACGCGACCCAGTACCTGCGGGGGGAGATCGACCGCAAGGTGGGGCTCGCGGCGCAGGACGAGCTGTTCACCGCCCTCGACCGCACCGTCGGCGTGAGCCGGCTGGAGGACCCCGCCTACCTGGACCGCCTGCGGCTCGCCCAGCAGAGCGCGAGCTCCCCCGGCAGGATGGTCGACTGCGTCCTCGGATTCGTCCGCGGCCTGCTCACCCTCGCCGGGTTCGTCGGTTCGCTGCTGGTGATCAACGCGATGATCACCGTCATCGTGCTGGCGGCCGGGGTGCCCGCCCTGACGATGTCCGTACGGCTCTCGCGGCTCAGGGCGGCGATGCTGCTGTCGATCAGCCCGACCGAGCGCCGCGAGTTCTTCTACGCCGACCTCCTGACCAGTGTGAACGCGGCCAGGGAGGTGCGGCTGTTCGGGCTCGGCGGCTTCCTGCGCGGGCGGATGCTCGCCGACCGCGTGGCCGCCAACGACGCCCGCCGCCGGCTCGACCGGCGTGAGCAGTCGGTCCAGGCGGCGCTCGCGACGCTGTCGGCGGCGGTGTCGGGCGCCGGTCTGGCCTGGACGGTGTTCGCGGCCGTCCAGGGACAGCTCACCGTGGGCGACGTGTCCATGTTCGTGGCCGCCGTGATGGGCGTGCAGGGCGCGGTCGACTCCGTGGTGGACGCGATCGCCGGCGGCCACCAGCAGCTCATGATGTTCGGCCACTACGCGGCGGTGGTGGACGACGGTCCCGACCTGCCGACCTCGGCGCGGCGGCGCGCCGGCACGCCGCTGCGCCACGGCATCGAGCTGCGCGACGTGTGGTTCCGCTACAGCGACGGCCATCCGTGGGTGCTGCGCGGCGTGAACTTGTTCCTCCCCGCGGGGACGACGCTCGCCCTCGTCGGCCACAACGGCTCGGGCAAGAGCACGATCGTGAAGCTGATCTGCCGCTTCTACGACCCCACGAAGGGCGCGGTCCTGTGGGACGGCGTCGACATCAGGGACATGGACCCCGCCGACCTGCGCGAGCGCATCGGCGCGGTGTTCCAGGACTTCATGGCGTACGACTTCAGCGCCGCCGACAACGTCGCCCTCGGCGACCTCACCGCGCTCGGTGACCGCGACCGCATCGAGCGGGCCGCCGCCACGGCGGGCGTGCACGAGACCCTTCGCGGGCTGCCTCTCGGTTACGACACCCTGCTCACCCGGCTGTTCTTCAGCGGCTCGGGCGACGACGACGCGCAGACCGGGGTGGTGCTGTCCGGCGGCCAGTGGCAGCGCGTGGCCCTGGCCCGGGCGTTCCTGCGCCGCTCCCGCGATCTCATGATCCTCGACGAGCCGAGCGCGGGGCTCGACGCGGAGGCCGAGCACGACATCCACACCCGGCTGCGGATGATCCGCTCCGGCCGTACCAGCCTGCTCATCTCGCACCGGCTCGGGGCCGTCCGCGACGCCGACCTCATCGTCATGCTCGACGGCGGAGCCGTGCTGGAGCGGGGCACCCACGACGAACTCATCGCCGCCGGCGGGACGTACGCGCGGATGTTCCGGCTCCAGGCCCAGGGGTACGGCGAGACCGCCGCGCGCCGACCGGAGGGGTTCCCCCGGTGAGCGTCCTCATCGTGGCCCTGGCGGTGTGCGCGGTGGCGGTCGCGGGCGCGGTCGTGTGGCTGCGGACCCGCTACGTCATGGTGTCCGTGTCGGGTACGAGCATGGAGCCCGCCTACCGCTCGGGCGACCGCGTCTGGGTCCGCCGCGCCCGGGTGCGCTCGGTGCGGCCCGGCCAGGTGGTGGTGGTCAGGCTCAGCTATCCCCCGTCGTGGAACCTCGCGGTCAAGGATCCCTGGAGCATCAAACGCGTCACCGCCGCCCCCGGCGACCCGGTGCCGAGGGACGGCTTCGACGCGCTCGCGCACGTTCCCGAGGCGACCGTCCCGGCCGGCTGCCTCGTCGTCGTGGGTGACAACGCCGCCGACTCCTACGACTCCCGCCACTGCGGGTACGTCCCCGGCGACCGGCTGCTCGGCGTCGTGGTCCGCCGCACGGGGGCCGGCTGACCGCCTCGGCCCGTTCAGTCGTCCCGGACCGGCCGCTCCTCCTGCGCCTGCCGCCGGTACGCCGCCGGAGTGACGCCGAAGGCCCTGCGGAAGGTCCGGTTGAAGTGCGAGTCGTTCGGGAAACCCCAGCGGGCGGCGATGGCGTTGATCGGCATGCCGTCCAGCAGGGGGTCGGCGAGTGCGCGCCGGCAGCGTTCCAGCCGGCGCCGGCGGATCCAGCCGCCGACGGTGTGTCCCTCCTGCTGGAACAGCCGGTGCAACTGCCGCACGGAGATGTGGTGGGCGGCGGCGATGGCGGCGGGCGACAGGTCGGCCTGTGCCAGCTGTTGCTCGACGAACGCCCGGATCTGCAGGCCGAGCGTCCTGCCGGGGTCGGTCATGGACGGCGTGGGGTCGGCCTCCATCTCGTGGGCGAGCGCGGCGATGACCAGGTCGAGGATGATGCCGCGCAGCCGGGCCGCGTCGGCGGCCGACAGCTCGTCGCACCGGGTCACGAGCCCGCGCAGCACGTCACCGAGCAGCGCGGCGACGCCCTGCCGCCCGGCGATCCTGGCGGCCAGCAGGCGCCGGACCTGCGCGGCGGGGAACGGCAGGGCGTCATGCGGGATCTGCAGGATGAGCCCGTCCGAGCCGGCCTGGTGCCGCCCCTTCGCCGAGCCGCTCCCCGTCCACGCCTTGAAGGGCAAAGACGTGTCGTACAGCATCAGATCGGTCGGCGCGAGCAGCGTCTCACGGCCCTCCTGCCGTATCCCCGAGCTGCCGCGCAGCACGAGAGAGAGCTGGTAGGCCTCGGGATCCGAGCTGCGGATCCTGCTCCTGCTCCTGTGCGCCTCGAAGCCGGCGCATCTGACGCGGGACATCTGCACCGAACCCAAGTCGACCGTCGTCATCTCGGCCCAGAAGTCGGCTGCCCGGTCGCTGGAGGCGCTGACCGAGACCACCGACCGGGCGACGGCCTGCCACCAGAAGTCGAAGCGTTCCCAGACCGGCACGTCGTCGAGTCGTACCACCGATGTGATCACCGTCGCTCCCCGGGTCGAACGGTCGGCAGTGGCGGCGCAACGCCCGGGCCGCCTGTGGCGAGCGGGCCGCGAGCAGGAATGCGACACCGGCGCAGACGCGCCAGGCCGCCGCGCCACCGAGCATCTTTCCCAGCCGGCATGAGACAGCAACCCCTGACACGGGAGGAACATCGCGTATCCCACATTTCATGTTTTGGCGCACTCAGCAGTGACATAGCACCGCGAACAAATCGTCAGCTCGGGTGGTGGAGGGCCGCGGTGAGGGCGGCGAGGTGGGAGGCGACCGGGCCCAGGGTGAGCAGGCCGCTGCCCGCCCCGGCCAGCTCCGCCGCCGCGGGAGCGAGCTCGTCGTGGGCGCGCGCCATGGTGTCGTGGTCGCCGATCAGGACGGCCGCGCGGGCGGTCAGGCACCACAGCAGCTCGAACAGCAGGTCGCGGGGCGGCTCGGGGACGGCGCGCAGCGCCGCGGCGGCTTCCTCTGGCCGGTCGAGCGACAGCAGCACCAGCGGGCGGACCCACGGTTCGTACGGACCCCAGTCCTCGTGGTCGTCGATGGCGGCGGGCAGTCCGTGCCGAAGGCGCAGGCACAGGAGGGCGAGCGGCAGCAGACCCCGCTCCAGGCCGGGCATGCCCACCCCGGCCGTGCCCGCAGCCGCCTCCCGGTAGGCCGCCTCCACCTCGGCGAGCGGCGCCCCGCCGGTCGCGTCGAGGCGCAACGCCCGGTACCAGCGGGTGAACACGCCGACCAGCGGAAGCTCGTGCCGCTCGGCGAGGCGGTCGGCGGCGTCGGCGTGCCGGTCCGCCCGGGGGAAGTCCGCCGACGCGCCGAGGGCCTGGAGCCTGACGAGGTGACCGAGCACCTCGAAGGTGGCCAGGCCGTGCCGCTCGGACAGCGCGACGAGCTCGGCGCCGATCTCGGCCCGGCGGGGCGCCAGCCCGGCGCGGTGGAAGGTCTGCATGAAGACGCCGTTGAGGGCGAAGGCCAGCACGGTGTGATCGTTCAGGTCGCGGGCGATCCGTTCCGCCTGCCGGGCGGCCTGCGGTCCGCACGGTGACCGCAGGCCTCGTGACTCCACGGCGATCGTGGCCAGCAGCCGGGCCCGGGCGGCCTCGTGGCCCTCTGAGGGCAGGGCGAGCAGGGTGCGTTCGGCCGCCGCGACCACCTTTCCCGCCTGTTCCGGGTCGTCGAGACGGGTCCAGATCGCCGGGACGTCGTAGGCGCCGATCACCCGGGCGGTGAGTTCGGCGTCACCCAGCTCCTCGGCCGCGGCGACGGCCGCCACCCGGTGCTCACGTGCGGCTTGGAGCCCGCCGCCTCCCGTCACGGCGAGCCCGCGCAACAGGCCCACCGTCGACTCGAGCCGGGTACGGGCGCCGGAGGCGACCGTACGGTCGTAGGCGGCGGTCGCCTGCGCCCATACCCGAGCCGTCGTCTCACCGGAGCGCCCGGCCTCGGTCAGGCGGTCGGCGTGGTGGAGGATGTCCGCCTCCAGGCGGCGCAGTCCGGGGCCCGGGTCGACACCCATCCGCTCGACCAGGAGCGAACGCGCGCGCCGCAGCACGCCCAGGGCGTCGGCCTGGCGGCCCGACCGGTACAGCGCCAGGGCCAGGAGCCGCCACCCCTCCTCCCGCCAGGGGTGTTCGGCCACGTGCGCGTCCAGGTCCGGTACGGCCTCAGCGGCCAGGCCGAGACCCAGCCGGGCCTCGGCGCGGCGTTCGACCGCGTACAGCCGGAGTTCGGCCAGGCGGGAGCGCTCCGCGCGGGCCCACGGCTCGTCGGCGAAGTCGGCGTAGGCGGGTCCGCGCCACCGGCTCAGCGCTTCCTCCAGCCGTGGGAGCGCGGCGTCGGGCGAGAGCGCGGCCGCGCCGGCGACCGCGTGCTCGAAACGCCAGGCGTCGACCGCGTCCGGGGCGGCGTGCAGGGCGTATCCCGGCCCCACGGTGACCAGCAGGCGGGCCGGGGCCCGAGGCGGGCGGCGGGGTTCCAGGGCACGGCGGAGGGCGGCGACGAACGTGCGCACCGCGCCGACCGCGCCCGGCGGCGGGTCCTCCCACAGATCGTCGACCAGGCCGGTGACGGGAACGACACGGCCGCGCGCGACGATCAGCCGGGCGAGGACCGCGCGGTGCCGCGGCCCCCTCAACCTGACCAGGTCGCCGGCGTCGTCCCAGGCCACGACCGGTCCCAGCACTCCGAAGACGACCGCCATGCCGCTGCCCTCCCTCCCGGGCAACCACGCTAGCGCGCTCATCGGACGCTCATCCGGGCCGTACAGGCTGGTCGTGTCCGATCCCATCCAGAGGCGAAAGGAGCCACGACCTTGGCTCCCACCATTCCCGGCTTCGAGCGGCAGCGCGTCCCGGTCGCCGACGGCGTGACGCTGAGCGCCGCCGTCGCAGGCTCGGGCAGCCCGATCGTCCTGCTGCACGGCTTCCCGCAGACCCACGTGATGTGGCGGCACGTCGCCACCGATCTGGCCGCCGACCACACGGTGATCTGTCCCGACCTGCGCGGCTACGGCGCCAGCGACAAACCCGTGGAGAACGGCCCCGACACCTACGCCAAGCGGACCATGGCCGCTGACGTCGTCGCCCTGGCGCGCGCCCTGGGCCACGAGCGGTTCGCGCTGGCCGGCCATGACCGGGGCGCCCTCGTCGCCTTCCGCGCCGCCCTCGACCACCCCGCGACGATCAGCCATCTGGCCTGCCTGGACGTGCTGCCGACCCTGGACATGTGGGACGTGCTGCACGGCGCCGACGCGGCCGTCGCCTTCCACCTCTACCTGATGGCCCAGCCTCCAGGACTGCCCGAGCGGATGATCGCGGCGGCACCGGACGCCTTCTTCGGCCATTTCCTCGACCTGTGGACGGGCGACCCGCGCTCGATGCCCGCCGAGATCCGCGCCGCCTACCTGGACGCCTGCCGGGACGCGGTGCCCTCGATCGTCGCCGACTACCGCGCCTCGGCCGGCGTCGACGTGGCGCACGACCGGGCCTCCCGGCAGGCGGGTGAACGTCTGCGGATGCCGGTCACCGTCCTGCAGCAGGACTGGGGCACCGCCCTCGGGTACGACGCGGCGGCCGTGTGGCGTGCCTGGGCGCCCGATCTGACGCACGCCACCGTGACCTGCGGCCACTTCATGGCCGAAGAGGCGCCCGCGGACGTCACGAGGTTCCTGCGCGACCTGCTCGCTCGCTGACGGGCTCGTCAGGAGCGGAGGAGGTCGGCGGCGCGTTCGGCGATGGCGTAGACGGTGGCGTTGGTGTTGGCGGACGGGATCGAGGGGATCACCGAGCCGTCGGCCACGCGAAGGCCGTCGATGCCGTGCACCCGCAGGTCCGGGTCCACGACGGCGGCCTCGTCCTGCCCGATGCGGCACGTGCCGACCAGGTGGAAGTACGAGCTCGTCGAGCGCCTGGCGTACGCGCGCAGGGCGGCGTCGTCGGTGACGTCCTGGCCCGGGTGGAGCTCCTCGCCGCGCCACGGGTCCAGCGCGGCGGCGCGGCCGATCTCGCGGGCGAGGCGCAAGCCGGCGACGGCCGTGGCGAGGTCGTGCTCGTCGCCCAGGTGGTTCGGGTCGATCACGGGCCGGGCGCCCGGCTCGGCGCTCGACAGCCGGACCGTGCCGCGGCTGCGCGGAAGCATGGGCGAGACCGCGATGGTGTAGCCGTCCACGGCCACGCCGGGCGCGTACGGGATGTCGATGAAGAGGAGCTGCAGGTCGGGGCCGTCCGTGGCGAGGTGGCTGCGCACCATGCCGATCACCTCGCCGTGCGGGCCCCCCGTGGCCGGAACGGGCCGCGCCGCGGCGTACACGAGGGGGACGATCGCGTGGTCGTGCAGGTTGCCGCCGACCCCCGGCAGGTCGAGGACGACCTCGACGCCGACGTCCCGCAGGTGGGCGGCGGGCCCGATCCCCGACTGCATGAGCACCTGCGCGGACCCGACCGCGCCCGCGCAGAGCACGACCTCCCGCGAGCAGGCCGCGACGGAGACGCCCGCGTCGGTGCGGTACTCGACCCCGACGCACCGGCCGTTCTCGACCAGCACGCGGTGGACGAGCGCGCCGGTGACGACGTCGAGGTTGGGACGGTGCAGCACCGGCCTGAGGTAGGCGTCGGCGGCGCTCTGCCGCCTGCCGCCGACGACGTTCAGGTCGACGGCGCCGAACCCCTCCTCCTGGCCCCCGCTGACGTCGCCGGCCCGCCGGTGACCGGCCTGGACGGCGGCCTCCAGACCTGCCGCCGCCACGGGGTGGAGCGGGTCGGCGGACCGTACGGTCAGGGGGCCGCCCACGCCGCGCAGGGCGGGGTCGCGGCGGTCGGCGTTCTCGCTGCGCCTGAAGTACGGCAGCAGGTCGTCGAAGCCCCAGCCCTTCGCGCCGGCCCTGACCCAGGCGTCGTAGCTGGTGCGGTGTCCGCGCACGAACGCCATGGCGTTGATGCTGGACGATCCGCCGAGTCCGCGTCCGCGGCCCAGGGGTATCGACGTTCCGGTCGCGGCCTGCTCGACGGTGACGTCGCCCCAGTTCGCGGTGCTCTGCAGCAGTGTCGGCCACGCCGCGGGCACGGCCATGGCCTCGAGCGGCTCCGCGTTGCCTGCCTCCAGCAGCAGGACGCGCACGTCGCCGTCCTCGGAGAGCCGCGTGGCGAGCACGCAGCCCGCCGTACCCGCGCCTATGACGACGAAGTCGTACGTCTCTACAGATTGCATGAATCCCCCGTGTACGAGTCGCCCGCCCATGTCCCCTTGGCGGGCCCCGGCACGTCCGGCCAGATGGCCAGAACGGCGTAACAGCGATATCGCCCAAACCGTAACACAGGTACGTCAGTGCTCTGTCGACGTGTGGATGCGGCCCTCCGTCGTCGCCAGCGGACGTCCAGAACCGCCCCACCGCAGCTGGATCAACTCCGCGGCGATCGACACCGCCGTCTCCTCCGGCGTACGCGCCCCCAGGTCCAGCCCGATCGGCGAGCGCAGCCGCGCCAGCTCCTCCTCGCTCAACCCCGCCTCACGCAACCGCGCGAGCCGGTCCTCGTGCGTACGCCGCGACCCCATCGCCCCCACATAGCCCGCATCGGTACGCAACGCCACCTCCAGCAGCGGCACGTCGAACTTCGGGTCGTGGGTCAGCACGCAGATCACCGTGCGCTCGTCCACCTCGACCGAGGCCAGGTAGTCGTGCGGCCACCTCACCACCACCTCGTCGGCCTCGGGGAACCGCCGGGCCGTCGCGAAGATCGGCCGCGCGTCGCACACCGTGACGTGATAACCCAGGAACTTGCCCACCCTGGCCACCGCCGCGGCGAAGTCGATCGCCCCGAACACCAGCATCCGCGGCGGCGGCGCGAACGCCTGCACGAACACCGCCAGATCGTCCAACCGCCGCTCCCCCTGCGGCCCGTAACGCCGCAACCCCGTCACGCCCTGCGCCAGCATGCCGCGGGCGTCGTCGTCCACGGCGTCGTCCAGCCGAGCCA